>UBVW01000093.1:0-17799 GCA_900469085.1 Hyphomicrobiales bacterium | reverse complement strand
TGAGACCACAGGAATTGACAGAAGCCCCGGTTCGCCGGGGCTTTTTTTGTTTCTGGCCTGCGCGCGATTGCGGAAAATCGCAAAGCGGCGCAAGATTGGATTCGACAACGCTGACGTCGTCATGTACGCATTGGTTAAACGATTAATCCAATCCGTCGAATATCATGCCTCCAGCCCGACAGGGACCAAATCTGAGCAGGATCGCAACGTCGCTTGGCGTCTCCGTCGCGACGGTGTCGAACGCGCTTTCAGGCAAGGGCCGCGTTTCCGAACAGCTTGCCGAGCGGATTCGCGAACACGCGGCCGAAATGGGCTATGTCCCGAGCCAGGCGGCGCGGGCGCTGCGCACCGGCCGCAGCGGCGTCATCGGCCTGGTGCTGCCCGACATCGCCAATCCGCTCTTCCCGAAGCTCGCGCAGGCAATCGAATTCGCCGCAACATCCGCCGGCTACGGCGTCCTCATCGCCGACTCGCGCGGCAACATCACCGCACAGACCGAGGCCATCAACCGGCTGGTCGAGCGCGGCGTCGAGGGCCTTGTCATCGTACCGCGCCGCGCGACCCGCATCTCGGCAGCCAGCTGTCCGGTCGCTGTCATCGACACCGCCTCGACACCAGGAAACACGGTCGCCGCCGACCACTGGCAGGGTGGCCGCGATATTGCGAACCACCTCGCCGAGCTCGGCCACAAGCGCATCCTCGTGATCGGCAACAATCCTGAATCCAACGTCCAGAACGATCGTGTCGGCGGCATCCGCTCCGGACTGCGCCCCGACATGCATTCCTCCACCCTTTGGGTCGAGCGGCTCGAGCGCGAGAGCGGCATGGGCTGCACGCTCGGCCTCGCCGAAAAGGTCCGCGAAGGCTACACCGCCTTTGCCGCGCTGTCCGACCTGCAGGCGCTAAGGGCGCTGACCGAACTGCAGCGCGACGGCATCGTTGTTCCTGACATGGCCAGCGTCACCGGCTTCGACGACCTGATCTTTTCCCCTGTCATTACCCCAAGCCTGACGACGGTGGCGATGGACATGGCGACGATTGCCGATGTCGCCATCTCGTCGCTCCTGAAAACCATACAGGCCAGCGGCAGCCGCGAAGGCGTGCTCGTCAGCGCCGACACAGATCGGGTGCCCATGCAGCTGATCGTTCGCCAATCATCCGGTCCAGTCGATCCAACCAATGGCGGTCCAACCACAGTGGACCCAGCCAAACGAGCCTCTCAGACGGAGAACTCCTGACATGAAGCATGCCCTCATCGCCTCGGCGGCCCTTCTTGCCCTGACGCCGGTCGCCGCCAGCGCTCAGGAAAAGACGCTCACCATCTCGGTCTATGCCTTCGCGCAGGATGATTTCAAGTCGATCGTCTACGACCCCTTCGAAGCCAAGTGCGGCTGCAAGCTGGTGGTCGAAACCGGCAACAGCGTCGAGCGCCTGGCGAAGATGGAGGCCAACAAGGCGAACCCCGTCGTCGATATGGCCGTCGTCTCCATGGCCGATGCGCTATCGGCCACACGCAAGGGCCTGATCGACAAGATCGACACCTCGAAGCTCACCAATTTCGGCAAGCTCTACGATCTCGCCAAGGATCCGAACGGCGACGGCATGAGCGTCGGCTACACCTTCTACGCCACCTCGATCGCCTACCGCTCCGACAAGATGAAGATCGACAGCTGGGCCGACCTGCTGAAGCCGGAATATGTCGGGCACGTCGCCTTCCCGAATGTCACCACCAACCAGGGCCCGCCGGCGCTCTACATGCTTGGCCTCGCGCTCGGAAAGGATACGCCGGACCTGAAGGCGCCGATCGCAGCCATCGGCGGAAAGAAGGACGACATCGTCACTTTCTATGAGAAGTCCTCGCAGCTGGTGCAGCTGATGCAGCAGGAGGAAATCTGGGCCGCCCCGATCGGCCGCTTCTCCTGGGCAGGCTTCACCAAGCTCGACGTACCGGTGGCCTGGGCCACCCCGAAGGAAGGCCAGACCGGCGGCATGAACGTCATGGTCACGACAAAGGGCTCGAAGAACCACGATCTTGCGCTGCAGTTCATGGATTTCTGGCTCTCCACCGAGATCCAGACCAAGCTCGCCGAAAAGCTGGTCGACAGCCCGGCCAACAAGGAGGTGAAGGTCTCCGACGAAGCCGCGGGCAACCTCACCTACGGCGAAGACACGGTGAAGAACCTCAAGCTCATCCCGTCGGCCGCAGCCCTCGACAACCGCGCCGGCTGGCTGAAGGATTGGAACGACACGGTCGGCCAGTAACGGCCAGTCACCAACAGAACGGCTCCGGCCCCGGCCGGCGCCGCCCTATGCGATTGCTCTGAAAGACGCCTCATGTTTCAAAACCGCACGGAAGCCCTGGCGCTTGCCCTGCCCGCGGCCCTGTTCGCCGCGCTGGTCTTCCTGCTGCCCGTCGTCATCCTTCTCTCCGAAGGTTTCCACATCGACGGCAGCTGGACGCTCAGCGCCTATACCGGCTTTTTCTCGCAATCGCTGAACCGCACGGTCTTCCTGCGCACCTTCAAGCTCGGCCTCGAAGTGACCGCCGTCTCCGCCGTCATCGGTTATGCCGCGGCCTTCGCCATCGTCAACCTGCCGCCGAAGGGCAAGGGCCGGATGATCGGCCTCGTCACCCTGCCGCTGATGATCTCGCCTGTTGCACGCACCTATGCCTGGATCGTCATCCTCGGCCGCACCGGCATCGTCAACCAGGCAATCCAGGGGCTCGGCCTCAGCGACAGCCCGCTGCGCCTGCTCTTCACCGAGACCGCCGTCTTCATCGGCCTGCTGCAGCTCTTCCTGCCGCTGATGATCCTGTCCCTGATCAGCGCACTCGAAAACATGCCGAAGGATGCCATCCCCGCCGCTCGCGTGCTCGGCGCCAACTGGTTCCAGGTGTTCTGGAAGGTGATCCTGCCCTTGACCCGCGAGGGCCTCGTCGTCGGTGGCACGCTCGTCTTTACCGGCTCGCTCACCGCCTACATCACCCCCGCCGTACTCGGCGGCTCCAAGGTGCTGATGCTCGAAACCCTGCTCTACCAGCAGGTGTCGGTCGCCAACGACTTCGTCGCCGCCAGCGTCATCGCCTTCATGCTGATCGTCATGAGCTTCGCCGCCAACATCCTGCTGAAACGGCTGGCAACCGCCCGAAACACAACGGGGAGGAACAAGCGATGACATCACGCATCCTCTCGCCGCTGGTGCTCGGCCTGCTCCTGATCTTCCTGATCGGCCCCTTCTTCATCATCATCGCCGCCTCGCTGTCGGCAGGCGATACGCTGGCCTTCCCGCCGCAGGGCCTGTCGTTCAAATGGGTCTTCAAGGTCTTCACCATCGACAGCTTCCGCGACAGCTTCGCCATGTCGATGCTGCTTGCCGTCGGCGGCACGCTGGCGGCGCTGATCCTCGGCATCCCCGCCGCCTACGCGCTGTCGCGCTACAAGCTGCCGGGCGCGGAGACGGTGCGCACCATCGTCTCGCTGCCGATCATCGTGCCCGGTATCATCGTCGGCCTGGCGCTGCTGCGCTATCTCGTCGTGCCCTTCGGCTTCAACATCACGCTGGCGCTGTTTTTCGCCCACACGGCGCTTGTGCTGCCCTATGCCGTACGCGTCGTCTCCGCCAGCCTCAACAACCTGCGCTCCGATATCGAGGAAGCAGCCGTCCTGCTCGGCTCGTCGCGAACAGGCGCCTTCTTCCGCGTGGTGATGCCGAACATCCGCGGCGGCATTCTCGCCGCCTTCATCCTCGGCTTCGTCACCAGCTTCAACCAGGTTCCCGTCTCGCTCTTCCTCTCCGGTCCCGGCGTCCGCACGCTGCCGATCGACATGCTGGGCTACATGGAAACCACCTACGACCCGTCGATCGCCGCCCTCTCGGCGCTGCTCGCCTTCCTGTCCATCGGCATCGTCTTCCTTGCCGAACGCTTCCTGGGGTTCTCTCGCTATGTCTGACACCTATCTGCAACTCGACAAGCTGACGCTTGCCTACGGCGATACGGTCGCGGTGAAGGATCTCGATCTCACGATCAGGAAAGGCGAACTCGTCGCCCTCCTCGGCCCGTCGGGCTGCGGCAAGACCACGACGATGCGCTCCATCGCGGGCCTGCTGAACCCGAGTTCCGGCCGCATCACGCTCGATGGCGCCGATATCACCCGCGTCTCCGCCAACAAACGCAATGTCGGCCTGGTCTTCCAGTCCTACGCGCTGTTCCCGCATCTGACCGTCTACGAAAACGTCGCCTTCGGGCTGCGCCTCAAGGGCGTCAGCGGCCAGGATCTCGACAGCAAGGTGACAGCGGGCATCAAGTCCGTCGGCCTCGCCAACTTCGCCGCGCGCAAGCCGGGCGAACTTTCCGGCGGCCAGCAGCAGCGCGTGGCGCTTGCCCGCTCGATGGTGATGGAACCGAAGGTGCTGCTCCTCGACGAGCCGCTCTCCAACCTCGACGCCCGCCTGCGGCTTGAGATGCGCGCCGAGCTGCAGCGCGTCCAGCAGGAAACCGGCGTCACCATGATCTTCGTCACCCACGACCAGATCGAGGCGCTGGCGCTCGCCGACCGGATCGTCGTGATGCTTGATGGCGGCATCGAACAGATCGGCACGCCGGAAGACATCTACAACAAGCCCGTCTCGGCCTTCGTCGCCGATTTCGTCGGCTTCGAAAACGTCTTTGCGCTGGAAAACGGCAAGCTCGCGACATCCAACTCACTCGTCGAGCTTTCCGCTCCAGCGCCACAGGCCGCCAAAGGCCTGGCCTGGCGTCCGCGCATGGTGATCCTTGGTTCAGGTCCTTTCCAAGGCACCGTGCGCGGCACCTCGTTTGCCGGAAACGTCAGGGAATATCTGCTCGACACGCCGCTCGGCCCGATCAAGGCCGAGGTCGACGCCGCCGAGCCGAGCCACGCGATCGGCGCCACGCTTGCTTTCGATCTGCCGCTTGCGGCCGCTGCCCCACTCTCTCGCTACAGGTAATATCATGGGCGTCTGGATCGACACCGACATGGGCTTCGACGACATCGCCGCCATTCTGGTCGTGGCGCATGCCAAGCTCGACATCGCGGGCATCTCGCTGGTCTTCGGCAACACGCCGCTGCCGCAGGTGCGCATAAACGCCGCCGGCGCCGCAATGGCGTTCGGCTGGACCTTCCCGATCCACTCCGGCCGCGCCTCAGCCGTGCTGGGCGAGATCGAAACAGCCCAGGCGATCCTCGGCGAAACGGGCATCCCGACATCGGGCAAGACGCTGCCCGACGCCTCCTCCCTGCCCGACAGCGACGCCTTCACCGCGCTCTGCGGCTGGCTCGAGCAGGACGGTCCGCACCGCATCCTCGCGCTCGGCCCGCTGACGAACATCGCAGCCTTGGCACTCGCCCGCCCCGATCTCGCCGCCCGCATCACCGAGCTCACCTGGATGGGCGGCGGCGTCACGGCTGGCAACCACACGGCATCCGCAGAGTTCAACGCGCTTGCCGACCCCGAAGCGCTGGCGATCGTCATCGCCTCCGGCCTGCCGCTGCGCATGGTCGATCTCGACCTCTGCCGCAAGGTCATCGCCGTCCCTGACGACGTCGCCCCGATCCGCAAGGCCGGCGGCCCCAATGCCGAGACGCTGGCCGATTTCCTCGACGGCTATATCGGCATCGGCACCAGCCGTGGCCGCTTGGGCATGGCGATCTACGATCCCTGTGCCGCCGTCGCCTTCGCCCACCCCGAGATCGTCACGTTCACCACAGCCCGTATCGACGTCGAGCTTCAGGGCAGCCTGACGCGTGGCCGGACAGTGGTCGAGACCCGCGCCGCCCGCGCCAAGCCGAACGCCGAATACGCCGTCGAGATCGACAGCGACGCCGCCCGCACCATCATCCTCGGCGCCCTCCAACGGGAGGCTGCCAGATGAACGCTCTGGAACCCATGGATCTCAGCGACCCCAAACTGCGCGCCCGCGCCGTCGCCGCCGCACGCGGCGATGCACCCTTCGATGTGCTGATCATGGGCGGCCAGCTGCTCGACGTCGTCACCGGCCTGATCCGCGACGCCGATATCGGCCTGGTCGGCCCGCTGATCGCAAGCGTCCACGCACCGCAGAGCCGCGCCGACGCCAAGGAAACGATCGACGCCCGTGGCAGCATCATCGCACCCGGCCTGATCGACACCCACATGCACATCGAAAGCTCGATGGTCACGCCATCGGCCTATGCCGCTGCCGTTTTGCCGCGTGGCGTCACGACTGTCGTCTGGGACCCGCACGAATTCGGCAATGTCCACGGCATCGATGGCGTGCGCTGGTCGATCGAGGCAACGCGCGGCCTGCCGCTGCGCACCATCCTGCTTGCCCCCTCCTGCGTCCCCTCCGCGCCCGGCCTTGAGGTCGCGGGTGCGGATTTCGACGCCTCCGTCATAGCAGAGCTGCTCCGCCGGCCCGAGATCGGCGGCGTCGCCGAAGTCATGAACATGCGGGGGGTCATCGAAGGCGATACCCGCATGACCGGTATCGTCAATGCCGGCCTGTTGTCCGGCAAGCTGGTCTGCGGCCACGCGCGCGGACTGGAGGGCAGCGATCTCAACGCCTTCATGGCGGCGGGCGTCACCTCCGACCACGAGCTTACCTCGGCCGACGATCTCCTGCGCAAGCTCGCCGCCGGCCTGACGATCGAGCTTCGCGGCTCGCACGATCACCTGCTGCGCGAATTCGTGGCGGCGCTGAACGGTCTCGGCCACCTGCCCTCCACCGTGACGCTCTGCACCGACGACGTCTTCCCCGACGAGCTCTACCATTGCGGCGGCCTTGACGACGTCGTGCGCCGCCTGGTGAGCTACGGCATGAAGCCCGAATGGGCGCTGCGCGCCGCGACCTTCAACGCCGCCCAGCGCCTAAAGCGTCCCGACCTCGGCCTCATCGCCGCCGGCCGCCGCGCCGATATCGTGCTGTTCAAGGATTTCACCGAGTTCGAGACATCGGCCGTCTTCGCCAACGGCCGCCTCGTTTCCCGCGACGGCAAGATGGCGATCGACCTGCCCGCCCTAGACAGCGCGCCGCTGCAGCACTCCGTCAAGCTTTCGGCACTGACCGAGAACGACTTCCGCATACCCTCCACGGGCAGCCGCGTGCGCGTCGCCACCATCGACCGCCCGCGCTTCACTCAGTGGGCGCAAGCCGAGACCGCTGTCGTCGATGGTTACGTCGTGCCGCCCGAGGGCAGCGCGATGATCTCGGTCGTTCACCGTCACGGCAAGGTCGACAGCCGCCCGCGCATCGGCTTCCTCACCGGTTGGGGCACATGGCGCGGCGCCTTCTGCACCACGGTTTCGCATGACAGCCACAACCTCACCCTCTTCGGCGGCAACGTCCAGGACATGACCATCGCCGCCAACGCCGTGATCGCGGCCGGCGGCGGCATGTCGGTGGTGCAGGATGGCGAGATCAAGGTGCTGCTGCCGCTGCCGCTCTCCGGCCTCGTCAGCGAGGCTCCGCTTGAAGAAACCGCTGAAACCTTCCGCGCCATCCGCCGCGCCATGGAAGACGTCGTCGACTGGCGGCCGCCCTATCTGGTCTTTAAGGCCTGCTTCGGCGCCACGCTCGCCTGCAATATCGGCCCCCACCAGACCGATCGCGGCATTGCCGATGTGTTGACGGGACGGGTGATGGAGACGCCGGTGATTGAGGTGTTGTAGAGGGTGTTAGGGGTGGTTGGCGGCGTGCCGCGTAGCCCCCTCATCCGCCTGCCACCACGAGTCTCTTCTCCCCGCTGGGGAGAAGAGACTCGTGGTGGCCACTCGCCCAGATCTTTCTCGTTTGCGAAAAGGACGTCACGATTGGGCGCGCCGGTGCGCCCAGCCCCTTCGCCCCAGCGGGGAGAAGTGCCGGAGCGACAGCGAGGCGATGAGGGGGCCACGGGCGCAAACGGTGCGACTCCCGCAATCCGCACACCACAAAACCCCGCGCCCGAGCAAGGCCCGGCGACGGTCGGCTAAAAATGGGAATGGGCAGGCGGCATTGTAGAGAGTGGTATGGGTATCAGGCGTTTCCACCTGCCCGATCACGTCCAGGTTTCCGGGTCGTCCGGGCCGACAGGAGCGTCTCTCGGCCTTTCCTTGCCGGATGGATATCGGGCCCTGACAGCCGTCGATCCACCTGTGGCGACCATCACCGAACGCCGGATGCTAACCCTGGTGCGACCGGTTCGCGAACCCGGCTCCCTGTCCGATGACGTGGCTATTGTGTCGCGACACCGGATGACGGGGATGAATGCGAACGATGGTTTCGACCAACATGCTGATTTCCAACCGATATTTGTTGTGCGCGACATAAAATTTGCCCGCTTGCCGCGTCATGAAGGATTGCGCGCGCCGCAATCGATACGCTTCACCCCGCAGCCAACTCCCGCTCCACCAGCCGCGTCCAGAACGCCACGCCCGGCCCGATCGCCGCATCGTTGAAGTCGTAGGCCGTATTGTGGTGCAGCGCCCCATCGACCGCCGGTCCGTTTCCTAACCAGACGTAGCACCCCGGCGCTTGCTGCCCGAAGAAGGCGAAGTCATCTCCCGCCGTCGAGGGCGGGAAGTGCGTCACGACCTTCTCGCCGAACACATCGTTGGCAGCCCCAAGCGCCCGCTCCGTTGCATCCGCATCGTTTATGACAGGTGGAATGCGCCGTTCGAAACCGTAGTCGGCGGCGATCCCGAACATCAATGCCGCTCCTTGCGCCAATCGCCCGATCTCGTGTTCCAGCTGGTCGCGGACCTCGGGCGAATAGGCGCGCGCCGTGCCACCGATCTCGACGATATCAGGGATGACGTTGAGCGCCTTGGGATCGCCCGCCTGCAACGAGCAGGCGCTGACGACAGCCGGCTGCAGCGGATCGACGACGCGGCCGACGATGGTCTGCAGCGATGAGAGGAAGGTGCCGGCGGCGGTGATCGGGTCGCGGCCGAGATGCGGCTTGGCGCCGTGCGTGCCTGTCCCCCGGAAGGTCACCCGCCAGCTGTCGGAGGAGGCCAGCTGCGGCCCGGCGACGACGGCCATCTCATCGACGGCAAGTCCCGGCATGTTGTGCAGCCCATAGACGGCGTCGCAGGGGAACAGATCGAACAACCCCTCCTCCACCATCCGCCTCGCCCCGCCGCGCCCCTCTTCGGCCGGCTGGAAGATGAAATGCACCGTGCCGGAAAAGCCGCGTGTAGCCGCCAGATGGCGGGCGGCGCCGATGAGCATCGTCGTGTGCCCGTCATGGCCGCAGGCATGCATCTTGCCGGGAACGGTGGATTTGTAGGGCCGATCGGCCATCTCGGGCATGGCAAGCGCGTCCATGTCGGCGCGAAGCCCGATCGTCCGCGTTCCGTTGCCCACTTGCAGCGTGCCGATCACGCCTGTGCCGCCGAGCCCGCGATGAACCTTGATCCCGGCCTCTTCCAAGAGCTTGGCGACGATGTCGCTGGTCCGCACTTCCTCGAATCCGAGTTCCGGATGCGCGTGCAGATCGCGGCGCAGCGCGGTGAGGAACGGCAGATCGGCTTCGATCTCGGCGGCAATAGGCATGCGATTGAAGATCCTGTAAATGCAATCGGGCGCCAGAGCGACGCCCGTGATGGACGTTGTTTATCAGGCAAACGAGCGGCGAATTCAACCTTTCGCGCTACCACGCAGTGCGTCTTGCGGCGCCGTTGCAGCCGACCTCTCACACTTGTGAACGCGCGGCGAATTTGCGCTATGAAGCGGCAACTTGACAGCAACCGGGCTTGGGTGACGTAATTCCCCGTAACGCGAAAGGCCGCACGATGAGCGACGACCAGATCCCCGCCGATAGCAAGCTCACCAATTCGAAACGCCGCTGGGCCGACGAAGGCAAATTCCTGACCGGCCGCACGAGCAGGCCGGAGACCGACCGGCTGCCGCCCGGCCAGCACCTCGTCAAGAACTGGCCGGTGCTCGATCTCGGCGAACAGCCTGTTGTCTCCACCGACACGTGGCGGCTGGAGGTCGGCGGGCTGGTCGAGACCCCGCTTGACCTCAGCTGGACCGCGTTTCAGGCGCTGGAGCAAAGCACCAGGGTGTCCGATATCCACTGCGTCACGACATGGTCGCGCTACGACAACAAATGGCGAGGCGTCGCAACGCGCGACCTGCTCGACTTGGCCATGCCGAAGGCGCAAGCGAGCCATGTCATGCTGACCAGCTATGACGGCTATACGACCAACCTGCCGCTTGCCGATTTCGCCGCCGAAGACGCCATTCTCGCCACTTCCTGGGAGGATCTGCCGCTGACCCGCGAGCATGGCGGACCGATGCGGCTGATCGTGCCGCATCTCTATCTGTGGAAGAGCGCCAAGTGGCTGCGCCGCATCGACATCATGCCGGCGGATGCGGCCGGTTTCTGGGAGCGCAACGGCTACAGCATGTATGGCGATCCCTGGCGCGAACAGCGCTATGCCGACGATTGATCGATCGGCGTCTGCGGGCCGCGGCAGTCGATCCCGAGCCAAACGCGTTTAACGCGCATTCCCTTTGGTTCGATACGAAGATTTACTCGCCTCTACATTGAATATTCTGTTCAAATGAATCCGTTGGTGTAAGTTGGCCGCATGATGACGCGCAGCATGAGCCCATCCTGGGTTGCTTGGATAATTTGTCGGATATTTCACGCCTGAGTTGATGAGCAAGGACACTACGTTTCACACCGTCACGCAGAAGCTTCTGGACGCCTGGCTGAGCACGTCGCCGCATCGGCCGGGGCCGCCCGAGGCCGTCTATCGCGATGCGGTCGATCTTCTGACGATCAAGATGCGCCTGACGATCATTGTGCTCGACGGCGAGGATCCGCTGGACTGGCAGTTGCAGGTCGTCCGGCCCTCCGGCTTCGCCTCCCGCATCCTCAACATCAACAAGCTCTTCGCAAACCAGCGCATCGGCGACTTCAAGGACCGCAGCTACATGGAGACGGCGGTCATTCCCCGTTACCGCGAGGTGATCGCCTCGCAAAAGCCGTCGATGGAGATGGTCAAGACCACGCTGCTCGGCGTCAACATCGCCTATGAGCGCTTGATCCTGCCGCAAAAGACGACCGAGACCAAGCCGGCCTGGCTTCTGACCGTCACCAATGGCCGTTTCATGTTCAACGCGCCGGAGCAGCAGGCCAAGCTCGACCTCACCGACGAGGCTGTCGTCCAGCTGTTGGCCGAGGGCGCGACCGCCAAGCAGATCGCCAACGAGCTCGGCATCTCCCACCGAACGGTCGAACACAGGCTCGAGCGGATGAAGGAGCGCTACGGCGCGAAGAACACGGTGCACCTCACCGCCATGCTGGTGGCCATGCACCTGCACCGCGAGAGCGACCGGAACTAGCCTTGGTCCGGTGATTTTGCGCCGAGCAGCCGCCGGCACGCCATCACGATCAGAAAGCAGAGAGCCGCCAGGCCGGTCAGCGAGGCCATGCTGGCGGGGTGGGTCGGGATCTCTGCCCAATGCGGGCGGATCACATCGGCCGTGTTGAACGCCTCGCCGCTGAACGCGCAAGTGATCAGCGACAATCCGCGCCGGACCATGGCCACGTCGACCTCGGAGACGATCGCTGCCGCCGTCTCCGCTTCGCGCGGCATGTCGCGCAGCTTCAGCAGCACCGCCTTGGTGGCAGCCAGATAGGCATGCGAGCATTCGTTGAAGGGGCTTGCCTCATCCGTCACGCCGCCGGGCATCTTGCCCCAGAAGCAATAGGCATACTGGATCGCGGCATAGTTCAGCACGCGGCGAAACGGCTCGTCGGTATCGGTGGCGCGTGACGCGAGATCGATGATGGCGGCCCGATGCTCGGCCATGACGATCATTTCGCCATGCGAAATCTCGGGAATGGCAAGGCCGGTGTGCGGGCCTTCCGAACTGCGCTGGTGCGCAAGCGCATCCCCACCGGCGGCAAGCAGCGGCAGGATGAGGCACAGTAAGACACGGGCGGATCGAGAGATCATGTCGGGCAAAAGCCCCGGCCGAACCGGGGCTTTCCTTTTCGTCAGTGAAGAGCCGGCGCAGTCGGCCGGCGAACGGTCGAGCCAACCGCAAGCTTGCGTTCGGCAAGCGCGCCGAATGCCAGCCCGATCACCGTCCATAGAATCGCATGCATGCCGATGGACGTAGTGCGGAACCGCCAAAGCACCATCGCCGAGTAATTCTCAGGCACTTCATTGATGACAGGCAGAAGATACTGCACGACGCCGATGAAGAGCACGTAGGCAAATCCGGCCGCGATCGCACCGTTCCACGCGCCGAACCGGGGCGCCAGTCGCCGGGCCAGCGAGATCGCGGCAATCAGCGCGGCGATCGACACCACGATCATCAGGAAGAACAGTTCGGTTCTGACCCCGATCGTATCCGGATTGCCGACCGCGGGCGGATTGGCGGGATACTTGATGTTGGGCACGATGACGACGGCAACGAAGGCTGCCGCCGCAATCACGGCCGAGGTCCCCCGTGCGCTGAGGCTGCTGACGCGGCCCTGCACGAAAGCGAAGATGAGCGCGAAAATGCCGCCGACGGCAATCGCATAGGCCATCACGCCGGTGAACAGACCGATGCCCGCCTGCGTGGCGCGGCTCACCAGTTCCGGCTCGGCGGCTTCGCCGGCCGCCTGTGCGGCCGCCTCTTCGAAACCGATCGCCTGATCGACGAGCGGCTCGCCGAACGTATGGGCAAAGGCAAACACCAGGACGCCAGCGATCAGGCCCGCCAGCATGCCGCGAAGCAAAAGTTTTCCAACCATGTCTCAAACTCCCTTAGTGGCAGGGAAAGCCGAGCAGGTGTCGGCCGTCATGCACGAATTCGTGCACGTACATGCCGTTGAACAGCGCCATCGCGCCCTCTTCGGTGCCGACGAAATAGATGGCGATCAGCATCAGCAGACCACCGAAAATGGCCCATGGCAGGATATCGCCGACGGGGATGGGAGCAGCCACCGAGGTGGGCGCGAGCGTGGTATGAGACATGAATTCCTCCTGGAATAACGCGTTCAGTCGAGAATGTTCGTGGGTAGGGTCTGACTTCCAGTCTGAGGTATCCTCATCCTGATCACAGTGGCGCGACCGCACCGGAATTTCACCGGCTTCCAAACCTACGAGATCAACGTTATAGCTGCCGCGATCGGACTGTCAACGCGCTGTCACACAAGGATAGCCATGGCTCGCACGATGAGGAGAAAAACCAGCGTGATGACGCGTGTCACCTTCATCTGCCACGGCGTGACGGACGCCAATCGCCAGGCCCGCTTCCCGCTCGACGAGGCGCTGGAGGACAAGGCGATGACGCAAGCCCGGGCGCTGGCGCCCGGCATGCCACGCGCCGACCGCATCTTCACCAGCCCGGCGCTGCGCGCCCGCCAGACCGCCGATGCGCTTAAGCTCGACGCCGACGTCGCGCCGGCGTTGGCGGATTGCGATTACGGCCGATGGGCGGGCCAGGCGATCATGGCGCTGCAGGAAAGCGAACCCGACGCTTTGTCGGCATGGCTGACGGACACCGACGCGGCCCCGCACGGCGGCGAAAGCATCCATGCCCTTCGCGACCGCGTCGCGCCCTGGATGCAAGCGCACTCCGCGCTCGGCGGCCACACGATCGCAATCAGCCACGCCCCCACCATCCGCGTCGCGGTCCTGATCGCGCTTGGAGCACCGCTCGCCTCTTTCTGGCATATCGATGTGGAACCGCTTTCAGCCATCAGGATGACCAGCAACGGCGCTCGCTGGTCGCTGCGCTTCGATCGCGTGTAGTCTCGATAGTTTCACATCCACAAATTTAGATAAGCCTTGCGCAAGCCAATTGCGCAAAAGCTAGATCGCCTGGCATTTCCAGGTGATAATCCTTCGTAAAAGGAGGCCTGACCATGTCTTACGACTGGAACGGGGCGCGGCTCAGACGCACGCGCCTCATGCGGTTTACGGGCGGCGCGATCTTTCTGTGCCTGACCGTTGCCGTATCCATGCTGATGCACCTGTGACGCATGCGAATAGCGGGCGAACGACGATGTTCGCCCGTTTCCTTTCCTGTATTTTATCAGATACAGATACGCCTATGAGTAGGCGGGGATAACTAGAAATCACCCCCTAGTTTCAACGGATATTTTAGACTTCCGTGCTATATCTCGCCAAGGTGGAGATGGAGTGGGGAGCATGCCGGCATTTTTCCGGAGCAGAGCCGGACGGCAGTGGCTGTCCCTCATGGCGCTTGGAGCGGCCTTGTGGGTCGTGGGGGCGGCGCTGGAATTTGGCGACATGCTTGCCCTGTTCGTCCAGCAATTCGATAGCTATGGCGCCGACAAGCTGGTGCTGGCGCTCGCCGTTGCCGGCACGATGAGCTTCATCTATTCCGTCCTGCGCATCACCGATCTTCGCAAGGAAATGGACCTGCGCGCCAAGGCGGAAGCCAAGGCCGACTGGACGGCAACGCACGACCACCTGACCAAGCTGCCCAACCGCTATGCCTTCGAGCGCGCCGTGCTCCTGCATCGGCGCGCGCAGATCGACGAGTACAGCGACGAATGGGAGCGCAACGTCAGCATCTTCTGCGTCGATCTCGATGGCTTCAAGAAGGTCAACGACCTGATCGGCCACAATGGCGGCGATGCGCTTCTGGTCGAGGTCTCCAAGCGGATCTGCGCCATCGGCAGCGCCGATTCCGTCTATCGTTTCGGCGGCGACGAATTCATAATCGTCGCGACCGGCCTGTCGTCGCAGCACGAGGAGCGCCTGTCGCGACTGCTGATCCAGGCCGTCACCCGCCCGATCCACATCAACGGCTTTGCCGTCGAAGTCGGCGCCAGTGTCGGCTATGACCGCTGGCAACCGGGCGAGCGGCTGGAAGATACCGCTCACCGGGCCGACCTGGCCATGTACGAGGCCAAGTCGCGCGGGCCGAACAACTATCTCGCCTTTCAAGCCTCGATGCGCGACAAGGTCGCGCTGCGCGCCTCGCTGGAGGCCAAGCTGCGCGTCGCGATCAAGAGCAAGGCGATCCGTCCGTTCTACCAGCCGCTGATCGACCTGAAGACCGACGAGGTCTGCGGCTTCGAGGCACTGGCACGCTGGACCGACGACGAGGGAAACAGCATTCCGCCTTCGGTCTTCATCGGCATCGCCGAGGAGACCGGGTTGATCACGGTCTTGTTTGAGGATCTGCTCAGCCAGGCCTGTAGCGATGCGCTTGAGTGGGATGATCACATCACGCTCTCGTTCAACGTCTCGCCGGTGCAGATGGAGGACCGCCTGCTGACGGCGCGCATCTTCAAGGCGCTGACGATCAACACCCTTCCCGCCCACCGGCTCGAGATCGAGATCACCGAGAACGCCCTCATTCAGGATCCGGCGAGCGCCGCCGCCATCCTTGACGAACTCCATGATGCAGGCGTGCAGATCGCGCTGGACGATTTCGGCACCGGCTACTCCAGCCTCTCCCAGCTCGCCCGCTACCGCTTCGACAAGATCAAGATCGACAGAAGCTTTATCGCCACTTACCGCGATGACGAGCGCCAGGAAAAGATCGTCCGGGCGATGCTTGCCCTAGGGGTCAGCCTGAACATCAAGACCACGGCCGAAGGCATCGAAGAGCCGCGTCAGCTGAACCATCTGCTCGAGCTCGGCTGCGATATCGGCCAGGGCTATTTGTTCGGACGACCGATGGCCGCTGGCGACATCGCCCTCTACCTGACCGAGAGAAGCACGACCCTGGCGGCCGAATAGGCACAACTCCGGCCTTTCGCCGTAAAATTAGCCATTTGTGATGGAACCATTCGAGATGTGGCGACGTTGGTACGTCGGGTCGCATAGGCGCCATTGTCTGCGGCATGCCCTAGGCGTGCGAAAACGCAACGATCCACGGTTGGGCACCGCGGTTCCCGACAACTGAGTGAAAAGTGTACCCTTATTCATAGGAGAGGGATCTATCATGAATGTTCGCATCGTTACTGCGTCAGCAGCGATACTCATGCTTGCCGGGTCAGCCTCGGCGGCCGACCTTGTCTCCGAACCACCGCCCGCACCCGTTGAGCAGGCGGCGCCTGTCTTCACCTGGACGGGCTTCTACACCGGTCTTCAGGGCGGCGGCGCGTGGGGCAATGGTGATTTCTCCGGCATCGGCTCGTCGAGCATGAATGGCGGCCTGATCACCGGCTTCGCCGGCTACAACTGGCAGCTGGACAACAGCATCGTGCTGGGTGTCGAAGGTGACGTCTCCTACAACTGGAACTCCCAGGATGTTGGCGTCAACAGCTACAAGTTCGATACGACGGGATCGGTTCGCGCCCGTGTCGGCTACGCGCTTGATCATGCCCTGCTTTACGGCGCCGCCGGCTGGACCGGCGCCCGCGGCCATGTCGATACGCCTCTTGGCAGCGACAGCGCCACATTCTCCGGCTGGACTGTCGGCGCCGGTGTCGATTACGCCTTCACCGACAACGTCTTCGGCCGCCTTGAGTACCGCTACAACGATTACGGCAGCAAGGATCTTCTGGGCGTCGATACCGACTTCAACCAGAATGTCGTGACCGTCGGCGTCGGCTTCAAGTTCTGACGTCGCCTACATAAAGGCGGTGATCCGCCTGTCGAAAGAGCCCGGTCTTGCACCGGGCTTTTCCGTGTTTGCGGCAGGCGCGGATACGACAATCCACAGATCATGCGCGTCGCATGGCCCCATTTCCTTGTCCGACTCACCGTCGGAAGGTAAGAAGAGGCTAATAGAACGCCGCGTTGACTGGCCGAACCGTTAGTACGTCTTCAACCTGTAGCGCATAAAATTTCAATCAAATTCAACGGCATAGAATGCCGCCGTGTACCTACTCGGCGAGCCGAAAGGTGTGATCATGCGGATATCATTCATGATTTCAGTATTGGCGACAATGCTGATGGCTTTCCCCAATACCAGCACGGCCGGCTCCACGCTGCGCGCTTCCCGGTCTATCGGCGCCCCGATCGGCTTCCCCTCGGCATGCGCCCGCTATGCCTGGCTCTGCCACAATGCCGGTGGTGGCGAGATCAGCGACGATAAGGCAATGCCGCTTCTGAAGAAGATCAACCGCGATGCGAATTCGAGCGTCCGACCCGCGACGGACTACGCCACATCGGGCAAGGCCGAATACTGGTCGCTGCCGATCAACAACAAGGGCGATTGCGAAGACTACGCGCTTCTGAAGATGAAATCCCTGCTCGATGCCGGCTTCCCCGCCAACAAGCTCGCCATATCGGTCGTCATCGACCGCAATGGCGGCAATCACGTCGTGCTCCTCGCCCGCCTGAAGTCGGGCGACTACGTGCTCGACAATCTCGCCGGCAGCGTAAAGCCATGGTCGAGCACAGGATACACCTTTCTCGCCAGCCAGAACTTCAACAACAAGAGCGCGTGGCAGGTGACCCTCGCCGGACCCCGCGCGGCCCAGTTTTCCGGCACCTGAGACCCTCCGACCCGACGTTGCCCTACTTTCGCCGGCTGTTCGCCACGCACGGCGTGACGTCCAGACTCGAAAAGCCCGGGCACCTCGCCCGGGCTTGATGTTTGCGGCGGTGAAATGGCGCGGCCTTACCAGACCGCCGCCACTTCCCGACCGAGGCATGTGCGAGCAGGGCTTAGTTGCCGCTGCTGCCGCCGGCGCCACCGTTGCCGCCAGAGCCGCCGGAACCGCCACCGGCACTGCCGCCGCTGCCGCCATTACCGCCGCTGCCGCCGTTGCCGCCGCCGACACCACTGCCGCCACCGCCGCCGTTGCCGCCATTGCCGCCGCCGCCGCCGCTGGTGCCGTTGCTGCTGCCGTTGCCGCCGCCGCCGCCGTTGCCGCC
>UBVW01000089.1:0-16950 GCA_900469085.1 Hyphomicrobiales bacterium | reverse complement strand
CGCACTTGCAGTTTAGGAGTATCGTCCATGATTAGGTACCCACCTGTTTTTTGGTGGACACTTCATGCATCAGAGCACCGCTCTTCAGAAGGTGTGCAGAAATTCGCGCTTACAGCTGACCAGAGCCACTTCCCCTTAATCGCGCTATGATCCTGTGGCTGTATCCTCCCAATGCAGATCTGTCATAGCCTACCAGTCGGAATCGCTCGGCTCGTCGTTCTCACGTCGCTTGACATCTCGTACAGCTTCGTGCGGCGCCAGTGGTAGAGAGGTTGGTAGGGCATTCTCTCAGTCTAGCAGTGAGGGGCGCCGGGCAAAATTCCCAAACGAAATCAATCCTATCGAATTTCCCCTCACATCATGCCATATTCACCTGTTTTTATTCGATAAATTGGGATAACTGGCAGTCCTGCAGGGGGGCACCAAACCATACTATAAGTAATTGAATTTATTTTAGGTGGGACAAACCAGAAAGTTAGGTGCGACCCACATTCTGTTCGACAAGCGTTCTGATGCGCCGCTAGCGAGCTTCTGCTTGTCGGCTTCCTTTGTGTAACCCCCGCCATAGCCAAGCGCGACCGACCGAGCATTGCCATCAGTTCATGTGCTGTTGCGCCTCCGTCGGCCGCTATCGTCGCACTGGCCGTGCGCAATCCGTCAGCTCTGCATTAATCTGGCAACTTTGCCGCTTTGCACCGCTTGGCAAACCAATTTCCAAACGATGCTCCTGAATTGAATAGCTAACCCCATTTTGTTTCTTTGCGCAGCGCGTTCCGGCTGGTGACCATCGTGTATCCGTCCGCGAACCGGACGAGGCAGCTATTCATAACCTTGGTGCGGGTCAGAACCTCGCAGGGCTGGCCTGTCCGGCCCTGACGATACCAGCCGTAGATGTAGGGGAGAGGCGCGGTCATTCGCTGACTCCCTTCTGCCGCCAGGGCTTTCCACAGGTGCGCCGATGGTCTGATGCCTCCTCAGACTGAAGTCCGGGTTGAGATTTTTTGTGGAACGCAAAGGCCAGGCAATCATTTAACCGCGGTCTAATAACTCGAGGTAACGCCCAATGAAGAAAATCATTCTTGCTGTCGCTCTCGCTTTTTCGTCTATCGTCGCCGTCCCAGCGGCTTCCTATGCGGACACCGTCGTCATTCGCACTGATGACGGTCCTAGCCCGCATCGCGGCTGGGAACGTGGCCACCACCGTGGCTGGGATAATGATCGAAGAACACGCATGGTAAGTGAAGACTATCGTCGCCACCCGTCTTGCTTCACGAAACGGGTCGTTACCTACCGCGATGGTGAGCGAGTTTCGCGGACGACCAAGGTTTGCCGCTAACTGAAACCAAGTTCGCCTCGAGGCGCCGGAGCGTAATCCACTCTCCGGCTCCTGCAGTTTGAAGTTGTCTTCTCTCATCGTCTGGTCTCCTATATGGGAGCATAAAGCTGGGCGGGCGGATTGGCTTTTGCAGCGGGCGATCGGGCTTTGGTCGCTTGGGGAAGCCAGCGCTTCGGATACCCTGCTTCGGAGCGGCGATGCCGAGGTGCTTCTTACGAACGGCGGCAACCTTGGCCTTCTCCGCCAAGTCCAGCGCGGTCTTCTCCACGTGGCATTTCCGGTGCGACGGGGGGGGCTCTCCCGGTTCTCTCCGCCGCTGATCAGCGCCTTGACGTGATCCATGCTGACTTCGCTTTCATCGATCACGACCAGGACCGACGGTTCCGCGTCATCGATGTGGGCGTGTTCTCGCGTGACTTCCGGCGCGGGGACGTTGCGCGGGGCCTTCCAAGGTAGTGCGCGGAGGACCTAATTGGCAAATATCCTAGCCCCCGGCTCAACTTGGCGGGTTTTAATATGAACGGCAAGTTCACATAACGTTCATTCCCGGAAGAGCATGGTCGCAAACATCGGAAATGGAAAGCCGTAACCATGAATAGTTTTTCTCGCATCGGTACTGCTGTAGTTGCTGCTGTTATCGCAGCGTCGAGCTTTGGAATGGCCTCGGCTGCTCCCGTCGCTACAGAACATCCGCAGGTCGCTTCGAGTGTCGAGCTTGCTCAGTACCACCGCGACGATCGCCGCTACGAATATCGTCATGACCGCCGGGACCGAAGAGATCATTATGAACAGAGGCGCGACCGTCGCGGCTACTGGAATGGCCATCGCGGATATCGCGACTACCGCCAGGGTTATCGTCGTCACAGCGACGGCTACTATTACCCGCGGTCGGTCTTTCAACTCTACATCCGCTAAGCTGTTTTAGCTTCCTTCGACAACCCCGTCAGAAATGACGGGTTTTTTTTGGTTCCGCGTCCGGCGGGACCAGACCGACAAAGGAGAAGACGCGTGAGCGCACCTACCGTAAGAGCTAAGTTTCGCCGCAGCGGCAAGGAAGGCAACACCTGCTCCTTCCACGCCGTCTATTCGGAAGAGATCCAGTCCGAGAACGGCCCGCTTCACTAAGGCGACACCCTGGGCGAGCTTCGGATGACCGTCGACAATCCCGACGCCGCAATCCAGTTCGAACCCGGCAAGGAAAACTACCTCGACTTCACGCCTGCAGGCTGATCGACGAAGGAGGGCGATGTGACCCGTAGAGGAGAACGTATCATCATCGCCTTTCTCATCCTCGTGGCGCGATTGCCTCCATGGTCGGCGCTATTACCGGCTGCGCTCACTACGAGCGGCCACGTCGCGGCTTCTGGCGGGCGCTTTAGCCTGACGGGTATCTGGAGAAGCTGACGTTTGATCAGCTGTACCGGATGTACTCCCACACCGGGATTGCCGCCGCGGGCCGTTGGCGGTGTACGACACTCTCGGACCTGATTACCGAATTGAAAGGCGCTCCATCGGCCCGGGTGTGGCGTAGTTAGAAGACTGTTACTATCCACACGCCAAGCCCCGCCGAGGTGGTGGCGGGCTTCTAGGGCTTCGAGAAAAGCGACTCGGTCAGTTCACCACGGGCCAGACAAATGGCAGCGCCACGACAGCGAAAGCTATCAGAGACGATAGCCCTAGTTTGAAGCGTCGAATACGCCGAGTACGGACGCCTTTCCAGTCATATCTCATACCGAAGATCCTCATGATCGCCCGCGAAAGAATGTTCGCGTCATTTGGTGTTGGCAACCTTTTATATACGAAGCTCGCCTGAACCTTGTCGAGGCTTTTGCCCGGCTGGTCGATGTCCTCGCCGCCGATCAAGTTCACGATCATTCCAAGCAATCCTGCGCTACCCTCTTCGCTCGTTAACGATGGATATTAGGGCGGAGAGCCATTGACTTTGGGAAGGCGCGACTCCCTCCCTGGGTGCGATGACAAGGGACTGAGCCACAGCATCAACAGTCAAACTTCCTATCAGCTTGAAGATTCCAGGTGGCGAAGGGCCAGCTTTGGCCAGACACGCCCTTCGCCTGTCGCCGAAAGGTCCTCACGAAATTCCAGCAACTCGCGTAGCGTAGCTGATCTTGGAGTATCGAAAAAATAGGAACGGCGGAGGGTTGGAAGCCAGGAGAGGCGCCCTCCGCCTAGCGCTGCGGAAGGACTCGGACTGCATCCACTGCGATGTGTTTAAACATCCACCCGCATCGAATGTTCCGTCGACAGCAAGACCTTGCGAAACTAATCACTTCGTCGCCAGTTTATCCGCATCTGCAGTCATCGAAGTAGAGCGGTTAGCCCCGAAAGGCCGCCTTCAACCATATCTGTTCCAGCCTATGAAGTTAGCCGCCGGCACCGGGAGGAGCGTCATTCTCCATGAACTCAGGATACTGCACGACCTCGCTCTCAATCGTGTCCACAGACCTCTGGGGATGCTCACGGGCGACATGGAATGTCGATCCACTCGCATCCACGACGTCAAACTTTGTTGGGGGAGATTTTGTGAGTTCGAACGACGCCACCTCCGCAGCAGCCTGCGGTGATTCCGCCTCGACTGAGACAGTCGTAGTGACTAAGAACGTCTGTTTCAACATTGTTGCTCCTGTCCATATTCCGGCGCAGCGACAGCCCTTCGAAGCTAACCCGCCAACGGCGAAGAGCCCGATTGCTCTGGGCAAAAATGACCGAACTGTCGGTGGCAGCCTGCCATCGACAATCAGACCACAAACCGTTCTGGCTTGATAATGTTCCAAGCCGGTCACAATAGCGCATACTCGTCTAGCCGGACAGAAGGCTTCAGATTAACGGCGCGGCACATTGCCAAAAAGGTTGGAACCGACATGGTGTTCTGGCCGCTTTCGTACTTTCCCACCTGTTGAAATGATATTCCAAGGGCTTTCGCAATGTTGGTCTGGCTCAACCCTAGAGATTTGCGAGCAGTCCTGATCCGCTTTCCCAATGTATAATTGATATCGGGCTCTTGTTGCTTCTGGTCCTTCGATTTCATCAGTCCATCCCTCTCGATAAAAATGGCAACTGATTATTTACACGTAGAAGGCGGTACTTCGGATCTGTCTGTATGAGGAAATGCAACTTGCAGCACGAGGCGAAGCCAGCGCAAGCGGCGAAGGCTTCGTAGGTTTGGGGGACCGGGCCTTCGTCTGTCACCGAAGGTCTCAGAATGCCCGACCTCTGAGCCGTAGTTGCGGTAGATGTTGACTAGCGGTCGCCGGGCAGGGGTCTTGTCCTTCACTTCATAGAACTCGACCGTAAGGCCGTCCTCGGCTAATCTCTTTCAGTCTTCCTTTGGCCAGCAACGCCAGCTTGCGGGCCGTTACGCACGCTTGCGAAACTTTTTTCCAGTCGCTCTCGCCGAAGAATATGGATCGTACTATGTATCGCGCGTCGTAACCCGTTGATCAGGAAGACGCGATGATCAGCCCTCAGGACTTGGACAACTTCGACTGCAAATGCGGAGAGCCGAACAGCGTTGAGGAACTTTGAGCTCCGCCTGCCGAGGGATACTATCTAGGAACGCGATAAGTTCGGCGTCCCAAGCTTCCAGAGCTAGCCTTGAAGCTGACCCAGTGCCCCCTACAACTCGACGGAACAAACACGTCGTCCCATGGTTGCCATTAGACACAGCCGACGAAGGAGAACAAAAATGCCTCCGCTGTCTCCACACAAGCGAACCGACAAAAGACCCCTGACTTCCATTAAGCTGACAGCCCGGTCGAAGCCAAATGCTTTGCGAAACGCTCAGGTAATGCCCCCATACCGCGTTGACCTGACGTTGATGCCAAGCACTTTCGATCAAATTATTACCCCGCCCCGCGCTGGCAGGGACCACTGATCAATGCGGCTCAGCTAAGCCGACCGTCGGGCGGGCATCTTCAAGTAATAGGACGTCTCGTGCTCGATTTCGGCGATAGGACGTTCATACTTGGTGATTTGTTCGGTGTCGCGGCCAAGTTTTCTCAATTCGCGCAGTTGCAGGACGGTGATGCTTCAGGCTCCAGATCGACTGGCGATGTGCCGAAATTGCACGGATCTCAGGAACTCGCAGTGCCAATAACGCCTAACCATGGGCGATGTGGTCGATTTCAGTTTTCACCGTTACAACTCGCAGAATGCGCAGTGGGGAATACAGCGATCCGGCACCCGCCCAAGGTGGCGAAAAGTCTGATTGCCACGAGGTTCACGGGCACGTTGGCTGCTTCACGCGGAGGGTTCCGGGGGCTTACTCGCGCCAGCGCAATGTAACGGCTCTGTGCCTCACCTTTGAAAAGGTTGTCGAGGGTGCAGTGCGATGCTGTCCTACGAGAGGCGTTTAAGGCTGACGCAGACCCGCCAACGATGGCCGAGTTACCGCTGCGTTTGCACCTGCTAACCGCCTCCTGTGAACTCCAAGAGCCGCCGAGCGTAGATCATCAGTTTGATGAGTGGTTATTACTTCAATTGGACAACGTGAGCCGTGCCGAGAAAAGCATTAAAGCATTACAGTATTTGAATATAACAATACATGAGGAACAACAGGGAGTGGGGCATGATTTCGGGAGGCATAATCAGTCGCATAAAGTCTAAAAATCTTGCGTATATGCTTGGCCGATTCCGTATGGTCAGGGTCGGTTACAGCTCCGCCAGAGGTGCCGTCGAACTGTTCAAGCGCAAGCCCGTAGGCAGGTGGAGCATGCCTACCGTGTTTCCGGACGCCGTCGTCCCTGACATCGTCCAAACCATTCGCGATGAAGCAGTGTTCGTCGGGCTTAATTTGCCAAGATGCTTGGTTGACCAGATTATGGACTTTGCACTTTCTCAGCCGCTTCACGCCATTTATGATCCGACGGGTCCCACTTTTCGCTACTCCGAAGTCGAAAACGGTGTCGCAGCGGACGGACGAAAGATGCCGATCGGCGGTATCACCAAGCCAGAGCGGTGTGCCGCTGTGCAAAAGGTTATTGACGATCCGATGCTGCGATCAATAGTGCGGAAATATCTGGGTCACGAGCCGCGGAAAATCGTAACAATCCTGGACTGGAGTTTTGCATCTTCAATGAATGATGAGGAGAGACGCAGTCTAAAGCATGGCGTCATCGATTATCATTACGACGTTGGCGGATACAGTTTTGTCTACGCGAGCTTCTACATTACCGACACAGATCGGTATTCCGGGGCGCACGTCATGATGAAGCGTTCCCATAAATGGAAACCCCTGAGAATGTTGCTTGGGTCCGCAAGGGCAAGTCCGGAGGCCGTGTACAAGCAATTCGGCAAGGAGAACGAACTAATCATTGAAGGGCCCGCCGGGACCGGGTTCGTTCAAGACACTTCTTGCTATCACCGTGCCTCACCACCAACTCGCGGTGACCGGCTGATGCTCGCTATCCGGTTCATAAATTGATGATCATCATCTAACCGCCCTCAGGGCTCTGATTGAGCAGTGTCCATGATGGCAGAACTCGCACCAGCGTGACTGCGAGCGATTGCTCCGGCTTCGGCCGAGGCTGAATTCTGTCCTCACGGTATATCGAGACGCCAACCGAGCTGCGAGAACAGACGCCGAGCCCCAAATATTTCGTGGTCGCGTACAAGCTCGAGCAGATCACCCCGGTTGTGAAGACCAGCGAAGACTGGGACGGTCGCTTTTTTCCCATAGCTCGGCCAGGCCGAACTCAGCGGAACTCATGTTGAACTAACGTGTGTTTGGAATCTCTGTTGGTGAACTGCCTTCGCCATCTTCGACCATTCCCTCAGCAACTGTCCCCACCGCCGACGATGCTGCGGATTTTCTGACGCCATCCTCAGAGTTTACAGGCTCACTTCCGAGCGCGGAGTGTAGCCCTTTCTTTACGTCCCGTGCCAAAGCATTTCTTCTTTCCGTTGCGACTCCAGAGTCCGACGCGCGTGCGTCGTCTGTTGTCGGGTCTGTCAAAACCTTGTTCATGTTGTATCTCCTTTGTGACGGTACCTTTGGCAAACCTCCGCGATGGCAGGAGGTTCCGGCACCGTGCTCAGCGGCAATCTTTTCCGGTGACAAAGTGTCCATCGATGAGCGTACCCACAGGTAATTATGTTGAGCTGAATCCAAACTAAGGTCATCAGGGAACTCTCGCTCCTAACATGGTTTTGCTAAGACGCTTAAAGGAGACAACCATGGAAAACGCTTCAAAGCTGGTATGCCTTGGGGCGATCGCAATCAGCGTACCGTTTATGGCAACAATCGACTGGCGTGTCGTCGTAGTTGCGGTCCTCGCTGTTGCGGTCGTTCGGCCCGTTATCGGATGGCTTAGTCTTCTCGGTTCAGGTCATCCGCCCTCGGAGAGCGCGATTGTAGCCGTGTGCGGAATCCGCGGCCTCGGCTCGCTATACTATCTTGCCTACGCAACCGGACACGCCGAATTCGCCGCAGTGGAGACGATCTGGGCAACGGTCTTGTTGATTGTCCTCATTTCGATCGTGGTACACGGCGTCGCCCTTACGCCGACGATGAACTGGATCGATAGCCGGCGGTCGGGAGGCCATGCCCGCGCAGGCAGACGTTTGCCACTGGGGTAAGTGGATCGGGCCTGAAACCCTGGGACCATGCGGCAGGTGTGCTGATACACGCGGAAGCATTCGGCTATACGTCGACCATCTCGGGTGAAGCCTATCGGCCCTCTATGACAGAAGGACATTTGCTCGCGGCGCCCGACCATGCTCGTGGTGCTCTGTTCGCGAGGCGCTGTGCGTGGAATGAGCACTCCCAAGACTTCAATGGCGGAGACGGCTGATCATGCATTGCTTGAAGGCCGTCTCAACCTAGGGTGACGATGCCGCCCCACCGACGGTGTCGTGCTTGCGTATCTCGCTCATCTGGCTCGCGGAAACGATGTGAAGATATTGCTGCAAGCGTCAGTTTTTATGGCGTTATTGGGGCTGGCTTGATCAAGGAAACGTTGCTTTTTGCACCAACCACCAGACCGGCAGGAAAGCCAGCGTTATAGCGACAGCCCACACTGAAACAAACTTTATGAGATACTGACGACGAAACCGTATTTCATTCCACTCATAGTACATTAGCATCTCCTGTCCAGGCAGACACAACAATGGTTTCGCTCAAGAGTCGAGTGCGAGAATGCAACATGGCCAGAAGAAAATCTGGCGGGGCAGATGCGGGGTTTGGACGAGGACACGCGTTGATCCTTGACCTATCATGGATGCTTGATCTGTGAAGCATGGCAGGGTTGGGTAGACTGCTGAGTGCAGATCAGGGTGCCCACTTGGCGCTCGGCGCCCGCCCGGTGGATATTCTTATCGATTTCGAAGCTGAAGGACCTATCCCTCGAACTAACGGATTGTCTCGTCGAAGAGCTGCAACAGGCGCCGCCAATGCCTGTCGGCGCCGGCTTCGTCATAAACGCCGTCACGGTCAGGCACAGTCCATCCATGCTGCATGCCAACGTAGCTTTCGAGGGCAAAGTCTGCGCCCGCATTTCGAAAGGCGTCAACGAACCGTGTGGATTGCTCCGGTGGAAAACTGCCGTCTTCTGCAGCAGTCCCCACATAGATCCGCGCCTTGATGTCCGAGGCCAGGAGGTGAGGGCTGTCAGGCCCGTTGCTCGCGAGACCCGCACCATGAAAGCTTGCAACTGCCGCAAACCTTTCAGGGTAGCGGGCGGCTACCGTGAGTGCGCGTCGGCCAGCCATGCAATACCCAACGACACCATACGGTCCCGAGTAGCCTTCCTCTTCGAGAGCGGCAATAAATGTGGCTGTATCCTCCACGGTCATCGCGGCCGTCGTTTCGTCGATCATTTTGACGAGTTTCTCGCGAGATTCAGGGTCGCCAAAAGAGGAGCCACTGAAGGGGCCATATGCGCCGAACCGATAGAATAGATCTGGTAGCAATACAAAATAGCCAGCGTTGGCCAGCTTTTGTGCCATCTCGTCCATTGCCGGGCGAGGTCCCATAGCGTCCATGAAGAAGAGCACGGCACCCTTCACGAAGTTGCCCGTATCCGGGGTGTAGGTCCATGAAGGGACCTTGCCATCCGGTGTGACGATGTTGATCGTGCGCTTCATCTCTTATCTCCGAAATTTGTCCGCTTGGTCATGAAGGCCTACCCGCCGCATTGCCCAGGACCTCTGGGCTGCCACACAGTCGCACTTTTCTTGGCGCGATTCCAACCTACATGAACCAGGCCGCTGCCCCAAAGGAGATAGACATGACGCGTCCAACCCGAATTGTGCTTGCTAGCCGCCCAAAGGGCACTCCCACGGCGGAAAATTTTCGCGTCGAGGAATTTGATCTTCCCGAGGCGCGGGAAGGAGACGTCACCCTGCGTATCCTTTACCTTTCGCTCGATCCCTACATGCGCGGACGCATGAGCGACGCAAAGTCGTATGCCGCACCAACGCCGGTGGACGGCGTAATGGAAGGTGAGACCGTCTGCGAAGTCTCACAATCACGCGATCCGGCCTTCAGGCCAGGGGATATCGTGCGAGCCCGTACCGGCTGGTGCACTCATGCGGTCCTTGCTGGCTCGTCAGTTTACCACTTCGACACACATGGCGCACCGGGCACCACGGCTATCGGCGTATTGGGAATGCCCGGATTCACCGCCTATAGTGGGATGAAAGTGATCGGCCAGCCAAAGTCGGGCGAGACGGTTGTGGTCGCCGCCGCGTCAGGACCTGTCGGCAGCATGGTCGGTCAGCTTGCCAGGCTTGCTGGCGCAAGAGCTGTCGGCATCGCTGGTGGTACAGACAAGTGCGATTTCGTTCGAAATGAGCTTGGCTTCGACGCGGTCGTTGACCACCGATCGAAGGATTTCGTAACCGATTTGGAGCGTGCCTGCCCGAACGGCATCGATGTCTATTTCGAAAATGTCGGTGGTCACGTCTGGGATGCCGTCCTCCCTCTGCTGAACCAATTCGCGCGCGTTCCGGTATGCGGGCTGGTTGCGACCTATAACGGTGCAGGTGCTGGAGATCACGATAGGCTTCCGGGTACGATGGGGGCAATCCTGAGGAGAAGCATTCAAGTCCGCGGCTTCATTCAGACCGAGTTCGTGAAGGATCATTACAAAGACTTCGAAAAGGAGATCGGTCCTCTTGTTGCCAATGGGACTATCAAATACCGGGAGGATGTCGTTGTCGGTCTTGAAAACGCGCCTTCCGCGTTCATCGGGATGCTTGACGGCAAGAATTTCGGTAAGCTGCTGGTGCGCGTGGAATGAGCGCAGATGCATAAGCCTAGGCTGATCTAACGTGAAGCTCTAAAGGATGCCGCAGGGACTTGGCAAAGACTTTGCCTCCTTCTCCAGTAACACTCATGCGGCTTAGATGGGGCTCTGTCATTCTTGGCCAAGTATCGAAACATTGTCGGAAGCGGCGCTTCTCGTTCGTCCTTTGACCAGGTCTGGAGGAAAAGGAGAAGACCATGCAAAGCCTGAACGTTGAAGAAGAAGCCATTATCGCCATGCTCATGATGAGGGCGACAGCGATTGGCGGGAAGGATGTGAAGGATGCTTTGTCTTTCGACACCGATGACACTGTGGAATTCTCGCTTGCGCCACCACTCGTCTATCAAGGAAAGGATGAAGCTGGCCTACAAGCCTGGTTCGACACTTGGGACGGTCCGATCGGTGGCGATGTCCAAGACGCAAAGCTGACAATAGGCACGGATGTGGCCTTTTGGACCGGCCTCGTCAACATGACGGGGACAAAGACTGACGGGACGATCGTCGACCTGTGGTTTCGACAGACCCTGGGTCTCGTAAAACGGGCAGGGCGATGGCTGGTGGCGCATCAGCACGCGTCGGTTCCGTTTGCAATGGATGGCAGCGGCAAGGCTTTGCTCGACCTGAGGCCGTAAGAGGTGAGACCGCCCCGGGATGGGTTGGAGAGGGGCGGCCTCGGAGCGGCGCTTTCGCACCACCGGCCTTAGGATACCGCCGCCTTAATGCCGATGCTACCAAACACAAGGTGAGATTTAGTCAGCGCTAAATTACCGGAGGTCGTGTCGGTTGCTGGCACTACAATTGAAATCCCCCCACCCCGACCCAACGCTTGCCGATCAACCCCCATCGTCAGGGAGGGGCTTAGAAAGGTCGTGCGCCATGTGACACGTATGACCTCGCAGGTCTCGTTCGCCTGCTGCGGTCGGAATAAGGCTGGAACAGAAGTTTAGAAGTCAGACTGCTTCTTCGCGGCATCAGGTCTCCTTCATCGGGTCGTGTCCCCAGTTCATGAGGGAATATCGCCAGGGCGAGTGTTCCTTGTCGGCTTTAGGTCCGCCCTGTTTCAGATGTCGATGCACATATCCGACAACCTTACGCATGTGCTCGTAGTCGTCATCCGTGAGATCGGTCTTCTTCTTGTGCTTGATCGCTACAATCTTGCGCCCGGAGTGATGTCCGATCGTCTCAGTGCCATCCGCCTCCTTCCACCCGTTTTCCCTGCTCTCGTCGGTTTTAAGCCACTTCTCGAGCGAGGCAGGCGTCATATTCACGGCCTCCCTGAAATCATTCCAGACCTGTTCTCGATTAATTTCCTTGGTCACTGATAGTTCTCCTTCGCCGTTTCGCAGCCTCAGATGCCAAACACTGGAACGCGACGAAGGTTCAGACCTGCTTAGTTCGCTTGACGTGTTCGCGTTCAGCCATGAGGTCCGGAACGAGTGAACCTGGGGGAGTGGGATTGCGGCATCTGCATCACGCCAGATGGTAGTGACGGACTTCGCGCCGAGGAAAATCACTCATCTGTGGGCGAGCGGGCGAAGTTCGGCGAGTACGTAAACGAAAGCGTTCAGCAACTCTCCGTCTGCATCGACGTTGGCGACCACTCTGCGGTAGCCTCTTCCCTCAAACGCATCCAGCCTCGACCAGTGAGCGGGCAACTCCCGGGATTCGAACAGTGAGACTGGTATGCCGAAAGCCTCGGCATCCAACACAAGACCGGGGAAGCCAATTTGAGAGCCCGGCCCGGCGTCAATCAGACGTCCGCGTATTAATCCGGATCGCCAGTATCCGTCGATACCATCCAGTTGATCATTATGAAGCTTGCCAGGAGAAAGGCTCCCGTAAGTGGCTAGACGATGTTCAGCGCGCAAGACGTTCCAGTGCCCGTGAAAAGCGAGCATCCCCAGTTTATTAGTGGTAGCTAATCCTGCTTCTGGCACAGGAAAGTCTCCTCACGTAATTTTGAGCTTACGGACGGACGCGGCGCGAGGATTTCAGGAGAAATAGATCAATGCTGACGGGCATTGATCATGAAACGGAACCTAAGTGCCCAGTAGAAGGGTCGCCAATGCAACCTGCGAATTAACCCCAAGCTTTGAATAGACGTTTCTCAGGTGCGTCCGAACCGTCTCATAGCCGATCTGAAAAGCCGTCGCGGTCTGCCGGGGTGTATTACCAGACGCAATACTGAGAGCCACCTTCATCTCTGTCGCCGTTAGCTTTGCATCCTCCAGAAGAGATCTCTGGCGATCTTTAATCGTGGCGAGAGCAGGCTCGACGATCACGGCCACTGTCGGTCCTTCCAGGAATTCGGTGAACCTGCTCGATTGCAGCCTGACGACGGTGAGCCGAAAACTTTGCTGATCGACGTCGCTTCGGATAAAAAACGTGTGCGGCAAGGCATATCCGCCACCGCGGACTAGCAGAGCCTGGAGCGCCGCTGCCGCCGCGTCCGACCGGATCAAGATCTTGCCATCGCTACCCGTGCGTATGGGATAGCCAGAGGAAAGCATCGAATCGGCAGCTTCATTGGACCACCGGAGGCGACGCCGTTCGCAAATATAAAGGAGGCCCGCGCCAATGCTGTCGAAAAGGCCCCTTGCACCCTGAGCTTTCGGGGCGACAAGGTCGCGTCTCCTTATGAAGTCGAAGGCGCGCTTCAGGTGAGGGGACAAAAGGGTGTAGCGCTCGGCCGCAGCACGGTTCTCTTCGGGATCGGCACACGATGTCGCCGTCGAGAGGATGAACGAGCGGGTGTCCTCCCGGATGATCGAAACACCCACGCTGGTCTCACACCCCGCCTGCCGCTTCAGCCAGTCGTTGTAGAATTCAGACCGAACGAGGTCGCGTCGCGCGAAGATTTCGTCACCACACAGTCCTCGGCCGACAGGCACCATGTTCATCCGCGGGATCCACGGGTTGACCGCTGCGTAGTGCATACTGAAGTCGGCAACCTCCGCCTCGGAGAAGCCGGATATGAAGGGAACGTGGGCGACCGGAGAGGTCAGATCGTGGTAGTGCAGAGCCGCCTTGCCATCGGGAGAGGTCTTGGCGACAGCATCAAGAAACGCTTGCCAGTCGCACTCGCCAAACAGGCTGCCATAGATCAGATCCGTGAGGTGAGACGTCGCCTCGGCCCGCATGCAATCCCCCGGTGCATCGCAAGACGATGTTTTCGCACAATGCGCGAATTATCGCCAGTACTGCAATGGGCGAGGCCAGAAGCCTGATCCGATGGTTTTTCTCCTCCAAGTGGAGGATGCCGCAGTTGTGGTTGCAGGATATGCAGACACTGAGGCGCCGACTTCGTTGGTTGCCGTTACCCGGAGCGACGAAAAAGGGGAAGCCGATGAAGTCGAAGTACATGATCGCATTTCTGGTCCTGATGGGCCTTCCTGGCTGCCAGTCCATCCTGAAATCTGAACCAGCCAAGGGGACGCTTCCGCAGGGCCATAAGGTCCTTGTCGATGATGGCACCTGCCCAGCGGGGCAGGTCAAGCAGGTGACGGGAGCGACGCCCGGGACGCCCCGCGTGAAGGAATGCATCCCGATGCCCGCGAGGTAAGTCGGCGGACGGCGCGAGAAGGTCGGGGTGTCATGGCCTTTTCGCGCTGAACCCATTCGCAACCAAGTAGCCGGACCGACCGCCCCGAGTGACTCATTGATCGCACGTGAAGAAAATATCATAGATTACATTGCGTTGCTTCCATCTCTTGATCTGTTGCGCAAGAGTGTTAGATCTTTCGACGGGGGTCGCGAGACGGAGAGGTTGATGCCAACCGGGGACATCTGAAACGCATGGCAATGCTTTGAGTTTATCTGTGAGCGCCAGGCCAGGGTATGTCGGCGTTCAAGGCGATCTGCTCCTGGATGAAGGCAGGCATTGCTCCTCTCTGGGGAATCGGGTTCCCTGTGCATATGAGCAGCGTTCCATCCTTTGTTTCCGAACTCGTGCGTGCCGCCAACGAAGTCGACCGACTGAATGCCCACGAGAGCGAACATCTTCTTCTTAGGGCCGTCACAACTATTCGCGATCTACGGGAAATCATCGGGATACCGGTTTACGGCACTGAACTTGACGCCGTCATACAGTTAAACGATCTCGCATCTGCGGCTGCGCAAGCGGCGATGCAGGAGATCCGCGACGGTCTGCTGCAAGCCGCGGACATGGTGCGCACATTGTGGATCGTTGCTGATAGCGGCACAGAGATCAGCTGGCGCCCCTGGGTCGAGGAGACCGGACGTCGGGAGGGAGAGGCGTAAATGAGAACACGAACCGCGGTCCAGGAAGATGCTACGGCAATGAGCCAGATGCTTCAGAAGCTGGTTTTAGCCGGAAAGAGAACCGCCAGAGCGGACATCGCCTATGTGCGGGAGCATTATATCGGGCATGCCGATGGGCTGCGGTGCTCGGTTGCCGAGGACGAAGACGGCAAGCTCCTCGGGTTTCAGTCGCTTATCCTTGCGACGGACGGAAACCCGTACAACACGCCGAGCGGCTGGGGGATCATTGGCACTCACGTGGATCCCGATTCAGCCAGAAGCGGGGTCGGCCGCACACTTTTCGACGCAACCCGTGCCGCAGCAATCGAAGCAGGACTTGAAAAGATCGAAGCGTTCATCGGCAAGGACAATCATATTGCGCAGGCCTACTACGAACGGATGGGCTTCAGGACCTACCGCACGACCGATGCCGCCGTGTGCAAGCTCTGGTCGGCAACCGTTTGAGGTCGCTGGCATTTCGCTGAATGTCGCTCGCATTGTGAACCGCGCCATCATGCGAAGCCCATCTATCGGCTGGGGCAGTGGCAGAGTCGGCAGCGAGTCCTATATTAGCGACTCCATATGGAGACCTGCATGTTTCAAACGTCATCAAACCTTAAAACGCTGCGCGACGCTCTTTCCTCCCACATGGACCTCCCGGAATACTTCCTTGGAATGCATGCCTTCTTTGACGGTGAGGTCATCTTCGCACGGGATGTTGTCCACTTGAACATGGACCTGTCGCCGTTTCCGGTCGATTTCCAGAACCTGTGGGACTGGTTTCGCGAGCAGCTTCGCGGAGGTCCGAGCCAGGAAACGTTTGCATACGAGCTGCCCTTTGCCGTTGACGCCGATGAAGACCCCGTGATGCAAAAGCTGATCGAAATCACAGGAGGGTCTGCCAAGACTGTCTGGATGATCGATCTGGCACACCAGGAAACAGCCGACGATGGACGCCGCTTTGTGATCGTGACCGTTCCGGACAACAAGCAGGCAAAGTCCTTCAGGGAGCAGTTTCACGGAAAATTTGTCGGGAACGAGTTATAGAATTCCCTCCTTACCTTCGTCCCCGACAAGACCGCTGAAACCTCGAAGCTGACTGCAATTGGCAGAATGCCCGCCGCCAGCTCGTCGAACGCGGACAAAGATTTCCAATTGTCGTACGTGCTGACCAGTCATTGCCTGCGAAACACAAAAGACCTGCGCCCAAAGCACTGAGGCCTCAATGACCGATCTGAAACTATCCTTGCAGCTGTTCTCCATGAGGGGCCTTGGCCCGCTCGATGCTCAGCTGCAGGCGGCAGCATCTGCCGGTTTTCAGTTCGTTGAGCCTCTCGAGAACCATCTGCAAGATAAGGCGACATTGATTGAGGGTCTACGTCGATACGGGCTTCGGGCCTCGACAGCCCACATCTCTCTTGAAGCGCTTCGCACGAGGCGGCAGGAGTTCGTGGACGTGTGCGATGAATGCGGCGTCCAGACCGTGTTCTCACCTCATCCTTGGCGCACCTTCAGCGCTCAAGGTGAAGTCGCCTGGCGAAAGCTGGGCGCCGATCTTGCCGCTGTCGCTGAAACGCTTGGCGAGCACGGGATTTCGTTTGGTTATCACAATAAATCGGAGGGGCTCGTCGCAATGCCCGGCATGCGCTGCGGTGTAGACGTTCTATTCGAAGCGGCGCGGGGTAGCCGACTGCTCTGGCAAGCCGATATTGGCTGGATACACAGCGCGGGCGCAGGTCCCTCGCAGTGGCTTAGACGGTATCAAGCGCTGCTTGCCTCCGCCCACGTGAAAGACAGGGCTCCAGAAGGAGAAAATGTCGATCAGGACGGTTGGGCCGACGTCGGATCCGGAATATTGATTTGGCCGAGCCTCTGGAAGGAAGTGATACGTTATGGCGCGAAGACGCTTGTGGTTGAGCATGACAATCCAAGGGATCCTGCCGACTTCGCCAAGCGCAGCTTTCAGTATCTCAACCGCTTTCTAGCTGCGTGATCGCCGTCGGACTGTCGCGGCCGCAAAGGTGGACCGAAAGAAGGTGGACCGAAAAGTGGGCGAGGCACTCATTCGGTCGTACCCCTCCGCCGAAGGCC
>UBVW01000030.1:0-57785 GCA_900469085.1 Hyphomicrobiales bacterium | reverse complement strand
TTTTCACACAGCCTCGGCCGGGACCGTACAGGGCGATGATGGAGAGGCTGAAAGAGGCGGCTGCGGCGGTTTACGGAGCGTTATGAGATAGACCCCTCCCCACAAGGGGGAGGGGCTTGCTGGGCGCACCCTCTCCGCGAAACCGAAGCCTCTCGACAGACGCTGATGGCATGGAGTGGCAAAGAGGGCGCAACGCGTTAGCCCCTCCCCCTTGTGGGGAGGGGTTGGGGAGGGGACTTCATCCCTTCTGAGAAGGAAGAAAAGACCGCCCTTAAGGAACGATCAGCGTTCCCGCGCCGCGCTCGGTGAAGATCTCAAGCAGCACGGAATGCGCGGTCTTGCCGTTGAGGATGACAACCCCCTGTACACCAGCCTTGATGGCCTCGATGCAGGTCTCGACCTTCGGGATCATTCCACCCGAGATCGTGCCGTCGGCGATCAGCTGATGCGCCTGCGAGACCGAGAGTTCCTTGATCAGGTTGCCCTGCTTGTCGAGAACGCCGGGAACGTCGGTGAGGAACAGCAGGCGCGTCGCGTTGAGCGCGCCGGCAATTGCGCCGGCAAAGGTGTCGGCATTGATGTTGTAGGTCGCGCCGTCACGACCCGGCGCCACCGGTGCGATGACGGGGATCATCTCCGAGCGCGCGAGCAGGTCGATCAGCGTGCGGTCGACTTCCACCACTTCACCGACGAAACCGAGGTCGAGAACGCGCTCGATGTTGCTGTCGGGGTCCTTGATCTTCTTCTGCGCCTTTTCGGCGAAGACCATATTGCCGTCCTTGCCGCAAAGGCCGATCGCCCATTCGCCGGTCTGGTTGATCAGCGCGACGATTTCCTTGTTGATCGAGCCGGCGAGAACCATCTCGACGATCTCGACCGTCTTGGCATCGGTGACGCGCAGGCCGCCTTCGAACTTCGATTCGATCCCCATCTTCGTCAGCATGGCGCCGATCTGCGGCCCGCCGCCGTGCACGACGATCGGGTTGACGCCCGACTGCTTCAACAGCGCGATATCGCTGGCGAATGCCTTGCCGAGTTCGGGATTGCCCATGGCATGGCCGCCGTATTTCACGACGATCGTCTTGTTCTCGTAACGCTGCATGAAGGGCAGCGCCTGCGCCAGCAGCCGTGCCTGGGTTTCGCTTTCGGTCTCGGTCATCGGATACCCCGCGGGAATTGGTTGCGGCCTTTTATCCCAAGTTCTTGACAGATGGAATAATCAACGGCGGATAAGTTTGCGCTATTTGCCGGCACGCCGCCGTCTTGCCAATCGCGGGCGAACACCCATAGTTAGTACGGGACATTGGGGAAAAGACACGGCATGACAAGCGATGAAATCGCGGAACTGATCGGCCGGGTTGCAAGACGCGATCGAAAGGCCTTCGCTGCGCTATACCGTATAACAAGCCCGAAACTTTTCGGCGTCTGCATGCGTATCTTGAAGGATCGGACAGAGGCCGAGGAAGCGCTGCAGGAGGTCTACATCAAGATCTGGCAGCGCGCTTCGGCCTTTGCGGTCTCTTCGGGAACGCCGTCGTCCTGGCTTGCCGCAATCGCGCGCAACCAGGCGATCGACACCTTGAGAAGCCGCAAGCCGGTAGCCGACGAACTGGACACTGCATACGACCTTGCCGATGGTGAACTCAGTCCGGAAGAGCAGACTGTGATCCGCGATGAGGGAAGGCGGATTGACACCTGCATGGAACAGTTGGAAGCTGATCGCGCGGTGGCGGTGAGACGGGCTTATGTCGAGGGACTGAGCTATCAGGAGCTTGCCGACCAGTTCGGCGTGCCCCTGAACACGATGCGCACATGGCTGCGACGCAGCCTATTGAAGCTGAGAGAGTGCATGGAACGATGACATCGTCCGATCAAAGCAAGGGGGGCCGCTCCCGGGATGAGGTACTCGCCGGTGAGTATGTTCTCGGTGTTCTCTCTTTTCAGGATCGCCGCGTCGTCGAGGACCGCATGCGCGTCGACCGGCAGTTCGCTGCCATCGTCAGCCGCTGGGAGGCGAACCTCTCCACGTTCAACGACGATTATGACGTCGTCACCCCCAGCCAGGAAACGTTCAAGCAGGTCGAGGCACGGCTGTTTGGAGTGCCTCAGAAGGCGGTATCTCAAACGGGCGGGGTGTGGAATTCCGTTTTCTTCTGGCGCTGCATCAGTGCCGCTTGCCTCGTGATCACCTCGGCCGCTCTTTCGTTGACGGTCGCCACAGTCTCTCCGTTGAAACCGAGCACGCCATTGGTTGCCGAATTGTCGGCGCCCACAAGCCAGGTCAATCTGCTCGCCTCCTACGAAGCCCAGACAGGTCGCATGCGGATCATTCCCGTGGCCGCGGGAAAGCCCGAGGAAAAGTCGCTCGAACTCTGGATGCTTCCATCAGGCGGCGCGCCGAAATCGCTTGGTATCTTCGCGGCAGGGCAGGGTGGCGATGGCGAGCTGGTCATCCCGGTCGAGATGCGCTCCGCCATCGGCGAAGGCACGACCTTCGCGGTCAGCCTTGAGCCTTTCGGCGGCTCGCCCACCGGCGCGCCGACCGGTCCGGTGGTTGCCAGCGGCGCCGCGCACCGGCCCTGATCTTTTTCTGAAACTTTTCCGGATTGCCTTTCGTAGATCCTCATGTCCCGGCGACGCAAGGCATCAAGCCGCGATCGGCGAGTGGACGGAGGAGAAACAATCATGATCAAGTCCGCATTGCGCACCGTCGCGCTTGCAACCGCTGTTTCCGCAATCGCTTTCGCAGCGCAGGCCAAGAACCCCATGGTCGGCGGAGCCGCCATGTATCCGACGAAGAACATCGTCGAAAATGCCGTCAATTCCAAGGATCACACCACGTTGGTCGCCGCCGTGAAGGCAGCCGGCCTGGTGTCGACGCTGGAGGGCAAGGGCCCGTTCACCGTCTTCGCGCCGACCAACGAGGCATTCGCAGCCCTTCCTGCCGGCACCGTCGACACGCTGTTGAAGCCGGAAAACAAGGCCAAGCTCACCAAGATCCTCACCTGCCACGTCGTTGCAGCTGACGCGATGTCGAAAACCGTCGCCAAGATGATCAAGGACGATGGCGGCGAGCACGATATCAAGACGGTCGGCGGCTGCGTGCTGAAGGCCAAGGAAAGCATGGGCAAGATCACGCTCACCGACGAGAGCGGCGGCGTCGCGCATGTGACGATCGCCGACGTCAAGCAGTCGAATGGCGTCATTCACGTCATCGACAAGGTTCTGCTGCCGAAGATGTAACCTACCCAGTCCCGGCAGTAGCTTGAGGCGCCCTCACCACCCTGGGGCGCCTCTTTTTTTATGTCCAGTTGCAGGCTAGCTCAATTGTCGGCGCCGACCGTCAGGGCGATCGCCGCGCGCAGGTCATCCAACCCGTCGCTCTTCTCCGATGAGGTGGCGATGATCCCGGGATAGGCAGCCGGGCGCTTCTTGATCTTCTCGGCTGTGTCGGCCAGCAGCTTGATGACGGCAGGCGGCTTGATCTTGTCGGTCTTGGTCAGCACCACCTGATAGGACACGGCCGCCTTGTCGAGCAGGTCGAGCACCTCGTCGTCATTCTTCTTGATCCCGTGGCGGCTGTCGATCAGCACATAGACGCGCTTCAGCGTCGCGCGGCCGCGCAGATAGTCGAACACCAGCTTGGTCCAGGCATCGACGTTTTCCTTCGGTGCCTTGGCATAGCCGTAGCCCGGCATGTCGACCAGCGCCATCGGCGGCAGGTCGCCGGCCTCGCCGGAATAGCCCTCGGGCACAAAATAGTTCAGTTCCTGCGTGCGCCCCGGCGTGTTCGAGGTACGCGCCAGGCCGTTCTGGCCGACGAGCGCGTTGATCAGCGACGACTTGCCGACATTCGAGCGACCGGCGAAGGCCACCTCGGCCGGACCTTCCGGCGGCAGGAACTTCAGGGACGGCACGCCGCGGATGAAGATCCAGGGACGGCCGAAGAGCGGCTTGTCGTTGTTGTCGGTCATTTGGCTCTCCAGCGCATCCAGTTTTAGTAGGGGTATGGCATTCAGGTTTCAGGCGATTTTGTCAACCGGCCAGCCTGAAATGCCGAGGTCGGCACCATCGCGCCGAAAAGAAAAAGCCCCGCCGAAGCGAGGCTTTTCCGCTATTTCTCCGTGGGCGCCGGCTTTCGCTTGAACAGCCCCTTGAGATTGTCGAAGAGCTCGATCTTCACGCCGTGGCGGCGCATGATGACGCCCTGCTGGATAACGGACAGCGTGTTGTTCCAGGCCCAGTAGATGACCAGACCGGCCGGGAAGCTTGCCAGCATGAAGGTGAAGACCAGCGGCATCCAGTTGAAGATCATTGCCTGCGTCGGGTCCGGCGGGGTCGGGTTCATGCGCATCTGCAGGAACATCGTGACGCCCATGATCAGCGGCCAGACGCCGAGATGCAGGAAGGTCGGAGCCGCGAAGGGCAGCAGGCCGAACAGGTTGATGAACGAGGTCGGATCGGGCGCCGAAAGGTCCTGGATCCACCCGAAGAACGGCGCGTGGCGCATCTCGATGGTGATGTAGATCACCTTGTAGAGCGAGAAGAAGATCGGGATCTGCAGCGCGATCGGCCAGCAACCGGCGATCGGGTTGATCTTTTCTTCCTTGTAGAGCGCCATGGTCGCCTGCTGCAGGCCCATGCGGTCGTCGCCGAACTTCGCCTTCAGCTCTTCCATCTTCGGCTGCACGCGCTTCATGTTCGCCATCGAAGCATACTGCTTGCTGGCGAGCGGGAAGAACAGCGCCTTGACGACGATCGTGGTCATCAGGATGGCGACGCCGAAATTGCCGAAGTAGCGGAAGAAGAAGTCCATCAGTTTGAACATCGGCTTCGTCAGGAAGTAGAACCAGCCCCAGTCGATCAGGCGGTCGAAGCGCGGAATCTGGTAGGTGCTCTCGTAGCCATCGATTACGGGAACTTCCTTGGCGCCGGCAAAGACGAGGTTCTTCAGTTCGAGAGACTGGCCGGGAGCGACGGTGACGGCATTCTGCTTGTAGTCGGCCTGGAAGCGCGGCTGGCCATCCGTGAAGTGGCTGAAGCGTGCGTCATATGGCGTCGCCTGCGGCGGAATGATCGTTGCGGCCCAATACTTGTCGGTGATGCCGAGCCAGCCGCCGGTTGCCGTTGCCGGCGTCACGGCTTCCTTCTCGACGGAAGCATACTTGCTCTCGATCAGGCCGTCTTCGCCGATCACGCCGATGAAGCCTTCGTGCAGCACGTAGGTCGAGGCGACGGCGGGCTTGTTGTAGCGCGTCACGCGGCCGTAGGAAGACAGCGCTGCGGGCGCCTGGCCGGCATTGGTGATCTTGTCGGTGACGGTGAACATGTAGCGTTCATCGACCGAGATCGTGCGGGCGAAGGTGATGCCCTTGTCATTGGTGTAGGTCAGCGTGACCGGCGTCTTCTCGGTCAGCTTCGCGCCCTCGGGAGCCGTCCAGAGCGTCGACGGGCCGGGGACGTTGCCGGTCGCGGCATCGCCGATATAGCCGAGTTCGGCGAAGTAGCCGTCCTTGGTTTCCGACGGGCTGAACAGCGTGATGATCGGGCTCGTATCATCCACGGTCTCGTGGTAGCCCTTGAGCTTCAGGTCGTCGAGGCGACCGCCGGCGAGGTTGATAGAGCCGGAAAGGGCGGCCGTGTCGATGATGACGCGCGGGTTCTTGGCAAGGGCGTCGGCCAGCGACGTGGTTGCGGCGGCCTGGCCGGTCGGAGCGGACCCGTTCGTCTGCGCGCCACCGGCTGCCCCATTGGCTCCCGGTGTCTGCGTCTGCTGGGTCGTCTGCTGCGCCTTCTGGGCGAGTTCCGCCTTGCGCTGCGCTTCGATGCGCGGGTTCATGTAAAGGAATTGCCACCCGAGAACGATCAGCACGGAGAGGGCGATCGCAATGAAGTAGTTGCGGTTGTTTTGCATCATACGTTCCTGGGGCGTCCGTCTCCGGACCGCTTGTGTTTCGGCTTCGTCTCGACGCGAGCCGTAAGCTCAGCGGCTAATTCATTGAAGGATGCTTGGAGCACGTCCCTTCGCGCGACAACCACATAGTCGTGTCCGGGCTTCATTGCAAACCCTGCATGCAGTCGTACCGCCTCTTTAAGGCGCCGACGCATACGGTTTCTTTCGACTGAGTTGCCATGCTTCTTGGTGACCGTGAAGCCGACGCGGGCTTCGGTGTCGGGTTCTTTCCTGTCGAGCACCTCGAGAAGGAAGAAGCCGCCCCTGCGTTTTTCGCCGTTGCGAACAGCAAGAAACTGCGGGCGGTTTTTCAACCGCCCGGCAGTCATTTTGGTTTCTTTGGTCGTCAATTCGCCCGCCATCTGATCGGGCAATTCCGGCTTAAGCCGAAAGACGATTGCGGCCACGGCTGCGGCGAGCAACGATGACCTTGCGGCCACCCTTGGTAGCCATACGTGCACGGAAACCGTGGCGGCGCTTGCGAACAAGCTTAGATGGTTGGTAGGTACGCTTCATTTATTTTAACACCGCGGAGTGCGGGCCTTCTTGAATTTGCATAAAGCAAGGAGCGTTGTTTTTTCGAACGGCGGGAGGCTCAAAAAGCCTTGTATGACCGGACGTGCGGCGGCTTATACGGACGAAGGTCGTGAAAGTCAATTATCGCAGGGAGAATCCACGTCGCTCGCCTTCTGAGTGTGAAAATTAGCAGATGCTGTTAATGATTGCGCCATTCGGCCAATATGACGCTCGCTACCATTTTATTCCATTTCTGCAGCCCAGACGTGCGCCTATTGCGCCTCTGTGTATTTTTCGCGCAAAAAATGGCGGCGGCAACCATCGTTCATGGATGATTTTTTATAGTAGCCGGCGAAAGCATCGGAAATTCAACATTAATTGTTTTAGCGCAATTTGAACTAACGGCCGGGCATCCAGTTTTCGGCTCTTAAGTCCTATTGGGGGGATACTTTGAAAATTCGAGGCAAGATCAACATACTCGTGTGCGCCATGTCCTGCGTCGCGCTGGTTATCGGCGCCACCGCTCTTTGGGCGGTGCAGCGCTACAACGAAAATCTCTCCGCCTATGAGGATGCCGCCAACCGCGCCTATTCCGGCGAGCGCCTGAACCGCTATGTGACCGCGACCGTGATGGAAGCGCGCGGCATCTATGGCGCAGCCTCGACCAAGGACGCCGCAAGCTTCGCCAAGGGTCTGCTCGCCGCGCTAGACCAGGTCGATGCCACCATCGCTTCCTGGACGCCGCTGGTTCCCGACAATCAAATGGATGCCTTCAATAAACTGAAGGCCCGCTCGGCCGAATTCCGCACCTTCCGCGCCGAAACCGCGCGCCTCGGCACGCAGGTCAGCCCGCAGGCGGCCAACGAGCAGGGCAACAACGACGCCAACCGCGCCAACCGCAAGGCCTTCCAGGCCGAGATCGACGCGATCGTCGCCACCGACAAGGCCACGCTCGAAGCCGTCAATCAGGAAGTCGAAAACTTCCGCACCTCGGTTCTCTGGCTGGTTCTGGGCATCACCGGCTTCGGCATCGCGGCCGGCATCGGCATGGGCCTTTATGTCGGCACCATCCATCTCTCGCGTCCGATCAAGAAGGTCACCGAGGCGATTAAGAACGTCGCCGACGGCAACTTCGATACCGATGTGCCTTTCCCCGGCCGCAACGACGAGATCGGCGAAATGGCCGCAGCCGTCGCGGTGTTCAAGGAGAACGGCCTGGCCGTGCGCCGCATGAACGCCCAGGAAGCCGCCATGCGCGCCAAGAGCGACGATTTGCAGTCCAGCATGTCCGTCGTCGTGGCCGCAGCCGCTGCCGGTGATTTCTCGCGCCGCATCGACAAGGATTATCAGGACGAAAACCTCAACCAGTTCGCCACCAACATCAACCACCTGCTGTCGAGCGTCGATGGTGGTGTCGGCGAAACCCGCCGCGTTATCGCGAGCCTTGCGGAAGGCGATCTGACGCAGACCATGCGCGGCAATTTCCAGGGCGCCTTCGCCGAGTTGCAGCAGAACGTCAACAGCACCTTCGCCACGCTGCAAACGACCATGCGCGAAGTGCGCGAGACCGCCGAGGGCTTCCACGGCAACACCAACGAGCTGCGCGCCGCCAGCGACGATCTCTCCAAGCGCACGGAACAGCAGGCGGCTGCACTCGAGGAAACATCGGCTGCACTCGATGAGATCACCGCCGTCGTCAACAATTCGACCGAACGTGCCCAGGAAGCCAGCGTCATGGTCTCCGAGGCCAAGGACGATGCCGGCAAGTCGGGCGTCGTCGTTCGCAATGCCGTCGATGCGATGGGCCGCATCGAGCAGGCCTCGCGCGAAATCAGCCAGATCATCAACGTCATCGACGAGATCGCATTCCAGACCAACCTCCTGGCGCTGAACGCCGGTGTCGAGGCGGCGCGTGCCGGCGAAGCGGGCAAGGGCTTTGCCGTCGTCGCCCAGGAAGTCCGCGAACTCGCGCAGCGCTCGGCAACGGCCGCGAAGGATATCAAGGGCCTGATCACCAAGTCCGGCGGCGAAGTTCAGATCGGCGTCAAGCTGGTGCAGGAAACCGGCGAGGCGCTGTCGCAGATCGAACGCCGCGTCAACGCCATCAACGACCACATCCACTCGATCGCCACGGCCGCCAAGGAGCAGTCGACCGGCCTCAAGGAGGTGAACACCGCCGTCAACCAGATGGACCAGGTGACGCAGCAGAACGCCGCCATGGTCGAGGAAACCTCGGCCGCCACCCACAAGCTGTCGTCGGAAGCCGATAGCCTCGTGCGACTGATCTCGCGCTTCAAGGTGTCGAACGCGCAGCCGTCGGCTCCGGTTGTGGTCGCGCGTTACGAGGAGCACCGCCCGGTTGCCTCGCCCGCCCGCCGCGCCATGGGCAATGTGGCCCGCGCCTTCAACGGCAACGCCGCGGTCGACCAGAGCTGGGAAGAATTCTGATCTCCCGCTCTGCAATCTGATCAGGAGCGCCGCCTTCGGGCGGCGCTTGCGTTTCGGCATTATGTCGCACTGCTCGCAAAGATTTGAAAGCGACGCAGTTTCGTCTAATATAGAGATTGAATCCGTGGCGCATGGCGCCGGTTGGACGAGAAGCGATGCCCGCCCCTGATCAAGGCCAAACTGTTCCCGAAGCACTCACGACGGCCGCCGACGCCGCGCAGTCCTCGTGCCGGCCCGTCAGCATGTTCGGCGGTATCTCCGGCAAGCTCCTGTGGCTGACCGTCGTCTGCATCATGCTCGCCGAAGTGCTGATCTTCTTTCCCTCGGTGGCGTCCATGCGCCTTCGCTGGCTGGATGAGCGGCTGAATGCCGCCGCCGCCGCCGCCATCGCCATCGACGGCCTGCAGCCGGTGGAGCTGCCGCGCGACCTGCAGAGGCAGACCTTGGAAGCGACGGGCACGAAGGCGATCGTGCTGCGCAAGGACGGCACCTCGCGGCTGCTCGCCACCTGGGATATGCCGGCGTCGGTCGATGCGCAATATGATCTGACCAGCGTGCCTGCCGTCACCGCCATGCGCGATGCGCTCGACACGCTCGTCTTCGGCGGCGACCGGATGATCCGCGTCTACGGTCCGGTGCAGGACACCAATATCGGTGTCGAGGTGCTGATGAAGGACAAGCATCTGCGCAACGCGATGCTCATCTACTCCCGCAACGTCTTCCTGCTGTCGATCCTGATCTCTCTGTTTACCGCGACACTCGTCTTCTTCGCGATCAACCGTATTCTCATCCGGCCGATCCGCCGGCTGACGGGCAGCATGCAGCAGTTTTCCGCCGATCCCGAAAATCCCCAGCATGTCTTTGTCGGCGATGGCGGGCGCGACGAGCTGGCGATTGCCGGCCGCCACCTGACCGCCATGCAGCTGCAGCTCCAAAAGACGCTGAAGCAGCAGAGCAACCTCGCGGCCCTCGGCCTCGCCGTCTCCAAGATCAATCACGACATGCGCAACATCCTTGCCTCCGCGCAGCTGATGTCCGACCGCCTGGTCGACGTCGACGACCCCATGGTGAAGCGCTTCGCACCGAAGCTGCTGCGCACCATCGATCGCGCCGTCGGCTATACGACCGAAGTTCTCTCCTACGGCCAGGCCAGCGAATCGGCGCCCCGCCGCCGCCTCGTGCCGGTGACCACGCTGGTCGAGGATGTCAGGGACATGCTGGCGATCGATCCGCAGAGCGACGTGGAGTTCGTCGAGCAGATCGGCGCCGATCTGGAGGTGGATGCCGACAACGAGCAGCTCTTCCGCGTCATCCACAATCTCTGCCGCAACGCCCTGCAGGCGCTGACATCAGGCAACGCGGGCGCAAGCCCGCGGCGCATCACTGTCTCCGCCCACCGCATCGGCAGCGTCGTCAGCATCACCGTCGACGACACCGGCCCCGGCATGCCGCAGAAAGCCCGCCAGAACCTTTTTGCCGCCTTCCGCGGCTCCGCCCGCTCCGGCGGCACGGGTCTTGGTCTCGCCATCGCCCGCGAACTGGTGCTCGCCCATGGCGGCACGATCGCGCTTGTGGAAAAGCCATCGATCGGCACGCAGTTCCGCATCGAAATCCCCGATCGCCCTGTGTCGCTGGACGATTATCGCGGCCGCAGCCTTTTGGAAAAGTGATGCAATCCCGCGATCCCCGCTGTCCGACAAGAAAGACGTCACTTTTTTTACAAACCCTATTGCATTCATTCAGATGACCCTTTAGAGAACCGCTCACGCCAGCGGGACACACCGCTGCAGACGCACCCGTAGCTCAGCTGGATAGAGCACCAGACTACGAATCTGGGGGTCAGGAGTTCGAATCTCTTCGGGTGCGCCACTTCTCTTTTCTCACGAAAATTTAGCCTGAAGCCTTAGGCGAGGTCGGGACCGGCCGGTCTGAAATTTTAAAGCCGATCTCGGGATTCCCATCATCGTTGAGTCGTGAGACACTCTTGCCATACGAAAGCCATACGATCACCAGAGCGTCGCACATGCTGGCATTTCCTCACGGAAGCGGGCGGGTGTGTCCGCGTATTCGTTGCGAGGTCAGACCGATGGACGCAAATTTCTATGCGCAGCTAGCGGCCGACGTTTTGATGAAACGCTCTCGTCATTTCGGATCTTCTCTCCGGGATCGATTCGAGCAGGACCGGTGCGTATCTGATGCGGCCTGTTATGCGCTTGCAGCGGCCGGCCTGATCGATTTCGACGAACTCGCCACCCGCATGTTTGCGCAGGAGCGCGCGTTGCTTGATCGGCACGGGTTCCAACCATGACGGCCCGACGCAAGAAAAGACGCGAGCCCCCATTCAACCTGGAGCTTGCCATGCTGCATCTGTCGGGCCTTGATTGGGCGGAGGCCTACGAATACGTCGCGCGACGAAACGGGATCGATATGAGCATCAGCGATATAAAGGTGTTTGCCGTGGCCGCTGAATATAGCTACCAGCTTGAGCTTATAGAGGCCGTCCGTAAAGGCTGGATTTATGTGTGAGGTGCGGTCATGCAAAAGAACACGATCTCCATAGACCGGCGGGAGCGTGACACTGCCTTTGAGCACTGGCTCGCGAGCGAAGTTGCTGCGTCCTACGACGCCATGAGGACTGATCCGAGCAGAGGCCTGTCCGTGGACAGCGCGTTTGCATCCGTTCGCGATCGTCACGCCGAGCGCGTGCGCGTAGCCGATCGCCCTACCGCCGTCGACCAACCGACGAAACCAGATACCCCACCGCAAACGTCATCGCCGCCACCGCGATCCCGGTGCTGATGACGCCGGCGGGTGTGATCCTGGCGCTGCCTTGCAGGGTGATGTGCTTTCCGACGCGAAGATCGAAGACCGATTTCATCTCCTCCGGGTGAGAGGGGATTTCGGATAAGTGTTCGTCCTGAAGAGCTGACACGGTCCAATCCTCCGTTGTGATGTCGGCGTCTGCGGATGCTGGCGTCTTGCTTAGCGCTAGCCTGGCACAATGTTGCCAGACGATTGTCTCGGCAAGATGCCTTTTGGGGGCAGGACATGCCGTGGCCGCGGGCCGGAGAGATTGAATGCTGAGCAATATGGTTCGTGGAGTGGTGTTTCTGGCGTCGGTGGCGGCCTTGGCCGGTTGCGTCGATCATGCCAACGGGCCGATGCTGACGCCCGTCAATACGCTGGACCCGCCGCTCAATCCACCCGGCATCGCCCACAACATCTGCGTCGCCGACGGCAACGTCATGTACAACGAGGCGCGCAAGCAATACGAGGCGCGGGCGCAGATGTCGCGCTATGCGATCGATCCTGCAAACGAGGAAGCGCAGGCGAGGGCGGCCGCGCGCCGTCAGTATGTCACCTGCATTTCCAGCCAGGGCTATCGCGCAGTCTACGATCAGTAGAGCGCAATCGGAATCGCGCGGCAGACGTAATCGAGATCACGCTCAATCGCCTGTGATCACAACTGTTGGAGCGCGCGTGCAGTCGCGGAACTTTGCAAGCTCAGACGGCATTTTCTTCATGTGAATCCTGAAGGAGGGTTTATCATGAAAATCTCCCGTTACATCCCGTCCATCACGTCGCTCGGCGTCATGGCGGCACTCTCGACCGCGATCCCTGTTCAGGCCGCGCCTGCCGACCAGTCCATGCAGCAGGCTCCAGTCATTCAGGTGGCTCAGACCCAGCCGGGCTATTGGCACGGCTACCATGGCTCGCGCACCGAGCGGACCGGCACCCGCCTCCACGACGGTTACTGGTATCCCGACGCTGCTTTCGGTGTCGACCGCCAGACCACTGGCTCGATCACCGAACGCCCGATGCAGCCCCAAATGCAACAAATGCATAGGCAGACCTATTGCCAGGGTACCTTCGGCGGCACCAATGGCGACGGCTCCATGCCGTGCGGCGACGAGTGGTGATCCAGTCGCAAAGGCGGCAGCATCGGTTGCCGCCTTTGACCCTCAACGGCCGAAATCGCCCATATCATGCTGGTTTGATGAAATGATGTGCAAAAATCGAAGGCAGTCCGCGGCTTGATGGATCGCGTTATGCGTATAATGCATTGCTGCGTTGCGGTATTTTCCCTATTCCGGATCGAAACGATGGGCTATCTATCTTCTCGAAGGCAGCGCACTCCTCCTCCCAGCGCTCCTTCATCGGACTGACAACACTCCTCCTCCCAGTTGTCAGTCAGGATCAAGAGCCCGGTGCACCTCCTCCCGCACCGGGCTCTTTTCCATTCTGGCCCCCCGATCGCTTCAGTTGCCTATTCTCGCCACGCCAGTCTGGCCGTTGTCACGCGTCCACTTCACCTTCCCGGGGCCTGCGTTCTCAAGTTCGAAACACATCGGCGCGCCGTCGTACCACGTGCGGAATTTCTGGCAGAGCCGGTTCGAATCGATCCACCACTTGCCCTGGTCGTTGGGCTTGAAGAATTTTCCGAGCCCGATCGCCTCGCCGCTGCCGTCGACCACGCCTGATGTGTGGTAGTTGAGCGGCAGTTCGCCGCCGAGCGGTGTCGCAAGATAGATGGTCCTTCCGATGATGTCGTGACGTATCGCGTCCTCCTCAAGCGCACCGGCGAAGGTGAGTGACGGGCAGAGCAGAACAATCGACAGGAAGATACTGGGCAAAGCCTTCATCGCGCGCGGTCCTTCGTAAAATCTCGCTCGGATAAACGGAATGAACGTTCGGAAAGTTTCACGACGTCTGCACCGAACGCGCGGCGTCGCCAGTCCAGCCAAGGCCCAAAATTCAGATGGAAGTCGCGCATGTTCTGATATATCACAGTGCGGTCGGCGGTGTGGTCCGCCGCGCGAATGGGCGGTGAGGGATGAGCGAGAAGAAACAGACGGTCGCGGTTGTCGGCGCAGGTGTCATCGGTGCTGCGATCGCGCTCGAATTGCAGCGCCGCGGTTTGCAGGTGACGTTGATCGACAAGGGCGAGCCCGGGCGCGGCACCTCTTATGGCAACATGGCCAGCATCGCGCTCGATTTCGCCGCCGGTTCCGGCCCCAATACCTGGCGCAAGATCCCCCGCTGGCTGCTCGATCCTGAAGGTCCCGTCTGGCTGCGTCCTGCTTATGCGCTGAAGATGGCGCCATGGTTCCTGCGCTTCATCGCTGCCGGCCGTCCCTCCCGGCTTCGTGACATCGAGGATGCGGGCATGAGCCTGTCAAATCCGGCGCTCGCCGATTTCCGTGCCATGCTGGACACGATCGCAGCGCCGGAGCTGATGACCGACGAGGGCTGCCTGGCGATCTACGAGACCGAGGCGGAATTTTCGGGCGACCGCGGCCACATCGATTTCATGCGCCGCTACAATTTCGATTTCGACGTGCTCGAAGGCGCCGCCATCCGCGATCTGGAGCCCTCGCTCTCGCCTACGATCGCCAAGGCGGTATTGCTGCCCGACAACAAGACCATTCGTGATCCCTATCGCCTCGTGGTGAAGCTCGCCGATGCCGCCCGCGAACGCGGCGCCACCTTCGTGTCCGGTGCCGTCCGCACCGTCGAAAAGAACGCCGACGGCACCTCCGTCGTGCTGCTCGAAAACGGCGAGCGTATCGCAGCCGATTTCGTCGTCCTGGCAGCGGGCGTCCACACGCGCTTCCTGGCGGAAAAGCTCGGCGAGCCGATCCCGCTCGAAACCGAGCGCGGCTATCACACGCAGATCATGCAGCCAGGCGTCTCGATGCGCCATTCGGTGATCTGGCCGCACCGCGCCTTCATGATCACGCCGACGGCGGGCGGTATCCGCGTCGGCGGCAATGTCGAGCTGGCGGGGCTGGATGCCGCGCCCGATTTCCGCCGAGCCCGCGTTCTCGTCCGCCATGCCCAGCGCGCCGTGCCGAGCCTTCAGGTCAAGGACACCAGCGAATGGATGGGCCACCGCCCGGCGCTGCCCGATACGATCCCGATCATCTCGCCTTCTTCGAAGATATCAGGCGTCTGGTACGCGACAGGTCACGGCCATCTCGGCCTCACCTATTCGGCCACGACCGCGCAGCTGATCGCAGATATGGTGACGGGAGCCAAACCCGCGGTCGACATGACGCCGTTCCGTATCGACCGCTATTGAGACATAAGAGAGTGCCGGCGGCGAGGTTGTCGCTCTGCCGGCGGATGATGGGAGACGCCGATGAGATGGAAGCGCACGATCCAGCTTCTGGATGTCCACGCCGAAGGTGAAATCGGAAAGGTCGCGATCGGCGGCGTTCCGAAGATCCCGGGCAACACGGTTGCCGAGCAGCTGCACTGGCTGAACACCGATCCCAAGGGCCAGGAACTTCGCCGCTTCCTCTGCCTCGAGCCGCGCGGCGCGCCGATCGGCTCCGTCAACCTGCTGCTGCCGCCCAAGCACCCGGATGCCGATGCCGCCTTCATCATCCTGCAGCCGGATCAGGCGCATGCAAGCTCCGGCTCGAACTCGATCTGCGTCACCACGGCGCTGCTCGAATCAGGCATCGTCGAGATGCAGGAGCCGGAGACAGTGGTCACGCTGGAAACGGCGGCCGGCCTCGTCAAGGCGACGGCCACCTGCCGCGACGGCCGCTGCGAGAAGGTCAAGCTCACCATGGTGCCGTCCTTCGTGCACGAGCTCGACGTATCCCTGGAGACCGCGGCGTGGGGCACGATCAAGCTCGATCTCTGCTACGGTGGCATCTTCTACGCGCTGGTCGATGTCGGCCAGATCGGCCTGACGATCGCCAAGTCCAATGCCGCCGCGCTCGTCAGCGCCGGCATGGTGATCAAGGAAAAGATCAACCGCGAGATCAAGGTCGTCCATCCTGAGATCCCGGCGATTTCGGGCGTCGCCTATGTGATGTTCCGCGATCTCGAAGCCGACGGTACGGTGCGCACCTGCACCACCATGTGGCCGGGCCGCGCCGACCGCTCGCCCTGCGGCACCGGCAATTCTGCCAATCTCGCGACGCTGCATGCGCGCGGCAAGGCCAAGGTCGGCGACGTCTTCAAGTCGCGCTCGATCATCGATTCCGAATTCGAGGTCGGGCTTCTCGCCGAAACCACGGTCGCCGGCCGCCCCGCCGTCATTCCGACGATCACCGGTCGCGGCTTCACCTTCGGCCTGTCTCAGGTGGCGCTCGATCCCTTCGATCCGCATCCGGGCGGCTTTGCGCTGACGGATGTCTGGGGACCGCTGGCCGGCGAGATCTGATCGCCGACTGGTCAGTCAGTAGGGAAACGGGTCGACCGGAGCTTTGCTCTTGTCGCCCGGCTTGCCCGGATGGATCACGCCCTTGCGCAGGATGATGTTGCCATAGAGGCGCGGTTCGCTGGTCTGGATCAGCGCATGCGCCGCTTTGACCCTGTTGTAGAAGTCCGGCCCGACCAGCGGCACCACTTGCCGGTGCGGCTCGTAATGCGCGCAGCAGTCGATCATCTCCTCGTGCACGGGGTCGAGCCTGTCGCGCTCTCCCTTCACGGTGGCGCGGAAGATCGCCTCCGGCACGAATTCGTCGATCGGCAGTACGCTCAAGACGGCATCGAGCACGGGGATGATGCCGTGCCCATCGAGCCGGATCAGCCGTCGCGCATCCTCGAGGCCCGGGTAGTTGCCATCGACGATGGCGATCTCGTCTCCGTGGCCCATGGCGCGCAGCGTCGAGAGCAGCTCGGGGCTCAGGATCGGGTTAAGTCCCTTCAGCATTCTCCACCTCCTTGAAGAGCACGTTCTGGTCCGTGAGATAGCGGGCGAAGATCGGCAGGCTGGCGCCGCCGATGGCGCGCGCATGCGCCCCCACCGCGCCCTCGATGATATCGGGCATGACGACGCCCTGCAGGTCGAGATTGTCGGCCTCGTAGATCGTCGCCTGAACGATCCGCTCGCGAACCCAGGCCGGGAAACCGCCGTCGATGACCGCGGCGCTAAAATCGATGATCGAGGCGGCCGCGACGATCCCCTGCGCCAGCGCCTTGGCGGTATCCTGGATCCACAATTCGAGCGGCTCGCCGAAGTCGATCCAGTCGTCGGCCGAATACCACAGCGGCTCCGGATCGATGCCGCGGTCGCGCAGCATGTTTTCGAGCACGAAGATCGAGGCGACCTCGAGTAATTGCAGCGTTTCGCCGTTCTTGCCGCGCACCGGCAGCGGGCCGATCGCGCCGGCGGTCCCCGTGCGGCCGGAAAAGATCGCCGAGTTCAAGACGATGCCGCCACCGATGAAGGAGCCGATAAAGAAATAGACGAAATCGGGATGCTGCGGGCCGATGCCAAAGACGAGTTCCGCACCACAGGCGCTGGTCGCGTCGTTCTGCAGATAGACGGGGTAGGGGACGCTGGCCGCCACCTCGGCATGCAGGTCGTAGTCGCGCCAGACATCCATCGCGCCCTTGGGCGAGCCCACTTCCTCTTCCCAGTTCCACAATTCGAAAGGTGCCGCGATGCCGACGCCGGCGATGCGGCTGCGCTCGTCTTCACTTAGCCGGCTTTCCAGCTCCTGGATTCCCGATACGATGAAGTTGAGAAACACGTCGGGCAGAGGGTAGGCGTAGGTCACATGCAGCTGCATGCGGATCTTGCCGACGAAATCCATCAGCACCAGATCGGCGCTGCGCCGCCCCATCTTCACGCCGAAGGAATAGACCGCGTCGGGATTGAGCCGCATCGGAACGGATGGTTGCCCGACGCGTCCGCGGATCGGTTCACCGCGCGAAAGCAGGCCTTCCTTTTCCAGCACGCGCATGATCACCGACACGGTTTGCGCCGAAAGGCCCGTGCGGCGTGCGATATCCGCCTTCGACTGGGCACCATGCAGGCGCACCAGCGAAAGCACCAATCTTTCGTTGTAAGCGCGAACCCGAACCTGGTTCGCGCCGCCTGCCGGACTGACGCCGGGCAGCTGGGCCGGCAGATGAACCGGACCTCTCATGGACGACATTGGCCATTCCTCCCACTGATCGGCCTATGCGTTATTTTCGCCAAGCATGCCACAAGGAATTAATAATTCAATTGGATTTATTTATTGACAAGCCAAATTCTTTCGCCCTTAATTAGCATCGTAAACAGCACGGAACGGCTTGGAGGAAGCCATCGGCGGTATTCGAAGGCGGCGTTCGTGCTCGTCAATTCCGGCCAAGCCAAGGGGCTCGCCGGCTACACTCTGGGAGGAGTACATGAAGACATCAGTGATTTCGGCGGCTGTTGCCGCGCTGGCTCTTGGCGTCGCCTTTTCGGCGCCCGCGCAGGCTGCGGACGTCTCCGCCTGCCTCATCACCAAGACCGATACCAACCCTTTCTTCGTCAAGATGAAGGAAGGCGCGACTGCCAAGGCCAAGGAACTCGGCGTCAACCTCAAATCCTATGCCGGCAAGATCGATGGTGACTCGGAAAGCCAGGTGGCTGCGATCGAGACCTGCATCGCCGATGGCGCCAAGGGTATCCTGATTGCTGCTTCCGACACCAAGGGCATCGTGCCGAACGTCAAGAAGGCCCGCGATGCCGGCCTGCTCGTCATCGCGCTCGACACCCCGCTGGAGCCGATCGACAGCGCCGACATGACGTTTGCCACCGACAACCTGCTCGCCGGCAAGCTGATCGGCCAGTGGGCCAAGGAAACGCTGGGCGACAAGGCAGCAGATGCCAAGGTTGCCTTCCTCGACCTGACGCCATCGCAGCCGTCCGTCGACGTGCTCCGCGACCAGGGCTTCATGATGGGCTTCGGCATCGACCCGAAGGACCCGAACAAGATCGGCGACGAGGATGACAAGCGCATCGTCGGCCACGACATCACCAACGGCAACGAAGAAGGCGGCCGCACCGCGATGGAAAACCTTCTCCAGAAGGACCCGACCATCAATGTCGTCCACACCATCAACGAACCGGCTGCCGCCGGCGCCTATGAAGCGCTGAAGGCCGTCGGCCGCGAGAAGGACGTGCTGATCGTCTCCGTCGACGGTGGTTGCCCGGGTGTCAAGAACGTCGCCGATGGCGTCATCGGCGCCACCTCGCAGCAGTACCCGCTGCAGATGGCAGCGCTTGGCATCGAGGCGATCAAGAAGTTCGCAGACAGCGGCGAAAAGCCGAAGCCGACCGAAGGCAAGAACTTCTTCGACACCGGCGTGACGCTCGTCACCGACAAGCCGGTCTCCGGCGTCAAGTCGATAGACACCAAGGAAGGCCTTGGCAAGTGCTGGGGCTAAGCGATCGGGCTTAAGACCCCTCCCAACCCTCCCCACAAAGGGGAGGGTCTGACCCACTGAGCCTCGATTGGGGCAGGTGGGTGCCGCAAGTCTTCTCCCCTTGTGGGGGGCTCGAAGAGCGGGGCGAGACAAGTGGCTCGACCCCGGCAGCCGGCAGGCCAGAGGGGGCTTTCCCGATAGAGCGACTTTAACCCCAGGCGGCCGCAAGGCAGGCCTGGGGAAAGACCACCACTCACATGCAATCGTCCCGCGCATGAAGAGCAGACGGGATTCCGGGAGGAACATCCATGAGTGAGCCAACCGCGGCATCGCCGCATCACGATTACGAAAAAGTCCTCAAGGAGAGCTCGACCGATGTCGCCTCGTTCGACACGGACGACAAGAGTTTCCTTCAAAGGTTCCGGCATTTTCTGCATTCGAGCCCATCGGCGGTATCGCTGATCGTGCTCGTGCTGTCGCTGGTCATCTTCGGCCTCCTCTTGGGCACCAAGTTCTTCTCCGCCTTCTCGCTGACGCTCATCCTTCAGCAGGTGGCGATCACGGGCATCGTCGGCGCGGCGCAGTCGCTCGTCATCATGACGGCCGGTATCGATCTGTCGGTCGGCGCCATCATGGTGCTGTCGTCTGTCGTCATGGGCCAGTTCGTCTTCCGCTACGGCCTGCCCGTCGAACTCGCCATCCTCTGCGGCTTCGCCGTTGGCGCGCTATGCGGCTTTATCAACGGCTGGCTCGTCGCCCGCATGAAGCTGCCGCCCTTCATCGTCACGCTTGGCATGTGGCAGATCGTTCTCGCGACGAACTTCCTCTATTCCGCCAACGAGACGATCCGCGCCCAGGAAATCGAGACCACGGCACCGCTCTTGCAGATTTTCGGCGATACGTTCCGCATCGGCGGCGCGGTCTTCACCTATGGCGTCATCGCCATGGTGCTGCTCGTCGCGCTCCTCTGGTACGTGCTGAACCACACGGCTTGGGGCCGGCACCTCTATGCCGTCGGGGACGATCCGGAAGCCGCGGGCCTCTCCGGCGTCAACGTCAAGCGCATGCTGATCTCCACCTATGTCCTCTCGGGCCTTATCTGCGCGCTCGCCGGCTGGGCCTTGATCGGCCGCATCGGCTCGGTATCGCCGACAGCGGGACAGTTCGCCAACATCGAGAGCATTACCGCGGTGGTGATTGGCGGCATCTCGCTCTTCGGCGGCCGTGGTTCCATCCTCGGCATGATGTTCGGCGCGCTCATCGTCGGCGTCTTCTCGCTCGGGCTGCGCCTGCTCGGAACGGACGTTCAATGGACCTATCTCTTGATCGGCGTGCTCATCATCGCAGCCGTTGGAATTGATCAGTGGATCAGAAAGGCAGCAGGCTGATGGCTACGGAACCTCTTCTCATGGCGCGCGGCCTGGTCAAGCGTTACGGCCGCGTCACCGCCCTCGATCATGCCGACTTCGATCTCTATCCTGGTGAAATCCTGGCCGTCATCGGCGACAACGGCGCCGGCAAATCCTCGCTGATCAAGGCGATCTCGGGCGCCGTGCGTCCCGACGAGGGAGAGATCCGGCTGGAGGGCCAGCCGATCCACTTCTCGTCGCCCATCGAGGCCCGCAAGGCCGGCATCGAGACCGTCTACCAGAACCTTGCCTTGTCACCGGCACTCTCGATCGCCGACAACATGTTCCTCGGTCGCGAGATCCGCAAACCGGGCTTCATGGGCAAGTTCATGCGCAAGCTCGATCATTCGGCGATGGAAAAGATGGCGCGGCAGAAGCTCACCGAGCTTGGCCTGATGACCATCCAGAACATCAACCAGGCGGTCGAGACGCTGTCCGGTGGCCAGCGCCAGGGTGTCGCGGTTGCCCGTGCGGCGGCCTTCGGCTCCAAGGTCATCATCCTCGACGAGCCGACGGCGGCGTTGGGCGTCAAGGAAAGCCGCCGCGTCTTGGAGCTGATCCTCGACGTGCGCTCGCGCGGCATCCCGATCGTGCTGATCTCGCACAACATGCCGCATGTCTTCGAGGTGGCGGATCGCATCCACATCCACCGCCTCGGCCGTCGCTTGACGGTCATCAATCCGAAGGAATACACAATGTCGGATGCCGTCGCCTTCATGACCGGCGCCAAGTCAGTTCCGACGGAGCCTGTTGCCGCATGACGATGACGATCGAGGATATCGCCGGCGAGGTCCTTTCCCGCGCCGGCGACGCGAAACGCTTTCTGATCGCCATTGCCGGCCCGCCCGGTGCCGGCAAGTCCACCATGGCCGACCATATCGCCGACGCCTTGCGCGCCAGCGGCGAAACGGCGGCGGTGCTGCCGATGGACGGCTTTCACATGGACAACGCCATCCTGATCGAGCGCGGCCTGCTCGCCCGCAAGGGCATCCCCGAGACCTTCGACGTGCGCGGCTTCCTCGATATCATCCGCGCGGTTCGCCTGGCGGATCAGGAGGTGCTGGTGCCGGTGTTCGACCGCTCGCGCGAACTCGCCATCGCCTCGGCGCGTCCGATCGCCCCGGATCACCGCTTCATCATCGTCGAAGGCAACTATCTGCTCTTCAGCCTCGGCAAGTGGGCCGAACTCGAAGGCGTGTTCGATTATGCGATCATGCTCGCCCCGCCGATCGAGGTGCTGGAGGAGCGCCTGTGGGCGCGCTGGCGCGGCTACAGGCTGAGCGAAGAGGAAGCGGGCCGCAAGGTCTATGAGAACGACCTTCCGAACGGCCGCCTCATTCTCGGCAACCGCCGCCGCGCCGATGTGACGCTTGAGATCGCCTGATCGCAATTGCCCTGCGGCGATGGGCAAACCATTTGCCATCCCACATGCTTGGATGTAATTCCCAAGGCTGAGCCCTAAAGCGCAGCCTTGCCGGAGTCATAGTCATGCAATCGATCACCATCCGCCGCCCCGATGATTGGCATCTTCACCTGCGTGACGGCGCCATGCTGGAAGGCGTGATCGCCGATTCGAGCCGCGACTTCGCCCGCGCCATCATCATGCCGAACCTCGTGCCGCCGGTCGTCACCACTGAAGATGCCGAGGCCTACCGCGGCCGCATCATGGCGGCGCTACCGAAGGGCGACCGCTTCGAGCCTTTGATGACGCTCTATTTGACCGAGCACACCGATCCCGATGATGTCGCGAAGGGCAAGGAAAGCGGCCTGATCACCGCCGTCAAGCTCTACCCGGCCGGCGCCACCACCAATTCGCATGGCGGCGTGCGCGATATCGACAAGGCCATGCCGGTGCTCGAGCGCATGGCCAGGATCGGACTTCCGCTCTGCGTTCATGGTGAAGTCACGACATCCGACGTCGATATCTTCGATCGCGAAGCGGTCTTCATCGAAACCGTCCTCGATCCGTTGCGCAAGCGCCTGCCGGAGCTGAAGGTGACGATGGAACATGTGACGACCAAGGACGGCATCGATTACATCAAGTCGGCGGAGCGCAATCTTGCCGGCTCGATCACCACGCACCACCTGATTATCAACCGCAACGCCATCCTCGTCGGCGGCATCCGCCCGCACTATTACTGCCTGCCGGTCGCCAAGCGCGAACATCACCGTGTCGCGCTGCGCCAGGCCGCAACGAGTGGCGATGCCCGCTTCTTCCTCGGCACCGATTCCGCGCCGCATGTCGATCCGCTCAAGGAATGCGGCTGCGGCTGCGCCGGCATTTACACCTCGATCAACACCATGAGCTGCCTTGCCCACGTCTTCGAGCAGGACAATGCCCTCGACAAGCTGGAAGCCTTCGCGTCGTTGAATGGTCCGGCCTGGTATGGCCTTCCGATAAACGAGGAAAGAATAACGCTGGTGAAGCGCGCCGAGCCTGTGTCGTTTCCTTTCAAGATCGAGACCGGCGCCGGTCCCGTCACGGTATTCGACCCCATGTTCCCGCTTCATTGGGATGTTGAGCGCTAACGGCGCTCGTAAACCCATAATTTTTTACTGGAAGGAGAATGCATATCCGTGGGGATATGTTATTGCGCTAACATCTAAGCTTTAAATACATGCTTTTTTAACGAAATTGATAACACATTCGCTGTCGGGCGAATTCCATTTTCTGAAAACGCCATTTTCTGAAAACGAAAGCGTGGCAGAAGCCGCGGAGTTCAAAGCATGACGCTTGACTACAATTCATTGCTGACTGCATTGGCGGTCTCGGCGACATGCCTCGCCATTACCTTATTGGCGAGCTGGATTGCCCGGCGGACCGAAACATTTCTGCTGGCCTGCGGGGTCGGCCTCATCCTGATCGTCAGCGGCATCTTTGCCTACGGGATCTATGTCGACAAGCCGGACGCGATCGTCGGCGTTGTCTGCTTCGCGTTTCTCTTTCCCGGCTTCGCAACGGTCTGGGGCGCGGGCTGCCAGTTCCGATCGGGAACATTGCCGCACGCGCGCATCGTTGCCTTCGGCGCCGTGGCGGTGGTGGCGACCTCATTGCCGATGTTGCTCGGCTATGACGGTCTCTCCTTCATCATCGACAATATCGCCATTGCCTCCTTCCTGTTCGCCACAGCCTACCAGTATTGGCGCGCTCGCGCCGAAGCCGCCGTCCCGCTGACGGGTATCACCAGCCTCTACTGCCTGACGGGCTTTTCCTTCGTCCTCTGCGCCGCGGTGCTCATCTATCAGGGCAAGCTTGTCCTGGGTGTTGCGCCCGACAACTGGTCGGAGGATTTGAGCCTCGCTGTCTGCATCGCCAGCATGACCGGCATCGGCGCGCTGTCGCTTGCCCTGCATCAATGGCGCATGGCCGCCCTTCACCGCATCGACGCCGCAACCGATCCGCTGACCGGCCTGCTCAATCGCCGCGCTCTGTTCGACCGCCACGGCGCCGGCGTCATGGGCCCGACGACAGCAGTGCTGGTCTTCGACATCGACCATTTCAAATCGATCAACGACAACTTCGGCCACGCCGTCGGCGACCGCGTGCTCAAGGTCTTCGCGGCCGAATTGACCGCGATTTGCCGGCTGAGCGACACGGTTGCGCGCCTCGGCGGCGAAGAGTTCGCGATGGTTCTGCACCAGGTCATGCCCGGCCGTGCCGAGGTCGTCGCCGAGCGCATCCGCAAGGCCTTCGAGGGGCGCGAGCTCGATATCGACGGACAGATCTGCAAATGCACCGTCAGCGTCGGCGTCGCCTCCGGCCGGACCAAGCCGCTGCCGTTCGACGCCATGCTGAGCGCCGCCGACAAGGCGCTCTACGCGGCCAAACGCGGCGGTCGCAACCGCGTCGAACTGGCCGGCCACCTGCAGGCGGTTCCCAGCGACACGGCCCGCACCGCCTCTTGATCGCTCATCTCAGGCCACCCAAAGGCCGCGCGTAGAGAGATAGCCGATCGCGCCGAGAAGGATGGCGACGGCGGAGGCGAGGCCGAGCGTCACGGCATATTCTCGCCGCCCTGCCGTAAAGGCCAGCGCCACCTTGGTGACCATGTTGACGAACACGGCGATCAGCGTCACATCGGCCGCCGTCGTGGCGCTGATCGCCGAGCCGACGAGGCGCACGGTCGACAGCGTGATCGCGTCGACATCGACAAGACCTGAAATGGCGGCGACGACATAGAGCGCCGACGCGCCGACATATTCGGTCGCGATCTTCGAGACGAGGCTGATCAGGCCGAGCAGCAGCGCAAACGAAATGACCGTCCTGAGCTCGAACGGATTGGTCAGCCCGATCTCCGGCGCCTGCGTGCTGGAGCCGGCGCGCCAGGCCAGAAACAGGCTGGTTGCCAGGAAGCCGATGATGGCGGGGACGAGTGCCGAGGAGAGCGGCGCCAGCATGCTCAGCGAAAGGGCGCTCGCAATGACGAGAACACGTGCGAAGGAAAGCGCGCCGGCAATTGCCGCACCCGCCGCCAGATGCCGCGCCCCTTCCGGCGCTTCCATCGAATAGCGCGCGAAGGAGAGCGTCAGCGCGGTGGACGACACAAGCCCGCCGGCCGCTCCGGCAAGCAATATTCCGCGGCTCGATCCCATGAGCCGGATGGCCACATAGCCGGCAAAGGAGAGTGCGGCGATGGTGATCGTCAGAAGCCAGAGCGCGTAGGGATTGAGTGCGCCCCAGGGATCGAGTGGCTTGTCGGGCAGCAGCGGCAGGGCGATGACGGTCATGGCGAGCAGCATCAGCGCCGACCGCATCTCCACCCAGGTCAGTCCCTGCAGGAAGCCGTGAAGGCTGGTGCGGGCCGCGAGCACGACGGTCACCACGACCGCGCCTGCCCCAGCCGTAATGAGATCGCCGAGCGCGGCGAGCATGCCGAGCGCAAACACGCAAAGTGCCGCGACGATCGACGTGATGCCGTAGTCCTTGTCCTCGATCGCCTCCTGCCATTTGCCGGCGATGTAGACGATGCCGACAAGCACCGCGATCGTGGCTGGGAAAAACGGGCCGGTCAGCGGCTGCAGCGTGCCGACGATGCCGCCGAGAAAGCCGGTGAGGCCGAACGTGCGAAGCCCGGCAGTGCGCCCGCCGGCGCGCACCTCGCGCTCTGTCCAGCCCCGCTCGACGCCGACGAGCAGGCCGATGGCAAGCGCCACACCGAGACGGCGGAAGACTTCCATATGTTCCATGTCATGCACGATATCGCCGCCGCGCCGCTAAGCAAGCGCAAACATCTGAAACCATTGGCGCATTAGAGACATCGGCGCTCGGTTGTCCGATCAGATCAGCATCAGTGCCCGGACGAACGCAGCCGATGTCAAAAGCGAGGCCACCGTCCTCACATTGTTCCACCACGTCCAGTCGCGAAGGTAGTCCTGCCACAGCGCCGATGCCTCGGGGCCGTTGCCGGAAACCTGCCCCAACGCGTCGTTCATCGGCACGTTGAATATGATCGTGGAGGCAAAGGAGGCGACGATGTAGATGATGGCGCCGGCGAGCATCCAGAGGCTCGCTCCCTCCCGCCAGTTCATCGCCGCCAGCACGCCGATCAACAGGCAGAGAATGGCCGTCGGCACGAACAGTATCATGAAGGGCGAGCGCAGGATCGTGACGTTGATCGAGTTCATCGCCGCGATGCCCTGTTCCGTCGGGATGCGCGCGAACGCCGGCATCACGAAAGTCGAGAACGCGAAGAAAGTGCCGGCGACGAGCCCGCTGCCGATCGCAGCCAAGACAAGTGCCAGTACGAGAACGATTGCCATGCCGATGACCTCCCATTTTGGCTGCCAGGCCAAAAGTCAATAACAGAGAGATTCTCTCATTTGCAAAATGAGATAAACTCTCTTATTTCTCCTGTCAACCGGAATGGAGTGTCGGATGACGGACGAAGCGGCGGCGCGATCGCGAACAAAGGTGGGCGCCACAAGGCAGCCCCGGCGCATTCCCCGCCAGCAAAGAGGCCGCGAGCGCTTCGAAAAGATACTTGATGTTGCAACCCAGCTGATCGAGGCGAAGGGAAGCGATGCGCTGAAGATGAGCGAGATCGTGGAAAAGGCCGATCTCTCCTTCGGCGCGCTCTATCAGTATTTCCCCGACAGGAGTTCGATCTTCGCGACGCTGGCCGAGCGCTTCAACGAGGCGGGTCGCGCCTGCGTGGTCGCGGCACTGGCGGAAGCAACGGATGCCGCCACGCTGCGCTCGGCGCTCTGCAGGATCGCCGACGAGTACCACGACTTCTTCCGCAGCGAACCCGTCATGCGCGACATATGGTTCGCCACGCAGGCGGATCGGCTGCTGCAGGAAATCGACGCTGACGATATGGAGTTTCACGCGCAGGCGTTGCTCGCGGTGCTGGAGCGGGTCTATCCCGATCGTCCGAAGCCCGCGCTGCTCAGGCTTGCCAGGCTCGTCATGCAATTGCTGGCGGCCGCGGTCAGATACGCCGCGGCGTTGAGCGAGCAGGAGGGACGGGCAGCGATTGCGCTCTACAAGACGATGCTGCCCGCCGATATAGGCGAATTGGTAGGGGAATGATCAGGCACGGATCTTCGCGTCCCTGATCGACAACGCCACCGCCGAGCGCACCATGTTGCGGCCACCGTTCTTGGCGGCATAAAGCTCCCGGTCCGCCGCCATCAGCATGGATTTCAGCGTTTCGCTGGCAGGGTCCCCGCGATAGACGCCGAAGCTTGCCGTCACGCGCTTGGCCGGCAGCGGGCCGACGGCCTTGCTTTCGAACTGCATGCGCAGCCTGTTGGCGATGCTGACGGCCGCATCGATATCCGTGCGCGGCAGAACCAGGCAGAACTCCTCGCCGCCGATGCGCGCCGCGATGTCATAGGGCCGCAGATTGTGCTGGATCGTCGCGCCGGCCATCACGAGCACCTGGTCGCCGACATCGTGGCCGAACTGGTCGTTGATCGACTTGAAGTGATCGAGATCGAAAACCACGACGGAGATCGGCGTGCGCTCGCGCGCGGCGCGGGCAATCTCGAGCGCGCCGATATCCTTCAACCAGCGGCGGTTGCCGAGGCCGGTGAGAACATCTGTTGTCGCCTGCCGGCGCAATTGCGCCAGCGTCGCGTCGAGCTCCTTGATCAGGATCGAGATCCCGTTGGTGACGATCCCGACCTCGTCCTTGCGCTTGCTGCGGACCGACTTCACGATGCCGGTCGAGCGGTAGGTCTCGACCACGCCCGCGATCTCGTGCAATGGCCGGATGAATGCCCAGACGCAGGCCAGGCAAAATGCCGTGCCGATCAACGTCGCCACCAGCACCAGCGCAAGCACGTGCAGCGCCTCGCTCTGGAAGCCGGTCAACAGATAAACGACGAGCGCCAGAAGCGGCACGTGCGTCGAGACAAAGCAAATGGAGAAGATCTTGAGGGTCAGCGATTGGTTGAACTGCTGAAACGGTGTGAACCTCGTCAGGCGCATTCTGGACTCCTTCATGGTGTCTTTGGGCGCTGGGAAAATGGCTGGGGAAGTTTCACCCCGTTGTTAATGAAATCATTCAAATTTGAATGTCTTTCGGGTCGTCGGCCATGTCGCACCATGCAAACGCCTGCCGAACAACACGTATGACGAATGTCTAAAATTATTAATGGGTTGTGGAAACTTGAGTTGTTCGCAAGAGAAATACCAGCGAAGGTTTTTTATCGTCGCCACGCCTCACGCTAATGGTGAATTGCCGCGGCGTGGAGTGTCCGGAGAGTCGCGAATTGGCGGAATGAAATGTGGCTTTGGTAGCGGACATGGATACACGCAGACACTGCACGCAATTTGTCGTCAATCTCGCCTTTGAGCCTCCCGCATTCTGGAAACTTGTCCCACTTGCTGCTATTGCCCCATAAGTTTGAGCACCCGATAGAGGCAAAGGAGAGAACGATGATCCAGGCAACATTCACCGACCGCAAAGTCATGGCCGAGCTGGTGGCCAAGATGCTCTGGGAGATCAAGGCCGTTCACTTCAATGCCACCCAGCCCTATAAGTTCGCCTCCGGCATGGCGAGCCCTGTCTATATCGACTGCCGCAAGCTTCTCTCTTTCCCGCGCGTCCGCTCGACGGTCATGGATTTCGCCGCCAGCGTCGTGCTGCGCGAGGCGGGCTTCGAGAAGTTCGATTGCATCGCCGGCGGCGAAACGGCGGGCATTCCCTTCGCGGCTCTCCTCGCCGACCGCCTCAGCCTGCCGATGATCTATGTGCGCAAGCAGCCGAAGGGACACGGCCGCAACGCCCAGATCGAGGGCAACATGCCAGAGGGATCGCGCGTTCTCGTCATCGAGGACTTGACGACGGCAGGCGGCAGCATGTTCAAGTTCATCGACGCCGTCCGCGCTGCCGGCGGCATTGTCGATCACGGCATCGCGCTCTTCTATTACGGCATCTTCGATGAAGGCGCGCTGCGCTTTGCCGATGGCAAGGTCAAGCTGCACTACATCGCCACCTGGCGCGATGTTCTTGCCGTCGCCAAGGAGCAGCAGCTGTTCGATCAGAACACCTTGAACGAAGTCGAATCCTTCCTCGACGCGCCGCTAGCATGGTCAGGCCGCAACGGTGGTATTTCATCACTTTGAGTGAATAATTGCTCACGGCGCTTTGCTTTTGCCACGAAGTTATCTAATCCGTTGAGCATCGACAGATCGTAATGCCCTTGGGAGACGGACATGATTTTGTGCTGTGGAGAAGCGTTGATCGACATGCTGCCGCGGGAGACGACGCTCGGCGAAAAGGGCTTCGCGCCCTATGCCGGCGGCGCCATCTTCAACACGGCGATCGCGCTCGGGCGCCTGGGCATTGCGACCTCTTTCTTCACCGGTCTCGCCGACGACATGATGGGCGAGATCCTGCGCGATACGCTGAAGGCGAGCAATGTCGACTTCAGCCTCTGCGCCATCACCCCGCGCCCCTCGACGGTCGCCTTCGTCAAGCTGGTCAACGGCCAGGCCACCTACGCCTTCTATGACGAAGGCACCGCCGGCCGCATGATCACGACCGCGGATCTGCCCGCTCTCGGGAATGACTGCGAAGCATTGCACTTCGGCGCCATCAGCCTGATCCCCAGCCCCTGCGGCGAAACCTACGAGGCGCTGCTCGATCGCGAGGCGGAAAAGCGCGTCATTTCGCTCGATCCCAACATTCGCCCGGGCTTCATCAAGGACAAGGCCGCCCATATGGCGCGCATCCAGCGCATGGCCGCCAAGTCCGATATCCTGAAGTTTTCGGACGAGGATTTGGAATGGTTTGGCATGGAAGGCAACCATGACGAACTCGCCGCCCACTGGCTGCAGCACGGGGCCAAGCTGGTCGTGATCACCAAGGGCGCCGAGGGCGCGACGGGCTATACAGCCGAGCGCAAGGTCACGGTTCCCAGCCAGCGCGTTACCGTGGTCGATACCGTCGGCGCCGGCGATACTTTCGATGCCGGCGTTCTCGCCTCGCTGAAGATGGACGGCCTGCTCACCAAGGCGCAGGTGGCTTCGCTCGACGAGAAGGCGCTGCAGAACGCGCTCTCGCTTGGCGCCAAGGCCGCGGCCGTCACCGTCTCCCGCGCCGGCGCCAACCCGCCATGGGCCAAAGAAATCGGCCTCTAGGCTTCAAGCCAACTGATCGAGAAACGCGATCACGGCCCGATTGAATTCATCGGGCCGCTGCACCGGCGCGAAGTGGCTGACGCCCTCCAGCGGAATGAAGATCGCGCCGGGAATGCTGCGCACCAGATGCGCTGCATGCTCCGGCTTGATGAACTCGTCCTGGTCGCCCAGAGCCACCGCCACCGGCACACGAATCCGGTTCAGATCGGCGGCGGAGTAATTCGGCTCGGTCGACATCATCAGGCTCACATCCTCGACGAAACGGTCGAACTGCTCGGGCGTCGGCGAGAGCGCCTCGTAATCCAGCCGATGTCGGCCAAAGCAGCGATCGATAACAGGCGTCGGCACGAAAGGCTTCACGCCTGATGGGTCCATGCTGCAGGCGAAGAAGAACACGCTCTCGACGCGCTCCGGATGCCGATCGGCGAGAATGAGCGCCGTGCACGCCCCATCGCTCCAGCCGACAAGCGTTGCTTTATCGATGTCCAGATGATCCATCACGGCAAGCACGTCCGATGCCATCAGCTCGTATGTATAGGGCTTGCTATCCCGCCTGCTGCGGCCATGCCCGCGGCTGTCGATCACCACCACCCGCCGGCCTGATCGCAACAGCGCCGGCACCTGGTAGCCCCAGTTGCCGCTGTTCCCGAGCCCGCCATGCAGAAGGATCACCGATGGTCCGGAGCCATAGGCGCTGTACCAGATATCGGCGCCGTCATGCGGGACCACGCCGTGGTCACCGTCAGGCAGGGCCTCCGCACCCTGCGCGGCAAATCGCTCGAGCTCGTCGTCGGTCATAGCAATCCTCCCAACCGTTCGTTCTCTCTAGACGGATGACGTGGTCCCATCTCGACACCTCCACCGAAATAATCGCTGCGCCACCGACCTAAGCCTTCCCCCGCGCCGACCGCATCGCCTCGCGCAACACCTCGAAGACCGCGGGGTCTTCCGTTTGCGAGACGTTGAAGCGCATGAAATCCGTCGCCGTCTGCGACAGGCTGAAGGCATTGCCCGGCGCCAGCACCACGTCCTTCTCCAGTGCTGTACGAGCCACATCGGCGGCGTCGATGCCGTCAGGCAGCCGGCACCACAGGAACATGCCGGCCTGCGGCTCAAGCCAGGGCACGATGCCGAGGCTCTTGAGCTTGCCCGAGACCTCGAACATCGTCTTCGACAGCCGGCTGCGCAGCGTGTCGATGTGCTTGCGGTAGCTGCCGTCGCTGAGCACGCTCAAGACCAGCTGCGCCGCATGCCGCCCGCCGCCGAACGAGGTGGCTATCTTGAGATCCGTCAGCCCGCCGATCCAGTCCGGCTTGGCGGCGATGAAGCCGCAGCGCGCCGAGGCCGACAGCGTCTTTGAGAAACTGCCGATATGAATGACGCGATCGAGCCCGTCGAAGGCGGCAAGACGAGGGGCGGTGACATGCTCGAAATCGGCGAAGATGTCGTCTTCGATGATCGTCAGGTCGAACTGCTCGGCGATCTTCAGCACCCGGTGCGCCGTCACCGGCGAGAGGATCGCGCCGGTCGGGTTATGCAGCGCCGAATTGGTGACGTAGAGCTTCGGCCGATGCTCGGCCACCGTGCGGGCGAAGGCGTCGACATCGGGGCCGGAGGGCGTATAGGGCACGCTGACGATCTTGGCGCGGTGGGCGCGAAGCAAAGCGTGGAAATTGAAGTAGCAGGGATCGTCGACCATCACGGTGTCGCCGGGCTCGATCAGGAAGCGGCAGAGCAGGTCGATCGCCTGGATGCCTGATTCCGTGAGGATGATCTGGTCGGGCGAGGCGCCGATCCCCTTGTCGGCCATGCGTCGCGCGATCAGCTGCCTGAGCGGCGGCAGTCCGAGCGGCGATCCATAGGCGAGCAGTACCGGGCCATCGGCGCGCGACAGCGCCCGCAGCCCCCGGCGAACGCCCTCTTCAGGCAACCACGACGGCGGCAGCCAGCCGCAACCCGGCTTCAGGCCGACGTCACCCGCTTCAAGAGATTGCCGCGACACCCAGAACGGATCGACCTCGCGATCGAGCCGTGGCCCTACTTCCGATGGCGCGAACGGGGCGGCCTGGTTGGCGACGTAAAAGCCGGATCCCGGCCGCGACAGGATCGCGCCCTCGGCTACCAGCCGCTCATAAGCCTCGACGACAGTCGAGGTCGAGATCTTCAGCGACCCCGCGAGCGCCCGCACCGAAGGCAGCTTAGCCCCCGCCGTCAGGCTGCGACCGGCTATGCGCTGTTTGATGGTGTTCATCACCATCGCCACGCGGGTCGTGCCAGCAGTCACGTTATCGGCCATCCGTACTGCTCTCTCATGCATAACAGTTTGGATAAACCGTACCATACCGTAACTGGAATGGCCACGCCGCTCGGGACCATAAGATGGCTATTGATCGTAAGGGAGTGTGCCATGGATCGCACGGCGGCCGGTTGGTTGAATGGTTTTATCGGGGTTCTGATCTTCAGCGGCTCGCTGCCAGCGACGCGCATGGCGGTGATGGGGTTCGATCCCGTGTTCCTCACGGTCACCCGCGCGGCGATCGCCGGGTTGATCGCGCTGGCGCTGCTCGTGCTGTTCCGCGAGAAGCGGCCGGCGGCGGGCGATCTTCTGTCGCTTGGTATCGTCGCCTTCGGCGTTGTCATCGGCTTTCCGCTGCTGACGGCGCTGGCGCTCACCCACATCACCTCGGCGCACTCGATCGTCTTCATCGGCCTGCTGCCGCTTTCGACCGCGGTTTTCGGCGTGCTCAGGGGCGGCGAGCGTCCGCATCCGGCCTTCTGGATCTTCTCCTGCCTCGGGAGCGCGCTGGTCGCCGGTTTCGCCCTGTCGCAGGGCGTGACCGCCGCGCCGCTCGGCGATCTCCTGATGTTGGCGGCGATCATCGCCTGTGGCCTCGGCTATGCGGAAGGCGCCAAGTTGTCGCGCAGGCTCGGCGGCTGGCAGGTCATCTCCTGGGCGCTGGTTCTCTCGCTGCCGGTCATGCTCGCCCTCGCGCTCTTCAATCTGCCGCTGTCCTTCGCGGCCATCCAAGCGCCGGCCTGGGCGGGCCTCGTCTATGTATCGCTGTTCAGCATGCTGATCGGCTTCTTCTTCTGGTATCGCGGTCTGGCGCAGGGTGGCATCGCGGGCGTCGGCCAGCTGCAGCTGCTGCAACCCTTCTTCGGCCTTGTCCTGGCCGCCACGCTGCTGCATGAGCCGGTCAGTCCGATCATGCTCGTGGTCACCGTCGCCATCGTCGCCTGCGTTGCCGGCGCCAAGAAGTTTGCAAGATAAGACAGCTCACGCGGGCGCATGGAAGAATGTACTTGCTTTTTCCCCGCCATGCGCCCCTGCTGGTTGAGCCACCTTTTCAATGTGGCTCAACCAGGGAGCTTGAAATGGCAAAAGGTCAAATCCGCAGCTCGCGCGAGGCGCGCAAGCCGAAGAAGGACAAGTCTGCTCCGGCAGCCGCACCGCGTCCGGGCTCGCAAGTCAAGCAGGCGACAAGCACGACCCCATCAGGCAAGGGCGCAAGCACCTGATATCAGGCGGCGAATGGTCGGAAGCGGTCATAGCCACAAATGAAAAACGCTCCCGCAGCGATTGCCGCGGGAGCGCCGTGATTTCAGAGCAATGCTCTCTTACTTCGCCAGCTTCGCCAGTTCCGCAACGAGACCCTGCGTCGACGAGTCGTGGCCCGCAGCGCTTTCCTTGCCTTCGATAACGGGCAGCAGGCCGGTCGCCAGTTCCTTGCCGAGCTCGACACCCCACTGGTCGAACGAGTTGATGCGGAACAGCACACCCTCGACGAAGACGCGGTGCTCATAGAGCGCGACGAGGCGGCCGAAAGCGAATGGCGTCAGCTTGTCGTAGACGAAGGTGATCGACGGGCGGTTGCCGGTGAAGACGCGGTGCGGCGCGATGAAATCGGCCTGCTTGTCGTCCATGCCCTTGTCGGTCAGCTGCTTCTTGGCTTCCTCGAAGGTGCGGCCCTTCATCAGCGCTTCCGACTGCGCGATGCAATTGGCCATCAGCAGTTGGTGCTGGTGGCGCAGTTCGGGCTCGAAGCCGTTGGCGGCGATCATGAACTCTGCCGGAATGATGCTCGTGCCCTGGTGGATCAGCTGGTAGAAGGCATGCTGGCCGTTGGTGCCGGGCTCGCCCCAGACGACCGGGCCGGACATGCCCTCGACCGGCGTACCGTCGATGGTGACGCCCTTGCCGTTCGATTCCATGTCGAGCTGCTGCAGATAGGCAGGGAAGCGCGACAGGCGCTGGTCGTAGGGCAGGATCGCGCGGGTGGCGTAGCCGAGAACGTTGCGATTGTAGAAGCCGATCAGGCCGAGCAGGATCGGCAGGTTCTGGGCGATCGGCGCGGTGCGGAAATGGTTGTCGAGGCTGTGTGCACCATCGAGGAACTTGCCGAAGTTTTCAGGACCAACGGCGATCATCAAAGGCAGGCCGATAGCCGACCAGATCGAGTAGCGGCCACCGACCCAATCCCAGAAGCCGAACACGCGCTCGCTCTCGATGCCGAAGGCGGCAACCTTGTCGAGCGCCGTCGAAACGGCCGAGAAGTGATGCTGCACGGCAGCTTCGCCGAGCGCGTCGGCGATGAACTTGCGCGCCGTCTGCGCGTTCGTCATCGTCTCGATGGTTGTGAAGGTCTTGGAGGCGACGATGAACAGTGTCGTTTCCGGCTGCACAAGCTTCAGCACGTCGGCGATATGCGCGCCGTCGATGTTGGAAACGAAGTGCGCGCGCGGGCCGTCGTGGAATGGCGCCAGCGCCAGCGTCGCCATGACGGGGCCGAGGTCGGAGCCGCCGATGCCGATGTTGATGACGTCGGTGATCTTCTTGCCGGTAGCACCCTTCAGCGCGCCCGAGCGGATGCCGTCGGCGAACTTGCCCATGGCTGAGAGCACGCCGTTGACGTCAGGCATGACGTCCTTGCCATCGACGAGAACAGGCGTGTTCGAGCGGTTGCGCAGGGCTGTGTGCAGCACGGCGCGGTCTTCGGTGAAATTGATCGCCTTGCCGGAGAACATCTCGTCGCGCTTGGCCTCGACGCCGCCGGTTTCGGCGAGCTTCACCAGAAGCGCCAGGATCTCATCGTTGATCGCGGTCTTCGAGAAATCCATCAGGAGGTCGTCGAGCGAGGCGGTGAAACGCGAAAAGCGTTTCGGATCGGCGGCGAACGCGGCACGAATGTCGGTGGCCTTGGTGGCCGCCGCTGTGCTTTTCAGTTGGTCGACGATGGCATTCATGGGAGGCTCCTTTGCAGGGCGTGAGGGTCGCGGAAACTATTCGCTTTACCGGGTGCAAATCAAGTTCAACCACCTGCTTAAACGCAAAAAAGCCACCCGCGATTGCGGATGGCTCGGAATCTTCGCGAAACATTCAAATCAGTTACGCAGATCTTTGCGGAGGATCTTGCCGACCGGCGATTTCGGCAATTCGGTGCGGAATTCGATGAAGCGCGGCCGCTTGTAGTTGGTGAGGTTGGCAACGCAGTGCGCTTTCACATCCGCCTCGGTCAGGTTGGGATCCTTGCGCACCACGAAGAGCTTCACCGCCTCGCCGGAATGCCCATCGGCCACGCCGACAGCGGCGGCTTCCAGGATGCCCGGATGCATAGCCGCCACTTCCTCGATTTCATTCGGGTAGACGTTGAAGCCCGAGACGAGGATCATGTCCTTCTTGCGGTCGACGATCTTGGTGTAGCCGCGGGCATCCATGAAACCCATGTCGCCGGTGCGGAAGTAGCCGTCTGGTGTCATGGCGCGCGCCGTCTCATCCGGCTTGTTCCAGTACCCCGCCATCACCTGCGGGCCCCTGATGCAGATCTCGCCGACTTCGCCGAGCGGCAGCGACGCGCCGTCCTCGTTGCGGATGTCGAGATCGGTGGACGAGATCGGCAGGCCGATCGAGCCGGTGAATTCGGGCGAATCGAAGCGGTTGGCGGTGGCGACGGGCGACGTCTCGGAAAGCCCGTATCCCTCGGTAATGTGGTTGCCGGTGATCTTAAGCCAGCGCTCGGCCACCGGCCGCTGCACGGCCATGCCGCCGCCCAGCGAAATCACCAGCGAGGAGAAATCGACCTTGGCGAAATCGGCGTTGTTCATCAGCGCGTTGAAGAGCGTGTTGAGCCCGGGGAAGACGTGGACGTTGGAATTCGAGAATTCGCGCACCAGCGCAGGGATGTCGCGCGGATTGGCGACGAGGATGTTATGCGCGCCGAGCGACATGCCCATCAGCGAGTTCACCGTCAGCGCGAAGATGTGGTAGAGCGGTAGCGCGCAGAGGAAGTTCAGCACATCAGGACGCTGGCGCTTCTCGAAGGCGGATTTCAGCCAGAGTTCCAGCTGCAGCTTGTTCGACAGCAAGTTCTTGTGCGTCAGCACCGCACCCTTGGCGATACCCGTCGTGCCGCCGGTATATTGCAGGAAGGCGATGTCGCTGCCGACAAGCCCGGCCGGTTTCAGCGCCGCGCCGTCACCCTCGCCAAGCACCTGCTTGAATGCCTTGTGCCGGGGGATCGACCAGGCCGGAACGAGCTTCTTCACCTTGCGGACGAGAAGATTGACGATTAGCCCCTTCGCGCCCAGCATCTCGCCCAACGAGGTCACCACCACATGGCGCACATCGGTATGGTCGAGCACCTTCTCGACGGTATGGGCGAAGTTCTCCAGAACGAAGATCGCTTTGGCGCCGGAATCGCGAAGCTGATGCTCCAGTTCGCGCGGCGTATAGAGCGGGTTGACGTTCACCACCACAAGCCCGGCGCGCAGGATGCCATAGACGGCGATCGGGTTTTGCAGCACGTTCGGCATCATCACCGCCACGCGGTCGCCCTTCTGCAGGCCGCTCGCTTGCAGCCATGCCGCGATCTTGCGCGTCTGGTTTTCCAACTGGCGGTAGGTGAGTGTCTTGCCCATGCTGGAAAACGCGATGCGGTCGGCATAACGCGCACAGGATTTCTCAAGCAGCTCCGCCAGTGATTCGTATTCCAGCGCCGGAAGCTCTGCCGGTACGATAGCGGGATAGGTGGCAAGCCACGGCTTGTCGGGCCTTTCGCCGCCAGGATGGGCGGAAATGCTGTTCATCGTGTCTCTCTCCCTGTCGCTGCCGGCGGGGCGCCCGTCGAAACCATTGGATGATCCTCCATCCTCCAATACGGCAGCTTATGTCATTGCTCGAATGGTTCAAGCAGCATGAAGCTACAATAACCTTGACGTAAACGTCAATATTGTAGTGCCCGCCAAAATTGCGGGTGGACTTCGGAACAACGAGCAGCGGGCGACGTTTTCAATTCATACGCCTGGCAACACGTAATTGGACTGAGGAACAATCGCCAGGCTCGAGGAACCAACCGAAAGGGAGTAACGACATGCTGCATCAGGACAACGACAAGACCCTCCGCGACCCGAACGTGAAGGATACGCATTCGCTGATCGCCAGCGACCGCGTGGAAGGCACCCGCGTCTATGGCGCCGATGGCAAGCACATTGGCTCGATCGAACGCCTAATCCTCGGCAAGAGGGATGGCCGCGTCGCCTATGCGGTGTTGAGCTTCGGCGGCTTCCTGGGGATCGGCCACGATCACTATCCGCTTCCGTGGGATAAGCTCTCCTACGACACGCAGCTGGATGGCTACCGCATCGATCTGACCAAGGAACAGATCGAAGGCGCGCCAAGCTACGCGGATGATGACGACAGCTGGTACAACGACAACGGTCGCCGCGTTTACGACTACTACGGCGTGCCGCCCTACTGGATGTAGGTCTCCCGCGAGGCCGGAACGGGAGGGTCCCGCCGCGTGCGGGACCCACCGACGGCCACAAAAACCTCCGGCGAAAGTCGGAGGTTTTTTCATGATGTGGTGTGATCTGTCTCAACCCGCCGAAACAAGGTCGTTGGCCGAGCGCAGAACCGTCCCCACCACGATATCGGCGACACCGATCGCCGCTTGCGTGTCCACCTCGAACACATGCGTCTCGCCCGGCAAAAGCGTGATCAGCATCGTATCCACAACCGCGTCTGGATCGAGACGATCGGCCATCAGGCAGAGATCCTTCAGCAGGCTCACGGCGGTGACCGTGACCGCATAACCGCCCTCCTGCTTTCTGACCTCGATCTCCATGTCAGGCTTCGGCAGCTTGAGGTCGATATCCTCGACGAAATAATGAAACGCTCTCCGGTCCAGCATGTCGACGACGACCACCTCATTGTTGGGATCGTTGGCGGTCGCGATATCGTCGGGCAGTGTGAATGCCTTCGCCTCGAAGCGGTCGCAAAGCAGCCGCCAGAATTCGAACTCGGCAAGTACAGTTCCGTCAAGCCGAAGCCGCTTGCCCGAAATCTTCGCCCGCCAGAACAGCGTCCTCTCGTTGACCGCAACAGCGGCAAGCCCGCCTTCGCGCGGCTGGATCGTCAGAAGCCGGGGATCGAAAGCCTCTCGCATCGCATACCACAGCGGCTTGCGCCGCCCGGCCGAATCCAGCGCCGCCCAGGAAGTCACGGGCCAGCAGTCGTTGAACTGCCAGACGACGGCGCCCTTGCAGATATCGCGGTGCGAGCGCATGTGCTCGATCGCGAAGCGGATGGCGCGCGCCTGGTTGAGCTGCGTGGCGAAATGCCAGTCGTTCATCGTCTGCGGCTCGGGCAGATGGCCGGCCAGCCCGCTGAGCAGCTTGTCGTTGCCCAGCGTCGCCTTCTGGTGATGGAAGACGCCGTTGGAGATCGGCGTCAGAGGCGCGTCGTGCACGCTTTCATCCAGCGTCGCCCAGTTGGGCGGCGCCTGCCAGCCGAATTCGGAGCAGAAGCGCGGGATATAGTTGCGGTAGACCTCGTAGCCCACGTCGTTCCACACATCCCAGATGTGCTTGCACCCATGCGCATCGGCGTTCGGCTCGATCTCCATCGTGCCGGAATAGGGGCTGCCGGGATAGTAGGGTCGGTCGGGATCGAGCTCGGCGCAGAGCTTCGGCAGGATGTCGAGATAATAGCCGAGCCCCCAGCTCTCGCCCTCCTTGATGATCGGCCGCCAGCCCCACTCGTCGAAGCCCCAGATATTCTCGTTGTTGCCGTTCCGGACGATCAGCGAGGGATGCGGCATCAGCCGCGCGACGTTGTCGCGCACCTCGGCCTCGACCTCGCTGCGCAGCGGTTCCTCCTCGGGATAGGAGGCACAGGCGAACAGGAAATCCTGCCACACCAGCATGCCCGCCCGGTCGCATTCCTCGTAGAACTCGTCCCGCTCGAAGATGCCGCCGCCCCATACCCGCAACAGGTTGATATTGGCGGCTTTCGCCTCGTCGATCCGCGAGGCGTAGCGCTCGGCCGTCACGCGCGAGGGGAAGCAATCGTCGGGTATCCAGTTGGCGCCGCAGAGAAACAGCGGCACGTCGTTGATCACGAAGGTGAAGGCCGAGCCATGTTCGTCCGGCGAGGTATCGAGCCGCACAGAGCGGAAGCCGATCTGCTTGACGTAATCGTCGAGCAGCGCATCGCCCTCGCGCAGTTCGATATTCAGCGCATAAAGCGGCTGCGCACCGAGATGATGCGGCCACCAAATCTGCGGCGAGGGCACGCGCATCTGGAAACTGACCTCGTCGGTCCCCGCCTTGACGATCTCGCTATGCGTGACGCCGCCGATGCTGGCCGTGATGCGGCAGCGACCGGTATCACCAGCGCGCGCAATCCGAGCCCGCACTGTGACCAGCCCGTCTCCTCCCGTGAGCGTCGCCGAAACCAGCGTTTCGGCCAACCGCGCCTTCGCCCAGCGCTCCAGCCGCACCGGCTTCCAGATGCCCGCCGTCACCAGCGTCGGTCCCCAGTCCCAGCCGAAATTGCAGGCCATCTTGCGCATCAGGTTGCCGGGGCCGGGATAGTTGTTCGGCCGGTAGCCGTAATGCGCTTCCATCTCGGCGCCGTAGGCGTAAGCCGAGCGGAAGGTCACGACCAGCTCGTTGCCCTCGGTCTTCAGACGATCCGAGACGTCGAAGCGGTAGGTCCTGTGCATGTTGAAGGTCTGGCCGATCTCCTCGCCGTTGAGCGAGATCGTCGCCACCGTATCCAGCCCGTCGAAGACAAGCTCCTGCACGAAATCGGCATCGGGCGATGCGTCGAAGCGGCAATGGTAGGTCCAGTCTTGCCGCCCGATCCAGTCATTGGTGATCTCGTTGACGTCGATATAGGGGTCGGGGATCAGTCGGTTTGCCAGGAGATCCAGATGCACGCATCCGGGGACATGCGCGGGCACCGTTTTCGGCAGATCCGGCTTTCCTGCAACGTTACAGTTGAGGATCCAGCCGGTATGCAGGTCTGTCTTGGAAATCATTGATGTCTCTTAGAGGTAGCGGCCGTGGCGCTGCAGGACTTCGATCTTGTAGCCGTCGGGATCGGTGATGAAGAAGAACAGCGCGAGCAGCTTGCCGTCGCGGTTGAGCTCCGTGAGCTTGCCGGGATTGAGCCCTTCGTCCGTCAGCCGCTTGTGCTCGACGGCGACTTCATCGACCGACACCGCCAGATGCCCGTAGCCGTCACCGAGATCATAGGGCTCGATGCGGCCCTTGTTGATCGTCAGCTCCAGCTCGAAGCCGGTATCGCGGTTGCTCAGATAGATCAGCGTGAACGTATCGAAATCGATCCGGTCGGCGACCTTAAGCCCGAAGACCTTGCCGTAAAATTCGACCGAACGCGCTTCGTCGAGAACGCGGATCATCGAGTGAATCATCTTGGCCAAGGCTGCCTCCGTCGTGCGTATCAGGCAGCTTTGGTAGCTGCTGGCTTAGGCAGTGCGCAAGCCCATTCTTCGCGTCATCGCGCTTTCCACCAATCCCACCGCGTCATAGATCAACAGCGCCATCAGCCCGACGATCAGCCCGCCCTGCAGGATGAAAGCGGTGTTATCAGATATCAGCCCGGCGATGATCACTTCGCCCAGCCCCTTGGCTGCCACCGTCGAGCCGATCGTCGCCGTCCCGATGTTGATCACGGTCGCCACCTTCACGCCCTCGATGATCAGCGGCAGCGCCAGGGGAAGCTCCACCTGAAAGAGCCGCTGCGTCGCATTCATGCCCATTCCGTCAGCCGCATCAAGTACGGCGGGAGAAACCTGATGCAGCCCCGAGACGGTATTCTCGAAGATCGGTAGCAGTCCATAGAGAAACAGGGCGACCAGCGTTGGCCCGGCGCCGAAGCCCATGGCCGGCACCGCCAGCGCCAGCACCGCGACGGGCGGAAAGGTCTGTCCCGCATTGGCGATGGCGCGCGACAGCGGCAGGAAATCGGCGCCGCTCTTACGTGTCACGAAGACGCCACCCAGAATGGCGACCACGGCACTTGCGGCAATCGAGATCAGCACCAGCTGCAGGTGCCCGAGCGCCAGAAGCGGCAGGCTGCTTTGCGTGTAGACGGCGGGGGCGTTGTTCTTGGTCAGCGGCGTGAGCAGAAAGGACAGCCACTCCGTCCGGAACAGGAGGATCAGGAGCAGCGCCAAAGCCGCGATGCGAAAGAGATTGGCGGTCAGAAGTTTCATTCCTTGCGGCCCAGCTCCAGGAGGTGCGACATCGAGATCGATCCGATGGCCGCCTTCTTCTCGTTTTCCACGGCGGCCTCGTCGATCCCCTGCCAGATCATTTCGGCCAACGCGTCGCGCAGGCTGAGCGATTGCGGGAGGCCGTGGTCGAGACCGGCCTTGGCCGGCGCCATGCCCGATGTCAGCGGCAGCAGTGACATGCGCTTCAGCGCCCGGTCGGTCGTCCCCGTCAGCTGCTGCACGAACGGGTCGGCGGGCTCGGTGATGATTTTCTCCGGCGTCGAATATTGCAGCAGCCTGCCGCCGCGCATCACCGCGATCCGGTTGCCGAGGTGGAAGGCCTCGTCCATGTCGTGGGTGACGAGAATGATCGTCGTCCCGAACTGCTTCTGGATCGCCAGAAGATCGTCCTGCGCCTTGCCGCGAATGACGGGATCGAGTGCGCCGAAGGGTTCGTCCATGATCAGCACCTCCGGCCCCGCAGCGAGCGCGCGCGCAACGCCGACGCGCTGCTGCTCTCCACCGGAAAGCTGATGCGGATATTTCCTGGCGAAGGATCGGGGGTCGAGATTGAAGAGGCCGAGCAGCTCGTCGACGCGGGCGTCGATCCTCTTTCGCTCCCAGCCGAGAAGCTGCGGCACCGTCGCGATGTTCTGCGCCACCGTGCGGTGCGGAAAGAGCCCGTTGCCCTGGATGGCGTAGCCGATATTGCGGCGCAGCTCCGTCTCAGGCACGTCGGCCACGTTGCGCCCGCCAACGAGAATCGCTCCTGAAGTCATAGGCACCAGCCGGTTGATCATCCGGATCAGCGTCGATTTGCCGGACCCCGAAGTTCCGACGATGACGGTTATCTCTCCCTTTTCGATCGCCATCGACACATTGTCGACCACGGTCGTATCGCCGTAGCGCTTGGTGGCGTTGCGGATGTCGATCATGCTCATGCGGTGGAACCCCGGATGCTGTCGGCGACCGCATCGAGGATGACGGCCGAGGAGAAGGCGAAGATGACGGTCGGCACGGCGCCGAGAAGAACGAGGTCCATGGCCGTCTGGCCAAGACCCTGGAAGATGAAGACGCCGAAGCCGCCGCCGCCGATGAGCGCCGCCACCGTCACGAGACCGATCGCCTGCACCAGCACGATGCGGATGCCGGTGAGGATGACGGGCAGCGCCAGCGGCAGGTCGATGCCGGTGAGGATCTGCCGTCGTGTCAGCCCCATGCCGGCCGCGGCGTCCCGCACCGCAGGATCGACACCGTCGAGGCCGACCACCGTGTTGGCGACGACGGGCAGCAGCGAATAGAGCACCAGCGCGATCAGCGCCGGCGCAGCACCGATGCCGCTGATGCCGAGCGCCGCCGCCAGCGGAACATGGGTCGCGAGATAACCGAGCGGCAGCATCAGCAGGCCGAACAGCGCCAGGCTCGGTATGGTTTGGATCAGGCTCAACCCCTGCAACAGCGCGGCCCTCAGTTTAGGCACCCAGAAGCAGACGATACCAACGGGCAGGCCGATCAGGACGGATATCGTCAGCGCTCCAAACGCGAGCTTCACATGAACAAGCGCCTCGGTCCAGAACTGGTCGCCGCGATTGGCGAATTCGCGCATGATCGAGAGACTGTCGAGCAAGCCAGATCGCAGGAACAGGGCGAAAAGACAGGCATAAAGCGCCAGCGCCGCAATGCGCATCCAAGGCGTCAGCCGTATCTTCACCAGCGCGTCGGAAACCACAAGCGCCGTCACCGCCAGCAAAACCCAGAATCCGCCGCCCGGCGTCATTCGGGCAACGGTGCTGCCCTCCGGCGTGAATGCGGTGGCGACAAGCCCCATCGTCGCGATCAGCGCTGCGAGACAGAGCGTCGAGATCGCCAGCCGCACACGTGCATCCTCGAGAAATAGCACGGCGAATGCCGTCAGCGCGAGAAGAAGCGTCAAGGCGATCGCCGAAGGCTGGTTCAGAAGCTGCGTCAGCAGCATCGGCTTGCCGCTGGCGATGCGGTTTGCCTTCACGTAGATGAAAGGCAGAAGTCCCGCGCCGGCGATGCCGGCAAGCACGAGAACCACGCCAAGACGGTCCAGTGTGCGGACCGCTAAGGTTTCTGCCATCGATCCATCCCAGTATGGAAAGAAAATAAGCTCCGCCCCATCAGGAGCGGAGCATGATGCCTGTCGCTTACTTCAGGAAGCCTTTTTCCTTCAGGTAGCCTTCCGCCACGGCCTTTGCCGGCTCGCCATCCACCTGGATTTTGCCGTTCAGCTTGCGCAGTTCCTCGGCGGTCAGGCTCTTGAAGATAGGCGCCAGGACCTCTTCGATCTTCGGATTGGCCTTCAGCACCTCTTCGCGGATGATCGGCGTCGGCGCATAGACCTGCTGCACGTTCTTGTCGTCCTCGAGCACGGTCAGCTCAGCCGCCTCGATGGCGCCGTCAGTGCCGTAGACCATGGCGGTATTGGCTCCGTTCGTCTGGTCCGCCGCCGCCTTGATGGTTGCGGCCGTATCGCCGCCGGAGAGAATGATTTCCTGATCCGGCTTCAGCGTGAAGCCATAGGTGGTCTGGAACGCCGGCAACGCGCCGGCCGAGTTGACGAATTCGGCCGAGGCCACCAGCTTGGCATCGCCGCCGCCGGCAACCCATTTGCCGAAGTCCGTCAGGCTCTTCAGCTTGTTCGGCCCGGCGACATCGTTGCGCACGGCGATCGCCCAGGTGTTGTTGGCGGGCGAGGGCGTCAGCCACACGATCTTGTTGGCGTCGTAGTCCAGCTTCTTGGCCGCTTCATAGCCCTGCTGCAGGTTCTTCCATGCGGCATCGTCGGGCTTGTTGAAGAAGAAGCCGGCATTGCCCGTATATTCCGGATAGATGTCGATCTCGCCTGCGGTGATCGCCTTGCGCAGCACCGGCGTGGTCCCCAGCGCGACCTTGTCCTGCGTCTTGATGCCGTTAGCGTTCAGCGCCAGCACGATGACGTTGCCGAGCAACGTTCCCTCGGTGTCGATCTTCGACGACACCACGACATCTGCCGCGTGAACCGTTCCGGCCGCGAATGCGGATAGCGAGACTGCAAGTGCGAATTTTGTAAGCATGGACTATCCCCTTGATCGTTGAAGCATGCGCAATCTTTGACGAAGATCACCGCGGATAAAGTTGCTGGCGAAACAGGCCATACGCCCCAGTCGCCCGCAAGGAATTGCGTACCTGAAATAGAGTGCCACGAAGAAAAAACGACACGGCGGCGAAAAATCTATTTGCCGTTGTTTGAAAACGCCGGAGGACGCAAAAGTTTCCAATGTCGGGGATCGCGGCAGGGGCCGACTTGGCTTACACAGGTTTCAGCTGGAAGAGGAGACGACGGCGTGACAATCTTGCTGGAAGTATGCGTTGACAGTCCGCGTGGCCTGGCCGCGGCGATCGAGGGCGGCGCTGATCGCATCGAACTGTGCTCGGCGCTCGAGGTTGGCGGGCTGACCCCCGTCGCGGGCATGATGAAGGTGGCAGCAGCAGCCCCCATTCCCGTCTACGCGATGATCCGCCCGCACGCCGGCCCCTTCGTTTTCGACAGCGGCGATGAAGCGGCGATGATGGCCGATATCGATGCCGTCAGAGCCTTCGGCCTCGCCGGCGTGGTCATCGGCGCAAACCTTGCGGATGGGACGCTCGACATGCCGCTGCTGCGCCGGTTGAAAGCGCACGCAGCCGGCCTCGGCTCGACGCTGCACCGCGCCTTCGACCTCGTTCCCGATCCCGATGCGGCGTTGGAGCAGGCTGTCGAGCTCGGCTGCGAGCGCATCCTCACCTCCGGATGCATCCCCAAGGCCATCGACGGCCTGGAGACATTGGCGCGGCTGTCGAAGGCTGCGGCCGGTCGGATATCGATCATGCCGGGCAGCGGTGTGCGCCCGGCCAACGCGCCGCAAATCCTGCGCGCCACCGGGGCCCGCGAAATTCACGGCTCCTGCAGCTCTCCCGTCGCAAGCGTCGATCCCCGCGCCGTCGCCTTCGGTTTCGAGGCGGCCTCGCCCAACCGGACGGACGCTTCAATCGTGCGCCAGATGCGCGAGGCGATCGATAGTCTTTAGAGCAGTTCCAGCAAAAGTGCGAAGCGGCTTTGCGTCCGGAACTGCGTGAAATTAAAGGGTTAGAGCGGTTTCGCGGCTCGAAGAAAGGCGGAACTGATATACCCGACCTTGATCACGGCCTTGATCAGCCCGCTCTTCTCATGCGCCCAGCGCGCCAGATCGCGCGGCGCGTCGGAGAGCGTCGTGCGGTGGGTGATCAGCCGGTCCACCGGCACAAGGCCGTTGGCGATCGAGGCGGCCACATGCTCGAAGTCGATCCTGGTCGCGTTGCGGCTGCCGATGACCATCATTTCGCGCTTGTGAAACTCGGGGTCGGAGAAGCGAATATCGTCCTTCACGACGCTGACCAGCACCAGTGCGCCACCATGCGCGACGAACTGGAACGCCTTCTCCATCGAGGGGCCATAGCCGGTCGCGTCGAAAACCACGTCGAAGCCATCGCCGCCGGTCTTGGCTCGGACCGCATCAAGCGTCACATCGTTGGCGACGATGCCCGATGTGAAGCCGAAGCGCTCGGCGGCCATCTCCAGCCGCTCGGCGCTGGTGTCGAGCAAGGTCACGTCGTGGCCGGCGATCCGCGAAAAGATCGCCGCCCCAAGGCCGATCGGGCCGGCACCGATAACGAGCGCACGCGAGCCGGCGGGCGAAAGCGAGCGACGCACGGCATGCGCCCCGATCGCCAGGAATTCCACCGTCGCTGCCGCCTCAAGGCTCAGCCCCTGCGCGGCATAGAGATTGCCCGCCGGAACCGTGATCTCCTCGCAGAACGCCCCATCCGTGTGGACGCCGAGCACCTTGATGTCGGTGCAGCAATTGGCCTTGTCCTTGCGACATGCAACGCATCGGCCGCAGGAAATATAGGGATTGACGATCACAGGCGTGCCGACCGCGATCTCGACGCCGGCGCCCGTTTCCACCACGGTCGCGGAGATCTCGTGGCCCATCACGCGTGGATATTCGAGAAACGGATGCTTGCCCTCGAAGATGTGGTAGTCGGTGCCGCAGATGCCGACATGGCTGACGGCAAGCCGCGCCCAGCCGGCTTCGGGCGCGCCGGGAGAGGGGCGCTCGACGATCTCGAGAACACCCGGTTGTTGGCAAAGCACGGCTTTCATGACGGATCCTGCATTCGATTGAGAGGGAGCCGACGGTGACCGGCTCCCGGTGTTGGTATTTAAGAGCTGCGACGGCGGCGCAACTGATCGAAGTAGACGATCACGATAATCAAGAGGCCGGTGATGATGCGCTGCCAGAACGAGTTGACGTTGAGCAGGTTCGCGCCGTTGTTGATCGTGGCCAGGATGAAGGCGCCGATCAGCGGGCCATGCACGGAGCCGACGGCGCCGAAAAGCGAGGTGCCGCCGATAACAGACGAGGCGATCGCCTGCAGTTCCCAACCGTCCGCCTGCGTCGCATTGCCGATGGCGATACGCGAAGCGAGCAGGATGCCGACGAAGGCGGCGAAGGTCGCAGACAGGATATAGGCCATGTAGATGATGCCGTTGACCCTGACACCCGACAGACGGGCCGCCTCGCGATTGGAGCCGACCGCGAAGAGATAGCGTCCCCAGCGGCTGAGATGCAGGAAGACATAAGACGGGATCGCCACCAGGATGACCATCCAGAACAGGCTCGGCACGCCGAGGAAGTCGGCACGTGCGAAGTTCGTGAACGGCTCGTTGACGATGTTGATCGTCGAGCCGTTGGTGATCAGCAGCCCGATGCCGCGCAGCGATGTCAGCGTCGCCAGCGTGATGATGAAGGGCGGCAGACCCATCTTGACGATGCCGAAGCCATGAAACACGCCGATCGCCACGCCAATCAGCAGCGTGATCAGGATCGCTGCCCAGACGGGGAAGCCCGCCTGCAGCAGCCAGGCCAGGATAACCGTACAGAAGCCGACGATGGCGCCGACGGAAAGGTCGATGCCGGCGGTGATGATCACGAAGGTCTGGCCAAGCGCCAGGATCGCCGTCATCGCCCCCTGGCGCAGAAGGTTGGAGATGTTGAGCGGCGTCCAGAAGCTGGCAGTGACGAAGCCGAGCAGGATCCACAGGAAGGCCAGAAGACCGATCAGGGTCAGGCCGAACAGGATGTTGACCTTGCGCCGCGGTGGTGGCGCGGCGATCTCGGTGGGGGTTACGGTCATTGTTCTCTCTCCCTCTTGTTCTTTTAGACGCCGATCGCTTCGCTCAGCACTTCTTCATGCGTGGCGGCGTGGAAATCGTGGCTTGCCACGAGCTGTCCGCTGCGGAACACATGCAGCCGGTCCGCCAGTTCGTAGACCTCGGGCAGGTAGGAGGAGATGAGAATGATCCCCGCGCCCTGCTTCAGAAGCTTGGCGAACAGCCGGTAGATTTCGGCCTTCGTGCCGACATCGACGCCGACGGTCGGTTCGTCGAAGATGAAGAGCCGCGCCCCATGGCTCAGCCACTTGCCGATGACGACCTTCTGCTGGTTGCCACCAGACATCGCCGACACCAGCACCCGCCGGCTCGGCGTCTTGATCGCGAGGTCGCGGATCTGCTGGTCGGCGTTCTGCGTCTCCTCGCTGTGGCTGATGACCGGGCCCTTGCTCAGCCGCTTGAAGACCGGCAGATTGATGTTGAGGCCGATCGGCAGGTTGAGGCAGAGGCCCTGGTCGCGGCGGCTCTCCGGCGCCAGTGCGATCCCCAGTTCCATCGCGGTGCGCTCGTCCTTGATGTTGACCTTCCTGCCCATCCAGTGGATGTCGCCGGCCGTGGTCTTCTCTCGCCCGTAGAGCCCGAGCGCGAATTCGCTGCGCCCCGCGCCGATCAGGCCGTAGAGGCCGACGATCTGACCTGCCTTTACCGAAAGCGACACGTTCTCGAAGCCCGGCCCGGACAGCCCCCGCACATCGACGATGGTCTCGCCGATCGGGATTTCTTCCTTGTGATAGATCTGCTCGATCGAGCGGTTGATCATCAGCGCAATCAGCTCGTTCTCGTTGGTCTCGCCGATATCGCGCGTTCCCACATGCGTGCCGTCGCGCAGAACCGAGACGCGGTCCGCGAGCTCGAAGACTTCTTCCATGCGATGGCTGATGTAAACGATCGTGACACCCTCGTTCTGCAGGCGTCGGATAAGCTTGAAGAGCTGTGCGGATTCCTGGCGCGTCAGATAGGCGGTCGGCTCGTCGAAGATCAGGAACTGCGTGCCGCGCATGGCGGCGCGCGCAGTCGCGACAAGCTGCTGCTGGCCAATCGTGAGATCGCTCAAGGGGACGCCGGCCGGCAGCCCGAAGCCGAGATCGTTGAGGACGGTCTGCGCCATCTTCTCCATCTCGCGCTTGCGCATCAGGCCGAACTGATTGACCTCGTCGCCAAGAAACAGGTTGGCCGCGACCGTCAGGTGCGGGCACAGAACGACTTCCTGGTGCACCGCGTTGATGCCGCGCGCGATCGCCTCGTTGGGCGTTGCAAGCGCGACTGGGCGTCCGCACCAGAGGACCTCGCCGGCCGTGCGGGTGATGACGCCGGTCAACAGCTTGATCAGCGTCGACTTGCCGGCGCCGTTTTCGCCGACGATCGCGTGGATTTCGCCGGCAAGGAAGGTGATCGTTGCGGGCTTCAGCGCCTGCACATATCCGTAATTCTTCTGCAATCCCTTGAGTTCGAGGATCGGGGCACCCGCGGGCACGCGGTTCGCCTCCTTCAGCTTGGCGCTGTCATCGTGGCGATGACTGACCTCTTCCAGGCTCATTTGCGTCTCCTCCTCGCGAATTGCCATGTCGTCCTTCGCCGTCCGCTCCTCCTCAGGAGACCGGCCGAAGGGAAGAAGGTCCGTGCGGGATCGCTCCCGCACGGACGGCGTCCGTTCGTTACTTGATCTTCGGGTTCAAGAGCGCGTCGATCTTCGGGTCGCTCATGTTGGCCTTGGTGACGAGATTGGCGCCGGTATCGACGTTTGCCTCGACCTTTTCGCCCTTGGACACGGCAAGCGCGGTCTTCACGCCGTCATAGCCCATGCGATAGGGATCCTGCACCACGAGGCCGGCAATCGAGCCGTCCTTGAGGAAGCCGACCGTCTTGTCGTCGCTGTCGAAGGCGATGACCTTGATCTTGTCGCCGAGCTTGTTTTCGGCGATCGCCTGGCCGACGCCCTGGCCGAGGATGAGGTTCGAGGCGAACACACCCACGAGGTTCGGGTTGGCGGTGATCAGGTCGGTCATCATGTTGAGGCCGGTGGTTGCCTGGCCGTCACCATACTTGTCGGCGATGAGCTTCAGGCCCGGATGCTTGGTCTTCAGCTGATCGAGGAAACCCTCGCGGCGCTGCTCGAGCGAGCCGACGCCCGGCAGGTTGGTCAGGATGACGACTTCGCCTTCTTCCTTGCCGGTCATTTCCTTGATCGCCGCGGCCAACCCGTCGGCTGCGATGCGGCCGCCCTGGACGTTATCGGTGGTGAGGAACGACTTGAAGGCCTTCGAGTCCGCGCCGGAGTCGATGCCGATGATCGGAACGGACTTTGCAGCTTCGTCGATCGGCTTGCCGAGCGCCTTGAATTCGGTCGGCGAGATCACGATCGCGGCCGGCTTGCCGGCAACGGCGTTCTCGAGAATGCTGATCTGGCCGTTCACGTCGGACTCGGCCTGTGCACCGAGTTCGGGCACCTTGACGCCAAGATCCTGGCCTGCCTTGCGGGCGCCGGCCAGCACGATCTGCCAGTAGAAGGACGTGGTGTCCTTGACGATGATAGGAATGGTCACGTCTGCCGCAAAGGACGGCATCGGCACGGCCGTTGCCATGACGGCGGCGCCCGCGAGAGCGGTAAAGGTGCGACGCGAAAGAATGGACTTCATGCGCATGTTGGTTCTCCTCTCAGGTGCGTTCTCCTCCAGGAAATCTCTCGCGAACGCGAACGAGAGACTTTTATCGATAAAAAACATTTACGAGTTCGAAGCTAGCCGAGGCCTGCCCTGTTGGCAAGACTGCGTCTGGTAAGCCCTTTGGCTCTTTCCGGACCAATCCCGCACTCGCTTGTCGATCGAGCCGTCGGCGTCAAAACGTCGGCAACGCCCCATTCCCAGTCTCGTTGCCTTTTCCTCCGAGGCCAGACGTCTCTCCAGGACATCCGGCCTGCAAAGGCCTCGAGTTCAACTTACGAAATATCGGCTCCGTACGATTGTCAATGCGGAACGTTTATTCCGTTTTTCTCCTTATCCCCAGAACACCTCGTCCGGCAGCACGACGCCTTTCTTAAGAATAATGTTGCCGTAAAGTCGAAACTCGGTGGTCGCGACGATATAGGCGGCCTTGCGCGAGCGTTCGTAAAAGGCGAAGCGTTCAAGCGTCGAAATGCCGAAATCGCCGGCACGCTTGGACACGATGGTCTGAAACTCCTTGCAAACGTCGGGCACCGCGGTCGGATCGCCCACCACTTCCATGACCCAGGCCGATTCCGGCACGAAGGTATCGAGCGGCATATGCGTGAGGATCGCTTCCGCCATGGTCGTGGCACTGACGCCATCGGCGCGGATCATTTCCGGTCCCATGGAAAAGGACGGGAAGTTGGCGTCGGCGATGACGATCTCGTCCCCGTGGCCCATGCGCGCGATGGCGCACAATAGATCGGGGCTGAGGACGGGATGAATTCCTTTAAGCATTCTGTTTTTCCTTAAACGCGGACAGCATCTTCGCCGAGTGGCGGCGCAACGAGCGTGAAACTATCGAATTCCGGGTAGATCGTCTCCGGCAAAATCGGCGAGAAGAGATCCATGTTGCGCGCCACGCTGGATGCCTTGCCGGTGCCGATCAGCACCGACGACACGAGCGGATCGCGCAGCGCAAACTGCAGCGCCGGCGCCGCGAGCGGCACACCGTTTTTCCTGGCGACCTCTTCCATGCCGCGCACCTTGGCGAGCACCTCTTCCGTCGCCGGCATATAGTCGAAATTCGACCCTGGCACCGCGCCGGTCGCCAGAATGCCGGAGTTGAAGACGCCGCCGACCACGAGCGAGGTACCCTTCCTGCGGCAGAGCGGCAGCAGCTCGGCTTCGGCCGAGCGATCGAGCAGCGTGTAGCGCCCGGCCATCAGGATGCAGTCGATCTCGGCATTGCGCATCACGTCGAGGCAAACGGGCACCTCGTTGACGCCGAGCCCGAACGCCTTGATTGCACCCGTTTTCTTCAGCTCTTCCAGCGCCTTGATGCCGGTGTCGAGGAATTGCTTGAGATAGACGGCGTTCTTCGCCGCGCCATGCGTATAGCCGCCGATATCGTGAACATAGAGAATGTCGATCCGGTTCAGCCCCAGCCGTGCGTAGCTGAATTCGACCGAGCGCATGATGCCGTCATAGGAATAGTCGTAATCCGCATCGAAGGAGAGCGGATCGACGTAAGAGTAGTCGGGAACCGTCCCCGTCGGCACCGGCCGCAGCAGTCGTCCGACCTTGGTGGACAGCACCCATTCCGCTTCCGGTTTGCCGCGCAGGAAATCGCCGACATAGCGCTCGCCGAGCCCAAGCCCATACCACGGCGCCACGTCGAAATAGCGGATGCCGCTATCCCAGGCAGCGTCCAGCGTATCCATGGCCTGCTCCCGTGGGCAGGCGCGAAACAGGCCGCCAAGGGCTGCGGCGCCGAAGCTCACTTCGGTCACCTCAAGCTCGGTCCGGCCGATCCTCCTCGTCTTCATCGTTCCTCCCTGAAGACTGTCGATATTCTTGATTAAAGCGTTGCTCCCAGATGCCAAGGCACGAATTCGTTATCGCCGTAGCCGAATTCCTCGCTCTTGGTTTTCTTGCCGGATGCCGTGTCGATGATCAGGTCGAAGATCTCGCGCCCCTTGCCTGATATCGTCGCGTCGCCGCTGGCGATCGTGCCGCAGTCGATGTCCATGTCCTCTTCCATCGAGGCGTAGAGCGCCGAATTGCTTGAGAGCTTGATCGACGGCGCCGGGCGACAGCCGAAGCAGCTGCCGCGGCCGGTAGTGAACGCGATCATGTTGGCTCCACCAGCGACCTGGCCGGTAGCCGAGACAGGGTCGTAACCTGGTGTGTCCATGAAGACGAGCCCGGGCGCAGTCACCCGTTCGGCATAACCATAAACCGCCGTCAGCGGCGAACGCCCACCCTTGGCAACGGCGCCAAGCGATTTTTCCAGAATGGTCGTCAGCCCGCCGCGCTTGTTGCCGGGGGAGGGGTTGTTGTCGAGCGAGGCGCCGTGCATCGCCACATACTTCTCCCACCAGACGATCTTCTCATCGAGCTTGCGGGCGACCTCTTCGCTCACCGCGCGGCTGCGCAGCAGATGTTCGGCGCCATAGATCTCGGATGTCTCGGACAGGATCGCCGTGCCGCCGGCAGCCGCCAGAAGGTCAGCGGCCACGCCGAGCGCCGGATTGGCGGTGATGCCGGAGAAGCCGTCCGAGCCGCCGCACTGCATGCCGATGATGATGTCGCTGATCGGCAGCGGCACGCGCCGCTCGCGGCCGACATCGTCGGCGATCTCCTTCAGCATGCCCATGGCGCGCTCGACGGCGCGGCGCGATCCGCCGGCATCCTGAATGTTGAAATGACGCTTGGAATTGCCGGCGCCGCTCTGGCCGTAGAGCGTCAGCTGGTTGACCTCGCAGCCGAGCCCGATCATCAGCACGCCACCGAAGTTCACATGCCTCGTGTAGCCCGCCAGCGTCCGGTGCAGCACCGCCATGCCGTCGCCCGTCGAGCTCATGCCGCAGCCCTGGTCGTGGACGATCGGCACGAAGCCGTCGATGCCTTCGTAATGCGGCAGGATGGTGCGGTTGGCCTGGTCGGCGATGGCGCGACAGACCGTGGTGGAACAGTTCACGCTGGCGATGATGCCGATATAGTTGCGCGTCGCCGAGCGTCCGTCCGCGCGCTTGTAGCCCATGAAGGTGCGCGCCCGGTCTTGGTCGCTCGCTTCTTCCGGCGCCGAATTGGCGGTAGCAGCCAGGCGGTCGTTTTCGAAATGCAGGTTCTGGCTATGGATGTGCTGGCCGGCCTTGACGTCTGACGTCGTGCGCCCGATCGCCTGCCCGTACTTCACGACCGGCTGCCCGAGCGCGATATCTGACAAGGCGATCTTGTGGCCGGGGTCGATCTTCTCCAGCGTCGTTATCCCTGCCACCACCTCGCCCGCGGCGATCGGGGCCGTGGCCACCGCGACATTGTCGCCTGATGACAGGATAATCCAAGGGTCTTTCTTCAACGATCTTCTCCCGAGGGAAACACCCGCTGCATCGGCGAATGCGCATTGCTTTTGTTTTTTATCTACAATAAACATTTTCAAGTCAACGGGATTATTGATCCTGTGGACGAGGGAGGCAAACAGCCGCGGACGATCCAAAATAAGATAAGGATCGCCGAGAGATAAGCACCTGCCACGCGCCGGCGCCCGCCATTCGCGGGCTTTCGTCCTGCGCCGCAGGGCAACAAGGCGGGGTGTGCATGGCGCGGCAAAACACGGTCTTCAAGGAGGCGTATAATCGCTATGCTGCGGCGCTGCGCGCCGACGAGACCTTGCCCTCCGAGCCCGATATCGCCGCCAAACTGGGCATCAGCCGCAGCACGGCCCGCGCCATTCTGACCCGGCTCGACGAGGAAGGCATCATCCGCTGGAACAAGCGGCAGAAGGTGGTGTTGCGCACGCCCACGCAGGCCGATCTCTTTCCCTCGGAAGAGACCGATTCCCTGCACAACATCATCGAGCGCAGCTTCATGCAGCGCATCCTGTCGGATGACGCCGCACCCGGCACGCAGATCAACGAACTGGAACTTGCCCGCGATATCGGCACCGGCACGACAAGCGTGCGCGAATTCCTCATCCGCTTTTCGCGTTTCGGGCTGATCGAGAAGCGGCCGAACAGCCACTGGATCCTCAAGGGCTTCACCCGCGAATTCGCGCTGGAACTCGCCGAGGTGCGCGAGATGTTCGAACTCCACTCCGCCGCCGAATTCGGTAGGCTGCCTCGTGATAATGAGGCGTGGCGGGCGCTTGCAGAGATCAAGGCCGAGCATCACGCCATGCTCGGGGATCTCGACCGTCGCTACAAGGAATTCTCAGCCCTGGACGAGCGCTTTCATCTCTTGATCCACGGCGCCGCGAAGAACCGCTTCATCGCTGATTTCTACGATGCCATCGCCATCGTCTTCCATTATCACTACCAATGGAACAAGGCCTTCGCCCGCGAGCGCAACGAGCGCGCCATCCATGAGCATCTGGATTATATCGCAGCCCTTGAAACGGGCGATCCAGCAGCGATAGAGGCCGCCTGCAGGGTGCATCTTCGCTCGGCGCGCCAGACCTTGCTGCAATCCCTGCCGCAGAGCCCGGCGGACGGGGAAACACCGGCGAAATAGTGCCGAACGGCATCGTCTGGGCGAAAAAAAGCCCGCTCAAGGCGGGCCACGTCTCGCGAACGCAACACAGTCGATAACGCAATACCAACGAGACAGCGCAACGTACCATCCCGCAAGCCGTCTTGCACTTCGCTCATTCGAATGAGTTGCGCATGTCGGCATCAGGCAATGGAAGCAGGCGCCGCTCATGGCGCCGCTCATTCTCAGCCGATCGAAGCAGGTTGGTCGAGATCAGCTCAGCGCCGCGGGAAATCGTTCCATCCGGAAGCGCGAGCCTTTGCGAGAACGATCTGCGCCTCTCGCCCCAGAAAGAGCAAGCCGAAGATGCCTAATATCGTCAGGATATCCCACATATGCCCTTACCTCAGTTGCGTTGCGGGCCGTGCCTCAGACCCCTCATGACACGGCCCGCCCAATCCAAACGCGACCGCCATCACGTTTTAGGACGATCGCACTCATATGCGACATCAATGCGTCGCGGTATCGCGAATTCTGGGGATGTGGCCGCTTGCCGTATCACGTCTCGGTGTCTGCGCAAGCTTAAATCGTGAGCGTGACCATGTTTGGATCGGCAATACCTCGCGGAGGCTGAATTCTTCCTGTCAGGTCCGATCCTTAAGTTTTTTGATCGGGAACGTCTTGGAAAATACTTGATGGCGCTACTTTTGCGAAATTTTACGCGAGAGAAACAAGAACAACTCCCGAGTTGTGCCATTTCCATCAGATTTAGCTAATCGTATCCATACTTTGTTAACCGAGATTTTCTTAGTTTGGCACCCATAGGCTGTAAGAATCAGCAGGTAAGCTCTTCGTTTTAATTCAAGGTTTTATTTATCTGGGTCTCCGATGACGTCGCTTTTGACCAATACCTCGGCACTTGCAGCACTACAGACTCTACGCTCTCTCAACTCAGGACTGCAGGAAACCCAGGGTCGGATATCCTCGGGTCTGCGCGTGGAAGCGGCGTCCGACAATGCCGCCTATTGGTCTATCGCCACGACGATGACATCCGATAGCAAGGCCGTTTCCGCTGTCTCGGATGCGCTCGGAATGGCGTCCGCCAAAGTCGACACCGCTTACGCCGGCACGGACTCGATCGTCGATGTGCTCACAGAGTACAAGGCGAAGCTCGTTGCCGCGACTGAAGACGGTGTCGACAAGGCCAAGATCCAGGATGAGTTGCAGCAGCTCAATCTGCAGGTCGAAAGCATCGTGGCTTCGTCCAGCTTCAATGGTGTCAACTGGCTGACGACGAACGCTCCGACGCATCTGATGGTCACGGATGATCTCACCACCTCCGTCATGTCGTCATTCGTCCGCGCGGATGACGGTTCGGTGAAAGTGGAAACGGAAAGCGTGAACCTTAAGCTGAGCAGCATGCTGAACACCGGCGGCGGCGGCATCCTGCAAAAGGAACTGGACGGTGTCGGCAATATCGGCGGCTTCCGCGGCACCAACATCAATTCGGATGCCCATCAAGGTCACGAGAACCACGATTTTACCGGCCCGGCCACCTTCGGTGCAACCGACTACATCGATTTCGATCTGGAAGTCGACGCGGGAGATTATTCCGCCGGCGAGACCTTCACCGGGCTCAGGATCGACAAGAGCGTAATCGATACCGCCTTGGGCACGACCGACGGCAAAATCCGCACAGCGTCCGACATGCGCAAGGTTCTCAATCAGGTCTTTGCCGATAACGGCGTGCCTGCGACAGCCAACGAGACGCGTTTCTCCGGTTCGCTGACGGCCGGAAATTTCGAGATCGCTTCACTCGAAGCTTCGGGTCATCCGGGTTCGAGCATCAACATAACCGGCGTACGATCGGATTTTGGCGGCGTCTATCCATCCGGCTTCGCGCTCGGCCTCGAGGATGCGCCGCTCTACAATCACGACAACATGTATCCTGAGGCCACCATGACGTTCGGCCGGTCGTTTACTTTTTCCGAGAAGGCGTCCATCACCTTCGACGTGCAGGTGGGCCCCAACCCGTTGCAGACCTACACGATCGACCGCGCGACGGTCGATGCAGCGCTTGGCACAAGCGATGGTTATGTCGGCAATGCGACGGACCTGGCCACCGTCATCGCATTCGCCTCGGCGGGCAGCGATCTGGTGATCACGCCATCGGGCGACACGATCACCTTCTCGGCGGATCGGAGCCTCTATCCGGAAGCTGGCAACCGCGCCGCCCGCGTCAGCGTCGGCAACGTACAGTCCGATCCGCCTTGGACGCTTGAATTCGACCTCGACGAGGTCGACGTCACCCGCTCCGCTTTCGGTGTCGACGAGTATCTCACCGGCGTCGAGTATATGCTGAAGCGATCGATCGAAAGCGCCAGCACGCTCGGGTCCCTGCAGACGCGCATCGACGGGCAGACGCTTTTCGCCAGCAAACTCATGGACAGTCTCGAAAGCGGCGTCGGCCGTCTCGTCGATGCCGATATGGAACAGGAATCCTCCAGGCTCGCGGCCCAGCAGACCCAGCAGCAACTCGCCATCCAGGCGCTGTCGATCGCCAATTCCGCGCCGAGCGGCATCATCAGCCTGTTCCAGTAATCTCGGCTCTCCCGGCCAGTTCAGCGAAGTTATACCGCTATCGCTCGCGGCGAGAGACATCGCCGCAGCCGTCGCGGTGTACGTCCGTTCCGATGCTTCGTAACCCTGCGCCGGCATTGGTGGTCGGCAAGAGGTTTGCTATGTTCGCGCAGGTCAATGCCAACCATATGGCGAGGCCGCTTACCGTGCAATCTTGTCTAGGTGCCTGGATGCCCGACCTGAGAGATAGG
>UBVW01000088.1:0-23111 GCA_900469085.1 Hyphomicrobiales bacterium | reverse complement strand
CCCCCTCATCCGACCCTTCGGGCCACCTTCTCCCCGTTGGGGAGAAGGGGAGGTTGGCGCAAGCGGCTCACCCCGAGTCTCTTCTCCCCAACGGGGAGAAGGTGCCGGCAGGTCAGGTGCAGCTTGCTGCACCGGGGATGAGGGGGCCACACGGCACAGCGTTAAATCCACCTCACGCAAATACAGCACAAATTTGGAGGAACACATGGCAATCGAAGCATCAACGGAACACACGCGCGAGCCGCGCATCCGGCTTGGCATGGTCGGCGGTGGGGCCGGCGCTTTCATTGGCGCGGTGCACCGCATCGCTGCCCGTATCGACGATCAGTACGAGCTGATCGCGGGCGCGCTGTCGTCGACGCCGGAAAAGGCCAAGGCCTCGGGCGCCGATCTCGGGCTCGATCCCACCCGCACCTATTCCAGCTATCGCGAGATGGCGATCCGCGAGGCGAAGCTGAAGAACGGCATCGAGGCGGTGTCGATCGTCACGCCGAACCACGTTCACTACGACGCCGCCAAGGAGTTCCTGCGTCGCGGCATCCATGTCATCTGCGACAAGCCGCTGACCTCGAACCTCGCCGACGCCAAGAAGCTGAAGAAGGTCGCCGATGAGAGCGGCGCGCTCTTCATCCTCACGCACAACTACACCGGTTATCCGATGGTGCGCCAGGCGCGCGAGATGATCGCCAATGGCGAACTCGGCGACATCCGCCTGGTGCAGGCCGAATATCCGCAGGACTGGCTGACCGAAGCCGTCGAGCAGAGCGGCGCCAAGCAGGCCGTGTGGCGCACCGACCCGGCGCAGTCGGGTGCTGGTGGCTCCACCGGCGATATCGGCACGCATGCCTATAACCTCGCCACCTTCGTTTCCGGTCTCGAGCTGGACAGCCTTGCCGCCGATCTCGATAGTTTCGTCGAAGGCCGTCGCCTCGACGACAACGCCCACGTAATGCTGCGCTTCAAGGCCAAGGGTTCGGAAAAGCCGGCCAAGGGCATGCTCTGGTGCAGCCAGGTGGCGCCCGGCCACGAGAACGGTCTGAAGGTCCGCGTCTACGGCACCAAGGGTGGTCTGGAATGGGTGCAGGCCGATCCGAACTATCTCTGGTTCACGCCGTTCGGCGAGCCGAAGCGCCTGATCACCCGCAACGGCGCCGGCTCCGGCGCGGCGGCAGCGCGCGTCTCGCGCATCCCGTCCGGTCACCCGGAAGGCTATCTCGAAGCGTTTGCGACGATCTACACGGAAGCAGCGCACGCCATCAACGCGCACAAGAAGGATAAGGCGGTCGACAAGGCGGTGGTGTACCCGACGGTTGACGATGGCGTGAAGGGTGTGGCGTTCGTCGATGCCTGCGTCGCGTCGTCGAAGCGCAATGGGGCGTGGGTTAAGGTTTGATGGTGTGGGGTGTGCCGTGTGGCGCACCCCCCTCTGTCCTGCCGGACATCTCCCCCTCAAGGGGGGAGATNNATCTCCCCCCTTGAGGGGGAGATGCCCGGCAGGGCAGAGGGGGGTATCCCAGCCGCCGACGTCTACAAAAATCTGATCAAGCCGCTACAGCCTGCCCACTCCTGCGCTTCATCATCGCATCGACGCTGAACGGACCGGCACCGGCCGCCACGATGTAGAGGAAGACGAAGCAGAAGAGGATGGCGGCGACGCCGCCGTTTTGGGCGGGGAAGAAGCTCTTCGACGCATGGCCGATGAAATAGGCGAAAGCCATCAGGCCCGATAGAACGAAGGCGGCGGCGCGGGTCTGAAAGCCAATCAGCACCAGGAAGCCGAGCGTCAGTTCAAGCAGGCCGGCAATCCAGGATATCGACCCGACATCGGGCACGCGCTCGGCAGCGGGGAAATGCAGAATCTTCTGCGTGCCGTAGCTGAAGAGCACGAGCGCGGAGACGATGCGCAGCAGGCTGAGCAGGGCCGGCTGCAGGGCGTGGATCGAAGCGAACATGGATGACCTTTCGTGCGTTAAGACTGTCTCCAGCCTTTAGCCGCCGCTTCTGCAATGACAATTCACGAGTTTTGACTTTGGCGTTATTGATAGGGGGCGGGCCGCTCAGATGTAGAGTGCCGCCATCTTGCGCCAGGCGCTGGCGCGGTGGGCGCGGCCATCCCAGACATGCAGCTGGTGGCCGACCCGCTTGTCCGACAGCAGGCGGCTCAAATAGTGGTTGTTGTCGAGAAAGGGATCGGCATTGCCGATCGTCATGACGATCTCGACCTCACGCAGCTTGTCCAGCTGCCAGCCGTGATGGAGGCCTGGCAGAAAGTGCGTCGGGGTGTGGAAGTAGACGGTGTTGTCATAATAGCCGTCGAAGAGGTCGCCGAAAGATTCGACCCTGAGCGTCAGGTCGTAGCGGCCGGAGAAGGCGACGAGTTTGCGAAACAGATGCGGGTGGCGGAAGACGAGGCTCGCCGCCTGGAAGGCGCCGAGGCTGCAGCCGTGCACGATGGTGCAGTCATGGCCGTTCTTTGCGGCCATCAGCGGCAGGACTTCGTTGAGGATGTAGTCCTCGAAGGCCTGGTGGCGATGGATACGCTCGGCCGGGTGGCGGTCGAAGCCGTAGAAGGTTTCCGTGGCCAGGCCTTCGATGCAATAGAGCTGCAACTGGCCGGCTTCGAGCTTGTTCGCGAGGCTGGCGACGAGGCCGATCCGTTCATATTCCCAGAAACGACCGTCTCGCGTCGGAAACATCAGCACCTTGGCGCCGGCATGGCCGAACACCAACAGCTCCATCTCGCGATGCAGGCGCGGGCTATGCCAGCGCAGATATTCCCGGTTCATGAACCCTGAAGAAACCTCGCAGTTTTTCGCGCAGAGCAAAATTCTGTTCCGTCATTCCAGGATAGTCGAAATGGCCGGCGTCGAGGATGAAGATTTCATTATATTTTGACGGCGGAAGCGCATTCGCCACGGTGAACTGGCAGGGCGGGGCGACGGCCGGATCGAACAGGGCGACGGCCACCAGCATCGGCACGTTGATGCGGGTTGCCGATGTCGCGGCGTCGAACAGGCGCAGGTGATCGAGCACGTCGGGATGGGTCTTTTTATAGGTCTGGACGGAATCGGCGCTGCCCACCGTCGGCAAGGTCAGCCATCGCTCGCGGTCGCCGAAGGTAGGAACGATCAGGTGGCCGCGATCGATGCGGCTGTCGAAGGGGATCGCCAGCGCGCCCAGGCCGCCGCCGAAGCTGCCGCCGATATAGCCGATGCGGTTTGCGAGCCATGGATAGAGCGCCTGCAGCGTCGAGACCGCGATCCAGAGATCCTCGACGCAGCCGCCGATGACGTAGTCGTCTGGCCTATCGATATTGTGCAGCACATGGCCGGGCGCATCTGGCGGGATCGGCGCCTGCGCGCTCCGCGACATGCCGCGCGCGCAGGGGAAGAGGATGGCGGTCTGTTCTACCGGCAGATCGAAATCCGGCGCATCGCGGCCGCCGTAGCCATGGCCGACAACCAGCCCGCGCCGCACCGGCGTGTTGCGCGGCAGAAGCAGCCAGCCGCCGATCGTGACGTTATCGGTCGAGGTGTAGGTGATATCGAGCACCTGCCAGGCAGGGTGGGTGAGGCTGCCCTGCTTCAGCGTCGGCTGCGGATCGATCGCCAGCGCCCGTTTGTAGCGCTTCTGCCAGAAGGCGTCGAAGCCCGGTGGGGCCTTTGGCGGGACGATGGCGTGCAACTCATCGAGCGTCATGCCGTAGGTGGGGTCGAAGGGGAAGGGGTGCGTCTTGGGGATGCTCATGGATGAGTTGTTCCGTGGAAATGGGGGGATTGCAAGGCGGGGTAGGGCATTTGGGTGTTGGGGGAGACGGAGCTCTTCGCAACCTGGCTAAAGACCCCTCCGCATCCGGAGAAAAGTCCCCTCCCCAACCCCTCCCCACAAGGGGGAGGGGCTTGCTGGGCGCATCCTCTTCGGCAAGCCGAAGCCTCTCAACAGCTAGGACTGATATGAGGGAGCACAGGGCATGCCACGTGTTAGCCCCTCCCCCTTGTGGGGAGGGGTTGGGGAGGGGACTTGCTATAAATTGTTGGGGAAGGGGACTTTCCACCCCGCCTTGATTTCACCCAGCCGCATGTCTAGATTGCAGCCATCCGCAATACCAACAGGACGGTGCACCATGGATTTCACCCCGATCGCAATGCCGCTTTGCCTTGCCATCCGGGAAACCCATGTCCATGCCTGCATCCATTACCCTTTCCAATCTTTCGTGGTCCACGCCTGACGGCCGGCCGCTTTTTTCCAATCTCGATCTGAGCTTCGGGGCCGAGCGCACCGGCCTGGTCGGCCGCAATGGCGTCGGCAAGACGACGCTTCTGAAGCTGATCACCGGTGATCTCGCGCCGCAATCCGGCGGCGTCGCCGTCCGCGGGCGGCTCGGTATCCTGCGCCAGACGGTGCAGGTCGATGCCGATACCACGGTCGCCGATCTCTTCGGTGTTCGTGCTGCACTCGATATCGTCGCGCGCGCGCTCATTGGCGAGGCGTCGGCCGACGAGGTCGCTTCCGCCGACTGGACGCTCGAGACCCGCCTTGCCGATGCGCTTGATCGTATGGGGTTTGCGGCGGAACCCGATACGCTGCTCGCCTCGCTCTCGGGCGGACAGCGCACGCGCGTCGGGCTGGCGGCGTTGATCTTCGGCGAACCCGATTTTCTCATCCTCGATGAGCCGACGAACAATCTCGATGGCGATGGCCGCGAGGCGGTGATCGCACTGCTGGAGCGCTGGCGGGGCGGCGCGCTTGTCGTCAGCCACGATCGGGCACTTCTGGAGCGGATGGATGCGATCGTGGAGCTGACCACGCTTGAAGCCAAGCGCTATGGCGGCAATTGGAGCGCGTTTCAGGCGCGCAAGGCGATCGAGCTTGCCGCCGCCGAACATGATCTGGCGGATGCGGAAAAGCGGGTGGCGGATGTCGGCCGCAGTGCGCAGCTTTCGGCAGAGAGGCAGGCGCGCAGCGACAAAGCCGGCGCCAAGAAGGCGGCGCGGGGCGATATGCCCCGTATCGTCGCCGGCGGCTTGAAGCGGGCGGCGGAGAATACGAGGGGAGACAAGGTCCGGCTCGGCGAGAAGCGGCGCGAGGAGGCGATGCAGGATGCGAGTGCCGCCCGCGAGCGCATCGAGATCCTGCAACCTTTCTCCGCGAAGCTCGCGTCGACGCATCTGCTGTCGTCGCGGGTGGTGCTGCGGCTCGATGGCGTGACGGCCGGATACGAGCCGGATCGGCCGGTGATCACCGATCTTTCCTTTGCGATGACAGGGCCGGAGCGGGTGGCGGTCGAGGGACCGAACGGTTCGGGCAAGACGACGCTGCTGTCGCTCGTCACCGGGCGGATTGCGCCTTGGGCGGGCACGTTGTCGGTGCCCGTGCGCCTTGCCGTCTTCGACCAGAGCGTCAGCCTGCTCGACCGCTCGCTGTCGATCGCCGACAACTTCCGCCGGCTCAATCCCGGTGCGAACGAGAATGCCTGCCGCGCGGCGCTGGCGCGGTTCATGTTCCGGGCCGATGCAGCGCTTCAACAGGTTTCGACGCTGAGCGGCGGACAGTTGCTGCGCGCCGGTTTGGCTTGCGTGCTGGGCGGTGCGGAGCCGCCGCCGCTGCTTGTCCTCGACGAGCCGACCAACCATCTCGACATCGATTCCATCGCCGCCGTGGAGGCGGGGCTTGCCGCCTATGATGGGGCGTTGCTTGTCGTCAGCCACGATGCGGTGTTTCTTGAACGGATCGGGATCACGCGGCGGCTGTTGCTGCCATCGGGCCAGGATGTGTTTTGATCGTGGGCATATTCATCTGCAACGTTACAGATTTGACATTTGAAACCTATACGTAGAGTAGAAAGCCGCCGGACGCGCGAGGCAGCCAACCGGCCGAGTTTGGAGGATTTCAGTTTGACGATTGATGCGACAACCATTGACGCGAAGGCCCTGGCCGCCCGTTTCCCCGGCGATTTCACCTTTGGCGTGGCGACGGCCGCCTTCCAGATCGAGGGCGCCTCGAAGGCCGATGGGCGCAAGCCGTCGATCTGGGATGCCTTCTGCAACATGCCGGGCCGGGTCTTCAATCGCGACAATGGCGACATCGCCTGCGATCACTATAACCGCCTCGACGAGGATCTCGATCTCATCAAGTCGCTCGGCGTCGAGGCCTATCGTTTTTCCATTGCCTGGCCGCGCATCATCCCTGATGGAACCGGGCCGGTGAACGAGAAGGGGCTCGATTTCTACGATCGCCTGGTCGATGGCTGCAAGGCACGGGGTATCAAGACTTTCGCCACGCTCTATCACTGGGACCTGCCGCTTTTGCTTGCCGGCGACGGCGGCTGGACGGCGCGGTCGACGGCCTATGCCTATCAGCGTTACGCCAAGACGGTGATGGCGCGCCTCGGCGATCGTCTGGACAGCGTCGCAACGTTCAACGAGCCTTGGTGCATCGTCTGGCTCAGCCATCTCTATGGCATTCATGCGCCGGGTGAGCGCAACATGCAGGCGGCGCTGCACGCGATGCATTACATGAACCTCGCGCACGGCCTCGGCGTCGAGGCGATCCGCTCGGAAGCGCCGAACGTGCCTGTTGGCCTGGTGCTCAACTCCATGTCGGTCATCCCGGGTTCCGACAGTGCTAGCGACCAGGCAGCCGGCGAGCGGGCGCACCAGTTCCACAACGGCGCCTTCTTCGATCCCGTCTTCAAGGGCGAATATCCCAAGGAGTTCCTGGAAGCGCTGGGGGACCGCATGCCCGTGGTCGAGGAGGGCGATCTTGCGATCATCAGCCAGAAGCTCGACTGGTGGGGGCTCAATTACTACACGCCGCTGCGCGTGGCCGACGATCCCACCAAGACCGGCGATTTCCCCTGGACGGTCGAGGCGCCCCGCGTCAGCGACGTCAAGACCGATATCGGCTGGGAGGTCTATGCGCCGGCGCTGAAGCATGTGGTGGAGGACCTCTATCGCCGCTACGACCTGCCGGAGTGCTACATCACCGAGAACGGCGCCTGCGACAATACCGGCATCGAAGCGGGTGCAATAGAGGACACGATGCGGCTCGATTATTACATCCAGCATCTCGATGTCGTCGCCGACCTCATCAAGGACGGCTATCCGATGCGTGGCTATTTCGCCTGGAGCCTGATGGACAATTTCGAATGGGCGGAGGGCTATCGCATGCGCTTCGGCCTCGTGCATGTCGATTACGACACCCAGGTGCGCACGGTGAAGACGAGCGGAAAGTGGTACTCGGAGCTCGCTGCGCAGTTTCCGAAGGGTAATCACAAGAGCGCCTGATCGCCTCAGTTCGAATTGTCTATGCGGCAGGTAGATTTTTTCCTGCTGCATCGCACAAATAAAAAACCATCCCTGTCCGGTTTCGACCACTGGCGGCATAAGTTGCAGCAGCAGGAAAGGCGGATCGCCCTTCTCTCCCGCCCGCAACGAAAGCCCGTGTCCATGTCTCGTACCCGTGATTGTCTTCGAATGTGCCGCCCGATTGGCTAATCGGCGCGATAGCGGTTATAGAACCGCCAGTTTTTGAAGACCAACACTTGGCGAGCATGAAATGACACTCCAACATCAGGCCCAACAAGACGCTGCCCAGGGCGCGTCCGGCGGCCATTCCGGGCGAGACCCAGAGGGCGCGGCGGGCGCGATCCCGATGGTCGCCTTCGAAGGCGCCGGCAAGCGCTATGGGCCTCAAGGCGAGGGCGGGTTCACCGCGGTCGAAAAGGTCGACCTCACCGTTGCGCGCGGCGCCATCACCGGCATTATCGGCCGCTCCGGCGCCGGCAAGTCGACGCTGATCCGCATGGTCAACGGGCTGGAGACGGCGACCTCGGGCAAGGTGCTCGTCGATGGCGTGGATGTCGGCGCGCTCAGCGAAGAGGGGCTTCGCGGCCTGCGCCGTCAGGTCGGCATGATCTTCCAGCACTTCAATCTGTTGTCCTCGCGCACCGCCTTCGACAATGTGGCGTTGCCACTGGAGATCGCGGGTGTCGACAAGCAGGCGATCCGCGCCAAGGTCGGGCCGCTGCTCGATCTCGTCGGTCTCGGCGACAAGGCGGGCAATTATCCCTCTGAGCTCTCCGGCGGCCAGAAGCAGCGCGTCGGCATCGCGCGCGCCCTGGCGACCGATCCGAAGCTGCTGCTCTCCGACGAGGCGACTTCGGCGCTCGATCCGGAGACGACGCAGTCGATCCTCGAACTGCTGAAGCGGATCAATGCCGAGCTCGGCCTCACGGTTCTCCTCATCACCCACGAGATGGAGGTGGTGAAGACCATCGCCAGCCACGTGGCGGTGATCGATGCCGGGCGCATCGTCGAGGCCGGTCGGACGTTCGACGTCTATACCAACCCGCAACACCAGACGACGCGCACGCTGCTCGCCTCGGCGCTGAAGCTGCCGGAATGGCTGCGTTCGGGCATCAAGGCGCAGCCGTCTGCGGGTGACCGGGCGCTGGTGCGGCTGGTGTTCTTCGGCGAGACCGCCTTCAAGCCCTTGACCGGGCGGCTGGTCGCGGAGCTCGGCTCCGACGTCAATATCCTCGCCGGCGCGATCGAGGAGATCGGGGGAGAGCCCTTCGGTTCGCTCGTCGTTTCCTATTCCGCCGATCCGGAAGTCATCGCGCGTGCCGACCGCTTCTATGCGGAAACACGCCTCAAGACGGAGGTGCTCGGCTATGTCGATTGATATGATCTACAACCTCCTCTCCAAGGCGCTGATGCAGACCCTGCAGATGGTGTTCGTCGCCGGTATCGTAGGCTCGATCATCGGCCTGCCGATCGGCGTTTTCCTTGCCACATCGGGCAAGGGCGAGCTGTTTCCGGCGCCGAAGACCAACCGCGTGCTCGGGCTGATCGTCAATGCCGCGCGCTCGACGCCGTTCATCATCCTCGTCGTTGCCATCGTGCCGTTGACACGCCTTTTGACGGGAACGTCGATCGGCACCTGGGCGGCGATCGTGCCGCTCACCATAGCCACGATCCCCTTCTTCGCCCGGCTGGTCGAATCCGCCATCCGCGAGATCGACAAGGGCCTGATCGAGGCTGCCCGCGCCATGGGGGCCACGCCGTTCCAGATCGTCTTCAAGGTGCTGTTGCCGGAGGCGCGGCCGAGCATCCTGATGGCGCTTACCATGACAATCGTCAGCCTGATCGGCTACTCCGCCATGGTCGGCGCCGTCGGCGGCGGCGGACTGGGCGATCTCGGCATCCGCTATGGCTATCAGCGCTTCAATCCCGAGATGATGGTGATGGTCGTGATCGTGCTGATCGTTCTCGTGCAGCTGGTGCAGAGCGCCGGCGACGGGCTTGCCCGCCGCTTCGACAAGCGCAACCGGAAAAACTGACCCTTTAACAACAAACCATAATTCAACTTAAGGAGACACCCATGAAGAAATTCATCATCGCAGCCGCGCTGGCTGCCTTCGCAGCCGGCTCGGCACTCGCCGAAGACATCAAGGTCGGCGTTACGCCGGGTGAGCACGCGCAGATCATGGAAAAGGTCGCCGAGATCGCCAAGACCAAGGGCCTCAACATCGAGATCGTCGAGTTCTCCGACTATGTGGTGCCGAACCAGGCGCTCAACGATGGCGACATCCAGGCCAACTCGTTCCAGCACCAGCCCTACCTCGACAACCAGATCGCCGACCGCAAGTTCGATCTCGTCAGCATCGGCACGACGATCACCACGCCCATGGGCGTCTATTCCAAGAAGGTGAAGAGCCTCGACGAGCTGAAGGAAGGCGCCACCGTCGCCATCCCCAACGACCCGACCAATGGCGGCCGCGCGCTGCTCGTTCTCGCTTCCAAGGGCCTGATCAAGTTCAAGGACAATCCTGGCGTCAAGGTCACCGTCGCCGACATCGTCGAGAACCCGAAGAAGATCGAGTTCGCCGAAATCGACGCCGCGCAGCTGCCGCGTTCGCTCGATGACGTCGACGCCGCCGTGATCAACACCAACTACGCCATGGAAGCCGGCCTGCATCCGAAGACCGACGCCATCGCCATCGAAGGTGAGAAGTCGCCCTACGCCAACGTGATCGTCGTCCGCACCGCCGACAAGGATGCGCCGTGGGCCAAGACGCTGGTCGAATCCTACCACGACGAGAGCATCCGCAAGTTCATCAACGAACAGTTCAAGGGCGCCCTGATCCCCTCCTGGTAAGATCTGGTCTTATCCTTGTCCGAGATGAAGCGGTCCGGCCTTGCCGGGCCGCTTTTTCGTTGGGGCGAATCGTCGTTTGACATAGACCAGTGTCATGGACGCCAAACCGCTCTTTCTTTATGCGCTCTGCGGCAGCCAGCGGAAGGTCTCGACCAATCGCCGGCTGCTGGAGGCGTTGCGCGATCACGCACCCGCAGGCGTGACGATCGAGATTTGCGATCTCATCGGTGATCTGCCGATCTTCAATCCCGATCGCGAGGGCGCGCAGACACCCGAGATTGTCGAGCGGCTGGGGGCGAAGATGCGCGCCGCCGATGGCGTTATCGTCGCCTGCCCAGAATATGCGCACGGGCTGCCGGGCGGCTTGAAGAACGCGCTGGACTGGCTGGTGTCGCGCGACGAGGTGCCCTTCAAGCCCGTGATGATCGCGCATGCATCGCACCGCGGCGACTTCGCGCTGGCGCGGCTGAGCGAGGTCTTGAAGACCATGTCGTTCGATATCGTCGAAGAGGCGCATCTGCGTCTGGGGTTGCTTGGCAAGGATGAGGCGGCGCAGGCGGCTGTTCTCGATGCGGCCGTGCGTAAAGGCGATATTTTGAACGCGCTTGCAAAATTCTGCGACCATATCAGAAAGAATATTCTTGATAAGCGCAGTTGAATGATTTCATCTATTTGAAATGCAAGGATTTTATCCGTGTAAACCGTTGTGCGGACGAGGCTGAAATGCTTAATCGTTCAATCGCGTTTTAACCGTTTTTTGAAGGCTTCCCGGCAGTATTCCCCGACAGGGAGAATGCATGCCGTCGATCTTCAGCAAACGAAGCGCGATTCTGGGAGCCGGTCGCCACACAACCGTGGCCGGCGTTCTGTTTTCGTTTGCCGTTGTTGTCGCCGTCGTCACGATGATGGTGCTGAACGCGCTGGATCACGTGGCGCAGAAGTCCAACGTTCTCGATGACGAGCGGTCTCGCGAGACCGTTTCCGGCGCGCTGCAGAATTTCGTCGCGCAGCTCGGCGCCACCCTCAACGATTACGCCGCATGGGATGATGCCGCGACCAATGTCTATGCCACCGACGGCATGGACTGGACCGTATCGAACTATGGCGAGATGTCGGTCAACAGCGCGTTGTTCGATATGGCTGTTGTCATCGATGACAACAAGACGCCGATCATGGTCTATCGCGACGGCAAGCCGATGGACGGCGCGTTGCAGGACTTCTTTTCGCCGGCGCTCTGGGCGTTGTTCGACAAGGTGAAAGCCGCCGGCCCGCAGGATCTGCCCGAGGCGTCCGGCTTCATCAGCACGACATCCGGCATCGCCGTGGGCGGCGTGGCGCTGGTGCGGGAAAAGTCCGGCGCGCTCACCGCGGCTCCGGGCAAGCACCGCTACCTCATCTTCATCCGCCATCTTGACGCCGCCAAGATCGATGATATCGGCAAGACCTATGTCATCGGTGGACTGCAACTCGTTGCCGCGGACCGCACCGCGACCTATTCCGTGCCGATCGAGGACGCACTCGGCGTGTCGCTGGGCAAACTGATCTGGACCTCGCGCGCACCCGGCGATGTCGGCTATGCCGACGTGCGCCGCCAGGTGGTGCAGGCGATCTGCCTTGTCGGCCTGTTCTTCGTCGTGCTCCTGATCATCGGCTGGCTTGCCGGGCGCAGGCTGAAGAGCGAGGAGATCGTGGCGCGCGAGGAGGCGCTGCGTGATCGACTGAGCGGGCTCCTGAACCGCGACGGCTTGCGCGTCTCCGTCAATGCGATGGTGGCGCTCGCCAGGCAGACGCAGGATAATGTCCAGCTTCTCTATCTCGACCTCGACGGCTTCAAGGAGGTCAACGATTCCTACGGCCATGGCACTGGCGACCAGCTGATCCGGGCGGTGGCGGCCGGTCTGAAGGTGCTGATACCCGAAGGCGCCGTGCTTGCGCGCATCGGCGGCGATGAATTCGCCATCGTCTTTGCTTCACAGCAGGGGGATGCCGCAGCGTTGCAGCTTTCCGAGCATATTCTCGATTTCCTGGCCGAACCGCTGGAAATCGGTCGGCGCGTGGTCGTCATCGGCGCCAGCATCGGGATCGCGGTTTCGCCCGCGGGCAGCGTCGATCGCGAGGAGCTGGTGCGGCGGGCCGATCTGGCCATGTACAAGGCCAAGGAAGCCGGCCGCGCCCGCATGACGCTCTACGATCCCGCCATGGATGCCGATCGCGAGGAGCGCAACGCGCTGGAACTCGATCTGCGCCAGGCGATCGAAGGCGGCGACCTGACGCTTGCCTATCAGCCGCTGATCGGCGCCGACAGCAATGAGATGGTCGGCGTGGAAGCCCTGGTGCGCTGGAACCGCCCGGGCCATGGGCCTGTGTCGCCCGACGTGTTCATCCCGGTCGCCGAGACCAGCGGCCTGATCGAGGCGCTCGGCCTGTTCGTACTGCGCAAGGCCTGCGAGACGGCCAAGCAATGGCCGGAGCTCAGGATCGCCGTCAACGTTTCGCCCGGCCAGTTCCGCAACCCCGCCTTCACCGATTATGTGCGCTACGTGCTGCGGCAGACGGAGATCGAGGCCAAGCGGGTGACGCTTGAGGTGACCGAGGGTTACATGATCCAGAACCCGAAGCGGACGCGGCAGTCGATCGAGCAGCTGAAGACGCTGGGTGTCAAAATCGCGTTGGACGACTTCGGCTCGGGCTTCTCGTCGATCGGCTATCTCCGGCAATTCGGTTTCGACCGCATCAAGATCGATCGTTCGCTGATCATGGATATCGAGCACAGCGAAAGCCAGCGCGAGATGCTGAAGGCGACGGTGGCGCTTGCCAGCTCGCTCGACATTCCGGTCACGGCGGAGGGCATCGAGACGCCGGAGCAGGCCGATATCGCCTCGCAGTTCGGTTGCGATACGCTGCAGGGCTTCTTCTTCAGCAAGCCCGTCTCCGCCGAGGACATCACCGAACGGCTGATGGAAGCGCGGGCACGCAAGACCAGCGGACGGCGCGTCAGCGCCGCCTGATCACGAGACCGTCTCCTGGACGATCTCAGGTGCCGATGTGCTTCTGTCCGCGCTTCTTGGCGAGCGCGATCTGCAGCTGACGCTGGCGGTAGCGCAGCCGGTCTTCCTCGGTGCGGCTGTCGTAGCACTGGCTGCAGGACACGCCTTCCTCGTATTTCTCCGAGGTGATCTCTTCCGCCGTGATCGGATTGCGGCAGGCGTGGCAGAGCTTGTGGTCGCCCTCCTTCAAGCCGTGCTCGACCGAGACGCGCTCGTCGAAGACGAAGCAGGCGCCTTCCCACAGGCTCTCTTCCTGCGGTACGTCCTCGAGATATTTCAGGATGCCGCCCTTGAGGTGGTAGACCTCGTCGAAGCCCTGCTCCTTCATGAAGGCGGTCGCCTTCTCGCAGCGGATGCCGCCGGTGCAGTACATGGCGATCTTCGGCTTGTTGTGCAGGCCGGTGTTGTTCTTCACCCAGTCCGGAAATTCGCGGAAGGTCTTGGTGTTCGGGTCGACGGCGCCCTTGAAGATGCCGATCGCCGTTTCGTAATCGTTGCGCGTGTCGATGACGATCGTATCGGGATCGGAGATCAGCGCGTTCCAATCCTTCGGCGCGACATAGGTGCCGACGATCTTGTTGGGATCGATGTTCTCGACGCCCATCGTCACGATCTCTTTCTTGAGCTTTACCTTCATGCGCACGAAAGGCATCTTCGACGCGCGGCTTTCCTTGTGCTCAAGGCGGGCGAATTCCGGCATGGCGCGCAGATGGGCGAGCACCGTCGCAATCCCTGCATCCGGCCCGGCGATGGTGCCGTTGATGCCTTCGTGGGCGAGCAGCAGCGTGCCCTTCACGCCATTATCTTCGCAAAGCTGCTGCAGCGGGCCGCGCAGGCTTTCGAAGTGCGGCACGGAAACGAAATGATAAAGCGCCGCGACGAGGAAAGGGCTCGTCGCCTGTTTTGTCGATGTGTCGGTCATGCGGCTGGAAATACAGCTTTCAGAGCGCAAGCGCAATCGTCCGCAGCGGAGGCTAATATTCACTCACCGAAGGCGATCCAGAGCACTTCGATCCTGATGGCCTCATCCTCGGCATCGGCGCCGAAGATATGCTCGGCGCGTTCCAGCGCGGCATGCCGGTCCTGCTGCTGGTGAAAGATGATCGTGTAGAGCAGATGCGCGAGATCGTCGGCATTTTCAAAATGCTGGTGCTCGGTCTCGACGAGGTCGCAGAGAAGCTCGAGATCGTTGACGCGTCCGAGCAGCTCGATCAGGCCGCTCGCCTCCACGTATTTGGCGCTCATCGCGGCGGGCCAGAGCGGGTTCAGGAGCTTGTGGTAGGCGCGATAGTCCTGCGTGCGTTTGCGCAGCGTGTGAAAGGCCTCGGCCGACACCTGACCCTCGCAGGCCGCCAGCGCCTTGCGGGCCTTGCGGACGGTGTCGTTCCAGCCCTGCGCCAGCATTCGCCCCTGCCGACGGTGGTTGCCCTTGAGCCTGACGTCGTCAAGCGCGCTCACCGCTCTCTTCAGGGCGGCGATCGTATCGGCTACCACCTTTTCGGGATCGCGCTGCGCGGCGGCGATCTTGTCTCGCCGGGCCGAGAGCGCCGTCACGATGCGGGATAGCGCCTCGGCCTCGTCACTGTCGCGAGCGTGGTCATGGAGATAGGTCGCGGTCTCCACGAGGGCGGCCGCGTCGCGCAGGGTCGATAGTGACCGGGCGATCCCGCGCAGCCTGGCGTTCTCGCGGGTGGAGAATTTCGGAACCTGACGCGATACCAGCCGATAGAGCGAGCGAACGCGCTTCAGCCGCTTGCGGGCCTCATGGATCGCGTGGTCGGTTCCCTGCGGCCGCGTATCGAGTATGTCGATCGCATGGCGCAGCTGCCGCCGCGCCACCTTGTAGAACTGGGTTTTGAAGGATCGGTCAGGCCGTATGCTGAAGGGCATGCCGGTCGTGCTCAAATTCGGTTGCCAATGCCTGATTTGAGTACCGGAAATCGCCCGTCACCTCGCGCCCGAGCCAAGCGGGAAGCGCCGGCTTGTCGCTCTCCGTCTTCATCTCGACCTCGGCAATGACGAGGCCGCGGTGCCGGCCGGCGAAAACATCCACCTCCCAGGTATAGCCTTGATAGGGAACGCGATAGCGGGTCTTTTCGATGACAATGCCGATCGCCGCGTCGAGCAGTTCCTCGGCATCGGCGACGGGAATCTCGTATTCGAATTCGTCGCGGGTCATGCTGCTGCGACCGATCTTGGTGGTCAGCCGCGCGCTTGTCCTGTCGATGATGCGCACCCGCACGGAGCGGTCCTCCATGGAGGCGATATAGCCCTGCCGGAGTACCGACTTGGTTTCAGCGCCGACGCGCCAGCCATCGCTGCGTACCAGAAACTTCCGCTCGATCTCTTTCGCCATGACTGGAAGGACCCTTTTTTGACGACCGTGCCAAGCTAGCGCAAATTGTTTCGGGTTGATACCCACCCTGTCCCAAAGATGGTACCAGTCTCGACAAAGTCCATCCGCCGCGTTATTCCGAACGCCGATTTCAATCGTTTCAAAGGACCCTCAGCCATGGGCGAAAAGACAGAAAAGCTCCTTTCCATCCTGAAACTGCAGCCTGTCGTGCCTGTTCTTATCGTCGATGACGTGAAGTCGGGCGTCTTGCTGGCGCGGGCGCTGGTCGCGGGCGGCCTGAAGGCGATCGAGATCACCATGCGCACGCCGGCGGCCCTCGACACGGTTCGCGCCGTGGCCGACGAGGTCGAGGGTGCCGAAGTCGGTGCCGGCACGATTCTGAACGCCGCCCACTGGGAAGCGGCGGTTGCGGCAGGCTCGAAGTTCATCGTCAGTCCCGGCACCACGCAGGAACTGCTCGACGTGGCGCGCGGGTCTTCCGTGCCACTTTTGCCGGGTGCGGCGACCGCCAGCGAAGTCATGGCGCTGCGCGAAGAAGGCTACCAGGTGCTGAAGTTCTTCCCGGCCGAGCAGGCGGGCGGTGCTGCCATGCTGAAGGCTTTCTCCTCGCCGCTCGCCGGCACGCTTTTTTGCCCGACCGGCGGTATCTCGCTGAAGAACGCCCGCGACTACCTGTCGCTGCCCAACGTCATCTGCGTCGGCGGCTCCTGGGTTGCGCCGAAGGAACTGATCGCCGCTGGAGACTGGGCGGGCATCACCAAGCTCGCCGCCGAGGCCGCTGCGCTGAAGGGCTGAGGCGGCTTTCATCTGACATTTTTGTGATCCGCATGGTGCGGGCGGCCTTGCCGCCCGCATTTGTATTCGTGCCGTGCGTACCTATCTTCCGTTTAAACTTAAAAGGGAGACGATCAGGTATGTTTGACGCGAAGAAGCTTCTTGAGCAGTTTCTGGGATCGCAGATTCCGGGTGTCGGCGGCAGTGTCCGCGACCGGGCTGGCGGTGCGATTGAGATGGCCAAGAACAACCCGTGGAAGGCCGGCGCGCTGGCGACTGCCGTGCTCGGCACCAAGACCGGCCGCAACATTGCCGGCAACGTCGCGACGATCGGCGGGCTCGCGGCCGTCGCCGGCCTCGGCTATCTCGCCTACAAGAACTACCAGTCCGGCAAATCCCCGGAGGCAGCACAGCAACCTGCTGCCACCACCGGCCAGCCGATCGCGCTTCCGCCACCGGATTCGGCCTTCAGCCTGGAGGGGCCGCAGCTCTCCAATGATTTCGCCCTGACGCTCATCCGCGCGATGATCGCCGCCGCCAAGGCCGACGGCCATATCGACGACGCCGAACGGGCCAACATCATGGAGAAGGTACAGGCGGTCGATCTCGGCGCGGAAGCCGAGGCATTTCTGCGTAACGAACTTGCCAACCCCGTCGATATCGACGATCTCGTGGCCGCTGCGCGCACCGAGGAGCAGAAGGTCGAGCTCTATACCGCGACGCGGTTGACCATCAATCCAGATACCCGCGCCGAACGCGGCTACCTCGACCTGCTCGCCGGCCGGCTTGGCCTGCCGGACGCGCTGCTCGACCATATCGACGCGACCGTGTCGTCGGCCAAGGTTACGGCCTGAGCCTGCCGGCGCTTGCCGTCTGACGGCATGGCGCGTGTCCTATCGGGGCCGGTTGCCTTTCGCGGGCGGCTGGCCTAAGCCCTTCTCCTCACCCGCAGGAGATTTTCGCATGGCCGACCCCAAATCCGAACGCCGTTCGCCGGCGATTGCCGCGGCGATCATTCTGGTCTGCGCCGGGCTGGTGATCTACTTCATGCCGTCGATCGTGCTGTGGATCGGCAATTACTCGCCGGGGCTGGCGATCGTCGTTGGGGTTTGTTTGGTGATGGCGTTTTTCGCGGTGTTCTGGCTGCGGGCGCGGTATCAGCGGCGGCGGGGGCTGTAGGCGGGTTTTCGGTTAAGTTGGGGGATTAGGGGCGACACGGCACCACCTCGACGACTTAACCGCCAAACCCGACGCCCTGCAGCGATGCGCCAAGCAGCAGCGCGCCCATGGCAATCACCAGCAGCGCCCCCAATATCTCTATGCCATTGCCGACCCATGCCGAAGCCCGCGAGCCGCGGCCGGCAAGCCGCATCGCCGTGCCCTTGGCGGTGACGGCGAGCGTCGCCAGGATGGCAACGGTGATGGCGGTGCCGAGCGACATGGCGAAGACAGAGAGAATGCCGCCGAGATAAAGACCGTTCAACAGCGAGAAGGTCAGCACCAGCAGCGCGCCGGAACAGGGGCGCAGACCGACGGCGACGATCGCCGACCAGGCCTCGCGGATGCTGAACTTTTCCGCGCCGAGCATCGCCGGATCGGGCATGTGCGACTGGCCGCAGGTCTCGCAGGCCATGCCCGATATGAACTTGTGGCCGGCCTTCGCGGCCTGCGTTTCGCCGAAGGCGTAAGAGGTGTTCTCCCCGCGCTGGTCGCTGTCCTGCCAGTCGAGCATCATGCTGACGGGGCCAGACACGAGCGCTTCCTGCCTTGGCTGGAAGGCCGGGATGATTGCGCGCAGTTTGCGCCACAGTAGCCACAGGCCGAAGAGGATGACCATGACGAAGCTTGCGATCTCCATCGCCTGCGTGGCCATGGTGAGCGTGATGCCGGAGCCGCGCAGCACCAGCCAGGCGCCGCCGACAAGCAGGATCGCCACCAGCCCCTGGACGAAGGCCGAGACGAAGGAGATGGCGACGCCGCGCTTCAGCTCGATCTCGTTGGCGATCATGTAGGAGGAGATGACAGCCTTGCCGTGGCCGGGGCCGGCCGCATGGAAGACGCCATAGGCGAACGACAGGCCGACCAGCGTGCCGAGATGCCATGGGTCCTCGCGCATCGCCTTCAGCGCGTTGGTCAGCGCGCGGTAGAAGGCCTGCTGCTCGTGGTTGATATAGAGAAACAGCGGCGCTAGCGGGCCGCCCGTAGGCTGGAAGCTCGGCTCCGCGGTGCCGATGCCGAGTGGCGATTGCGCATGCGCGGCGGCAAGGCCTGATATGAGAAGCAGGCCGGTGGCGTAAAGCAGGAGCGTTGGCTTGCGCCTCAGCATGTGACGTCCAGCTTGGTGGCGAAGAGCTTCGACATGTTGGTGCCGGTCGGATCGTTGAAGAAGGCATCGGTCAGCGATTGCTTGTTCTGCGAGATCACCTGGTCGGCATCCGGCCTGACCACCTGGTGCTTGCAGGCCTTGAAGGCGTCGCCGACAAGGATCATCTCCTTGTCGGTCGGAAAGTCGATCGAGGTGTAGAGCGTCGGATCGTAGACGCCGAAGGTGAGATTGCCTTTGAGCGGCATCGTCTCGACCGGCTTGACGGCGAAGAACATCAGGAGTTGACCGTCGCGGTAGTCGACATGGATGATGTCGGGCTTCTGGACCGTGACGTTCTTCCCGTTCATCGTCAGGTTCATGTAGTAATCGTAGTCCGCAAGCGAATCCTTGACCGTCTTGCCGACTTCGGCGAGCTCGTTCGGCTCCAGCTTCAGGTCGTTGTTCTTGTCGAAATCCATGACGACGGAGGAGGTGAAGACCTCGTCGAAACGCCAGACGTTGCGGAACTCCGCGACATTTCCGTCATCGCCGGCGACGACTTCAAGGCGGGCCTCCACGAAGATGTGTGGATGCGCGAAGGCGGCGGCGGGGACGAGCGAGAGGAGGCCGGCCGTCAGGAAAGTCGATGTCTTCATGCGTCCGATAACTTCATGTCTAGAGTTCGGGCAAAAGCTCAGGTGCCGGAAAGGCAATGTATCCGGGTGGGCGGCCCAAATCAGTTGCTGCGATCTTGCCAGTAAATGGGACCGAATTGGGACCGGATACCTAGCGTTCCCGCTTACGGATGCTTCTTGAACCAATTGTGAAGATAATCGACGAAAATGCGCACCTTTGCCGGCAGGTAACGGCGGTGCGGATAGACCGCGTAGATGCCGCGGTCGGTGGCGATATAGTCGTTGAACAGCGTGACCAGCTCGCCGCTCTCGATCGGCTTGCGGGCGATGAAATCGGGAATGAAGGCGACGCCGATGCCAGACAGTGCCGCGCGCAGCGTCGCGTGCGGGCTGTTAACCTCGATCGGGCCGGAGACGGCGACGGCAAAGGAGGTGCCATCAGGGTTTTGAAAGCGGATGCTGCCCTGGCTGCGCGAGTTGGTGTCGATGATGAAGGGTACGTTCGACAGATCGGACGGGTTCTGCAATCCCGGGTGACGCTCCAGAAACTCCGGCGTGGCGCAGAGGTGGATGCGGAAATCCGAAATCTTGCGCGCGATCATGCCGGAATCCTCGAGCTTGGTGACGCGGATCGCCACGTCGAAGCCCTCCTCGATCAGGTCGACGAAGCGATCGTCGGCGGCGATTTCCAGCGAGAGATCCGGGTTCTCGCGGGCGAAATCGATCAGCGATTGGCCGACATCGGCATCGACATAGGTGCGCGGCACCGAGATCTTCAATTTGCCCTTCAGCTGCGCGTTGTTCTCGCGCACGAGATCTGCGAGGTTGTCGATCTCCTTCAGGATGTCGGATGCGGTTCGATAATAGGTGTGGCCGGCCTCGGTCATCGAGAACTGGCGGGTGGTGCGGTTCAAGAGAAGCGCGCCGAGTTCGTCCTCTAGCTCGCGGACATATTTGGAGAGCAGCGCCTTGGAGCGGCCGGTCTTGCGCGCGGCGGCGGAAAACCCCTCAGCTTCGACGACGTCGATGAAGGCGCGGATGCGGGTGAGGGTGTCCATGAGTGCTTTGCGGTCCTGATTTATATCCGGAATATCAATCAGATAATCCTAGAGCAAAGGCAAGGGCGACGTTCCGTGTCACTCCGCCTCATCGGGCCACGTCCACTTTTCGTCATTCCAAAACGCTACCGCTTCGATCCAGCGCATCGATTCTGCTTCATCTTCCGGGTCAAGTGACGCGATCTGTTCGGCAATTTTCCTGCGGATATCTGGGTCGTGTGGGTCCAGCATCTGCTTGGACTTCTCGATCAGCTTTTGACGCTTCTCTTCCTGCAATTGATTGATTTGATCCTCTGCCGTCGACATAGCCGCGCCTCCCTGACAGTATACAGAGTATGAGGTGTCTTGCGGCCATTCGCAACCAGAGCTAGCACTCCGCCCGCATCTTCGTTTTTTTGCCCCACCCCAAAAAAACTCTTGATTATGACGGCGAATATTCTTATCTCGACGTCAGCCCAAAGTCGCACGTGCCCATGGGTGTCCGCCGAACCCTCGAATTGGTGAGGAAATCGGTAAGGTACCTGGAATTAACCCCTCCAGTCGCTATTCCGGCCAACCGGAAAATGCGAGGACGCCTAAGCAACGACGGTGCGGGCCTTTTTGTTCTCTCCCTGCTTTCCATCAGCGGGGGTTACTGAAGAGGCACACCTTCATTGCCGGAAGTGCGGTAGGGAACCCCCTCCAATCCATGGCAGACAAAGCCGGATCCATGTCGCTCACGCGGCGTTGATTCATCATTCGCGCAATCGAGCGCTTGCTAAGGTTCCGGGGTCTCCACCGGCTGGTTCCTATGCGAGTGAGCGGCTGCCCTTTGTCCTCCGGTTTTTCCCGGAGCTCTGGAATTGGAAAAGGGATTGACATGACCACTCAGCGCATCCGCGACTTTCTCGCAACCCGACGTCCCGATGGTCCCTGCCTCGTGGTCGACCTCGACGTCGTGCGCGACAACTTCTCCGCTTTCCGTCACGCCATGCCTGACAGCGCGATCTACTATGCCGTCAAGGCAAACCCGGCTCCTGAAGTCCTGAAGCTGCTCGCCGACATGGGCTCCAACTTCGATTGCGCGTCCGTCGCGGAAATCGAAATGGCGCTCAACGCCGGTGCGACTGCTGCCCGCATCTCCTTCGGCAACACCATCAAGAAGGAACGCGACATCGCCCGTGCGCATGCGCTCGGCGTCAGCCTGTTCGCCGTCGACAGCCACGAGGAAGTCGAGAAGATCGGCCGTGCCGCTCCCGGCGCCCGCGTGTTCTGCCGCGTGCTGACGGATGGCGAAGGTGCCGAATGGCCGCTGTCGCGCAAGTTCGGCTGCGTGCCGCAGATGGCCGTCGACGTTCTCGTCTACGCACATCAGCTGGGCCTTGAGTCCTACGGTGTGTCGTTCCACGTCGGTTCGCAGATGACCAAGGTCGATGCGTGGGATTCGGCTCTTGCCGATGCCAAGCGCGTCTTCGTTCAGCTGGCCAAGCAGGGCATCCACCTGCAGATGGTCAACATGGGCGGCGGCTTCCCGACCAAGTACCTGCGCGACGTTCCGTCGGCGGAAGCCTACGGCCGTTCGATCTACCAGAGCCTGCGCGATCACTTCGGCAACAACCTGCCGAAGACGATCATCGAGCCGGGCCGCGGCATGGTCGGCAATGCCGGCGTCATCAAGACGGAAGTCGTGCTGATCTCGAAGAAGTCGGACAACGACACGGCGCGCTGGGTGTTCCTCGACATCGGCAAGTTCGGCGGTCTGGCCGAAACGATGGACGAAGCCATCCGTTACCCGATCCGCACCGAGCGCGATCAGGACGAGATGGAGCCCTGCATCATTGCCGGCCCGACCTGCGATTCAGCCGACGTGTTGTACGAAAAGAATCTCTACCCGCTGCCGATCACCCTTTCGATCGGCGACGAGATCCTGATCGAAGGCACCGGCGCCTATACGACCACCTATTCGGCGGTCGCGTTCAACGGCTTCGACCCGCTGAAGGCTTACATCATCTAGCACATGACCCTCGGATCGCAGATCCGAGAAAGGCTTATGTGCCAGTAAAGACTACGCCAGCCCCGTAGCCAGCCGGGGCGGCACCCTCACAATGATCTGACGATACCGTTTGAAACGGTTTTGAGTTCGGGAGGCCAAGATGGCCGCTGTTCTTGATTCTGTCCGCGCATTCTTTGCGCATTCCATTTTCACCATCGACGCCGAAAATGCCGGCGATGTCGTTGCGCGCGAGAACCTGCTCGATCGCGCCATGGGCCCGAACCGTCGCCGCAAGTCGTCGGAAAAGATCCGCCGCGGCCGCGTGCCGGCCGAAGGGCTGGCGCTGGTTGCGCGTGATCGCGACGGTCACGTGATCGGTACGGTTCGCCTGTGGAACGTCGAAGCGGGCGTCAATGCCGACGGCACGGCCGTCGATGCGCTGCTGCTCGGGCCGCTGGCGGTCGATTCCAGCTTCGAGGGCAAGGGTGTCGGCTCGGCGCTGATGCGCGCCGCCATGCTGGAAGCCAAGACCCGTGGTCATGGCGCCATTCTGCTTGTGGGCGATGCCCCCTATTACGAGCGTTTCGGCTTCTTTGCCGCAAAGGCGCAGCATCTCGTCATGCCTGGTCCGTTCGAACGCTCGCGCTTTCTGGCGCTCGAGCTTGTCGAGGGCTGGCTTGACGGTGCGGCCGGCATGATCGTGCCCACTGGGCGGATGCTGGCAAGCGCGCCGGTCCGCAGGGCGGCCTGACTGGTAAGCCTGACTGCCAGAGCCTCTCCCCGACGGGAGCCGTTGCAAAAAT
>UBVW01000098.1:0-2573 GCA_900469085.1 Hyphomicrobiales bacterium | reverse complement strand
ATCTCCCCCCTTGAGGGGGAGATGCCCGGCAGGGCAGAGGGGGGTGAGCTACACAGCAAACGATCGCGATCGACAACCTGCAGCCAGATGCCGGAAAAACCCTACTTGCTCGCCACCTGCGGCGGCGGCTGGTTGCCGAGCAGCGTATCGATCCGCTTGCGCTCGTCCTCGAATTTCGCCAGCGCCGGACCCGCGAGCGACTTGCCGCCAGGCAGGCGAACACGGAGAGGGTCGACCTTGGTGCCGTTGACGATCATCTCATAGTGCAGATGCGGACCGGTCGATTCACCCGTGGTGCCGACCCAGCCGATCACCTGGCCCTGGCGCACCTTGGCGCCGGGAACCACGCCCTTGGCGATGGCGCTCTGGTGGTTGTAGGAGGATTCGTAGCCGTTGGCGTGGCGCACGATCGTCTGGTTACCGTAGCCGCCACTATCCCAGCCGGCCTTTTCCACCGTGCCGTTGCCGACGGCGATGATCGCCGTGCCGCGGGGGGCCGCCCAGTCGACACCGGTGTGCATGCGGGCAAAGCCCAGGATCGGGTGGCGACGCATGCCGAAGCCGGAGCGGAAGATGCCGTTCGGGACCGGGTTGCGCAGCAGGAACTGGCGAATGCTCTTGCCGTCCTGGTCGAAGTAGTCGATCGAGCCGTCTTCGGGATCCTGAAAGCGGTAGAAGCGCGTCTGTGTGTCGCCGAAGCGGGCGTTGACATAAAGCAGCTCGGACTGGTCGGTCGCCTGGCCGCTGGCATCGGCCACCGAGAAGAAGGCCTCGAGCGTATCGGTCGGCCGCAGTTCGGCCTGGAAGTCGACGCTGCTTGCCAAGAGCTTGATGATCAGCGCCGTCATGTCCTTGGTCATGCCATAGGAGAGAGCGGCGCGATAAATACCGTCGTAAACGCGCGGCAGGTTCTGGTTCGACGGCGCGGTCATGGCGCTATCGTCGAAAGCGGTGGCGATCGCATCGAGCTTCGGCGGTTCGCTGCCGGCGACATAGTGGTCGGTATCGTCGAGCGAGACGGTGACGATATGCCTGGTTCCGCGATAGACGCTGGCGCGGATGATCTTTGCCTGTTCGCCCTTCTGCAGGATGCCGATGCGCAGCACGTCACCCTTGGAGAGGTTTTCCGAGCCGAGCATCGGCGCGAGGAAGCTGGAGAGACCCTTTGCCTGCGGCTCCGGATAGCCCGAATCCATCATGGCCTTGACGATCGGCGTGTCCTGGCGGACGGGCACGATGTCGTCGGCGAATTCCTCGGTCTGCGGCGTGATCGATTCCGGCGCCGACACCGTCATGTTCTGCTCGAGTACGCGTGCCGTCAGACCCGATGCCAGGTCGACGTCGTTGTCGTCGGCGGAAAAGCGCTGCGGGTCGACATAATAAAGGGCAGCCACCTGCGAGGCGCCGTCGGTAAGCACCGAGCCGTTGGAGCGGACGTTTTCCTCGATCTCGTCGAGCGACATGCCGGCAGCGATCTTCAGGTTGGAGCCTGCGGTCGGATAGGCCTCGGTCTTGAGGCTGACTTCGGATTCGACGTCGGAGCCGTAGATCTGGCCGGTGCTCACGCCCGGCTGCGCTTCCGGTTCGTCGGCCGAGAAGATCGAGAGCGGGTTGAAGGCCGGATAATCCTCCGTGGCGACGTGATTGGCGGCGAGCGTCATCTTCACGCGCGCAAAAGGCTGGCGCCGCACCACTTCCTTGTCGCCTTCATGGACGACCGTCGAGACCTCCATGATCTTGCGGTCGGAGGGCTTGGCGGCGATGGCGGGCGCGATCAGGCGGCCGCCACGGGTCACGTCAGCATCAGGGTTGGCGGCACTTGCGATGCTGGCATAGGCCTCGGCGGGGATGGCCAGCTGCTGGCGGCCGTCAAGCGCCGCAAACAGCGCCACGCCCATCAGCACGCTCGAGGTGATCCCGGTCAGGAAGGTGCCGGACAGCCAGCGCAGCGAAACCTCGCGGCGGTCGGGCGCACGTCTGCCATCGGCGAGAAGGGCTGGCTCGTTGCCGAACGAGCGGATCATCATCTTCTCAGTCACCATGGCAAAGGCGTCCGCATCCTTTCAGCTGATCGGGTCAACCAGGCCCAGGGGCATTTGGGTGGCCGGAAAAGTGCATAGTTTACATATGGAAGTCAAATCAGCGGCCTTTAAGGCGCCGTCCTGACGTTCAGACCACCCGATTGTGAAAATGTGAGGGCAAGCGGCCTCGTCTCGTGCTTTTGCAGTCCTATATAAGGGAGAATGCTTGCCGCAAGCGTGCGCCCCTGAGGCGTGTCTGCGGCGGCCTCGCATGCTGTTTGAAAATTCCCCTGCAAAATCAGCCATGTGGCAGAAACTGGGATTTTTTGAAAAAGGCTTATTGACTTGTTTGGTGTGTGGGCCTTATAAGCCGCTTCACAGAACGAGGGCGGCAGCGCTGCTGGCGACGGTGACTTTCGGCTCTGTGTTTCCGGATTGGCTGCGGTGCTGATGGGTTTGGGGCTTTAGGGTCTTGGACGGCGGAGAAGTTTTCGACTGGGTTTCTGGTCTGTTATTTGACAATTGAATATGAGAAGAAAGAGAAACGTGGGC
>UBVW01000087.1:0-41605 GCA_900469085.1 Hyphomicrobiales bacterium | reverse complement strand
CTATCTCTCAGGTCGGGCAAATGTCCGGCTCCGGACACATAGGTGACGCTCATTAGTTGAGCGAATTTTCCAGACAGACACTTCCATCCTTCGTGCCGAGTGCATGGTCTCCATTATGGTCGCGTCTTGATGCGCTGCGGACCTTGTCGTCATCCTCATGACGTGGCGATGGCAGTGCCGCGCAGAATCGCTTCGAGAATCATCAGGCATCTCCCAAGTGATTCCACCCGTGCGTCTTCGCCGATCTGTCACGCGGCTTATTTATGCACCTGCTAAAATCCCGGCCTATCCCGCCGAATCCGGCCGGAAAACGGTCCCAATGTGGCACATTGCCGGGTTCCGCCGTGCGGCCCGTTGGCACTAAACCCTCGCAAAACCAGCGCTTTCTTAACGAAGTATAAAGAAACGGAATGGCCGCATGTCGTATTTGTGACCTTTCAGCAACAGCGCATACGGAAGGCTGTCGTAAATCCCCCAATCGCACAAGTTGGTGATTGCGTGACAGGCCGGGTCTTGTATTTTCAACTTCGGAAGCGAGGGCGGTTGATCGTCCACTTCTTGAAACACGGTGACGGGGCAGGGAACGCTGCCAAAACGGCGAAAACCCGGATCCGATCGAAACTTTGAATTGGAGGTCAATATGAACATCAAGAGCCTACTTCTCGGCTCCGCAGCTGCTCTGGCAGTTGTATCCGGCGCTCAGGCTGCTGACGCGATTGTTGCAGCTGAACCGGAAGCAGTAGAATACGTTCGCGTTTGCGACGCATACGGCACCGGCTACTTCTACATCCCGGGCACGGAAACCTGCCTGAAGATCGAAGGTTACATCCGTTTCCAGGTTAACGGCGGTCGTAACGAAGCCACCGGCGCAAACGGTAGCTCGGACTGGGACGCTTTCACCCGCGGTCAGGTTCAGTTCACGTCTAAGAGCGACACCGAATACGGCCCGCTCACAGGCGTAATCGTTCTCCAGGCAAATGCCGACAACGCTTCGTCGCAGTCGACCGTTCTTGACTCGGCTTACATTGACATCGCAGGCTTCCGCGCTGGTCTGTTCTACAGCTGGTGGGACGACGGCCTCTCTGGCGAAACCGACTCGCTCGCTTCGAACGACACCCTGCACAACTCGATCCGTTATCAGTATGAGAGCGGTGACTTCTACGCAGGTCTCTCGGTTGATGAGCTGGAAGGCAACATCCACACGGCTCTCGGCGAACGTTCCAACGACGTTGGCATCGCTGCTGGCATCGGTGGCAAGGCTGGCGCATTCAGCTACCAGCTGATCGGCGGCTACGACACCGACACCGAAGAAGGTGCGATCCGTGGTATGGGCACCGTTGCAATCGGCCCGGGCACTCTCGGCCTCGCAGCTGCTTGGGCTTCCGGCCCGAACGCCTACTTCGAAGAATCTGAATGGACTGTTGCTGCTGAATACGCAATTCAGGCGACCGACAAGTTCAAGATCACCCCTGCTGTTCAGTACTTTGCTAACGCGAAGAACGGCTCCGGCGCCGCTACCACGACTGACTTCACCGACGTTGACATCTGGAAGGCTGGCGTAACGCTTGACTACCAGATCGTAGAAAACTTCTACGCCAAGGCTTCGGTACAGTGGCAGGACCGCACGGTTGCTGTTGATGACGACACGGTTTCGGGCTACTTCCGCCTGCAGCGTGCATTCTAATCTGATCTGACTTCGGTCTAATCAGGAAAGCCCGGTTCGCAAGAATCGGGCTTTTTTCATTGTTGGCAATGTGCAAGCTTGGCAATAAGCAAGTGTGTCCCGGAAAGCTGGTCGCCTCCAAGGATGAGCCAGCGTGCTAAATCGCCGCCAGGAAAGTCCGAATGTTCTGGAGCGCGGGCTCGAGATGAAGCAAGGGCGGATGGCCCTGACCGGGAGCTCTGACGATCTGGAGATCGGCATGCTTCCCAGCCATCGCGGCTAGCGTGCCTTCGGAAAGCAATGCCGAATTCTTGCCGCGAACGACCATCAAAGGCAGCGCCGCAAGACGCTCATATTGCGGCCAGAGATCCGGCAGGGGTTGCGTGAAATCGATTGTCAGCAGTTGTCTGGCGATTGCTGGATCGGCGTCCGGAACGACCTGGCCATCGATATCACGATAAACTGCCGCCGCCATGTCCGCCCAATCGTCATCCGACAGGGCAGAGAAGTCTGCGCCATGCCGCAGCTTCAGCAACGCTGCCGCCTCTCTCATATCGCGCGGCAACCGTGCGCTGTTGAGATCATCTCGTATCCTCATTAACCCGTCTGGCTCGATCACAGGCCCGACATCATTGAGAACGGCCGCCGCGACCAAGGCGGGCTTCATCCCGGCAAGCAGATGCAGGATCAGGCCGCCGCGCGATGTGCCGATGAAGGCGGCGCGGCCGATGTTCAGATAGGCGCAGGCTTCGATAACATCGCGGGCTTCAACCGCGAGATTGTAGTTCGTCTTGTTTTCATCCCGGTCTGAAAGCCCGCGACCACGGTAATCAAGCGCGATGACGCGTCGGGGAGCAACCGGATCCCGCGACAGAATCAGTGCCAGTGAATGAAAATCGCGCGCATTCCGCGTCAGGCCGGCCAAGCAGATCACCGGTAGCCGACCGTCGGTCGCGGCAACGCCCGGATCATAGTCCCGCAGATGCAGTGTCAGGCCATCACTGGAAAGAAAAGTCCGGTCCTGAAAAGCTTGGCTGTCGGCATCGTTCATGGTCGCTCTCGCCTTTGCGAGAGAAGACTAGCGTCTCATGTGCCGCCGGGCAAACAGCACTTTAGAACGCCGTGCGTCCGCCGATCAGATCATGCTCGATGCTGGCCGGCTGGCCGAGGCGCGTCTTATAGACCTCGTAATTCTCCATGACCCGCTGCACATAGTTGCGCGTCTCGGGGAAGGGGATGCGCTCGATCCAGTCAACGACGGCGTCGATCGACTTGCCTCGGGGGTCGCCGTAACGGTCGATCCATTCCGGAACGCGCTTCGGTCCCGCATTGTAGGCGATGAAGGTCATGATGTAGGAGCCGCCGAACGCGTCGATCTGCTCGCCGAGATAATGCGCGCCAAGCGTCGCGTTATAGCCGGCGTCTGCAGTCAGCTTGTCCTTGGAATAGGCGATGTTGTGACGCTTCGCGACGGCCTTGGCCGTTCCAGGCAGGATCTGCAACAGGCCGCGCGCATCGGCGATGGAGACAGCGGTCGGATTGAAGGCGCTTTCCTGCCGGGCGATCGCATAGGCCAGCGCCTTGCCGGATCCCGAGATGTTGGCGTTGCCCGGAATGACGCCGATCGGAAAGGCGAGAGCCGCGACGTCGACGCCGCGGGCATAGGCGCTCTTGCCGATCTGCAGCGACAGGTGATGGTCGCCGGAGCGCTCGGCCTGCGCGGAGAGGATCGCGAGTTCGCCGGGGCTCTGCATCTGCTCGCCGAGAGCAAGATAAAGCGCATTCGCACGCCATCCGTGGCCGGCGGCGTCGAGCCGGGCGATAGCCTGCACGGCCTCGCGCGCCTGATAGCGCTGCCGGTCGGCGGGGCTGGGCGATGGGTAGCTGACATTGATCGTCTTGCGCCCAAGTTTTTCGCCGGCAAGCTGGCCGTAGAAGGTTGTCGGATAGCTCGCCGCCTTGGCGTAGAATTCCGCCGCCTTGCCGGCGCCGCCAGCCTCGGCCGAGCGTCCCATCCAGTACCAGGCGCGCGATACGGAAATCGGGCCGTTGGAAAAATCGAGGATCTTGCGGAAATGCGCCTGCGCCGTCGTCGGGTCTTGCAGCCCGCGCAGCGCATACCAGCCGGCATGGAATTCGGCCTCGACGATATCGGTCGGCGTCGTCGCCGCGTATTTCGAAACGATGCCGTAGGCGAGCTTGAACTGCCCCTGGTCGACCAGCCCGCGGCTGACGATGCGCTGCTCATTCCACCACTCGCCGGCATTGACGAGTTGGTCGCGGTCGCGCGGCATCTGCTGCAAAAGCTTTGCGGCCTCAGGATACTTCTCCTGCTTGCGCAGATATTCGATGCGCGCGAAGAGATAGCCGGGATCGCCGTTCCACTTGCCATCGACGCCGGCAAGAAGCGCGCCGGCATTCGGCGCTTTGCTGGCGACAGCTTCCCACGCCTTGTAGAGCGATTGCGCCTGCCCGAGATCGCCGAACCGCTTGGCCTGTGCCGTGCGGTTGCGATACATCAGATATTCCATGCGCGCCTTGTGGTCGGCGACGGTAAGCAGTCCGGCGAACTCGGCCAGAATCTTGTCTTCCGTCTGCTTGTCCAGCGTCTCGCCGCGCCAGACCTTGCGCATGTATTTCGCTGCCTGCTGCTGCTTGCCGGTGGCGACAAGCGCGCGCGAAAGGATCATCGCGCCCGAGGTGGTTTCCGGAGCAGTTTCGCCAAATGCTGCGAGAACGGCCGAAGGCGATGGATTCTCGTCATAGAGCGCGCGCTCGGAATAGAGACGCAGCTTGGCGAGCCCCGGCCAGCCCGTCAGTTCCCGGGCAGCGGTCGCGATTTCGACCGAGGGTACGCCCTTCTGCCCGGAAACGGCGATCGCCCAAGTTAGAATGTGACGATCAAGCGTCCCCTGCGCCATGCCGTCGCGGATCGAAATGGCCTGCATCGGGTCCTTGGCAGAGAGTGCATCGAGACCGGCCTTCAGGTCGCTGTTGACGGGGGCAATTGCCTGGCTGCGCGGTATGGCACCGGTTGTCATCGATTCCGGCAGCGAGGGCTGCGGCATGAAGCCGATCGGTCTGACATCGGGAACAGGCGCATCCTCGCCTGGGAGCTGCGCGGCAAATGTTCCCCATGCGGCGGCCGTCAGGCCGAGCGCGGACAGGATCAGAACAGCTCTCTTCATCAGGGATACTCGCAATGGAAACGCGTCCCTACATTTGCTGGGACGCATATTAACGAAACCTTACCGAAGCCCTTCAATTTCATTCACATTTGCGATCGGAATTTGTTGCAACGAAGCTGTGTGCGCTTGTCGGACCCTTTTTGCCGCACTATGGTGCGCTCCTTCGTATTCAAGGAATGCGGCCGAAGCATGGATTGCGGTCGTAAGGAGTTCTGCATGTTCCAGGGATCCATTCCCGCACTCGTCACGCCTTTCACTGATGCTGGCCTCGTCGATGAAGCTGCCTTCGCCGCCCATGTCGACTGGCAGATCAAGGAAGGCAGCAGCGGTCTCGTTCCAGTCGGAACGACCGGCGAATCGCCGACCCTGTCGCATGCCGAGCACAAACGCGTCGTCGAACTCTGTATCGAGGCCGCCGCCAAGCGCGTTCCCGTCATGGCCGGCGCAGGCTCCAACAACACCCGCGAAGCCGTCGAGCTCGCTCAGCACGCCGAAAAGGCCGGCGCTGATGCGGTTCTCGTCGTCACGCCCTATTACAACAAGCCGACGCAGAAGGGTCTTTACGCCCATTTTGCTGCGATCGCCGAAGCCATCAAGCTGCCGATCTACATCTACAACATTCCGGGCCGCTCGGTCATCGACATGACGCCGGAAACCATGGGCGCGCTTGCGAGGGCATACGGCAACATCGTCGGCGTCAAGGATGCCACCGGCAAGATCGAGCGCGTCTCCGAGCAGCGCATCACTTGCGGCAAGGATTTCCGCCAGCTCTCCGGCGAAGACGCAACCGCGCTCGGCTTCAACGCCCATGGCGGCGTCGGCTGCATTTCGGTCACGGCCAATGTCGCCCCGCGTCTCTGTGCCGAATTCCAGGCCGCGACGCTGGCCGGCGAGTTCGCAAAAGCGCTCGAATATCAGGACCGCCTGATGCCGCTGCACAAGGCGATCTTCCTGGAGCCGGGCCTCTGTGGCGCCAAGTACGGTCTTTCGAAGATCCGCGGCATGAGCCGCACGGTCCGCTCGCCGCTCGTCTCCTCGCTGGAGGCCAGCACGGAAGCTGCACTCGACGCGGCGTTGCGCCACGCCGGCCTCCTGAACTGATAGCCTGCTGAACCGATAAAACGCGCGGCCTTCACAAAGATGGGCCGCGCCTCTACATAAAGCCGAGAAGTGCGGGCGCGGATATCGCGCCCCCGAGAAATTGGAATTTGTCATGGCCCCCAAAGGCAGCCAGCGCGTCGTCAAGAAGATCGTCGCCGAAAACCGCAAGGCGCGCTACAACTACGAGATCGTCGATACCTATGAGGCTGGCTTGGTGCTGATGGGCACCGAGGTCAAGTCGTTGCGCGAAGGCAAGGCAAACATCGCCGAATCCTACGCGTCGGACGAGGGGGGCGAGATCTGGCTGATCAATTCCTATCTTCCGGAATATCTGCAGGCCAACCGTTTCAACCATGAGCCCCGTCGCCGTCGCAAGCTGTTGTTGTCGGGCCGCGAGATCAACCGCCTGCGTGCCGGCATCAATCGCGAAGGCATGACGCTTATCCCGCTGAAGATCTATTTCAACGATCGCGGCCGCGCGAAGATGGAACTGGCGCTCGCCAAGGGCAAAAAGCTGCACGACAAGCGCCAGTCCGAAAAAGAGCGCGATTGGAACCGGCAGAAGAGCCGGCTTCTCAAGGATAATGGCTGATCAGATACGGCCTGAATCAAAACCGCGGCAACTGCCGCGGTTTTCTTTTGGAGCATTGGTCGCTTGCTTCAGCTTTCGAAATCGCTGGATGCCGCAGGCTCCACGGGGCGGGCAGGGCGCTCGGAGGGATCGCGGCCGATTTCGCTTTTCAGGGACAAGAGATCAATGAAGTGATCCGCTTGGCGACGGAGGTCGTCGGCGATCATCGGCGGCTGTGTCGCCATGGTCGAGATGATCGAAACCTTCCGGCCCCTGCGCTGCAGCGCCTCGACCAGCGTCGTGAAGTCGCCATCACCGGAGAAGATCACCAGATGATCGACCGTCTCCGATTGCTCCATGGCATCGATCGCGAGCTCGATATCCATGTTGCCCTTGATCTTGCGGCGGCCCATGGAGTCGGTGAATTCCTTGGCCGGCTTGGTTACCACCTTGTAGCCGTTGTAATCGAGCCAGTCGATCAGCGGGCGGATCGAGGAGTATTCCTGATCCTCGATCAGGGCGGTGTAATAATAGGCCCGCAACAGATAGCCGCGCTTCTGGAAGGCTTTCAGAAGTTTTCTGTAGTCGATGTCAAAGCCCAGACTCTTGGACGCCGCATAGAGATTGGCGCCATCAATGAAAAGTGCAATTTTTTCTCGCGGGTCGAACATCGCGTACCAATCCACTTTGAGTAATCTAAAATTCGGCTGCAAATAGCCCACGAAAACAATGGGTTATCTCAAAAATTCAGAACAATTCTTACTTTATGAACTATTCATATAAGTCAGATTTAGGGCAGGATTCGGCATATTCCAAGCAACTTTTAGTGGAAACCTCTAAAATTAGAAAGTTCCCACAGGCTCGGACGGTTCCTTCACTAAAAACTTGAATTCGCCTGCTTTTAATTGTATCGCCGTGCTAATCCCGAGATCCCGACCGTAAAGGACAGGCAATGGCCCGTGTCACAGTAGAAGATTGCATTGACAAAGTTGAGAACCGCTTCGAGCTGGTTCTGCTTGCCAGCCACCGCGCCCGGCTGATTTCCCAGGGTGCGTCGATCACCATCGATCGCGACAACGACAAGAACCCGGTCGTCGCCCTTCGCGAGATCGCCGACGAGATGCTGTCTCCCGACGATCTGAAGGAAGACCTGATCCATTCGCTGCAGAAGCACGTCGAAGTCGACGAGCCCGAGCCCGATCCGGCAAGCCTCATCGCAACGGCTGCTACCGCCGATGGCGAAGAGCAGGACGATGCTCCGGAGACCGTTACTTTCGATCAGATGTCGGAAGAAGAGCTTCTGGCCGGTATCGAAGGCCTCGTGCCGCCGGAAAAGAGCGACGATTACTAATCGTCAATCTTGCGCCATTATTGCTTCGGCATATGATTAAGTATCACGTGCGCCAATCAGTGATTGGCGCGCTTTTCTTTTGTAATGGAGTGGCTTCGGGATGATGCGGCAGTACGAGCTCGTGGAGCGCGTTCAGAAATACAAGCCCGATGCCAACGAAGCCCTGCTCAACAAAGCCTATGTCTATGCCATGCAGAAGCATGGCCAGCAGAAGCGCGCCAGCGGCGACCCCTATATCTCCCATCCTCTCGAAGTCGCCGCGATCCTCACGGATATGCATCTCGACGAGTCCACCATCGCGGTGGCGCTTCTCCACGATACGATCGAGGACACCACGGCGACGCGCGCGGAAATCGATGAACTCTTCGGAGAAGACATCGGTCGCTTGGTCGAAGGCCTGACGAAGATCAAGAAGCTCGATCTCGTCACCAAGAAAGCCAAGCAGGCCGAGAACCTTCGCAAGCTGCTGCTGGCCATCTCCGACGACGTGCGCGTTCTCCTGGTCAAGCTCGCCGACCGCCTGCACAACATGCGCACCCTCGACCACATGTCGCCGGAAAAGCGTGCCCGCATCTCCGAGGAGACGATGGATATCTACGCGCCGCTCGCCGGCCGCATGGGTATGCAGGATATGCGCGAGGAGCTGGAGGACCTGTCCTTCCGCCACATCAATCCCGAAGCCTACGACACGGTCACCAAGCGGCTCGAGGAACTGTCGCGGCGCAATGAGGGCCTGGTCAAGAAGATCGAGACCGAGCTGCGCGACTTGCTTGTCGCCAACGGCCTGACCAACGCCTACGTCAAGGGGCGCCAGAAGAAGCCGTATTCCGTCTTCCGCAAGATGCAGTCGAAGTCGCTCTCCTTCGAGCAGCTGTCGGATGTCTACGGCTTCCGCATCATTGTCGACGATATTCCGTCCTGCTATCGCGGCCTCGGCATCGTCCACACCCGCTGGCGCGTCGTCCCCGGCCGCTTCAAGGATTATATCTCGACGCCGAAGCAGAATGATTATCGCTCGCTGCACACCACCATCGTCGGCCCATCGAGCCAGCGCATCGAGCTGCAGATCCGCACCAAGCGCATGCATGAGATCGCCGAGTTCGGTATCGCCGCCCATACGCTCTACAAGGACGGCGCCACCAATGCGGACGGCGACATACTCTCGCGCGAATCCAACGCCTATTCCTGGCTTCGCCACACGATCGAGGCGCTGGCGGAGGGCGACAGCCCGGAAGAGTTCCTCGAGCACACCAAGCTTGAGCTCTTTCAGGATCAGGTCTTCTGTTTCACCCCGAAGGGCAAGCTGATCGCCCTGCCGCGCGGCGCAACCCCGATCGACTTCGCCTATGCCGTTCACACCAACATCGGCGACACCACGGTTGGCGCCAAGATCAACGGCCGCATCATGCCGCTGGTCACGCGCCTTGCGAATGGCGACGAGGTGGAGATCATCCGCTCCGGCGTGCAGGTGCCGCCGGCGGCATGGGAAGAGATCGTGGTGACCGGCAAGGCGCGCGCCGCCATCCGCCGTGCCACCCGCATGGCCATCCGCAAGCAATATGCCGGCCTCGGCCATCGCATTCTCGAGCGCACTTTCGACCGCGCCGGCAAGGTCTTCTCCCGAGAGGCGATGAAGCCGGCGCTGCATCGTCTCGGCCAGAAGGATGTCGAGGACGCGATTGCGTCGGTCGGCCGCGGCGAGATGTCGTCGCTCGATGTTTTGCGCGCCGTCTACCCCGATCACCAGGAAGAGCGCATCACCTCGAAGCCCTCGGGCGACGATGGCTGGTTCAACGTCCGCAGCGCCACGGGTATGATCTTCAAGATCCCGGACAAAAGGAAAGCGGGCGAACAAGCTCCGAGCGGCCTCGAAGCCTTGGGCGACGCCGAGGCCGTGCCGATCCGCGGCATCTCGAGCAACATCGATGTGCAGTTCGCACCGTCAGGTGCTGTCCCCGGCGATCGTATCGTAGGTATCACCAACACGAGCGAGAACGCCAAGGGCATCACGATCTATCCCATTCAGTCTCCGGTGCTGCAGCGCTTCGACGAGCAGCCCGATCGCTGGATCGATGTTCGCTGGGATCTTGACGAGGCCAACAAGTCGCGCTTCATGGCTCGCATCTTGGTCAATGCGCTGAACGAGCCCGGCACGCTCGCGAAGCTCGCCCGCACGGTCGCCGATGTCGATGTGAACATCCGCGTCTTCAACACGGTTCGCGTCGCCACCGACTTCACCGAGATGGCGCTCGATGTCGAAGTTTGGGACCTTCGTCAGCTGAATCAATTGCTTGCGCAGTTGACGGAGCTGGATTGCGTTGCCACCGTGCGCCGGCTTTACGAGTAAGGTGGCCGCGCTTGCACCTTGTTTGCACAATATGTGATCGTTTTATGGTCAAATTGTCGCAGATCGGGGTATAGGTATGCATTTGGCGCATGGCTGACTGAGAGTTAGAGCGTTGGTAAAAACGCTCGGCACCGCCTATCTTCTGGTCATCAACAAGTGACTGAAAGAAGAGGCATCCAAATGTTTACACCGATCAAGAAGTTCGCTCGTGCCCTGCGCGCTCCGAGCGCTGAAGAACGCGAAACTGCCTACCTGAACGGTTCGTTCGACCGCATCGATCTGGAATACCGCCAGCGTCAGGTTGACCGTGGTCTGTTCCGTAGCCGTTAATCGGTTACTGGATTTGCAAGTGGGAAGGGGCGTTTGAGTTACGCCCCGGTAGATACTCAGTCGGCGCACATCAAATAGCGACTGAGGAGGTCTGGCGCTCTTGTCAGGCCTGTGCGGCATGCACTACATACGCGCCATGTTATTTCGTCGTCGGAAACCCGCTGGATTTCGTGAAAAGCTGCGCGAGCTGCTTTGGCCGCGAAAGGGATTCCTGAGGCCTCCGCGCTATCTTGTGATGCGCGTGCTTCGCCTGAGGGCATCGCCACACGCGGTGGCCGTTGGCGTCGCGGCCGGGATCTTCGTGTCCTGGACCCCGTTCATCGGCGTCCATTTCGTCATGGCTTTCGTTATCGCCTATCTGTTGTCAGGCAATATGGTGGCCGCCGCACTCGGTTGCGCGGCTTTCGGCAATCCGCTGACCTATCCGTTCATCTGGGGTACGACCTGGGAAATCGGGCACCTGCTCTTGAGCCGCAAGGACACCATTCAGGGCGGCGCGGTCGATCTCAAGGCACTTTTTCACGAGCTGCACTTCAGCGAGCTGTGGCGCCCAGTGCTGGAGCCGATGCTGATCGGCTCGATACCGCCTGCTATCGTCACGGCCGTCGCCATCTACTTCGCGACCTTCTACACTGTGAGGGGCTTCCAGGGACGCCGTCGCGCTCGTTTGATGGAGCGCGCCCGCTTGCGGGTCGCCAATCCCGTCTCCCTTGAGGAAACCGTATGATCATCGGCATCGGCAGCGATCTCATCGATATCAGGCGTGTCGAAAAGTCGCTCGAGCGTTTCGGCGAGCGCTTCACCAATCGCTGCTTCACCGATATCGAACAACAGAAATCCGACCGCCGCGTCAACCGCGCCGCCTCCTACGCCAAGCGTTTCGCCGCCAAGGAGGCCTGTTCCAAGGCATTGGGTACGGGCATCGCCCAGGGTGTCTTCTGGAGGGATATGGGCGTCGTCAATCTTCCGAGCGGCAAGCCGACGATGAAGCTTACCGGCGGCGCCGGCGAGATTTTGCAGAAGATGTTGCCTTCAGGGCACCGCGCCGCCATCCATTTGACAATTACCGATGATTATCCCTTGGCCCAGGCCTTCGTCATCATCGAAGCCTTGCCGCTGAGCGACTGACCGTTACATGTCCGGCTTTTAATGTTGGTGGCATTGCCGCAATCAGCCGAAGCCGCTACACAGAACCGATTAAAGACTTGCGCCGTTTTGGCGCTCTGAAGGAATAGAACTGCGTGTCCGAAAAAGTTCAAGCCAAGCCAAACGCCCTCTGGGAGAACATCAAGGTCATCGTCCAGGCATTGGTCTTGGCGATGGTTATCCGCACGGTCCTGTTCCAGCCATTCACCATCCCCTCGGGCTCGATGATGCCGACGCTGCTCGTCGGCGACTATATCTTCGTCAACAAGTTCGCTTACGGCTATTCTAAATACTCGCTGCCGTTCTCGCCCAACCTGTTCAGCGGCCGCATCTTCGCAAGCGAGCCGAAGCGCGGCGACGTCGTCGTCTTCCGCTTCCCGCCGAACCCCGAGGTCGACTACATCAAGCGTCTCGTCGGTCTTCCCGGCGACCACATCCAGGTGACCGATGGCGTCCTTTACGTGAACGGCAAGCCTGTTCCGAAAGTGCCTGATGGTACCTTCAATTCCGACTACGCCCAGGATCCTGGCCAGGACGTTCCCGTGTTCCGCGAAACCCTCGACAACGGCGTGACCTACGACACGCTCGATCAGTCTCCGGTGTCGCGCGGCGACAACACCCGCGAGTTCATCGTTCCCGAAGGTCACTACTTCATGATGGGCGACAACCGCGACAATTCGCTCGACAGCCGCTTCGACGTCGGTTTCGTGCCGGCCGAAAACCTGGTTGGTCGCGCCAGCGTCATCTTCTTCTCGCTCGGCAACGACACCTCCTTCCGCGAAATCTGGAAGTGGCCTTCCAACATGCGTTGGGATCGACTGTTCAAGGGCGTTGAATGAGCAAGTCGCCGACGCTTTCGGCGGCTGACCGAACAAAGCTCGAAGCGCTGATCGGCCATGTCTTTGCCGAGAAGGAGCGTCTCGATCGCGCGCTGACCCATGCGAGCGCCCGCACGCAGAAGGGTGCGAACTACGAACGGCTTGAGTTTCTTGGCGACCGGGTCCTTGGCCTGTGTGTCGCCGAGATGCTTTTCAGGACCTTCGGCACTGCAACGGAAGGCGAGTTGTCTGTGCGCCTGAATCAGCTGGTCAGCGCCGATACCTGCGCCGAGGTGGCCGACGAGCTTGGCCTGCATCTTTACATCCGCACCGGCGCCGATGTGAAAAAGCTGACAGGCAAGCGCATGCTGAACGTGCGCGCCGACGTTGTCGAAAGCCTAATCGCGGCAGTATATCTCGATGCCGGTCTTGAGGTCGCACGCGGCTTCATCGTGAAGTATTGGGAAAAGCGCGCGGTGCGGGCCGATGGCGCAAGACGCGACGCCAAGACCGAGTTGCAGGAATGGTCGCATGCCAAATTCGGCGTGACGCCAAACTACCGGGTTGAAGAACGCAGCGGACCGGATCATGATCCGCGCTTTACGGTGACGGTCGAAGTCGCCGGTGTGAAGCCGGAAACGGGCGTCGAGCGCTCCAAGCGTGCCGCCGAGCAGGTGGCCGCAACGAAAATGCTCGAACGCGAAGGCATTTGGCAGAAATCGTCTGCCGGAAATTAACGGGAACAATGACCGAAGAACACGACATCGCGGATAGCGCCGCTGAACCCGCTGGCCCGACTCATTCCGGCTTCGTTGCCCTGATCGGGCCGACCAATGCCGGCAAGTCGACCTTGCTGAACCGTCTGGTTGGCGCCAAGGTCTCGATCGTCAGCCACAAAGTGCAGACGACCCGCGCCGTCATCCGTGGCATCGCCACCCATGATAACGCCCAGATTGTCTTCATGGATACGCCAGGTATCTTCAAGCCACGCCGCCGGCTCGATCGCGCAATGGTGACCTCCGCCTGGGGCGGCGCCAAGGATGCTGATATCATCATGCTCCTGATCGACAGCGAGCGCGGGCTTCGCGGCGATGCCGAGAAGATCCTGGAGAGCCTTAAGGATGTGCCGCAGCGCAAGATCCTCGCGCTCAACAAGATCGACCGCGTCAAGCGCGAGGACTTGCTGGCGCTGGCCTCAGCGGCCAACGAATACGTCGCTTTCGACCAGACCTTCATGATCTCGGCCGAAAACGGTTCGGGCTGTGACGATGTCATGGATTATCTCGCCAAGACGCTGCCCGAGGGGCCGTGGTATTATCCGGAAGATCAGATTTCCGATCTGCCGATGCGCCAGCTGGCGGCCGAAATCACCCGCGAGAAGCTGTTTCTGCGCCTCCATCAGGAACTCCCCTATGCTTCGCATGTCGAGACTGAGAAATGGGAAGAGCGCAAGGACGGATCCGTTCGCATCGAGCAGGTGATTTACGTCGAGCGCGATAGCCAGAAGAAGATTGCTCTCGGCAAAAACGGTGAAGCGATCAAGGCCATTTCGACTGCATCGCGCAAGGAGCTCTCGGAGATCCTCGAGCAGACCGTGCATCTCTTCCTCTTCGTGAAGGTGCGTGAGAACTGGGGCGACGATCCTGAGCGCTTCCGCGAAATGGGTTTGGAGTTTCCGCGCGGTTAACGACCGAAACCCTGGCAAACCCCTAGTTTTGCAGGAAAAATTCGAACGGGTTGGAACCAATCACCAGCCTGTGAGTTATGTGAAAGCGGCGCCTCGATTTCGGGGCGCCGCTTTTTCTGGATTGAGGGGCACGCATGGCGACATCTCGGCCGACGCATTCGTTCAAGACACCTTGCGAACAGTGTCCGTTGCGGCCGCTGGCGCATTTTCGCGAGTTCACCGACGACGAGCTCGGCTTTATCTCGAAGTTCAAGAAGGGCGAGCTGGCGGTCGATGCGGGCGCCACGATCCTCGTGGAGGGCGCTCACAGCGCGCACCTGTTCACCGTGCTGACGGGTTGGGGTTTCCGCTACAAGGCGTTGGAAGACGGCAGGCGCCAGATCCTGAATTACATCATGCCCGGCGATCTGATCGGCCTCCAGGGTACTATCATGGGCGAGATGCAGCACTCGATCGAGGCGCTTTCGCCGGTGTCGCTTTGCGTCTTTGAGCGCGACAAGCTGATGACGCTTTATAACAAGCACCCCTCGCTGGCCTTCGACATCACCTGGATCGCAGCGCAAGAGGAGCGAATGCTAGACGAGCATCTTCTCAGCATTGGCCGCCGAACCGCCCTGGAGCGCGCCGCCTACTTGATTGCATTCCTTTACCAGCGCGGTAAGCAGTTGAAGCTCTTTAACGGCCACAGCGCAATCCCGATCACCCAGCAGCACATCGCCGATACGCTTGGCCTGTCGATCGTCCATACGAACAAGACGTTGAAGAAACTTGCCGCACGCAAGCTCATCCGCTGGCAGGAGCGCGCCTGCGAGGTGCTGGATGGCGACATGCTGGCGAAAATCGCTGGTTGGGATGGGCTTGATGAAAAGGTCCGTCCGTTTCTCTAGGACGGCATCTATGTCTTTTTTAAATGCAAATCGCCGAGTCGGACCCTAGTGTTCGGCATGACATGTTCCTGCCTCGAGATTCGCCAATATCGACCAGGAGCGAAAAAGCAGCTATGCAATGCAGACAGCATGAACTTTTCGGCCAATGGCCGTGGTTTATCAGGGGTGGAAATGCCGGTTTGGGATATAGGGCGCGTCGATAGTGGCGCCCGGAAGAGGGCTTCGTGATCATGGTCGCGAGACGTGTTCTGGTTCTCGAGGATAGCTTGATCATCGCGATGGAGGCGGAAGACATTCTGCGTGCCGTCGGCGTCGAGACCATCGATATTTGTAACAGCGTCGAGCAAGCCAATGACGCGATCAAGGCCGATAGCTATGATTTCGGCTTGCTTGACGTCAATCTTGGTGAGGTCATGAGCTTTGACTTCGCCCGTGTTCTGGCCGCCGCCGAAATCCCTTTCGGCTTCGTCAGCGGTTACTCCGACACGCTGGATTTCCCCGAGGACCTGCAAAACAGGCCGCTCCTCGTCAAGCCATTCGACGAGGACGCGATGCGGGATTTCCTGCGCCGGCTTTTTCCCTCAGAGGCCTGATCCGCTTCAGTGACACGCTTTCATGACAGGGCGTGCGCCATGCGCTAGGATAGTGCGTGGTGTAAAGGTCGATTTGCAATGCAGTGGCAAGGTCGTGCAATCATTCTTGGCGTTCGGCGCCATGGCGAGACAAGCGTCATCACCGAGGTGATGACGCCGGATCGCGGCCGTCACCTGGGGATGGTGCGGTCCGGGCGTTCACGCGCCATGCAGCCGGTGTTGCAGCCCGGTAACGAGGTCGAGGTTACCTGGCGTGCGCGGCTCGACGAGCATATGGGCGAGTTCAAGGTCGAGCCAGTCACCTTGCGCGCCGCCCGGCTGATGGAAACGGCGACCGCTGTCTACGGTGTGCAGGCCATGGGCGCCTTGCTCAGGCTTCTTCCGGAGCGCGATCCGCATCCGCATCTCTTCGAGGCCTTGGAAGTCATTCTCGACAATCTCGATAATCCAGCCGATGCGGGCGAATTATTCGTTCGCTTCGAGCTCGCCGTGCTCAACGATCTCGGCTTCGGGCTTGATCTCAGCGAATGCGCGGCAACCGGAACGCGCACCGATCTCGCCTATGTCTCGCCGAAGTCGGGCCGCGCGGTCAGCCGCGCAGCCGGCGCGCCCTGGGCCGACAGGATGTTCGCCTTGCCGCCGTTTCTATCCGTCGAAAAGCGACAGGCGGCCGATTTCGACAGCCTGTCGGAGGCATTTCGCCTGACAACCTTCTTCCTGCATCGCCATGTCTACGAGCCGCGCGGCCTTGAGCCATCCACGGCGCGCGAAGGCTTCGTGCAGGCCGCGCTCAAGGCGCTGAAGCCTGCCGTCGCTACATCGTCTGAATTGCAGTCGTAGCGTTTCAGGCTCTCTTGCGCACCTTGAACGCCCATCCATCAGGCCGCTCGTCGAGCACCTTAACTGTGTCGCCGACCGCAATCGCGCCGGCGGCGCGTGGCGTGACGTTCCAGCCGAACAGGGGACCCGGGACGCGGCGGTCGGCCGACATGCGGATGCGGCCCATGGCCGGCATGGGATTTGCAACCTCGCGCGAACCAGTCTTCTGGTCCTGCGTGGTCATGATGCAGCGCGCGCACGGCTTCACCAGGTCGAAGCGGATGCCGCCGATCTCGATTGCTGCCCAGCGATCCTCCGGCCACGCCTCTTCGGTATCGATGACGATATTGGGTCGGAACCGCTCCATTCCGACGCTGCCTTCGCCATGGGCCTCGATATCGGCGTTGAGCGCCTTCAGCGATCCTGTCGTGGTCACCAGGATCTGGTAGCCGTCCGCGAAGGTCACCGGCGTGTCGTTGCCCGCCCATTCCGGGCTTGCGATGCGATTGGCGTCGTCGTCGAAGAATACGAACTTGAGCTCTCGGCCGAACCAGCGCGAAAGCATCGCGTTGGATTGATCGTCGGCGATGGCGGCGTTGACGATCGACTTCCAGATCGAGACATCGATGCGCTTGATACCGTCGGGCAGGGGGACGAACAGTTCCTCACCGTTCATGCCAAGCCGGAAGCCGGATGCCTCCTGCTGGACATCAAGCCGCGCAAGATCCGTCATTTCACGCTGGGTGATAAAGCTTCCATCCGGATTGATCAGCATCGCCCGCCTATCGCCGGGCAGGCCGAAGGCATCGATCTCGGTGCTTTGAAGCGCGATGCCACGGGCGCTTTTGAGCGGGTAAATGAAGAGATCGCTGATGCGCATATGAGATACTCCTAGATTTCGTCCATAAAGGCGTCGAGAAAATCCCGCAGCCTCCTGTCACGCTCTGCCGCGAGCGCGCGACCAGCAGCCGTCTTGAACCCGTCAGCCAGCTTGAACAGCTTTGTCTGGAAATGGTCGATGACATAGCGCCGATCGTCAAGCGGTCGATCGTGTCCAGCCGGGTCGAGCGGGTCGTAAAGCGACGACGCCATGCGTCCGCCGATGTAAAAGCAACGGCCTGCGCCGACCATGCCGATCGCGTCCAGCCGGTCGGCATCCTGCAGGATCTTCGCTTCCAGCGTCTCGGGCGCGATATTCGCCGAGAAACTATGGGTGAGGATCGCATGCGCGACGGCGACGACATCCTCGTTCGACCATCCAAGTTCGGCCAAAACGGCCGACGCCTTCTCGGCGGCAAGCGCGGACGCCTGGGCTCTCAGCGGCGAACTCTTCTCGACGGCTACGCAATCATGAAGCAGTACGGCGGCGGCAAGAATGCGACCATCTCCGCCTTCGTTCGCCTGGATGCGCATGGCGTTCTTGAAGACCCGCAGGATATGCGCGAGATCGTGCGAGCCGTCGTCGCCTTCGTGCGAATGCGGGATAAGCGCTTCAGCAAGCGTTTCGTAGGGACGGAAGGCCTGAGCCTCTTTCATGTGCGCACCAGAGGTAGACGGAGACCGCCTCTCTTAAAGCGAGCGGTGACGAGTCGCAATGCGGTCACCCCGCCTGAGCCTTGCCATCAGCTTGCCAACCCGCGAGCATCTGCGGCACGTCGAAGGCCGGGCGGGGTGGACTGATGTGATAGCCCTGGATCTCGTCGCACGCCTCTAGAGCCAGTAAATCATGCTGCTGCGCCGTCTCCACGCCCTCGACGGTAACCCGCATGCCAAGCGCGTCGCCAAGCAGAATAATGGCGCGCATGATCGCGAATGCTTCCTTGTTGTCCACGATGTCGTTGACGAAGGACTTGTCGATCTTGATCTTGTCGAAAGGGAAGCTGCTCAGATAGCTGAGCGACGAATAGCCGGTGCCGAAGTCGTCCATGGAAATGCGTATGCCGCGCTGCCGAAGCGCATGCAGGATGGGCAGCGCTTCGTCGCGGTTCTCCATCAAGACGCTCTCGGTGATCTCGATTTCCAGGCGTCCAGGCGAAAGCTCGGAGATCGCAAGCGCTGCGCAGACGTCCTCCTCCAGATCACTGGAGATAAACTGGATAGCCGAGACGTTGACGGCGACCTTGATCTCGGCGGGCCACGTGGCGGCGTCCACGCAGGCGCGCTTTAGCACCCATTGCCCGATATCGACGATAAGGCCGATCTCCTCGGCGAGTGGAATAAACTCCAAAGGCGCTATCCGCCCGCGGGTCGGATGGTTCCAGCGAAGCAGAGCTTCGAAGCCGCAGATTCGCCGCTCTGCCATGTCATAAAGTGGTTGATAATGGAGCTCGAACTCCTCGTTGTGCACGGCTTTGCGCAGATCGGCTTCAAGGGCGTGGCGTGCTTCGAGCTGCGCCTCCATTTCCGAGGTGAAGAAGCGCTCACCGCGTCTGCCGCTGCTCTTGGCATGTGACAATGCCACCCCTGCATGCTTCAGAAGCGGCTCGGTTTCCGTTCCGTCCTTGGGGCAGATGGCGATGCCCATGGACACACTGAGCTCGACGGCCTTTTCTCCACGGAAAAAGGGTTCCGAGAGCTCTCGCCTGATCTGGTCTGCAAGGGCCATGGCGTTCCACGGCTGCTCACGTCCGCATTGGAGAATGGCGAATTCGTCGGATCCCAGTCGCGCGAGAATATTGCTCGTGCCTGCCAGGGCGCGCAAGCGATCGGCAACCTGGCGCAGGATCTTGTCGCCTGCGGAAACGCCAAGTGTGTTGTTGACGGACTTGAAGCGGTCGAGATTGAGATGGACAAGTGCGATCTGTTCGTCCGGCTTGCGCGCGGCGAGCGCCGTGTCGAGTTGCTCACGGAAACGGATGCGGTTGGGTAGCCCGGTGAGGGGGTCGTGGTGCGCCAGGAACGCAATGCGCTCGGCCGCCTTTCGGTCGTCCGTGATGTCGGCGTGTATGGAGATGTTGCTGCCGTCAGGCAGTACCGTGACGACGCTTTGAACGATACGCCCGTCATTCATCTCCCATTCGCGGCGGCGAATACGCCCGCCGTCGGAACGGTCGTCGCGGGTCATGGTTCTGACGGTCTGCTTTTCCAGACCATCGATCTTGGTAATCAGTGAGCTGATCGTTGTCCCCGCCTGCGTGTCGTCCGCCTCCAGCCCGAACAATTGCTGGAAGCGAATGTTCGAGACGACCAGTCTCTGGTCAGAATCGAAAATGCAAAGGCCAAGCGGCAGGTGGTTGAGGACGATCTCGAGAAGGCGGCTCTGCTCGGCAAGGTTTCGGTTCGCCTTGCGATAGGTGTCGAGAACGAGTTTGATCAGCCGCTGCCCGTCGGCCGAGCCGTCTTCATTCAGGGCCGCCGCGCACTGACGCCTGAAGAGCGCTTCAGCTTCCATGGCCGCCGTTCTCCGTCGCGCAGGAAAGCGCGAACAGGCTGCAACGAACTGAGTGCCCGGATTTTGAGATCCCGTGTGACCCACGCGACATGCAAAGACATTCCTGAAGCGTTTAAAGTTAAATAAAAATACAATCAAAGATTGATTTTGCGTGATAAACCCAACTGCCATAATCCTTCGGTCGCATTAATATTTGGTTGTCTCGAAGAAAAATATATCGATCGCGCTATATTTGTACACACTCGTCCATTCTTGCCGCATCGGCATCGCCCGGAGGATGGAAAAAAATGGCAAGCGATCGAAAGGTCAGATTTTGTCAATCATGGTTAATGCGGCATTAACAAGTTATTGACCGCCCTGGCAAATCAGTTTATCCACCGGCTTAGTTCTGATTGTTCCCTATTCGTATTGCGTACAAACATCATCGGTAATGCGGTGAACGGAGGTTTGTATGAACCGTATTTCGTCTGCAGTTGATACGTCCTATGCGTATCTCGGTACTCTTTCGAGATTGGATTCCAACAGTGACGGCGTGTTGAGCCGTAGTGAGCGTGCGGCTGATGACAAGCCGGGAATCCTGTCCGTTATAAGCCAGTCCCAGAGCACCCAGGAAGCACCGAAGCTTTCGAACGGCGTCCTTGCCTTCATGATGGGAGCGCGCCAGCCCGCTGCTTTGAGCTCCGATTATGAGGGGCAGGCAAGCTCGGCCAATGTTCTCTATCAGAATACTTATGGCCAGTATGAGCTCGACATCGCGTCCTGATCGCTCGCTCACAGATTGATCGAAGAACAAGCCGGCCGGTTGGTCGGCTTTTTCTTTGCTTCCCTTTCACTTGGAACACCGGCACGCGGCACGCGTTTGTCATTTAAGGCCAAGAGGAGGGAATCGCATGAAACAGCTTTTATCGATAGTATTCGCAACCGTTGCCGTCGTGGCGACATCGGCCGTCGCGCAGGACAAACAGACGGCGCAGGCCAACTTCGTCGGCGCCGACGGCAAGGACAATGGTCGAGCAACATTGACGGCCGCTGCTGCCGGCGGCGTCCTGATCGAGCTGGAAGTATCCGGCTTTCCGGCAAACAAATGGGTTGGCTTCCACGTCCACGAAACCGGCAAGTGCGATGCCGCCACCCATCACGAGTCGGCCGGGAAGCACTTCAACCCCGCCAAGGCCGAGCACGGGCTGCTCGCCGCCAAGGGGCCGCATGCCGGCGATATGCCGAACCAGTATGTCGGGCAGGACGGCGTGCTGAGAGCACAGGTCTTCGATGGGATGGTGACGCTCGATGGGAAGGAGAACGGCATCCGCGGCCGCGCCCTGATGATCCACGAGAACTCGGATGACTATCGCAGTCAGCCGGCCGGCGATGCCGGCGCCCGACTTGCCTGCGCCGTCATCAAGTAGCTTTCATCCGGCCATTGCGGGATGAAGGCGGCCGCCTTTTAGAGAATAGGCAGTCCCTTTTCGTCGAAGCTGGCCTTCACCCGGCCGAGAATCTCGCGGCGCGCATCGTCCCACTCGCCGGTCTTCGCCCAATAGCGCAAGGTCAGCGTGATCTTGTCCGACGTCACCGCGTCGATAAAGGTCTTCGGCTGCGGTGACTTCTCCACCCGCGAATCGGCTTGCGCGATATCCGTCAGCACCTTCATCGCCAGATCGACGTCATCGCCCGCGCGCACGTTGATGGTGAGGTCGTTCTTGCGCGTCTTCTCGCGGCTGTAATTGGTGATCGGCGTATTCCAGAGCGTCGAGTTAGGCGCCAGCAGATAGAGCCCGTCGGCGGTGCGGAACTCGGTAGCGAATAGCCCGATCTCGCGCACCGTGCCGGCGACACTGCCCGTTGCAATATATTCCCCGACCCGGAACGGCCGCAGGATCAGAAGCATGATCCCTGCGGCGATGTTCTGCAACGTTCCCTGCAATGCCAGGCCGATGGCGAGGCCGGCAGCGCCGAGAGCCGCGATGATCGAAGCCGTCTGCACGCCGAACTGGCCAAGCACGGTGATGAACACCAGAATCAGCAGCGCGTAGTGCAGGACATTGGTGAAGAAGCGCGCCAGCGTCTCATCGATGCCGCGGACCCGCGAGATGCCCTCGAACGCCCAGCGGCTGACGAAACTCGCCATCACCCAGCCCAGCACCAGCAGGATCAGCGCGCCGAGGATGGAGAATGAATATTGCACCGCAAGCGCGCTCGCCTGGCTCAGAGCCGTTCGGGTTGCCACGATTACGTCGGTTGCCTGTTGTTCCATGATCCCGCCAAATATCTGAAATGATTATCGGTTGACCTGCGTAGATGGGACAGAAGGCAGGCGCGTCAACCGTTTAAAACCGTCACGCTTCGTCAATCGCAAGCACGAACGGCGCGTTGCCATCGGTATCGGCGCCACGGCCGATTGCCTTGATCGCCCTTACCAGCCGTCCATCACGGCCAAGCAGTTGGTCGCCGATCTCGATGATCCGCATGTTCGGCGTGGCATAGGGCGAAGCCGCGCGCAGGCGCTGCGCGAGGGCCTCGTCGCTCTGGTTCGGCCTTAGCGACAAGGCCGCGATCACCGCCGCCGCAGGCGAGCGCGATACGCCCATCCAGCAGTGAACGATGAGCGGCGCCGTTTGATCCCACGCTGCCGCGAAGTCGATAATCTCCCGGACATGCGTTTCATCGGGCGCCACGAGATTGCCCGTTCCCTTGAAGGCGATGTCGTTCATGTGGAGCAGCAGATGCCGGTGCGCCTGGATGACCGCCGGGCGATGAAAGCTCTGTTCCTTCGCCATCAGGCTGATCATTTCGCAAGCGCGGTGCCGCACGGCCATTTCGGCGATGCGGGCAAGCGGGGTCACGACGATCGAGGTCATGGCTTGCCCCGCAGGCCGTCGATAACAGCGAAGCGCTCGCAAAACAGCCGCTGCGCCTCTATCGCCGGCAGCGGCGTCAACAGGAGCATTTCCTTGGTGATTCCCCGCGGCTGGCCGAAAAGCTTCTGCGCCTCGCTGGCGCTGAAGCCGGCCAGCTGCGAGGCTTCGAAATAGGCCGCGATCGTATCGGCCTTCTTGATGTTATCCTTGAGGTCGCGGGACGCATGCGGCGGCAGTCCGAACCGCAGGTGGATCGCCGCTTCAAGCCGCTTCTCGACGGTCTTGTAGCCGCCGCCGACCACCGATTTGAAGGGCGAGATCATGTCGCCGATCACATATTCGGGCGCATCATGAAGCAGCGCCATCAAGCACTGGTCCGGTGTCGTCTCGTTCATCCGCCGAAAGATGTCCTCGACCACGAGACTGTGTTGCGCAACGGAAAAGGCGTGATCGCCCGATGTCTGCCCGTTCCAGCGAGCAACGCGCGCCAGGCCGTGGGCGATATCGCTCACCTCGACATCGAGAGGCGAGGGGTCGAGCAGATCGAGCCTGCGCCCGGAAAGCATGCGCTGCCAGGCGCGGGGAGCCTTGGTGGTCAAGGGCTGGCCTCGTCGGACGCGGCCGGAAAGACGAGCGCGGACCATGCGGGCAGCGCGACCGTCACGGTGACGTCGCCGGCAAGCAGCGGATTGCCCGCCGACATCGCCTCACCGACGCGATCGATCCTGACGATGGCAAGCCCGTTCTGCCCCGAAACCGAGCCGAGTGTACCAACAGGCTTGCCGTTGGCGGTTATTTCGGTGCCGGAGGCAGGGAGAGGCTCAGTGCTACTGACGGTCACGACACGACGACGCGCCGTTCCCCGGTGCTGCATGCGGGAAACCACTTCCTGACCGACATAGCAGCCTTTCTTGAAGGAGAGCCCGCCATTCAGGTCCATCAGCACGTCATGCGGAAAGGCATCCTGAAGCGTGTAGTCGGATCCGGAAACGGCAACGCCATGGGTGGCGCGCAATGCGTCGTAAACCGCGATATCGTCACTGCCATGCTGGCCCGGACGGCGGAAAACGTCGATGCCGGCCTTGGCGAATCGGCTGTCGTTGACGCCATCGATCGAAGCGTTATCCCAGGAGACGCTGATGCCATTGCCCTCGGCTGCAAGAGCCACCGCGGCGCGTAGCTTGTACATCGTCAATCGCTTCGTCAGTGCCTCGCGCTGGCTTTCGTCGGTCTCGATGATGAAATCGTCGCCATCGCGCCAGATCATGAAGTCGAACAGGATCTTGCCCTGCGGCGTCAGCAACGCGCCGGGGCGTGCCTCGGCCGCATCCAGCGACACGATATCGGTGGTGATGAGGTTCTGCAGAAAGGACTGCGCTTCAGCGCCGCTCACACGGATGAGCGCGCGGTCTTTCAGAAATACGGCTGGCATGGGCGCACCTGTCGCGTTGTTATCGCTCAGAAGTATGTCGTCGGAGCGGGGATCGCAAGCGTCAGTCGCCAGCAGTGAAGAACTTCCATTTGCCGTCGGCGGTGATGCCGAGACGATAGAAATTGTAGCCGCCGAATTCCTGCATGTCGGCAAGGTCGCCCGCGGTGACGATGCGCAACAGCTCGACGCGCTCTGGCGGCGTCAGCTTCTTCAGGTCCTTCTCTGCGAAGTAGGGCCAGACATACATCTCGTCGGCGGTACCCTGGCCGACATGGACGAAGCCCGTCGAGATGATGTCGAGAATGATCGCCAGGATCTCGTCGCCATCGGGGTCACCGGAGAGATCCTTCAGCGCGCCGATCGGATCGTCGGTTGCCTCGCCGACGCTGACCTGCGTCTGCGTCGCGCCGGTGCCGAACAGCGGCCGCAGCCGCTCGAGATCGCCGGATGCGGCAGCTTCGACGATCTGCTCACGCATGTGGCGAACCGGTTCCGGCACCTTGCTTATGTCGTAAAGAACCTCGACCGGCTTCGAGCTATCCTGCGCGCCAGGCGTCGTGTCGGGGCTCTGCCCCGCTGGCTTGCTGATGACGGGGCCAGGTGCGGGGACGCCTGACGATGCGTCCGGCGCGCTTGGCGGCTTGTCGGTGGATGCACCATCGGAAACGTTGGGGGTCTTCTGCAGTTCGGACAGCGCAAACGCGGCTGGTGCGCTCATCAGGCTGCTGGCACCGAGGCTGATTGCAAGCAAAAGCGGCGCGATCGCGGGCCGCGAAGCATTGGTCATATCGGTGCGCATGAAACTCTCTGTGTTATTGCAGGGTACGGGTCGGAGAAAACTCTCCGGCCACCATGCGTTCTCGCAGCGATTCCAGCAAGGCTTCCGCGTTCTTTTCGCCGTGCAGGCGAATGGTTTCCCGGAGCGCGTGAATGATCGCCGTGTCGGCGATGATCTCGGGTTCGATACCGTCGGCCATACCGTCGGCCCAGGCTTCGTTATGGTACTCCAGCGCCGCCTGCATCTTTTCGTGGACGATCATGTCGTCGATGTCGTTGAGGCTCGGTTCCATTAGCTTTTCCTCGAACTGCATGCCTTACTGTCTGGTTAACAACACTATCAGCCTTTTCCCAAAACGACACGTCCCGCAGTGAAAAGAGGTTAATTTATCGTTAATTTCCAAAGCGTGACGTAATTTCGGTGGCGAGTGTTGCGCCTTCGTTACGGTAGCGTTCTTCTGCCATGATCGCTGCCGGTGTGCAATCGGTATAAACGGAGGCGAAAGCGCGGTATCCCCGATTGAACGCCGCCGTCAATTTCTCTTTTCTGCCCGGCTCATCTTTCGTTTCAGAATCAAGCAGTTGCTGCATTCGCACCCGCCATTCCTCGCCGTTCTCAGCCTTGCACAGCGTTCTCAGATAATGCACCGATCCGATCACCTCGGCCAACCGGCCAAGCTTGCTGTCATACGGAACGGTGACATCCTTCGGCGCGACCGGCTCATCCGGTGCAGCCGCTGTCGGCCCCTGCGCAAAGACAAATGTCGGTATCGCCGTGGAGACGCCAAGAACAACACACAACAGGACGCGGCGAAGGGGAATCATCTGTGCATTGGACACCCTGAAGGTGGCGGGGACAAGGTGCGGGCTTGCCTTTCCCCTTGCTTATTCCCCTTCCTCATTTCTGGGCTGCTGCCAGCCGTTCCGCGCATTCGAGCACGCTCTGCGGCGTCGACAGGCGGCGAATCTCATCTACCGTGAACCAGCCGAGCGCCGCCGCATCGTCGGCCGCCACCGCGACGGTATCGGCATCTGCCTCGACGCGGAAAACTGAGAGAAAGAAATGGCTGGTCAGTCGCCCGTCGGCACCGTGCTGCTTCAGATCATAGGTGGCGAAGATCTCAGGGTTACGGGCACGGATACCCGTCTCCTCCTCGAACTCACGCAACGCGGTCTGATCAGGCGTTTCCCCGGGCTCCGCCCTGCCGCCGGGAAAGGCGTACATGTCGGCCGATGGCGGGTTGCGCCGGAGAACCAGCAGGAACCGCCCGTCGCGTTCGAGAATCGCGGAAGATGCAGCTGTCGGATTGGAAGTCATCAGAAATGCCGTTTGTTGCTTGCCGGTGAACGCCGTCGCGTGCCTATCTGAAATTCGGAGACAATGTGATCTGAGTGATTCGAAGGCACGTGCCGTGACTTATATCATCTACGCCGCAGCGGCCCTCTTCGAGATAGCCGGTTGCTTCGCTTTCTGGGCGTGGCTGCGCATGGCAAAACCCATCTGGTGGCTGGCGCCCGGCATGATCGCACTCGCCCTGTTCGCATGGCTCTTGACCTTCGTGCCGAGCGAAACGGCGGGCCGCACCTTCGCGGCCTATGGCGGCATCTACATCGTCGCCTCTTTGTTATGGCTGTGGCTTGTCGAGCATCGCGTGCCTGACCGATGGGACATAAGCGGCGCGCTTGTATGCCTCGCTGGTACCGCCATCATCCTCTTCGCGCCCAGAGGCTGAAGCGACCGCGCCCGCATTTGGCCGATCCCTTGACCCTGAAGGGGCAGGGTGCAAATAGATCGGTATGTGTGGACGTTACGCCCTGACCATATCCCCCGAGGAGCTGAAGGAAGTTCTGGGTATCCTCGACCTCGAGGATTTTCCCGCGCGTTTCAACATCGCGCCGACCCAGCCGATTCTGGTCGTCGTCGCCGGTGAGGGACAGGAGAGGGGCAGCAACCTGCCGGACCGCCGCGCGCTCCTCGTCCGCTGGGGCTTTACGCCGGGCTGGGTGAAGGATCCCAAGGCGTTTCCGCTTCTCATCAACGCCCGCTCGGAAACGGCGATCGGCAAGGCATCGTTCCGCGCCGCCATGCGCCATCGCCGCGTTCTTGTTCCCGCTTCCGGTTTTTATGAATGGCATCGTCCATCGAAGCAGAGCGGCGAGAAATCGCAGGCCTATTGGATCAAGCCGCGCCACGGCGGCGTTGTCGCGTTTGCGGGGCTGATGGAAACATGGTCCTCGGCCGATGGTTCCGAAGTGGATACCGGTGCGATCCTCACGACGTCAGCCAACGCCGCAATCGCCCCGATCCACGACCGCATGCCCGTGGTGATCAAGCCCGAAGACTTCGCCCGCTGGCTGGATTGCAAGACCCAGGAACCGCGAGAGGTGGCCGATCTCATGCGGCCGGTTGAGGAGGATTTCTTCGAGGCGATACCGGTTTCCGACAAGGTCAACAAGGTGGCCAATATGGGGTCGGACTTGCAGACCCCGGTCCCGCTGGAAAAGCCGCTGCCGCCCGCTGACAAGAAAAAGCCGGATGACGGCCAGCTCAGCTTCTTCTGATTCTGTATTCCCACCGCAGTCACATCCGGAAATTCACATGTTCTCCATCTCGGCCGCGCTCTCCGGCCTCTTCCTCGGCGCTTCCCTCATCATCGCCATCGGTGCCCAGAATGCCTTCATTCTGCGGCAGGGATTGCTGCGCTCGCACGTCTTCATCCTGTGCCTGATCTGCGCTCTGTCCGATGCGCTGCTGATTGCAGCAGGCGTCGCCGGCCTCGGCACGCTCGTCTCGCAATCGCCGACACTGATCACCGCCGTCAGCCTGGGCGGCATGCTGTTTCTTGGCGCTTACTCGTTCATGGCCTTCCGGCGCGCGCTGCATCCAGGCGCGATCGAGGCGGGAACGCCGGAGCCGCTGGGGCTAAGGGCGGCTGTGGCCACGTGCCTCGCCTTCACCTTCCTCAACCCGCACGTCTATCTCGACACGGTCGTGCTGCTCGGCAGCCTGTCGGCCGCCTATCACGGCGCGGATCGCCTGGCTTACGGCCTCGGGGCGGCCACTGCGTCATTCGTCTGGTTTTTTGGTCTGGGCTACGGTGCGCGCCTGCTGCAACCGGTCTTTGCCAAACCCGCCGCATGGCGGGTTCTTGACGTGCTCATCGGCATCGTCATGGCGCTTTTGGCGATCAGCCTCGGCGCCCGTGTCCTGACGTCCTGATCAGGCGACTTTCTTGGCGAGCGTCGGCTTTTTCAGCATCAGCGCCGCGGCCAGAACGGCCTTCAGACCGAGCGGGCGGTAGTGCGCGCTGAGGTCGGTTTTTGCCGGCTGTTCGACATCCGTCTTCTTCGGGGTCACGTTACTCTCCTTAACTTCTGTCCCTAGACTCTTATAATTATTGCTCTTTTGCCCCTAATAGCGACAAAATGGAGGCAAGACACATCATGATTTGTGTCGATAAACCATAATTCGCGAGCCTTGAGCGGGGCAGGATAGGGGAGAATTGTCCGGAGAAACTCAGATGTGACGGCCGATATCGTCTTCGCCGACACCCGGTTCTTCGATCGTCAGCGTCCCGTATTTCCGCTTCCATTTGCGGGCGCCGAACGGCAGCGTGCAGAGGTAGACCACGGCGGTGAGCGACATCACTTCCCAGGTGAAGCTCGACAGCATGGCAACATAAAGCACCACACCAAGCATCATCGGCAGCACCAGATCGCGCCGAAGCTTGGTGCCTTCCGATTTGCCGGACCAGACCGGCAGGCGGCTGATGAGCAGGAAGGCGATCAGCACGGTGTAGGCGGCCGCGAGATATCCGAATGTCTTGTCCGTAGTCAGGCCGAGAAAGCCGAGATAGACGGGCAGCAGTACCAGCATGGCGCCAGCAGGCGCCGGAACGCCGACGAAGTATTCCGACTGCCAGCTCGCCTTGTTCTCGCGCTCCGACATGACGTTGAAGCGTGCCAGCCGCAGGCCGGCCGCGATCGCATAGATCAACGCCGCGATCCAGCCGAGCGAACGCGCCTGATCCAGCGCGAAGACATAGACGACCAGCGCGGGTGCCACACCGAAGTTGACGATGTCGGCGAGCGAATCCATCTGCGCGCCGAACTTAGACGTCGCCTTCATCAGCCGCGCAACGCGCCCGTCGATCCCGTCGAGGAAGGCGGCGACGAGCACCATGCCGACGGCAAGCTCGTAGCGGTTTTCGAAGGCGAGCCGAATGCCCGTAAGGCCGGCGCAGATCGCAAGGATCGTGATCAGGTTGGGAACGACCAGCCGCAGCGGAATCTCGCGAAGCCGTGGCCCGCGTCCCGAATCATCGGGCGGACCGTTGGGTTCGAAAGGCGGGAAGGGCGTTTCCATGATCGCGCTCCTACTGGTTCTCAGGCGCGGCGGCTGACGACGGGGCCTTTGGCGGAGCCGAACTCGGCCAGCACCGTTTCGCCCGCGATCGCCGTCTGGCCGAGCGTCACGCGCGGCTGCGCGCCTTCGGGAAGGAAGACGTCGAGGCGTGAGCCGAAGCGGATCAAGCCGAAGCGCTCGCCGGCATCCAGCGGCTCGTTGGCATTGGCCCAGCAGAGAATGCGACGCGCCACGAGGCCGGCGATCTGTACGACGCCGATCTGGCCGTGGGCGGTCTCGATCACGAGGCCGTTGCGCTCATTGTCTTCGCTGGCCTTGTCGAGCTCGGCGTTGACGAAGCTGCCCGAGCGGTAGTTGACGCTGACGATGCGGCCGCGCATGGGGGCGCGGTTCACATGGCAGTTGAAGACGTTCATGAAGACGGAGATGCGCAGCATCGGCGCCGAGCCAAGGTTTAGTTCCGCCGGTGGCACGACCATCTGCACGGACGACACCTTGCCGTCGGCAGGCGAGATGACGAGATCGTCGTCCTGCGGCGTCATGCGCTCCGGATCGCGGAAGAAATAGGCGCACCACAGCGTCAGGATCAGGCCGATCCAGAACAGCGGCTTGAAGAGCCAGCCGAGAATGAGGGAGGCCACGAAGAAGGCCGCGATGAAGGGATAACCTTCCTTGTGCACCGGAACGATCGTGTTGCGTACCGTATTGAACAAGCTCATTTATGCTGCGCTCCTAGCGTTTTCGTCTCCGCTGGTTACAGGGAAACACGCGTCGGGGCAATGCCGATGCCTCCTCATGCACATCTATGGCGCGTCCGGTCAGGACGCCGCGGCACTCAGCTGGCGGGTGCCAGCCGGTTGACTACGCCGAGATCGTCGTTCTCGCGCACCTGCTTCAGATGCTCCTCTGCCTGCGTCGCCTCGCGCTGGCGGCTCCACATCGAGGCGTAGAGGCCGTTCTTTAACAAGAGTTCCGCATGCGTGCCGCGCTCGGCAATCTCGCCAGCCTTCAAAACGATGATCTCGTCCGCGCCGATCACGGTGGAAAGGCGGTGGGCGATGACAAGCGTCGTGCGGTTCTTCGAGACGACGTCGAGCGCGGTCTGAATCTCGCGTTCCGTGGTGGTGTCGAGCGCCGAGGTCGCCTCGTCGAGAATGAGAATTGGCGGCGCTTTCAGGATGGTGCGTGCGATCGCCACGCGCTGCTTCTCGCCGCCCGACAGCTTCAATCCGCGCTCGCCGACCATGGTGTCGAACCCTTCAGGCAGAAGGTCGATGAAGTGGGCGATCTGTGCGATCTCGGCCGCGGTCTTGACCTCAGCTTCAGTTGCCGAAGGTCGGCCGTAGCGGATGTTGTAGGCGACGGTGTCGTTGAAGAGCACGGTATCCTGCGGCACCATGCCAATCGCGGTGCGCAGGCTCTTCTGCGTGACCCCACGCACATCCTGGCCATCGACGGTAATCGACCCGCTCTGGATGTCGTAGAAGCGATAGAGCAGCCGCGACATGGTCGACTTGCCGGCCCCTGACGGCCCGACGATCGCCACCGTCTTGCCGGCCGGCACATCGAAGGAGATACCCTTCAGGATCGGGCGGGCCGGGTCGTAGGCGAAATGGACGTCCTTGAACGAGATGGCGCCCTGCTCAATGTTCAGCGGCTTGGCATCATCAGCATCCTTCACCTCGGCCTGCACCTCTAGCAGGTCGAACATCTGCTCGATATCGGTCAGGCCCTGGCGGATTTCGCGGTAGACGAAGCCGATGAAGTTGAGCGGCACGGAGAGCTGCAGCAGCATCGCATTGACGAATACGAAATCACCGACCGTCTGCTCGCCGCGCTGTACGGCCAGCGCCGAAAGAATGAGCATGACGGTGGTACCGAGGCCGAAGATCACGCCCTGGCCGAAGTTGAGCCAGCCGAGCGAGGTCCAGACGCTGGTCGCCGCCTTCTCGTAGCGTTCCATCGAGGCATCGAAGCGCTTGGCCTCCATCTCCTCGTTGCCGAAATATTTGACAGTCTCGAAGTTCAGCAGCGAATCGATCGCCTTCGTATTGGCGTCCGTATCGCTGTCGTTCATCGTCTTTCGGATGGAAATGCGCCAGTCGCTGGCGCGGATCGTGAACCAGATATAGGCCCACACGGTGAAGGCTGTGACCGCGAGATAGGAGAAGCCGTAGCCCCACCAGAAGATGATGGCTGTCAGCAGGAACTCGATCAGCGTCGGCACCGAATTCAGGATGGTGAAGCGCACGATCGTCTCGATGCCCTTCGTCCCGCGCTCGATGATGCGCGAGAGGCCACCGGTCTTGCGCTCCAGATGAAAGCGCAGCGACAGTTCATGCATATGCACGAAGGTCTTGTAGGCAAGCTGGCGCACCGCGTACTGGCCTACGCTGGCAAACAGCGCGTCGCGAAGCTGGTTCAGCGCGAGCTGGATGAGCCGGGTGAGATTATAGGCGATAACAAGCGCGATGGCGCCGACGAGGAGGTCGGGCACCTTCCCCGCGAGATCCGACTTGCCGTTCAGCGCGTCCGTCGACCACTTGAAGAAATAGGGGACGAGCAGCAGCACGAACTTCGACACCAGCAGGTAGACCGATGCCCACACGACCCGCATCTTGAGATCGGCGCGCCCTGTCGGCCACATGTAGGGCCAGAGGTTGAAGAGGGTCCGCAACAGATTGGAGTCTGAAACTGTCTTGCCGTTTGCCATGCATGTCTCCGGCCTGCGTGAGGCCCTGGAAGTGTCGCGGTGTCGGCAAAGAGGGGAGGGACGCGGCAAAAGGGCCGCCGTCTTACATGATCGCCGTCAACGCCAAATAGGGTTGCGGGCGGAGCAATACAACATAAGCAGATCAAAGGAAAAGAGAGGCCGGCGATCATCTCGATTCCGGCCTCCGGTGATCCTGTATGTTCTAGAGATGCTCACCCGAAAGGCGCTTTCGGTGCATCTCTTCCGCATTGGGCAATGCGTCCTTCGGAAGGCCGAAGACCTGGCCCGGCAGAATGCGGTCGGGGTTGACGATCTTGTCTTCGTTGGCGACGTAGATCGTCGTGTAGCGCACGCCCGCGCCGTAGATGCGGCGCGAGATCTGCCACAGCGTATCGCCGCGGCGGATGATCACGGTTTCCTTGCTCTCCTGCAGCGGCGCCTGCTCGATGGTCGCGGGACCGGCGTCGCCGCTCGCAACCTCGTTTGTGGGGGCAGCCGGTGCCGCAGGTGCTGCCGACGGTGCCGTCAGATCGGCCACCATCTGGCCGAGCTTGGCGAGGACTGCGCCGACCGAGTTGGCGTCACGCGGCAGGGACTGCAGTAGCTTCAGCGCATCGCTGGCCTTCATCGAGGCGGTGGTGACGCGCTCCTTGAAGTCTGTGGTCGCATCGGCGGCCGCGCGGAAATCGACGATCGCCTTCAACGCGAACTCGTTGGCCGATCGGGCAGCCGCGAGCTGCTCGGTGCCGGGCACCTTACCGTCGCTGAACAGGCCGCTCAGAAGCGCGAACGCCTTTGCCGCATCGTTCTTCAGCTTGCCCAGCGCGCCTTCGTCGAGCGAGACCATCGGCGTCGCCGCGTTGCCGGCGGGCGTGCCGGACTGCGCCGCCACTGTCACCTGGTTGCCCTCGGGGCGGTTGAAGTTGACAGATGCGCGAACCAGAACCTTGCCGGCCGCATCGACGACGTCAACGCGGATCTTGTGGTCGCCGACGGCAAGCGGCATCACCCCGTCGATGACGAAGTGGCCATCCGCACCGGCCTTGGCCTTGCCGATCAGCTTGTCGTCTGCATAGCCGAACACGTTGGACTGAGGCTTCGCGGTGCCCGCGACGAAGATCTTGTCGCCTTCGATCTCCACTGCATTGACCCTGACGTCGGCAGGTGCAGCGGCCATTGCCGGCGCGCTCGGCGTGTCTGATGTCGCGGGAGCCTGTGCCTGCGGCGCTGCCGAGGCCTGGTCGGTCGCGGTGGCATTGTTGGCAGCTGCCGGTGGCGTCACACCCGGAGCGGTGATGATGCGGCTGGCGGCGCCCGGCTTGGAGACCATGGCGAGCAGCTGCGATGCATTGCCGTCCTTGGGGATCGAGATCGTGGCGATCTCTTCCGAAGTCGTCACCTTGCCGTCCTTGGCCGTCGCACGCAGTTGCAGCTGGTGGTCGCCGGCGGCAAGCGGATTGTCGAGAACCGCGACGAAATCGCCGTTGTCGCCGACGTCGGTGCCCAGCAGCACCTTGTCGCCGTCGAGAATTTCAAGCTTGCTGTTCGGCTCAGCCGAACCGGCGATGACGGTGGAGCCGTCAGGCTCGACACGCAAGACGTCGAAGGTCGGCAGTTTCGGACCTTCGGCGACCGGTGCGACCGTGTTGTCCTGCGTCTGAGGCGCCGCTGGCTCGGGCGCGCCCGTCAGGGCGGCTTCGGCGCGGGCGATTGCTGCGGCTGCGTCGGCGATGTTTTCGGGCATCGCCTGGATGATGGAGAGCGCCTTGGCAGCGCCGGCCTTGGCCTTGTCGATCGCGGCGGTGGTGATCGGGTTGGTGCCCTCGGGTGCCGCGAAATCGGCCAGTGCCTGAAGCGCGCCGATCGTCTTCGTCTTGGCGGTTGCGAAAACGTCGTCGGTCGGGCCCTTGCCGTCTGCAAACAGCGCCTTAAGTTCGCCAAGTGCCTGTCCGGCTGCCGTTGTCAGGCCGCCGAGCTTCTGCGCGGTCGCGGCATCGTCGGGTGCCGACGGGCGCGAGGTCTTGGCGGATTCGGTAACGGTTTTCTTGACCTCGGAGCTTGCCTGATTGATTGCGTCACCAACCTTGGCCGCATCGCCGCCGATACGGGGCATGACGACAAAGACCATCAACAGAATTGCGATTACAAGCACTGCAAGGGCCAGCAAGCCGGCACGGTTTTTCATCATCAGGTCTCCCCAAGCGGCAATCTTGCCAGACTTCCTGAAATTGCTAGCGATTCCCGTTGCTTTGCACAAGCAGTCAAAGTAGCCGGACAAATGTAAGATGTATGTTTTCCGTCATTTTTCTTGACTGGACCCAGAGAGAATAGTTGTTTGCTCCCATGACAGATCAATCTCATTCCATTCGCTCCATCTGTGTCTACTGCGGCTCGCGCCCCGGTAGCGACCCAAGCCACATGGCCGCCGGCCGCGCGCTGGGCAAGGAGATCGCCGATTACGGCCTGCGCCTGATCTATGGCGGCGGCACCAAGGGCATCATGGGGGCGGTGGCGAGCGGTACGCTCTCGAACGGCGGTCAGGTGACCGGCATCATTCCCGAATTCCTGATCGACATGGAGGCGACCCACCACTCCCTGGGCCAGCTCAACGAACTGATTGTAACGCCGGACATGCATGCGCGCAAACACACGATGTTCGAGCGCTCGGATGCCTTCGTGGCGCTTCCCGGTGGTATTGGTACGCTGGAGGAAATCATCGAGATCATGACCTGGGCGCAGCTCGGTCGTCACGAAAAGCCGATGATCTTCGCCAATATCAACGGCTTCTGGGATCCGATGATGGAGCTCCTGCGTCACATGACGGAAGAAGGCTTCATTCACACCGCCCACCGGGTGCAGCCGCTGGTCATCGACACGGTCGAAGAGATCATCCCCGCAATCATGGCCCAGGCGGCGGAATTTGCGAGTGACCGCGACGGCGAGGAGGCCGTTATCTCGAAATTGTGACGTCCGGGGGGCGCTATCGCCCCCGACTGCCTCTCAGCATCGACCAGCTGTAGAGGAAAAGTCCTGCCCAGATCAGCGGGAAAGCGATCATCCGCGCGGTGCCGAGCGGCTCCTTGAAGATGAAGACGGCGATCAGGAAGATCATCGTCGGCGCGATATACTGCATGATGGCAATGGTCGACAGCTTCAGGAGCTTGGCGCCATTGGCGTAGATCATCAGCGGCACCGCCGTGACCACGCCGCAGCCGAGCAATAGCGCGGTATCCGCCCATCCCGTGCGATAGAAATGGCCACCACCGCTGCCGATTTCCAGATAGACAATGTAGAAGAACGCCGGGATGCTGAGGATCAGTACCTCGAGAAAGAATCCCTGGTTCGGCCCCAGCGGCAAGGTCTTGCGAAACAGCGCGTATAGGCCCCAGGAGATCGTCAACGTTAGCGAAACCCAGGGAACGCTGCCGTTATCGACCGCAAGCACGATGACGGCAAGACCTGCGAGCGCGATAGCGCCGATTTGCGCGGGACGCAGCTTCTCCTTAAGCACGACGGCGCCGAGGAAAATGCTGAACAGCGGATTGATGAAATAGCCGAGCGCGGCATCCAGCGAATGCCCGGCACCGATCGCCCAGACATAGGTTCCCCAGTTGACCGTGATCAGCGATGCCGTGAGCGCCGCCATTGCGAGCATGCGCGGAGATCGCAATGCGATGCGGATATCCTGCGTGCGGCCGAGGACGATGAGCACGATCCCGGCAAGCGGCAGCGACCAGAGGATGCGATGCGCGATCACCTCGGCCGGCGAAATATGCGCGACCGCCTTCATGTAGATCGGCAGGAAACCCCACAGCAGATAGGCAGTAAGTGCGAAGGCAAAGCCACGCGGACTGTCCTCGTCTTTCACGAGCGGGACGCTTGCATCGGCAGACATTGGGTGTTTCCATTGGTTCTTGTGATTGGCACCCGATTAGCGCAACGGCGACGAATAGGCCAATTCATTTCATTGAACCGATATTCGCTCTCGCTGAACTATCAGGACGCAGCCGTGGATGAAACCGAGCTGAAAATCTGCCGCCGTGCTTACGCCGTGCAAATGCTGGCCAAAGCCGGCGTCGATCAGGACGAGACATTGCTGGATGCGTTCTCCACGGTGCCGCGCGAGGATTTCCTCGGGCCGCCGCCGTGGAAGATGCGGGACTGGAAGCGTTATGTGGACGTGCCGTCACACGATCCGGTCGTTCTCTACCAGGACATGCTCTTCGCGCTCCAGGCCGAGCGCCAGGTCAACAATGGCAGCCCCAGCCTGCATGCGGGTGCCCTACACCGGCTGGCGCCGCGCAAGGGCGAGACGGTCTGCCACATCGGCGCCGGCAGCGGCTACTATACCGCCATCATCGCCGAAATCGTCGGCGAGACCGGAAGTGTCGTGGCCGTCGAGTTCGATGCGGAGCTGGCGCAACAGGCCAGGCGCAATCTCGAGCGATACGGAAATGTCGAGGTCATCCAAGGAGACGGTCTCGAATGGCCCAATGAGGCGGCGGATGCCATCTACGTGAATTTCGCTCTCCACCACCCGGCCGAACCGTGGATCGACAAGCTCGCACACGGCGGGCGCTTGCTCTTTCCGCTCGGCACGCCCGCCATGGGCGCCGAAGGCCGGCTGCTCGGCGTCACCTCGCAAGCGGCCTTCTTCCTCATCGGTAGGGAAGGGGATGAATTGAGCGCGCGTTTCCTGCAACCGGTCAATTTCGTCTGGGGCGAGGGGATCTCGGGCGACCTTTCAACTTACGCCGCGCTTGATCGCGCCTTCCACGCCGGCGGTCTCAACCGCATCCACGCACTGCGCTGGAATGCGCCCAAGACGGAGCAGGAATGGTACTCGCAGGAGCGCTGGGGCCTTGTCATGGCTCCGCTCCACTGAAGCCTCCTATTCGGCCGCGATCTTGCCCGCCAGCTGTCGGTTCTTCATCAGCTTGTAGATGACGGAATCCATCAGCGCCTGGAACGAGGCATCGATGATGTTTTCCGACACGCCGACCGTCCACCAGCGCACGCCGTCGCTGTCGGTGGATTCGATCAGGACGCGGGTAATGGCTTCCGTGCCGCCGTTGAGGATACGCACCTTGAAGTCCGCCAGGACCAGATCGTCGATCTCGTGCTGATACTTGCCGAAATCCTTGCGCAGCGCGAGGTCGAGCGCGTTGACCGGGCCATCGCCTTCCGCCACCGACATCACTGTGTGCCCGTCGATGCCGAGCTTCACGACGGCCTCTGAAACGATCTTCACCTGCCCGTGCGAATCGAACCGCCGTTCGACCATCACCCGAAAGCCCTCGACCGAGAAGAATTCGGGGATCGTGCCGAGCGTGCGCTGCGCCAGCAGCTCGAAGCTGGCATCAGCGCCCTCATAGGCATACCCCGAGGCCTCGCGCTCCTTGACCAGCGAGATCAGCCGGTCGAGCTTCGGATCGTCCTTGCCGACCTCGATGCCCCGGCGCTTCAGCGCGTTGATGAAATTCGCCTTGCCGCCCTGGTCCGAGACCATGACCTTGCGGAAATTGCCGACGCTCTCAGGCGTCACATGCTCGTAGGTTCGCGGGTCCTTGAGAAGCGCCGAGGCATGGATGCCGGCCTTGGTCGCGAAGGCCGACGCGCCGACATAGGGCATCTGGTGATCGGGCGAGCGGTTCAGGAGTTCGTCGAAGGCGTGCGACAGCCGCGTCAGGTTGAGGAGACGCTCGGGGTCGATGGCGGTCGTGAAGCGCGAGGAGTATGTCTCCTTCAGCGCCAGCGTCGGGATCAGCGTCACCAGATTGGCGTTGCCGCAGCGCTCGCCGATGCCGTTGAGCGTTCCCTGAATCTGCCGCACGCCTGCCTCGACGGCAGCCAACGAATTGGCGACCGCCTGGCCGGTGTCGTTATGCGCATGGATCCCGAGACAGTGCCCGGGAACACCTGATGCAATCACCGCCTCGACGATATCGCGGACCTCGGGCGGCTGCGTGCCGCCATTGGTGTCGCAAAGCACGACCCACCGCGCGCCGGCATCATAGGCCGCCCTGGCGCAGGCCAGCGCATAGTCAGGATTTGCCTTGTAGCCGTCGAAGAAATGCTCGCAATCGACCATCGCCTCCTTGCCCGCGGCAACCACCGCCTTCACGCTTTCGGCGATGCTCTCGAGGTTCTCCTCGTTCGAACAGCCCAGCGCCACCTTGACGTGGTAGTCCCAGCTCTTGGCCACGAGACAGACCGCATCGCTCTTGGCCTGCAGCAGGCCGGTGAGCCCCGGATCGTTGGAGGCAGACACCCCAGCGCGCTTGGTCATGCCGAAGGCGACGAAGGAGGCGCTGCGCGTGCGCTTCTCGTTGAAGAAAGCCGTATCCGTCGGGTTCGCACCCGGATAGCCGCCCTCGACGTAATCGAGGCCGAAGTCATCGAGCATGCCGGCGATGGCGATCTTGTCCTCGACGGAAAAGTCGATGCCCGGCGTCTGCTGTCCGTCGCGCAGCGTGGTGTCGAAGAGATAGATGCGGTCTTTCATGTCGGTTCCTCCCGGTAGTCGGGTCAATTGTCATCGCTTACGCTGGCGCCGGTGGCCCCCTCATCCGGCTGCCGCCACCTTCTCCCCGGTGGGGAGAAGAGATGTGACGCACCGGCACCGCTCCAACAGCACCGTCGCTGGATGAGCGAGAGGCCGCAACGAGTCTCTTCTCCCCCATCGGGGAGAAGGTGCCGGCAGGCGGATGAGGGGGCCTCACCCGCAACCCCCTCAGCTCTTCCCAGCAAACATATCCGTCGCCCGGATCAGCCTGTCGAGGATCCCCGGCTCCGAATAGGCATGCCCCGCACCTTCGATCAGGTGAAAATCCGCCTTCGGCCACGCCTTGTGCAACGCCCAGGCATATTTGGCCGGGCACGGCATGTCGTAGCGCCCGTGCACGATTACACCGGGAATGTCTTTCAGCTTGTGCGCGTCGCGCAGGAGCTGACCTTCCTCCATCCACCCGGCATTGACGAAGAAGTGGTTCTCGATGCGCGCGAAGGCATAGGCGAACTCGGCATCCTCGAACTTGCCGCTGGTCGACGGCTCCGGCATCAGCGTGATCGTCTCGCCCTCCCATATGCTCCAGGCCTTGGCGGCTTCGAGCCGCACGTCCTTGTCCTCATGCGTCAGCCGACGGTGATAGGCGTGCATCATCTCATGCCGCTCCTCTGCTGGGATCGGCGCGATGAAGCGTTCCCACTTGTCGGGAAACATCTCGGAGACGCCAAACTGATAGTACCAGTCGAGCTCCGCCTTCGTCAGCGTGTAGATGCCGCGCACGATCAGCTCAGACACCCGCTCCGGATATGTTTCCGCATAGGCGAGCGCCAGTGTCGAGCCCCAGGAGCCGCCGAACACCTGCCATTTCTCGACGCCGGCCATCTCGCGTAGCCGCTCGATGTCGGAAACGAGGTGCCAGGTGGTGTTGGCGTTGAGATCGGCATGCGGTGTCGAGCGGCCGCAGCCGCGCTGGTCGAACAGCGTCACGTCGTAGAGGTCGGGATCGAACTGCCGCCGGTGGCTGGGCGAGAAACCGCCGCCCGGGCCGCCATGCAGGAACACCGCCGGCTTGGCGCCCGGCGTGCCCGAGCGCTCCCAGTAGATCACATGCCCGTCGCCGACATCGAGATGGCCCGACGCATAGGGTTCGATTTCGGGATAGAGCGTTCTCAGGACTTCGGTCATATTTTCACGCCTTGGGCTGGCCAGATGGTGGTGCCGTGATCGGGATGCTGGAAGGAGATGATCGCTTCCTGCCGTGCATAGAAATCGGGATCGGTGTGGACGGGTTGATCGAAGATCGTCTCGACCCAGGGGATGCGCGCCTCGTAGTTCACCTGGACTTGCGGCGCGAGATCGCTGCGGTCGTCGAAGGTGCCGATCGCAAGCTCGAGCCCACCGGGATGCCGGTAGATCATCGGCGTGCCGCAATCCTTGCAGAAGCCGCGCTCGATATTGATCGACGACTGGAAATAGGTGGGCGCGCCACGCGTCCACTCCATGCCCTCCTCGGGCGCCGTCACCAATGCCGAGAAGAAGCCGCCGAACTGTTTCTGGCACATTCGGCAATGGCAGATCGACGGTCGCCCGAGCTTGCCCGAGATACGAAAACGCACTGCGCCGCATTGGCATCCGCCTGTCCGGATAGGCTCGCTCATGATAATGCTCCAGATGGCCATTCGGCCGTGTCGTGGTCGGGGTGTTGATGGTTGCTCGCGGCGATCGCATTTTCGCGATCGGGCGTTTCTTCGTCGGGTTCGATGGGGAGGTCGTCGAGCTCGTGAAACCAGGCCATCTTGCGACCGGTATTCGATTGCGCCACCGGCTTCACAGCCTCCGGATCATCCAGTGAACCGAGCATGATGTTGATGAACTCCGCGCCGGGAACGTCATAAAAGAGCGGCGTCCCGCAGCTGCCGCAAAAGCCGCGGCGAACGAGATCGGAGGACCAAAACCAGCTTGGCTCACCGCGCGTCAGCGCGAATTCGTCGCGCTTTGCCGCTGCCAGCGGCATGAAGTAATTGCCCGAAGCCTTCTGGCACATGCGGCAATGGCAAAGATGCGGATAGCCGAGGTCGCTCGCCGCACGATAGCGAACCGCGCCGCATTGGCATCCTCCACTGATGGCCGCAGCTGTCATGCGTGCTTTTCCTCGGGCCAGGTTGTCGTGTCGTGGTCGGGATGCTGGTAGGAGACGAGATCGAGCACGAACGGTGCCGCCTCTGCGTCCTCTTCCGTTTCGCGGGCCGGCAGCTCGTGCAGGTGGTCGACGAAGTCGATCTTGCGCTCGGTGCCGAACTGGATAACCGGCGGCAGCGCCGAGGGATCGTCGAACGCACCGGCTGCAATCGCGATGCCATCCGGCGCCTCGTAGGTCAAAGGTGTGCCGCAATCGGCGCAGAAGCCGCGTTCGACGACGTTGGACGATCGAAACCGCTTCCGTTCGCCACGCGTCCATTCGAGTGCCGCGCCGCGCACGGATACCAGCGGCGCATAATAGGCGCCGAAGGCCTTCTGGCACATGCGGCAATGACAGATCGAGGAGTCTTTGAGGGTGCCCTCCACGCGGAAACGGATGGCGCCGCATTGGCAGCCGCCGGTGTAGGTTGAGGTCATGGCGCATGCTCTCCGATCGTTGCTAGGATGTGCAGGCAGACATTGTCGATGTAGTTGAGGATGTCGTCGTTCCAGAAGCGGATGACGGTCCAGCCAACGGATTCAAGGCGACGCGTCCGGGTGGCGTCGTAATCTGCGTTGGGCTTTTCTGCGTGCTGCGATCCGTCGAGTTCGACAATCAACCGATGTGTGGGGCAAGCGAAATCGACGATGTAGCCAGCGATGGGGAGTTGCCGACGGAAGCTCAGACCCGCCAGCCGGTGTGCACGCAGTGCGTTCCACAGCTTGAGTTCGGCGTCGGTCAAGGCCTTTCGCATGCGCTTGGCGTTGGCGCGCCGTTGTGGCGGGACGGGGGCATGTGGCATGGCATGCTCCTTCGCTAACACTGCGGGTGCGTTACCCCCCTCTGCCCTGCCGGGCATCTCCCCCTCAAGGGGGGAGAT
>UBVW01000051.1:0-27579 GCA_900469085.1 Hyphomicrobiales bacterium | reverse complement strand
GGGAAACGCCCGCTCGATGAGAACGGAACCGAATCCCTTTCGCGTCGGCGGCAAGACCGTCGGCCCGCCCACTTCGGTCCAAAGAAGGTAAAGACGTGAATCGCCGTATGTCCATTCGATGGAAACTCGGCCGTCTTCACTTCCAAGGCTGCCATACTTAGTGGCATTCGTCGCTAGCTCGTGCACGACAAGCGATAGTGGTAACGAAACATCCGCAGGCAGGACGACGGTGGGGCCATCGAGCCTGATGCGCTCGTGATCGTCGCCGGCATGGGCGCGGAGCGCGGTCTCGACCACCTCCCACACGGTGGAATCGCTGGCGTCCTTTGACAGTAGGAGATCGTAGGTGGATGCGAGGGACGACAGTCGACCGGCAAACGAATGATAGGCGTCCGGGTTCGCTTTCCCGAAGCTCTGGCGGGCGATGGCCTGCACGAGAGTGAAGCCGTTCTTGACCCTGTGTGCGAGCTCCCGGACTAGAAGCGTGCGCTCTTCTTCCGCCCGCTCGTTTTGAACGCGGCGGCAGTCCAGTTCGTCGAGGAGGGAATCGAGCGCGGCGCCGACGGCGTGCATTTCGTCAGTTGGTCTCATTCTGGGTTCGGGCCGACAGATCGCCTGCGCGCCAGCGGTCCATGACTCCTGCAACGGTGCCGATCGGTGACAGCAGGAAGCGGTTTCCGACGAAGAACGCTGCCAGGAAGGCAACAAAAACTCCTCCCGCTATCGCCAAGACGTTGATGGTCGTCGCCCGGTTGATCGGAGCGAACGCCTCGGCCTTGGAAAAGCCGGCGCTGACGTAGAGAGGGTTCCCTTCCGGTGCGATGGGCCGATAGCCCAGAACGCGCTCGGTTCCATCCTGGCTAGTAACTTCGATCACCCCAGGCTCGTTGGCGTGGACCAACTTCTGAAAATCGTCCGGGATTACGGTGCCCACGAAACGGTCGGGCTGGGGCACGCGCGCAAGGATGGTGCCGCCGCTGTCGGCGATCGTAACGGCGTTGCCTGGAGCGACGCCGCGCTCGGCGACGCGGTTCTGAAGCCAGTCAAGCTTGACCACGCTGACAAGAACGGCCCTGGGCGCGCCGTCGACGACGACGGGCATCGCGACTGGAAGCACGGCGGTGTCAGACATCCGGCTCCTCGTGTATGTCCCCACGACGAAGTCCCGGCCTGCCATAGCGGCCTTGAAGTAGTCGCGATCGGCGAATTCTACGCCCGCGGGTGTTTCGGCGCTGCCGCAGATGGGTCTGCCTCGTGAGTCGGCCACGAATATCATGCGAATATTGGGAACACTCGAGGCAACCGACCTGAGGGACGCATTGCACACTGCCGCATCAAGATTCTGGACCGCCGGCATTGAGCGAACGGAGATCAGCAAGGAGTGAAGTCCCTCAACGATGCGATCGACTTCGGAAGAGGCCTGGCGGGCCGCTTGTGCCGCCTGTGCGCGCACTTCGGCATCGCGCTGGCTCCGCATCGCATACTCGTTGTAGCCAAGCATCGCGACGACCGGAGCAAGCGCCGCGACAGCCACCGCGAGAAGCTTCAATCTCATGAGATTCCCCTCAATCCGACGTGGTTAGCACGCCGAATGTCGGTTTACCATAAGGCTTCCAGTCTTGCTGCGGAAGGTCCCGCAGCGTTGGTAGAGCAATGCGCGACACGAGCCATCTCTTTTTTAAATCTGGGGGAGTTCAGAAGATATGCCTCATGGGGAAGGCGATGAAGCCGGTAGTTTCTTCCTTCCTCAGGCTGTGAAGCTGACGCGAACAAGGCGACACCACAGACCACCCAATCGGTCCTTGAAAAGGATAGGACGATAAACAAGCCGCGTTCCCACTTGTTCATAATGATCTCGCGGGGGCTTGAAGTTACCTTTCTGTAACCGTTGCGTACTTCCAATTTACACCGTTCCTTTGGAAAGATCGCCCGGGCACACGCCTTCGACAAAACAAGGAGAACGCAGAATGGCCTATGAAGCCCGCAACGAAGGGGGGGAACTATGAGGAAGCTCTCGAAATGTCGTATCCTCGGAGCAGGCGCTGCCATCGCGCTCGCTCTTACCTCGACCGCCCTCATTCCACTTCCCGCGCTGGCGCAGACGACACCTGCCACGACGGCAGCTCCGGCGGCGGCAACAACTTCCAAGCCCAATATCCTCGTCATCTTTGGAGACGACGTCGGTCAGACGAACATCAGCGCCTACTCCTTCGGCGTCGTCGGATACAAGACGCCCAACATCGACAGCATTGCCAAGGCTGGAATGATGTTTACGGACTATTACGCGGAGAATTCCTGCACGGCAGGACGATCCACTTTCATCACCGGACAAACTTGCCTTCGAACAGGCCTTTGCAAGGTCGGTGCACCAGGAGCGCCCGTTGGGCTTCAACCGGGCGACATCACAATAGCTCAGGCGCTGAAGCCTCTCGGTTATGCTACGGGCCAGTTCGGCAAGAACCATCTCGGCGACAGGGACGAATACCTCCCAACCAATCACGGCTTTGACGAGTTCTTTGGCAATCTTTACCACCTGAACGCTGAAGAGGAGCCGGAAGCGCCATATTGGCCCAAGGATGACCAGCAGTTCCTGAAGGCTTATAATCCGCGCGGCGTGGTGAAAGCGTCGGCCGATGGCAAGATCGAGGACACGGGTCCGCTAACGAAAAAGCGGATGGAGACGATCGACGACGAAACGACAGCCGCAGCCATCGATTTCATTGGACGTCAGGCAAAGTCTGGGAAGCCGTTCTTCACATGGATGAACACCACGCGCATGCACGCTTTCACGCACGTGCGCGAAGCGATGCGCGGACAGAGCGATATGGTCGGCAACGAATATGCCGACGGCATGATCGAGCATGACGGCGACGTCGGTAAATTACTGAAGGCGCTCGACGACCTTGGAATTGCCGACAATACGATCGTCGTCTACACGACGGACAACGGTCCAAACCAATGGTCATGGCCGGACGCCGCTACGACGCCGTTCCGCAGTGAGAAGGATACCAACTGGGAGGGTGCGTTCCGCGTCCCGGCCATGGTGAAGTGGCCCGGTCATATTGCAGCGGGCCAAATTTCCAACGAGATGGTCTCCGGACTCGACTGGTTTCCGACCTTGCTTGCGGCAGCGGGCGACGCCGATGTGAAGTCCAGACTGCTGAATGGCTGGCAACCTTCCGGCAGCAGTACGACGTTCAAAAATCACCTCGACGGTTACAACCAGCTCGACTACATCACAGGCAAGACCGACAAGAGCGCCCGAAAGGACTTCTACTACTTTGACGATGACGGTGATCTGGTCGCGACGCGATATGACGATTGGAAAGTCGTATTCAAAGAACAGCCCGCGCCTGGCGGTTTTGCTGTCTGGCAGACGCCGCTTACGACATGGCGCATTCCTAAGCTTTTCAACCTGCGGATGGATCCCTACGAACGCGCTGATGTTGTCTCCGACCAGTATAACGACTTCTTGGCGCGAAACGACTATCTGCTCGTCAAAGGACAGTTGCAGGCGGCAGCCTTCCTCGAGACTTTCGTGAAGTATCCGCCAAGTCAGCGAGTAGCCAGCTTCAACATCGAAGGCGTCCGCGCTGAGGTGGACAAAGCAATCGACCAGTCCTTTAGGGACCGTGGTATCAAGAAGTAGCCTCCCAGGCAGGACGCGCCCCGTTGGAATGGCGGCGCGCGTCCATCCTTCCTTGAAGCACCAGCATCAGATTGTGCAGCTTCATCACACGGTAGACACGCTTGGCACTGGGTCATAAACGCCTCAGATTCCGGGCACTCCGACGCAGGACGACATGGACACGCGGACAGCCGTGGGTCGGCGACCACGGCCTTGATTTCCTCTACCAACCCACAATCAGAAAGTGGCGGGCGTCCTTTGGCTCTGGAAAGGGAGCCTGCGGCACGCGCGGCGATATTCGAGCGGGCGGCACCTAGAGTTTCGCAGAGGGTCTTCATTCCAAAATCCCCATCTTGGAAGAGAGAGCGAGCCGAACAGATTTTTTTGGGCTACCGGGGTTTTCGAGAGCTTCCTTCAGGATTTCGCTCTCCATCGTCTTCTTGCCCAACAAGCGTTGCGTCCCTATCATCTGGGCCCGAAGCGCCCGGTCTTCGGAAGCCGGAACGACCTCCTCTTCGGCGGCCCTCGCTGTCAGAGCCCCTTGGGATGCTAGCTCGCGCCAGGCGAACAACTGGTTTGGCTGGATGCCGTGCCGACACGCGACGATGCTAACCGTCGCGTCCGCCGTGCCGCAGGTCCCCGACTGCTGCCGACTCTTCCAGTCGTCGACCTCCCGATGATCATAGCGACCATCTCCTGTTCGAAGCCAACGGTACATTTAGCCAACGAACGAGTTTCACCAGGCAAAGCTAGAGTTGTTACGTAAGCTTTTACCGTAACGTACTTACACGGCAACAATACCACTGACATCATCCACACGCTGCGCTTCTTATAAGCGTGCTGGTCGTGGCCACCCCACTCAATCCGCCAACATCGGAGACTCGAAAATGAATTTTCCTGGCCGGTTAGCGGCGCTTGGACTGCTGCTCGTTAGCAGTACTGCGTACGCGCAACAAACATCAAACGCGCCAACGGACAGGCCGAACATACTCGTCATCTTCGGAGACGATATCGGTCAGTCTAACGTGTCTGCGTATACCAGGGGCGTAATGGGATACCGCACCCCAAACATTGACCGAATAGCTCACGAAGGCGCGATCTTCACCGACTATTACGCCGAGCAAAGTTGCACTGCAGGCCGCTCGACCTTCATCACCGGCCAGTCGACACTTCGCACTGGTCTTTCGAAGGTCGGTTTGCCAGGTGCCCCGATTGGGCTCCAGGCAAGCGACCTAACGATTGCACAGGCCCTGAAGAACGAGGGCTACGCGACAGGGCAGTTCGGGAAAAACCATTTGGGCGATCGCGACGAGTTCCTGCCTACCAACCATGGGTTCGACGAGTTCTTTGGCAACCTTTATCATCTCAACGCGGAAGAAGAGCCAGAGGATCGGAATTATCCGCAAGATCCGAATTTCAGAAAACAATACGGCCCGCGCGGCGTGATCAAAGCGTCCGCCGACGGCAAAATCGAGGACACGGGCGCCCTTACTCGCAAGCGGATGGAAACGATCGACGACGAGACGTCCGCCGCTGCAATTGATTTCATGAAGCGGCAACACACCTCGGGCAAGCCGTTCTTCACTTGGTTCAACACGACGCGCATGCATGCTCGAACCCATGTTCGAGAAGAGCACCGCAGTCCGCCAGGCCTTACCGCTCCTACCGAATATGCCGACGGAATGGTGGAACACGACAACGTCGTCGGCGAGGTCCTGAAGTCGCTGGACGAAATGGGGATCGCGAATAATACGATCGTAGTCTACACCACCGATAACGGCCCCCACGAGAACACTTGGCCGGATGCGGCAAACACCCCATACCGAAGCGAGAAGACCACAAACTGGGAGGGTGCATATCGCGTTCCAGCCATGGTAAGATGGCCGGGCCACATTAAACCAGCGACTGAGCTCAACGGCATTGTCTCCGGCCTTGATTGGTTCCCGACGCTACTCGCAGCAGCAGGCAACACAGATATCACGGAAAAACTGCTGCAGCAGACAACGATCGACGGCAAGAAATTCAAGAACCACTTGGATGGATACAATCAGCTCGACTACCTCACCGGCAAGTCCCCAACCAGCGCTCGCAAAGAGTTTTTCTATTTCAACGACGATGGCGATTTGGTGGCCATGCGTTACGAAAACTGGAAGCTGGTCTTCGAGGAACAGCGTGCGATCGGAACATTGCAGGTTTGGGCCGAGCCCTTTACCAAACTTCGCCTTCCGAAGATGTTCGACCTACGTGCCGATCCCTATGAAAAGGCAGACATCACGTCGAATACGTATTGGGATTGGGTCTTCCAGCACGCCTATCTCGTCGTCCCCGCCCAAGCAGAGGTCGCAAAATTCTTTGCGACGTTCAAGGATTACCCGCCGGCGCAACGCCCTGCCAGCTTCTCGATCGACCAGATTCAAGAGAATCTCGAGAAGTCGTTCGACGCGATGGGCGGCGGGCAATAGCCTATAACGTTAGATGCGCCCGCATGGCTCATGCGGGCGCAGAGCCTACCAAAGGCTAAGTGCGGGCATGAGAAGTAATGCACCCGCTAGCTTTCACTTCGAAACGCTCCTGCTTGTTACCGTACCGTATCGCCTGACTAGGCAACTATGGGTGCTAAGCAACACGCAAAGGCAGTACCTATGCGACAGATTGCCATGCTATTTCTGCTCCTCGCGCTAAGCGGCTGCGGCCATCCCACTGGCGTGATGACCCCAGTCTCGCTGACTTCGTCGACCCCGAAGACCGCCCGGATAGACATGCTGGTGGCAACCACCCGGCAGCTCTCGGGCGATCCCGCAACGCTTTTTAACGGCGAACGCAACCCGAAGCCCTCTATGACCGACGTAGCGGTCTCGATCCCGCCAAAGCGCGAGGCGGGCACGGTCCAATGGCCGAAGAAACTGCCCGCCAATCCCGCAACCGATTTCGCAGTTACACATGTGAGGCAAATCCAGACGGTTGGCGAAGCAAAGACTTGGTTCAGACAGCGTGTCGACGGTGGCCATGCGCTGGTTTTCGTCCACGGATTCAACAATACTTACGAAGACAGCGTTTTCCGGCTCGCGCAGATTGTTCACGACAGTGGGATGCAGGCGACGCCGATCCTGTTCACCTGGCCGTCGCGCGCTCAATTGTTTGCCTACGAGTACGACAAGGAGAGCACGAACTATTCGCGGACGGCGCTGGAACAAGCGTTGCGGGTACTTGTGGAGGACCCGGACGTCAAGGACATAACCGTTCTCGCCCATTCGATGGGGACGTGGCTCGCGGTGGAATCCCTCCGTCAGATGGGCATCAGAGACGGTCGCGTCAATCGCAAGATCAAGGACGTCATACTCGCCTCGCCCGACATCGACATACAGGTTTTTGCCAAGCAGTACGCCGAAATGGGAAGCCCAAAGCCGAAGTTCACGATATTCGTCTCGCAGGATGACAGAGCCTTGGCGGCTTCGAGCCTAATCACCGGCCGAGTGGCGCGTCTGGGGGGTATCGATCCGACCGCGGAGCCCTATCGATCGAGGCTCGAGGAAGCGGGGATTACCGCCATCGATCTAACTAAAGTGAAGACAGGGGACAGGCTCAACCACGGCAAGTTTGCAGAAAGCCCGCAAATTGTACAGCTCATCGGCCAGAGACTGATGACGGGGCAGCCTTTGACTGATTCCAAAGTCTCCCTCGGACAGGGTGTTGCAGCGGTCGTGGGGGGAACGGTGCAAACGATCGGCACGGTTGCCACCGCCCCGCTCAAAATCGGGGAGAAGCCTGCTTCGCGACAGACGGGCGAAGACGTCAGCGACGCTCTCAAAAGCGACCCTCGCGCGAACGCCCTCACCCAATAGGTCGGACACTGATTTTTACGTTGGGTTTTTACCGTAACGTACTTCCACAGCAACCTGACAACATTCACTTTGATCGCGCGACGCGGTTCACAAACCCAAGCACCGCGCGATCCTGCCGATGGAGATCCTATGACCTCACGTGACGATATCCTAAAACTGGGCGAACGCATCGGCCAGTCGATCATCGGTCAGGAGGCGATGGTCGAGCGACTTTTGCTCGGGTTGCTCGCCAACGGCCATCTGCTCGTGGAGGGCTTGCCGGGGCTGGCCAAGACCAGAGCGATCAAGAGCCTTGCCAAAAATCTCCAGGCGGAACTCTCGCGCGTGCAGTTCACGCCGGATCTGCTTCCTGCCGACATTACTGGCTCGGAAATCTATTTTTCCGAAAGCGGCAAGGGCGAGTTCAAGTTTCAGCACGGACCTATCTTTGCGAACTTGATACTGGCCGATGAAATCAACCGCGCCCCCGCCAAAGTGCAATCCGCATTGCTGGAGGCGATGGAGGAGCGGCAGGTGACGGTAGGCGGCAAGAGCTATCCACTGCCGGAGCTGTTCATGGTGATGGCCACGCAGAACCCCATCGAGCAGGAAGGAACATATCCACTTCCAGAAGCACAGCTTGATCGCTTCCTGATGCACGTCGAGGTCGGTTACCCCGATGAGAAGTCGGAAGCCGCCATCATGCGCCTCAACCGTGACGAGGAGAATGCGTCCCACAGCTCCGGAAAGCATGAAGATGCCGCTCGAATGGATCCGCAGGTCGTTTTCGACGCTCGTCGCGAAATCGGGGGCGTGACCGTTTCCGAACCCGTGGAGAAGTACATGGTCGCCCTCGTCTTCGCAACGCGGTATCCTGATCGATATGACAAGGACCTTGCGAAGCTTCTGCAGGTGGGCGTGAGCCCTCGCGGCGTCATCGGTCTCGACAAGGTTTCTCGCGCCTACGCCTGGCTGAAGGGACGCGACTACGTGACGCCTGAGGACGTACAGGCGATCGTCAAAGACGTCTTCCGACATCGACTGATCCTCTCCTACGAGGCTCACGCCTCGAACACCACGCCGAACAGCGTGATTGATCGGATTATAGAATTGGTCGCGGTCTCATGAACGACGCCGGGATATATGTCACGACGGACCAGCTTGTTGGACTGGAGGGCCTGGCGAGAGATCTCACTTTCGTCCAACAGGCCCGCAGCCATCAGCAGCTTGAAGGCCGGATGCAATCGGCCATGCGCGGACGTGGCATGGTGTTCGAGGAGCTGCGCGACTACCTGCCGGGTGACGACATCAGGTCTATCGACTGGCGGGTCACCGCTCGGACGGGTAAGCCAGCCGTGCGAGTCTATGGGGAGGAGAAGGAGCGACCCGCGATATTGGTCGTCGATCAGCGGATCAACATGTTCTTCGGAACGCGGCGTTCGATGAAGTCCGTCACCGCGGCCGAGGCCGCAGCACTTTGCGCATGGCGCATCCTCCGCTCCGGGGACCGTGTGGGCGGCTTTGTATTCAATGACAGTAGGATCGAAGAGATTAAACCTCACCGAAGCCGTAACGCGGTGATTGCCCTCGCCGACAGGATTGCCAAGCAGAACAGGGAGCTGCGGGCGGACGCCGCAGGTCCCGCCGGCGTAGGGCAACTGGATGCCGTCTTAACCACCGTGGCCAATGTCGCTCGTCACGACCATCTGATCGTGGTTATCTCCGACTATGACGGGCATTCGGCACTGACGCGGGACATGATGTTGCGGCTTTCCAGCCATAACGACGTCGTTTGCCTTCTCGTTTACGATCCCTTTCTGCTCGAACTGCCGAGTTCTGGCGGAATTGTCGTAAGTGGTGGCGGCCCCCAGGCGGAGCTCGCGCTCAGGACATCAAGCGTCCGGACGTCCATCGCCGATTTCGCCCAAAACAGGGGACGGGAGCTGCTAGCATGGCAGCGGGAACTCGGGCTGCCGATGCTACCGATCTCGGCAGCCGAAGAGACCGCTCCGCAGCTAAAACGCGTGCTCGAACAATCGGCGTGGCGACAACGGAGGCGCTGATGGAACCGCAGGCAAAGCCCGACCCGATAGCGGAAGCTGCATTGCGATCGCTGCATGACATCGCGACTCCTCCCCCCGTAGCCTGGTGGCCGCAGACCTGGGGATGGGCGGTGGTCGCGCTGCTGGTCGTTGCTACCCTTTGCCTATGGCTCCTCGCGCGCGTTCGCCAGTACCGACGGGAAGCCTACCGGCGCGAAGCCCTTCGACTCCTCGATGAAATAGAACCAAAACTCCGCCAGCCAATCACCCGGAAGCAAGCAGTCGAGGATCTCGCAGAGATCCTGAAGCGGACGGCGCTCGTTTCATGGCCGAGACGTGATGTCGCTTCGCTTTCGGGGAGCGCTTGGGTTCGTTTTCTCGACGACCACGATGAGGACGGAGCCGGACATGCCCTCGAGCGCCTGCTTGATGACCTGGAGTATACGCCTGCGGGCAAGGAAGGGTTCTCGTCGAACATCTGCAGTAACTTGATCGTCGCTGCGCGCACATGGATCGAGAGGCACAATGTATCAGCTTGATCTGCCGTGGCTGCTTCTCGTCCTGCCGCTCCCGGTTCTCGTGTGGTGGCTGGCTCCGGCTCATCGTCATGCCTCGGCCTCTGTCCGTCTGCCTTTCTTCACGGAGGTCGCACAGGCGGCGGGCGTCGTGCCCACGGAAGGGTCGATCGTGGAAAGGCGTAGCTGGATCCAGCTTATATGCGAATCCTTGGCCTGGTGTCTGATCGTCGTCGCGTTGTGCCGGCCCCAGTTTGTGGAACCACCGATCGAGAAGATCGAACCCCAGCGCGACTTGCTTCTGGCACTCGACTTGTCGCAGTCGATGGATACCAAAGATTTTCGCTCGCCGGCTGGCGTTTCCGAAGCGCGGGTCGATGCAGTAAGGCAGGTCGTCGCCGATTTCGTCGAGCGTCGCGCGGGCGACCGTATAGGTCTCGTCGCCTTCGGGGATGCCCCCTACCCGCTTTCTCCCTTCACTATGGATCATGCTTTGGTCCGGGAGATGATCTCCAATGCCCTCCCCGGAATGGCCGGGCCACGCACTTCCCTTGGCGACGCCTTGGGGTTGGCGATCAAGATGTTCGAGAAAACAACCGTCGAGGACAAGGTGCTCATCGTGCTCACTGATGGGAATGACACCGCAAGTCGGATGCCACCATTGAAGGCGGCCGAGATCGCCAAGACCAAGGGAGTTGTTGTGCATACCGTTGGCATTGGCGACCCGGCGGCAACCGGGGAGGACAAGCTGGACACGGGAACGCTGCAAAAGATCGCAGAACGAACCGGGGGGCGGTATTTCTTTGGCGCCGACCAGACGCAGCTTGCATCGATCTACGAGGTATTGGACCGAATAACGCCCGTGGATCAGAAAAATCTGTCATGGCGTCCGCGTATTGAGCTGTTTCACTTTCCCCTTTTGGCGGCGGCGACACTGCTTGGCGCATACTACGCAGTGACCGGGTTGATGTCGGGGTTTAAACGGAGGGCCGCAGTGTGATCTCCGACTTTCACTTCCTCCGACCCCTGATCCTGTTAGCCCTTTTTCTTCCAGCCCTGCTTGCGTGGCTAGCGCACCGCTCGGCCAACGTCCGCGGCCAGTGGAAGGAAATGATCGCTCCCCACCTGCTCGACAGGCTCGTGATCGACGCCGCCGGGCAGTCGCTGCTGCGACCATCCTGGTTTCTGGTTTCGCTTCTGGTATTCGCCATAACCGGAGCGGCCGGTCCAACCATGACGCGGGAAGCGCCGCCATTCGTTGAGGACACGGCGCCACTTGTCATCGCCGTCGACCTATCGCAGACGATGGACGCTATTGATGTTGCTCCTTCACGTCTGGAACGCGCCAAACTTAAAATAAAGGACGTCGTCGCTGCGCGTAACGGTGCCCGCACCGCAATGATCGCCTACGCCGGCGACGCGCATTTGGTCCTTCCCCTGACAGAAGATGCCGCACTGCTTGAAAGTTATTCGGACGCGCTAGAAACCCGCATCATGCCAACACCTGGACGCAATACCGACGCGGCCCTGTCGATGGCCGGAGAGCTCCTCGCGAAGGAAACGGCAAGGGGCACGATCCTGCTTATCACGGACGGCGTCGAGCCCACCGCGTCGGAGGCGCTCAAGTCTCAAGACAACGGAGTAATCATCCTGGGCGTCGGAACTGCTGCAGGCGGACCGGTTAAATCGGCCGACGGAAGCTTCCTGGCGGATGCATCTGGAGGCCGGATATTTGCTAAGCTCGACGTTGCGGGGTTAAAGGCACTTGGCTCCGAAACGGGCGCGGACGTGGCCACGATTACCGACGACGATACGGACGTCCGCTGGATCGCACAGAGGATACAATCCAACTTCTCCCGCAAGCAGGCCGCCGAGGGAGATCGCTGGTACGACCTCGGATGGTGGCTCGTCATTCCGGCCGCGCTGCTGTCGGCGCTCTCATTCCGGAAAGGGTGGGTTTTCCAGGCGGGAGCGCTGCTGGTGGCAATTCGCTTTCTTACACCAGATATAGCTTCGGCGCAGGGACTGCAGGACATGTGGCTGACCCAAGATCAGCAAGGCCGCGTCGCTTATCAACGCGGGGACTTCGAGGCCGCGTCAGCTCTTTTCTCTGATCCGATGTGGAAAGCTGCCGCGCTCTACCGCGCTGGCAGGTACGCCGAAGCCGTCGATGCGTTAGCCCCAGTCGATACTGCGGAAAGCTGGTATGATCAGGGCAACGCTCTGCTTCATCTCTCGAAATTCGACGAAGCGGTGGTGGCTTATCACAAAGCGTTGGCGACCAGGAAGGGCTGGCCCGACGCGCAGGCGAACCTCGCGATTGCGGAACAACTCTCTAAGGCGAAGAAAGAAAAGGAGGACGACCAGCCGCAGGATCCCAATCAGAAGGCCGACAGCGTGCAGTTCGATGACAAAGGGAAACAGGGCAAGCAGGGCCAGATGAACATTGCGGAACAGACCTCAGAGATGTGGATGAAGAACATCAACGCCAGTCCGACAGACCTCATGGCGCGCAAGTTCGCCATCGAGGCTGGTAGGAGATCGCAATGAAGATCTTTACGCTGCTCTTTGTGATGCTGTCGATTGGCCGGGCAGAGGCGGCGGAGCCTTTCGGCCGGGCGTCGGTAGAAGATGCGGGGCCCATAGTTCCCGGCCAGCAAGTTCACATTTCTGTGGACGTCTTCGCACCAGGCTTCTTCGTTTCGCCGCCGCAGTTTCCGCTGTTCGACGTTTCTGGAACGCTCGTGACGTTATCGAACGAGCGCGCGCAAAACCTACTGCAGACGATCGACGGTGTAGAGTATGCCGGCATCCGCCGCACTTATTCCGTCGTTCCTCAAATTTCCGGCGCGTTCGAAATGCCGGAGATTTCGATCGAACTTGGCTACGCAAACGATGGTGCCCCAACCAAAACGGTAGTGCGCCTACAGCTCCCCGGCTTCGAGGTGTCCGCGCCTGCGGGCCAGAGCGCAGCTCTGCCCCTGCTGGCTGCCACTGGCCTGACCATTTCCCAGTCCTTCGACCGGGATCCGGCTAGCTTGAAGACCGGAGACGCCCTCGTACGAACGATTACGGTCGATGCACAGGACACACAGGCCATGCTGATGCCTCCCGTCGAACTGGAGGCTTCGCCTGGCCTCACTCGGTATGTCAAAACGCCGATCCTGAAAGACGGTATCGAAATCAAGACGGGCGTCGGCCTTGGCCGCAGCGCGAAACTCGGTAGCTCTCGAACGGAAACCGTCGTCTACACGGCCGCAAAGCAGGGCAGTTTTCAGATTCCGGCCGTGTCCTATCCGTGGTTCGATGTTGACACCCAGGCCGCAAGCGAGGCCACCCTCGCAGCAACCGAGGTTCGCGTCGGAAGGGCCGATGCCACGTCCGAGCGCATCGATCCCAATCTACAGTCTCAAGAGCCGGTCTCCCAAAGCCATAACTACACGATCGCTTTGTGGTCCGGAGCCGCAGTCGCGGTCGCCGCAGCATTCTGGTTCGGGTCGTACTTTGCGGCATCTGTTGCACGCCTAGCAAGACGACAGGCCGCTCGCTTGAAAAGTTCGCGACGCGCAAGACTCGGTCGACTACGAGCCGTGATCAAGGCGGGGTCGGACGCTGCCGTCTATCAGGCACTACAGGAGTGGAGCCGTAGTCTGGGCTATCGATCCCTCACAAGCTGGATCGGTTCTGTGGGAAATCCGCAGCTTGCTGCTCAGATCGCAGTTCTCGAACAACGACTTTTCAATTCAGCAGAGATAGGTCTGGATCGCGTGGCGCTCGCCCATCTTGTCGACACCCAAACACAGCGCCCTTCCCATCGCGAAGCAGCTCTTCCGCCGCTCAACCCGACCTCTGTGGGTTGAGAAAATGCAATCACTTCGCTGAGCAATGCATTAAACGTACAGTAACGTTAAATTCCTGTCCGATTTACCGTTACGTACTTCCCATTTACGTTTTGTCGGCCGATCTTGCCCCCGTCAACCGGAGGCAGCCATGACACTCGCGTTCGACATCTCAGAAGATAAGCTCCCAGTCCAAGGAATGGTGTTCATTCCCGGCCGCACGTTCACAATGGGATCCAACGATCACTACCCCGAGGAGGCACCGGCCCATCCGGTGACGGTGGATGGTTTCTGGATCGCGGAGACGCCTGTTACCAATCGACAGTTCACGCTCTTCGTTCAGGCAACCGGTTACGTGACGGTGGCCGAGAGGGCGCCCGATCCGAAGGACTATCCAGGCGCGTTGCCGGAGATGCTGAGAGCCGGTTCGCTTTTATTCGAAGCGCCAAGATCGGTGAGCGGTCCAGACATATCGCAGTGGTGGAAGTTTAAGTTCGGCGCCAACTGGAAGCGCCCCCTGGGGGGCCTGAGCGACCTTAGAGGTAAGCTCGATCATCCGGTCGTGCACGTCGCCTACGCCGACGCCAAAGCCTATGCCGATTGGGCCGGCCTTGATCTTCCAACCGAAGCCGAATGGGAGCTTGCCGCCCGCGGTGGGCTCGACGATACCGAGTATGCCTGGGGCGACGACTTCATGCCCGGAGGCATGGCTATGGCCAACACCTGGCATGGGAACTTTCCGACCAACAGCATCAAGCCGAAGGGACGGGAGCGAACCACGCCGGTTCGTTCGTTTCCTGCCAACGGGTACGGCCTCTACGACATGATCGGCAACGTCTGGGAGTGGACGGAGGACTATTGGTCGACGCGGCACCCAGAACCGGCGAAGCACTCCTGCTGCATCCCCAGCAATCCTCGTGGCATGGACGCGACGGGTAGCTACGACCCCGCGCAGCCGCAGATTCGGATAGCGCGTCGGGTCCTGAAAGGCGGCTCCCACCTGTGCGCTCCCAACTACTGCCGACGCTACCGCCCGGCCGCCCGACATGCCGAACCAGAGGACACGTCGACCAGTCACGTAGGCTTCCGTTGCATAAAACGCCCTCAACCATAGGAGAGCAGGATGTCACAAAAACCCTACACTGGGAGAGAGGATCTCCGCAGCATTCTCTATGCTTCCGTCGTGGTCGCGCTCGTCCTACTTCTCGCCGGCGCCATCTTTCCTAGAAGCGTGTTTGCACAGGCCGCGCTCCCGTCGTGGAACGACACTGCGGCGAAAAGCAAGATCATGGAGTTCGTCAAGGCTACGACCACCGAAGGCGGCGATGGGTATGTCGCGCCGGAGGATAGGATCGCGGTCTTCGACAACGACGGGACGCTGTGGTCAGAGCAGCCCTACTATTTTCAGCTTGGTTTCGTCCTCGATAGGATCAAGGCGCTAGCGCCAGAACATCCAGAATGGAAAGAGAAGGAACCTTACAAGTCGGTTCTTTCAGGCAACCTCGAGGGAGTCGCTAGGAGCGGTGAGATGGGTATTGTCGAACTCGTGACGTCGACCCACGCTGGCATGACGACGGATCAGTTTAACAAGCTTGTTACCGACTGGTTTGCAACTGCTCGTCATCCAAAAACCGGTAAGCCGTTCGATGAGATGACCTTCGTCCCCATGGTCGAACTTCTGCAATATCTGCGCTCCAACGACTTCAAGACATACATCGTCTCAGGGGGCGGCATCGAGTTCATGCGGCCCGTGACAGAGAAAATTTACGGCGTTCCGCCGGAGCAGGTGATCGGTAGTACTATTACCACGCAGTACGCGCTCGTAGACGACGTTCCGTCGCTTAAGCGTTTGCCGAAGATCGACTTCATCGACGACGGTCCAGGCAAGCCGGTTGGCATAAATCAATTCATCGGGCGCCGTCCGATCTTTGTAGCTGGGAATTCGGACGGCGACTACGAAATGGCCCGTTGGGCAACTGGCGGCCAGCAGCATAGCTTCGCTTTGTTCATCCACCACACTGACGGGGATCGCGAGTTTGCTTATGACCGTGAATCCGCGTTCGGGAGACTGGACAAGGCTCTGGACGAAGCTGGTCGCCGTAACTGGTTGGTTGTTGACATGAAGGCTGACTGGAAGCGCGTCTACGCGTTCGACAAGTAGCCGGTCGATTAGGACGAAATCCTATGAGGCCGGAGCAGCGATCTACCGAGACCCGTGCAGGCTGGGCTGTCAGGGTTCACCGGAATGATAGACACCGCCAGCACGATCCGCCGCAGAAAGAACTATGGCCGCTTTGCCGTGGCCGTATCACCAGAAGTACCTGAAAAACTTTTCAATCCTCAAGGAGTAATGAGATGACCAGGTCACCCAAGGACGCCCATCAAGATGAAGACCGGACGGTCAACGTCGACCGACGCAGCCTGCTGCTCGGCAGCACGGTTCTTGCTGCAACAGCGCTTGCGGCCGGTGCGGGAGGGTTCTCAGGCGCCAGCGCCCAGCAGCAGCCGGCAACCCCGCCAGCAACCGGAGCCAAGAAGCAGCCAAATGTTCTCGTCATTTTTGGCGACGATATAGGCATACCTCAGATTAGCGCGTACACGATGGGCCTGATGGGATATCGAACGCCTAACATCGACCGCATAGCCAAAGAAGGCGCGATCTTTACTGATTCCTACGGGCAGCAGAGTTGCACGGCGGGACGAGCCTCGTTCATCCTCGGACAGGAACCGTTCCGCACCGGTCTTTTGACGATCGGAATGCCTGGAGATCCTCACGGTATCCAAGACTGGATGCCGACGATCGCCGACGTCATGAAGGCCCAGGGGTATGCAACCGGCCAGTTCGGCAAAAACCATCTCGGCGACCAGGATCAGCATCTGCCGACGAAACACGGATTCGACGAGTTCTTCGGCAACCTTTACCACCTCAATGCAGAAGAGGAACCCGAAGGATACTTCTATCCCAAGGATCCGGGCTTCCGCCGCCAGTTCGGTCCACGCGGGGTCATCAAGGCGAAGGCGGATGGCAAGATCGAGGACACGGGGCCGCTCAACACGAAGCGGATGGAGACGATCGATGAAGAGTTTCTGGTTGCTGCCAAGGACTTCATCGACAGGCAGGCGAAGGCGGAGAAACCTTTCTTCGTCTGGTTCAACTCAACTCGCATGCACGTCTTCACGCATTTGAAGCCTGACTCGATGGGCAAGACCGGCAAGGGTATCCATGCAGACGGAATGGTGGAACACGACGGCCATGTGGGACAGCTATTGGATCAGTTGGACGCTCTTGGCATCGCCGACGACACGATCGTTCTTTACACGACCGACAACGGCGCCGAGCTCGCTCTCTGGCCCGATGGTGCGCAGACCATGTTCCACGGAGAAAAGGGCACGACCTGGGAAGGCGGCTTCCGGATTCCAATGATGGTTCGCTGGCCGGGCGTCGTCAAACCGGGAACCGAGATCAACGACATCGTGACGCTGATGGACTGGATGCCCACGTTCGCCAACGCTGCGGGGGTGACGGACTTGAAGGAGCAGATGAAAACCGGCTTCAAATCGGGAACGAAGGAATTCAAGGTTCATCTCGATGGCTACGATCTCGTGCCTTTGCTCAGAGGCGAGGCGGACACGGGGCCGCGCGACGTGGTCTACTACTTTGACCAAGGCGGCAACTTGAATGCCATTCGCTGGGAGGATTGGAAGCTTAGCTTTGCCGTCGCAAGCCACGGCAATATTGCTACCGCGACAAGAGAAGTCACATCTTGGGCGGGCATCGCCAATCTTCGCATGGATCCCTACGAAAGGGGGATGGAGGACGGCGGCGGAGCACTGGAATTCGTAGCCCGCAATATGTGGCTCCTGGTACCAATCCAAGGAAAGATCAAGGAATTCTTCTCAGACTTCGACAAGTTTCCTTATCAAGAGGGCAGCACTCTTAATGCCAGCAACATCAACTATGGGACCTTACGGCAGCAGGCTGCGTTGCAACGCCTGAACGAGTTGGAACGTCTTGCTCCGCAATAGAAGCACGGCCGTTGGAGGTTGAAAGCCTCCAGCGGCCTTATCTGTTTTTTGCATTCATCCCAGGGTCAATATGTCGGTGATTTCGATGCCGTCGAGCGAGGATCCGAGATCACCACCAATGCTCGAAACATTTATCGACACGAACGTCTTTCGGGCATCTAGAGCCTTTCCTGGTTAGATTGAAGCATTCTGTTGGCTCAAACGGAGTCGGATGGTCGTCCGGCCGGCGCGCGTCGTAGCCAACGCATACGGCCAAGCCGGCCGGACGATCAGGCGGCCCGTTTCAGCCAACCCGAAGGGCCGGGCATCTTTCCGCCAGGATCAAAGGCGATCGGCTCGACCGTACTTGGGGTATGCCCTTCGCCAATCGCCTTTGCCCCGACGAAAACCTGCTCCGGCAGAATGCTTCAATCTAACCAGGAAAGGCTCTAGACCGCCAAGTGCGTCAGACGCGGGCCTGGAGCGGGTGCGAAATTTCTTGCGCAATCCGATGCTAATAGCCGCTTGTCTGCCCTTCCATCGAAGAACCTGTCTATTCGGCTCGAGGAAGGCCAACTTGCTTTCGCTCCTCCATGCGATCAACCAGCAGCGAATACGCCACGTAGTATTTATAGATATTGCTGACATACTGCACGGTCTCGCGTCCCACGATCGCCGCGGCACCGTTTTCGACATTTCCAAACCAGACGTTAGGATCGAGCCCCATCGTCTTCGCTTTCTCTCGAAATTTGCGGAGATTGCCGGGACCGGCGTTGTAGGCCGCGAAGGCGAAAAGCTGTCGATCCTTCGGCGAGAGCGCTTCATCATTGATGTATGTCTTGATCAGATGGCGCAGATATTTCGCGCCGGCCTCGACGTTGCGGTCCGGGTCCTTGTCGATGCCACTGATTGCAATGACCTTGTCCTTCGCCGTCGATGGAAGCATCTGCATGATGCCGACGGCACCGCGAGGCGAGCGGCGCGATTGGTCGAGTTGCGACTCCTGGTACCCTTGAGCCATCAGCATGAGATAATCGAAGGAATAGCTGTCGCCGTACTTCCGAAAGATTTCAACCAGTTTCTGAAAGCGTTCGACATCTGAAGGGGAATAGGCGCGCTTGACGATCTTGTCCTGCTTGAAAAAGCTGTTGCGCAGGATGTTGCCGAAGGTGGTGCCCACCTTGTGGGTTGCCACGAAGGCATTCAATTCCGCCATCAGCTCAGGGCTGTGCTTGCGGATGGCCCAGGCGATCTTCCCCTGAGATGACAGCACGACATCATCGCGTACCTCCATGTCAGGAAAGACATGCGACCAGATGTCGGCCTTGTAGCCATCGACAATGGTGAATGGCAGAAGGTCGGCGTTGACCATCTCCATAAGGTCTTCATCTTCCAGGCTTTCGTCCATGAGGTCGATGACGATCTTGGGCTTGCCGGCGGCCGCCAGCTCCTTGTTCTTCGCCAGAAGATGCTCGTGGTAGCTGCTTGATGGCCTGACCGCGACATGCTTTCCCGAGAGGTCGTCGATGCCCTCCAGCGCTGGGCTTCCTGGGGCGGCGACAACGACCTCCTGCGCATCACTATAAAGTGGATCAGTGAAATCGACGTCCTTGAAACGATCGTCAGTCACTGTCAAGTTTGCCATGACGATATCGCCGAGGCCCTCGTTCAGAGCGGGCAGCAACCGGTCGCGCGGCATGGGTACGAAGACGATATTGATGTGATCGATCTGCTTCTTACGATCCTTGTTCAGAACCTTTTCCAGCTCGCGCCCAAATTCGACCGCCGTACCGAACTGGCGCCCCTTGTCGATGAAATAGACCGTATTGCTGAACGGGACGAGAATGCGAATGATGCGGCGATCCTTCATCGCCTTGAGATCGATGATGTGTTTTTCGATCAGCGCAGGCTTTGTGGCGGGTATGGGCGTCTCAGTCCGTCCGATCGCAGGAAGGCAAACCAGCATGCCAAGCATAAGGAACCAGCCACGGTGTATCTCCATCTTTCGCCTCCAGCGACGATCAAGGTCTTCGATGAGCATGTAGATTGCGTATTCAAGGCAGAATATCAAAGGGTCTGCGGGAAGCCAGCCCACTTCCCGCGCCCTGGGAGGGTCTTTGAATGCTTAGATGAGCAGCAGCTTTTTCAGGACGGAAAACACCTCCTTGTAAGGCAGTTTAGATGCGCCAGCGATTGCAAATGGGATCAGCGCTGCCGCAGCGACGGGCAGCAGCGTCTTACGGTTGACGAGCATCGAGGACAGTTTGCGGGTCTGCTCATACTGCTTCGAAAGATCGGCGGGATCGATCGTTTGCTCGGCTTCCCTTGGATCCGGCACGATGACATTCTCACCGATTGCTTTGCGTTCGGAAGCTCGCTGTTGCGTTGTTGCCCGCGCCGACATTGTCAACAGTGTTCGGTCCTTCATCTGCCGGAGCGGCCTCGAGAAGGCCGACAAGGGATAAGCAAAAAACGCGAGCACGATCAGCAGCCAGCAGGCCATGATCGTCGTCAGTGTCGTGGCCGACAGATCCGTCTGTAACTGGTGCTTGGCGACGGCGGCTGCCATGCCGCAACTTACACCGAATACAAAGAGAACATAGGCGTTTGGATACTCCCCGACGAATGCAAGGCCGCCTTTGCCGTCCGGATGGGTCGACACCAGCCTCAAATCGAGACGCGAGATGGCTCGGAGCAGCTCGGCCCACACGAGATGCCGCCAAACGCCTCGAGTGAAGAGAAAGATGAACAGCGGAATGCTGATGAACACACACCACCAGCCTGCAAGGGTAAGACGATGAAACTCGCCTGTCACCGTTGCCGCCCAGCTTGTCGATGGCGCCTGCTTGAAGGTCGCAAAGGCCAGAAACGCGGAAATGACCGCAAGCGCAAGACAGGCGGTCTCCGCAAGGACCGAGTTGCGGCGCCCAATAGCGTTGTCCAGCGCGACCATCGCCGATCTCTGCGACGCGGGCGGGATCAAAGGCGCACGGAGAAACTGACCAAGCTTGCGTCGCAGACCCGCCTCGACGGCTTGCTCGGCGGCGAGGAATGCCGCGATGCCGACGAAAAAACGGGCCCATGGGCCAGGGTCTGTCAAATAGGCCTGCAGCGTCGGCGTGTCAGACACCAAAGTCGGCAGCGTAAGAAGGAGTGGAACAGCCCATGCGGCGGCCACGAACAGGACGATGCGGCGGCCTGTGTGAAGGTTTCGATCGTGCACAAGATTAAGCCGCTGCTGAAGCTCGAAGAACGGACCACCATGCGAAGCGAGGTATTCTAAGCTATCCTCCTTTAGGACGACTTCGGTTGCCGATTGCGCCGCAAGCTTCGTCGTCTCCATGCCTCTAGTCCTCAGTCACGGACCAACGGTCACCGGGATTGAACTGCTTCATGGTACGCGCGATCTTGTCCGTGTCCGCACCGAGATCGGCCTGGTAGACAATGCCATTGCGGTTGACGACGAATGTATTCACGCCGGTCTCGCCGTACTTCACCGGCCAAGCGACCAAGGCAAACCCGGCGATCATGTTGCCGTTGATCACATAGTCATAGGGGCCGCCGGCGATGTTGCCGCCCTGGCGGGTCAGGACCTTGTACCGGTAGCCGAAGTATCCATTGTTGTCCTTCGACTTATCGAACTGGACATAGTCGAGATAGGGAGCCGCGGGGCTTTCGCGTAGACCGTCGCTCTCGGGCCAGTACAGGCCGTCGGCCCTTCCAGAACTGCTGACGAGCTTTTGCGCGTATTCGAGCACGCCGTCACCGTCATGATCAGCGCTCGCATATTGCTGCTGGGCATCGACATAACCGCGGACGGTTTCGATCGTCTGAATTTCGTTCTCGCCGATACGACGGTTGATGATCTCCTCGATGCCAATCACAGGGTCGAAGGCGAATTTGCCGTTCTCGCCCTTCACGATCGGAAACGGGAATGGCCACATGATCTCGCCGACATCGACGATGCTTTGGCCATCCCTCTCTTCGAGGCCGATCCGCTTGCCTATTCCGTCCTTGATTGTTGCCAGCGTTTCCGTCACACCGGCGGTTGCCTTGAGGTGCGCCGCATCGACCCCGAGGATCGTTGCTAGTTTATCCAGGTCAGAGGCGGTGACCGCTTCCTTGAACGCGGCCAACGCGGCGTCGGCGCTGTCATATTCAGTTGGCAACTGCTTCGACACGAGATCGACGAGGTCTTTCTCGGCCGCAGACGTGCCTGCTGTCGAGAGCAGGACCGACAGCGCTGCAGTCACGATCAAACGAAATGCAATGCGAGGGTGATGAGCACTCATGAGGATTACTCCGTTCGGTTCGATTAGCGTCGACGACCACCGTGGGGAACGCGAGCGTGTCCGCCGCCACCGCGACCGCCACCACTGAAGTGAGCACCGCCACCTCTGTTACCGCCGCTGAAGTGGGCACCGCCACCTCTGCCACCACCGCTAAAGTGGGCACCGCCGCCTCCTCCGCGATGTGCCGCGAACTCTGGACGACTGGCGTGGTGCCCCCCGCCCATGGCGCGTCCTCCGCGCTGAGAGTGGAGGTTGGCAGCGCTTCGCGAACGAACCTCACCAAGCCCGGACGGACGCTGGGGACGCGCATCCCGCTTGCCCGCCATTGCGTGCTTTCCGATGTCCCGATTTCCGCGCTGACCTATTTCGCCACGGCGGTCGCCAGAGGGGCGATTGGCAGCGCGGTCGCGGAACTCGCCACCACCACCAGCGATCTTGTTGGCCCTGATGTCCTTGATGGCCGAGGGTGTCACTCGGGCATGGTCGACGTTGGCGGCTCTCGCCTTGACGGACTTGGCCTTCGTGCGGATGTCATTGTTTCCGCCGGCTTCGAGGCGGTTGCGGATGTTTGTCTTATCGATGTTGGCGAACTGATTGTGATCGAACTTGATCTTGCTACGATCGACGTTCTTCCAGTCGACGTCGTTGAAATTGACCTTGCCGTTGCGATCGAACCGGTTGAAGCAGTGGTCGCAGTCGATGTCGATATCGTTACCATCGAAGCGACCGCCCCAGACGCCCCATCGGTCCCAATCCACGACGGCGCCAAAGATCGCGCCGGTCACGAAGCCCGCAAAATAGGTGGCCGTCGGATAGTAGTAGTTGGGATAGGGATCGGGATAATAGCCAATCGGCGCCGGCGCGTATCCGTCGTCGTAGAGCATCTGCGGCTCATACTGCGGCACATAGATTTTCTCGGGATTGGCGGCCTGGATAACCACATTGTCGTTCTGCTGGACGACCTTCACCTTATCGTCGGTCTTGATGATGCCGTCGGCGACTGCCTTGTCGCGCAGTGTCTGGATCGCGATCAGCAGGTCCTTCTGCTGGTCGGCAACCGCATCGCCGAGCTGCTGCGTCCAGTCGAGGTCGTCGCTCATCATCTTGACGATGTCGGGATAGTTGAGAAGCGAGACGACGCTGCCATCCCAATCGTCCTTGGGCTTCAGCGCGGCGTTGTTCTTGACCTCGCCGAGGAACCGTGAGGCCTCGACAATCTGCAGCGGATACAGCGAGGCGGAGGTTACCAGCGCGACGAGCTCATCAGGATAGAGCGCGATCCGGGCAACGAGCACCTGCATCTCTTCATCGCTCAGGGCATCGCTATCCGAGGCCGGCGCGGACACTGGAGTCGGGACTGTCGAAGGGGCAGAAGCTGGTTGGTTCTGGGCCTGAAGTATACCCCCACCAAAAGCCAGAAACGACGATGTGAGAATTACAATGGTCCAACGTCCGGGGACAGCGAGATAACACGACGCCATAGACAGGTCTCCTTAGAGCATGAAGCCACAGCCGACTTGCGGCGTGTGGAGCAATGAGATCGAAGAAGCAGAGGAACAGAAAAATCAGCGTGTAGTAAGTACGTTACTGTAAAGCGCAATGTTACAGCGCTCCTTGTTACAGCCGGAACAAGCAGTAGAAATGCGCGCCGGCACTGCCCAACTTACTTAGGAAAAAGGAATGTGATGCCGGCGCGAACGCCCCAGCCGCTTGGACCACCTTCCGGCGACTCTGCCCAGTAGCGGGCACCGACCTGAAAGCTGACCGGCTGCTTGTCAAAAGTGACGAGCTTGGAGACCGAGAAATTGATCGGGACACTCCATTGGTTGCTCTCCCAATCGTATGTGCTTTCTGTGTTCAGCGCAAAAGTCCAGGCATCCTGCGTCGTGTAGGAAATGAATGGCTGCAGGAACGTCGAGCTGATGTCGGCGCGCCCTCCATCGCCCGCTACCGACCAGATGTGGTTTGCAAGCGCGCCGTAGGTCCATGGACCATCCTGCTTGAGGACGACGCCTGTCGGGCCAAGCCCCAGCTTTTCGCCCCCAAGCAGCGGCTCGGTTGCCGTAGGGATCAGGATAGCCGGTCCAACACCCCAAATGATGCCCCCAGGTGCGGGCTGCTTAGGAGAGAAAAAGAAGCTCTGGAGGGTATCGCCAAGGCCAAACTGGGTCCCGCTGTCTCCAGCGATGTCATTTTGCCAGGTAACTGGCACGATCGTTCGTGAGATCACAGTCCAGTCATCGTTAAGGTCGAACGGAATGACAGGCTGTATATTCAAGGCGGTCTTGTGACCGTCGGTTGGACCGTAACCAGAATCGTAGTTAAACTGGAACGGCACGCTCACCAGAGACGCGATTGGGTTTGAGAGCTTCTTGGCGAGATCGGCGTCCTGGGCCGACGCCTTACAGGCCGCAGTCAAAATGATCGCTGCTGCCGTCACTGACAATCTTGCCATGTCGCGCGCTCCGCCCGCTACTCAAAATCGAATATGCATTCCAAGAATCGGGCCATGTTGAATCATGTCGTAGGTGAAGCCATCGTTGCTGTAGTTGACGCCTTGGGCGCGATATCCGGCGACGGCGGAGACCGTTTCATTGAACTGATAACCGATCGCACCGAGCACGTCCCAGTCGAGGTCGGCTCCGCCACCACCGATCATGCCCCATCCAGTGACAAAGATGGTGTCAGTGAACGAATGACTTCCCTTGAAGCCGACCAGACCATCCACCCAGTTGGCGTCGTCAGAGCGCGAGACGTCGCCAACGAGACCGCCACTCAGACCAATACGCGTCTCGGCATGCCAGAAACGCGCCCCGGCAAGAACATCGAACCTTGTCTGCTGATCTTCGTAGAGGGTGTAGGCACCGCCGACCATGGCCGTGAAAGTCACGGACTTGAGGCTGACTTCATCGGCGATCACACCACGGGGCGTCGCAGAGTCGGTCGTCACCTTCACATAGCTAATGTCGGTGAAGACGCTGTACTTGTCATAGCGGGCATCGCCGGCAGCCATGAAAGCGAAGTCGAGATCGGAAAGGATGTCGCCGAAGTCCTGGCTGACATCTACGGTGGGTAGCCCGAACACCTGTGACTTTCCGTCGAGACCGGCGGCCCAGAAGTATGGTGAGAAGGAGAAGGACCAACCGTTGGCATTCTGCGGTAGTGGTTGCGGAGCGGATGCAGGAAGCAGGTCGGCCGCATATGCGGATGACGAAATGGCAAGTGCTGTGATGATACCGGCTACGTACCCAATTTTACGAAACATCAGCTTCCCCCGAAGGCTGCGATATGGATGGAATGCGTTGGCAGGAGCTTGATCTCGTTCGGATCGGAAGGGAAGCAATGTCACACGCCTCGCCGCGTCATTCGCAAAGAATACACCCGAGTGTTGCATAGCTACTACGCTCAAAAGTAAGCGGACGTAATCCTGATGCGGTCATGGAAATCGAAGCACGAAGCATCGATCGACCAGACCCCGTTGAAGCGTCTGCAAGGACCGATAGGGACCGATCTTCAGAGTTCGCCTGTAACACGGGATATCCTTCACTTGTGGAATGGTCTCAGACGGAGTCTGCTTCGATGATCCTCAGGACCTGACACCCCACTAGGGGCTTGCCCCCGGAAGTATGACTTCTGCCACCGGTCTTGAGCCGCCTTTGAATCCTGGTTATTCAAATCCGCATTGAACGTGTTTCGGCTATTCGTCCATTGATCGTAGTCCCGGTTTAATTCCGGGTTTTCCGATAGGTTTCGAATGTCCGGTTCGATCCCCTCGAGGCCGCCTCGTTGCACCGGGAACAGATGGCAGTATGGCTCGTCCACCTCGAAATAGATCTTGTGAAACGGCCGCGTGAACTTCCAGTTCATCGTGAACGTGTAAGGAGACCAGTCCGTCTCGATAATGCCAGAAAGCGGCGCGATGCCGTCTTTTGGTCGGTTGATGGGGCCGGTGACGAACAGATCAATGCCGGGTTCAGTGCGAAACAGACAAGGCACGTGGAAGGTCAATATACCGTCGCCAAAATGGCTTACGGCAGACACGTTCGTTCCAGAGCGTGAGCGAATACGGATAGCATCCTTACCCTTCCGCCCGTCCCAGATGGCCGAGAATGCGCCCGTGCATAATATTTCCCAGCCATGAGCATTGGCGATATTCAGCGGCAGGCAACGATATGCGAAACGCTCATCGGAATTGTCCATCCAATCGCGATCGACGTCTGCTGGACGAATTCGCACGTCATGGCCGTCGATGACATAGGCGGTCAGTGATTTCATTGGACCTCGCCGCTTGCATTTCGTTAAAACGTGCCACGACCCTGTCGTTCGAACAGCGTACTACCATCTGAACCTAAGGCCAATCTGACCTCCAAGCATGTTGTTCTTTGCGCCGTCGACGTCGAAAGAATAGCTGATATCGCCGAACGCAGACACGTTCTCGCTGATTTCGTAGGCTCCCCCGAGATTGACCTCCAGCCATGTGCCTTCCGTCTGGGTCACCAGTGGGAACGTGTTGAACGTGACTGTCTGGTCGGCGGAGAAGCCGTGCCACAGGTTTAACCCGAGATGACCATATGCCGGTCCAGAGCTGTATTGGATGCGGGCTCCCAGCCGGCCTGTGAACGAATCGAAGGCCCCACTGGTGATATTCGAGAAGCGGTCGCCGGTGTCGTCGAAGTCGATCCGCTGCCAGATGATCTGGGCTTGCGGCTCCACGGTCCAACCATCGGCAACCGCCAGTGGAAGACCGGTTTCGGCGGACATTGCAAAACTGGTTCCATCGACATCGGACGCGATCCCGCGATTGGATCGGCTGGTGCCATTGAGCCAGCCATATTTAGCTACCACGTCGAGGTACCAGCCCTCTGGGGCCAGGTGGGTCCAGTAGGCAGCCAGGCTGTCTTCGGACAAATCCAGCGTCCCGGCCGCCAAATTGATACGGCCGAGGATGTTCCCGCTGACATCGCCATCCGTGTTCGCATGGGTGTAGAAGAGGCCGAAGCGTTCAGTGTGGCCATTCGCGTGTTCGATTTGCGCTAGGTCGCTACCCGCCTGTATCCCCCAGTAGGAGCCATCGAACTGCGGCCCAACGTCGTAACCCGCGATATTCAGGTTTGCATTGGTGGCAAGGTCGCTTCTTGCCCCAAAAATCCGGCCCCACACACCCGGCGCGGGCCCATCACCGTCGCCTTCAGATGCGTCGCCTTGCGCTCCCGGCCCCGAATAGACAAGGGCTCCGACGCCCTTCAGAAACGACTGGTCGCCACGGCGCTGATGGAACGTCCCCATCGTCATCAATCCCATGCGCTGCGCGACAAGCGGCGCGATCATCTGGCCGGGAACCTCCGGCCGAATATTGGGGATCGGCGGCGGTGGCGGTGATGGTGGCGATGGCGGCGGCGATGGGGGCGACGGCGGAGATGGCGGGGGCGGTGGAGGT
>UBVW01000029.1:0-1170 GCA_900469085.1 Hyphomicrobiales bacterium | reverse complement strand
TGTCTCATCCTTTCACATATTTCGGCGTCCATTCGGTCTGTCGGGAGAGGATTGTGTTGGCGAGAATGACGAGTTTGCGGGCGACCGCGATGACCGCGCACAGGTGCTCCTTGCCGTTTCCGCGCAACCGCTTGTAGAAGGCCGCCAGATCCGGATTGTGCCGGCTGGCGGTGAAGGCGCACATGAACAGGCTCTTGCGCAGCCGTTCGCGGCCGCCCTGGATCCTGCGCCTGCCGCGATGCTTGCCGCTGTCGTCATCATAGGGTGCGACACCGGCAAGAGCGGCGATCTGGTTGCGGCCGGCATGGCCGAGCTCGGGCATACGGATGACCAGGCACAGTGCGCTGCGCATGCCGATGCCCTTGATGGAGACCAGAAGGTCGAGCCGCCGCGCCAGATCGGGGTCGCCGCGCACCAGCTTTTCGAGCTGCAACATATGCGCATTGCGGCAGGTCTCGAGCCTGGCGATCTCGCGGGCGTGGCGGCGCTTGACGATGTAGGGCACGGCGGTCTCGGCGAATGTCTTCACCAGCGCGATCTGCTGTTCGATCTGCTCAAGATAGGTCAGTTCGGCCGAAAGCCTGTCGAAGCGGGCATCGGGGAGCACCGGCAGCGTCTCAAGGCTGGCGGTGAAGACGGCAATCAGCATGGCGTCCAGCCGGTCGTTCTTGGCCCGCTGCAGCCGGCTTCTGGCGAAGTACCGCAATTGCGCCGGCTGCAGGCGCGCCGCCGGACGCTTCTTGCCACGCAAATGCACCATCAGCCGCCACTCGTAACCGCCGGAGGCCTCAAAGCCGACCCTTGTGACATCATGCTCTTGAAGAAAGGCATCGAGCCGCTTCAGGCCCGCCGCGTCGTAGGCGACCCGCAGCCGCGCGTCGCCGGGATGGATGGCGATGTCGAGATGGCTTTTGCCGACATCGATTCCGGCACAGATCATGCTATTATCGGTCATCTTCGTCGTCCCTGTCTTGGATACGAACCCCAAGGTTCCTGCAACCACACGGGCCTGATGAAGAGCCGGTTGCGATCCTGCTCCCCACAGCCCCGAACGGCTGAGAAGGTGACGATCCGACAACCAGCTGCCGGGCGGGCGGCCACCCGCCCGGCAGAAACCACTATCTCATATTTTGATCATCCAAGAAGGTGCCGGCAGGCGGATGAGGGGGC
>UBVW01000086.1:0-3216 GCA_900469085.1 Hyphomicrobiales bacterium | reverse complement strand
CGGCGAAGGTGCGCGGGTGCTGACCGACCGGCCCGGCGAATGGGCCGGATGGTCGCCCACCTGGATGCTCGGACGGCGCATCCACGGCAAGCGCATCGGCATTGTCGGCATGGGCCGGATCGGCACCGCCGTCGCCCGCCGCGCCAAGGCCTTCGGCCTCTCCATCCACTACCACAACCGCAAGCGGGTGACGGCCACGACGGAAGACGAGCTCGAGGCGACCTACTGGGAAAGCCTCGACCAGATGCTGGCGCGCGTCGATATCGTCTCGGTCAATTGCCCGTCGACGCCGGCGACCTTCCACCTGCTTTCGGCGCGGCGGCTGGCGCTGCTGCAGCCGACAGCCTATCTCGTCAACACGGCGCGCGGCGACATCGTCGACGAGGCGGCGCTGATCAAATCGCTGCGCGAGGGCAAGATTGCCGGCGCCGGGCTCGACGTGTTCGAAAACGAACCGGCGGTCAATCCGAAGCTGATCAAGCTCGCCAACGAGGGCAAGGTAGTTCTCTTGCCGCATATGAGCTCGGCCACCATTGAGGGCCGCATCGACATGGGCGACAAGGTGATCATCAACATCCGCGCCTTCATGGACGGCCACCGCCCGCCGAACCGGGTGCTGCCCGGGCGCTAACGCGCGACCGGTTTTCGCATTTCAATCGAGGTGGTGCGGGTGAAGCCCGGATGGGCGTTCTCGGCGGTCTTCTCAAATCCCCAGCGGCCGAAGACAGCGTGGTTTTCGGTGAGCTCGATGCGCGTTTCCAGCCTCAGCGTTGGCAGCGAAAGTGCGCGCGCCGTGTCCTCGGCCACAGTCAGTAGCTGCCGACCGATGCCGCGCCGTTCGGCACCCGGCGCTACCGCCAGCTTGCCGACATAGAGGCAATCCGCTTCGGGCCGCAGGAAGATGCAGCCTAAGAGCACGCCTTCCTCGATGACGACGTGGGCGATCTCGGCTTCGGCCTTGGCGGCCAGCGATTGCACCGTCAGCTTGAGCGCCGAGGAAGGCGGGTCGATGCGGTCGTTCATGTAGGCGAAGGACACCAGGATCAGCGCCAGAAGCTCGTCCCAGCGGGAGAAACCGGCATCGATACGAAGGATGATCACGATGCCTAGCTCTCACTCTGGCTTTGGCTCTGGCGGGCACGCCGACGCTTGTAGCGGATGGTATCGAAGCGCGCCGAAAGCGAATCATAGAGCAGCAGGCGGCCGATAAGCGGCTCGCCGGTGCCTGTTATCAGCTTGATCGCTTCCATCGCCATCAGCGTGCCGATGACACCTGTGAGCGCGCCGATAACGCCGGTTTCGGCGCAGACCGGGATGAGGCCCGACGGCGGCTTTTCCGGGAAGAGGTCGCGGTAGCCCGGGTTGAGCGTGCCATCGGCTGATGTCTCGTAGGGCTTCAGCACGGTCACCGAGCCATCGAACCGGCCGACGGCGCCCGTGACGAGCGGCAGCTGCGCGGCTTCGGCGGCATCGGCTGCGGTGTAGCGCGTGTCGAAATTATCCGAGCCGTCGATGACGAGGTCGAAGCCGGAGAGATGGCGGCGGGCGCTATCGGACGAAAAGCGCTCCTCGAAGCGGATGACGCGGACATGCGGATTGAGTCTCGCGATCGCGAAGGCGGCGCTTTCCGTCTTCAATTCGCCGATCGTGCCGGAATCGTGGATCACCTGGCGCTGCAGATTGGAGAGCGACACCCGGTCGTCGTCTGAAATGCCGAGCGTGCCGACGCCGGCTGCCGCGAGATATTGCAGGATGGGGGCGCCGAGACCACCGGCGCCGATGACAAGCACGCGCGCCGCCTTCAGCTTCTGCTGGCCCGCGCCGCCGATCTCCGGCAGCAGGATGTGACGCTGGTAGCGGGCGATTTCTTCCGGGCTCAACGGTTCCATGGGGGCGATGCTAGCATGGCCTTTGGCGGCGGGGAAAGTGTCGGTCATTCGAATATCTTTCCATCGGCAACGGTGAAGAATTGCGCGCGATCGCCGAGCGCTGCAAACATCGACCGGTCGGTGCCGGTCATGAAGGCCTGGCCGCCGAGCGCGTCGATGAGGTCGAAGAGCGCGGCACGCCTGCTTTCATCGAGATGGGCGGCGATCTCGTCGAGCAGCAGGATCGGCGCATGGCCGGTGAGATTGGCGACGAGGCGGGCATGCGCCATGATCAGCCCCACCAGAAGCGCCTTCTGCTCACCGGTGGAACAGCGCGCCGCGTCCATGCGCTTGTCGCGGTGACGCACCAGAAGATCGGCGCGGTGCGGCCCTTCCAGCGTGCGGCCGGCGGCGGCGTCGCGGTATCGGCTTTCGGCGAGCTGTGCCGCATATTCATCCTCGAGATCGACGGCAGGGCGATCGAACTGGCCGTCCATGAAGCCGGCGAGGTCAAGCGAAGCGGACGGGAACGGCGAGGTCTCGCGGGTTTCCTCGATGAGGCGGACGAGGAGGCCGAGCATCTCCTGGCGGGCCATGGCCATGGCGATGCCGAGGGTGGCCATCTGCTCCTCGATGCCGGAGAGCCAGGACGGATCGAAGCGGCGCTCGTCGAGCAGCTTGTTGCGGCTGCGCATGGCGCGCTCGAAATCGCTGGCCCGGCGGCCATGGGCGGGATCGAGCGACAGCACGAGGCGATCGAGAAACCGGCGACGCTCGGACGAACCGCCGGTGAACAAGCCGTCCATCGAAGGTGTCAGCCACAGCAGTCGCAGATGGTCAGTGAGTTCGTCGGCGGTCTTCGCCGGCGTTCCGTTGATGCGCAGGCGGCGCGAGGTGTTCTCGTCGTTGCCATCGACCCCGGTGCCGATCTCGACCTCGCCGTCCATGCCATCGAGGGCCGCGAAGATCGTAAAGCCGCCATGAGCGCCGACGCGGGTGACATCGCCATAGGTGGCGCGACGCATGCCGCGACCCGGCGACAGGAAGGAGACGGCTTCCATGAGATTGGTCTTGCCGGCGCCGTTATCCCCCACCAGCGCCACATGCCGGCCATCCAGCTGCAGACCGGCCGACGCATAATTGCGAAAGTCGGTGAGCTTGAGACGGGACAGGGAGACCTTGTGGGGCATGCTTTATCCGGATTCGTGACGGCTGAGAGCTAAGCGCTATGGGGGCGGATGGCAAGGGTGTGGGGTGATCGGTGGGAGCGCTATTGCTGTCGTTGTGCCGTGGGATACCCCCTCTGCCTGGTTGGCATTGTGTCGTGAGACACCCCCCTCTGCCCTGC
>UBVW01000063.1:0-116641 GCA_900469085.1 Hyphomicrobiales bacterium | reverse complement strand
CTGGCCGGCCGTGAACCCGAAAGGGTTTGGTGCAACGGCGCCGGGTGCCTCGGGCGACAGGTCCGTGGAGGTCCTCTCGGCGTCGATCAAGACGGCTTTTAGGGATGCCCGGGCAGCGAAAGCGTCAAGAAAAAGAACAGCCCCGCGAGCATATCTCTGTCAAAGATGCCGACACCCGTAAAAACGACCAGGACACGATTGCAGACCGCCGAACGGGGCGCCGGAAGGTGTCACCAAACCGAATTATTTACGAGGCAGCTTCTGGCGCCCCGTCCGAACCGATGCCGTATCAACCGGGGGATAGACCTGCCGGGGTAGAGGCATGTTGCTTTGTGGCTAGAAGAAAGTGGCCAACGTCAGTGCCAGTGGCCCCCTCATCTGCCTGCCGGCCTCTTCTCCCCGCGAGGGAGAAGGGACACGTGGCGGGCCTCTTGCTCCCCCTCTCCCCAGCGGGGAGAGGGTAGGGTGAGGGGGCCACGCGGCAAAACGCTGGCCACCCCACGGCAATCGACAGCATCAGGCCGCCTTCGCGACATCCCCATGCGGGTCGAGCACGAATTTCGTCGCCGCCCCGTGGTCGAAGCTCTCGTAGCCCTGAACGGCCTCTTCGAGCGGGATCACCTTGGCGTTGACGATGTCGGCGATCGGCAGGCGGTCGTGCAGGATCGCCTGCATCAGCTGCCTGTTGTACTTCAGCACCGGCGTCTGGCCGGTGTGGAAGGATTGCGCCTTCGCCCAGCCGAGCCCGAAGCGCAGCGACAGGTTGCCGGATTTCGCGGCGCTGTCGACGGCGCCCGGATCCTCGGTGACGTAGAGGCCGGGAATGCCGATCGAGCCGGCGGCGCGGGTGATGTCCATCATCTGGTTCAACACGATCGCCGGCTGCTCGCCGCCCGAATGCCCGCGCGCCTCGAAGCCGACGGCGTCGATCGCGCTGTCCACCTCGTTGCTGCCGGTGACCTGCGCGATCATCTCGCCCAGCCGGTCGCTCTTCGACAGATCGATCGGTTCGAAGCCGACCTTGGCCGCATGCGCCAGGCGATCCTTGTTGAAGTCGCCGATCATGACAACGGCGGCCCCCAGGATGCGGGCCGAAGCGGCGGCCGCCAAGCCCACTGGGCCGGCACCCGCGACATAGACCGTCGAGCCGACGCCGACGCCGGCGCGCACCGCGCCGTGGAAGCCTGTCGGCAGGATGTCGGAGAGCATGGTGAGATCGCGGATCTTCTCCATCGCCCGGTCGCGATCAGGGAATTTCAGGAGGTTGAAGTCGGCATAGGGGATGGTCACGTAGCGGGCCTGCCCGCCGATCCAGCCGCCCATGTCGACATAGCCATAGGCGCCGCCGGCGCGCGACGGGTTGACGGTGAGGCAGACGCCGGTGTCCTGCGACTTGCAGCAGCGGCAGCGACCGCAGGCGACGTTGAACGGTACGGAGACGATGTCGCCGACCTCCAGCATCTCGACGTCGATGCCCTTTTCGATGATCTGGCCGGTGATCTCGTGGCCGAGAACCAGCCCGGGCATCGCCGTGGTGCGGCCGCGCACCATGTGCTGGTCCGATCCGCAGATATTGGTCGAGATCACCTTCAGGATCACGCCATGCTCGATGCGGCGCCCATCGGGTGCCTCGAGCTTGGGATCGTCGATGTCATGGATCTCGACAACGCCGGGTCGCATGTAGACGACGCCACGGTTCTTGCTCATTTTCATCTCCTCCGTTGAAAATGTGGAAGGCAAAATACAACGGCCGCGCGGGCTCCTCTTCACGCGCGGTCGTTGGTCGCAGCTTAGAGCAGAATATGTCACGCGTCGTCCCGTTTACGACGGTTTCGTCACCGTTATCGGCCATGTGTGGCCCGTCGTCGGCCATCTGCCATGGGGGCGGGGCGGTGCGCGCCGATGCTACATTTCGCCGCAACGGCCCGTTCGGTAAGTTCTTCTTAAAATGCAAATTGTCAAATGTGCCGTCGGATTGGGAGGGCCGTATCGAACAATATTGAAGAATGACCGGGGTTTACGATGATGAGTTTGAAGATCAGGACAATGATTCCGGCGCTGTTTGGCGGCGTTGTCGTTCTGGGCGTTATCCAAGGGGGCTTGGCGCTCAATTCCATTTCCAACCTGGAGACCCAGTCGCTCTCCATGGTTCGCAACATGACCGGCAACGCGTTTCTGTCGGCGCTCGACAAGAGCTTCAACGAGCAGCGCCGAACGGTAACGGCCATGCTCTCGGCCTCCGGCCCGCAGGAGATCGCCGCGCTTCAGAAATCGCTGGAGGCCGCCCGCGCCATCCGCGACGATGCGCTCGCCTCCTTCGAGACCCGCGTCACGCTTCCCGCCACCCGCGCCAAGGTCGAGACGCTGAAGAATGACTTCCGCGCCTATGACGATTTCGGCGCCACGATCGCCAAGATGGCGGTGTCGGGCGAGCAAGCCGGCCTGAAGTCCTTCATGGTCGAGAACATGGATCCGCTCAGCGCCGAAGCCAGCGGCATCATTTCGGGCGTCGTCGACAACAACAAGAACCTCGCAACCCAGTCGATCGAGATCTCCAGCGATGTCATCGGCTTCGCCCGGACATCGACGATCCTGGCCGTCGCGATCGCCGCGCTTCTCGCCATCGCGGCGGCATTCATCTCGTTCTTCCGCGTGGCGCGTCCGATCAGCGACATCACCGCTTCGATGAACAAGCTTGCCGCCGGCGACAACGCCAGCGAAATTCCCCATGGCGCCCGCCGCGACGAGATCGGCGAGATGGCCGCTGCCGTCGCCATCTTCCGCGACAACGCCCTTGAGCGCGAAAGGCTTGAGCGCGAGACGGAAGCGAACCGCTCGATGAGCGAGCGCGAACGCATCGCCCGCGAAGAGCAGAGGGCCCGCGAAGCTGAGGAGGTCCGCTTTGCCGTCGATGGCCTCGGTCTCGGCCTCCAGCGCCTTGCCGATGGCGACATGACCTATCGTCTGGAAAACGCCTTCGCCGATCACCTCGACGCGCTTCGCATCAGCTACAACCAGTCGATCGGCCGGCTGCAGGACACGCTGCGCAGTGTCGGTGAAAACGCCCGCATGATCGATGCCGGCGCCAGCGAGATCAAGGCCTCGGCCGACGATCTCTCGCGCCGCACCGAGCAGCAGGCGGCATCCGTCGAGGAAACGGCGGCGGCGCTTGAACAGGTAACAACCGCCGTCAAGGATTCGGCCACCCGCGCCGGCGATGCCGGTGATCTGGTCAAGCGGGCGCAGGCCGGCGCCGAACGCTCCGGTGATATCGTTCGCGAAGCCGTCGGCGCAATGCACGAGATCGAGCAGTCCTCAAGCCAGATTTCCAACATCATCGGCGTCATCGACGATATCGCCTTTCAGACCAACCTTCTGGCGCTGAATGCCGGTGTCGAGGCAGCCCGCGCCGGTGAAGCCGGCAAGGGGTTTGCGGTCGTCGCCCAGGAAGTGCGCGAACTCGCCCAGAGATCGGCCAATGCTGCCAAGGAAATCAAGCAGCTGATCACCAAGTCGGGCGAACAGGTGCGTGGCGGCGTCGAACTCGTCGGCCGCACCGGCAAGGCGCTGGAAGAGATTGTCGCCGAGGTGCAGGAGATCAACCGCAACGTCGAGCAGATCGTGCTTTCCTCGCGCGAGCAATCGACCGGCCTTTCGGAAATCAACACGTCCGTGAACCAGATGGACCAGGGCACCCAGCAGAACGCGGCCATGGTCGAGCAATCGACGGCCGCAAGCCACGGCCTTGCGACCCAGGCTGCGACGCTGCTCGAGTTGCTCGCGCAATTCAGGCTCGATGAGCGCGCCGTCGGCCCGGCGACCTCGGGCTCCCGCCCCGTGGCCTCGCCGGCCCGTGCGCTCGGCGAAAGGCTCGTCGCCTCCTTCACCGGCCGCTCGGCAGCCTGATCCGACACGGCCCGGAAAGACAGGAAGGCGCGGCCGGTCTCCCGGCCGCGCCTTTCCACATCCTGCTCCATATCCTTCACCGTCGCCGACGGCCGACCGTCGAGTGCCATCTTTGCATCTTGCCGATGGGCGCATTCCCACTATGCTCTCAGGACAACAACATATATCGGGAGGTTACCATATGATCCTGCACTCGGTGCTGATGCGGCTGAAATCGGCCATCACGGGCGAAGAAAAGCAGTCTTTATTCGAGCAAATCGTCGCGCTGAAGCAGGTCATTCCGGGTATTCTGGATATCAAATACGGCCCGAACGTCTCGCCCGAGGGCCTGCATGCCGGCTTCGTCGATGGCTTTGCCGTCACCTTCGAAAGCCCGGAGGCGCGAGACGCCTATCTCGTCCATCCCGAGCATGTCGCCGTCGGAGAGCGCATCGTATCGTCGCTGGATGGCGGCCTCGGCGGCCTGATCGTCTTCGACCTGCAGGTGTGATCCCGCAGGTCGAATTCGTCCTTCGCGATCGTCAGCTGCCCTTGCGCATGGCGGCGGAGATCTGGTCGACATTATAGCGGAACATCTTCTCATAGGTCGAAGCCGGGCCCTTGGCGTCGGACAGCGCCTCCACATAGAGCTCGCCGCCCGGCTCTGCCCCCGTCGCCTTGGCGATCTGCTTGACGAGGCGCGGATCGTTGGAGTTTTCGAAGAAATAGGTCTTCACGTGCTCGGCCTTGATCTGCTCGATCAGCTTGGCGACTTCGGCGGCCGAGGCCTCGCTTTCGGTGGAAACGCCGAGCGGCGCCAGGAAGCTCACATGATACTCCCGGCCGAAATAGCCGAAGGCGTCATGGCTGGTCAGCACCTTGCGGTGGTCCTCGGGGATATCCTTGAACTTCGCCTTGGCATAGGCGTCCATCTCGTCGAGCTTCTTCGAATAGGCCTCGGCGTTGGCCTTGAACGCCGCCGCATCGTCAGGATCGGCCGCCGACAGGGCCTTCTCGATGTTGGCGACCCAGACCTTGACGCTGACGGGGCTGTTCCACACATGCGGATCGGTCACTGTCTTGCCGTCCTCTTCCATGGTGCGGGTCTTCACGCCCTCGGAGGCGGTCACCGGCGTGCCCTTATAGCCCGATGCCGCGATCAGCCGGTCCATCCAGCCCTCCAGCCCTTCGCCGCTGACGAAGGTGACCTTCGCGGCCTTCAGGTTCCGGGCGTCGGTGGGCGACGGCTCGAATTCATGGGGGTCGCCGTTCGGGCCGACGAGGCTCTTTACCTCGACATGGTCGCCGCCGACCTGTTTGACCACATCGGCCAGCACGGTGAAGGAGGCCACCACCTTCAAGGTTTCGGCCGAGGCCGGAACGGTCGAGAAGGCCATCAGCGCGGGAAGCGAGGCGGCAAGAAGCAATCTTCTATGGGGCATAGAAGCATCCTTTGGTTAGCCCTTCAGATGGGCGCGGGGGAAAAGACGCCGGGCAAGGCCCGACGGTGCGAGAAAGATGGAAAGGCCGTAGAGAAGCGCCGCCGTCATGATGATCGTCGGCCCGGAGGCGAGCTCGAGATGGTAGGAGGCGATCAGGCCGAAATAACCGGACGCCGCCGCACTCAAGGCCGCCACCAGCATCATCGAGGGCAGGCTGCGAGACCAGAGCTGCGCGATCGCCGCCGGCAGCATCATCAGCCCCACCGCCATCAGCGTGCCGAGCGCCTGGAAGCTGGCGACGAGATTGAGCACCACGAGCAGCAGGAACAGGAAGTGATGGACCGGACCACGCCCGCCGATCGCCCTGAGGAAACTCGGGTCGAAGCATTCCGCGATCAGCGGCCGGTAGATCGCGGCGAGCACGATCAGCGTCAGCGTCGTGATCGCGCCGATCTGGTAAAGGGCAGGGGGATCGATGGCGAGGATGGTGCCGAACAGCACATGCAGCAGGTCGATATTGGATCCTTTGAGCGAGACGATCAGCACCCCGAGCGCCAGCGACGCCAAGTAGAAGCTGGCAAAGCTCGCATCCTCCTGCAGCACCGTCACCCGGCTGACCGCGCCGGACAGCAACGCCACTGCGAGCCCCGCCACCAGCCCGCCGATCCCCATTGCCGTCAGCGACAGCGAGCCGGCGACGAGATAGCCGATCGCCGCCCCTGGCAGGATCGCATGGCTCATCGCATCGCCCACCAGGCTCATCCGCCGGAGCATCAGGAAAACCCCGATCGGCCCGGAGCCGAGCCCGAGGCAAAGGCACGCGACCAGCGCCCGACGCATGAAGCCGTAGTCGACAAAGGGGGCGAAGAAGAGATCGTAGATCGTCATGCGGCCGGCGCGCAGGCGTCTGCGTCCTCATCCCAGCGCTCGGCCATCGCCCGCGCCTTCAACAGGTTTGCAGCCGACATCGCGGAGGCCGTCGGCCCCCAGTCGATCATCTCGCGTGCAAGAAGCAACGTCTGCGGGAAATGCGCACGGATCTGCTCGAAATCGTGCAGCACCGCCACGATCGTGCGCCCGTCGCCATGCCAGGTCAGGATCATCTCGACCAGGTCGCGCGTGGTGCGCGCGTCGATCGCGGTAAAGGGTTCGTCGAGCAGGATCACCTTGGCATCCTGTACCAGCAGCCGCGCAAACAGTACCCGCTGCAACTGGCCGGAAGACAGCAACCCGATCTGCCGCCGCTCGAAACCCTCCAGCCCGACCGCCGCGATCGCATCCCGCGCCTTGCCCATCTCCGCAGCCGACACCCGCGAAAACGCCCCCGCCTGTCGCCACGCGCCAAGCAGCACCGTGTCGAGCACCGAAATCGGAAACCGCCTGTTGATATCGGCCGCCTGCGGCAGGTAGCCAAAGTCGGTACGCTGCAATCGATGCTCGACGCGTCCCTCGCTTGGCCTGAGCTCACCCATGATCGCCTTCAAGAGCGTCGATTTTCCCGCCCCGTTCGGCCCGGCTATCGCCGTCAGGCTGCCGGCGGCGATCGCGCCCGAGACATGGTGCACGGCCGGGTGTCTGTTGTAGGCGACGGTGAGATTGGAAAGCCGGATCAACGCCTCGCTCATGGCAGCATCACCGCCCATGCGATGGCGATCCAGAGGAGGATGGCGACGAAAACGGCGCCGATCACCCGGTTGATTGCCGAGGCGCTCATCAGACCGGAGGGGAGATTGTCCAGACGGTTCATTCAGGCATTCTATATGTAATAACATTACTCTGTAACGTTATAACGATAATGACGCATGCGGCGCAAGGGGGCGGAGTGGAAATATCGACGATCGACAGCGGTTGGTGGAAAACAGGGAAGAGGAATGCGGTTGGGACGAGAGCGCTACCACGCTCTCGGCGTCATCCTCGGCCAACGTGCCGAGGATCTAAGCACGTCGCCGGGAATGCAGCGGCGCAGCGAAAGCGGAAGGGCGCCAAGCGCCGCAACCCCCACGGAAGCCGGCGCGCCGGTGTGGCCAAGCGGCGGCCGAACCACCACGCTAAGCCGCCCCACCCCGCAAACCTTACCTCAAAGCTGCTCGATCATCGTCGCCGCACTGGAAACCGTCGCCTGTCCGGGGTTCTCCTCGACGTTGAGCGACTTGACGACGCCGTCCTCGACCAGCATCGAGTAACGCTTCGAGCGCACGCCGAGACCGCCGCCGGAAAGGTCTGCGTCAAGGCCGATGGCCTTGGTGAAGGAGGCGTCCCAATCCGGCAGGAAGTGGATCTTGCCCATGCCGCCCGAGGATTGCGCCCAGGCGCCCATGACGTGCCAGTCGTTGACGGCAATGACCGCGATGTCATCGACGCCCTTGCCAAGAATGGTGTCGCGGTTTTCGAGATAGCCGGGCAGGTGGTTGAGCGAGCAGGTCGGGGTGAATGCGCCGGGCACGGCAAACAGCACCACGCGCTTGCCCTTGAACAGCGCCTCGGTCGTGGTCTCGACCGGACCGTCGGCCGTCTTTTCCTTGAAGGTCGCCGAAGGCAGCGTATCGCCGATTGCAATGGTCATGACTATCTCCTGGTTATTGTTCGCAAGGCGCCATAGGGGCCGCCGAAGTTGAGATCAAGGGCAAGTGTGAATGATAGGATTGGCCTATTTAAAGGCAAGCGGGCTTTCGATGGCGCGCGCCCCGTCAATGACGAGCGCGCTCCAGCTCTTGCCGGATACGTCGTAACTCTTGGGCAGCTTTCCGATTGCGATCGTCGTCGTCAGCGCGTCACCATCGCGCTTGCTCATCAGCTGCTTGGTAAACACATAGCCGCTTGGGCCGGCAATGACGACATCGGGTGTCGTGTCGCCGATATCGGGCAGAGTGATGTCAAGCGTCAGCTCCTTGCGGTCGGCCGAAAGCGTGTGCTTGGTCACCTTGAACTCGGAGGAGGGCGCTTCCGGCAGCCGTGCGTCGGCGGCGTCCAATATGGCCTTTTCCTCCGGCTGCGATTGCCCCGCTGCCGAGAGGGGAACGGTGAAATCGGCCTGGAAGGGCACGCAGATATCCTTGCAGATGCCGATGAAGGCCTGAGCCTTGATCTCGCTCGCCCCGCTCGTGGCCGACAAGGTCAGCGGCAGCGTCACCGGCGCGTCATAGCCGATATCGTCGAGCCTATCGTCCTTGATGTGCTTGGGAATGGGGTAGCCGATCTCATCGAGCGTCACCCCCGTCCCGGGCGCGATCACGATCTGCGGCGGGATGCCGCTGTTGCCGGGTTCGCGCCAATAGGTGATCCATCCGGCATTCGGTTCGATCTGCAACCCGGCGCGGATCTTGCCGTGCTCGTCGGGCGCCATCGCCACCAACCGCATCCGCCCGCCGGCATTGTCGACCCAGGCGCTAGTCCCGGCCTGCGCCGAGGAGAGCGCCGGCAAGAACAGGCCAAGAGCCGTAGCGGAGATCAGGACAAGACGTCGGGTGTATGGTGCAAAGGTCATGCGGCAATGGTTATTCAAATCCGCCGCCCTTCGCCAGCAGCCGCATCCGATTTAATTTTCATTTTCAGTTGATTGAAACAGGACATTGGCCCATGTTTCTCTTGTCGGGGCCTCGGGCGGTCTGGCATCAGGAGGTATCATGTCCCTGTCGACCCTGAAAAACAGACGTGAGCGCGGCTTCTTCGATGGCCAGTTCCTGATCGCCATGCCTGGCGTATCGGACAGCAATTTTGCCCGCACGGTGATTTACGTCTGCGCCCATTCCGATGCCGGCGCCATGGGTTTCATCATCAACCGGCCGCAGGAACTAAGCTTCACCGACGTGCTGATGCATCTCGACATGATCAAGAGCGACGAGGCGATCCTCATGCCGCCGCCATCTGGCGACCTGTCTATCCAGGCGGGCGGGCCGGTGGAAAGTGGCCGTGGCTTCGTCCTGCATTCCGACGATTATCTCTGCGATTCCAGCATTCCCGTCAGCGACGACATCTGCATGACGGCGACCCTCGATATCATCCGCGCCATCGCCAAGGGCGAGGGGCCGAAGCGTGCCACCATGCTGCTCGGCTATGCCGGCTGGGGCGCCGGCCAGCTCGAAGCCGAGATCGTCAGCAATGGCTGGCTGAACTGCCCGGCCAACGATGCCCTCATCTTCGATCCCAACCTCGATGACAAATACGAGCGCGCGCTGGCAGGCATGGGTATTTCGGCCGCCATGCTCTCCACCGAAGCCGGCCACGCTTAACGACGCAAGAATTCGCGGAACGAATAGCTGCGAACCACGTTCTCTTCTGGCAACGGGCACGAGGCCCGTCCCAAAAGGAGACATCAGATGGGTAGCACCAGCGACAAGATTTCCGGCAAGACCAACGAAATCGCCGGCAAGGCCAAGCAGGCCATTGGCAAAGCGACCGGCGATGACACGACCCGCGCCAAGGGCGCCGTCCAGGAGGCCAAGGGCAAGGCTCAGGCCGCCAAGGGCACTGCCAAGGACAAGCTGAAGGACGTCGTCGATCGCATGTGATCGATCGCATCTTCGCAATGGCCCGTCGCGCATCCGCGCTGCGGGTCGTTTTGTATCAACACCACGCTATGGGGCGTTCCATGCGGCTCTTTGCCTGCGATAATTGCCATCAGGTCGTGCACTTCGACAACCGGCAGTGCGTCCGCTGCAACCATCGCCTCGGCTTCCTGCCCGACGATGTTTCGATGCGTGCGCTCGAGCCGCGCGACGAGACGCTGTGGCAGCTGACGTCGGATCCTCAGCGCACGGTGCGGTTCTGCGCCAATGCCGGTCTCGACATCTGCAATTGGCTGGTGAATGCGGATGACGAGCATCCCTTCTGCATCGCCTGCCGCTACAATCGCCTGGTGCCGAACACCGACACCCAGGAGGGCATTGATCGCTGGCGCCGCATCAGCCAGGCGCAGCGCCATCTGTTCTATTCGATGCTGCGCTGGCGCCTGCCGCCGCCGGATCGCATCGAGGACCCGCAAGGTGGTCTGGTCTTCGATTTCCTGGAGGATGAAGTGCAGCTCGACGGCAACGTCATACCGGCCATGACCGGCCACGACGAAGGCGTCATCGCCATCCGCGCTGCCGAAGCCGACGACATCACCCGCGAACTGGCCCGCGCTTCGATGAACGAACCCTACAGAACACTACTCGGCCATTTCCGCCACGAGATCGGACACTTCGTCTGGAACCGGCTCGTGCGTGACCGGGATGCCTTCGATGGTTTCCGCGCCGTCTTCGGCGACGAGCGGCAGGATTATGGTCAGGCGCTGCAGAACCACTACCAGAACGGCGCTCCCCTGGGCTGGCAGCAGAGCTTCATCAGCGCCTACGCGACGACCCATCCCTGGGAGGATTTCGCCGAGTGCTTCGCGCATTATCTCCATATCGTCGATACGCTGGAGACCGCGCGCGGCTTCGGCATCGCGATCGATCCGCGGGGTCATGAAGAGATGGCTTCGGAAGTCGATTTCGATCCTTACCGGGCGGCGAGCGCCGAGCAGCTGGTTAGCGCCTGGGTGCCGCTCTCGGTGGCGATCAACGCCATCCAGCGCAGCATGGGCCAGCCCGATTCCTATCCCTTCGTGCTGTCGAACGCGGTCGTCGACAAGCTCGAATATCTCCACCGTCTGATCCAGGATCGCGTCGCCGAGCCACGCCAGCAGGCGGCCTGAGAGACCTCAGGCCCGCTTGGTCAGCGGAAACCGCTCCTTCAGCAGCCGCAGCACCGATTCCGACGCCATCGGCGGACCGAACAGGTAGCTCTGGCCGTAGGTGCAGCCCATTTTCGCGAGCTCGATCGCATCCTCGTTGGACTCGATACCCTCGGCCACGACCTTCATGTCGAGCTCCCGCGCCATGGAGATTACCGAGCGCAGCACCGTCGACTTGCGGTCGCTGGTGTCGCAGACCAGCGACTTGTCGAGCTTTACTGTGTCGAACGGGAAGCGGGTGAGGTAGGAAAGCGACGAATAGCCGGTGCCGAAATCGTCGAGCGCAAGCCCCATTCCGGTGTCGCGCAGCTTCTCGAGCACCAGGCGCGCCTGCTCCGGGTTCTCCATCACCATCGTCTCGGTGAGTTCCAGCTTCAGCCGGGCCGGATCGCAATGGGTCTTGGCGAGAACCGAGCGCACGTCGTCGTAGAGGTCGTTGTTCAAGAGCTGGGCGCTGGAGAGGTTGATCGACACGAAGATCGGCAACTCGCCGGTCTGGCTTTCCCACGCCATCAGGTCGTTGGTCGCCTGTTCGAGCGCGAAGATCCCAAGCATGTTGATGATGTCGGAAGCCTCGGCGATCGGAATGAATTCCGACGGCGGGATGCTGCCGCGTTTCGGATGCTCCCAGCGCATCAGCGCCTCGAAACCGGCGATCTCGACATCCTCCAGTCCGGCGATCGGCTGGTAGACCATCGACAGTTCCTTGCGCTCCAGTGCACGGCGCAGGTCGCTCTCCAGCTGCAGCCGGTCGGCGCCGAAGTCGCGGAAGGCGGGCTGGAACGGCTCGACGCGGTTGCCGCCGGCGCGTTTCGCCCGGTACATGGCGAGCTCGGAATCGCTGAGCATGCCCGTTGCGTTTTCCTGCTGATCCACGAAAGAGGCAAGCCCGATCGACGCCGTCAGGATGATCTCGCGATTGGCGAAATTGATCGGCACCATGATCGCCTTGCTGATCGCATCGGCGAAATCGGCGATCTTCGCCGGGTCGCGCTCGGACACGAGGATGAGGCCGAACTGGTCGCCGGATAGACGCGCCAGCGTGTCCTGCGGCTTCAGAAGACGGCGCAGGCGGCGCGTCAGTGCGATCAGGATGTTGTCGCCGGCGGCCACGCCCAGCGCATCGTTGACCAGCTTGTAGCGGTCGATGTCGATGACCATGACCGTCGGGCGCAGCGTATCGCCACCCGGCGCCAGCGCCAGAACGCCCTGGAGGCGGTCGAGGAACAGCTGGCGGTTCGGAAGGCCGGTCAGGTTGTCGTGCAGCGCGTCCTGCAAGAGCCGGTCGATGGAGTTCTTCTGCTCGGTCACGTCGATCACGGTGCCGACGCAGCGGATGACTTCGCCGTTGGAATCGAGCACCGGCCGGGCGCGGATCAGCAGCCAGTGGAAATGCCCGTCCTCGGCGCGAATGCGGAACTCATGGTTCAGCCGGCCGCGACGATGTTCGAGCAGCACGTCGAGCGTCGCACGGAAGCGGTCGCGGTCATCGGGGTGGAGCCGCGGCAGCCAGTTGCGCGCCGCGCCATGCATGGTGCCGGGCGACAGGCCGAGCTTGACCGAGACATCAGGGATGGTGACGACGCGGTCGCGCGCCACGTCCCAGTCCCACACCATGTCGCCGGAGCCGGTCAGCGCCAGTGACTGCCGCTCGAGATCCGAAAACAGCCCCTGCTGGAACGTGCCGCCCGCGAAGGCGTGCTGCATCACGGTGAAGCCGATCAGAAGCACGATGAGGACAAGACCACCGCCCAGCGCCGGCTGAATGATGTCGTTGTCGAGCTGGCCGGTGATCGTCAGCCAGCCGCCGAACAGCCAGACCAGGATCAGCGCCCAGGCGGGCACGAGCAGGATGGCGCGGTCATAGCGGTTGAGGCCGAGATAGATGATGAGCAGCAACCCCAGCGTCGCGGTGAGCGCGAACGAAAGGCGGGCGATACCGGCGGCGATCGCGGGATCATAGATGGCTACGCCGAAGAGCAGCGCCAGCCCCAGCACCCAGGCAAGCGTCACATAGCCGAGATGCGTATGCCATCGGTTGAGGTTGAGGTAGGTGAAAAGGAAGATGACGAAACTCGATGCCAGCGCCACCTCCGCGCAGGCGCGCCATATTCGCTGGTCCGCCGAGGCGATACTGACGAGCTTTCCAAGAAAGCCGAAGTCGACGCAGATATAGCCGAGCACCGCCCAGGCAAGGGCCGCCGTCGCCGGCAGCATCGAGGTGCCCTTGACGACGAAGAGAATGGTGAGAAACACCGCCAGCAGACCTGCGATCCCGAGCACGATGCCGCGATAGAGCGTGAACGCGTTGATCGTGTCCTTGTAGGCGTCGGGTTCCCACAGATAGATCTGCGGCAGTTCCGGGGTCGAAAGCTCGGCCACGAAGGTGATGACGGCGCCCGGGTTGAGCGTGATGCGGAACACGTCGGAATCGTCGCTCGGCTGCCGGTCGAGCGCGAAGCCTTCGCTCGGCGTGATCGCGATGATGCGTTGCGACCCGAGGTCCGGCCAGAAAAGCTTGGAATTCACCAGACGGAAATGCGGTGCGACGATAACGCGCTCCAGCTGTTCGTCGGACACGTTGGCGAGCGCGAAGACAGCCCAGTCGCCCTGGTGGTTGCCGGAGCTCGAGCGCACCTCGATGCGCCGGCGAATGCCGTCGGCGCCGGCCGCGGTCGAGACCTGGAAGGCCTCGCCCTGGTTGGCGTAGATCTCGGTGGTCTTGGTCAGGTCAAGCGCGGTGTCGTCGCGGGAAATCTTCACCGGCTCGGCAGCCTGTGCGGCGCCTGATGCAAATGCCAGCACCGACAGGAAAAGAGCTGCGATCACCGCGACGAAACGTCCGGATGGTGACGGCTGCAGCATGCGTTTGTTGGTCATCGGCTGTCGGTTATCCTGCCTTTATCCGTATCGGTGGCGAGCAGTGAAAACATCACGTGATCATGCCACTGACCGTTGATTTTCAAGTATCCGCGCAGATAGCCTTCCCGCTGAAACCCGGCTTTTTCAAGCAGGCGGATGCTCCGAGCATTGTCTGGAATACAGGCTGCCTCGATACGGTGCAACTCAAGGCCTGTGAAGATGTAGGGTATAACCAATTGAAGTGCGGCGAACATATGGCCCTGGCCGGCATGCGCCTCGCCCATCCAGTAGCCGATCATGCAGCTCTGCGCGGCCCCGCGCCTGATATAGCCGATGGTGATGCCACCGAGCAGCGTCATGTTTTCCCGGTGAAACAGCAGCAGCGGAACGGCTTGTCCCGAAGCATATTCCTGCTTGCCGCGAATGACGCGTGCCCGATAGGACCCCTCCGTCAGCTCGTCGCGCCGCCAGGTCGGTTCCCAGCGTTCGAGAAAGCCGCGGCTTGCCGAGCGCAGCTTGTGCCATTGGTTGAAATCCTGGTAGCGCGGCAGCCGCAGGACATAATTGGCGTCTTCGATTTCAACTGCTTCCGGCTGCCGAGACAGGAACCGAAACACCGATTTTGGCATCGATCACTCCCGGCAGCGTAGGCAGGTTCAAAGTACGGCTTGCTTGCCCTGAGGGGCAGGCGAGGTGAGCGACGCGGCGATGTCTTCCATCGGTGCCAGATGCTCAAGCGGGCCGATCGCCGACAATGTCGGCACGGTGTCGAAGAACAGGCGCCCGGCAAGATCGGTCAGCCGTTCGATGGTGATGCCTTCCAGCCGTTCCATCATCTCCGGATTGGAGATCGGCCGGCCGTAAAGCATCATCTGCCGCGCCACCTGGCCGGCGCGTGCTGCGGGGCTTTCCTGGCCCATGAGAAGCTGGGCGCGGATCTGCGCCCGGGCGCGCTCGATTTCCTTCTGGTCGATCGAGGCGGCCGACTTGTGCAGCTCGTCGATGATGACAGGCACCAGCTCCGGCAGGTTCTCGCCACCGGTCGCGGCGTGGATGCCGAAAATGCCGGTGTCGGAGAAACCCCAGTGGAAGGCATAGATCGAATAGCAGAGGCCACGGATCTCGCGCACTTCCTGGAACAGCCTGGATGACATGCCGCCGCCGAGGATGTTGGCGAGGATTTGCGAACAGTAGAAGTCGCGGGCGTGATAGGCCTTGCCCTCGAAGCCGAGCAGGATCTGCGCATCCATCAGGTCGCGCGTCTCGCGGATATTGCCGCCGATATATTTGGCGGGGTCCATGACCGGCGGTGCGCTCGGCGCTGTCGGCAGCGACGCGAATCGCTCCTCGACCATGCGCACGAACTCGTCGTGCTGCACGGCGCCGGCTGCGACCACGAACATGCGGTCGGTCGTATAGTTGCGGCTGAGATAGCCGCGGATCTGCTGCGGCGTGAAGGAAACGACCGTCTGCGGCGTGCCGAGGATGGCGCGGCCGAGCGTCTGGTCGCGATAGGCGACCTCCGAGAAGCGGTCGAACACCACGTCATCGGGCGTATCGTTGGCGGCGTTGATTTCCTGCAGGATGACCTGCTTCTCGCGTTCCAGCTCTTCTTCTTCGAAGGCGGATTCGGTCAGAATGTCGGCGAGGATATCGACGGCCAGCGGCACGTGGTCCTTGAGCACGCGGGCGTAATAGGAGGTGGTCTCCGTCGATGTCGCGGCATTCACCTCGCCGCCGACATCCTCGATCTGTTCGGCGATCTCCCGGGCGCTGCGGCGCGCCGTTCCCTTGAAGGCCATGTGTTCGAGCAGGTGGGCAATCCCGTGCTCGTCTGTCGTCTCGTTGCGCGAACCTGATTTGATCCAGACCCCGAGCGCAGCACTCTCGAGGTGCGGCATGGTCTGCGTGACTACTGTCAGCCCGGATTTGAGCCGGGTGCACTCAACTGTCATTGGCTATCTTTCTGCGCCTGCCGTTGATTAGGCCCGGGTATGCTCGCCGATGAAGGTCTCGACGGTCTTGAGCTCGGGCTTAACGATCTGAAAGCGCTCCTCCTTGTCCATCAAACCAGCAAGCCACGTCGGAAGCGCGGGGTCAATACCGGATGCGGATTTTACGGCGGCGGGGAACTTGGCCGGATGCGCGGTGGCAAGCGTGACCATCGGCGAATTCGGCTTTTCGTGCTTGGCCGCGACGAACACGCCGATCGCCGAATGCGGATCGAGCAGATAGCCGGTCTGAGCGAGCGTGGTCTTGATCGTGTCGGCCACCTGCTTTTCGCTGGCGCGGCCGGCGCGGAAATCCTTCTTGATGAAGGACATGGCATCGGCCGAAATGTCGAAACCGTTCGACTGCTTCAGGCTGTCCATGGCGGCACGGACCTTCGACGCATCGCGGTCATAGGCCTCGAACAGCAACCGTTCGAAGTTGGACGAGATCTGGATGTCCATCGACGGCGAGGTGGTTGCCTTGACGTCCTTCATCTCGTAGCGGCCGGTCTTGATCGTGCGCGCCATGATATCGTTCTCGTTGGTGGCAACGACCAGCTTGCCGATCGGCAGGCCCATGCGCTTGGCGCAGTAACCGGCGAAGATGTCGCCGAAATTGCCGGTCGGCACGGTAAACGAAACCTTGCGGTCCGGCGCGCCCAGCGTGATCGCCGTCGTGAAATAGTAGACGATCTGCGCCATGATGCGCGCCCAGTTGATCGAGTTCACGCCCGAGAGCTTCACCTTGTCGCGGAAGGCGCCGTCGTTGAACATCGCCTTCACCAGGTTCTGGCAATCGTCGAAATTTCCCTCGACGGCCAGCGCATGCACGTTCGATGCGGTCGACGTCGTCATCTGCCGCTGCTGCACCGGCGAGACCTTGCCGTGCGGGAAGAGAATGAAGATGTCGATGCGCTCGCGCCCCGCGAATGCGTCGATGGCAGCCCCGCCCGTATCGCCCGAGGTGGCGCCGACGATCGTGGCGCGCTCGCCGCGCTTTTCCAGCGAATAGTCCATCAGCCGCGCCAGAAGTTGCATCGCCACATCCTTGAAGGCAAGCGTCGTGCCGTGGAACAGCTCCATCACGAAGCTGTTCGGGCCGGTCTGCACCAAGGGCGCGATCGCCGGGTGGCGGAAGGTGCCGTAGGCTTCGTCGATCATCGCCCGGAACGTGTCTTCGGGAATTTCGCCGTTGGTAAAGGGCGACAGGATGGTGAAGGCGATCTCCTGGTAGCTCTTGCCGCGCAGCGCCCGGATCTCCTTCTTGGAGAACTGCGGCCATTCGCGCGGCATATAAAGACCACCGTCACGCGCCAGACCCGCCAGCAATGCATCGCAGAAACCGAGGGCAGGGGCTTTGCCGCGGGTCGAGATATAGTCCACTGTCGTCATCCTTGATGTGCCGGCCGGAAGAAATCCGGGTTGAAGAGAAAACCTGTGTGGCGCCGCCTCTTGGCCGCAGCTCCGGCCTTCGCCGGCTGCAATCCCGAAATGTGCATCAAAACAGTGCTTACCCAATCGATTTTTGTTTGCGCCGCTGATATAGACCATCGCAAACTGTCACGAAAGGCCCTGTTTTCACTCAGCAGGCCTGGCAAAAAACTTTGTGAAGAGGGTGGAATAATCGTGCTCGGCAAGGTCTCTCGTCTTATCGCTTCCGTATCCTTCGCGGCTGTTCTGGTTGGCTGCAACTCGCTCGGGATGGGCGGTGGAGACTCTAAGACGGCGGAACAGGCACCCTCTGGCGGCACAGGTCAGATCATGCCGATGTCGCCGGCCAACCCGTCGTCCAACGACCCGTCGATCGGCACCGCCACCACCGCCTCGGGAACTCAGGCGCGCGTCGTTCAGGGCGCTTGCCCGACCATCTACATGAAGGACGCCGAGGCGATCTACTACCGCTATGCTGGCGGCGCGAAGACCGGGGAGCCCGACAAGCTCTCTTTCCAGGCTTCGATCGGCAACTACACGCGCCAGTGCACGCTGAACGATCAGAATCTCGTCATGACCGTCGTGGCGCAGCTGCGCATCGTCGCCGGTCCGGCCGGCGCCTCGGGCAGCGTCACGCTGCCGGTCCGCATCACCGTGCTCGACGGCGAAGACGCGCTCTACTCCGAAGTCACGAACTTCCCCGCCCAGATCGATCCGAACGGCGCGACCCAGGTCCTGTTCCGCAAGGACGACATCAAGCTGCCCGTCGGCTCCGGCGCGCTTGTCCGCGTCAACGTCGGCTTCGACCAGGGCGCGCCTGCCAAGGGCAAGGGCAAGAAGAAGTCCAGCTAAGGTTTGGGGGTAGGGGATCTAGCGGGGCTACGCAGCAAAACGCCCAGGCCCATTCCCTCAATCCAAACTCAGGCGACGCCTTCCCATTCCGCCAGCGCCGCGACTACACCCGGCAGATCCGCCATGCGTGAGATCACCGTCTCCGCGCCCGCATCGGTCAACCGGTCGGCGTGCGAGGGGTAGGTATGCGAGGCGCCCGTGAAGCCGATCACCCGCATGCCGGCGGCGCGTGCCGCATGGACGCCGTGCACGGAATCCTCGACTACCACGCAGCGCGACGGCGAGGCGCCCATCTGCTTGGCGCCGTGCAGGAAGATGTCGGGCTTCGGCTTGACGCGGTCGGCGCCGAGATCCTTGGCCGAGAAGATGTTCGGCGCGAAGAACTGGCTGAGCCCTACCTTGGAAAGCATCATGGCAAGCCGCGCGCTCGAGGAGTTCGAGCAGATGCAGCGCTTGAGGTCGATGCGCTTGATGGCCGCCTCGACGCCGGCAATCGCCTGCACGTCGGACGCAAGGCGCATGTCGAGCAGCTTCTCAGACTTGTCGAGCAGCGAGGCAGAGAGCGGAATGCTGGCGTCGCGCTCCACTTCCATGAGGATGTTCTGCCAGGTCATGCCGGAGAATCGCTCACCCATCTCCTCGATGCTGATGGGATAGCCGGCCTCCGTCAGAAGCTTGGACTCGACGTCCGCCGCGATGATTTCGGAATCGACCAGAACACCGTCGCAGTCGAAAAGGATGAGGTCGAAGCCATTCATGTCTATCAAGCCTTGTTGGGGGATGCTGCGGCTTTACACGATGCCTCGCCCGATCTCAACCGGCCGGGTGTCATGGCTGGCCTGCGGGTGTTGGGTGGCTAGGGTTGCGCTCAATTGAAATGCCTGCGGATGCAGGCGCTTGCCGCCTCGACAAGCCATCTCGACAAGCCACGGCTCGCCCTCTAATGGATGAATATGGCCAAGGAACCGGAAGACACAATCGCAAGCCGCATCAGCCGCGTGCTCGCCGACCGCATCGTTCGCGGCGAACTGCCGGCCGGTTTCCGTCTGCGCCAGGATCATATCGCCGAGGAATTCGGTGCAAGCCATGTGCCGGTGCGCGAAGCCTTCCGCCGGCTGGAGGCGCAGGGGCTGGCGATCAGCGAGCCGCGTCGCGGCGTGCGCGTTGCCTCCTTCGACATCAAGGAAGTACGCGAGGTGGCCGAGATGCGGGCTGCACTCGAAGTCCTGGCGCTGCGCCACGCCGCCAAGCACTTGACGCCAGCGATCCTCGATGCGGCCGAAGAGGCGACCCGCGAGGGCGATGCCGCAGCAGACGTCCATGCCTGGGAGGAGGCCAACCGCCGCTTCCACCGCCTGATCCTCGCGCCCTGCAACATGAGCCGCCTGCTCGCCTCGATCGACGATCTCCACGCCGCCAGTGCCCGCTTCCTGTTTTCCGCCTGGCGCTCCGGCTGGGAAAAGCGCACCGATCACGACCATCGCGCCATCCTCGTGGCCTTGCGCCAGGGCAGGGCGGAAGAGGCGGCCGGCATCCTGGAGCGCCATGTCCAGTGGATCGGCCGAGCCCCGAAATCCACGCGTAAGGGTGGCGAAAGCGCCGAAGCCTTCGCCATTGTCGGCTGATTTTCCAAAATTATAGATAATTTTTTATCCGCGTAAATTCTCTGGAATTTCGCGCTATTTCATCCATTCTCGTCGCCAACAGGGCGAGCGATCCCGTTTATCCACTGTGCAATCGGATCGCACCCGCTTGCCATCGCGAAAAATCGCTCTCATAAAATAGATGGGAATCAAAAATTATCTATAATTTGAGAAGGAGAGTTCATGTCCCTGTTCGATCAATCCCAGGAGTTTCGTTTCGACCCGCTGCGTCTGGCCGCCCGCCCTGCCGCCATCAAGGCCGTCTTCGTGCTGGCGGGCACGCTTGTGTTGGCGCTCGCCTCGCAGATCTCGGTGCCGATGGTGCCGGTGCCGATCACCATGCAGACCTTCGCGGTGACCATGATCGGCGCGCTCTATGGCTGGCGTCTCGGCGCCGCGACGGTTCTCGCCTGGCTTGCGGAGGCTGCCATGGGCTTTCCGGTTCTGGCTGGCGGCGCCGGCGGTCTCGCCCACTTCGCCGGCCCGACGGCGGGCTATCTCGCATCCTTCCCTGTGATCGCGGCCCTTGCCGGCTGGCTTGCCGCGCGCGGCTGGACCGGTGATCGGGTCATCCGCAGCTTCGCGGCTCACTTCGCCGCCAATATCCTATGCCTGGCGATCGGCGGCCTGTGGCTCGCAAACCTGCTTGGCATGGAAAAGGCATGGCTGCTCGGCGTCGCCCCGTTCATTCTCGGCGCGGTGCTGAAGTCGGCGCTGGCAGCCGCCGTTCTGAAGGGTATCAGGATTTACACCGGCCGCTGAAGTGACCGTTCATCTGCGCGCCCACCACCTGCTCTGCATGCTGAGCTTCGTCGGTGAAGGCTACACGCCCGCCTTCACCGAGAATTACATCCGTATCGCGCGGCGCCTGTCGTCGGGCGAGGAAATCGAGGTGGTCGAGGGGCCGGACGATATCTGCGCGCCGCTGCTCTCAGGAGCGGCGGCGCATTGCCACAACGAAAGCGTCGTGGCGCGCGACGAGGCGGCGGCGCAAGCCGTCGGCCGTTTGTTGGGCGTTGCGGTCGGGAAGGGCACGCGTATCCGTCCCGATGCGACGCTATTGAAGCGCCTGCGTCGCAATTTCGCGCTCGGCACGATCAGGAAGGCCTGCAGCGAGTGCGAGTGGAGCGAACTCTGCGGTTATGTCGCCGAGCGCGGTTTTGCCGATGTGCTGGTCGCGCCGGGCTGAAACATACGCAAAAACAAGCGCCTGAAGCGCGCCGCGCTTCAGGCCGCGACTGGCGTCTCCACCGGAAAAAGCGCCAGGAACTGCCGCTCTCCATCAGGCGAAAAAATCACCGAGCGACTGCCTGCAGTGCGTCGCGCCCATCCCTTGTCGAAGAATGTTGCAAGCAACGCCTTGCCGAGACTGCCGGCCAGATGTGCTCGCCGCTCGCTCCAATCCAGGCACGAGCGGCAGAGCGGGCGACGCGAAGCCTTGAGGTCGGCGACATCGATGCCGATACACTTGAACGTCTCCTCACCCTTTGCGCCGATAGCCAGCCCGTCGCCCACGGCGTCGATCGCCCCGGTGGCGACGAGACTATCCAGCATCCGCACCCCGTAATCGCCGGCCAGATGGTCGTAGCAGACCCGTGCCTTGCGAAGCGCCGGTTCCTTCGGCCCCGGCTGATGGCGCAGGTGCCCGCGCCCGGCGGCAAAGCCCATGATGCTTTCGAGCAGCTTGCCCACCGCATCGTCGGCCAGCGTGAAATAGCGATGCCGGCCCTGCTTGCGCTGCGCCAGCAGGCGTCCGGCCTCGAGCTTGGCCAGATGCGTGCTCGCCGTCTGCAGCGTAATGCCGCCCGCTGCCGCCAGTTCCGTCGCCGTCAGCGCCTTGCCGCCCATCAGCGCCGTCAGCATGTTGGCGCGGGCGGGGTCGCCGATCAGCGCGCCGATCTGAGCGATATCAGGTCCTTCCTTCACGGCTCATCTCCTCAGGATCTCATCTTCCACACTTCGACCGTAGCCGAAGCATCTCCGTCCCGCAACATGGCAAAACCATCCTGCAATCAAGGAGAAAAAAGATGATCACCTGCTTCATCCGCTACGAAATCGACCCGTTCAAAAAGGATGCCTTTGCCGAATACGCGCGCAACTGGGGCCAGGCCATCCCGCGCAACGGCGCCGACCTCATCGGCTATTTCGCCCCGCACGAGGGGTCGGCGACCACGGCCTACGGCGTCTACAATATTGAGAGCCTCGCCGCCTACGAAGCCTACCGCGCCGGCCTTGCCGCCGATCCGCTCGGTCGCGAGAATTATGAATTCGCCAGACGCGAACGCTTCATCCTCAAGGAGGACCGCATCTTCCTGAAGAACGTCTCGCTTCCCCACACCGCAAAGGTGCTGCCATGATCGCCGTCATCTTCGAAGTCTTGCCCTATATGGGCGAGCGCCACACCTATCTCGATCTCGCCGGTGAACTGCGCGCGGAATTGGAAAAGATGGATGGCTTCATCTCCATCGAGCGCTTCGAAAGCCTGACGCTGCGCGGCAAGCTGCTCTCGCTCTCCTTCTGGCGCGACGAGGAAGCGGTGAAACGCTGGCGCAACCTCGAATGCCACCGCGCCGCCCAATCCGCCGGCCGAGCCGGCATCTTCGCGGATTATCGTCTGCGGATCGGCCACGTGGTGCGTGATTACGGGATGAAGGAGCGGGACGAAGCGCCGAAGGATAGCCGGGCGGCGCATGATCGGGTGGGCTGACTTACGTGCGCTTGGTGGCTTGCAGTCGCTGTATCCGACGGCTGTCTTCGAGATGTCGCAGTAGATCCTGGAACCACCTTTTCGGCAGGGCTCCGATTACACAGCCGTCGAGATTTGGTCTGTCCGAAAGCCAGGCGGCGGGGCGCAGATCGGCACCTGCCCACACGAAGACGTTCAACTGATCAGTGTAAATCCAGGAGGGGCTGTCATCGAGCCCAAGATGCCTCTTGAGCTTTATCGGCACTTCGACCGCGCGTTGTGTGTCGGAGGGAGAGCTATGCGACATGCCCAGCACGTAGGTCAGGATTTCGTTGTCGCCTTGATCGCGGGAAAAGACGATCGCGGCCGGATAGACCTTGAAGCCATCCTCCCGATACTGGCTCTGGGAACGCCACAGGAATTCGTAGGCGACCAGGCATCCAACGGGCGGACGAGACGGTATCTTCAAGGGATCAGCTCGGCCGTTTCGAAGGGCTGAGCTTTCCATCCTCATCAAGATCGTCAAGTTCGTAAGGCGCGTCGGTTTCAACGCGCGCACTGCGGATCAGCCGAATTTCTTCGTCGGTCAGCTCTCCCGCCAGAATGTTTTTCCGGGATGGTTGCTTACCTGAGCTTTCGGCTGCCTTGGTCGATCGCATCGCGTGTTCGCTCCTGAGAATTCAATCATAGGCAATGGCCCGCAAACGGGCAAGTGGGTCCCACTCCGCAGCCCTCGGCGATTTTATTTTCCCGAAATCGTACCCCGGTTCAGGCTTTGGTAACCAAGATGAGTAACCATAACAGACAGTAAAGAGCGTAACGTGTATGAGCGAGTTAAAAGATGGCGTCAGTATTTCCGCTTGCCGATCTCAAGGCATCCGCACAGCCGGGTTCCTGGATCGACACGATCATCAAGGGCGATTGCGTTGCCGCTCTTGAGGCCCTCCCGACCCATTCCGTAGACGTCATTTTCGCCGATCCGCCCTATAACCTGCAATTGGGGGGCAACCTGCATCGTCCCGACCAGTCGCTGGTCGATGCGGTCGATGACGAGTGGGACCAGTTCGCTTCCTTCGAGGCTTATGACGCCTTCACCCGCGCCTGGCTGCTCGCCTGCCGCCGCGTGCTGAAGCCGACTGGCACGCTCTGGGTCATCGGTTCCTATCACAACATCTTCCGCGTCGGCGCCACGCTGCAGGATCTGAACTTCTGGATCTTGAACGACATCGTCTGGCGCAAGACCAACCCGATGCCGAACTTCAAAGGCCGTCGCTTCCAGAACGCGCACGAGACGATGATCTGGGCGAGCCCGAGCGCCAAGGCCAAGGGCTACACCTTCAACTACGATGCGTTGAAGGCCTCCAACGACGACGTCCAGATGCGCTCCGACTGGCTGTTCCCGATCTGCAACGGCCACGAGCGCCTGAAGGGCGACGACGGCAAGAAGGTGCACCCGACGCAGAAGCCGGAAGCGCTGCTCGCCCGCGTCATCATGGCCTCTTCGAAGCCCGGCGACATCATCCTCGATCCGTTCTTCGGCTCGGGCACGACGGGCGCCGTCGCCAAGCGCCTCGGCCGCCACTTCGTCGGCATCGAGCGCGAGCAGGATTATATCGACGCGGCATCCGCCCGCATCGAGGCGGTAGAGCCGCTCGGCAAGGCGGAACTGACCGTCATGACCGGCAAGAAGCAGGAGGTCCGCGTGGCCTTCAACACGCTGGTCGAAAGCGGCCTCATCAAGCCCGGCCAGGTGCTGACCGACGCCAAGCGCCGCTACAGCGCCATCGTGCGCGCCGACGGCACCGTGACGGCGGGCGGCGAGGCGGGTTCGATCCATCGAATGGGCGCAAAGGTCCAGGGTTTCGACGCATGCAATGGGTGGACGTTCTGGCACTTCGACGACGGGCAATCCCTGCGCCCGATCGACGATCTCAGGGCTGTCATCCGCAGTGATCTGGCAAATGCGGGCTGATCCGCAAAGAGCCTGATCGAGACTGCCGTCGACCGGTTTTTGTACCTCCAGTTGCGGAAGACGGCAAAAGGCGCCCGGGATCATACCCCGGGCGTCTTCGCGTTTGCAGGCAAGCAAAAGACGCCCGGATATCTCCGAGCGTCTTCGATTTTCGCAACTATTGAACCAATCAGCGCTGCAGCAGCGCCATACGCTCCTCGTCCTCGTCGCGCTGGCGACCGCCGATCGCGGCGGAAACGCTGGCGATGAATGCGCCGACGAACAGCGACAAAGCACCGAACAGCGCCACGGCCGAGGCCGTCTTGCGGGCGGTATCCGCCGCCTTCTGCGCCGCCACCTTGGTTTCGTCGATCCGCTTCAGCACCGCGTCCACGCGGGCCTTGGCATCGGTTGCCGACAACCCGGTGCGCGCTGCGACGACCTGCTCCACATAGGCCTGGTCATCAGCCGAAAGCTTGCCGTCGACGAAGCCGTTGACCAGCACGCGCGTCACCTGCGCACTGACCGCTTCATCGCTCTGGTTGCCGGCAGCAGGAGCCGTATTCGCCGGGCGCAGAAGCGCATCGGTAAAGTAGGCCGGCGAGAATCCGCCGCTCGCACCGTCGCTGGCACTGGCAGCCGTTGCCGCACCCGCAGCGCCGACGGCACCAACGGCTGTTGCGGTCGCCTGCGTTCCGGTGCTGACGATCGACGAAAGCGCCGAACCAAGCACGCCGGCGACGATCACGGTTGCGAGCGCCCAGGCGAGGAAGCCATGCGCGGTATCGCGGAAGAAGACCTCGTAAGTGTGCACGCCGACCCATTTTGTGCGGAGCCGGCCCGTCAGATAGCCGCCGAGGCCAGCCGAAACCCACTGCACGACGATCAGCCAGATGGCAGCCGTCGCGCCGACCGTGGTCAGCGAGGCGCTGTCATGCGACCAAGGTGACACCATGGTCAGACCGAGGCCTGAGCCGATCAGCAGGAAGACAAGGGAGATCGCTGTAGCGGCAAGCGTGCCGGCAATAATCGGTCCCCAGCTGACGGCCGAGGACGATGATTCCAGTGGCGCATCGGCCACGGTGGGGGAGGTAAACGACATCGCCACCCCCTAGTGCCAGAACAGCAGGATGATCAGGATCAGCGGAATCGGAACGCCCAGAAACCACAGCAAGATACCTCTACCCATCGTAACCTCCCGTCAGCACGGCTGACTTATCGTTTTGCTCGAAGCCGCGTCATGCGCGGGTTCTCACAAAACCGACAACGGCACTGATTGTTCCTAACGCGATGAGAAATTTGCGTTTCTCGTCGCGTCAGGGGGAAGGGCATGGTTTAGAACGCCTGATAGTCCTTCACATCCACCCGCGTCACGCGACCGTCTTCGTTGAAGGTGATCGTTTCCTCGCCTTCGCGCACCAGCGGCTTGCCGGTCTTGCTGTGGGTGGCGCGCACCGACCATACGGCGCGTCCTGCATAGGGGCTGACGCGCTCCACAAGCGTGTTGAACGCCGTCTGGTCGGGATAATCGTCGAAATATTTGCGGAACGCCGCCATGATCTCGTCGCGGCCCGCAAGGCTGCCGACGCCGTTCGAGACATAGGTCGCGTCCTCGGCGAAATAGTCCTCGATCATTTGATAATCGAGCCTGTTGATCGCGTCGTGAAACAGCGTGACTTCCTTGACTGGATCGAATGCCATGGTCAGACCCTCACGCCGCGTTCGGCCAGATCGGCGCGGAGCTGCTCGGCGCCGGTGAAGAGCATCGCGTTCCATCCTGCCTTCTTGGCGCCTTCGACGTTGGGCGCCGAATCGTCGATGAAGATCGTCGTCGCCGGATTGAGGCCGAAACTCTCAGTGTGCGCTTGGTAGATCGCGATGTCAGGCTTGATCAGGCCGATATCGCCCGAGACTGTGACGCCGCGCGGCTTGGTGAGGAAGGGAAAGCGCACCTGCGCTTCGCGGAACGTGTCGGAGGCGAAGTTGGTGAGCATCGTCACGTCGCGCCCCTCGGCGATCAGCCCTTCCATGATGGCGACGCTGTCGTCGTAGGAATGCGACACCATCTCGTGCCAGTGCTTGCGGAAGGCGCGGATGTTGGTCTCATGATCAGGATGCTTTTCGATCAGCAGTGCTTCGGCATCCGCCCATGTGCGGCCGCGGTCCTGCTCGATGTTCCAGTCGTGGGTGCAGACATTGTCGAAGAACCACTGCCGTTCGCCAGCATCCGGAATGATACGGCTGAAGGGAATGTTCGGGTCGTAATGGATAAGAACTTTTCCGATATCGAAAACGATGTGGTCAATAGGCATTGATCATTCCCTGGACTGTTGAAACGCGCGTGGAATAGCCGAAGTGATCGCTTTTTTCATGACTGTGGGCAATGCCTGGGCGTCAAGATTTGTGACCGGCTCCCACCATCCGTCATCCCCTTCGATCCTCGCGGGGATCGCCACGCGCCAGATCGACAGCCTGAGCTCGAAATGGGTGAAGACATGGGTGACGGTGCCCGAAGGCTGCCAATCGGCCGTAAAAGGTGCAGCATCTGCCGAGGTCTCGCCGTCGATACGCGCGGTCCAGCCCGTCGTCGGCACCTCGGTCATGCCGCCGAGCAACCCGCTCTCGATCCTGCGCCTGAGGAGGATCTCGCCATCCGATGTGACGGCCACGAAGGCGGCGCCGACGCGAACGGGCTTGGCTTTCTTGGCGGCCTTGACCGGGAAATGCTCGGGATCGTGCAGCGCCAGCGCCTCGCACGATCCGTTGAAGGGACAGAGCGCGCAGGCGGGCCGCTTCGGCGTACAGATCGTGGCGCCGAGATCCATCATCGCCTGGGCGAAATCGCCCGGCCGGTCGGATGGCGTCAACAGTCCCACCTTCTGCTTCATCAACGGCTTGGCTGCGGGCAGCGGCGTCGAAATCGCATAAAGCCGGGAGATCACCCGCTCGATATTGCCGTCCATCACGGATGCCTGCCGGTTGAACGCGATCGCGGCCACTGCGGCGGCCGTGTAATCGCCGATCCCGGGCAGCGCCTTCAGCCCTTCCTCCGTGTCGGGAAACACGCCTGAATGCTCGCGCGCCACCGCCTCTGCGCATTTCTTCAGGTTGCGGGCGCGGGCGTAGTAACCAAGCCCCGCCCATGCCGCCATCACCTCCTCGCTCGGTGCTGCGGCAAGATCATCAACCGTCGGCCAGCGCGAGAGGAATTTCAAGAAATAGGCTTTGACCGCCGGCACCGTTGTCTGCTGCAGCATCACTTCCGACAGCCACACATGATAGGGATCCGGCTTGATCCCGCGCTCGGCCATCGGCGGCGAAACGCGCCAGGGCAGGTCGCGGTGATGGCGATCGTACCAGTCGAGTAGGGGCTTTGCTGAGGGCGCGGTGGTAGTCTTTAAGGTCATCATTTGCCGTGCGGAGGGGAAGTGCCCTATACTTGGCGAAGCATTGTCGCCCGATCAAGGCGGCGGCGCCCGATAGCGGCGGCATCCGAAGGTTTCCATGAGTTATCCACGCAAAGGTGAAAAACAGATCTCCGAACTGGCCAACCGCCTGATTGACCCCGTGCTCGCCAAGCGCGCCGGCATCAACACGGCGCTGCTCGGCTCCTGGGACGAGATCGCCGGCGAGGATTTCGCCGATTGCACCCGCCCGGAAAAGATCGCCTGGGCGCGCGGCGGCGATGACGGCAATTTCCGCCCCGGCGTGCTCACCATCGCCTGCGAGGGCGCACGCGCGCTGTTTCTCACCCATGCGCAGGGCGAGCTCATCCAGCGCATCAACAGCTTCTTCGGCTTTTCCGCCGTCCACCAGATCCGCATCGTCCAGAAGCCGGTCTCCCAGGCGCACAAGCGCTCCCGCACCCCGCCGCCGCTGAAAGGCGAGGCGGCCCGCCGGCTGGAGGGGATGATGGAGGGTATCGACAATGAGAAGCTGCGCGAGGCGGTGAAGCGACTGGGCACGGCGGTGTTGGGGAAAAAGGGGCGGTAGACATTTTACGGCTGCAAGCGTGCCGAGGAGATAAAAATGTCAAACAACCGGTCATTTGGCACAACAGGCGAGACTCCGCCTCTTTCGGATGAGGTGATGCGTAGAAAAATTCGCGAAGCAATCGACGACCCAAGCGATGATATCGATGCCGACGTTGTTTTCGATCGCATCGAGCGTCGCCATGCTGAGCGCATGAGACGCGAGAGCAAGGATTGAACTTCGCCTTCCGCGCCAAATAAAATCAAGAGTTGCTTGCCAGTCTCGCCCCTTCGTCCCATCAAGGTCACAATTGTTTGAAGAAACTCGCTCATGCGTGCCTTGTTCGCGGCCGTCAGCCGTTATATCGCACTTCCAGCCGCTACTCTCATTTATGAGGAAATTATGCAGATGTCCGAAATGCAACTGACCAAGCGCCAGCTCCTGGGCGGCGTGGCTGCCGCGACCGCCGGCCTGGCGGTCTTCAGCAGCGCCAATGCGGCTGTGGAAATTCCGAAGTCCGACGGCGATGTCGATATGGCTGCCGTGCTGAAGCCGGGCGCGCTGCCGGAAATGGCGCTGGGCAAGGAAGACGCCAAGGTCACCATCGTCGAATACATGTCGATGACCTGCCCGCACTGCGCGCACTTCCACACGACGACCTTCGACGAGATCAAGAAGAAGTATGTCGACACAGGCAAGGCTCGCTTCATCATCCGCGAATTCCCCTTCGACCCGCGCGCCGCCGCCGCCTTCATGCTCGCCCGTTGCAATCCGTCCAAGCCGGAAGACCTGAGCACGCCCGAGCAGTATTTCCCGATGGTCTCGATGCTCTTCAAGCAGCAGCAGACCTGGGCCGCCGCCGAAGATGGCCGCGCAGCACTCCTCCAGATGTCCAAACTCGCTGGATTTAGTGAGGAAAGCTTCACGAAGTGCTTGACGAACCAGAAGCTGCTGGATGAAGTGAACGCGACGCGGGAACGGGGTTCCAAGGATTTCGGCGTCAACGCCACGCCGACTTTCCTCATCAACGGGAAGCGCTACTCTGGAGACATGTCGGTTGACATCATGTCGGCCCTTATCGACAGCCTGCTTTAAGCTGAACCGTTTCCATAAGACGGGCGACGGCGGAAGCTGTGCGCCCGTTTTTTCGTTGACGCATGGTTTGTGCGCGCGGCCCCCTCATCCGACCCTTCGGGCCACCTTCTCCCCGTTGGGGCGAAGGGGAGGTAGAGCGATTGGCCAACTCCGAGTCTCTTCTCCCCAGCGGGGAGAAGGTGCCGGCAGGCGGATGAGGGGGCTTCGGCTTCCGAGGTCCACCGCATGAAGTTCAACAAGCTCCGCCTCGTCGGCTTCAAATCCTTCGTCGAACCCGCTGAATTCGTCATCGAGCGAGGCCTGACCGGCGTCGTCGGGCCAAACGGCTGCGGCAAGTCCAATCTTGTCGAGGCGCTTCGCTGGGTGATGGGCGAGAACTCCTACAAGAACATGCGCGCGTCAGGCATGGACGACGTGATCTTCTCCGGTTCCGGCAATCGTCCCGCCCGAAACACCGCGGAAGTGGCGCTCTATCTCGACAATGCAGACCGCACGGCGCCCGCCGGCTTCAACGACAGCGATGAGATCCAGGTCACCCGCCGCATCGAGCGCGAGCAGGGCTCGGTCTATCGCATCAACGGCAAGGAAAGCCGCGCCAAGGATGTGCAGTTGCTCTTCGCCGATGCCTCTACGGGCGCCCGCTCGCCGTCGATGGTCGGGCAGGGGCGGATCGGCGAGCTGATCTCGGCCAAGCCGCAGGCCCGCCGCCAGTTGCTGGAAGAAGCCGCCGGCATTTCCGGCCTGCACTCGCGCCGTCACGAGGCGGAACTGCGCCTGCGCGCCGCCGAAAGCAATCTCGAACGTCTCGACGACGTCACCTCGCAGCTCGAAAGCCAGATCGAGAGCCTGAAGCGCCAGGCCCGCCAGGCCAATCGCTTCAAGTCGCTCTCCGCCGATATCCGCGCCCGCGAGGCGATGCTTCTGCATATCCGCTGGGTGCAGGCCAAGGAGGCGGAAGCCGAGGCCGATAGCGCGCTCAACCAGGCCACATCGATCGTCGCCGAAAAGGCGCAGATGCAGATGGAAGCGGCCAAGTCTCAAGGGATATCGAGCCTCAAGCTCCCTGAACTGCGCGAGGGCGAAGCCCGCGCCGCGGCTGCCCTGCAGCGCCTGCAGATTGCGAAGACCCAGCTGGAAGAAGACGCCAACCGCATCCTGCGCCGTCGCGATGAGCTGACCCGCCGCCTGACGCAGCTTGCCGAGGATATCAGGCGCGAGGAGCGGCTCGTCGCCGACAATGCCGAAATCCTCCAGCGCCTCGATGCCGAGGAAGCCGATATCAACGAGATCCTCGCCGATTCCGGCCGTTACGCGGAAGAGACCCGCGAGGCCTTCGAGGAGGCGGCCGCCAGGCTTGCCGACAGCGAGCGCATCTTCACGGGTCTCACTGCCGAACGCGCCGAGGCCGCCGCCGGCCGCAACCAGCTCGAACGGGCCATCCGCGATCTTTCAGATCGCAAGATGCGTCTCGAGCGCCAGATGGACGACGCCAACCGCGAACTATCAGGGATCGGTGAACGCATCGCCACCCTGCCGGATCCCGACGAGAAGCGCACTGTAGTCGAAGACGGGGAGGCCGCCGTGGCTGATGCCGAAGCGGCCATCCAGGCGGTCGAGCAGGCGCTGGCCTTGGCCCGCCAGACGGAAGCGATGTCGCGGGCGCCGGTCGATCAGGCCCGCGCCCAGCTGAACGCCATCGAGACCGAAGCGCGCACCATTTCCCGCATGCTGGCATCCGGCGCCACTGCCGGCGAATTCGCACCGGTGGCCGATGATCTCAAGGTCGATCGCGGCTTCGAGACCGCCGTGGGCGCTGCCCTTGGTGACGATCTCGAATCCCCGCTCGATGCCAAGGCGCCGGCCCACTGGTCGGAAAACGGCGATGGCGCGGCCGATCCGGCACTGCCGTCGGGCGTCACGCCGCTGATCGAACACGTTAGAGCCCCCGCCGCACTTACCCGCCGCCTCAAGCAGATCGGCCTCGTTTCCGACGCGGATGCGCCCGGCCTGATGCCGAGCCTCAAGCCCGGCCAGCGCCTCGTCACCCGCGATGGCGCCGTCTACCGCTGGGATGGCCATGTCACCGGCGCCGATGCGCCGAGTGCAGCAGCACTCCGTCTGGCGCAGAAGAACCGCCTGTCCGAGCTCGAGAGCGAAGCGTCCATTGCCCGCGACGTCCTGGCTGAAGCCGAAGAGCAGCTGGCGATCGCAGCCGAAGCCATCTCGGGCGAGGAGCAGCGCCTTACCGAGGCCCGCGATACCGCGCGCATGTCCGCACGCCAGCTGGCGGAAGCGCGCGAGGCGCTGGCCGCTGCCGAGCGTGCCTCCGGCGATCTCATCCGCCGCCGCGATGTCATCGCCGAGGCCGTCAGCCAGCTGCAGGGCCAGCTTGAAGACATCGCCATCCAGGAAGAAAACGCCCGCATCGAGCTCGACGACGCGCCTGATCTCACCGCGCTCGACGAAAAGCTCAGGCTGCAGCAGGCCGATGTCGCCACCGATCGCGGAGCGCTTGCCGAAGCCCGCGCCCGCCACGAGAGCCTCAACCGCGAAAACGACGCCCGCCAGCGCCGCATCATCGCGATCGGCCAGGAGCGCGAGACCTGGCGTCAGCGCGCGGCGAGCGCCGAGGACCACATCGCGACACTGCGCGACCGCGAGGAAGAAGCCCGCGAAGAAGCGGCCGATCTCGAAATGGCGCCGGACGAATTCGACGACAAGCGCCGGGGCCTGCTGAACGAGCTGCAGAAGGCCGATGATAGCAGGCGCGCCGCCGCCGATCTGTTGGCGCAGGCCGAGCTGACGCAGCGCGATGTCGATCACAAGGCGGCGATTGCGCTCTCCGAACTTGCCGAAAGCCGCGAACGCCGCGGCCGCGCCGAGGAGCGCCTGGTTTCGGCGCGTGAAAAGCGCGTGGAAACAGAGGCGCGCATCCGCGAGGCGCTGAACGTCGCGCCGCATGAAGCTTTCAGGCTCGCCGGTCTCGACGCCATGCAGGCGATGCCCGATCTGCGTGAGGTCGAGCGCGAATTGGAACGGCTGAAGATGGAGCGCGAGCGCCTCGGCGCCGTCAACCTGCGCGCCGAGGAAGAGCAGAAGGAGCTGAGCGACCGGCTGGCCGCGCTGATCAAGGAGCGCGACGACGTCATTGACGCGATCCGAAAGCTGCGCGGCGCCATCCAGAGCCTCAATCGCGAGGGCCGCGAGCGCCTGATCGCCGCCTTCGATGTAGTCAACACCCAGTTCCAGCGCCTCTTCACCCATCTGTTCGGCGGCGGCACGGCCGAATTGCAGTTGATCGAGAGCGACGATCCGCTCGAAGCCGGCCTCGAAATCCTCGCCCGCCCGCCGGGCAAGAAGCCGCAGACCATGACGTTGCTCTCGGGCGGCGAGCAGGCGCTGACGGCGATGGCGCTGATTTTTGCGGTGTTCCTCACCAACCCGGCGCCGATCTGCGTGCTCGACGAAGTGGACGCGCCGCTCGACGATCACAACGTCGAACGCTACTGCAATCTCATGGACGAGATGGCGGCCTCCACCGAGACGCGCTTCGTCATCATCACCCACAACCCGATCACCATGGCCCGCATGAACCGCTTGTTCGGCGTGACGATGGCGGAACAGGGCGTGTCGCAACTGGTGTCGGTCGACCTGCAAACCGCGGAACAATTGCGCGAGATTGCCTGAGGTCAAGGCGAAACACCCAAAAAAAGTCAGACTTGAATCGGCTTCTCACCCAATAAGGTGATGCCTTTTTACCCATCTTGCATTACAAGAAACTGTATGTGCGGTCCGCGAGGATCGCGCCACCAGTTTTGCGTACAGATTGCCGTGCGCATGTGTTGAGGCTCTCTCCTCGTCGTATCGGCATGCTGAACCCCCCGTCCGGTTTTCCTGGCCGGACGGAAATAAGGCTTTGCGGGACTTTGTTGCGGTCCCGCAAAGCTTTATTACTCTTCCCGAAAGTTCAAACGGTTAGAATTGGCGGATGTTGTGCACTGCAACATTTTGGCCGCATTTGTCCGATTTTCATTTTAACACCAAGGGATTAAGCTGATCCCGATTTTGGTGTTGGGGAGAGCATGACCAAGTGGGTCTACACATTCGGTAACGGCGCGGCCGAGGGGCGAGCGCTCGACCATGAGATGCTGGGCGGCAAGGGGGCCAATCTTGCCGAGATGTGCAGCCTCGGTTTGCCCGTTCCCCCCGGCTTGACCATCACCGCCGACGCCTGTTCCGCCTACTATCGCGACGGTCGCCGCATATCGGACGAGGTGCGCGCGCAGGTGCTGTCAGGCATCGCAAGCATCGAGGCCGTCACCGGCCGTCGCTTTGGCGCAGGCGCAAGCCCGCTGCTCCTGTCGGTACGCTCCGGTGCGCGCGTGTCGATGCCGGGCATGATGGATACGGTGCTGAACCTCGGCCTCAACGACGAAACCGTTCAGGCGCTCGGCCACGATGCCGGCGATGCGCGCTTCGCCTGGGATAGCTACCGCCGCTTCATCCAGATGTATGCCGATGTCGTCATGGGTGTCGATAACGAGGTCTTCGAGGAAATCCTGGAAGACGAAAAGGCGCGTCACGGCTACGAATACGATACCGAGATGTCATCCGGCGAATGGCAGCAGGTCGTCAAGCTCTACAAGGCGGTGCTGGAGGAGGAGCTTGGCGAGGAATTTCCGCAGGATCCGCAGGTCCAGCTCTGGGGCGCGGTCGGCGCGGTATTTTCGAGCTGGATGAGCGCGCGTGCCGTCACCTATCGCCATCTCCACAACATCCCGGAAAGTTGGGGCACCGCGGTCAACATCCAGGCCATGGTCTTCGGCAATCTCGGCAATGCGTCTGCCACCGGCGTCGCCTTCACCCGCAACCCATCAACCGGCGAAAAGGCGCTCTACGGCGAGTTTCTGGTCAATGCCCAGGGCGAGGACGTGGTCGCCGGCATCCGCACGCCGCAGAGCATCACCGAGGAAGCGAGAATCTCCTCCGGCTCCGACCGGCCGTCGATGGAAAAGCTGATGCCGGAGGCCTTCAGGGAGTTCGTGACGATCTGTGACCGTCTCGAGGCCCACTATCTCGACATGCAGGATATCGAGTTCACCATCGAGCGCGGCACGCTGTGGATGCTGCAGACGCGCGCGGGCAAGCGCTCGACCCGCGCGGCGATGAAGATCGCCGTCGATATGGTGGACGAGAAGATGATCACCGAGGAACAGGCGGTGCTGCGCATCGAGCCGTCCTCGCTCGATCAGCTGTTGCATCCGACCATCGACCCCCGGGTTGCGCGCGAGGTGATCGGCACCGGCCTGCCGGCGTCGCCGGGTGCTGCATCCGGCGAGATCGTCTTCACCGCCGAAGAGGCGGTGATGGCGGAAGAGGAGGGGCGCAAGGTCATTCTTCTGCGCGTCGAGACCAGCCCCGAGGATATCCACGGCATGCATGCCGCCGAAGGCATCCTGACGACCCGCGGCGGCATGACCAGCCACGCGGCCGTCGTTGCCCGCGGCATGGGCATCCCCTGCGTCGTCGGCGCCGGCACCATGCGCATCGATCTGCGCAACGAGCGGCTGATCGGCATGGGCGTGACGCTGAAGAAGGGCGATATCATCACCATCGACGGATCGGCCGGGCAGGTGCTGAAGGGCGAGGTGCCGATGGTACAGCCCGCGCTCTCGGGCGATTTCGGCCGCATCATGGAATGGGCCGACCGCGTCCGTCGCATGACGGTGCGCACCAACGCCGATACGCCCGCCGACGCCCGCGCCGCCCGCTCCTTTGGCGCCGAGGGCATCGGCCTTTGCCGCACCGAGCACATGTTCTTTGAGGGCGAGCGCATCCATGTCATGCGCGAGATGATCCTGGCGGAAGACGAGGCGGGGCGAAGGGCTGCGCTCGACCGATTGCTGCCGATGCAGCGGGAGGATTTCGAGAGCCTCTTCAACGTCATGCACGGCCTGCCGGTGACGATCCGCCTGCTCGATCCGCCGCTGCACGAGTTTTTGCCGAAGACGGACGAGGAAATCGCCGACGTCGCGGCGGCCATGAGCATGGACGCAACCGCGCTTCGCCAGCGCGTCGACGCGCTGCACGAATTCAACCCGATGCTCGGCCATCGCGGCTGCCGTCTGGCGATCTCCTATCCCGAGATCGTCGAGATGCAGGCGCGCGCCATTTTCGAGGCCGCCGTCCACGCCGCGCGCGAGACGGGTGCGGCCGTCGTGCCGGAGATCATGGTGCCGCTCGTCGGCCTTCGCTCCGAGCTCGACTACGTCAAGGATCGCATCGACGCCATCGCCCGCGACGTGATCTCGGAAGCCGATATGCAGATCGACTATCTCGTCGGCACGATGATCGAGCTGCCGCGCGCCGCCCTTCGCGCCCACATCATCGCGGAAGCCGCCGAATTCTTCTCTTTCGGCACCAACGACTTGACGCAGACCACCTTCGGCATCTCGCGCGACGACGCCTCGGCCTTCATCCCGACCTATCAGCGCAAGGGCATCATCGAGCATGATCCCTTCATTTCGCTGGATTTCGATGGTGTCGGCGAACTCATCCGCATCGCCACGGAGCGCGGCAGGCGCACCCGCGCCAATATGAAGCTCGGCATTTGCGGAGAACACGGCGGCGATCCGGCCTCGATCCACTTTTGCGAGGAGATCGGTCTCGACTACGTTTCCTGCTCGCCCTTCCGCGTGCCGATCGCCAGATTGGCAGCGGCGCAGGCGGCGATCAAGGAGAGGGCGCTGCAGTAATATTTACCAGCGATAGGGGCCGCCGTAATAGGGGCCACCCATGCGCCATGACATATCGGACATCACGTAAGCGCTGTCGGCACGAGCCTGCGCCTGCCGGTTGAGGTCGATGCGCTGCAGGCAGGTGGCGAAGCCTTCGGTGCCGCGCTTGAAGCCGTAGCTCATGCATTGCCGCTCATCGGCCGCGCGCCGCTCTTCCGGCGTCATCGTCTGGCAGGCCGAAAGGCCGATGGCAATGGCGGCGATGGTGAGCGTCAGCGGGAGAATGCGCATCTTCTTGTCTTCAACGAATTGATCTTGCTGAAACAGCAGACGCCAAGCCCGGCCAACCGTCAACAAAAAACTCCGTCGGCCGCCAAACTTGCCACGTTGTCACGCGGCCCCGGCGGGATCGCCGATCGGCAGCAATGCCGGATCGAGCGTCGGGTCGTTCGGGTTCTTGCTGTCGCCGGGGTCCTGAGCTGGCGTCAGCGGCGGCTTTTCCTGCACGCGGTCGGGAATGCCGGGTGTCGGCGTCGGGCCGCGCGGGGTCTCGGGCGTCGGCACGGGGATCGGATCGCGATTGGGCATGGTTGGTCTCCTTTTACTAGAAAACGATGGCCGCTCGCTTTGGTTCCGGCTTTCGCGCGGAAGAGAACCGCTATAAGAAGACGCCTCACGGAAATGGAAGCGACTGATGGCACTGCGTGATCGATTCTCGAAAAAGCTGACCTGCCCGCAATGCGGCAATAGTGGCTTTGCCGAAGCCTCCGAGACGGACGATCCGAAGCGCAAGCACCCGGGCTTCAACATCGACCAGCTGCCGCGCGGGCTTTTCGTCCAGCGTCAGACCAATTTTCAGGAAACCAGTGTGATCAAGTGTGAATGCGGTCGCAAGTTCGCGTTCCGCACGCTGGCAGAAGCGGCGTCGGGCCGCGATTGAACGAGACTAGAAACGCTCGAGCACCTCGATGAAGGCATCGGCGAACTGCGCGATATGGGCGGTCTCCGGCGCCGGGCTCTCCATGCGGATATCGGTGCCGTTTTGATCGAGCACCGCAAGCACGATCCGCATGTCGGTCGAGGCAGACGGAATGCGCAGCACCGCGATCCGCTTGCAATCGTCGATCAGCCCTTCGGCCGGAAGATCGAACAGGAATTCGCCGCCGCTCTTGCCCGCCGCCGTGCGCACCGCATCGCAAAAATCGCTGTCGCCATCATAGCTCTCGAGCGACAGCTCGAGTTCCAGAAGCTCCATCGGCAGAAGTGGATCGCTCGCATCGGCCCCGGCAAGCGTCGGCATGGGGCTTTCCACTGCAAGCTCGGATGCAATCATTGCTCTTCTCCTGTTCGTCCGTAACCGATGAACATGCTGCAACTGCGGGAAATCAACTCAATATCAGAAAATGCTCACGTAGGCCATGCCCGTATTGGCCGCAGATATTCGTCCTCGCCTTGGCGAAAAACGTCTAGATCGTGGATTGGACATGCTCGCGTAAGACAAGAGTTTCAATTTAGGCGAATCTTGCACTAAACAAGTGTTTGGGCGATTTGCGCGTTCATGCGGGACGCGCCGCTTGCGACTAACCGGTAAGTTTGATGGCAATCCGTTTCGACCGCCCCGTTTCCAGTGCTGCGCGCTTTTCCAGGCGGTTCGCGGCCTTTGCGCTGGTCTTGTGCCTGGCGGCGCTGATCGGTCATCGCTTCGCCGGCCTCGCGACGCCCTATCTCGTCCTCATCCTGATCGTCGCCACCGGGTTCAGCATCTTGGCCGCCGTTCTGGCCGCTGCCGGCCTGCGCAGCCTGTGGCTGACGGGCGCCGAGGGTGGGCATGACGCGCTGAAGGCGCTGATCTTCGCAGCGTTGCCGCTGGTCATCGGCGGGTTGGCCGTCGAGCGCTATTTCAGCATGCCCGTCATCTACGACGTCTCCACCGATCCCGTCTCTGTGCCGGACTGGCTGAAGACCCCAAGCGCCGACCAGATCTGGCTGAAGCGGGTGCCCGTGACGCCGGAGGATCGCGAAAAGCAGCTGGAAGCCTATCCCGAGCTCACCGGCCGCCGCTACGATGGCGCCATCGACCGCGTGCTGGAGGCCGTCAAGAAGGTCGCCAGGCTGAACGGCATCCGCATAACGCGCGCCGAAGGCGACAGCGTGCCGACCCGCAACCCGGAAGACAAGCCGGTGGCCAAGCCCCAGGCCCAATCCCAAAGCCAGGCCGCCGCCGACACCGCCGTTCCCGACGCGGCCCCCGATGTCGTGCCGGTTCCGACGCCGCGCCCCTATGACGACGACGTCGCCCAACTGATCCGCCGCGCCAATGGCGTGACGCTGCAGGGTGAGACGCGCACGCTCGTTCTCGGCCTGCGCTTCGACGTGATCATCCGTCTGCGCGAAGAGGCCGAGACCACCTTCGTCGACGTCCGCGTCGCCTCCCGCTACGGCCCCTCCGATCTCGGCTTCAGCGCCGATATCGCCGAGGACTATCTGAAGGCGCTGGATGCGGAACTGCTCGGCATCGCCGGCAGCTGATCGAGCCGCCTTCCGTAGGCCTATCGCCCGGCCATCCGGTACGACCCCAAAAGCGCAGGCGGGCCATCGGTCTCGATCTCGCCACGCTCGATCAGATCCTCGATATGTGCAAGCACGGAAAGGGCGGCCGCGCCGTGCAGGCGCGGGTCGGTATCGCGGTAGATCACCTTCACCATGTCAGGGATAAAACCATCGCCGGCCCGGATCCGCCCCAGCACCGCACGCTCGCGCATACGCCGATGCGTCTTAAGTGCCCGCATGAAGGAGACCGGCTTGCGCACGGGGCCGCCATGGCCGGGCAGGAGCAGCCGGTCGCGCCGCAATATCAGCTTGTCGAGCGAGGCCATGTAGTCGGCCATCGAGCCATCCGGCGGCGCGACGATCGAGGTCGCCCAGGACATGACGTGATCGGCCGAAAACAGGATGCCGGTCTCTTCGAGCGCGAACGCCATGTGGTTGGCCGCGTGCCCCGGCGTATGCACGCCCGTCAGCCGCCAGCCATCTCCCTCGATCGCTTCGCCATCGGCAAGCGTGATATCGGGGCGGAACGCCAGGTCGGAACTCTCGGCAAACGGATTGGTCTCCCCTGCATGCAGCGGCCGCGCCGCCCTGTGCGGCCCTTCGGCGACAACCGGCGCCCCTGTCGCCTGCTGCAGCCGGCGCGACAGCGGCGAGTGGTCGCGATGCGTATGGGAAACGAGGATATGCGTGACCTCGCGCCCCTCGAGCGCCGACATCAGCGCTGCGAAATGCGCGTCATCATCCGGGCCGGGATCGATCACCGCAACCGAGCGGTCGCCGACGATATAACTGTTGGTGCCGTGAAAGGTGAACGCGCTCGGATTGTTGACAGTAATCCGCTGCACACCCGGCGCGACTGCCACTGCTTGACCGTAGGCGGGCTCGAAGGCGCGATTGAAGTCTGGATTGGCCATGTCGTTCCTGCGGTCGTCCACCCTGATCGTGTCCTGTAACGACCTACTTGTACTCGATCTCGATGAAGGACATCGGCTTGTCGCCGGCATTGACGACATTGTGTTCGGTGCCCGCATCGCGCCGATAGGCGGCGCCGGCTGCGATATCCACCCGCCGGCTGCCGTCTTTCTCCTCAATCAGGAACTGGCAATCCGTCATGGGCACCACGACATAGCCCATGCCATGCGTATGCACGCCGGTATCGGCGCCGGGCTCGAAATCCCAACGGGTGATCCGGACCACCGCATCGTCGATGAGAAGCGTGGCGAGGGCAGGCGGGCGGGCATGATACTGGCTCATTGTCACTCCTGGCTAGGTTGTCTCGCAAGAGACCTAGCATGCCGCCCGCCAAAGCGCACAGAAAAGGGCGCACAGAAATATGCTGGCACTGAAACTTAATGATTGTGACGTCAACGGACCTTTGCTAATCAGGCGACGCAATTGGCAAGCGTTTCTCGCTGCCAGTCTCTGGTGGGGCGTCGCCAAGCGGTAAGGCACCGGTTTTTGGTACCGGCATTCCCAGGTTCGAATCCTGGCGCCCCAGCCACTGAGACAATCTTCAGCCGACAGACACTGAAAAAGCGACCGCGCGGATGCCGTCACTCTATCGTTGCGGCACTGCCGTAAAACCAAAAAAGGCGGAACCTGCGTCCCGCCTCTCGTGTCTCTCGTTCCCGTTGCGCCTTACTGCGCGGCCGGCTGGGCCGGCGCCAGGAATTCGGCGCAGTAGGAGGGGCCGTTCACGCCCGGGATGTCGCCGGCGACCTTGATGCTGCGGATCGTGTAGTCCGAGCTGGTGGTAATGGTGACCTGGCAGCGCAGGTACTGTTTGCGGGCGGGCGAAATCTGCTTGCCGCGCTTGCCCTCAGTGCCATCGGCGTATTTCGCCGGAACGGTCACGGTCTTGTAGCCGCCCTTCCAGGTATAGACATTGCCGCTGCCATTGTCGGCATCGGTCAGCGGCGGGCCGTAGGCTGCGAAGAACTTGCCGGCGGACTGGCCGACCCAGCGGGCGGAGATCGGATCGGCGGCCGTCGGGATGGTCGTGCAGCCGGCCAAGGCGATAGCCAGCGCTGCGGCTGCGAAAGTGCGGAGTTTCATGATGTCGTCCCTGAATTTGTCGCGCATTCGGCGGCGGGAATCACTGCCCCTGCAGCGTTTCAGCCTGTCCTGACGAGCGCTTTAGCGCGGAACCCGGCAAAAGAAAATCGGCTCTTTTTCGCAATTGCAAAATTTGCGGCGGGTGTGGCTTTTTGCTCGCGCGCAAGCCCGGGCGCGCTTCCCGAAGCAGCCGTCATAAAAATGCAACCCGCTTTGGATTTTGGTGCTTGCGCAAGCCGTTGGGCCGGTCTATAGAGGCGCCGCTGGTCACGGAGTGTAGCGCAGTCTGGTAGCGCACCACGTTCGGGACGTGGGGGTCGGAGGTTCGAATCCTCTCACTCCGACCAGCTGAAAATCCCAATAAATCAGGATTTTCCACCCGATCTCGACTTCTCAAGCTATCTCGCCTTTTCGCAAAAGACCGATTGCGGACCATTTCGCTGTCCGCCCACGTCATCCCGCTTGGCTCCGGCTCTTACGGCGTGGCCTGCTCGGGTCGAACATCGGGCGCCAGATTGTCGGCGATCCTGTTGCCGTAGCTCGCGCTGTAGGTCCCGTCCATTCCGGGGAAAAGCACGTATTCCACGCCTTTGACGACGGCGGTTTCAATCGGCACGGGCGCGCCGTTGTGGGTGAGCGCCTGCAGCCGCCCTCGTTCGGTTGATGACGGAAGCATGGCGGTCAGCATTCCATGCGTTCGCGGGTCGCCGGCGATCGTGAACGAGAGGCGTTCGCCGTCCCACTGCTGGTTGAGAACATCGGTCCGCAACCTTCCGTCCATCCAGTCCAGCATCTGCCGTGCGGAGACCATGGGGACGTCGTATTTGCGCGCCAGTTCCATCAGGAATTTGTCGAATTCGTTGTGGAAGTCGTAGTGCGTCCCGAATGCGCCGAAGAATTGTTCCGGTCCGAGCGCCCGCTGGATCAGCCCCTCCACGGCGGCGCGATCGTCGTCGAATATCTCGTCCACCAGATGCGTTTCCTGCTGATAGACGTTGATCAGCTCGCCCTTTTCGCTGCTGAACCGCATCGGAATGCCCGATCCCGTCATGAAGCCGGTGCGGCCGTTCACCCAGGCCTTCGGCCAGTAATAGTAGTTCATGTCGAAGCGAATGCCCCAGTCCCGGCCGATCTTGGCCTGGGAGGTGTAGTCGCTCCACACGATGCAGTGCAGCCGGCTCGCCTCCTGCACCGGTACATCGGGATAAGCGGCCCTGAAGCGCAGGATGTCATTTGCAAAGGCGAGGTCGAGAGAGGCTCTGGACCAGTTCTGGCAATAGGTGCTGGCATGTGAGCCGAGATCGAAACCGGCCGCCGCATAATCCTTGGCCGCATGCGCGGTCAGGCCTGAATCGGCGTAGAGCCAGGAGGTTGCGCGCGCGCACTCCCATTTCGAGACGTCGCAGTTCCTGTCATCGAGCGAGAGCATGCGCTCGAAGGAATCGCGCGTCCCGCGTTCCGTTCCGTGATCGTCGGCGGCCATCACGAGCACCGCCTTGTGGCGCTTCGGGAAATACCAGAACCGCGGAATGGGCGCGCCATCGCGCTGCAGGTGCTCGATCAGGTTCGTCAGCAATCGCATCTGCTCATCGGCCTGGGGTATGTGTACGCGCGATATGTCGACGAAGTCGGGCTGCGGGTCGGTGGCGGATCGGCCGTAGAAAAGATCGTTCGGCCGTATCGGCGCAAGCCCGTCGCGCTCTTCCCCGGCCCATTGTGGGTTTCCCTGCCGTGTGAGAACGACCGACTGCGGCAGGTCGAATGTGAATGCGGCGACGGCTCCTCCTGCATTGCCGACGCTTCGAAGCGTCAAGGCCGGCATCGGGCTCTCGTCTGTATGGCTTGAAAGCGTGGCGAGCGTCCTGGTGCCTGCCTCGGCGGTGTAGCGCCCCGCAGGGCCATGAAACCTGATATCCGCCACGAGCCCCCGTCCGGGTGGCTGCTCGGTGTCGACCGAAAGTTCCCCCTCGGAAATGGGCGCTCCCGTCGTCCGCAGCCCCGCGAGATCCGCGAGTTCCGCGGCCGGCCGGATCGCGATCAGATGCCCGCCGCCATCGACCCAGTTCTCAAGCGCCGACGCCGAAGCCGCCGGCACAATGCCCGCTGTAATCACCAGCCGATGCTGGGCAAGCACCGAGGACTGCAGCGATGAGCCGCCGATCGTCAGGAAGTTCGTAAAGCCTTCGGCCCGGAGGATTTCGGATAGATACGGTCCGAACGGTGCATCCTCGCCAAGGACGAGCAGGATTGGTCCGCCGCGACCCTGGTCGAGCGGCGCCTTCTCCACAACGGAGAATGTCCAGTCATGCGCAGTTTTGCCGTGCAGCGAGCTGCGCACCTGGATGTCGCCCTCAGGCAGCGGCCGGTAGCTGCGGAAGATCGCGGCGGTGCGCTGCTCGTTGACTTCCACGGCGCCCGCGATATCCGTCTTCGAGCCATCGGACCTGCGGGCCGATACGTCGAGCACCATCGCTGCCGGATCGACCGGTTGGCTGAAGGCGATCTGGATGCGCACGCCGGGAACGTTGACCGAGCCGGGAAGGGGGTAGGTCGAAGCGATTTGCGGTTCATGCTTCGATATCGCCGAAACACCTGCTGCAGCGGCTGCGACGAGCAGACAAAAGACGACAGTTCCTATGATTTTCTTCACGGGCCGTATCTTCCTCGCTGTCGTTTCGTCTTGTCCGCATGATGCTTGGGCCGATCGTAGCCGGCCGCGCACTGCCGGGGTGGCAGGGCCTTATGGGAAGGCGTCGCTTGCATACGCAAAGAAGAATGCCCGTCGGCATCCCCGCTGCCGACGCCTACAACAAACGCCCCACTGAAACTGATATCTTGAGAAAAGCAGTTTTGAAATTACGCCCTTCGCAGATCGGCATTACCGCTAAAAGCTGATTTTTTAGCGATAGCTGATTGCCTTTATTTGCCGGGCTGCCATCGGCCCGAGACCGTCGCCCCGTTCGATTTCGTCGCCTGCATGGTGCGGAAAAACTCTTCCGCCCATCCGGATATTGCCTCGTTCAAATCGGGCGCTTAAAGCTTGTTGTCACAAATATCATGAGAAGCGGACCGATGAGCAGAGATTATTATTCCAGCATGGGCGGCCTGCCGCCGCAGACCGAGCTTTTGTCGAGCAAGGCGGTGTTTACGACCGCTTACGCTGTTATCCCGCGCAGCGTGATGACCGATATCGTCACCAGCTATCTGCCCCACTGGCAGGGTACGCGCGCCTGGGTGATCTCGCGCCCGATGACCGGTTTCTCCGAGACCTTCTCGCAATACATCATGGAAGTGCAGCCCGGCGGCGGCAGCGACCGGCCGGAGCCGGAAAAGCGCGCCGAAGGCGTGCTCTTCGTGGTCGAGGGAGAGGTCATGGTCGATCACGAAGGCGCGACGCACGCGCTGCGTCCCGGCTCCTTCGCCTTCCTGCCGGCCGGCTCGAAATGGACGCTCTGGAACAAGGGCGCCGTGACGGCGAAGTTCCACTGGATCCGCAAGGCGTTCCAGGTGGTCGAGGGCCTAGAGCCGCCGCCGGCGCTCTTCACGCATGAGGATCAGAACCCGCCGCAGTCGATGCCCGATACCGACGACGTCTGGGCGACGACCCGCTTCATCGATCCCAACGACCTGCGCTACGACATGCATGTCACCATCGTCACGCTGGAGCCCGGCGGCGTCATCCCCTTCATGGAAACCCATGTGATGGAGCACGGCCTTTACGTGCTCGAGGGCAGGGCGGTCTACCGGCTGAACAAGGATTGGGTCGAGGTCGAGGCCGGCGATTACATGTGGCTGCGCGCCTTTTGCCCGCAGGCCTGCTATGCCGGCGGCCCGGGCCGCTTCCGCTACCTTCTCTATAAGGACGTCAACCGGCACATGCAGCTGTTCTAGGTGGTTCGGCGGCAGGCGGAGGTATCGGAATGATGGCATCTCTTGAGATCAGGCGGGCCGAAGCGGCGGATGCGGCGGCACTCAGCCATTTCGCCGCCCGCCTGTTTCGCGCCACCTATCGCGACGACACGCCGGCCGACGATCTCGAAGCCTATGTTGCCAAGGCATTCCGGCCGGATATCCAGGCGGCCGAGATCGGTGATGTCGAGGCCGCCGTGTTCCTGGCCACGGACGGCGACGCGATTGCCGGCTACGCCCATCTCGTTGTCTCGCCATCCCCGGCAGATGCCAGCCTGCTCAGCCGCATCTACATCGACACTGCCTGGCGCGGCCAGGGCCTCGCCAGCCGCCTGCTCGACGCCGTCGTCTCCGAGTGTGCCGCGCGTGGCGTGGAACGCCTGCAATTGACGGTCTACGAGAAGAACGCCCGCGCCATCGCCTTCTACAACAAGGTCGGTTTCGTGCCCGTCGGCAGCACGACGTTTACTGTCGGCGAGGATGTGCAGACCGACATCGTCATGGAACGTGCGATGCGCTAGCCCCTGTCGTCAGATGTCGCTCGCAGCATGTGGCCAACGCCTTGCCGCCTGCGCGGCCGTCATCCGCCGGATATCCCTGCCACCGGTTGCTCGCCGCAACGCCCGGCCATCGATCACGATCAGACTGCTCATGATCAGCACCATCCCGGCAAGCTCGAACATCCGCAGCCGCTCGCCGAGGAAGAGCGCGCCCAGAAGCGTGGCGCTCACCGGCACCAGCAGCGTCACCAGCGAGGCGTTGGTTGCCCCGGCCGAGGCGATGAGGCCGAAGTAGAGGATGAAGGCGAGTGCCGTGCAGAAGAGACCGAGCACCGCGATCGACGCCCAAGTCGTTCCGCTCGTTGGGATGATGTCCTGCGGCCCGCAGAAGATGGCGACGACAGGCAGCATCAGCAGGCTCGAGACCGTCAGCTGGCCGGTGGCGATCACCTCGGCGCCGATGGCGCGGAAGCGTCTCGCAAGCACAACGCCGAACGCATAGGAGATGGAGGCGCCGATAACGGCGAGCTTGGCCCATAAGGGGCCATCGAGATTGGAAAGCAGGCCGGGACCGATCAGTACCGCAGCACCTGCGATGCCGAGCACGATGCCCGAAAGTGCCGCCACCGACAGCCTCTCTTCTTTCGCAAGCATCGTGGCGACGAAGATCGTCCATAGCGGCGTCGTCGCGTAGAAGATCGAGGCGAGCCCTGCGCCGATCTCGGTCTGACCTGCAAATATCAGCGAGAAGGGAATGACGTTGTTGAGGAGCGCCAGGCCGAGGCAGCCGATCGGTCGGGCAAGCACCGGCGCAAAGGACAGTCCGCGGATCCGGAGCCAGAGATGCAGCGCGAGTGCGGCGATCGACACCCGGTAGAAGACCAGAGCGAGCGGCGCGATCTCTGAAACGGCGATCCGCCCGATGAAGAACGAACCGCCCCACAGCGCGGCGAGCAGCAAGAGCCGGATACAATCGCGCGAGGACATGGCCTGTGCCGCAGTATGTGGCGAGACAGGCCTTGTCGGTATTGCGATGCCACGCATTTCCCTTTGCCTCTCCAAAAGAAAACGGGGCCGCTTCGGCCCCGTCTCATCTCGTCATGTCAGATGTCGCCGCCGGCATTGGACCAGAGGTTGGCGGCCTCCGCCGCCGTCATCCGGCGCACTTCGGCCTCGTCGCGGCGGCTGGAAAACAGCTCGCTTGCCATGATCTGGTCGGCGAGATCGGCCGGCAGAGACAGGATCACGCGGCCGTCGCCGCTGTTGATGCCGCCGAGTTCCGAGCGCTTGCCCGTCACCATGCCGCCGGCCACCGTGTTGTTGGTCTCCGGATCGATCAGGATGAAGGCGCCCGTCGAGCGGTTCTGCTCGTAGGGGTCGAAGATCGCCGCTTCGTCGAAGGTCAGATGCACCTTGCCGATGGCGTTCATGTAGAGCGTCTCGGCCGAGGTCCAGGTGCCGCTCTTCAGCTGCAGCTGCGCCACAGGCTGGACCTGAACACGCTGGCGGCGCGAGCCGCTCTTCAGCCAGTAGCGCTTGCCGGCCTCGATGCCCTCGGGCTGCAAAGCCACGATCTGGGCGTCGAAGGACAGACCCGTCTGTGGCTGGCTGTCGATCGAAACGATCATGTCGCCGCGCGCCACGTCCACCTGGCGATCGAGCACGAGCGTGATCGCATCACCGGCGACCGCCGCATTGCGCACCAGGTCGAAGGTGACGATCTTGGAGACGTTGGCGACCATGCCCGACGGCAGGATCATGACGCTGTCACCCGGCTTTACAGAGCCGCCGGCAACCGTGCCCTGATAGCCGCGAAAGCTTTCGCCCGGACGCGACACGCGCTGCACGGAAAGGCGGAAGCCGACCGTCTGCGACGAGCGCACGGTGGCAAGCTCCAGCGTTTCCACCAGCGTCGGGCCGGCATACCACGGCATTGAGGCCTCGCCGGAATAGACGACGTTCTCGCCCTTTAGCGCCGACATCGGGATGGCGGTGATCTGCTTGACGCCGAGCGAGAGCGCGAATTCGCGGAATTCGTGCACGATCTTCTCGAAGCCGGCACGATCGTAGTTCGTCAGGTCGATCTTGTTGACCGCGAGCACGAACTGCTTGATCCCCAGCAGCGAGGCGATCGTTGCGTGACGGCGCGTCTGCTCGAGAATGCCGGCGCGGGCATCGACCAGTAGGATGGCGAGATCGGCGGTGGATGCGCCGGTCGCCATGTTGCGGGTGTACTGCTCGTGGCCGGGGGTGTCGGCGACGATGAAGGAGCGCTTGTCGGTCGCGAAATAGCGATAGGCGACGTCGATGGTGATGCCCTGTTCGCGCTCGGCCTGCAGGCCGTCGAGAAGCAGCGCGAAGTCGGGCAGGCCGAGATCGTTCTGCTTGCCGGTGGAATCCCGGCGAAGCGTTGCCGCCTGGTCTTCCTTCACCGCCTTGGTGTCCCAGAGCAGGCGGCCGATCAGCGTGGACTTGCCGTCATCGACGCTGCCGCAGGTGATGAGGCGCAAGGGTCGCGTGTCGCGCACGGCCTGGGCGGGCTCGGCGGCGGGGGCGGCGATGGCGCTTGCTGTTGCTGCTGCAGTCATCTCAGAAGTATCCTTCACGCTTCTTTTTCTCCATGGAGCCGGATTGGTCGCGGTCGATGGCGCGGCCCTGGCGTTCGGAGACAGTGGCAATTTCGAGTTCGGCGATCATCTCTTCCATCGTCGTCGCGGTCGACTTGATCGCGCCCGTCAGCGGGAAGCAGCCGAGCGTGCGGAAGCGGATGAAGTCTTCCTGCTTCGTTTCGCCGGGCAAAAGCTCCAGCCTGGGATCGGATGCCGCGATCATCATGCCGTCGCGCTCGACAAAGGGACGCTTGGCGGCGAAGTAGAGCGGCACGATCGGGATGTTTTCCGCCTGGATGTAGCGCCAGATATCGACCTCGGTCCAGTTCGATAGCGGGAAGGCGCGCACGCTTTCGCCGCTGCGGATCTGGCCGTTGTAGATGTTCCAGAGCTCGGGGCGCTGGTTGCGCGGATCCCAGCGATGGTCCGGCGTGCGGAACGAGTAGATTCGTTCCTTGGCGCGGGAGGCTTCCTCGTCGCGCCGCGCGCCGCCGAAGGCCGCGTCGAACTTGCCGGCGTCGAGCGCGTTGCGCAGCGCTTCCGTCTTCATGATGTCGGTATAGCGGGCCGAGCCGTAGGTGAACGGCGTGATGTTTTCTGCCTCGCCACGCGGGTTCTTGTACTCGATGAGGTCGAGATCGTAGTCTTTGACGATCTGGTCGCGGAAGGTGATCATCTCCGCGAACTTCCAGCCGGTGTTGACGTGCAGCAGCGGGAAGGGGACGCGGCCGGGATAGAAGGCCTTGCGCGCCAGATGCAGCAGCACCGAACTATCCTTGCCGATCGAGTAGAGCATCACGGGACGCTCGAACTCGGCCGCAACCTCGCGGAAGATATGGATGGATTCGTTTTCCAGCGCCTTCAGATGCGGATCGAGCGGCGGCTTGGTGCTCTGCGGATTGCTGAGTTCCGTATCCGGACGGTTATCGGACATGTCTTTCTTACTCCAGACTTCCATTCTCTGCGAGGTTCGCTCGCCTTGTTCTTTGTTGGCCTTAGTTGGCCCTGTTCCGTGCGGCCCCCTCATCGCCTCGCTGCGCTCCGGCACTTCTCCCCGGTGGGGAGAAGGGACGTGCCGCTCGCGTTGTCGTCCCAACAATCGTCGGAAAGGGGATAAGGTGCTTGCCGCGTGTCCCTTCTACCCCTTGGGGAGAAGGTGCCGGCAGGCGGACGAGGGGGCCGCACGCGCTGCGGCCCACCATCGTCAAATTCACTGTGCGATCGAAACCACTGAGGCCTCTTCGGCCACATGCAGGCCGCATTCGCGCGTCTCGTCCTGTTCCCACCACCAGCGGCCGGCGCGCTCGGGCTCGCCGGGCTTGATGGCGCGGGTACACGGCTCGCAGCCGATCGACGGATAGCCGCGCTGATGCAGCGGATTGACCGGAACGCTGTTGTCGGCGACGTAAGCCTTGATGACGTCGAGATCCCAGTCGGCCAGCGGATTGACCTTCAAGAGGTGACGATCGGCATCATATTCGGCAAACGGCGTCTCGGAACGATTGGCCGACTGACCGCGGCGCAGGCCGGTGATCCAGATGGTTGCCCCATTGAGTGCGCGCGCAAGCGGCTTCAGCTTGCGCACGCCACAACAGGCATGCCGGGCCTCGACGCTCTCGTAAAAGCCGTTGAGTCCGTATTGCGCCGCATAGGCGTCGATATCGGCCTGCTCCGGCTCGTAGCGCTTGATATGGATGTCGTACTGCTTTTCGGTCTCGTCGATCAGGTTGAGCGTCTCGGCAAACAGGCGGCCGGTCTGCAGCGTCACCACGTCGATCGGCAGTCGGTGATTGCCGATCTCGGCGGTGATGACCTGGTCTTCGATACCAAGCGACGTCGTGAACACGACCCGCCCACCGAGGCCTGCCACGAACGACAGGCGTTCGGCGAGCGATAGGCTTGCAAGTGTCGTGTTCAGCGTTTCCGCTTCTTCGATTGTATGAGCAACAGTCATGGGAATCCTGTCCTAGATGTTGACAGGAGTATCGCAGGTCGAGCCTTGATCTGACAGAAACAGGCATTTCGAAAGCGGGCTGGAATGGAGCAAATATCTCTCCCCGGCCGCTGCAATGCAGAAAAGCAGCCGCGCCGGCATAACTAGCCAGCTGCGGACCTTAATCTCTATTGATTTAGTAGAGTTACACGTGGCCTGTCAATCGGAAATGTGATTTGATGTCTATGAGACGACGTTTTCGGTTAAATTCGAAATTGCTGAATTGAGATCGAAAACAAGGCTGAAAAGCTTGTTTTTCAGGGGTTTTGCGCGCTTGTTCAAACTGCGTTCATACAGCGCGTGAAATAGAAAGAATAAGAAGAGGTCCGCCGGGTGCTATGGGCGCCCGCCGCTTGTGTGTCGATGGCTGAAAATGATTACGCAGAAGGCGAAATACGCGCTTAGGGCGCTCACCGTTCTGGCCGAGGCCGACGATGGCGAACCTGTGATGATCTCCGATATCGCGGCGCAACAGAAGATCCCGAAGAAGTTCCTCGAGCAGATCCTCCTCGACCTCAAGCACCAGGGTATCGTCGTCAGCCGTCGCGGCAAGCAGGGCGGCTATCTGCTGCTGAAGCCGGCGCATATGATCACCTTCGGCGAAGTGCTGCGCGTCATCGACGGTCCCATCGCGCCGCTGCCCTGCCTGTCGATCACCGCATACCGCAAGTGCGACGATTGCGACGGCGAGCAGAACTGCCAGATCCGTCACGTCTTCGCCAAGGTGGCCGACGCCACCCGCAAAGTGCTGTTCTCCACCACCATCGCCGACGCCGTAGCGCCCGCGCGCGGTGCCGAAGTCACGCGGATGCTGGCCTAGGTCTGCAGCAATCCGGCGCCTCAGTGCGCCGGATCCTCCTGATGTGAAGCCTTGTCTGCCGCCCGTCTTGCACGGATCGCGGCGGCGATGAACACGCGCGACAGGCCGTGATAGAGCGGCTCGCGCGACAGGAAGCGCGAGGTCACATAGCCGATCATCGAGACCGCCATGATCGGGATGACAGCCTCATGGTCGCCGGTCATCTCCAGGATGATCACGAAGGCCGTCATTGGCGCCTGCACGACACCGGCGAAATAGCCCGCCATCCCGAGGATCGCGGCAAGCGCGATGCTGCTCCCGATCAGCGAGCCGACCGTGCTGCCGAAACCGGCGCCGACGGCAAGCGACGGCGCAAAGATGCCGCCGGGAATTCCTGATATCATCGACAGGAAGCTGGCGAGCAGTTTTTCCACGAAGAAGAACAGCGGCAGCGCATGCCCCTCGACAGCACCGCGCGCCTGCTCGTAGCCCGTGCCGAAGGTGTTGCCGCCGGACGCGATGCCGATGACGGCGATCGCCAGCCCGCAGCCGCCGGCGAGGCAGAGCATGCGCTTCAACGGTTGCGGTTGCGCCCAGCGCCTCACGCGCTGGCCGACATGGAGCGCCAGGCCACTGAAGCCGGCCCCGAGCGCTCCGCCGCCGACGCCGCAGATCAGAACGAGGCCCCAATCGGCCAGATGCATGGGCGCGACCGACGTCGAGCCGAAATAGTTGTAGCTGCCCGATAGCCCGAGCGCTGCGAGACCCGACAGGATCACCGCCGTCAGTACCAGCCCGTTCGAGCGCGACTCATAGGTGCGGCTCATCTCCTCGATGGCGAAGACGATGCCGGCGAGCGGTGTGTTGAAGGCCGCCGCGATGCCGGCCGCCGAGCCCGCCAGGATCAGTCCGCGCGCCTGCGCCATGCCGCCGAAGCGGGCGACGGCGAGCATGATGGACGCGCCGACCTGCACCGTCGGCCCCTCGCGACCGATCGATGCACCCGAGAAGAGGCCGAGCACGGTGAGCAGAATCTTGCCGAAGGCGATCCTGAGCGACAGCAGCCGCGTACGGTCCGCCTCGTCATGCAGGTGCCGCGCCGCGATCGCCTGCGGAATGCCGCTCCCCTGCGAATTCGGAAACAGCTTCGCCGCCAGATAGGCCGACAGCACGAAGCCGGCCGGCGTGATGACCAGCGGCAGCAGGAACGACCAACGCCCCGAACTCGTCACCGCCGAGAACGCCTTCTGCGCCATGTCGGCCAGCTCTGCGAAGGCGACGCTGATCAACCCGATCGCCAGCGCGCCGCACCAGAAGACCAGGCGTGGACGCCAAAGCGAGAACGAGCCCCGAAACACGCGCGAACGGCGGATGAGCTTGGATTTGCGGTAGAGTGGGGGCATGTCGGTCACTTGGGGGCGGGGAACGGAATAGGGGGCACCGGTCTTATCTGCCCCGTCGCCCACCTTTGCAAGCCCTGGTGAATATGTGGGTGAGGTTGCGGCTATCCCATTTCGTCTGACGGTCGGCTGATCGGACAACCGAGCCGCGACTTGTCACCTGTCGTCCTGTGCCGTATGATGCGTCGCAATTGCAACGCGCGAGGTCCGCCATGAAATCCGCAACGCTGCCGTCCCTGCGTGTCGATCCGGAGCTGCGTGCCGCCGCTGAAAGCGTGCTTGAGGAAGGCGAAACGCTATCCGCGTTCGTCGAGAATTCAGTGCGAGCCCAAGTTCATTTTCGACGGACGCAGGACGAGTTCATCGCGCGTGGACTGGCCGCCCGCGATGAGGCCAAGAGAACCGGTGTCTACTATAGCGCGGAGGAAGTGCACGCCGAGCTTCGGCAGATGTTGGCTGATAAGAAAGCCGAGCTTCGCAAGTGAGTTTCGAGCTGCGCTATTCGCCCGCAGCAAGACTGGATATCCGGCGCCTCTATAGATTTCTGTTGGATCGTGATCCAGTCGTGGCCGAAAAGGCAATCAATGTGATCGAAAAGGCGATCGGGAACCTCGCGGATTTTCCGTTCTCGTCTCGAAAGGCTCGAGGGAACCTTCCGCGAATACGAGAACTTGTGATCCCTTTCAGCAATTCAGGCTACGTCGCGCTGTATGAAATCGAAGACAGCACAACCGTAACCATCCTCGCCGTCCGCCACCAGCGCGAAGACGATTACCACTAACCCCTACCGATCGCTCACTTCCCAGCGCGGATTGATCCACGGTTCCTGGTTGGAGCGCGGCAGTGGCTGCTTGCCGAGGATGTGGTCGGCGGCCTTCTCGCCGGTCATGATCGACGGGCCGTTGAGGTTGCCATAGGTCACATGCGGGAAGATCGAGCTGTCGGCGACGCGTAGGCCATCCACGCCGATGACACGCGTTTCCGGATCGACCACCGCCATCGGATCGTCTTCGGCGCCCATCTTGGCTGTGCCGCAGGGGTGGTAGGCGCTTTCCAGGTGCTCGCGCAGGAAGGCGTCGATCTGCTCGTCGGTCTGGACGCTCTCGCCCGGCTGGATTTCGGCGCCGCGATACTGGTCGAAGGCCTGCTGGCCGAAGATTTCGCGGGTGAGCCGCACGCAGTGGCGGAACTTCTCCCAGTCCTCGGGGTGGCTCATGTAGTTGAAGCGGATAACCGGATCGGCCTTCGGATCGGCGGAGGCGAGCGTCACGTTCCCTCGCGATTTCGACAGGTTGTAGCCCACATGCACCTGGAAGCCGTGGCTCTTGGCCGCCGCCTTGCCGTCATAGCTGATCGCGACCGGCAGGAAGTGATACTGGATATCCGGCTGCTTGACGCCCGCGCCTGAGCGCAGGAAGGCACAGGCCTCGAACTGGTTGGAGGTGCCGAGGCCCGACTTGGTGAACATCCACTGCGCCCCGGCAACGCCCTGCCAGAACCAGGGAAGCCAGGAATAGAGCGACACCGGCTTGGTCGAGACCTGCTGGAAGTAGAACTCCATATGGTCCTGCAGGTTGGCGCCGACGCCCGGCCGGTCCGCCTTCACCTCGATCCCCATGTCCTTGAGATGTGCTGCCGGGCCGATACCTGAAAGCATCAAAAGCTTCGGCGAGTTGAACGAAGAGGCCGAGACGATCACCTCGCGGTTCGCCCTGACGACCTCGACCTTGCCGCCGCGTTCGATCTCCACGCCGACAGCCCGCCCGTTCTCGATCACCACCTTGCGGGCAAGGCCGTAGACGAGGTTCACGTTCGGCCGCTTCAGCGCCGGCTTCAGATAGGCCGACGCAGCCGACCAGCGGCGGCCTTGAAAGATCGTCTGCTCCATCAGCCCGAAGCCTTCCTGCTTCGAGCCGTTATAGTCGTCCGTCGCTTCGAAGCCCGCCTGTTTGCCGGCCTCGATGAAGGCGTGGAACAGCGGGTTGCGGAAGGCGCCGCGCTGCACATGCAGCGGCCCGTCCGTCCCGCGCCATCCCTCTTCGCCACCATGGCTGTGCTCCATCCGCTTGAAATAGGGGAGCACGTCGGCATAGGCCCAACCATTGGCGCCGAGTGCCTCCCAGCGGTTGTAATCTTCCGCGTGCCCGCGCACATAGACCATGCCGTTGATCGACGACGACCCGCCGATGACCTTGCCGCGCGGCGCGGTGATGCGGCGGTTGTTGAGGTTCGGCTCGGGCTCGGAAAGATAGCCCCAATTGTAGCGCTTCATGCTCATCGGCCAGGCCAGAGCCGCCGGCATCTGGATAAACGGTCCGAAATCAGACCCGCCCGCCTCGATGACGATAACACTGTTCTTGCCGTCTTCGGAGAGACGATAGGCAAGCGCCGAACCCGCCGAGCCGGAACCGATGATGACGAAATCTGCCTGCATGGTCATTCCCATATCTCTGGAACTTTGCTACTAGTGGGTGTATTGCGGAATGCTATTTTTATGCTGGTCGAGTTTATCGCTGAGAGCTATATTGCGATGAAGCAGATTGTCATCACCCGCGAGGCTCAAAAGAGTTTGAGCCTCATGCAGCCAAAGCGTCGGGCCGCGATCTATGCGAAGCTCGATGCCTATGCACTTGGGCAGCCGGTCGACATAAAGAAGTTGGAGGGCAGGGCCTACTATCGCATTCGCGTTGGTCGGGACCGCGTCATCATCGACGATCAGGGCAGGGTCGTCATGGTCATCAAGGCCGGCCCGCGCGGCAGTATCTACAAGGAATAGGACGCGATGGGCGATATCCAGAAGCTGACGATCGACGGTAAGAACTACGTCCTTCTGAGCGAGGAAGACTATGAGGACCTGGTGGATGGCTTGCAGGCCGACGCCATAATGGCGCGCGTTGCCGCCGGTGAGGAAACCTGGCCCTATGAATTCGTGAAGGAACTCACGGAAAGCGACAGCCGCATCCGCAGCTTTCGCAGCTACCGTGGCATGACGATTTCCGAGTTGGCCACCGCAGCCGGCATCTCGCAGCCCTACCTCTCCGAAATCGAGACCGGCAAGAAGACAGGCTCCGTCGATGTGCTGAAGCGCATCGCGTCGGCCCTGAATGTCGATCTCGACGATCTCGTTATCGGCTGAGTTCATATCAATAAGGCGCCTGAACCGGCCCCATGCCGACATAAACCGTCTTCAGCTCGGAGTAATGCTCCAGCGCGGCAATCGAATTCTCGCGGCCGAAGCCGGATTGCTTGGAGCCGCCGAAGGGGATTTCGACCGGGCAGAGATTGTAGGTGTTGATCCACAGCGTGCCGGCCTCAAGCAGGTCGACCACTCGGTGGGCGCGGCTCATGTCGGATGTGAAGACGCCGGCCGCCAGGCCGAATTCGGTGGCGTTGCCACGCGCGATCACCTCCGCTTCGTCCTCGAAATCGAGCACGCACATGACCGGCCCGAAGATCTCCTCGCGCGCGATCGTCATCTCGTCGGTCACGTCGGCAAAGACGGTCGGCTGCACATAATAGCCTTCGCCCGAGACGTTGTTCGGAATGCCGCCGCCGACAACCAGCGTCGCACCTTCGGCCTTGCCCTTGTCGATGTATTCAAGAACCTTCTGGCGCTGCGCCCAGGAGACCATCGGGCCGATCTGCGTTGCGTCGTCCATGGGATCGCCGATTACCATCGCCTCGGTGCGCGCCTTCAGCCGCTTCAGGAATTCGCTCTTGATATCCTTCTGCACGAAGACGCGGGTGCCGTTGGAGCAGACCTGGCCGGTCGAATAGAAATTGCCGAGCATGGCGCCGCCGACGGCGCTGTCGATATCGGCGTCGTCAAAGACGATGAGCGGCGATTTCCCGCCGAGTTCCATCGTCACATGCTTGAGATTGCCGGCAGCCGCAGCGGCCACCTTGCGGCCCGTCGGCACCGAACCCGTCAGCGACACCTTGGCGACGTCTGGGTGGTTGACCAGCAGTGGGCCGGTGTCGCGGTCACCCTGGATGACGTTGAAGAGCCCCTTGGGCAGGCCAGCCTCGATCAGGATTTCGGCGATCTTCAGTGCGCCGAGCGGCGTGTTTTCGGAGGGCTTGAACACCATCGCGTTACCTGCGGCAAGCGCCGGTGCGGCCTTCCAGCAGGCGATCTGCTGCGGATAGTTCCAGGCGCCGATGCCGACGCAGACGCCGAGCGGCACGCGCTTGGTATAGGCGAAATCGCCGCCAAGCGGGATGTAGGAGCCGTTGAGACCCGCCGCGATCACACCACCGAAGAACTCGAAGCTGTCGGCGCCCGAGGTCGGGTCGGCGACGATGGTTTCCTGGATCGGCTTGCCGGTGTCGAGCGTTTCGAGTTCCGAGAGTTCGCGGTTGCGCTCGCGCATGATGTCGGCGGCCCGCTTCAGGATGCGGCCGCGCGCCGTCGGACTCATCGCCGCCCATTCCGGCTGCGCGCGCTTGGCTGCCGCGATCGCCTTTTCGACGATACCAGGCGTAGCCGCGTAAAGCCGCGCGATGATCTCGCCGGTCGCCGGGTAAAGGCTCTCGATCACGGTGCCGGCATCGTCCTCGACATACTCGCCATCGATGAAGTGCGATGCTGTGGGCTGGGCTCTCATGGGTCTATCCTTTTAGCGGTTGGCTGCGGCAGAGTGGGGGAGGGCATCGATGCGGTCATCGCGCCGCCCCTCTTAACTGTATCGTCACATAATCCTCCGTCAGCGCGATCGAGGCCTCGGCGCCAACACGCGTCGAGCCGAGACTCTGGCGGATGTAGAGCCCGTCGATCATCGCGGCCACGCCCTCGGCAATGTGTTCCGCGACATCGGCAGGGCACAGCGGCTTCAGATTGGCCACCAGGTTGGAGCGCAGGCGCCGTGCGTAGATCACCAGAAACCGCCGCGTCTCCTCCGAGCGCTGCGCCTCGGCATAGAAGGCGAGCCAGGCGGCAATCGTCTGCGGTGCGAACTGGTCGGCGTGGAAGCTGACGCGGATGACGGCCGACAGCTTTTCGCGCGGCGTGCGCGCGGCCTTCAGCGCCGTCACCGCGTCGTCGCGCAACTGCTTTAGAAGCGAGCGGATCGTCTCGATCAAAAGCTGTTCCTTGCTGCCGAAATAGTGGTGCGCCAGGGCGGGCGAAACGCCGGCCTGCTTGGCGATTTCGGACATGGTGACGCTGAGCGAGCCGTGATCCCCGATCACCCGCAGCGCTGCATCGACGAGCGCCTTGCGGCGCATCGGTTCCATTCCGACTTTCGGCACGGTCTTTCTCCTGCAATAGCGCCAGCATAATTTTGATTGACTGATCAATCAATAAAAATCTGATCGCCTTTTCCGCGAGATATCTCTTTTCATCCGCCGTTTCTGCGCCATACTCACGGAGCAACTGGGAGGTGCATGATGACAGACATGTCCGATGAAATGCCTTCGTCTTCCGCGCTGCGGTCCAAATGGGTCTGGTTCGTCGTCCTCGGCGCGCTGTTGATCGTTTTCGGCGCCATCGCGGCCGCCAATGTTTTCCTCGCCACTGTCGTTTCGGTCTATTACGTCGGCCTTCTCATGCTCGTCGGCGGCATCGTCTATCTCGCCCATGCCTTCCAGGTGCGCGAGTGGGAGCAGCTGCTGTTCTGGGCGCTGAGCGGCGTTCTCTATGTGCTGGCCGGCGTCTTCGCCTTCATGAATCCCATTCTGGCATCCGCGGCGCTGACGCTGCTTCTGGCCATGGCGTTACTGGTAGCGGGCATCTTCCGTGTCTTCGTCGGCTGGCGCATGCGTCCGTCGAAGGGCTGGGGCTGGGTGCTTTTAAGCGGCCTGATCACGGCGCTTGCGGGCTTCGTCATCGTGCTCGGCTGGCCGGTCAACAGCCTGTGGATCCTCGGCCTGTTCCTTGCCTGCGACCTGCTGCTGCAGGGCTGGTCGATGCTCGCCTTCGGCCTCGCCATCCGCCGCTGATTGTGCCCGCTATTCACAGCCTGTTCATCACGCACTGTTTCTTTTTTGACAAGAATGTGAGCGGGGACTAAAATTCCGTTCGTGGCAGAGGTCGCAGACGTGTAAAAGCGCCGCTGCCAACAGCCCAGCACCCGCGACCGGAAGGGCGGCCAAAGCGAGTGTGTATCCGTTCCTCGACCGGGCAGGCGTCTGTTCGCCGAGGCGATGGGAAACCACGAGGCAATGGGAGTGATGTCATGCCGATGGTAACCGTTTCCATCTCTCCGCTGCAGGCGGCCGATATCCGCGCGGCGATCGATGATGGCAGCTATGTCTCCAGCAGCGAGGTGGTGCGCGAAGCGCTGCGGCTGTGGGATGCAAATCGCAAGGTCGACGGCCTGCCGAGACAGAGCGACTGCGTGCCCGCCGACGCCAAATGTGTCGCCGACATGTTCGCGGACCATGAGCACCGCCGCTCCGCATGAAGGCCCATCCGTATCGCTGCCGCTTGGCGAAGCGGTTGCGGTGCTGGTTTGATAAAACGCCAAGTTTCACAAAAGCTTCACATTGGGGAAAGTGTTCGTTGACGCTTCGCCTCTAGTCTCCGCGCGAAAAATTATAATACAAATGCCGTATAGTGGAGAATGGCATGTCGTTGGCTGCCACCGTAGAGCCTGCCCTTATTCGTCGCTACACCAGCGATCAAATCATTACTCTCGCCAAACTCGTTATTGAAAACGCCTTCCAACCAATCGTCGAAGCCAGCACTGGTGTCGCCTTTGGCTATGAATCGCTGATGCGCGGCCAGGAGCGGCTGGGCTTCAATTCGCCGCTCGAAATTCTGGACGAGGCCCATCGCGGCGATCAGCTGCTGCAGCTCGAGCAGATGGTGGCAAGCCGCGCGCTGGCGAAATTCGCGTCGCTGCCGAATTTTGCCACGGCGACGCTGTTCCTCAATCTGGATGTGCGCCTTATCCCGCATGGCGAGCAGCTGGTGGAAAGCCTGCTGCAGCATCTGAAGCTCGCCAATATCCCGCCATCCTCGATCTGCTTCGAATTCTCCGAGCGCTTCGACAATACGTCGGTTCCCGAGTTCGCCTCGCTGGTGTCGCTCTTGCGCAAGCGCGGCTTCAAGCTGGCGATCGACGATTTCGGCGTCGGCCACGGCGAGATGAAGCTGCTCTGCGATCATCCGGTGGATTACCTGAAGATCGACCGCTATTTCGTCGCCGATATCGACAGGCATCCGCGCAAGCGTCACCTGCTGAAGAACATCGTTCATATTGCCCATGTTCTTGGCACCCGCGTCATCGCCGAGGGTATCGAGACCGAGGCCGAGTTCGTGACCTGCCGCGAATATGGCGTCGATCTCGTGCAGGGCTGGTTTATCTCGCGCCCGACCACGCATGTCTCCGAGCTGGTGCCGTCGTTCCCGCATCTGCAGGAACTTGGCAAGAGCAAGCGCAACAATCAGTCGCTCGACGAAATCCTCATCCGCAAGCAGATCGAAGTGCTGCCGACGGTCTACGAAAACGACACGATCGACAGCGTCTTCGAGGTCTTCCGCCGCCATCCGCAGATTGCGTTCTTTCCGGTGCTGAACGCCAATGGCGAACCGCGCGGCATCCTGCATGAGCGCCATCTGAAGGAATATATCTACCACCCCTTCGGTCGCGATCTCCTGAAGAACAAGGTCTATGAGCGCACCATCTCGCACTTCGTCGAAATGGCGCCGATCGTGGGCCTCGATTCCGATGCCGAGCAGCTGATGAGCATCTTCGCCAACATGGAAGGCGCCAATTGCCTGCTGCTCACGGAAAACATGCGCTATGCCGGTGTCGTCTCGGCCGCCTCGCTGATCAAGGTGATGAACGAGAAGAAGCTGAAGACCGCGCAGGACCAGAACCCGCTGACCGGCATCCCCGGCAATCACGCCATCCGCGATTTCATGCGCGAGGCGAGCCGCGATAGCGATGATATCAGGCACTTCTGCTACTGCGACTTCGACAATTTCAAGCCCTTCAACGATGCCTATGGCTTCCACCTCGGCGACCACGCGATCTCGCTTTTCGCGGCCCTGATGCGGCGCTACTTCTTCGCCGAGCGCCATTTTCTCGGCCATGTCGGCGGCGACGATTTCTTCATCGGCGTGCAGGGCTGGACCAAGGAAGAGCTCACCGAGATTCTCGATCGACTGATCGGCGATTTCCACGACGACGCCCAGGATCTCTATTCCGAGATCGACCGCGCCGCCGGTCGCATTCGTGGCCACGACCGCGCCGGCGTCGAAGCCTTCTTCCCGCTGATGCGCTGCTCGATCGGCGTTCTCGAGCTCCCCAAGGGTCTGGTCATCGACGACATCAGCCGTGTCTCCGCCGCCATCGCCCATATCAAGGCGCTGGCGAAGGAAAGCGCGGAAGGCCTGGTCTTCCATCGGCTGGGCGAGGCGAATTGACGCTCTGGCGTTTCCGCCCTTCTCAACGCAGCGGGGCTGAACTATCTCACTGCTATCCGAATGAGGAGACCGGTGATGTCCTTGCCTGCGCATATGCGTTTTGTCGATTTGCCGCGCTTCGGCGCCCCTGACGTGATGACCATATCGAGCGGGCCACTGCCCGTGGCGGGCGAGGGGCAGATCCTCGTGCGCACCCAGGCGATCGGCGTCAACCGTCCCGATGTCGCGCAGCGCCAGGGCACTTATCCGCCGCCGAAGGACGCAAGCCCGGTCCTCGGCCTCGAGATATCAGGTGAAGTGGTCGCGATCGGCCCCGGCGTCAGCGGCTACGCTCTCGGTGACAAGGTTTGCGGCCTGACCAATGGCGGCGCCTATGCCGAATATTGCGTCATACCCTCAGGCCAGGCCCTGCCGTTTCCGAGAGGCTATGACGCCGTCAAGGCGGCGGCACTTCCGGAAAACTACTTCACCGTCTGGGCCAACATGTTCCAGATGGCAGGCCTCACCGAAGGCGAGAAAGTGCTCGTCCACGGCGGCACGAGCGGTATCGGTACGACGGCGATCCAGCTTGCCCGCGCCTTTGGCGCGGAGGTCTATGCCACGGCGGGTTCGCAGGAAAAATGCGACGCCTGCGTCAAGCTCGGCGCGAAGCGGGCGATCAACTACAAGACCGAGGATTTCGCCGAGGTGATCAAGGTCGAGACCGGCCAGGGCGTCGACATGATCCTCGACATGATCGGTGCCGCCTATTTCGAGAAGAACCTCGCCTCTCTGGCGAAGGACGGCTGCCTTTCGATCATCGCCTTCCTCGGCGGGGCGGTTGCCGAAAACGTCAATCTCGCGCCGATCATGGTGAAGCGGCTGACGGTGACCGGCTCGACGTTGCGCCCGCGCACGCCGGAAGAAAAGTGCGCCATCCGCGACGATCTTCTGTCGCAGGTCTGGCCGCTGCTCGACGAGGGCAAGCTTGCCCCCGTGATCCACAAGACTTTCGCCTTCGAGGATGTCGTCGAGGCCCACAAGCTGATGGAAACCAGCAGCCACATCGGCAAGATCATGCTGCGCCTCTGACGATCACGCTGCTACCGTCGCTTGCGTCTCGTTGCCGGACTTCTGGATCGACAGCGAGATCAGGATCGTCACGATCCCGGGCAACGCCATCAGGACGAACAGCCAATGCGCCGCAGATATGCCGCCCGCAACGCCGCCTGGCGCAAGCAGGCCGGTGCTGTTGACGATGACGCCCGCGAAGGCTGCGCCGAATGCGCTTCCGAGCGATTGCACGGTGGTGATCGCCGCCGAGGCCTTGTCCTGTTCCGATGTCGCGACGAGGCGCAGCACCTTCGTCACCAGATGCGCCCAGCCGAGCCCGACCCCGAACCCCATGAGGAACATGAAGACGACGGCCGGCGCGAGCAGCGCGATGCTGCTTGCCTGATTGTCGCGTGCCAGGAAGATCGCCAGCGCCGCGACCGCAACCGTCTCGACCACGCAGCCGATAACGATCGCGCGGCCGGCGCGCGGACCGGAGAGCGAAGCGCTGAGGAACGCGGCCGCTGTCCAGCCGAGCGCGACAAGCGCCGTGAGGTATCCCGATTCCAGTGGGCTGACGCTGTGCAGGGATTGCAGGAAATAGGGGATGTAGATGTCGCTGGTCAGCACCAGGATCAGCAGGAACATCGTCAGGTAGACGCGGGAAATCGGCATGCCGAAAGTCACCGCGCCTGTCGGCAGCAGGCGGTTGCCGCTTCGCCGCTCTATGCCAAGCATGGCGACCACGGCGATAAGCGATGCCGCAACCAGCAGCGCCTTCGATTGCGTCGCCTCGATCGTGCCGGCGATGCTGACCAGAAGCACGGCCGCCAGAAGCAGTGTGATCTGCGTGATCGGCGTGCGCCCGGGAGCCCGGTCGTCATGCGCCGACGGCAGCAGCACTGGCGCAAGGATAGCCATGAGCACGCTCACGGGGACAAGCAGCATGAACGCGTGGCGCCAGGTGCTGCCGTCGGAGAACAGACCACCGAGGCTTGGGCCGAGCAGCGTCGCCACGCCCCAGATCGCCGCGTAGAGCGTCGAGGCCTTGCGCCAAAGGTGCTCGGGATAGGCAAAGCGGATGAATGCATAGGCAAGCCCGCCCAGCGCGCCGGCCCCAAATCCCTGCACGGCGCGTCCGGCCAGAATGACCTGCATCGAGGGCGCCAGCGCGCAGATCAGGCTGCCGGCCGCAAACATCAGTGCGCCGGCCACGTAAACCGTGCGCAGACCGATGCCGCGCGGCCGCATGGCGACGAAGATGGAGCCGAGCACCGCGGCTGCGACGAACAGCGTGGTGACCCACGAGAGCAGTTCCAGCCCGCCGATGTCGCGCACGATCGATGGCGCGATGGTCGCCATGATATAGGCTTCGACGGCATAGAGCGTGACCCCGCCGCCGAGCATCAGCGTGGCTGCCAGGACCGGTCTGGAAAAGAGATGGAAGACAGAGGAGCGCTCTGTCGAGACGTCGTCGATGCTGCTCATGCGGAATGCCTTAAATGTTTCCTGGAAAGCTTTTAGGAAGGTTTTTTGCAAGTTATAGCTTGGAAAAAATACACGGCTGCGTTATTAAAGCAAGAACAAGCTTGGAAAAATATCAGCCTATGCGACAGTCGCCTGCCAACCGAATCCTGATGCTGCTCAAGACCGAGGGCCCGCAACTCCTGTCGGCCATCGGCGAGGCGCTCTCCATCTCCGGCGAGGCCGCGCGCCAGCAGTTGGCGAAGATGGCCGAGGAGGGGCTGGTCGAGGCTGTCTTAGAGCCCACGCCGGGCAGGGGACGCCCCCGCCAGCTCTGGCACCTGACGCCATCAGGCAACGCCCGCTTCCCAGACCGCCACGCCGAACTGACCGCGACGCTTCTCGCAACCATGGTCGAGAGCCTCGGCCCCCAGGCGCTCGATACCGTCATCGCCGCCCGCGAGGCCGAAACGCTGGCGCGCTACCGCAGCGAAATCACCGCCAAGGATCTCCCCACCCGCGTCCGCCAGCTCGCCGGCATCCGCACCGACGAAGGCTACATGGCCGACAGCTGGCAGGAAGAGGACGGCTCACTGCTGCTGATCGAAAACCACTGCCCGATCTGCGCCGCCGCAACCGCCTGCGCCGGCTTCTGCCGCTCCGAACTCGAAACCTTCCGCAGCGTCCTCGGTGCGGACGTCGAGCGCGAGGAACACATCCTCCACGGCGCGCGGCGTTGTGCTTATCGGATTAGCGGGGGTTAGTGGATTCTTGGAGCCGTGGCTTTTCAGCCTCCACGAATAGCAACAGCACGATTGCCGCAATGCCGACACCTGCCGCCAGCAAGGCGGTGCCGGAATAGCTTGTGAAGCTCGTTCCCAGGGCAAACATCCCCGCGCTGATGCCGTTCGCCGCAAAGGTGTTGACCGAGATAAGTGATGTGCCGAGCCCTGGCCGGTCGGCGATCAGATCCTGTAGATAGGTGATGGGCACGCTGAGGATTGCCGCGCAGCCGCAGGCGTTGACGACGATGAGCGCATAGATTTGCCACGGCACGGTAACGAGGCTCAACATCACCAGATAGACGCAGTAGATCAGCGTCCCGGTAGCCAGGATATGGACGCTGCGAAAACGCCGCTGCAATGCGCCCCACATCAGCATGAACGGCATTTCCAGGAACGCGACCATACCGGCGGTGATGCCCACATCCGCGACGCTGCCGCCGGCATCATGGGTGATGATAAGCGGCGACACCACGCCGTTCAGCCGCTGCAGGCCCAGCATCATCGACAAGATCCCTACACGTATAAGCACGTGAGGCGAGAAGACACGCGCGAGCGAACTTAAGAAGCCAATCTGTTGCGAGGACAATGCATCTCGCTTTGGCTCGCCCTTCGCCAGGAAGAGATACATGCAAAAACAGACGAAGCTCGCCAGCCCGGCAATACCGTAGGCCGGCGTCATCGAATGCGCGCTGACGAGATAGAGGCCGATCAAACCCGGTGCCAGCGCCCATGATCCCGAAAACAGTGCCCTTACTGTCGAAGTGATCGCTGCCGCTTTGCCGCGATCCATGGTGTTCGTTGCTGCGCGGATGCTCGCAAGAAGGACCGAATAGGTCGTATTGCTGATGGGGATGAACAGCAGAACGCCGATCATGAAGGCGGCCGTATTGCGGAACGCGTAGATCATGCCGAAGCCGACCATGCCGCTTACCGACAGCGCCAGCACCAGCAGCCTCCGGTCGCCGAGCTTGTCGGACCAAATGCCGAGCGTCAGGCTGGTCACGACGTTCATGAGAGCGGCGGCGAAGATCAGGATCGAGTAGGCGTGATCCGACATGCCGAGCTCGCTGATGCCGATGATGGATTGATACGGCATCGTTGAGGCATAGGTAAAGGCAAGCGTGACAAGCGTCAGCGACGGAATGCGTATTCGTTGATCGCTGAGAATGGACGAGAAGGCGGATGACATGCGGCGACTCCAGTTGCTAAAGTCTTAGACCTGCACCGCCTGATTGCAAACCTCGTGTCTGCGATGACTACCATTCAATTATATGATCGATGATGGTGCGTCGCCCCGCTAAAGCCCGATCCGCCCGATCGCCGGGATTTTCACACCTGGATTGGCGACATCGATGCCGGCGACCAGGCCCATGAAATGCACTTCGAGGCCGCTGCGCTGGCCGGCGGCGATACCGATCAGGCCGTAGAGCGTCGCATGCATGTCGCGCCCGTCGGCGTCGATCGCAAACATCCGCCCGTCGCTGAGGTAGTCGCGCCCGACCGCATCGGGCGGCAGCACCGCGTCGAGATCGGGCACCGTGCGCAGCACGTGCGCGACGAAGCTGTTGGAATTCGGCCCCGGATAGATCCGGTAGTCGCCGACGCCGGCATAGGGATACGACTGGATCGCCGCCTCGACGGCGGGGATGAGCCTTTGGGCCTCGTCGCCGGAGATTTCCTTCACGATGTGAGGCGTGTTGGAGTACCAGTAGGCGTCCGCGACATAGTTGTTGCGGCGGATCGGCGAGCCCCAGCCGACCTTGTCGTAGCGATTGTAGGTTGCGTCGCCTTTGGCCTTGGTGACGATCCACGAATGGCTGGCGACCGCGCCCTTCAGCCCGCCGGTGCTGGCCGACATGATGTAGATTTTGGCGTCCCCGTTGGCATCGGCCTTCGGCAGCACGCCCGACGTGCCCCATTCGGCCTCCCGCCATGAGCTCGGATGGTTCTGCAGGGACCACCACCCGGTCGACGCCAGGGCCGGCAGCAGATAGACGACAAGGATGAGAAGAAGGAGCCGTTTGAGATGACGCATGAAACGCCGGGGACCTTTGCTGACGTGCGGTTGCTGCCAAGGATGTGACGAGCAAGATGGCGCAATTGCGCCGCTCTTTTTCAGCATGACCCCGATTGCTTTATCGCGCCCATCATTTATGCGTGACAGCCTGTTCAGAATATCAGGATATGCCCATGACCAATCCCGTCACCGTTGAAGTCACCCGCGGCGCGCGCGTCGAAAGCCGGCATCGCGGCGCCGTCATCGCGGTTGATGGCGATGGCAAGGTGATCTTTTCGTTGGGCGATGTAGAGGCGGCCACGTTTCCGCGCTCGGCCTGCAAGGCCATGCAGGCGCTGCCGCTCGTCGAAAGCGGCGCTGCCGATGCTTACCAGTTCGGCGACAAGGAACTGGCGCTCGCCTGCTCCTCGCATAATGGCGAGGACGAGCATGTTGCCGTTGCCGCCTCGATGCTGGCGCGCGCCGGCCGCGATGTCGAGGCGCTCGAATGCGGCGGCCACTGGTCGTCGAGCCAGAAGGTGCTGATCCACCAGGCCCGCACGATGGAGAAGCCGACCGCGCTCCACAATAATTGCTCCGGCAAGCATTCCGGCTTCGTCTGCACCTGCGTTCACCAGGGCGTCGATCCCAAGGGCTATATCGGCTACGACCACCCGCTGCAGCGCGAGATCCGCGCCACCATGGAAAGCCTGACGGGTGCGGTGCTCGGGCATGACAATTGCGGCACCGACGGCTGCTCGATCCCGACCTATGCCGTGCCGCTCAAGGGGCTAGCCCATGGCTTCGCCAAGATGGCCACCGGCAACGGCCTCGAGCCGCTGCGTGCGAAAGCGTCGCTCCGCCTGTTCGATGCCTGCATGGCCGAGCCCTTCTATGTCGCCGGCAGCGGCCGCTTCTGCACGAAGCTGATGCAGCTTGAGCCCGGTCGTATTTTCGCCAAGACGGGCGCCGAGGGCGTCTTCTGCGCTGCCATTGCCGATCAGGGCATCTCGATCGCCGTCAAATGCGACGACGGCCATGCGCGCGCCGCCGAAAGCATGGTTGCGGCGGCACTCGCCCGTTTCTTCGACAAGGACAGCGCCATCGGCGTCGGCCTCGCCGATCTCGCGACATCGAGCATGCACAACTGGAATGGTATTCACGTCGGCGACATTCGCGCGGCGGCCGTGCTCTCTGATTAAAGCGTATCGGAATGGTACATTCCAAACATCAAAGGTAGCCGATTCTAATATATGCGAAACTGAACCTGATGACGGCACGTGCGCTTTCATCAGGTTAAGCTACTCTTGGCGCAGTACATCGAGTGCCATGAGGGCAGGATATGTTTGCAGGCCGCTATCTCTGGTGGATGCTGATCGCTCTGGCGGTCTTCCTGTTCTTTGCCATGAGCTTCGATTACGTCACCTGGGCAACGGTTGCGACGTCGAGCTGCGCGCGGGTCGCCGGCTCCTGCGGACCGCTGATCCTGATGATGACAGGTACGATCAAGCCGATCGGCTATTACATCGCCGGCGGCATCATTCTCGTCGTCACCTTCGCCCGCATTCACCACATCGGCATGAGCTGGCTCTGGTGCCTCTTCGTGCTCGTCCTCTTCGGCGCCTCGGCGCCATTTCCGCTGTTGCTCGCCAATGTCTGGACCGGCCAGATGAATTCGGAAATGGTGATGGAGAACCTGCCGGTGGCCTTCCCCTTCCTCGTGGTGTTCTGCATCTATATCGGCTGGTCGTTCGAGGATGGAGCGGGCAGGCCGCTCGGCCCCTGGCGCAGGCTGCGGATCACGATCCGGCTCTCGGCCTTGTATGGCGCGCCGGCAGCGCTGGCGCAGACGCCCGCCTTCGCCTGGATGCCCGGCCGGTTGTTCGACATGCCCTGGCTCTCGGTCCTGCTGGCCACCTGGCAGCCGAAGCTGGAGGCGGTGCTCACGCTTGGCGCATTGGATGATCGGCTGACCTATCTTGCCCTTGCCGTCTTCTCGGTCGCGCTCGCGGCAAGCCTGTTTGCATCGGGCATCGAGAACGTCAGTGCCCGTCTGATGGGGCCCTTCATGCTGAAAGGATCGCGCCGTTGAGGCTGCGATAGGGCGCAAGCTGCGCCTCCTCGATATCATCAGGCACGATCAGTCCCGAAACAGCGGCGACCGGCAGCACCTGGCAGGCGGATGCCCGGTCGAGCTTGTCCGCCGTCAGCAGCACATAGGTCTCGATCGCGCAGCCGGCGATATGCCGCTTGATCGCGGCCTCCTCGAAATCCCCCGTAGATAGCCCGTGAACGGGATGGGCGGCCGTCACCCCGAGAAAGAACAGGTCCGGCCGCAGCTGCGATATGGCGGCCATCGCAACGGCGCCCACTGCGACCATCGAATGCTTGTAGAGCTTGCCGCCGATCAGGATCACCTCGGCGCTCGGATGATGCTCGAGCTCGGCGGCGATCGTCGGGCTGTGGGTGACGACGGTGACGACAAGCCCGCGCGGCAGCTGTCGCGCGATTTCCGCCGTCGTCGTGCCGCCGTCGAGAAACACCATCTGGCCCGGCTTGATCAGGCCGATCGCTTGTGCCGCAAGCCGCTGCTTGGCGTCCCGCGACACATCCTTGCGCGTCGAGAAATCGGGAAGTTCCGGCGAGAGCGGCATCGCGCCGCCATGCACGCGTTTCAACAGCCCCTCCGCCGCCATCTCGCGCAGGTCGCGACGGATCGTGTCTTCCGACACGGAGAGATCCTCCGCCACCCGCTTTGCAATCACCTGGCCGTCGCGGCGCAGCAGGTCGAGGATCAGTGTCTTGCGTTGGGAGGTCAGCATAAGGCTCACGAAGTTGAACGAATTTTCTTGAGTTTGCACGAAATGATTCGACAATCAAGAAATATCATGCATTTTCACGCAATCCCGTGCATGAGGCCGGGAGTTGAGGAGATGAGACATGTTGATCTTGATTGCAGGCCCGTATCGTTCGGGAACCGGGGATGATCCGGCGAAGATGGCGGCCAACCTGAAGCGGCTGGAAGCGCCGTCGCACGCTCTGCTCGAGGCCGGCCATGTGCCGATGATTGGCGAGTGGGTCGCCCTGCCGGTCTGGCATGCCGCCGGCGGCAAGACAGTGGGCGACGATCTCTACGAGCGCATATTCCACCCGGTCGCCGGCCGCCTGCTGCAATTGTGCGAAGGCGTGTTGCGGCTGGAAGGGGAATCGAAGGGCGCCGACAACGATGTCCGCATCGCCAGGGAACGCGGCATTCCCGTCTGGTACCGGTTGGAAGACGTCCCGGGCTGCGCCAAGGCCGCCTGAAACGCCGGCCCTGAAGCGCCAAATCCGCGAGGCTGCTGGTGCGGCCTCGCTTTCCCTCTCGCAATCCACAGTGCGCGCTCTATGCTCTCCCAAAACAGGAGTCGTCATGCTGACATTGTATTTTGCGCCCGGCGCATGCTCGCGCGCCAGCCTCATCGCACTCGAGGAATCGGGCCTTCCCTTCGAGGCGCGGCGGGTCGATACCGCCAATGGCGAACAGCGCTCCGAGGCCTATCGCAAGATCAATCCCAAGGGCCGCGTTCCTGCACTTGCCACCGAAAAGGGCGTGCTCACCGAAACCCCGGCGATCCTCGCCTATATCGCGGCTATTGCTCCCGAAGCGAAGCTTGCCCCGCTCGGCGATCCCTTCGAATTCGCCCGCCTGCAGGCCTTCAACAGCTACATCTGTTCGACCGTGCATGTGAACCACGCCCACGGCCGCCGCGCCAGCCGCTGGGCCGATGACGTTGCTGCGCATGAAGCGATGAAGGCCAAGGTGCCGGAGACCATGACCGACAGCTTCGCGCTGATCGAAGACGGCATGTTCTCAGGTCCCTGGGTGATGGGCGAGCGCTACTCCGTTGCCGATCCCTATCTGTTCGTCATGACCGGCTGGCTGCCGAGCGACGATGTCGACCCGGCGCGCTTCCCGAAGGTGGCCGATCACTACGCCCGCATGCTTGAGCGCCCGGCCGTGCAGCGCGCGCTCGCCCGCGAGAAGGCCTGAGCCGGATCACCGCTGGTAGCTTGCCGAAAGCTTCTTCGGCGCGCGCAAGCGCCACGCGCCGATCAGCCGATCCGTCAGTTCCGCATCGCCGATGACGTCGATGCGCACGGGCAGATACTGCCAGCCGAGATAATGCGGCGTCTGGAAATAGATCTCGGGCGCCAGCGCAAGCAGCGCCTCCTTCTCGTCGAGCGCAATGGAGATCACGATCGTCTCGTTGTTCTTCACGGCAACAAAGGACTTGCCGGCAACCTTGAGCGCGTGGTTGCCATACGACGTGCCTTCCTCGACACCGGGCAGTTGCGCCTCGGCCGCAAGCCGCAGCAGCCGCTTGAAGATCGCGTCGACATTGTCAGCCATGCATCCTCCCGGTCCTCGTCGGGGGGAGACTAGCAGATTTCGGAGCCTATGCGCAGAGCGCCAGATCGGGCCGCTCGAGGCTGGGCCCGGCCTGCTCGCCATGGTCGAGCGGCAGGTCCGCCAACTCCGTCAGCGACATCCGCGCCAGATCGGGATGAAAGAGCGGATCGCCTGCCGGGTCGGCTCCATAAGGCGGTTCGGCCGTCTCTTCGTTCAAGAAAAACTTTAACCATTGCATGGGATGCCTTGCTTTCTTGGTCTCTGCCTGCGATGGGAGGCCGCGAGGCAGGCGAAAGATGCATGCGTGATGCCGGGCAATATCCTCCCAAAGCGGGTAGGGTTTCAATTGAGAATAACGGAGTTCTGATATAGAAAAGCTATATGAGAAACCTGAACTCTGTGCATCTGAACGGCCTGCGCGCACTCGAAGCCGTCGGGCGGCTCGGCTCGCTGCAAGCGGCAGCCGAAGAGCTTGGCGTGTCCATCGGCGCCGTCAGCCAGCAGGTGATCAAGGCCGAGGCGCAGCTTGATCGAACGATCTTCGAGCGCACGCCCAAGGGCATGCTAAAGACCGAAGCGGGTGCTGTGCTGCTGGCGGCGCTGAATGAAGGCTTCGCGCATCTGTCGCGGGCGGTGGCGCTTGCGCAGCGCCGCGACGACAGCATCCTGACGATCTCGGTGGCGCCGGTTTTCGCGGCGCGCTGGCTGGTCTATCGCCTCGATCGTTTCGCCGAACACCACCCCGACATCAACCTGCGCATGGACGCGACCATGAAGCTGGTTGATCCGGCACTCTGCGATGTCGATATCGGTATCCGTGTCGGCGACGGCCGCTGGCCGGATGTGAAGGCAGAGCTGCTGCTGGAGCAGGAAGTGTTTCCGGTCTGCACGCCTTCTATGGCCGAGCGCCTGCGCGACCCCGCCGACCTCCTGGCGCTGCCCGCGATCATCGACGGCCGCGCGATGTTCGGTTGGGACGTCTGGATGCGCGCGGCCGGGCTTGAGGGTGCGGCGCTCGAAACCCGCCACGTCTTCAACGACGCCTCGCTCTGTCTCGATGCCGCCATTGCCGGGCAGGGGGTGATGCTCGCCTGGCAGACGCTGGCCGGCTATGCGCTGCAGCAGGGTCAGCTGGTCGCGCCTTTCGGCATTCGCGCCAGCACCGGCTTCGGCCACTACTTCGTGACCGCCCAAGGGGTGCGCGAACCGAAGAAGGTCAGGGACTTCAAGGCCTGGATCCGCGCCGAGATGGCCGAGACCTTGAAGCTCTTTATCTGATCACACCTTATCTGGTCACACCGCCTCTTTGGACCGTGCCGCCTGCATGGCGATATAGGCGGGGCGGGCCTGGCAGCGCTTGATCCAGGCATTGACCTTGGGGTGCGCGTCGAACAATGCCTGCTCCGACTGGGCATAGCGCAGCACTTCGGCGAGGTTGAGATCGGCGGCGGTGAAGCGGTTGCCGACAAGATAGTCGGTCGCACCAAGATGCTTATCGAGCATCGCCAGCGGGCGTTTCAGCGAGCGGCTGGCCACCGCGATGGTCGCCCGGCCTTCCTCAGTGTCTTCCTTTTCGTTGTCGTAGGTCATGACGAGCTTGATCGTGTGCACCTCGACCTCGGTCGCCGCCCACATTGTCCACATGGTCAAGAGGCCGTCTTCCTCCACGCTCTGGCCGGCGAGCGAGCCGCCATGCTTGCGGGCGAGATAGAGCGGGATCGCCAGCGACTCGTGCATCACGAGATCGCCGTCCTTGATCGCCGGGATGAGGCCCATCGGGTTGATGGCGGTAAAGTCCGGTGACAGCGTGTTGATAGGCGCATCGGATGCCAGCGGGTTGTCGATGCGCCGCGCCTGCAGCACGGGTACGGAGGTGAACTCCAGCTCGAGTTCTTCCGCCATCCAGTAGACGCGCGAGGCGCGCGAGCGATAAACGCCGTAGATTGTCAGCATGATGTGCCACTCTTCAAATGTGCGGCGAGCCTAGAGGGTAGGGCGCCGAAGCGGAAGCTTCCAAGGCTGATGGGTCAATCAAAGCTTTTGATGGCGAAGCTTACGACGCGCGATTGCGCTCGACGGTGAGATGCGCGTAGCCGCCGGCGCCTTCGGCCAGCTCTCCCGACATCTTCTTGTCCCACGCGAAGCCGACCACGGCGCCCCCGGCGGTCTCCTGAAACACGTTGTCGGTAATGACGGCCGTTCCGGCGCCATCGGCAACGGAAACCGCGCAGCCGACCGGCGCTTTGCGCACCACATTGCCTGTCACCACCAGGTTGCGCATGTAGGGCCCCCAGCCGAGCTGCATGCCCCATCTGGGCGCACCCTCGATGATGTTGTTCGAAACCAGCGTATCGGCCTCGGCGGCAATGCCGATGCCGAAGCTCACATCCGGCTTGTAGGGTCCGTCGAGCCTCAGATTGCGCACGACGTTGCCGGTGACGCTGGCAAGCCTGCCGCCCTTGTCGAAATTGGCGATAGAGATGCCGTTGGCCGCGCCATCGATCATGTTGTTGGAGACCACGGCCCCCTCGAACTCGAATTCAACATAGATGGCCGTCTCGCCCGAGCGCCGGCACTGGTTGCCCGTGATTTGCACGTCGGAGGCCGAGTTGGCGCGGATCGCGGTGAAGGCGCAGTCGGAGATATGGTTGTTGGCGACCATGACATTGTCGGCGCGAAACAGGTTGATGCCGTTGCCGTTCTGCCCGGTACCGCCATCCGTGGCACCGATCCGGTAGATCCGGTTTCCGCTGACGATGCTGTCATCGGCCGCCTTCTTGAAGCGATGGATCAGAATGCCGCCATTGCCGCAGTCGAAGACCTCATTGTCAGTCACCGACAGCCCCGAGGATTCCACCGCGTAGAGCCCGGATTGCGCGGCCCCCGATATGCGGCTGCGCTCGACCCGGCCGCCGCAGCGCTCCAGCTGCAGCGCATGCTTGCGGCTACCCGAGATCTCGCAATTGTCGATCACGACGTCGTCGACACCGGTGAACTGCACGAGTGCCGAGCTATCGTCGCCAAGCCAGCGGTTCTGCCCGTCGATCACGATATTGGAGAGCTCGATGCGCTTGACGTTTTCGGCGGTAAACAGGCGTCCGTCACCGGTGTAGACAATCCGCGACGCGCCCGGAACGCCTGTTATGCGCGTGTTGTCGGGCAAGGTCAGGTTCGACACCTTGTAGACGCCAGGCGGCAGGAACACCGGAACGTTTTCCGCCGACGCGTCGTCGATCATCTTCTGCAGGCTGCTGCTCTTGCGATCGCCGGGATCGGGCGCCGCCTTGTATTTGACCGCGTCGATCGACCCGCGCAGGTCCGGCTGCCGGCTCGCCGCGAAGGCGGGCGGCGCGAGCATCGCGACGGTGGAGCAGGCGGCAAGGCGCAAGAGGGCGCGGCGGGACGAGAGGAGGGGCGATCTGTTCATACGCGCTGCCATGCAGGAACCGTGCCGGAAATTCTGTCCCGTTTCGGGACACCATTGCCTGGAAGTTACGCTTTGTTAGCCTGTCGGCGCCGCCTCGCCGTATGAGGAAGGCCATCGCGATACGAGGCCGTCCGACACGGCTGCTGGATGTCGCAGGCTGGCCTCTGGTTCTTCCGCCATTTGCCGCTATCTCTATGGCGATGAGATTTGACGCGCTGCTTTATCCCGCGCCCGAGGGCCTCTATTGCCCGGTAGGCCGTTTTTATATCGATCCGGTCAGGCCCGTGGAGCGCGCGCTGATCACCCACGGCCATTCCGACCACGCCCGCTCCGGCCACGGCCACGTGCTCGCCACCCGCCAGACGCTCGACATCATGCGCATCCGCTACGGCGAGGATTTCTGCGGATCGGAACAGGCGGCCGGCTTCGGGGAAGAGATATCGGTCAACGGTGTAACGGTGAGCTTCCATCCCGCCGGCCATGTGCTCGGCTCCGCCCAGATCGCCATCGAGAAGGACGCCACCCGCATCGTCGTGTCAGGCGATTACAAGCGCCGCCCGGACCCGACCTGTGCCCCCTATGAACCGGTCGCCTGCGACGTCTTCATCACCGAGGCGACCTTCGGCCTGCCTGTCTTCCACCACCCGGATCCATCAGGCGAGATGGCCAAGCTCTACGCCTCGCTGCGCCAGTTTCCCGAGCGCACCCACATGATCGGCGCTTACGCGCTCGGCAAGGCGCAACGCGTCATCCGCCTCTTGCGCGACACCGGCTACGACGAACCCATCTATATCCACGGCGCCATGGAGCGCCTCTGCGACTACTATGTCTCACAAGGCATCGACCTTGGCGAATTGCGTCCCGCGACCGTCGAGGGGCGCGACAAGTCCGCCTTCAAGGGCGCCGTCGTCGTCGGCCCGTCCTCCGCCTTCGCCGATCGCTGGGCCCGCCGCTTCAACGATCCGCTTCCCGCCTTCGCCTCGGGCTGGATGATGGTGCGCCAGCGCGCCAAGCAGGGGGGCGTCGAACTCCCGCTCGTCATCTCCGACCATTGCGACTGGCCGGAACTGACGGACACCATCTCCGAGCTTCATCCGGCCGAGGTCTGGGTAACACATGGGCGCGAGGAGGCGCTGGTACGCTGGTGCGAATTGCAGGGCATCAAGGCCAAGCCGCTGCATCTGGTGGGGTATGAGGATGAGGCGGAGTGATGGGTGTGTTGACCGACGGAGCAAGAAACACCCCCCTCTGTCCTGCCGGGCATCTCCCCCTCANNATCTCCCCCCTTGAGGGGGAGATGTCCGGCAGGACAGAGGGGGGTAACGCCACACCCGCAGACACCGGAGGCGCGCAATGAAAGCCTTCGCCGATCTCCTCGACCGCCTGGTCCTCACCCCATCCCGCAACGGCAAGCTGAAGCTGCTCTCCGACTACTTCCGCGACACGCCCGACCCCGACCGCGGCTACGGCCTCGCGGCCATCGCCGGCACGCTCGATGTCCGCAACGTCAAGCCCGCCATGCTACGCGAACTGGCGCTGGAGCGCATCGACGACGTGCTCTTTCGCTACTCCTACGATTACGTCGGCGACCTCGCCGAGACCATCTCGCTGGTCTGGGACAACGAGCGCGACATCGAACGCTCGGCACTGGCCCAGCCGCGCCTCGGCGAGGTGATCGCTGAGATGAACGCGCTCGGCCGCACCGAGGTGCGCGGCTATGTCCGCGATCTGCTCGACCGGCTCGACGCCTCCGGCCGCTTCGCCTTCATCAAGCTCGCGACCGGCGCGCTACGCATCGGCGTCTCGGCACGCCTCGCCAAGCAGGCGCTGGCCGATCTCGGCGAACCCGATGTGACCGAGATCGAGACCCTGTGGCATGGCCTGCAGCCGCCATACGAGAGCCTGTTCGCCTGGCTGGAGGGCAACGGCGGCAAGCCGGTGCTGGCGACGCCGGCGATCTTCCATTCGGTGATGCTGGCCAATCCGGTGGAGGAGGGCGATCTCGCTCAGCTCGATCCGTCGGACTACGCCGCCGAGTGGAAATGGGACGGTATCCGCGTGCAGCTCTCTCGCGCCGGAGACGTCAGCAAGATCTACTCCCGCTCCGGCGACGACATCTCCATGGCCTTTCCCGATATCGTCCAATCCATCAGCTTCGAGGGCGTGATCGACGGCGAGTTGCTCGTCGGCGGCACCGCCCGCTCCAACAGCCCGACCCGCACCTTCTCCGACCTGCAGCAGCGCCTCAACCGCAAGAGCGTGACGCAGAAGATGCAGGACGATTACCCCGCCTTCATCCGCGCTTACGATCTTCTCTTCGACGGCGAGGAGGACGTGCGCGCCAAGACCTATCTCGAACGCCGCGCCCGCCTGTCTGACATCGTCGAACAGGCCCCGCACGAGCGCTTCGACCTCTCGGCGCTGGTGCCGTTCACCTCCTGGGAAGAGCTCGACGACCTGCGCTCGACCCCGCCCGATCCCGTGATCGAAGGCGTGATGATCAAGCGCCGCGACAGCGTCTATCAGGCCGGCCGGCTCAAGGGGCCGTGGTTCAAGTGGAAGCGCAACCCCTATAATGTCGATGCCGTCCTCATGTACGCGCAGCGCGGCCACGGCAAGCGCTCGAGCTATTACTCCGATTTCACCTTCGGCGTCTGGGCCGAGACGCCTGACGGAGAGCAGCTGGTCCCCGTCGGCAAGGCCTATTTCGGCTTCACAGACGCCGAGCTTGAAATCCTCGACAAGTTCGTGCGCAACAACACCACCGAACGCTTCGGCCCGGTGCGCGCCGTACGCGCCGACAAGGATTTCGGTTTCGTGGTGGAAGTGGCCTTCGAAGGCATCAACCGCTCCAACCGCCACAAATCGGGCGTCGCCATGCGCTTTCCGCGGATCTCGCGGTTGAGACAGGACAAGCCATCCTATGAGGCCGATAGGCTGACGACGCTGGTGGCGATGATCGATGCAAAGGCGGGGTAGCGGCTGCAACCAAAGGAGAACTGTTTCGCTGCTGTTTTCCGCGATAAATCTCCAAGACAATAATCGATATCGCGCTTTCGAGGGGTGTTGCGCCGTGACGGTCCTCGCTCAGCTGATTCATCGCTTGATTTTATATCTTTAAATATATATTTTCTTTTGGTGGTTTCATGACCTATCGCGTGCGATTTCATCCGCATTTCATTCCGGAATGGAAAGAACTGGAAATGGGTTTGAAAGAGCTCGTTGGCGAAGTCCTTGACCACCTGGAAGACGAGGGCCCTTTCGTTGGTCGTCCAGAAGTGGATACGCTCTCCGGTTCCAGTTATGCCAACATGAAGGAAATACGGGTGAAGTTCGGGAGGCAGCTCTGGCGTTTCGCCTTCGCGTTCGACCCGGCGCAGAATGCGATTGTTCTCTGTGGCGGGGACAAGCAGGGTGTGAACCAGGCGTTCTTTTACAAGCAGTTGATCAGAAAAGCCGACTTTCGGTTCGATGCTTGGCTGAAGGAGAAAAACCATGAGCACTGAGTGGAAGACGCTGCGCGCCGAACTCCCCGAAGACGTTCGCGAGCGCCTTGATGAGAAGCGCCGGGAGCGACGCCTCGGCAATGCGTTGGCGGAGGTGCGCAAGGCGATGGGCGCCACGCAGCGGGACGTCGCCGCGAATGCCGGCATGACGCAAAACACCGTGTCGAAGATCGAGAGCGCCGACGACGTGCTCTTATCATCCATCGTGCGTTACATGCATTCGATCGGAGGCGGCGTCGAGATCGTCTTGAAGACCCCCGATGGGAAGTCTAAGCGCGTCGATTTCGATCCCGAGATCGATGTGAAGCAGCCTGCCTAGCGCGATATCTGCCTCCAGCTCCCCCATCACGCATTTTCCTAATGCAAAATACATCCGACTGTGCATCCTCAACACAATGTGTCTTGGCGTCTGCGCGCCGAGGGTGCAAGCATCTATCATGCCGGGGAAGACGGAAGAGTGATATGACAGACGACAACGACCACTCCTTTTCACGCCAGCGCCGCCTGCTTCTGACCGGGCTCGCGGGCGCCCTTGTTCTTCCGGCCCTTCCCGGTGTCGCCAATGCCTTCGACGTTCCCCCCGAGCCGCGCCTGATCACCCGCGATTACGCCAAGGTGCGCAAGCGCTTCCGCACGCGGCTGCTCGAAAAGGGGCCGGCGCCGGACAAGTACGAGCCGCTCGATGCGCCCGCCAATGCCGAGAAGATCTTCTATCGTTCCGGTTATGGCGGCGAGCTGGAGCTCACCGCCTGGGTGTCGAAGTACAAGCGGGAGCGCAAGGCAAAGCCCGGCATTCTCTTCCTGCATGGCGGCAATGCCATGGGCCTCGGCCACTGGAACCTGATGGGGCCCTATATCGATGCCGGCTTCGTGGTGCTGATGCCGTCGGTGCGCGGCGAAAACGGCCAGGCTGGCAATTTCTCCGGCTTCTACGACGAGGTGGACGACGTGCTCTCGGCCGCCGACCGCCTGGCGCATCTGCCGGGTGTCGATGCGAACCGGCTGTTCATAGCGGGCCACAGCATTGGCGGCACGCTCACAATGCTGGCCTCGATGTCGACCCACAAGTTCCGCGCGGCAGCCCCGATCTCCGGCAATCCCGACGCCTTCCGCTTCTTCAACCGCTATCCGCAGGACATCCGCTTCGACGACGACAACACCCACGAGTTCGAGGTGCGCACGGCGCTGTGCTACGCCCAGAGCTTCAAGTGCCCGGTGCGCGTCGTCCACGGCACCGACGAATCGCACTTCAACGACCGCGCCGGCCTGCTCGCCAGCCGCGCGCGCTCCGGCGGCGTACGCATCGAGACCGATACGGCCAAGGGCGGCCATACCTCGGCACTTCCAGAGGAAATCGCGCAGAGCATCCGCTTCTTCCACGGCGTCGCCGCCTGACCATATGACGGGCGCTGAGCCGCCCGCCGAAAGCTTCGCGCCAGCCGCGCGTGCCATCCTTTAGGCATCTATAGATGTCGCATTATCGATGAGGGTGGTTTCATGAATGGTCTAAGCCGGTTGTCGGTCCTGTCGGGGCTCGTGATCGCGACCCTGTCGCTGTCCGGATGCAACATCCTCGTCCCCGATACCGGCGCCACCGATCCGGCGCGTTTCGTGCAGGAAACCTACCCTGTCTTCTACAAGCCGCCGGGTGTCGATCCCGATCGCGTCCGGCCGGTCAACGCGCCGATCCCGCAGCGCCCCGGCGTTCCGGCGACGATCTACAACCAGACCTATGGCATTCCCGGCGCCACCCAGATGCGCACCTACGGCATGCCGTTGATCAATCCCGTCAGCGCCGCGATGTATGGCGAGGTCAGGGACAACGACTTCACGCTTCCGGCCATCCCCGTCAGTCGCGTCGATCCGGAATATATGCGCCAGGAGGTGAATTATCCCTCCACCGAAAAGCCCGGCACCATCGTCGTCGATACCAAGACCAAGCATCTCTACCTGATCGAGCCGGGCGGCAAGGCGATGCGCTACGGCGTCGGTCTCGGGCGCGAGGGCTATGCCTGGTCGGGCCGCGGCGTCATCCAGTGGAAGCAGAAATGGCCGCGCTGGACGCCGCCCGACGAAATGGTCAAGCGCCAGCCCGACGTCCGCTCGTTTTCGGCCGCCAATGGCGGCATGAATCCGGGTCTTGGAAATCCGCTCGGCGCGCGCGCAATGTATATCTTCAAGAATGGCGAGGACACGCTCTACCGAATCCACGGCACGCCCGACTGGCAGTCGATCGGCAAGTCCACCTCGTCGGGCTGCGTGCGCATGATGAACCAGGACGTCATCGACCTCTACGACCGCGTTTCCGCCAAGTCCGAGATCGTGGTGATGTAGCCGCGCAACAGGCGGCGTGAGAACGTCGCCACAAGCGGGCACACGTCTTCGTGAGGTTCTGGTTTATTTAGCATAACCGGATAGTTTCCTTGAATTGTGACTAGCGTTGAACAACCCTCCAGGAAACGACGTTCGCCGTTTCCGCGCTTAAGGAAAACAGACCCGCGTTATGAGCTTTGACAAATCCATATCCCGCCGCGGCTTTCTATCGCTTTCGGCGATGACCGCGGTTTCAGCGCTGGCAGGCTGTGCGTCCACATCGGGCACCGGTCAGATGGGCGGACAGCCGATGTCCTTCCCGAACCCGATCCGTGCTTTCCAGACGACGCCGGCGCCCACGGATGCCGAGCTCGCGGTCATGTACGGTCCGGTCGAGGATGGCGGCTTCCTCATTCCGCCGGTTCCTTACCAGCAGATCGACCCGCGCTACTATCGCCAGCAGGTCATCGACCCGACTGGCGAGGCACCCGGCACCATCGTCGTCGATACCCCCTCGCGCTTCCTCTATCTCGTCCAGCCGGGCGGGACCGCGATGCGCTACGGCGTCGGCATCGGCCGCGAGGGCTTCGCCTGGCAGGGCGACGGCGTCATCCAGTGGCGTCAGAAGTGGCCGCGCTGGAAGCCACCGAACGAGATGGTCGCCCGTCAGCCGGAACTCGTCAAATATTCGATCGAGAACGGCGGCATGGAGCCGGGCCTGAAGAACCCGCTCGGCGCCCGCGCGCTCTACATCTTTTCCGGCGGCCAGGACACGCTCTACCGCCTGCACGGCAATCCGGACTGGAAGTCGATCGGCAAGGCCGTATCGTCGGGCTGCGTGCGCCTGCTCAACCAGGACATCATCGACCTCTACGACCGCGTGCCGAACAAGGCGCCCATCGTCGTCAAGCAGTAGGTCATCGCCTGCGTCTCTCCCCGATCAGGGGAGAGACTTTTCGCGCCGGCTCCTCGGCCGCGACCAATATCGCATCATCCCCAGAATGCCGATTTCGCCGCTTCCGTCATCGCGTCGGCGCGCGACACGCCGATATCCTTGAGTTCGTCATCGCTGAGTTCACTGAGCGCCGCCCTGCCGCGTCGTTTCCGGCAGCGTGTCTCGATGGTCTCGATCAGGCCGCGCAAAGCGTCTGCGAGGGGTGCCAGCAGTGCCGGCACGCGCTGCTGGCTTGGTCTTTCGTCCGATGTGTCGGTCGCCATCTGTTTTGTCTCCGTGTTGGCCTGTCCCGACAATGCGCTGGATGTATCCCGCAATGAAGCTTATGCATCTTATGCAAACCATAAGAGAAACTTCGCATGGCATTCGGTTTCGATCAGCTGCAGACCTTCATTCACATCGCCGAACTCGGAAGCTTCACGGCCGCCGCCGACAAGGCGGGCGTGACGCAGCCTGCGGTCAGCCTGCAGATCAAGCTGCTGGAACAGCGCCAGGGCGTGCGCCTGATCGAGCGCGTCGGTCGCCGCGCGCAGCCGACGGCGGCCGGTCTCGAATTTCTCGACCATGCGCGGCGGATCATGCGGGAACTGGCCGATGCCGAGGAGGCGATGACGCCGCACAGGAATGGCGAGAGCGGCCGCGTGCGCATCGGCAGCGGCGCCACCGCCTCCATCCATCTGCTGCCACTGGCAATCTCGCGCGCCAGGAAGAAGATGCCCGGGCTCGAGATCACCGTCCGCATCGGCAATACCGACGACATCCTGCGCGACCTCGAGGCCAATGCGCTCGACGTCGCGGTGGTGACGCTGCCGGCGCCCGGCCGGTCTTTAGAGGTCGAGGCGTTCTATGACGACGAACTGATGGTGGTCGCGCCGCGCGGCTCGATCATCCCGCCCGGCGGCCCCGATGCGGCCTTCATCAACGCCAGGCCGCTGCTGCTCTACGATGGCGGCAATACTCGGCGGACCATCGACGAATGGATGGCGCAGGCCGGTCTGGTCGCTCGCCCGGCGATGGAGTTCGGCAGCGTCGAGGCCATCAAGGAACTGGTGGCGGCAGGCCTCGGATGGTCGATCCTTCCAGGACTGGCGCTGAAGCGCGACCGCGCCGGCTTCCTCGAAACCGCACCCGTCAACCCGCCATTGGTGCGCAAGCTCGGAATGGTCGTGCGCCGCGACAAGCATCTGAGCCGCGGCCTGCGGGAAATGATGAAATCACTGCGTGAGGTTGGGTCGTAAATCTGCCATTGCCGGGCCGGTGCCGAGCCGCGGCAAGCGGCTATGACGGTTGCTCGATCCCATGAATCTCACGGATCTCCGCCGCCACAAGCTGCTGCAGGCGCCAGAGGTTTCGGTCGTGGATGCCGAACTTCTCCAGATGGGTGACGGTGTTGTAGAGATATTCGGCGCAGGAGCCGACATAGCCGCAGGCGCGCGCCAGCGTGGCGGCCACCAGGGGCAGGGGCTGCTTGCGATAGATGCGGTTGCCCGTCGGCCCGATCCAGAAACCGAGCGCCCGGGCCGGGCCTTCAGGTGTCCGCACCGGCAGCCACCGGATGGTGCCGATGTGCTCGCGGTCGCTAATCTCGCGGCGCAGCAGCCGGGAAATCTGCGCGGCCCGGTCTCCTTTGGGCAGCTGGTACATCATCCCGTCGCATTGCCCGCCCCGATCGAGCGCCATCATCAACCCTGCCTGCTCGGGCGAGCCACGCCAGCTCTTGATCTCGAGACAGAAGGAACGATGCCAGCCGATCGCCGTCGCGCGGCTCTGGGCGACGAACTCGAATTCCGGTTTCCAGATCAGCGATCCGTAGGCGAAGACCCAGAGCGGCTCGTCGCCGCTCTCTTCCGTCAGCCGCGCGGTGAGCGCGGCGAAATCGTCGTCCGTCAGTGTGGTGCGACGCGGATCCGGGCCGGGATCGACCTCTTTGCGGTAGCAGAGTTGGACAAGGTCGGGTGTGAGGCACATGGTGCGTGGTTTGGGCATGACATCTCGCAATTCCTCCCGACTGAACTGCGCGAACAGGCGTCGCGGCCTTAAAATTCGCAAACTATCCCTTGGTGTCAACCCGCTTGTCGGCTCAGGCGCCGGAATGGGACGCTCTACCGCGTCTCGGTCAGATTGCCGCGCAGGCCCTGCAGCTTTTCGCGAAGATCGGCCATCTCTTCAAGCGTGCAGCCGATTGCCTGGCCGATCTCTCCCATGATGTCGTCCACCTGCGACCGCATCGCGTCGCCCTCCTGCGTCAGCGTCACGATCACCTGCCGCTCGTCCCTGGGGTCGCGGGTGCGCACGATCAGGCCGCTCTGCTCGAGGCGCTTCAACAAAGGCGAGAGCGTGCCCGAATCGAGATCGAGCTGCTCGCCGATCGTCTTGACCGGCAGCGCCGCCTTCTCCCACAAGACCAGCATGACGAGATATTGCGGATAGGTCAGGCCCACCTTGTCGAGGATCGGCTTGTAGGCGCGCGTAAAGGCATGCGCCGTCGAATAGACCGCGAAGCAAAGCTGTCGTTCCAGCCGCTTTTCCTCTTCCGGAATTTTCATCGTCCTGGTCGCCGTCTTTGTCGCCGTCTTGGTGGTCTGCGCTTTCGTCATCGTCTTTCCCCGATACCGCATTGTCGTCTTTTCGGATTTCGAATGCAATTTGCAAAATTCACTTGCGTACAATTTAATTGCGCATTATACAAAATCCAGCCCCGACGAAGGAGCCAAACGAAGGAGACTCACATGCCGATCCTCTACACAACCAAAGCTTCCGCCACCGGTGGCCGCGCAGGCCGCGCCGTTTCCGAAAACGGCGTTCTCGATGTTACACTGACGGTTCCGAAGGAACTCGGCGGCGACGGCGCTACCGGCACCAATCCGGAGCAGCTCTTCGCTGCCGGCTACTCGGCTTGCTTCCTTGGTGCCCTGAAATTTGTCGCGGGCCAGCAGAAGGTCAAGATTCCGGAAGACACGACCGTTTCGGCCACCGTCGGCATCGGCCCGCGTGAAGATGGCGGCGGCTTCGGCATCGAAGTGGCGCTCACCGTGCACATCCCGGGCCTCGACAAGGCCGAGGCTGAAAAGCTGGCCGCCGCAGCCCACATCGTGTGCCCCTACAGCCACGCTATGCGCACCTCCACGGAAGTGCCTGTTACCGTCGCCTGATAGGGCCGAACCCCCATCCATTTCCAAAGGCGTCGTGCTCGCTCGGAGCGCGGCGCCTTTTGCTGTCTTGAGGCCCGATTCAGTGCTTCCGCATTTGGAATATGTTCTAATATTCTGTTAAACAATACTCACTATCTCATCATACCAGTTGACGAGTGGCTGCTAATTTGAAAGAAATATGTCGCTCGCTAGGGGAGGAGGCATGTCCGTCGGGGCTCGTGCAGCAAGGCGCATTCGGTAACGGGGCGCGATCAACTGCACAGGTAGCGGACATAGGAGACCGACTTTCGCGGCAGGGCTAGAGATCAACATCCAGCATTCCCGACACAGCGGGGCTGCATAGCGCAAGTCGCATTCGCGAGCCAGCACAGGCCGCGGCGGTCTTGTCGGGAGGACTATGTGAACGCGACGTTTAAACTATCGGAACAGGAACAGCAGGTCGAAAAGTCGGCGATCCGAAAGATCTCCATTCGCCTGGTGCCCTTCATCGCATTGATGTTCTTCATCAACTTCCTCGATCGTACGGCAATCTCCTTTGCCGGCCCGAACGGGATGACGCAGGACCTCGGCATGACCGCGGCCCAGTTCGGCTTTGCCGCCGGCATCTTCTTCGTTGGCTACATCATTCTGGAAATCCCCAGCAACCTGGCGCTTCACAAATACGGCGCCCGCCGCTGGCTCGCCCGCATCATGGTGACCTGGGGCGTCGTCGCGATGCTCTTCACCTGGGTCAGCAGCGTCACCGGCCTCTATTCGCTGCGCTTCCTGCTCGGCGTTGCCGAGGCTGGCTTCTTCCCCGGCGCCATCCTCTATCTCAGCACCTGGGTTCCCGGCCGCCATCGCGCCAAGATCCTGGCGCTCTTCTATCTGGCTCAGCCGCTGACCACGGTTATCGGCGCGCCGATCGCTTCGCTGCTCATCCAGGCGCATGGCCTGTTCGGCTACGAAGGCTGGCGCATCATGTTCTTCGGCGTCGCCGTTCCGGCCATCATCGTCGGCATCATCACCTGGTTCTACCTGCCTGACACCCCAACTGCGGCCAAGTGGCTGACCGCTGACGAGCGTGACTGGCTGAACCGCGAACTTGCCAAGGAAGAAGCCGGCAAGCTCTCCGGCCACGGCTCGATGACCCTGGCCGCCTTGAAGGACAAGCGCGTCTGGCTCCTGTCGGTCATCTACTTCGGTCTGATCTACGGCCTTTATGCACTGGCCTTCTTCCTGCCGACGATCATCGCCGGTTTCGAAGCCAAGTTCGGCACCAAGTTCAACGTCTTCGACAAGGGCCTGATCACGGCGATCCCGTATCTGCCGGCGGCCGTCGCGCTGTTCTTCTGGAGCCGCGATGCATCCAAGCGTGGCGTCCGCGCCTGGCATGTCGGCTTCCCGGCTCTGGTCGGTGCCATCAGCATCCCGCTCGCTCTGCTGATGTCGTCCCCTGAGGCAACCGTCATCGCCATCACGCTCACCGCTTGCGCGATCTTCTCGGCGCTGCCGAACTTCTGGTCCTTCCCCTCGCGCTTCCTCACGGGTGCCGCGGCTGCCGCAGGCATCGCGCTCATCAACACCGTGGGCAACATCGCGGGCTTCGCGGCGCCCTACATCACCGGTGCCGTCAAGGATGCCACGGGTCTCTACGAGATGCCGATGTTCATCGTCGGCGCCCTGATGCTGATCTCGGCCCTTCTTGCCTTCTCGATCGGCAAGACCATCAAGGACCCCTCGGCGAAGTAAAATTTCGGCTTTTATGAATTGAGACAACCCGGTCTGTCCTGCAGGCCGGGTTGTTTTGTTTTGGTGAGGTAAGGGGTTGGGGCACACCCCCCTCTGCCCTGCCGGGCATCTCCCCCTCAAGGGGGGAGATNNATCTCCCCCCTTGAGGGGGAGATGCCCGGCAGGGCAGAGGGGGTGCCGCCACGGAACATCGATCAGTAACCACCCTTTTCTTCCGAAATAAATCATCTATATTATTTCCAAGGAAAGGATCACCACATGCCAACCGCACTCCCGGCAGCAGCCCCCACCGAAGCCGTCGTCATCACCAAGGCCGCCGTCAACGCTGCCGAACGGCTCGGTATCAGCGCCCGCACGCTGTCATCAGTGCTCGGCCTCTCGGAAGCCACGGTGTCGCGTATGAAGCGGCAGGACTACCTGCTCGAGCGCGGCTCCAAAGCCTTCGAGCTCGCCATCCTGCTCGTGCGCCTGTTCCGCTCGCTCGATGCCATCGTCGGCGGCGACGAGGCAGTTGCCCGCTCATGGCTGCGCAACGCCAACACCGCGCTCGGCGCCGCGCCGCTCGAAAAGATCGTCAGCATATCAGGATTGACCGATGTCCTCGCCTATCTGGACGCCCGCCGCGCTATCGTCTGAAGCGCGACCCGTCTCCGGCCGCTTCTGGCGGCTGGTGGAAGCGCAGCATCAGATCTCGACCTTGAAGATCGTCGATACGCTGGAAGAGCAGGCCCTGCTCGAAATGCTGCTGGAAGAAAGCAAACCGGTCCTTCCGCCGGAATGCAGGGGCCTCGATTACCTCCTGGCGACGCCCTTCCGCTACGGCGCCGTCTACCCTCACGGTTCGCGCTTTCGCAGGGCAGGGCGCACCCTCGGCGTCTACTACGCATCGGAAGCGGTCGAGACCGCGCTATCGGAGATGGCGTTTTACCGGCTGCTGTTCTTCGCCGATTCCCCGGGGACACCGCTTCCCGCCAACGCCGCCGAATACACCGCCTTTGCTGCGGCCATCGACACGCCGCGGGCGATCGACCTGACCGCGCCGCCGCTCGATCGCGACCATGCGGTATGGAGCGATCCGCAGCACTACGAGTCATGCCAGGCACTGGCCGATGCCGCGCGCGAGGCCGATTGCCAGGCGATCCTCTACGCCTCGGTGCGCGATCCCCGCCATCGCCGCAACATCGCGCTGCTCACCGCTTCGGCCTTTGCCGCGCGCGACCCCGTCGAGCGCCAGACATGGCGCCTGCGTCTCTCGGCAACAGGCGTTCAGGCGCTCTGCGAATTTCCGAAAGCCAGGATCGGCTTCACCCGCGCCGATTTCGGGGATGACCCACGCATCGCCGAACGGATTTAGATCTAGGCAAGCGCCACCAGATCCCGCCGCAACCGCTCGGCATCCCCCTCGGGAAGCGAGGCCTCGAGCGCCGCATGCGTGCTTTCCCAGATCGGCAGCGCCGCCATCAGCACGGCTTTCCCCTCTGATGTCAGCCTGAGCAGCCGCCCGCGCTTGTCCCGCGGGTTCGGGAAGACCTCCACCCAGCCGCGCCGCTGCAGCGGCTTCAGCGCTGCCGTCAGCGTCGTCTGGTCCATGGCAAGCAGCTTGGCGACCGGCCCCATCGGCGGTGGCTCCGGCCGGTTCAGCGACATCATCAGCGAGAATTGCCCATTGGTCAGCCCGACCGGCCTCAGCGCATCGTCGAAAAGCCGCGCCAAGGCCCGCGCGGCCCGCTGCGCATGCAGGCAGAGGCAGGTGTCGCGCACCAGCAGCGTCGTGGCAAAAGGAATCTCGGCAGCATTTGACATGGTCTATTTCTATTGATATCAATATATCTAGTCAAGAAGAACGAGAATGGACCGTTTCGGTCGCGCCGGAGGAGGGCGCACACGATGCAGAACCAAGTCGTTTCCCGCGAAGAATGGCTCGAAGCCCGCCGCGCGCTGCTTCTCAAGGAAAAGGAAGCAACGCATCTGAGGGACAAGGTCAATGCCGAGCGCATGGCGCTCCCCTGGGTCAAGGTCGAGAAGGACTATGCCTTCGACACGCCCGATGGCAAAAGATCGCTCAGCGAGCTCTTCGATGGCCGCAGCCAGCTTATCATCTACCATTTCATGCTCGGCCCCGATTGGGAGGCCGGCTGCCCCGGGTGCTCATTCCTGTCCGACCATGTCGACGGCACCCTGCCGCATCTGAACAACCACGATGTCACCTGGGTCGCCGTTTCGCGCGCGCCCGTTGCCAAGATCGAGGCCTACAAGAACAGGATGGGCTGGAAATTCCCCTGGGTATCCTCTGCATCGAGCGACTTCAACTTCGACTATCACGTGTCGTTCAGCCCGGAAGATCTCGGCAAGGACAAGGTATTCTACAACTTTACTTCGATCCCGCCGGAAGATGCCAATGACGAACTGCCGGGATTGAGCGCCTTCTACAGGAACGAAAAAGGCGAGATCTTTCACACCTATTCCAGCTATGCCCGCGGCCCGGAAGAGCTGATCGGCACGCTGATGATCCTCGACCGCGCGCCGAAGGGCCGCAACGAGGATTCGACGATGAACTTCGTCAAGCGCCACGACGAATACGCTGAGACGCCGAAAGCGTCATCCTGCTGCCACTGACGGCTGGGATCATCGCTGACCGGAGACGGAACAACAAACGTGAAAGGGAGACCACGATGTCCGATACCCACGGCAAGTTCATCTGGTGCGAGTTGATGACGCCTGATACCAGGGGCGCCAAGGATTTCTACAGCAAGGTGGTCGGCTGGACGACCAGCGAAATGACCGTTCCAAGTCAGCCGCCCTATACCATCTTCGAGGCAGATGGCGTCGGCCGGGCCGGCATGATGGTCTTTCCCGCCGAACTCGAAGGCACCGGCATCCCGCCGAACTGGACCGGCTATGTCGCGGTCGACGATGTCGATAAGAGCGCCAGGGATTTCGCCGCCAACGGCGGCTCCGTCCGCCGCCCGCCGGAGGATATTCCCGAGATCGGCCGCTTCGCCGTGGTCGCCGACCCGCATGGCGCGGTGATCTGCATCATGACGCCGGCGCCCATGGACAATCCGCCGCCCGAGGCGGCGATGGCGGCACCCGGCACGCTCGGCTGGAGCGAACTCTATGCCGGCGACGGCGGTGAGGCCTTCACATTCTACGAGAAGCTCTTCGGCTGGACCAAAGACCACGATTTCGACATGGGCCCGATGGGTGTCTACCGCATCTTCGCCGAACACGGCACGCCCGTCGGCGGCATCATGACGAAGCCGGAGAATGTGCCGATGCCGGCCTGGGCCTATTACTTCAACGTATCAGCCATCGATTCCGCCATCGAGCGGGTCAAGGCCGGTGGCGGCCAGGTCGTCAACGGCCCGATGGAAGTGCCGGGCGGCAGCTGGGTGGTGCAGGCGATCGACCCGCAGGGCGCTTTCTTCTGCTTGGTCGCGCCGACGCGCTAACACCTGCAAACGGGCTCTCCGGAGCCTTCGGCACGCTCGAATCGGCCCCGGAAACGGGGCCGTTCTCCTGTGGTAAATAAACCTCTATCATTCTATTTTTATTAGAATTTTACCGACTAAGCGCTTTTGCGGTTAACCGTTCCTAAACATTTCTGGGTGGATGCATAACCGGCTATATCGGCGCCGATAGGGCAGTATTGCTTTTGTATCTTCGGCGGAATTATTTGGCCCCAGTTTCTCATTGGGGTATTTTGTATGTCTATCGAAGATTCTCGCATCTCTGCCGTTGAAAATGAAAACGCATCGCATGACTTGATCTCCGATATTCAACAGGATGCACGCCTGCAGACTTCCGCCCGCGAAGGCGTAGAGGTCGCGCAGGCTCAAAGCACTCAGCCGAGCGATCAGCAGGGCGCCCAGTCGACTGAAACGACCGGCCGCTTGCCCGCAGCTCAAGAAGCCGCCGCCGCCGCACCCGCCGGCCAGGTTGTTCCGGATCAGAACAACATCGCGCATCTGCCGGCCGGCACCGCGATCGACGATATCCACGTCCGCGGCAACGACCTCGTCCTCGTCCAGGCCGATGGTACCGAGATCGTCATCGTCAACGGCGCGCTCCACGTCCCGACCTTCCTGCTCGGCGAAGTCGAGCTTCCCCAGCAGGCCGTGATCGCCGCTCTCGAGCAGAGCAACATCAACGTCGCCGCCGGCCCCGACGGTTCCTATTCCGCCAGCTCCTCGCCCTCGAGCTCCGGCGCCAACTTCCAGGACACGATCGCCGGCAACGCCGGTGACCCGACGCAGCTTGCCTCGCTGCTGGCAGACACACAGCAGGCCGATGCGTCGCCGAACCGCACACCGGACCAACCCAACGACGTTCCCTTCATCACGGCGTCAACGCTTCTGACGGTCACCGAAGTCAGCGACGGCAACGGCGGCTTTTCAACCCAGGTCGTCAATGGTCAGTTCGGCTTCGTTCCTGGCAATGATTTTGGCACGATCACCTCGATCGGTCTGTCCGATTCCCTCGACATGCAGGAAGGCACACAGATCGGCACGCATGTCGATCTGACCTCCAACGGCCAGGCCGTTACTGTGACCGTTAACGGCCTGACGATCACCGGCTCGGTCGACGGCCAGCCTGTCTTCACGCTCACTGTCACCAATATCCAGAGCGGCGCCTACACCTTCACCCAGCTCGGCCCGCTCGATCATCCAGACAAGGGCGAATCCGGCGCCGACGACGTGCTGCGTCTGCAGTTCAGCTACACGGTGACCGACAAGAATGGCGACCGGGTGACCGGCATCGGCTCGATCGATATCCGCGATGACGCACCGGTCATCGACCTCAAGGGTGCGAGCGACGATGTCACCGTCAGCGAAGTGAGCCTGCGCGGTAGCGAAGGCTCCGTCACCGGGAGCATTTCTCTCGGCGTGCAGTGGGGTGCCGACAACGGCAGCGGCCGCGATCTGACATTCGACAAGCAGAGCGCGCCTGAGGGTCTGAAGTCGCACGGCCAGGACATTCTCTATAAAATCTCCGCCGATGGTCACACGCTGACCGGCTACACCGAAACGGTCGTCGGCGAAGGCGACGGTGCAACCGTCAAGACCACCGACGTCTTCGTGGTGACGCTGGATCCGACCGCCGCGAACGGTGCGTACACCTTCAAGCTCCTGACCAGCATCGATCATCCCGAGATCACGGATTCGTCGGGCGGCAACGGTAGCGAAGGCGGCGAGGGCGGCGGAATCATCTTGCTCAGGGCTGCCGAATCGTCTGTCGATCATATCGACCTGAAATTCGCCGTGACGGCCAAGGACGCCGATGGCGACACCGTTCGCACCGACTTCACCGTCACCATCAACGACGACGTTCCACACGCCAACACCGTTATCAACAGCACGGTCATGCAGGACGACCTACAGACCGTTTTCCCCGGCAACAGCGACGTCGGCGTGACCAGCGTCAGCGGTGGTGCGGGTGCCTTGTTCACGACAGGCGCCGACGGCTTCAAGAGCATCGAGCTCGGCGGCGAGCAGATGAGCTTCTCGGCCATCTACAAGGATGAGAAGGGCTTCGCGAGCCAGGAAAGCGTCACCTGGGGTGAGGGTATCGTCAAGGGTGGCGTTACCACCTTCACGGCGACCGGCGACACCAGCCACCAGACCGTCGCGACCTTTGTCGTTCACGCGGATGGCTCTTATGAATTCACCGTCAGCGCGCCGATCGTACACACCGGCAGCGGCCAGGACGATTTCGGCCTGACGGTCAATTTCACGGTCACCGACGGCGATGGCGACACCGCGCATGGCTGGCTCGACGTCACGATCAACGACGACGCCCCCACGGCCAATGTTGTCAGCGTCGAAACCAAGCTCGACGACGAGGCGCAGACGCTGTTCCCCGGCAATCCTGACGGCACCGGCGACGTTGCTGACGTCAAGTCGATTTCCGGCGAAGCCGGCGCGTTGTTCAAGGCCGGCGCCGATGGTGTCCAGGCCGTATCGTTCACGGCACCGACGGGCATCCAGGCCATCCATGAGGTCAACGGCCACGGCGTCGCCGAAAGCCTTGTCTACGCGACCACGACAGACAGCAGTGGCGGCACCATCCTGACCGCGACCGGCAAGGACAGCGGCGACGTCGTCTTCACGCTGACTGTCAAGGCTGACGGCAGCTACACCTTCGACCTGTCCGCCCCCCTGGTGCATGGCACCACTGGCGCGACCGAGGACAACCTGCCGGTCACCATCGGTTTCCAGGTGAAGGACGGTGACAGCGATATCGCCACCGGTTCGCTGACCATCAACGTCAACGACGACGTGCCGGTCACCACCGGGACGGTTGTTGCCGTGAAGGTCGACGAGGGCGACATCTCCAATCTCTTGTCGCATGGCAACAGCGCGAACGATGGCACCAAGGACGGCTCATCCTCCGACTTCTCCCTGCTCGGTTTCGGCGATGCCGCCACCGTTTCCGGCTCGGTCGCCGCAACGGTCGCCTTCGGTGCCGACGGTTCCGCCGCCAAGGGTGCGTTCTCCCTCACATCGGATGCCGCCGCCACGCTGGCATCCCTCGGTCTCTCCTCCAAGGGCGGCGAGCTCTCCTATGCGGTGATCGGCAACACGATCATCGGCTACGTCAACAATATCGGGCGCGGTTACGACCCGCTGTTCGACCGTCCGGTCCTGTCCTTCACGCTGAACAGCGACGGAAGCTTCAAGTACCAGCAGTACGACCAGCTCGACCACGCCGCCGGCAATGGCGCCAACACCGACCTCAAGGCCGGCTCCGGCACCGTCTCCGGCATCGACTTCGGCTCGGTCATCAAGGCGACCGACGGCGACGGCGATAGCATCGTCATCGGCGGCAAGCTCGTCGTCACCGTCAAGGATGACATTCCGACAGTCTCGATCTCGCTGACCGGCCGCACCGTTATCCACGATGAGACCGCGGGCCGCGACACGGGCTCCAACGACAGCACCGCCAATGCCGCCAGCCGGGCATTCGACAATCTGGAGGGCAAGGAGAGTCTTCACGCGATCGGCTACGCCCGCAACGGCAACGCCATCGTCAACTATGGCTCCAGCGTCGGCGCCGACGAGCCGAGCAAGGTTTCGCTGACGCTGCACGTCACGGAAGCAGCGTCCGGCCTGAAGACCACCAGTAACGAAGCCATCACGCTGCACGAGGAGAGCGGCCTCGTCGTCGGCCGCGACGCCCACGGCAACGCCGTCTTCGCCATCAGCATCGACAGCGAAGGCCGCGTCAGCATCGCCCAATACCAGGCGATCCAGCATCCGAACGGCAGCGACGCCAACGATCTGGTCAGCCTCGCCGGTAAGATCGCAGCCGTCGTCACCGCTACCGATTACGACGGCGATACCGCCACCAAGTCGATCGATATCGGTAGCCAGATCCAGTTCCGCGACGACGCGCCTGTCGTTACCAACGCTTCGGTCACGGTTGCCGCCGACGAAGGCGATATCCTGAACGTCCTGTCGCAGGGCAACAGCCCGAATTTCGGCTCGGGCAACGGATCGACCTCCCAGCCGGCGCTGCTCGGCCTTGGCCTTGCCGCGACCGTTTCCGGCTCGATCGCATCGACCGTTAGCTTCGGCGCCGATGGTGCCGCTGCCGGCGGCGGCTTCTCGTTCACCGCCAACGCTACCAGCACCCTGGCGGCTCTCGGAATCTCCTCCAAGGGAAGCCAGCTCTCCTACGCCGTGGTCGGCAACATGATCATCGGCTACGTCGATGTTCTCGGTCATGGCTACAACCCGCTCTTTGACCGCCCGGTCCTGTCGCTGACGCTGAACGGCAACGGCGGCTTCACCTACCAGCAGTACGACCAGCTCGACCACGTCGCCGGCAACGGCGCCAACACCGACCTGAAGACCGCCTCCGGCTCGCTCGCCGGCATCGACTTCGGCTCGATCATCAAGGCGACGGACGGCGACGGCGATAGCGTCACGCTGACAGGCAAGCTGATCGTCAAGGTCACCGACGACGTCCCCACGGTCTCGATCTCCCTCACCGGCCAGATCGTCACCCACGACGAGAGCGTCGGCATTGACAACCAGATCGGCAACAAGAGCGACGACACGACCTCGCGCGACGTGACGTCGATCTTCAGGGCGTTTGAGAATTCCGCACACGTAACGGCGCTCGGCTACGCCCGCGACAACGACGCGATCGTCAAATACAGCTCCAGCGTCGGCACCGACGAACCAAACAAGGTCTCGCTGACCTTGAGCGTCACCAACGACAACTCCGGCCTGTTCACGGCGGCCGGCAAGGCGATCACCCTGTCGATGAGCGGCAACCTCGTCGTCGGCAAGGACAGCGACGGCAAGGTCGTCTTCGCCATCAGCATCGACAGCGACGGTCGGGTCAGCATTGCCCAGTACCAGGCCATCCAGCATCCCGATGGCAAGAACGCCAACGATCTGGTCGACCTGACGGGCAAGATCGCAGCCGTTGTCACCGCCACCGATTATGATGGCGACACCGCCACCAAGTCGGTCGACATCGGCGGCAAGATCCAGTTCCGCGACGACGCGCCTGTCCTGAACAAGGTCAGCGGCGTCAGCCTCAGCGAGGACGATCTGGCCAACGGCTCTTCGCCCGCCAACACCACGCCTCTCTCCGTCAAGGGTGACCTCGACATTTCGCTCGGCGTCGATGGCGGCAAGGTCGCTCTCGCGGCCGATGGCGCGAAGTGGGATGGTGCAAGCAAGACCCTGACGGCTGGCGACGGCTCCTGGAAGATCGTGCTCGGCAACGACGGCAAGTACACCTTCACGCTGCTGCACAACACCACACACACGGTATCAGGCGCCGACGATCTGAAGGTCGCCGTCACGTATACGGCCACCGACAATGACGGCGATTCCATCACCGGCAACTTCAACGTCACCATCAAGGACGATGTGCCGACGGCAAGCTATTCCGGCCGTATCACGGTCCAGGAAACCGCCAATACCGACGGCTCCTTCCACGAGACCTCGGCTACCGGCGTCATGAAGTTCGTCGCCGGTGCCGACGGCGCCAAGGTCACCGCGATCTCCTACGAGCTCGGCACCGACGCCGCTCCGAAGGTCGCCGACGAGGACGCCACACCATACAAGGCGGTCGCGATGACCTCGGGCGGCCAGGCCGTTCACATCGTCGAATCCACCGACCATTTGACCCTGACCGGCGTTCGCGCCGACGGCCTGACCGTCTTCGTGGTCGAGGTCACCAACGCCGCGACTGGTGCATACAAGTTCACCCAGTCGCTGCCGCTTGACCAGCCGGACAAGAACGAGACCGGCGCCAATGACGGCGTGCTGCTTAAGATTGGCTTCACCGTCACCGATGGCGACGGCGATACCGCAAGCGGTAGCCTTCAGATCGCCGTCAACGACGACGGCCCGAAGGCTCACTTCTCCAACACCGTGACCGTGACCGAAGTCGGCACCGACGACGGCCACTTCATCAAGCAGAGCGTCGACGGCAAGCTGCTCTTCGACGGCGGCGCCGACGGCGCGCAGGTAACCAGCATCGTCTATCGCTTCGGCAACACAATCATGGAGATGCCGGAAGCCGAGGGCGAGAAGATCCGCTGGCCGGCCCTGACCTCGAACGGCCAGGCGATCACGGTCACCACCTCCACCGATGGCCTGACGGTCACCGGCAAGGTCGGCAATGTCGAGATCTTCTCGCTGCACGTCACCGACGCCAAGACAGGCGCATACACCTACACCCAGTCCGCCCCGATCGATCATCCCGACAAGGGCCAGTCCGGCGCCGACGATAGCCTGCGCATGGTCTTCGACTTCGTGGTCACCGACAAGGACGGCGACACGGCGACCGACGCCGTACAGGTTGACATTCGCGACGACGCGCCGACGGCAGCCTATGCCGGACGCGTCACGGTCCAGGAAACCGTCAATACCGACGGTTCCTTCCATCAGACCTCCGCCGACGGTACGATGAGCTTCCACGCCGGCGCCGATGGCGCCAAGGTGACTTCGATTGCGTACGGGCTGAGCGGTGGACCTTCGAGCCCGGTCATCTCCGATGCCAACGAGACGAAGTTCACGACGGTTGCGCTGAAGTCTGGCGGCGAGCAGATCCAGATCGTGCAGGTCGACGCGCTGACCCTGGTCGGCAAGCTTGCCAACGGCACGGAGATCTTTAAGATCCAGGTCACCAACCCGGCGACGGGTGCCTATACCTTCACGCAGATGGGCCCGATCGACCATCCCGATGGCGCCAACACCGGCGCTGCCGACGGCCTTCGCATGAAGATCGTCTACACCGTCACCGACGCCGACGGCGATACCGCCAATGGCAGCGTCCAAATCGACATCAACGACGGCGGCCCGTCGATCGGCGGGACGCCGCACGCGGTCAACCTGTTGTCGAATGGCGACTTCTCCGGCGGTACTTGGGGCCCGAACGTAAGCTGGGGTACATGGGCAACCGAAGCGACCGGCTGGAAGATCGAGGGCACGGCCCCCGGCCAGACCGGCGTCCAGCTTGAGCGCGTCAACGACAAATATGAGCAGATGCACGCCATCGGCGGCGCGAAAATGGTGGATCTCGGCGCCTCGCCGGGCAACATCGCCATCTCGCAGACCATTGCCGGCCTGACGCAGGGCGACACGTATACCGTAAGCTTCGAGGCGGGTTCGCCCGCGCCGACCTCCGCCGGCCTTCAGGTCCTGTGGAACGGTAAAGTGGTCTACACCTATTTGCCGACCAGCCAGATGGTGCCGAAGTCCTTCGACGTGGAGGCTGTCGGCGGCAACAACACGCTGACCTTCAAGGAAATCGGCGAGGCAAGCGACAACACCGGCACCTATCTCGCCAATGTCAGCCTGACCCACGGCGCGGCCACCCCGGTCTTTACCGGCAGCTTCGTCGAGGACAGCGGCGCGATCAGCTTCGATCTCGGCCACAATGCCAACATCTCTTTCGGCGCCGATGGCTTCGGCGGGGTCAGCGTCGATAAGAGCCATGTTGTCGTTACCACGCCGGCCGGCGTCACCATCACGCTTGATCAGCTGGTCTACAGCTACGATGAGAAGAGCGGCATCTTCACCATCCAGCCGGGTAACCATTTCGATGGCCTGAGCAAGGGTGAACTCGCCACGCTGACCATTCCCTTCACCATCACCGATGGCGACGGCGACAGCAAGTCGGCGGTCTATCAGGTCACCATCACGGGCATCAACGACGTGCCTGTCATCGTCGGCTCACCTGTTGTCACCGGCTCGGTCTCCGACATTGCCGAGACCTCGGCGCAGAACCCCGCGCTCGACGCCGGCCTCCAGTCGACCGGCGGCTCCGTAAGCTTCGCCGACGCCGACGTCTCCGATCGCCCGCATGCGTCCTTCACGCTGCAGGGTCTGGCGACATCGGATGGCGTCGTCCTCACCGACGCGCAGGCCAATGCTCTGAAGGCGGCCTTCAGCATCACCGAAGCCGCCGGCAACACCAATAACGGCACCATCAACTGGAACTATTCGATCCAGGAAAGCGCGCTCGACTTCCTCGGCAAGGACCAGACCGTCACGCTGACCTACAACATCAAGGTCGATGACGGCCATGGTGGCTCGGTCAGCCAGGCCGTCACCGTCACGGTGAACGGCGCCAACGACGATCCGGTCGCCAACAACGATGTCTTCGCAAGCGTGCCGAATGGCTGGACGCTGGATGCCGCAAACGGCCACGTCTACACCTTCAAGCAGACCGGCAACGGCGAGACTTGGGATCAGGCCCGCGCCGATGCCGCCGGCCTGCTCGCCGACGGCAAGAGCTACCTGGCGACGATCACCTCGGCGGAAGAGCAGAACATCGTGCTCGGCGTCGTCAACAAGAGCGGGAACAACCTGATCGCCTATCTCGGCGGCACCGATGAAGGCCACGAGGGGCATTGGGTCTGGGCAACCGGCCCCGAGGCCGGCCAGCCCTTCGTCTACAGCAACTGGGATGCAAACGAGCCGAACAACAGCAACGGCAACGAGAACATCCTGTGGCTCTATGGCCAGTTCCGCAACGGCGTATGGAACGACGCCCCGGCCACCGGCCTGACCTTCGGCGGCTACACCTTCGGATTCGTGGCCGAAGCCGGCCAGCCCGGCTCCTACTATGCCGCGATCAACGAGGACAATGCCTACACGATCGACGCCAAGCTGCTGCTCGCCAACGACACCACGGTCGACGCCGGCGAGATCCTCAAGGTCATCGGCTTCGACAACGCCGGCAAACTGACCGGCGTCTCCTCGCTGGGTGCCGCCGTCACCTTCGACGGCACGTCGTTCGAATACGATCCGTCGAAGGCGGCTCAGGTCCAGAGCCTTGCCGCTGGCGAGAAGGCGACGGACACCTTCTCCTACACGATCAGCGATGGCCATGGCGGCTACAGCACCGCGACGGTCACCGTCACGGTCGAGGGCCGCAACGACATCGCCATTATCACGGCGGGTGCCAACGACGATCTCCTCATCAAGGAAGACCTCGATCTCGCAGCCGGCGGCACGCTCGGTATCGTCGATGTCGACCACGGCGAGCAGGCTTTCAAGGCGCAAACCGCCGACGGCGCCTACGGCAAGTTCTCGATCGGCACCGACGGCACCTGGACCTACGTCGCCGACAACGCCAAGATGCAGTCGCTCGGCGCCGGCGATCACAAGACCGAAAGTTTCACCGTCTGGTCGAAGGACGGCTCGGCCTCCTATGTTGTCAAGGTCACGGTCGATGGCACGAATGATGCCGCGGTGATTTCCGGCGTCAAAGAAGGCTCCGTCATTGAAGCGGGCTATGCGAACGCAGGCGGCACGCCGGTTGTGACCGGCGACCTGAACTCGAAGGATATCGACAATCCCGACGACAAGTGGAATGCCGTCAGCATCGCCACGGCCAGCAACGAAGGCTACGGCACGTTCAAGATCGACGAGGACGGCAAATGGCGTTACGATCTGGACAACAGCAATGCCAAGGTGGATGCCCTCAACAAGGGTGACACCCTGACCGATAGCTTCACCGTCACGACGGTCGATGGTACGCAGCAGACCGTTACCGTCACCATCAACGGTGCCGACGACGTCGCGCCGAACAAAGCGCCGGTAGCCGCCGCCGACACGATCATCACCAACGCCTCGACCGTCACCATTCCGGACTGGGTCTTGCTACAGAACGATCGCGACTCCGACGGCGATGTGCTGAAGATCACGGGTGTGGCGAATCCGGGGTCCAGCAATCCATTCAGCGGCAATTTCTTGGATGATGTCAGTCATTCGGATAGCAACAAGACCGTGACGTTCTCGGACCGTGCATATGCTGGCGGATCGTTCGATTATACGGTCACGGACGGCAAACTCACGGACACGGGCCACGTCGATGTCACCTATACCAACACGCTCACCGGCGGCGCTGGAAACGACATCATCATCGGCCGTGACTACAACAACAACACGCTCAACGGCGGTGCCGGCAACGATATTCTGATCGGTGGCAACGGTGCGGACACGTTGAACGGCGGCACGGGCGATGACATCCTCATTGGCGGTCGTGGCGGCGATACCCTGACCGGCGGTGCCGGCGCCGACACATTCAGAATTGGCGCTGGCGACTCGGCTCCTTCGGTTCAGAACGGCGGCCTCTTCAGTGGGTTCGATATTTCGGGCTATGATCAGATCACCGATTTCAACACGGATCCGACCAAGGGCGCCGTTGACAAGTTGGACCTTCCGAATGGCGACAATCTGAAGATTGCTGCCGACGCAAGTAGGAGCAAATTCAACGAAACGACCATCTACGAAGGTGGTCTATTCGGCTCGAACAGCGTGAAGATCAACGGCTATTCGATCAGCAATGGCGTCGCTACATTCTTGAACGGCAACCAAAAAGTGACGATCGACTCGAAGCTCGATCTTGCCGCCGCCGTCAAGTACCTGCAGGGCATCGGTCTTGCTGACAATTCGCTGGTGGCGTTCAAGGTCACTCTGCCGGATGGAAACAACGGCAAGACTCTGGAACATACCTTCGTGTTCGAGCATCAGAACGCCGGTGACACGCTGGTCGACCTGAAGGGCTACACGCTTCCGACCGCCGGTCTGGGCGCGATCTTCGGAACGGCCAGCTCCGCCATCGACCCGATCATCCTAGACCTCGACCACAACGGCATCGCGCTCACCACGCTCGAGCATGGCGTCTCCTTCGACATCAATGCCGACGGCCACCAGGACAAGATCGCCTGGACGGCGGGCACGGATGGTATCCTGGCCTATGACGTCGACGGCAACGGCAAGATCGACAATGGCAGCGAGATCTTCTCGCCGCACTTTGCCGGTGGCAACTATGTCGATGGTCTTCAGGCGCTGGCGACGCTCGACAGCAACCATGACGGCAAGATCGATGCCAATGATGAGGCCTTCTCGAAGCTCACCGTCTGGCAGGATCTGAACCACAATGGCATCAGCGATGCCGGTGAGCTGTCGAGCCTTGCCGATCATCAGATCGCCAGCCTGTCGCTGGAAGCCCACGCATCCGATAGCGCGATCAACGGTCAGGCGATCCTGGCCGACGGCAGCTACACGCTGACGGATGGTTCTTCCGGCCACTTCGTCGAGGTCGCCTTCGATGCGACGCTCGGCGCCAGCGACGATCACGCCTATTCGTTGATCGGCAGCGATGGCGACGACACCCTGTCGGGTGCCGGCGGCATGGTGACGCTGACGGGTGGCGCTGGGGCCGATACCTTCGTGCTCGACGCCGACGCGCTTTCGGACGTGAAGATCGCCGACGTGATCACCGACTACAAGGCCGGCGAGGGCGACACGCTTGACGTGTCGAAGCTCCTCGACAGCCTGCTCGGCCACCAGGCGACCGAAGCCGAGGCGCTCTCCAGCGTCAAGACGACGGTGCAGGGTGCCGACACGGTGGTCAGCGTCAACGCCAATGGCGGCTGGCACGACGTGGCGGTTCTCCAGAACACCACCGAAGCGGTCAAGATCCTGTTCGACGACAAGCACGACACCACCACCGCGCCGCATGTCGGCTAAGGGGTGACGGACGGGCGGAACGCTCCGCTTGCAATGACAGGGAAAAGGCGCGCGAGCGCCTTTTTCGCGTTCTGAGGGTGCGTTGATGCGGATGATGGCAGTTGGGCGTAGGTAACACGCTAGTCGGCCTGGGCCTCAAGGGCTCGCGGCCGGTTTGCACTGCTTGCCGATCGCGAATGAAACCGTGCGGACTGTTTCGCACCGGTGGCTGGAGCGTCGCGACGCAGGTGGCGCGCAGTCGAGATTCCCTCTTCGCCGATCCCCAAACGAAAAGAGGCGCCACATGGCGCCTCAAGATCGGTCACGATTGCCGCCTTGCCGGTGCTAAAATCCTCAGGCCGCCGGCAGTCTGGAGATCGGCACGACGTCGTCGGCTTCGCCGCCACGGTCCATCGCCATTTCGTCGGCCAGCTGGCGGATGTGGTTGAAGTCGGTCGGGCCGTCGAAGACGGCGCCGCCGAGGCGGATGTCGAGTGAAAGCGGGGCGTCGCCGGCCGTGAATGCCGCCTGTTCGCAGCGCCTGCGGATGCGCATGCCGACATCCTGGGCGTTCTCGATCGTGGCGCCCGGCAGGAACACGCCGAGCTCGTTGGTCGCAAGCCGTGCGACCAGGTCGCCCGAGCGCACCGACGACTGGGTGATGGCGGCAAGCGACTGCATCACGGTGTCGGCCCATTGCGGACCGTAGCGGCGACTGATGGCGTCGAGCGTGTCGATGACGACAGCGATCATCACGCCGCCCGCATCAGTAGAGATTCGCTTGCGGCGGTCGATATAGTGTTCGACGGCGGCGGCGAAGGCTGTTCCGTTGAGCGTCTTGGTAACGCTGTCGTGTCGCTGAGAATAGTTAACGGCTTCCTGCAGTTTTCTGAGCTCGTTATTCTTGATCTGCAGCATCATTAGCAGCGGAAATGCAACAAAAAGCGAAATAGCGGTGGCTCCTGCGAACCCTACCAAAAATGGTCGCTCCGGCATCAGAAGGTTTAAGATAAGTAAAAATCCGACCGAGCAGGCCGCGAAGCAAATCGAAACGATCGCGGCAATGCGGAGAGCGGAAAGGTTTGTTGCGGATTGGTAACTCTGGCGGAATTTCATCTCGGGGCAGGTCCCTGTGGAAGTAACGGCAGATAATCACGGACGGGAAAAGTTGGCGTTAAAAAACCCTGTAAAATTCTAGCTTTAGCTATTGATACTTGGGAATTAACCGTCTCCGCAGGAAAGACCTGTGCCGCAATTGGAATGTGGAAAAATAGGTGTTACTTGTTTGCCGAATGAAAGCGTTCGGTATACGGGTTCACTCGGTGAATTTAGATGTTGAGGGGCATCCGTCTTGTTTAATAGCAAAAGCATTATTGCAGCATTGTCTGCCACTGTTGCTCTGAACTTCTCGTTTTTTGTCGATGCGAATGCAATGTCATTGCAGCAGGCCATCGAAACGACGATGAAAACCAATCCGCAGATACTTCAGGCTGCAAAAGACAAAGAAGCAATCGAATTTGAACTTCGCCAAGCGCGCGGGTTATACTTACCGTCGGTTGATCTGGAGAGCGGCATCGGTCGCCGCCGGTTGTCGAATTCGTCGACGGGCACGCTGACCTCCGACCATGACTACCTGTCTCCCGGCGATGTCGGTGTAACTGTTACGCAGACGCTGTTTGACGGTGGCGCGCGCAAGTCGCAGGTCGATCAGCAGGCCTCGCGCGTCGATGGCGCCTCCTTCCGGGTCCTCGAGCGCTCCGAGGCGCTGGCACTCGAAGTAACCCAGGATTACCTGGAATATATGCTTCAGAATCAGATCGTTGCCGCCGCGAAGGAAAACGTTTCCTTCCACACGGCGATGGTCGGCGATATCAATGAAAGCATCAAGGGCGGCGCGCTCACCGATGCCGACCGCCTTCAGGGTAGCGAACGCCTGCAGGCCGCCAAGGCCCGCATGCGTGAAGCCACGGAAGAGCTCGAGGCAACGAAGATCCGCTTCATGAAGGCCGTTGGCCAGCCGATCGTCAATGCGCAGACCCCGCCGTCGGTCGCCAAGTATATCCCGAAGACGCTTGATGACGCACTGTTCGTCGCCAACAAGAATAGCCCGCGCATCTTTTCCGCCAATGCGGATATCGATGCCGCTGACGCCGGTGTTCGTGGCGCGCGTGCCAACTACCTGCCCAAGGTCAATCTCGAAGGCAGTGCCCGCGTCGGCAACGATATCGACGGCGATGAAGGCAACACCAACGATTACCAGGTGCGTGTCGTCGCCCGCTGGAACCTTTATCGCGGCGGCATCGATGTCGCCCGTGAGCAGGAGCAGATCCGCCGCGCCGGTGAAGAGCGCTATGCGCTCGCCCAGGTTCAGCGCGAGGTAAGAGAATCGGTCAGCTCAGCCTGGAACGAACGCGTCAGCCGCGGCGAACTGTCGGGCATCCTTGCCAAGCAGTCGTCGATCAACAACCAGCTGGTCGGTTCCTACCGCGAGCAGTTCAAGGTCGGCCAGCGCTCGCTGCTCGACGTGCTCGATGCGCAGAACACCCGCTTCAACACCAAGGTGCTGGCTGATACCGCCCGCGTTGCCTCGCTGTTTGCGGAATACAAGATCCTCGCCGCATCCGGCAATCTGCTTCAGACCATGAAGCTGAAGCCGCTGGATCAGGCCAAGCCCTATGCACGAGAAGAGTTCGCTGTCCCAGCGGCCACTCAGAATCCCGGATATGCCGAAGTCGACTCTCATCAGAAGGCTGGCATGCCTATGGACCTGCTGGCGCCGATCAGGCAGCAGTAGTAGTCAGGTGACCATAGAACATGCGGGACGTTGCATCTGAGACGAACGGCAGCATGCCGCTTCAAACATTCAAGGCCGCGTTCAAGTCCGTGGCAGCGTTCTATGGTCGACCGAGTTCCGATACGGTGCTCTTCTCCGGTCTTCCGGATGAGATCACCGAATCGCTTGAGGGCGATGACATCGAGCAGATGGCCGAGCGTATCGGCCTTCAGGTCATCAAGCATCCGGAGCGCGATTGCCGGCTGGGCAATTTCGATTGTCCCGCCATCGTCGCCTTCGCCGGTGGCGGCGTGCTGCCGCTGCTGGAGATGGCCGAGGACGGCTCCTATGTCACCGATATCGTTCCGGTGGCCGGCGTTTCGTCTCGCCTGTCGCGCGAGGATCTGATCGCGCTGAAGCCTGAAACGGCCTTCGCATTCACGCTCTATTATCAGAACGCCTCGGAAGAGGCGCTGGTCGGCAATGCCGTGGAGATCGAGAAGCGCCACTGGTTGGCAACGACGCTGGCGCCTTACTGGCGCACCTATGTCCGCGTCATGGTGGCAGCACTTTTCATCAACCTGATCGCGCTCGGCTCGCCGCTCTTCACCATGAACGTCTACGACCGGGTACTGCCGAACAAGGCGATCCCGACGCTGTGGGTTCTGGCCGCCGGCATCACGCTCGCCTATCTCTTTGATTTTTTGCTGAAAACCGCGCGTTCCTCGCTGATCGATTACGCCGGCCGCAAGGCCGATCTGCGCCTGTCGCAGATGCTGTTCGACAAGGTGCTGAATTCGACGCTCGCCTCGCGCCCGATGTCGACGGGCGAATACGCCAACCGCGTCACGCAGTATGAGTTCGTCCGCGAATTCTTCACCTCGAACACGATCGGCGTCATCATCGACAGCCTCTTCGTCTTCATCTTTCTCGCGGTCATCTACCTCATCTCGGGCTGGCTGGTGGTCATCCCCGCCGTTGCCTTCGTGCTCTCGGTCGTCATCGGTCTCTACGCCCAGGCCGCCATCGGCAAGCGCATGGCGACCGCCGCCAACGAGGCCTCGCGCCGCCAGTCGCTGCTGGTCGAGACCATCTCGACCATCGAAACGCTGAAGAGCCTGCGCGCCGAGGCCACCATGCTGCGCCGCTGGCAGGAGCTGACGAAATATTCCAGCCGCACCAGCGAAGAGATCAAGCACGTCTCCACCAACGCCATCAACATGACGATGTTCGTGCAGCAGATGGTGAGCGTCCTGATCGTCATCGCCGGCACCTACGAGTTCTCGGAAGGTCGCATCGCCATGGGCGCGATCGTCGCCACCGTCATGCTGGCAAGCCGGGCCGGCGCGCCGCTCGGCCAGATCGCCATGACGCTGGCCCGCTTCCGCCAGGCCACCATGTCCCTGCGCATCCTCGACAAGATCATGGAGCAGCCGGATGACCGCCCCTCCACGGTCGGTTTCGTCAATCGCGAGATCACCCGCGGCGCCTTCTCTTTCCAGGATGTCTCGTTCCAGTATCCGGGCTCGGATTATCCCGTCATCAACAAGCTGTCCTTCAACGTCAATCCGGGCGAGCGCATCGGCATCATCGGCCGCATCGGCTCCGGCAAGACCACGCTGGGGCGCCTGCTGGATGGCCTGTTCGCTCCGTCAGGCGGCCGCGTGCTGATCGATGGCGTCGATATTCGCCAGTACCATATGGCCGAAGTGCGCGCCAACGTCGCCGTCGCCGGCCAGTCCTCCGATCTGTTCTCCGGAACGGTGAAGGAAAACCTGCTGCTCGGCCGCGCCGACGCCACCGACGAGGATCTGCTCGAGGTTGCCCGCATGACAGGGGTCGACGAGTTCGTCGGCAATCACCCGCGCGGCTTCGACATGCCGGTCGGCGAGCGCGGCAGCAATCTGTCGAGCGGCCAGAAGCAGGCGCTCACCATCGCCCGTCTGCTGCTCACGCGTCCCAAGGTCGTGTTCCTCGACGAGCCATCGGGCGCCATGGACCTCGCAACCGAGCGCAACCTGATTGCGCGTCTCTCCAAGGCTTTCGATCGCAAGACCACGCTGATCATCGCTACCCATCGCTACAGCATGCTGGATCTCGTCGACCGCCTGATTGTTATCGACAAGGGCCGCATCATTGCCGATGGGCCGAAGCAGGCCGTCATTGAAGCCATGCAGCGCAAGCCTGGAGCGCCTGCTGCAGCTGTTGCTCCGCAGGCGGCGGCACCCGTGGCGAGACAGGCCCCTGTCACGCCGGTCGCCATGTCCGTTGCGCCGGTCACTTCCGTCGCGCCGGCGCCCGTGGGCTCTGCGGCCATGCCGGTCGCGCAGGTGGCGACGGCCACTCCCGTCCACACCCATCCGATCCCGATTGCATCCGTTGCTTCAGGCGCGCCTGTCGGTCCGGCAGCGGCCGCAAACGTGACGCCCATCGTCCCCGGGGTTAAGCTGTCATGAAAAACAAGCACGACAACCCGCCCTTTCTCGCCCGCGCCATTCTCGGCCTAGTGGCGCTCGTCATCGCCAGCTTCGTCGCCTGGGCGGCAATCGCCAAGATCAACGAGATCGCCCGCGGCGAAGGCAAGGTCATCCCGGTCTCCAAGACGCAGATCATCCAGTCCAGCGAGCCCGGCGTCGTCCAGCAGATCGCCGTCGTTCTCGGTCAGGTCGTGCGCAAGGGCCAGCTTCTTGTCCAGCTCGACAACACCACGACCACCTCGACGCTCGGCGAATCGGTTGCCAAGGCCCGCGCGCTCGGCGCCAAGGTCGCCCGCCTGAAGCTTGAGGAAGAGGGCAAGTATGACGTGCCCTACGTCTGCCCTGATGATGTTCTGGCCGTCGCCAAGGATGTCTGTGCCAATGAGGCGCAGCTTTTCGCCGCCGACCGTGCCAGCTACAAAAACAAGCTCGGCGTGCTGCAGGAGCGTGTTCGCCAGCGCGAAAACGAGCTCAACGAAGCCCATGCCAATATCGACCGGCTGGTGCAGAACATCGACGGCGCACAGCGCCAGTATGATCTCATCAGCCCGCTCGCCAAGAAGAAGCTGGTCGCCGAGACCGAGGTGCTGAAGACCGAACGCGATCTCACCGATCAGCAGGGCCAGCTCAAGGTCTACAAGGAAAGCATCGACCGTCTGCAGGCCGCCGTTCAGGAAGCCACGCTGCAGCTCGGCGATCTGGCGCTGGAATTGCGTCAGCAGGCGTTGACAGAGAAGGCGCAGGCGCTCGCCGAGCTATCTGTCGTCGGCGAAACCGTTCGCGGCGCCTCCGATCGCGTCAAGCGCACCGATATCCGCTCGCCCGTCGATGGCATCGTCAACACGCTCGAGGTCAACACCATCGGCGCCTATGTCGATCCCGGCCGCGTCATCGCCGGCATCGTCCCGACGGCCGATGTTCTGCTGGTCGAAGCCAAGATCTCGCCGCGCGACGTCGCCTTCATCCGCCGCGGCCAGCCGGCCATCGTCAAGGTCACGGCCTACGACTTCTCGATCTTCGGCGGCCTCGAAGGCGTGGTCGAAAACATCTCGGCCGACAGCCTGGTGGAGAAGGAGAAGGGCGAGACCTATTATCTCGTGCAGGTGAAGACCGACAAGTCGGAGCTGGAGCGCGACGGCAAGACCTATCCGATCATCCCGGGCATGGTCGCCTCGGTCGAGATCATGACCGGCAGCAAGACCGTGCTCAGCTATCTCATGAAGCCGATCAACAAGGCGCGCACCGAAGCGCTGACGGAGCGCTGACCATGCTGATCGTCAAGCCCGGAGTTCAAGACGCCACCGACCTCGAGCCATCAGACGAGCAACTGCCCGCCATCGACGCCGAAGAGATCGAGCCGCGTTTCCGGGCCGTGGCAGGGCGTGGCGGCGAGCGTCGCGGCATCCGGCTGGAGCGCATCTATTGGGACGGGCTCAGCCGCATGTCGGCCTCGGGCAAGATGTCGACCGCCGATCTCGTGCACTATACCGCGGCGCAGATGCCGGAATCCGGCAATCTCGCCTCGTTGCTGCGCGTCGTCAGCCTGAAATGGGCGTTGCGGCGGCTGGACACGGTCGAGGACATTTCCTCGCTCGCCAATGTCAACGCCATCATCCAGGCCTCGCCGTCGCCTGCGATCCTCTTGACGCATGAAAAGAAGGTGCAGCTCTTCAACGACGCCTTCCTGTCGATGCTGCGCCAGCGCCTGCCGCTTGGCGATCTCGCGCAGCTGACCAAGAGCCTGCGCTTCTCGATCGACACCCAGATCGAGGAAGCCATCGCAACCCTCTCGCGCAACAAGGGCAAGACGATCGCGACCGGCTTCACCATCGCCGTCGGCACCCAGACCATGAAGGGCCAGATCAACCTGGCGCTGGCGCCCACGCACGAGAAGTCGATGCTGATCGGCTACATCTCCCGCTACTGATCTACCTCAACCCTCGAAACGCCCGGCCGCATCGCGGTCCCGCCGGTATCGGTGCTTCAACGGAAACGCCGAAAGCCACCCCTCGCGGCGGATGGTCCATAGCTCGTACGTCGGCTGGAACTGGTCCTTGTGATCAAGCGACCCGAGATTGACCTCGATCTCATCGCCGCTTCGCCCAAACACCGGAGACCCGCAGCGCGGACAAAAGAACCGCCCATTATACTCCCCCGTCTCTCCCTCGACCCGCACCGCATCTTCGGGAAAGATCGCCGAGGCATGAAACAGCGCCCCATGATGCTTGCGGCAATCCATGCAATGGCAGATGCCGACCCGATAGGGCGCACCGGACGCCACGAAACGAACGCGGCCGCATAGGCATCCTCCGGTGAACTGATCCATGCCGGTTCTCCTCCGTCGATAAATCCTGGAAGCCAAACGGCGTCGCCGCGCAAAAGTTCGCAATCGAGCAGCAAGCTTCGGCTACAAGGTTCTCTTCGTCAGCCTCATGCGATCGAGCCTGTAGCTCTCATGGAAATGGTTCTTGACCAGATTGAACCAGTCCTCCGGCAATGCGCCGAGTACGCAGGTGTCTTCCACGATCCGGCGCTGGGATATCCATTGTGCCGGACGCAAATCCGGACCGGGCCAGACGAAGGCATTGACCTCGTCGGTGTAGATCCATTGCGGTCTGGCATCGAGCCCGATGTGGTGACGCAATTTCGCGGGCACCTCGAGCGCCCTGCGGCCTTCGGGTGGGCGCATATGGGAAATGCCGAGCGCATACACGAATGTTGACCCGAGTTCGTCGCGCGTCGATAGGATCAGCGCGGTCGGATAAACCTTCTCGCCGTCCTGCCGCGTCCTGGCCTTGCTGGCCCACAGATATTCGTATGCGACGACATGACCGATGGGCGGCAGAGCGGGGATTTTCATCGCGTCAGCGCTTCAGCTTGGGTGAGACGTCTTCCTCTTCGGTATCGGGCAGGTCATCCAGATTGTAAGGCGTGTCGGTCTCCACGCGCGCCTGCATGATCAGGTCCACTTCGCTTTCCGACAGGGCGCCCACGGGAAGCGAAACCCTGAAACGCTCCCAAAGCTGATGAAACATCTCCGCCGAGACGAGATAGGCTGTTGGCCTGCCGTATTTGGTGATCTCGACTGGCGCCTGGTGGACCTTATCGTGCCACTCGCCAAAATTCTTCTGAAACTCCGAAGCAGGAACACGCGGCATGCTGGCCTCCATTTTCCGTAACATGCGTAACATACACAAAATTGGGCTGTTTCTCAAATGGCGCAAAAAGTTTCAGGGGAGGGCGTCTTTCGCCTCTGCAAAGATGTTCACCCATGTGGTTGACTATCGATCGAATGTAGTTATATTCAACCACATGGGTGAATGAAATGAACGAAGACGCGCTGTCACATATTCTGAAGGCCGCGGGGGATACAACGCGGCGGCAGATCCTGACGCTCCTCGTGCAGGAGGGGCCTCTCAGGGTGACGGGGCTCGCTGCTCATTTCGACATGTCCCTGAATTCCGTCTCCAAGCACATCAAGGTTCTGGAGGAGGCGGGGCTGGTCACCCGGCGTACTTTGGGCCGCGAGCATTTCATTGCCGCGGAGCTTGAACCGCTGAGACTGACGGAAGACTGGTTCGCGCAACTGAAGTCGATATGGGAGCTGCGTCTCACGGCGCTGGAAGAGTTACTCGTTTCAAAGGAGTGAAGTCATGTCCGAACTTGAACTGATGGTAAGCCGCAAGATCGCCGCTTCGCGCGAAAAGGTGTTCAACGCCTGGCTTTCGCCGGCAACGCTTGCGAAATTCATGAAGGTGCCGTCGGGCGGCGCCGACGCCAAAGACGTCACCACCGATCCGGTCAAGGGCGGCCGCTTCATGATTGTCATGGTCACGCCCGAGCGCGAGATCCCGCATTCCGGCACCTATCTCGAGGTCAATCCCTTCCAGCGCCTGTCCTTCACCTGGGAATCGCCGCACTCGCTCGACGATAGCGTCGTCACCATCGATCTGAAGGAAATCGGCCCTGAGAGCACAGAATTGACCTTGAAGCAGGTCAAGTTCCGCAGCGAAGGCGCGCGCGACGGCCACATCCAGGGCTGGACCGCAATCCTCGGCGAACTCGAGCAATATCTCGGCTGATGGCCACGAACAAAAAAGCCGCCGGCCATGCAGTGCCGGCGGCTTCGCTCCGGTATCGAAGCAGGATGCGAGAGCAAGGTCAGCCCCGGTCCCTCGCCATTGCCTTCAAATCAGAAGGCAATACCTTCGCCTGGTGCGACCTTTTCGATCGGCATCGCCGAAGCCATCTGGCTGCCGCCGACGCGCGAGCCGTGCAGGTAGCCTTTACCGCCGGCGATCGAATAGAGCGGCATGTAGTCGGGCAACCGGCTGTCGGCCAGAACCTCGTCGCGCATGTTGTCGAGAATATAGTGGTTGCCGCCGGCCGAGACCGCGAGAACGGCATGGTAGAACTTGCGCTTCTGGTCGAACAATACCACGACCGCCATATCCTTCAGATCGACGCCTTCGGCATTGAGAGCGGCCATCTTCAGGATCGCGAAATCCTCGCAATCGCCCTGCTGGCGCTTCAGCGTTTCCGACGGCGTCGCCCAGTAGTCGGCCACCTTGTAGGTGTCGATATCGCGCGCGTAGCGGATCGTGTGGTTGATCGTGGTGTTGATCGTGTTCATCTTGTCGCGCAGCGATGCCTGCGACGTCTTGGTGAATGCGATCTTCACCGCCGCGACGGCGTCCGTGCACTTGCCGGCGCCGCAGGAAATGGCGGTGCCGCTGGCCATTTCGTCCAGCGAAGGCGCCAGCCGCTTCAGTGCCGCCAGGCGCTTGAAGGGGATTGCCACCGATCCGAACACGCCGCCATCATCAGCACGTGCGGCGATCGAGGGGCGGGCCGCAGGCTTGACGGATGCGGTGGTCTCGGGGCTGAACGCGGCGGCCGCAACCGGCGCCGGCGTCTTCAGGGCCGCGAGGTCGATCGAGCCGAAAGCCTGTGCGAGGCCGCGTCCGGCGAGCGTGACGAGGCGCGCCATGCCGCCGACGCTGACGGCGCTTGCCGCCTGATCGGTGATGCTTGCCGAAATATAGCTGGAGTATGAGGCGCCGTACGCTTCTGTATTATAAAGAACAGATGCTGATGCGCCGTTGTAGAAAAAAGAAGAAAATGCCGAAAGAAGTGCAATAAAAGCGATTTTGTTTGTTTTTGTTATTTTGGTCACGGGACTTAATTTCTCCACTTGTTGGGAGAAATGTACCGATCAGCCATAAATATCGGGTTTGGAAGCGTGGATAACTTAGAACGAAGTTATCCGCTCAAAAAAGCTGAAAATTTTAGCTTTTCCGTCAACCAAGTTTGGGGGAAGGGTTTGCTTTCGCCAGGTCCCTATGCAGATATGAGGCCGCGAAATGGCCGCTATAGACGGCCTGTTAGGGTTTGGGGGAAGCAGTGATCGTTGAGGGCAGGGATGAGGCGCATGGCGCGCATGGTTTACGCGGCGTCCTTCGCGGAGCTCGCAAGGGGGCACAAGCAGCACGATCGCTCCTGCTTCTCTCCGTCGTCCTCTCCTGCGCTGGCCTCGCGGCCTGCCAGTCCGATGTCGATGGCATCGCCAAGAACGTCAAGACCAACGATATCAAGCCGCCGTCGAGCGACGTCGAGGAAAGCTTCGGCGAAAACGGTGCCGAGATCACCCTGTTGATGCAGAAGGGTTCGAACGGGCTCTTCGAGGGGCCGTCGCGCGATGTCAGGGATGCCGCGGCCCTTGGCATCGGCGAACTCGGCGCCAACCAGGCCTTCGTCAAGGTGATCGACGTCGCAAGCCCGGCCGCCGCACCCGCCGCCGTTACCGCCGCCAAGTCCAGAAGCTCGGCGATCCTCATCAGCTACCTGCCGCCGGCGACCACGGCTGCCATCGCCGCCATGCCGTCCGACCAGCGCCCGCCGCTCCTCAATCTCGGCGCGGCCGTGCCGGCAGCATCAGGCAATGTCTACAATCTCGCATCGGGCGAGATCGACAGCGCGCTGGAAGGCCTGCGCACTGCCGCCGCAAGCGGCCACAAGAAGGTTGTCGTCTTTGCTCAAAGGGATCTACCACAGACCGCCGATCTCAGGTTGGCGGACGCCATCCGCGCCTCCGGCGGCACTTTTCTCGGCATCGTCAGATACGATCTGACGGACGCCGCGGCCGCGGCCGCCGTCGAGACGGCCAAGCCGCAGCTGCAGCAGGCCGATACGGTGCTCATCCTCGGCCGCACGGCGATCACCACCACCATCGAAGGCGCGATCAAGGCGAGCGGAAAGAGCAATCTCAATTTCGTGGGCACCAGCGCCTGGCCGCCGCAAACCTATCGCGAGCCGACCGCCAACGGCACGCTGATCGCCATGGTCGAGCCGGAGGCCACCTCGCTGATCTCGGAACGCTACCAGCGCCACTACAAGCGCCCGCTCTCGGCCGATGCCGCCTATGGCTATGATGCCATCGCGATCGCCTCAGGCATCATCCGCAGCAAGGGTCCGACGGGCCTCAACGCCGAGACGCTGACCAGCAAGGTCGGCTTCCGCGGCGTCACCGGCCTTTTCCGCCTGTCGCCCTCGGGTCAGGTCGAGCGCAGGCTCAGCCTGTATGCCATCGGCGGCGGCAAGCTCAACGTGCTGGCCGCAGCGCCGGCCGCGTTTTGACGGCAGCCTAGCTGCGCGCCGCCGGCTACCCGATCAGGCAGCCGTTGCGGCAGCGGCGAAGAACCCTTCCGGGGTTTCCACTTCCACCAGCCGCTTGCCGTCGATCAGCCAGAAGCGGTTGCCGACGTTGCGGATGAAATCGCGGTCGTGCGAGACAAGCAGGCAGCTTGCCTGCTGCGCCATCAATTCGCTCTCCAGCGCCTCCTGGCCCTCGATGTCGAGATGGTTGGTCGGCTCGTCCAGCAGGTAGAAGTTGGGGTTGGTCAGCCGCAGCGCCAGCATCCCCAATCGCGCTTTCTGCCCGCCCGAGAGACGGCCGATCGGCTTGCCCTGCATCTCGATCGTCATGCCCGCGCCCGATAGCAGCGCGCGCGCCCTGGCGTCGCCGACATCGAAACGCCTGAGGATCATCCGCATCGGCGTCTCCTCGTCGATCAGTTCGTTCAGCGCCTGGTCTCCATAGCCAAGCACCAGCGACGGCGTCGCCTTGATGCCCTCGACACCGTCGGGCCCCAGGATCGCCCGTCGCAGCATATCAACCATCCGGCTCTTGCCCATGCCATTGGCGCCGAGAAGCACGATGCGGTCGCCCTGGCAGATGAACTGCTGACCGGTCTTGAAGAGCGGCGTGCCGTCTGGCCGTGCCACGATCGCGCCATCGAGCGTCACCAGCACCTTGGCGTGCGTGCCGCGGTTGGCGAGCCGGATCGCACCCGAGGAGCGCTCCAGATGCGCGGGTTTCGCCGCATCCTCCAGCTTCTCCGCCCGCTGCTTCAGCTGCTTGGTCTTGACGACGAGCAGGTCGCTGCCGGAGTTGATGCCGATATTGTTGAGCTTGGCGGCCTGCTGGCGCAGCTTCTCCGCCGTCTTCATGTCGCGCTGGTAGCGCCGCTCGTCGGCCGCATCGCTGTCGTCGAGCGCTGCCCGCGCTTTGGCATAGGGCAGCGAATACAGCGCCGATTGCTCAGGCCTGAGAAACAGCGTCCGGTTTGTCGTGGCATTGAGGAAGGCGCGGTCGTGGCTGGAGATGATCACGGGCATGTCGCGCGGCAACCCGCTCAGCCACGCCTCCAGCCGGGCGATCTTTCCAAGGTCGAGATGGTTGGTCGGCTCGTCGAGCAGAAGCACGTCGGGTTCGGTGACGGAGACGCGCGCCAGCATCGCCAACCGCTGCCAGCCGCCGCTGAGCGCGCCCACCGGCCGCTCGCGCATCTCGTCCGGCACGTCGAGACCGGCAAGCACCATGTCGACCCGCCAGCTCTCGTTGAGCTGCTGCTCCTCGGGTAGCGCCTTGAGTACCGCCTCGTGCAGCGGCAGCTTGAGGAGCGCAGGCGGCACATCCTGTTCGACATGGCCGATGGTGAGCCCGCGCGAGCGCGTGACGTCGCCCTCGCTCGGCTCGATCGCGCCGGACAGGCAGCGCAACAGCGTGGACTTGCCGCGCCCGTTGGCGGCGACGAGCCCGATGCGGTCGCCCGCGCCGATAGCAAGCGTGAGGTTGGAAAACAGTGGCTTGCCCAGCGTGATGCCGAGATTGCGGATATGGATTGTCGTCATGATCTTGCTCTGGTCTTGCGAGCAGGCACAGGCGCGTCGCGGGCATCAGCCTTCATCGCGCGCGTATGCTTGAGCTCGGGGAGTTTGAAAACATGCAGGCGAGCATAGGCTCACAGCTGCAGTGCCACGAGGGGCGGACCAGGAAGAGAATGTCGAGAAACGGTCTCTGGTCAGCCCTGCAAACGCATTTGCAGGGCGTTGACGGGGCCACGCTGGCGATTGAATCGGAAATGTATCGTCACGCGCAACCCTCCTTTCTCAAGTATCTCGGCAATAGCATTGCGGGCGCGAAAATTCAACCGTGGTGCTCGTGCACCGTGATCAGGAAGATCGCATCGGCCTCGATCGCCTTCAGGATCGCGCCGCCATCGCTGCGATAGATTTGCAATTCGCAGAGCACGCCATCAGCGGAAAACAGGATGATGTCGACAAGCGGACCATAAGGATCGGGCACATCCTTGTCGTCGAAATAGCCCGATGCCACGGGATGGACGGGCAGCCCGGCCGCCACGTCTGGCTTGTCGCGCAGGCGAAGGCGCAACGAGCCGGTGCCGTCGATCTCGGCGGCGCGGTAGTGGTCGCAGTCCCATGCGGGCGGCAACTCGCCGCGCGCGGCGTGTCGCGCCAGACGCTGGATGATCTGTTTTTCCGCGGTGTTCAACTCTCTCCAAATCAACGTCACGCGGTCGCTTCCGAAAAGAGTTGAGGGGAGATTACCGTTTCAGGCTGCCGAGAATGCCGCGCACCAGCGCCCGGCCGACCTGCGTCGCCACCGTGCGCGCCACGCTCTTCATCGCCGCCTCCACCACCGTCTCGCGCTGGTAGCCGGCCGAGCGGGTCCGGCCCTGTGCCGGCTTCTCGTCCTTGTCGTCGTCGCCGAAGCCCGGCAGCGTCCATCGACCGGACGCGCTTCCCTCGGTCGGTTGTGTCGGCTGCGCCTGCTTGGCGGCGTCCGAATCCGATGCCTTCTGCGCCCGCGCGGCCAGGATCTCGAAGGCGGATTCGCGGTCGACGTCCTCGTCGTAGACGCCGAGAACGGGGCTCTTGTCCATCACCTGCTGGCGTTCCTGATCCGTCAGCGGCCCGACGCGGCCGGACGGCGGCCGGATCAGCGTGCGCTCGACGATGGACGGCGCGCCCTTGGCCTCCAGCGTCGAGACCAGCGCTTCGCCGGTCCCGAGCGTGGTGATCACGGTAGCGCAATCGAAGGCCGGATTGGGACGGAACGTGTCGGCGGCCGTCTTCACCGCCTTCTGCTCGCGCGGTGTATAGGCGCGCAGCGCATGCTGTACCCGGTTGCCCAGCTGCGCCAGCACCGTCTCGGGCACGTCGAGCGGGTTCTGCGTCACGAAATAGACGCCGACGCCCTTGGAGCGGATCAGGCGCACCACCTGCTCGACACGCTCTGTCAGCACCTTGGGCGCGTCGTTGAAGAGAAGATGCGCCTCGTCGAAGAAGAAGACGAGGTTCGGCTTTTCCGGATCGCCCACTTCGGGCAGTTCCTCGAACAGCTCCGACAGCAGCCAGAGCAGGAAGGTGGCGTAGAGACGCGGGTTCATCATCAGCTTGTCGGCGGCGAGCACCGAAATCTGGCCGTAGCCGCGATTGTCCTTGCGCATGATGTCGGTGATCTTCAGCGCCGGCTCGCCGAAGAAATGCTCGGCACCCTGCTGCTCCAGCACCAGAAGCGCGCGCTGGATCGAGCCGACGGAGGCCTTGGAGATCAGCCCATACTGGCTGGAAAGCTCGGTGGCGTTCTCGCCCATGTAGTTGAGGAGCGCGGAGAAGTCCTTGAGGTCGAGCAGCGGCAGGCCGCCCTTGTCGGCGATCTTGAAGGCGATGTTGATCACGCCTTCCTGCGGCTCCGAGGCATCCATCAGCCGGGCGAGCAGGAGAGGGCCCATTTCGGCGATGGTGGTGCGCACCCGGTGGCCTTTTTCGCCGAACAGGTCCCAGAAGATCACGGGGAACTGGTCCGCTTCGTAATCGTCAAAGCCGATCTGCTCGGCGCGCTTGGTCATCCAGTCCTGCGGCTGTCCCTTCATGGCGATGCCGGAGAGATCGCCCTTGATGTCGGCGCAGAAGACGGGAACGCCCGCTCTCGCAAACCCCTCGGCCATCACCTGCAGCGTCACCGTCTTGCCGGTGCCGGTGGCGCCGGTCACCAGCCCGTGCCGGTTGCCGAACTTGAGCTCGAGATATTCGGGCGTGTTGATGCTGTCATCCGGGTTGCGGCTGGTGCCGATGTAGATTTTGCCATCCTCGAGCATGCGAAACGTCTCCCTGCCGGCGCCGGACGCCGATTGCGTCAAAATGCGGTGAGCGAAATCGGCACCGTCATTGTAATATGCTTCGACTGTTATAAGCAGGGACCACGATGCCGACAACTGTCTGCATTCAAAGGAAAACCGGGATAAGCTATAGTCACGCTGCTGATGACTTGAGTTGCCGGGGTAAGTCAATTAACGTTGACGTTAACGTCAATAAAACCAGGAGGATGACGATGAATGAAATCGTGGATCAGATAGCCGCACGGGTCGGCATTCCGGCGGAAGTGGCCGAAAAGGCGCTCGGCATGATGCTCGGCTTTCTCCAGCGCGAAGCGGCCGACGGCCCGGTCGCCCGGATGATCGAAGCCATTCCGGGTGCTTCCGATCTGGTTGCCCAGTATAACGGCGCCGGCGAAAGCGGCGGCGGCGGTCTGCTCGGCTCGATCATGGGCGCGCTCGGCGGCGGCGGGATCATGGCGCTCGGCCAGCAGCTGATGTCGGAAGGCCTCGGCATGGGCGAGATCACCTCGCTCGCCAAGGAAACGCTTGTCATCGCCGAACAGCACGCCGGCAAGGACGTCGTCGACGAGGTCGTGGCCTCGGTTCCGGGCCTTAGCCAGTTCGTTTGATCGGATTGGGTTGATGGGATGATGCGAACGGGCGGATTTTCCGCCCGTTTTGCTGTGAGGTGGGTGGTGAGGTCGGCGTTGTGCTGGCGGCCCCCTCATCCGCCTG
>UBVW01000039.1:0-2596 GCA_900469085.1 Hyphomicrobiales bacterium | reverse complement strand
AAGCAATGAGAACAATTAAGCCGATCGAGCTATTAGTAACGGTAAGCTTCACACATTGCTGCGCTTCCACACCCGTCCTATCAACGTGGTCGTCTTCCACGGCTCTGATAGGGAATACTCGTTTTCAGGTTGGTTTCCCGCTTAGATGCCTTCAGCGGTTATCCATTCCATATGTAGCTACCCTGCTATGCCGTTGGCACGACAACAGGTCCACCAGAGATATGTCCATCCCGGTCCTCTCGTACTAGGGACAGATCCTGTCAATATTCCTACACCCACGGCAGATAGGGACCGAACTGTCTCACGACGTTCTGAACCCAGCTCACGTACCGCTTTAATTGGCGAACAGCCAAACCCTTGGGACCTGCTCCAGCCCCAGGATGCGATGAGCCGACATCGAGGTGCCAAACAACCCCGTCGATATGGACTCTTGGGGGTCATCAGCCTGTTATCCCCGGCGTACCTTTTATCCGTTGAGCGATGGCCCTTCCACGCGGGACCACCGGATCACTATGACCGACTTTCGTCTCTGCTCGACTTGTCAGTCTCGCAGTCAGGCGGGCTTATGCCATTGCACTCGACGACCGATTTCCGACCGGTCTGAGCCCACCATCGCGCGCCTCCGTTACTCTTTCGGAGGCGACCGCCCCAGTCAAACTACCCACCATACACTGTCCCGGATCCGGATAACGGACCGCGGTTAGACATCCATGACGATAAGGGTGGTATTTCAAGGATGGCTCCACGGAAACTGGCGTCCCCGCTTCAAAGCCTACCACCTATCCTACACATGCCGACACGAATGCCAGTGTAAAGCTATAGTAAAGGTGCACGGGGTCTTTCCGTCTGACCGCAGGAACCCCGCATCTTCACGGGGAATTCAATTTCACTGAGTCTATGTTGGAGACAGCGGGGAAGTCGTTACGCCATTCGTGCAGGTCGGAACTTACCCGACAAGGAATTTCGCTACCTTAGGACCGTTATAGTTACGGCCGCCGTTTACTGGGGCTTCAGTTCAAAGCTTGCACCTCTCCCTTTAACCTTCCAGCACCGGGCAGGCGTCAGACCCTATACGTCGTCTTGCGACTTCGCAGAGCCCTGTGTTTTTGATAAACAGTCGCTACCCCCTGGTCTGTGCCACCCCATCTCACTTGCGTAAAATGGGGTCACGCTTCTTCCGAAGTTACGCGTGCAATTTGCCGAGTTCCTTCAACATAGTTCTCTCAAGCGCCTTGGTATACTCTACCTGACCACCTGTGTCGGTTTCGGGTACGGTCTATAATGATGGAGCTATTTCCTGGAACCGCTTCCCTGCACGAACAATCCAATAAGTCCGTACAAGTTACGCAATCCGTCACTACCACCAGGCCCACGAATATTAACGTGGTTCCCATCGACTACGCGTTTCCGCCTCGCCTTAGGGGCCGGCTAACCCTGCTCAGATTAACTTTAAGCAGGAACCCTTGGTCTTTCGGCGAGAGGGTCTCTCACCCTCTTTATCGTTACTCATGTCAACATTCGCACTTCCGATACCTCCAGGATGTCTCACGACTGTCCCTTCACAGGCTTACGGAACGCTCCGCTACCACGTGCACAAGTGCACATCCTCAGCTTCGGTGCATGGCTTCAGCCCCGTTACATTTTCGGCGCAAAGACCCTTATTTAGACCAGTGAGCTGTTACGCTTTCTTTAAATGATGGCTGCTTCTAAGCCAACATCCTGGTTGTTTTGGGATCCTCACATCCTTTCCCACTTAGCCATGACTTGGGGACCTTAGCTGGAGGTTAGGGTTGTTGCCCTTTTCACGACGGACGTTAGCACCCGCCGTGTGTCTGCCTGATAGTACTCCCGGGTATTCGGAGTTTGGTTAGGATCAGTAAGACGGTGAGTCCCCATAGCCCATCCAGTGCTCTACCCCCCGGGGTATTCGTCAGACGCTCTACCTAAATAGATTTCGCGGAGAACCAGCTATTTCCGAGTTTGATTGGCCTTTCACCCCTAACCACAAGTCATCCCAATCTATTGCAACAGATGCGGGTTCGGTCCTCCAGTTGGTGTTACCCAACCTTCAACCTGCTCATGGCTAGATCACTCGGTTTCGGGTCTAATGCAACAAACTAAATCGCCCTATTCAGACTCGCTTTCGCTTCGCCTACACCTACCGGCTTAAGCTTGCTTGTTACACTAAGTCGTTGACCCATTATACAAAAGGTACGCCGTCACCCTCTCAGGCTCCGACTGTTTGTAGGCATCCGGTTTCAGGTTCTATTTCACTCCCCTTGTCGGGGTGCTTTTCACCTTTCCCTCACGGTACTTGTTCGCTATCGGTCATGCACGAGTACTTAGGCTTGGAGAGTGGTCTCCCCATGTTCAGACAGGGTTTCACGTGCCCCGCCCTACTCTAGGACAATGAGTGTTCTACGCGTACGGGGCTATCACCCGCTACGGCCCAACTTTCCAGAAGGTTCCACTTTATTCCTCATTGCCACTGGCCTGGTCCGCGTTCGCTCGCCACTACTTGCGGAGTCTCGGTTGATGTCCTTTCCTTCGGGTACTTAGATGTTTCAGTTCCCCGAGTTCGCTTCTTACACCCTAT
>UBVW01000085.1:0-22056 GCA_900469085.1 Hyphomicrobiales bacterium | reverse complement strand
TATGTGTCCGGGCTGGGCAAGTCAGAAAATGGCGACCCCTGCAGGATTCGAACCTGCGACCACCTGCTTAGAAGGCAGGTGCTCTATCCAGCTGAGCTAAGGGGCCACACGGCCGATGCGCAAGCGCGCATCGAAGGCGTGGGCTCTGGAAGCGATCGGCGCGTCCGATCAGTGCGTCCAGGGTTGCGTGCGCGTATAGCGGAAATTATCCGGATATGCCACCGTCTGACGCTGTGGATCTTTCGGGGTGATCACCCGGTACTCGATGCCGTTGCGCTGCGCATAGGCTTCGGCCAGTTCCTGAGTTTCGAAGTTCAGCTTCACCTGCTGGCGCATATCCGAGGACGACGTGTAGCCCATGATCGGATCGATCGTGCGCGGCGTCTCCTGATCGAACTCCAGCACCCACAGGTGAGTCTTGGCCTTGCCGGACTGCATGGCGGTCTTTGCTGGACGATAGATCTTGGCAGACATGGCTGCACGCCTCCGAATTATGGCTTCGCAATCAATGGACTGGCCCCTTGCGGGCCATCTTCATATACGATCGCACAGATAGATGAATTTTGCTTAGCGGCGAATCCCTTCCTTTTCAAGCGAAAAGCCGTGAATCCCGCGCGCCAGCGGCCTACCCCTTGAACGAGGTCTGAACTGCCTTGTCCGGCGCCTTGCGGCAGCCGGAAAACAGGTCGAGCGTCGCGTCATAGACACTGGTTTCGACATCCATCAGCCCGAGAACGCTGTGGAAGAAATTGTCGTGCGACACCGGATTGGAAGCGCTGGCGGAAAGGCACGCCGTATCGATGCCCGAGGCAGCGCTGAAATCGGGCGACAGCCAGACGATGATCGGCGCCCGCGTCTGCTCCGCCGGCGCGATGATATAGGGCGCTCCGTGAAGATAGAGCCCGTTTTCACCCAGCGACTCACCGTGGTCTGAAACATAAAGCATCGAAGCCGAAATCTTGTCCTGATGCATCTTCAGATTATCGATGACCTTGGCGACCACGTGATCGGTGAAGAGGATCGTGTTGTCATATGCGTTGACGATCTCTTCCGGTTTGCAGGCGCCGAACTCGGGTGTGCGGCAATCCGGCGTGAAGCGGCGAAAATCGTCGGGATAGCGCCGATAATAGGCAGGTCCGTGGCTTCCGAGCTGGTGCAGGACGAGCACGCTGTCGCTCTTCACATTCGAGAGCCAGTCGCCGAGCTTGTCGAGCAGCACGGTGTCCAGGCATTCGCCATCCGTGCAGAAGCGTGGATCGGCGGCATCGGGCAGGAAGCGATAGGGAATGCGGTTTGCGACACCATAGCTGCCGGTATCGTTGTCCCACCACTCGACGTCGATCTTGGCATGGCCGAGAATATCCGTGAGGTTATCGGTCTCAAGCCCCTTGCGGTGCGTATAGTCCTGCCGCGTATAGACCGAATACATGCAGGGCAGCGAAACCGCCGTGGAGGTGCCGCAGCTCGTCGCATTCTTGAAATAGACGACGCCACGCGCCTTCATCTCGGGGTTGGTCTCGCGCGGATAGCCGCCGAGCGAAAAATTCTGCGCCCTGCCCGTCTCGCCGGCAACGATGATCGTTACTCTCGGCTTACCATTGGCGCTTGCCGTGCGCTGATGCGCATCCGTGCCGAGCGGCCGACGTACGATATAGCGATCGTCCTCCGAGGCGAATGCGAAACGCGCAGCACTTCCGATCGGAACGAAGGGATTGAATGTCAGCATCAGGTCCTTGTGCAAGCGCCCGACCGAGGCATAGGTCTGCGAAAATCCGAGGCCGGCCGCAATGGTGATCGCCAGACACGGCACGATGACCGCCATGTTCCAGACGAACTTCTTCAGGAACGGCTTGTGCACGACCCTGACCCACGCGATGAACAGCGATGGCAGCACACCCGCCAGAAGGATGTACAGCAGGAAGGACGGCGTGATGAGATGCGCCGATTCCGCCTGCGTCGTCACCGCAGCATTGCGGATCATCTCCTTGTCGATGATCACGCCGAACCGGTCCGTGAACCAAGACGACACCACCGCCACCATCAGGAAGAAGATCAGCGCCGGCTTGGTCACGTACTTCACAGAGAACGTCGTGAGCGCCGCGATGGTCAGCGTCGAAATGCCGACTACGAAGGCAGCAAACGCAAAGGGTGTTGAGGAAAGATAATCGACAGCGCGGGTCCAGAACGTGTGGTTTGCCACCGCGAGAACATACATAGCCGTCAGCACCGATAGCGTCACGCTCCCGATCTTCGGCCGAAAGCCGTTGCCAGGCTCCGATAATACCGTGTCTTCCAATTCCACCCATCCTGAAAACCGCATGCCCAGCGAAGATGCCGCGCGACCAAGCGGCGGGGATGGCATTGGATGCTGACAACACCCTGAACGAACGCCGGAGAGGCAATCCTTGTGAAAAGACGATTTTAGTTATTGCAGCGCATGATCGAACCGTGTATTGCGCTCCTCGTTGGCACGGAGTGTAGCGCAGTCTGGTAGCGCATCTGGTTTGGGACCAGAGGGTCGGGAGTTCGAATCTCTCCACTCCGACCATCATCACCATGCTGAAACAGCTGGTAAACTCCCTGAAAATTCGATCTGTATAACAGGGCAAATGCCTTGTAGGACAAGACGCGCGTCGCTAGCGCTCTCGCGACAATTCGCCAGGAGTACCATCGGCCTTTCCTGCCAGATGGACGAACACGAAGTCCCGGTGATGCGGCAGATCGAGCGCTTGCGCGATCGTCATGATCCCAAGCGGGATTCGCAGTCCATCCCTTTGAATTGATACTTCGACAAGCGGCCTGCAGTCACGCGTCATCCCGGCTTCCTCCTCATGTTTGCTGATTACAATCCTCACCCAGGCTGCTCAGCGCCGTGGATAGGAACGTCGGCAACGTGAACTGCCAGTAGAGGCGTTCCCAGAGCGACGCATCCGGATCCGTATCGAGCAGCGCCTCGAGCGGCATGGAGGGAAATGGCCGTGTTTGCTCGACTGAGGGCTGGCATGCCGGTCTTTCGCGAAATGCCTGGCTGGTCATGGCGCATCCCCTTTCGTTGCATGAGGGAGCCTAGGACCGGACGGGTGATCTCGAAATCCTATTGGGGTTTAGCTTCAACCATACCAAAGTATGCGGCGGTGCGATCCGGCCGACGAAATACGCGAATCAACGTCGGGTACCGGACGCGGCGGCGTGCGAGACGCCCGCCTGCGATCGACGAATCGAAAAACCACCCCCGACCGGCAAGGCCAGGGATGGTTGGCGACAGGGCATCGATTCCGACTTACGCGCCGCGACGCGTGCTTTCGAACAGGAACCAGGCCCGGCGCTCGGCTTCATCGATCCAGTTTTCCAAGAGGCTCGTCGTCGCGACGTCGTTATGCTCGGATGTCAGTTCATGCAGCTGGCGCATCAGCCCCACGAGCTGCTTGTTGTCGTCGCGCAGTTCGGCAAGCATATCCTCCGGCGTGACGTAATCCGCATCGTTGTCGAGCAGCCGTTGCAGGCGGCCGATGTGACCGATGGAGCGCAGCGTCGTGCCGCCGATCTTGCGGGCGCGCTCGGCGATATCGTCGGTCATGGCAAAGATCTGCTCACCCTGCTCGTCCAGCATCAGGTGGTAGTCACGAAAATGCGGGCCAGACATGTGCCAGTGGAAATTCTTCGTCTTCATGTAGAGCACGAAAACATCGGCAAGCAGCGCTGTCAGCGCCGGCGCGATATCGGTCGTGGCGTTCGAGGAAAGATCGGTTGGGGTGGCAAGCGCCGCGCGCTGGATTCCGGATGCGGGTTGATGTGTCATGGTCGGATTCTCCTGATGTTGGTGTGTGCACGGGGTGGGGTCAGTGGATGGTCGGCGCGATGAGCAACACCGGCAGACGGGTCTCGTCGGAATGGATGGTAATCGCGACCCGCTTCGGCAGGTCGGCGCCGGGCGATCGCTCCGGCGGGCTGTTTCCCGCTTGCTGGGCTGCCAACGCGAATGGCTTCTTGAACGACGACATGAGATCGGCTCCAATCGGTGAATGTGAGCGGAGCTTAGGCGGACTGCGTCGGCCGGCCTATTCTATGGTCGTCTAGTCGGACCAGACCTAAGTATAGTTATGCAGCGGATGGGAACGGGGTAGCTTCTTCCCGTGCCTCACGTCCCCTCCGTGAGGCGGTAGCGCCGCACGCTACCTGTCTTCGATGCCGCCCCCGCATCGAAGACGCGGATCACTCCCCCCGATCCGCCAGAGACCGCCCCCTACCCCCGGGGCGGTCTTTCCTTTTGGGTAAACTCAGAAAATCACCCGGTGCGGATGCGTGAAGATCTCGAAATCCTCTCCGCGCGCAACGGCGATCATGGTGATCCCGGCTTGCTCGGCCGTGCGAATGGCATAGGCCGTCGGCGCCGAGATGGCGATCAGGATCGGGCTGCCGAGAAACCCTGATTTCTGGATCATCTCGATCGAGAGCCGGCTGGTCACAACAACCGCGCCGCTGCCGCCGGAAACGCCCGAGGCGATGACGGCGCCGCAGAGCTTGTCCAGCGCGTTGTGCCGGCCGACATCTTCGCGCACCGCCAAAAGCCCGCTCCCCGGCACGAAAAACCCGGCGCCATGCACCGCGCGGGTCTTGTGGTTGAGCTGCTGGTGATCGGCGAGGTTCGCCACCGCGCGCGCGATATCATCAGCAGTGACCGTGAGATCGGACGAGAGCACGGGCCGAACCGTGCGCACCGCCTGCTCCAGCGACTCGATACCGCAGAGACCGCAACCGACCGGCCCCATCATGTGCCGCCGGCGTGCGCGCAGCTTCTCCTCGACATCGTCTGAAAGCGCGATCTGCACGTCGATGCCGATCTCGTCCTGAACGATCTCGATCGCCTCGATCTGCGAGACCGTGTCGATCAGCCCCTCGGTGAGACTGAAGCCGACGGCAAAGTCGATCAAATCAGCAGGCGTCGCCATCATCACCGCATGCGAGCTGCCGCCATAGGAGAAGGCGATTGCCACTTCCTCGGGAACGCTGCGCGTTGCCGGCGCGGCAACCCCGCCCCGAAAGGCCAGCATGTGCACCGCTTCATGGCTCGCTCGGCTATCGACGAAACTGATATTCACTCTGCTCTTCCCTGGACAACGCGACGTGGCGGGATCGTGGTCCGCTCGGCACGCACTATAGGCCTGCACCGGCCTCCCTGTCCTCGTCAAAGAACGGGATCCGGCCGCGAATATGGTCAATCGCTTGAAACAGAAGGCAAAACCACCTTTTGCGCAAACGACACCTATGTATAGGTTAGAATGACGGCCGCGATCTCTATCATGCGCGCCAGGGTAGATGGGGATCATATCATGAGTGCGGAGCAAGCCGGTGTGCTGTTCAATCAACGTGGCAGCACGGGCCATCGCGTCACCGTCGCGCTGATATCAGCCGTCCTGATGGCGATCGTCTTTGTGATCGACACCTTCACCAATATCGAAGGCGCGATCGCGGTTCTCTATGTCATGGCTCTGCTGCTCGGCTCGGAAATACTGACCCGAACCGGACTGCTGCTGACCTCGATCGTCTGCATCGCCCTGACGGTCCTCTCCTATTTCCTCACCCATGGGCCCGATCCCGATCTGCAGACCTTCATCCGTCTCGCGGTCGCGCTGGCGGCGCTGGCCATCACCATGGCGCTGCTTTTGCGAAACGACGCCTTCCGCGCCGAACTGATCGAAAGAAACGCCGAAATCCGCGAAAGCGAAGCCCGTTACCGCGCGATTTTCGACGGCGCACGTGTCGCGCTCTGGGAGCGGGATTATTCACAGCTGCGCGCCTACCTGATGGAGCTGAAGGCCGCCGGCGTTACCGATCTCGAAGACCACGCACGCCGACACCCCGAGATCATTGACCACTGCATCGGCCTGCTGCGCACGGTTGCGGCAAACGAGGCGGCCCGGGAGTTGGTCGGCGCATCCGCACTCAGCGACACGCGTGAGTCCATGGCCCATTTCATCGCCTCCGGCGACCAGACCTTCCTGCATTTGATGAGCGCGATGTTCACCGGCCAGTCCTATTTCGAAGGGAAAGGCAAGATAGCAACCGATAGCGGCGAAGTCAGGCAGGTGCTGTTGAGCATCAGTTTTCCCGACGACATCGCAGCCTTCAACCGCGTGGTCGTCGGCATGGTCGACATCACCCAGCGTGAAATGACGGAAGCCGCGCTGATCGAGGCGCGCGCCGAATTCGCCAAGGCGTCGAAAGCAGCCACCATCGGCGCCCTCTCCGCCTCGTTGGCGCATGAACTGAACCAGCCGCTCGGCGCCATCGCCGTCAACGCGCAGACGCTGCTTCGCTGGCTGGATCGCGACCCGCCGGATCTATCGGCCATCCGCCGCTCCGCCGAACGCATCATCCGCGACGGCCAGCGCGCCAGCGACATCATCCACAACACCCGCAACCTCCTCACCCAGCAGGAAAGCAAGGCCGAATGGATCGACCTGTCGACGCTGATCGATGAGACCCGCTCGCTGGTCGAGCACGACCTGAAGCGCGATGGCATCGCTGTGACCGTGCGCCCGGTCGCGGGCGTGCCACTTATCAAGAGCGTGCGGGTGGAAATCCAGCAGGTGATGATCAACCTCATGACCAATGCGATCCAGGCGATCAGCGGCGCCAAGTGCCCTGTTCGCGAGATTGTCGTCGAGATCCAGCCGGCAGATGGCATGGTCGGCGTGTCGGTGAAGGACAGCGGCCCCGGCATCAGCCCCGAGGCGATCGAGAAGCTCTTCACGCCCTTCTACACCACCAAGGCCGAGGGGCTCGGAATGGGGTTGTCGATCTGCCGCAGCACGCTGGAAAGCCGTGGCGGCAAGCTCGACGGCTTCAATCATCCTGACGGCGGCGCGGTGTTCAAGATGATCTTGCCGATCGAGGATCCGCATCTGTAACCGCCCGCATCTGTCACAGGTTGTGCGCTCTCCCAACGCTCGGCGCAAGTGAGCAACCTAGACCCATGTATGGTACCCCGTCGCACGATCGAGGCGCATATTAGGGAAACCAAGCAAGCATCCTCGAGTCCGGAAGATCCAAATCCCGGCATACCACGTCAAGGTCACCCCCTCTTGCCCCAAATTTCCACAATCGCCATCGTCGACGACGACCAAGCCATCCGGGAGGCGCTCGATGATCTCGTCTTGTCCTGCGGCTACCAAAGCCTGCTTTTCGCAAACGCCGAGTCGTTTCTGGCTTACGAGAATCGCTCCTCTGTCGATTGCATGCTGCTCGACGTCTCCATGCCCGGCCTCAGCGGCATCGAGCTTCAGGCCGAACTGAACAAGACGCCGCCGCGGCCGCCGATCATCTTCATGACCTCCTATCGCGACGACCGCACCCGGTCGGCAGCCCTCGACGGCGGCGCATTTGCCGTTCTTGGCAAGCCCGTTGATATCAAGCACCTCCTCGCCTGTCTTGAATCGGCACTTCAGCAACGGAACTGACTGAAGCGGCGGCTTCCATGTGGCAGGAAACGCAAAACGCCAGGTCTCTCGACCTGGCGCTATAGATGAGTGGCTCTCTTTAAGCCGCGGAGGATTGCCGCTTCGGCAGCTTCCAGCCCGGGCGCACGAAGTGGCAGGTGTAGCCGTTCGGAATCCGTTCCAGATAGTCCTGATGTTCCGGTTCGGCTTCCCAGAAATCGCTGACCGGGGCGAGTTCGGTCACGACCTTGGCCGGCCACAGGCCGGATGCGTCCACATCGGCGATCGTGTCCTCTGCGATTCGCTTCTGCTCATCGTTCTCGTAAAAGATGGCCGAGCGGTAGCTGGGGCCGAGATCGTTGCCTTGGCGATTGGGCGTCGACGGATCGTGAATCTGGAAGAAGAATTCCAGAATGTCGCGATAGCTGGTCTTCGCGGGATCGAACAGGATCTCGATCGCCTCTGCGTGATTGCCGTGATTGCGATAGGTTGCGTTGGCAACCTCGCCGCCGGTGTAACCCACGCGCGTCGTCTCGACACCCGGCAGGCGCCTGATCAAATCCTGCATCCCCCAGAAACAACCGCCTGCAAGCACTGCGCGTTCGATAGTCATCGAATATCTCCATTCCCTGAGGTTCGTTACGAAATTCGTCGGGCGGCAGCCTGAACGTCTCCATCCAGCCTGCCTGAGCCACCTGCAAGGCAACTCGCCGCGCGCCCTACAGATAGGGATTCCACGTCATCTTTGCCAGTGCCACAAGACCGGCGCGCTTGTATCAGTCGCGAGACAATCAGCGACCGCTGATGAGCGATAATGTCCAACCAATTGATTTTACTTTGGCGGCTCCAGCCTCTAGGGAAGCATCATTGGCTGCGTGGCGCAGGCTCGATAACCGAACGTGATGTGCATCACGCAACGGGAACCGCAGACGCGTCATATCCTTCATATGCAACAAGCAATTTGAAAAACGAGAGTACAATGACCGACGAACCAATTGTGAGAGACAGCAACGGCGCAGAGCTCAACGACGGCGATTCCGTCACGCTCATCAAGGACCTGAAGGTCAAGGGCACGTCGGAAACCATCAAGCGCGGAACGCTGGTGAAGAACATCCGCCTCAACGGAAACCCCGGTGAAGTGGAATGCAACACCAAGCAGGTCAAAGGCCTGGTGCTGAAGACGGAGTTCCTCAAAAAGGCGTAGGCAACAGTGATATCTGTGCCGGATCGCGACGTTTGATGCAGATCAATGTGGCGGCGGCGCACCGCGCTATTGTCCGCTCATGAGCTTCTTGCACGTCGCTCATAGCCGTACAACTTGGCTCGTCCTTGCGACAACGCGGGACGAGCCTTTTTTTTATGTGGGAACGGAAGAAACCGCAGCCCGTCTCTCGTTACTTGTACTTGGTGATTGTCGGGCTGGTAACCCTGTCGCCCGCCTTTAGGCCGAGCTTTGCCGCGGCACCTGCATTGAGCTCGATCACGTACTTCACTGCAGTCACCGAATCGATGATATCGCGGGAATAGGGCACCGCATTCGCCTTGATGCCGCGAACGATGCCGGCCCGGTCGACGAACAGCATGTCGAGCGGCAGCACCGTGTTTTCCATCCACATCTGCACCCGCTTCGACGTGCCGAAGTCGAAGATCATGCCAGCGTCTGCGGCCATGTCCTGGCGGTACATCAGCCCGCGCTGGCGCTGCTCGTTGGTATCGGCAACCTCGACGGTAAAGTTGTATTTCTGTCCTGATGTCGTCTGGATGACCAGAGGCTCCGTGTCGAACTTGACGACGGACTGCGCGAACGCCGGCAGCGCCAGCATGAAAAAAAGCGCCAAGAAGGCGCTTCTGATCCGATGCGAAACCATGTTCATCAGTGCGCCCGGCTCACGGGGGTCGGTGCATCCGGATGAATTTCGGCCGCCATCAACCCCTTGTCGCCATCGCCGAAGCGAACAAGCACAACCTGGCCGGGACGAAGCTCGGTAAGACCGAAGCGGCGCAGCGTTTCCATATGCACGAAAATATCCTCGGTCCCCTCGCCGCGCGTCAGAAAGCCGAAGCCCTTGGTGCGGTTGAACCACTTGACCAGCGCGCGCTCCAGGCCGCTCGTCGGCGTGACCTGCACATGCGTGCGCACCGGCGGCAGCTGCGACGGATGAACCGCCGTCGACTGGTCCATGGAGAGGATTTTGAATGCCTGGTATCCGCGGTCGCGGCGCTGAATGAGAGCGACGATGCGCGTACCTTCGAGAATGGTCTGATAGCCGTCGCGGCGCAGGCAAGTCACGTGCAGAAGCACATCCTGCATGCCGTTGTCTGGTACGATGAAACCGAAGCCTTTGGCGACGTCGAACCATTTCACGACGCCGGTGATTTCGATGAGGTCAACCGCATCGCCCGCGAGTTGTTCGAGGTCGGTGATCTCAGTCGATGAAATCCTGTCAGCCATTTCGCCAGCCCCTCAATACGCGTCACACTGTTACGGTTAACTGATTCTTGAGATCAAGATTAACATGTTGGTAACGGATTAGCGCAAGCCCTACTTTTCGTTTATTCGCAACTGCCAATCTTACCCCCTAGTCTTGCCTGAACCTGACGTTCCGCCACATAAGAGGCGCGCCAGTATTTTGAGAGGAAACAGAATGCGTTATCTCCACACCATGGTCCGCGTGAAGGATCTGGATGCATCGCTCCATTTCTACGCGACCCTCTTCGGGCTCGAAGAAACCCGTCGCATCGACAACGAGAAGGGCCGCTTCACCCTCGTGTTCCTGGCTGCCCCCGGCGACAAGGCCGACGCCACCGCCAAGGGCGCACCGTGCCTGGAGCTGACCTACAACTGGGACCCGGAAGACTACACCGGCGGACGCAACTTCGGCCACCTTGCCTATGAGGTCGACGACATCTACGCGACCTGCCAGAAACTGATGGACAACGGCATCACCATCAACCGCCCGCCGCGCGACGGACACATGGCTTTCGTGCGCTCGCCTGATGGCATCTCGATCGAAATCCTGCAGAAGGGTGGCAGCCTGGAAGCGGCCGAACCATGGGCATCGATGGGCAACACCGGCGCCTGGTAAGCCGAGGCTTTTGCGAGGCTTGCGGCTTTTTCGATTTCCGGCCACTGCGTCCGGATCGTCCTTGCCGCGCAACTGTGCTGCGGGCAATCTCTAGATGACTCGAGGCGGAACGTGCGTTTTGCGCGCCCCTCGCCTTCACTTTGGAGACTGCTCGCTTGCTCGCTGTTGAAAAGCGCACGCCCTTGAAGGCGGCCCTTCTGATCGCCGCCTCCGCGTGGGCGCTGTCGGGCTGCGTGTCCGACAAGCCCGCCGTCGACGCGCTCGCATCCGCCGCCGAACCCGCGCCCGCGCAAGATCAGCAAATGGCCGCGAACGCTGCCCCGACAGCGGCTACCGCGCAACAGGCCGGCTACCGCGACCCCCGGATGACGAACGTCTCCGGGACGACCAACGTCCCCGGAGCGCAAGCCGCCAATCTGGCGCAGGCCCCGGGCCAGCCGGCATCGGCAGCGCCGGAAGCCATGGCGCCCGCCAACATCGGCGGTCTTGCCATGCAGTCGACCGGCATCAACGCCCAGGCGATGAGCATCTTCTCGGTCAAGCCGAAGATCCAGAACAACCCGACCTCGACCACATTGCAGCCATCGACCGGCGTCGGCGCAACGCGCTCGAGCGTCTATTCGAGCCAGCTCCCGGTCGATCCGGCGCCGCAGCAACAAACACTCCCGCCGCAGCAATCCTCGCAAAACACCAGCACCAGGATCGATCCTGTGCAGACCGCCTCATTGGCGACAAGCGCGCTACCCGGCCAGAGCATGAATGCGCTCTACGCAGCGCCCAAGCAGAACCTTCTCACCAGCCTGTCCGGTCTTATCAAGAAAGCATCGCTTCCGGGCATGACGCGCATCGCGCCGAACGGATTGCGCGTGCAGAACGACAAGGTCGAGGTCGGCTGCTTCAAACCGAACCTTCTGAAGGTCATCAAAACGGTCGAGACCCACTTCGGCAAGCCGGTGATCGTCACGTCGGGCTATCGCGATCCCGATCACAACCGCATGGTCGGCGGCGCCGAAGAATCCATGCACATGAGCTGCGACGCCGCCGACATCCAGATCGATGGCGTCTCCAAATGGGATATCGCCAGCTATATCCGCTCGCTTCCCGACCGCGGCGGCGTCGGCACCTATTGCCACACCGATTCCATCCATCTCGACACGGGCCGCAACCGGGACTGGAACTGGGGCTGCGGCGGCAAACCGGCTGCTGCCACGCTTGCCCGCGCGCTCTGATGGCGACAGCGCGTTCCGCTCACCGCCTTCCGCTGCCGCTCCGGCAGCCGAAGGCGCCCGCGTTTAGGCGTTTGATTTCAATGTAATACGCGCCTTTTTCCACACGCCGGCATTTCTTGTCATTTTTTTGCAAAAAATCACTTCTTGCCGCTTGCGGGAATCCAAGTGCCTGATTATAAGGGCGCCACCACGAAGGAAGCGCCCTTCGTCTATCGGTTAGGACACCAGATTTTCATTCTGGGAAGAGGGGTTCGACTCCCCTAGGGCGTGCCACTTCTCTTTTAACCATTTGAAATGGTTATAAATTCCGTCTAATTTTTGATGTGCGATAAGGGCGGCCTCGAGATAGCCCTTCCAATCCGCCTTGCTGAATAAAAACCGGGTTCACGCCACACCTGAAAGTCCTTGCCAGGGAAGATGACGCGCGTCGCTGAGCGGCAAACGCATGCGGTGGCATCCTGATAACCCAATCATTTCCCATCGGCTGGAAACGTAGCGCAATGTGCTACGTTTCCATTGCATTGCGTTGCATGCAATGCTACGTTTTTTGCAATGACGATCATCAGCTGTCGCGGCGACTGGGCACCGGCCCTCATAGACGGAAAGGCTCCAAAGGGGTTTCCGCCCGATCTTGTCAAAGCGGCAAGACGAAAGCTGTTCATGCTCGACAACGCTTCTGCCTTAGCCGACTTGTTGTCCCCTCCGGGAAACCAGTTGGAGAAGCTGAAACGCGACCGCGTGGGCCAGCATTCAATTCGGATAAACGACCAATGGCGGATTTGCTTCCGTTGGACGGAGGCCGGGCCTGAAAACGTGGAGATTGTTGACTATCACTGACTGCCAACTGCAAGGGAAAACTGCAATGGTAACTCGTTTCCATCCGCCGATTCATCCTGGCGAGATACTTCGCGAAGAGTTCATGGTGCCCAATGGCCTCAAGGCTTACACGCTGGCTAAGCTATTGAACGTACAGCGCGCCCGCATCGAACGGATTGTTGCTGAAAAAAACCCGATTACAACCGATACCGCTTTGCGTTTGGCCAGGTTGTTCAGCACGACGCCGGAGTTCTGGACCAACATGCAGACTGCGTTCGATCTCGCGACGGCTGAAGAAAACGCGGGTGCCGAACTGGAAGCTATTGTTCCACTGAAAGCAGCGTGAGACGTCATAGCGAAAAGCCTGACAAACGTCGGGACGGTCTTATGGGCGTGCAAATGTCAAAGAAACCAAGCTTTTGCGTCGCCCCCGCAATCAAACCCCGCTAATCAACTCAATCTTCGACCCATCGCTGAACCGCGACAGCCGGAATGCCCGGGGATCGACGATCGGCGCCCTGCCCGTCACGATATCGGCCATCAGCCGCCCGGCGGCCGGCGCGATGCCGAAGCCGTGGCCGGAAAAGCCGGTCGCGATGTGCAAGCCCGGAATGGTCTCGACGCTGGAGATGACAGGCACCGCATCGGGCGTCACGTCGATATAGCCCGCCCAGCGCTGCGCGATCTCGGCCTTCTCGAAGACGGGAAACGCAGCCTTCAAATCCGCCAGCGCCTTGTCCTGCTTGCGTCTGGATGGGATGGGATCGAGCACCCTGTTATATTCGAAGGGGCTTGCCTCATCGAGCGACCATCGGCGCGGGATGCGCGCCTCGTCGAGAAAGCGCAGGCCGAGCCGGAAGGAGAGCGCCTTCCACTCGGAGCGCAGCGCCGGCAGAAAATCCATGGCATGGCGAAACGACGACGGCACGATATCGACGATATTGTCGTAGCCCGAGGCCACCGTATATCCGCCGTCCTGGCGCTTGCGGATGGCAAAGTCGTTGGCCCAGATCGTCTGCTCCGGCCCGCCCGTGAGCGGCTTTGTCCTCAAGACGCTGTTCATCACCTTGAGCTGCGGAAGATCGATCCCGAAGCGACCGGAAAACAGGCTGGACCATGCCCCACCGGCGAGCACAACGGCCTGGCAGGCGATCGGCCCGCGTTCGGTCACCACGCCGCAGATGGCGCCCGCCGCGAGTTCGATCCCGCGCACCGCGCAAGCGGTGAGGATCGTGGCGCCCTTGTCGCGCGCGGCCTCGGCGATCGCGGGTGCTGCCTTCTGCGGCTCGGCGCGGCCGTCGGCGGGCGTGTAGAGCGCGCCGGCCATGGGTAGCTTCGAGCCGGGAAAGAGATCGCCGAATTCGGCGGCGCTCAGCATCCTGGTGTCGATCTGGTAGTCCCGGAGATTGGCGCGCCAGCGATCATGATCCGACAGCTCCTTCTCGTTGGCGCAGGTAAAGATGATGCCGGCACGCTTGAAGCCTGTATCGCGCCCGGTGCGGGCGTCGAGATTGCCCCATAGGCGCAACGCCTCTGCCATCAGCGGCACCTCGCGCGGATCGCGCATCGAGATGCGCACCCACCCCCAGTTGCGGCTGGACTGCTCCTGCCCGATCCCACCCTTCTCGCACAACACGACCTTGAGCCCACGCTCGGCGAGTTCTAGCGCCGTCGAGCACCCGACGATCCCGCCCCCGATCACCACGACATCGCAGGCATCGGGCAGCGTTTCATCGCCGTGAACGGGAACGACATGGGGACCGGGCATAAAGATCTCGCGGATTTGGTTCGTCTCGCGAGATGGTCTATCGCCCGCGGTGCGCGCTAGAAACAGCAAATCCACGGCAAGCGCGAATTTGCCACGGATAAGAACAACTTGAGACGATCGCGCGGAACACCAAGGCCGCCCGCGACCGCCAAGCCACCGGCTACGTCAGCGGAAACGCAAACACGTCGACCGGTTCGCCAAGCCCGCGCAAAGGAAACGCGCCCAGGCTATCCATCTCGTCTTCCTGGCCCGCCATCTCCACGAACGCCCGGGAGAGCAGCACCGGCCGCTTGATCTCCTTCGTCAGGCTTTCCAGCCGCGAGGCGACATTCACCGCCGGACCGATGACTGTAAAATCGAGCCGCCGGCGCGATCCGATATTGCCGTACATGACCTCTCCGACGTGCACGCCGATACCGTAGCGAAGAACCTCGCGGCCCTTGCGCTTGTTCTCGGCGTTGAGCTCGACCATCGATGCCTCGGCGGTCTTGATCGCCTGCAACAGGTTTTCGCAGGCCTGCGGATTGCTGAGCGGGAAGATCGCCAGCATGCCGTCGCCCATGAATTTCAATATCTCGCCGCCATGCTTCTCGATCGGCTCCGACATCGCGTCGAAATAGCCGTTCAAGAGTTCGATCACGTCGTCGCGCGGCCAGTGGTCGGAAATCGTCGTGAAATCGCGTAGGTCGCAGATCAGGATCGCGGCATCCACCGTGGCGCCGCTGCCGCGGGTGGTCGCGCCGGCCAGGATCTGCTCGCTGGCATGCGGGCCGACATAGGTCTGCAACAGCGTGCGCGCCATGATGTTCTTCAGCCGGATCTCGGTCACCAGCGTCAGCGCCGGCAACAGGTCCTTGAGATAGTTGACATGCTCTTCCAGGAACCCGCCGGGACGATCGCTGGCGAAGGTCACGATGTGACGCTTGCCGAGCGTATGCTCCATCGGCCAGGCGATATATTCCGTCACGCCTTCGCGCTTGAGATCGTCATAGAATTCGGCATGCCCGTCGCCGGGGCGCAGCGCCTCGATAGCCTTGCGCACCTCTGCCGCGCCGCTGAAAATCTCGTTGACGGGGCTTCGCAGGAACTCCGGCGTGTTTTCGATGCCGTAGTCGAAGGTGGTGATCTTCGCCTCGGTCATCCCGGTCCGCCAGAGAATGCGCGCACCCAGCCATTGCGGATGGTGTGTCCTGAAATGCATCGTGGCGCGGCTGACGGGAATGCCCTCGCCGCGCAGCCGGTCGCAGAGCTGGACCAGGAGGTTGTCGATATAGCGCTCGTTGCGCGTCTCGTTGACCAGCCAGTCAAGACTGGTCGTCCGATGCCTCGGCCAATGGCCAACGCTCAGCTCTGAAGGCTCTGGAGCCGGGTTTGATTGGGATGGCATCGCCCTACACTCCGCGAAATCCCGCGGCCTTCTCAACGTCAAAACAAAAAATCATTCCTACGCCAGCTAAATGGGGTGCCCGGTCGTGGAATGGAATGCCCTTTCGGCAACAGCTGGCGGAAAAAGTTTTGGTAAGCCAACGGCTTTGGCCGACCAGGTTTTGATCAGGCAAGCAGCCGCTGTGTCTGCTCTATTGTTTGCGCGCTCGGCAGCGTTGGCCGGTATTCCAGCCCCAGAGCGCCGCGATAGCCTTGAGCCGACAGCCAATCGACGCGAGCCTTCAGATCGATCGTGCCACTGCCCGGTTCGTTGCGGCCGGGATGATCGGCGATATGAACATGGAAGACCTTGTCGATATCGCCGCCGATCACTGTGGCCGTATCCTCGCCCATCACGGCGGAGTGGTAGATGTCGTAGATGATACCGATCTCCGGCCTGCCCGTCTCCTTGGCGATATCGAGCCCTTCCCGCGTCGATTCCAGAAAATAACCGACATGGTCGATCAGCGTGTTCAAAGGCTCGACGCCGAGGCGAACACCGCTATCGGCAAGCACATCGCCGGCGCGGCTCAGCGTTTCCTCGAGCGCCGCCCGTTGCTCCTCCCGGGATTTGCCGGCAAGATCGTCGCCAGCCTGCACGATCAGGGTTCGCGCCCCAAGTCGCCGCGCGACCTCTATCGACCGCTTTAGACCCTCAAGAAAAGCCGCCCGGTTGGCAAGGTCCGTGAGTGGGATCATCGGCTCGGCAACGAAACTGGCGAGTTCGATGCCTGTCTCGTTCAACGCCCATTCGAGGCTCCCAACATCCTTGTTTGTCCACCGCCAGAACTCCACGGCTTCGACGCCGTGGCGATGCGCAAGCCTGATACGATCGGCAAAGGTTTCGGCTTCATCGGCGAAAAGCCATTCGATACAGGCAGACAGCTTCATGACATCCCACTTCGTTTCGGCACGGCAAAAGGCGCGATCATAGCAATTGCCAGGAACTGTAAGCGCGCCGGCCGATCCGCGTCAGCATTAGACTCACCCCACCAAAAATACAAACCTCAGCGATAGTTTTCATGCAAAATACACGCATCATGTTTATTTTTGATTGTGCCGGCGAAATCCCAAACTAGGATATTGCCAGCGCCGATCTGCGCATACCCACCTGGAGACACCAATGCAGCTCGCGCCGCAGCACCGAATCTATGTCTGTTTCTTCCTTTTCGCCGTATCGATGGGCGCCATGCTTGCCCGCATGCCGGACCTGCAGCTGGCGCTTGGCGTCGATCGTTCGGAACTGGGGCTGACGCTGATCGGCGCGGCCGTGGGTGCGCTGACGGCGCTGACCTTCGCCTCCCCCATCATCGAGCGCCTGGGCGCCCGCACGACGGCCTTCATCACGGTACTCGGCACATCGGCGCTGATTGCGACGGTGCCGTGGATGGCAAGCGCCCCCCTGGTGTTCTGCATCCTCATTCTCGAGGGATTGCTGGCCGGCTCGCTGGAGATCAACCTCAATGTCGAGATCGACCGCATCGAGGCGCAGCTCGGCCGCGGCGTGATGAACCGCGCGCACGGCTTCTGGAGCCTCGGCTTCTTCCTGACAGCACTCGCCGCCTCGGGCATCCGCCAGGCAGGCGTACCGATGCATATCCATCTCGGTATCACCTTCGCCATCGTGCTCGTCGTCGGTACATGGGTGATCTCCGGCATGCGCAACGCGCCCGCGCGCGTCACGCACCATGAAGAAGCGAAAGCGCCGCTGATCGCGCTGCCGACGGCAGGCCTGCTGCCGCTCTGCGGCATCGGCATCGCCGCCTTCCTGATCGAGGGTGCCGGCATCGACTGGTCGGCGATCTACATGCGCGACGTCTTCAATTCCGAACCCTTCATCGGCGGACTGGGCCTCACCTCTTTCACCTTCTTCATGGCCGCCGCCCGCCTGCTGGTCGACCCGCAGGTCGATCGTTTCGGCGCGCGCGCGGTGGCGACCGTTCTGCTGGTGCTGGCAGCGGCCGGCGTCATCGCCGTCTGGGCGGCACCGCATCCCTTCGTCGCATTGCTCGGCTTCGGGCTCATGGGTGCCGGCTGCAGCGCCGTCTATCCGCTCAGCGTCTCGGCGGCCGCACAGCGCACCGACCGCCCGTCCCACGTCAATGTCGCCGCCGTGGCGCAGATGTCCTTCGTGGTCTTCTTCCTTGCGCCGCCGCTGCTCGGCTTCATCGCCGATCATGCGGGCATGCGCATTGCCTACCTCATCTGCCTGCCGCTGATCATCTACGCGCTGCTGTCGATCAAGTCGCTGCCCAGCCGCAGACGCGCCGACCAGCCGACCGATGCGAGCGCCGGAAGCGCGGCCTAAATAACGACGGCAAACTCGGAAAATGAATTTTCGCGGCCGCCGATGGCGTTCGCGAGAGCACAGCGAATCGCTGAGCCGGCAAATCATGCACTGCGCAAAAAATCCCGATTCGAGTGGGTGCGGAACAGGCTTTTCAGCATGACCGGCGCACGCGCGACCGTTGTGATTCGCGCGGTTGAATGAAGATCAAAAACCATCGGATAAAATGCAGGCCCCGCCGTACCGGCGGCACTCGCCGAAGCGAGCGTTGCGTCTGCAATACTTTGATTTCTTTGAAAGAATGGTGGGTGATGTAGGGCTCGAACCTACGACCCGCTGATTAAGAGTCAGCTGCTCTACCAACTGAGCTAATCACCCGTCCGCGCTGTGTTGCGTGGTGTGAGAGGGCGTATAAACAGGATCGTTCGGCTTGTCTAGCGCCCTTCCGAAAATTCTTTCAACAAACGCGATTTTTTTGTGCGTTGCCGAAATCCAATGAAATCAAAGGTCCAGCGTACCGGTCGCAAGCCGCACCGCCTGGCCGCCGATCCGGGCGTTCGAGATCGCCGCGCCTTCGATATCCATATGCAGGTGGATAAAGGACGGACGTCCCATCTCCACGCCTTGCTCGATCATGACGTCGTGATGACCATCCGGCAGCCGGTCGAAATGGTGGATCGCACCGGACAGCGCCGCAGCGGCCGATCCCGTTGCCGGATCCTCGACGATCCCCATACCGCTCGCGAACATCCGCGTATGGAACTTCGCGACATGGTTCACGCCACCGCGACAATAGATGTAGGCGGAGGCCAGCGCGCCATCGACGAAGGGCACGGTCGCCTCCCAAAGCTGCGGATCGAAATCCAGCCGCTCGGCCACGCCGACATCGCGCACCGGCACCAGGAGAAATGGCACGCCTGCCGTCCAGAGCGAGGGAACGTGATTCTCGAAGCCGATCTCGCTCGTCTTCAGCGACAGCGCCTTGCCGATACCGATCCGGTCAAGCGGCATGGTGATCTGCTGCGATTTGCGCGGCAGGTCGAATTCCGCGAAGCTCGCCTCTCCCTCGTTCAGCCGTACCGCGCAGCGCACCGGGCCGATATTTTCTTCAAGCACGGACACAAGATCGATCGTCGCGCCACCATGGATTCGTTCCGCAAGCGCGATCGCGGTTCCAACGGTCGGATGCCCGGCGAATGGCAGTTCCCGGCCCGGCGTGAAAATGCGGATTTTGGCGACATGGGCCGGATTGCCGGATGCCTGCACGAAGACCGTTTCGGAAAGGTTCAGTTCCTTGGCGATGGCCTGCATCGCCTCGTCGCTCAGATCGTCGCCATCGAAGATGACCGCCAGCGGATTTCCCGCCAGCTTGCGATTGGTGAATACGTCATAGACGCTGTAGCTGCGCGCCACATCGGCCTCCTTGTATCGATCCTCGTGTCGCCAACCTGCCCGAGCGCTTGAGCGAGCGCAAGGCGTTAGGTGAGCGAAGCCTTATGGAAGTACCAGTCGATGACGGGCAGCATCGCGAAGTTATAGGAATAGGCCTCGGGATCGGCCGAACGGATGGCAACGGCGCCGGCAATTTCCTTGTCGTCGGCAACCAGCATGTGCGCGTGGATCCTCTCGACGATCTCGTCGGCCGTCAGGTCGAATCGGTACATCCTGAGCACGGTGACCGTCCGCCGATGATAGGTCGCGAAATATCCGTCGCCCGCCTTTGCGTCGCGGAGGTCGAAGCCGGTCTCCTCCAGCACCTCGCGACGCATATTGTGTTCCAGGTCGCAGCGCCCGTCGAACGTATCCTCGGGCTCCAGCGAACCGGCCGCGAAATAGACCTGTCCGGGATTGGCCGTATGCGCCCCCATGCGGATCGCCACCAGCGCTCCATCGCTGCTTTCGATAACGGGATAGGCAAAGAGATGCACGCCACCCAGCCGCTCAGGCTGTCGGCGCCAATACATGAAGGTGGAGAAGGGAATGACATACCCCTCTCCGACGAGCCCCTCGCTTGTCAGCGCCAGCCGCTTCTGGAAAACCATCCGGCCATCGAAAAGATGTGGGTTCGCCGCCGTCTCACTCACCCAGTTCTCAGCGATCGCCTCCCGGTTTGTGCTGTAGAACGAATGATCGCCCGGCAAAACCTTAAGATCGACGCCCGCAATCGGAAACACCGTGCGCGGCTCCGGCCAGCCAGCGAAATCCTCTGAAAAATCCATCTCAAATCCAATCATTTCAAATCGAGTTCCATGACGACAGGGCAATGGTCCGACGCCTTCGGCCGGTCCCAGCCGGTGCGGGGATAGCGCTCGACCTCCTGGCCCGGCGGAAACACCGTGCGAAAGGGTTGGCCGTTGCGAATGATCTCTGGCAGCCGCCCGGCATTGGTTCGCGCCAGATCAGGCGACAGCCAGATGTAATCGAGCTGGCACAGCCACTGCTCCTCCGGTCCACGCGCATGATAGAGCGTCCAGCGGTCGAGAGGATCGCGACGCCTGACCACGTTCTCCGCAAAGCCGTCGCGGCTGAATTCATCGAGCGCGCTCTCGCTCTCGTCCTCGTGGCTGAACGAATACCCGGTCCGCCGCCGCCCGATCACATCGACGCGCTCCTGGTAGTCGTTCATGTCACCGCAAATGACGAACCGCTTGCTATCCGTGTTTCCCGCTCCGAAGCGACCCTCGATAATCCGGCGCACCGCTTTCGCCTCAGCCCGGCGGATCGGCATCGTATAGCGCCGACCGTCCACGCCGTCGCGCGGCCCGCCCATCGACTTGAAGTGCACGACGTAGAGCGTCACCGGCACGCCGCCGATCCTGAGATCGAGCTCCAGGCAATCACGCTTGAAGATCTTGTCGTCGATGTGATTGGTCTGGGCGAGATCGTCGTTGAAGAGATCGAGATCGCGATAGGTGGTCATCGCGTGGCTCTTGATCTCGACGAGTTCGATCTTCTGCCCGTCGCGCGTCTCCTCGCGCATCAGGACGGCAACGTCGATGCCGCGGCTGTCATTGCCCTCGACCAGATATTTCTGCCGGTAGCCGTTTCCGACCATGCGGAAGAGATAGCCGTATTCGAAGGCCTGCAACGCCTCCATGTTATCTATCTCCTGCAGGCAGAGGATATCAGCATCCGCATCAGCAATCGCCAGCGCCGTCATCTGCCTGGTATCGTCGGTCGACGCGATTACCCGCGCCTGCTCCAGCTGCTGGTAGACGCCCTCGCTGCGAACCTCGAAGAGCTGGATAACCCGGTCCTGACGCAATTGGTTGCGAAACCCGGTAAAATCGAATCGGGTCATCAGGTTTTCGACGTTGAAGGTGGCAATGCGTAACGACATCAGGCACTTCCGGTTGATCTTGCGGCCAGACTAGAGAGCAAATGCGACTTCGCAAAGCCCATGCGCCCAATCAAAGCCGCCAAGCGGTGCGGATCACCGCCCTGACCTCGTCGCCGACGCCAAGCTTGGAGCGGCTGAAAGCCCTGATAACCTGCCCGTCCGCAAGCTTCAGCCGCGCCGCATAACGCTCGCCTTCGTAGAGAACGGATTCGACGGTCGCCGCTATGCCCTCGCCACCGAGAACGACATCCTCCTGCCGCACCAGAATATCCGAGTTCGGTGCAGCAGCACCCTCGCCGGAAAACATCGGCGACAGCGCCGCCCAATCGAGCTGCCTCATATCGCCATCGGGAGCCGGCAGCGAAACGATCGCCCCACGTCCGATCAGCCCTCCGACGACGCGCCCCTCCGGCCGCGCGTAAATCTCGTCCGGCGGTGCCACCTGCAGCAGTTGCCCCTCGGACATCACCGCCACATCCGTTGCCAGCGCCATCGCCTCGCTCTGGTCGTGGGTGACGTACACCATCGTCGCGCCGGAGCGCTGGTGGAATTCGCGGAACGTCTCCTCCATCTCCTGTTTCAGATGCCGGTCGAGATTGGCGAGCGGCTCGTCGAGCAGCACCACGTCGGGCGACGTGACCAGGCAGCGCGCCAGCGCCACGCGCT
>UBVW01000081.1:0-65711 GCA_900469085.1 Hyphomicrobiales bacterium | reverse complement strand
CCCTCTCCGTCACATCCCGCCAACGCGAACCCTCCCGCCACCTACTCGTCCCAGGAGACGTTGGTGAGCACGTTCGACGGGATCGGCTCGTTTTCCCAGAGGCCCTTGAGCTTCTTGTCCCAGACGCCGAGCTTGGGCATGACGAAGAGGAAAAGCGCGGGGACGTCGTCGGCGAGGATGGTTTGCGCCTCGCCATAAATCTTTGCCTGCGCGGCCGGATCGGTGGTTTCCTGGACCTTCTTCATCAGCGCGTTGAAGACGGGGTTCTTGTAATTGAAGTAGTAGGGATCACGGGAATAGATGTCGATGTCCATCGGCTCGGCGTGGGCGACGATGGTCATCTGGTAAGAGCGGTCCTTCATCACGTCCTGGACCCACTTGGCGGGGAATTCGGTGGGCTCGATGGTCATGGTCACGCCGATTTCCGACATCATGGCCTGCATGACCTCGGCGCTGCGCGGGGCATAGGCCATCTGCGGGGACTTGATGGTGAAGCTGAAGCCATCGGGATAGCCGGCTTCGGTAAGCAAGGCCTTGGCCTTTGCGGGGTCGTAGGGCAGCTTGGAGGTCAGGTCGATATAGCCTGGATCGTTCGGCGTATAGTGGCTGCCGATCGGCGTGCCGAGGCCAGACCAGGCACCGTCGACGACCGTCTTGCGGTCGATCGCCATCATCAGGGCCTGGCGCACGCGCTTGTCGTTGAAGGGCTTTTCGGCATTGTTCATGCCGGCCACGACCTTGAGCTCGGTATTGCCGATTTTGGTCATCAGCCTGGCGTCGCCGTCGAACGAGGTCATCAGCTCAGGCGCGGCGAATTCGGGGATAGCATCGACATCGCCTGATTTGAGCGCCGCGGCCTGCGCCTGCGGATCGGCGATGAAACGGAAGGTTACCTTGTCGAGCTTGACCGAGACATCCTTGTTCCAATAGCCGGCGTTCTTTTCGAGCTCGACCTTGTCGCCCTTGGCCCAGCTGACGAACTTGAACGGGCCGGTGCCGACAGGTTTGGTCTTGTCGTCGGCCGCCGAGTTCGGCGCCACCATGACCGAAGCCGGCCAGCCGAGCCAGTAGAGCAGGCTGCCGGTGGGCTCGGAGAGATGCAGCACCAGCGTTGCGGCATCGGGCGTATCGATCGAGGCGATGGATGCAAAGAAGCGCTTCTGCGGATTGACGGAATCCTTGCCGCGGGCGCGGTCGAGCGCGAACTTGGCGGAGGCCGAATCGAAGGCCTGCCCGTCGTGGAAGGTGACGCCATCGCGCAGCTTGAACGTATAGGTCAGCCCGTCAGGCGAGATCTCCCAGCTCTTTGCCAGCTGCGGCTGAACCTTGCCGGCCTCGTCGATCGTGACCAGACCCTCGAAGACGTTTTGCCAGGTGACCTGGCCGATGGCGACGGGGGCGGCGATCGTCGGGTCGAGGCCTGTGGGCTCGATGGTCATGCCGAGGCTGAGCGTGGTCTTGGCGGCTTCAGCCGGCGTCAGGCTCAGCATTACCAGGCCGGCCGAGAGGGCAGCCCCAAGCGAAAGACGACGAACGAGGCGCGCGGAGGGCGCGAGCGGAAGCTTGATCATCATGTCCCCTTCATGGCCGCTGCTTGCTGCAACTGGCCGATTGCCGATAGAGTGTCATTGCACCCGTGCACACACAATGACGATTTTGTGTGCTCAGTGTAGCCGAAAGAGCTACACAGGAATTTCCCGCGCGATGCAAGCCCGGCGCCGCTCACTGGCGGCCGGCACATTTCTTCAACCCTTTCCGATATAGCCGCCGGCGCGCTCGCGCATAAAACGCTCGATGAAATCGAGAAGCTTGGAGGCGGCGAAGGATAGTTGGCGGTCAGGCGCCACGCAGAGATCGAGATGGGTGCGGATGGCGCCGCTCGGTGCCAGTGGCACGGCGCGTAGCTGGCCCGCCTCGATCTCGCGGCGCACCGTCAGCGCCGGCAACAGCGTGGCGGCGGCGCCGCTCAGCACCAGCTCCTTCAGCATATCAAGCGAGCTGGTCACGAAGACGGCGTCGAAGCTCAACCCCGCCTTCTCGAACAGCGCGTCGAAGGCCTGGCGGAAGCCGAAGGATTGGTCGGGCAATGCCAATGGATGGTCGGCTATATCCTTGAGACTCACCTCCTGCCGCTCCGCTGCCGGATGGCCTGTCGCGACGATCAGGTCGTAGGCGATCTCCGAGCGCAGGCGGACCTTGGTGCCCGATACGGCCGGCGCAAACAGCGTGACGGCGATATCCGCCTCGCCACCATTGACCGCCTCGACAGCCTGGCGGGCGCTGGAGATGGTGACCTCGAAATGCAGCTTCGGATATTTCAGGCTGAATTCGGCCAGCGCCGGCGCCAGCAGATTGGCGACGGTGGCGCCGTTGGCGTGGATGGCGACGCGACCAGCCTGCAGGCCCTTCAGATCCTCGATCAGCTGGCCGACGTGATCGAGCTCGCGCAGGGTGCGGCCGGCGCGGGCGGCCAACAGCTCGCCAGCCGCCGTCAGCCTGACGCCGCGGGCGCTGCGCTCCACCAGCGGCGCGCCGAAATGATACTCGAGGTTCTCGATCTGCCGGCTGATCGCGGTCGGCGCGACGTTCAGGTTCTCTGCAGCCTGGCGCATCGAGTTGGTGCGGACCAGTTCGTCGAAATACATCAGGGCGCGTATCTGCATCTCACCGTCTCCGCATTCGGACCATGCGCTCGTCTAATCCATCACGTCTAGTCCATCACGCGCGATCCGCATAGCGGTCCCGCCATGCCGGCTGGGCGCCTTCGACCGGAAGCGCCGTCGCCTCATAGACGCCGCGGGCAATCGCGCGGGCCATGACCAATGTGGCGAGGTGGCAGAGCTCCAGAAATTCGGGCAGGCCGCCGAGAGGTCTGGCGCCGGTGGCGGCGGAGAAGATGGTATCGCCGTCAAGCGGCAGATGCGCCGGCAGCAGTGCGCGAGCGAAGCCGTCATGGCCCATGACCGACAGGCGATGAGCCTCGGCCTTCGTCAGCACCGCGTCCGTGACGATGGCGCCGATGGTCGTGGCCGTGGTGTTCATGCCCTTGAGGCGCATGGCGGTATCGCGCGCATCGATTGCCTGCGGCAAGCCGCGGCCGCCGAATTCATTGTCGCGCTCGAAGGGCGCCGACCAGAAATGCGGTCCCTCGCCCACCGTCGCCGAGCCGAGCGCATTGACCGATACGATGGCCGCGATCGTGTGGCCGGCCGACGAGCGGGCGCTGGCGGAGCCGAGGCCGCCCTTGAAGGTTGCGGTGGTGGCGCCCGTGCCGGCGCCCACCGTCCCAAGCGCGAAGGCGCCCTTCGCGGCGGCGCGGAAGGCTTCGTAGCCGAGATCGCGATAGGGCGATTGCAGGCCCCAATCCTTGTCGCCGCCATTCAGGAGGTCCATCAGGATCGCCTGCGGGACGATGGGCACGCGCTGGTTTCCAACCGGAAAGCCGCGACCCATGGCGCGCAGGCCGGCCTGGACGCCGCCCGCCGCATCAAGGCCGAAGGCGGAGCCGCCCGAGAGCACGAAGGCGTCCACCTCGGCCACTGTCATGGAGGGGTCGAGCAGCGCGGTATCGCGGCCACCGGGCGCACCGCCGAGCACAAGGCCGGAGGCGACCGCCGGCCGATCGAAGATGATGGCGGTGACGCCGGAGCCGAGGCCAAGATCGGTGGCGTGGCCGACGGAGAGGCCCTCGATATCGGTGAGCAGATTGAGCAAGCGCGGCATCCTCTTCGTCGGTGGGCGTCTGGTCGATGGGCGATCAGCAGGAGGCGATAGGACGATATGGGAGGCCAAAAAACAAGACCGGCCCCGCTTTTGGCGGGACCGGTCAGATATCCTCGAATTGTTCTCGCCCGGCCGTTTCAAGCCGGCATCGAGCCATGCCCTCAGGCATGAATGGGTTTGGGATGACGGCGGGTCATCAGATCGTGGATCGCGTGCTTGACCTCGGCCGGCGAGCTGAAGTGCTGCTCGTCGAGGTCATGGACGTGATACTTCACGGCGATGAATTTCAGCCTGTTTTCATCCGGAATGACGATCCCAACGGGCACGCCTGCGTATTCGATAACTTCTTTTTTCATGCATAGAACTCCTGCCGCGCGGATTGCGTCGGCGATGGCGAATTGACTTGGTCTTTTTCCGTTAAAGGGGGACGAAGGTCACATTCGACAGTTCGGGCGGGAGAGAGCGCCCGGACGGTCACTGCCAGGCATGCAACGCATCAGGAGCGTGGCAAGAATATCGAAGTCGTTCATGTCTCGGTCCTTTCTCTGCGTCGTGCCTGCTTCGATGGCTCCAGCGTGCTGGGCCGGTGATGACTACCATGTTTTAATCTACTTTATTTGTAGACTATACACAGCACTGCAACGGAAACATATTCCGAAACGTGTCAAAATGTCGGCGATTGGGAAAAAATCATTCCGTCATGGCCGAATTCACTGGAAGACCTCTAGCAGGTCTTTGTGCATCTGGTGTGACGATACGGAGCCTTTCCGTCGCTCGCAGCAGAGATAGGGATCGCGTCTGATTCCGGCAATGGGGCTTTTGATTAAAACACGGTAAGCCGCGAAATGACCGAAATGGTTAACGCCGCAGCGAGACACTACCAGCTTTCGGAAAGCACCTTTTCCAGCATGTCCGCGAAGAAATCGGCGCTTTCGGCCGCAAGGCAGAGCGGCGGCTTGATCTTCAACACATTGAGGTGATCGCCTGTCGGCTGCATGATGACGCCGAGCTCGAGCAGGCGCGCGCAGATCGCCGCCGTTTCCTCGGTCGCCGGCTCCAGCGTCGCGCGGTCGCGAACGAACTCGACGCCGAGATAAAGCCCCATGCCATGAACCGCGCCGACGAGCGGATGGTGATCCATCAGCGCCATTAGCCGGCCCTTCAGCCGATCGCCGATCTCGCGGGCGTTCTGCTGCAGCGCCTCGTCTGCCATGATGTCGAGCACGGTGATGCCGACGACGGAGCTGACCGGGCTGCCGCCCGCCGAGGAGAAGAAATAGCCTTCCTTCTCCAGCGAATCGGCGATGGCGCGTGTGGTGATAACGGCGCCGAGCGGGTGGCCATTGCCCATGCCTTTGGCGACCGTGATGATATCGGGCACGACCTGCTGCTCTTCGAAGCCCCAGAAATGATGGCCAAGCCTGCCATAGCCGACCTGCACCTCATCGGCGATGCAGACGCCGCCACGGGCGCGCACCTGGCCATAGACGGCGGCGAGATAGCCATTCGGCAGCGCGATGCCGCCGGCGTTGCCATAGACCGGCTCGGCGATGAAGCCCGCCAGCCGCTCGCCCGCGCCGTCGATCAGTTCCAGCGCGGCAAGAACGCTCTGCAGATAGTCGCCGGTCGAATCGGGTCCGCGAAATTCGCCACGATAGGTGTTGGGCGCGGCAACGGGGTGAACCCAATCGGGCCGCGTCGTCAGCGCCTGCGGATTGTCGGCGATCGAGGTGGAGACGGCATCGCTCGCCACCGACCAGCCGTGATAGGCTTCCAGCAGGCTCAGCATGTTGCGCGCGCCGGTGTGGGCCCAGGCGAGCCGCAGCGCCAGATCATTGGCCTCCGATCCCGAATTGACCAGGAAGACGGTGTCGAGCCCCTCGGGAGCGAGGGCTGCCAGCCGTTCAGAGAGATCGGCGACGGCGGCATAGTGAAAGCGCGAATTGGTGTTCAGGCGCAGCCATTGTTCGCCGACGGCGTCCGCCAGGCGCGGGTGGCCGTGGCCGAGAATGGTGACGTTGTTGACCATGTCGAGATAGGCGCGGCCCTCGACATCGAACATGTGCTCCTTCCAGCCGCGCTCGATGCGCGGCGGCGTTTCGTAATAATGCTTCTGGGCGGCCGCGAAATGGGCCGTGCGCACGGCGAGGATTTCCGCGTCGACAGGCTTCGGCGCCTCGACGCCCTTGCCCAACAGCGCTGCAGGAGACGGGCAGAGCGCCGACCAGGCGAAAACCTCTTGGGGCGTGCAGAAAAGCGGCGGCTCGGCGCCTTTCTGCGTCGAGAGCTGCACGCGCAAGCCGCCGAGCGAGCCCTGCTCGCCGGAGACCACGCCAAGCGCCTGACCGGCCTCGCGCTCTGCGCCGTTCTCGACCGAGGGGTCGAGACCGTCGAGATGGAGGCTAATATCGGCACCTTCAAGCACGAGATGGTGGTTCTGCCAGCTGATGCGTCCGGAAAAGGGGGCTGCGATCGCGCTGCCGGCTGCGAGGCAGATATCGGCATGCAAGGCGTAGGTGGCCGACGGCTTGGCGCTCAGCAGGCGGGCGCGCGACAATCTGTATTCGCCGTAACGGGTGGCGGCGGCATCGGCCTCTGAGGCGGCGCGGGCAAGCAGGCGCCAGTCCATATCGCCCTGGCTCCAGTTGCCGGCGGCGAAGTGCTGGCTTTCGACGCCGAGGTCGACATAGAGCATGTTTTGAAGGTCGAGATCGGGCAGAAGCGGATGCCAATTTTCAGTCGCCACAGCGGGGAGCTCGATGCCCGCCGTCTTCAGGATCGCCGTCTCCATGAGATCGAAGGAAACGGCGATGGCGGTATCGAAGATGCGCTGCTCAAGCACGAGGTTGGCGCGGACATAGTCGTTTTCGGGATCGATGGAGATCTGCTGCTCGCTGCTCGCCACCAGAATGACGGCGCGGGCGACGACCAATGGCCAAAGCGCCCGCAGCTCCTCTTCCTTCAGTGGATAGACCTCGTGATAGGCCTTGACGGCGGGCAGCACGAAGAAGGGGTCGCCATCGGCCTGATGCAGCAGCGAGGCGCAGGTGACGGCGAGATCGCCGACCAGCCAGCCTCGGATGATGTCGCCGAAATCGATGACGCCATCGGGGATCAGGCGACCCTTTCCGTCGCGGCGGCTGACGACATTGTCGCCGGTAACATCGTGGTGGACGGCCTGCAGACGCAGCGCCGGCGCGAAGGGCTGCACGCGACGAACAGCGGCGACCATGTTCTTGGCGATGCGGTCACGCGCGGCGCCATCGGTAATCGCCGACAGGAGCTGGACGGCGACCGGGCCGGCGCGGCGCAGGTCCCATTGCAGGTTGCGATCGAGGCCCGGGTGATCGAAATCTGCGAGCGATTTCGCGAGACTGGCGCAGAGCGCACCCAGCGCCGCCACGGACTGTCTCGGGAGATAAGAAGGCTTGGTCAGCCCCTCGCCTTCGAGATATTCCAGCAGGCGGACCTGGTAGGTCTGGTCGCGGACAACGACGGCGACGATGTCCTGGCCATCGGTGGATGCGACGACGCGGGGCACGCGCGGCGCGCCCTCGATGCCTGCGAGATGACGGATCGCGGCATTCTGCGCCTCGAGCTCGATCGTCTCGTAGATCATGTGGCAGATCTTGAGGACGTATGTCTGATGCCCGGTATCGACGCGGTAGTTGCGGTCCTGCTGGCTTCCTAATTCGCTGAGCTGGCCCGATAGACCGTAACGCGACTGCAGGATGTCTCCTGCTTCCTCTGCCGTCACATCAGGACGCGGAAGCTCGAGACGCTGAGCGAGCGTTTCATCGGTCATTGCATTCCCCCACCGCACGATTCGATCCTGCACAATAAGCAGATAATCGACAGCTTGCTATCGGCAAGCGGGGATCGGGCGTCATCCCTAGGAATTACTGGCCCAGGAATTACTGACCCAGGAATTACCGGCCCAGGAATTACCGGCCCAGCAATTACCGGCCAGAGAATTAGCGGACGCCCGATACCGATCGCTCAGCCCATGCGCTCCGAAGCGTAGCTGCCGGGGCTTGCCGGGAAGACCACGGTGCGGTTGCCGTTCTGGAAGACGCGGTGGTGGATATGGGCGTGGATGGCGCGAGCGAGAACCTGGCTCTCGACATCGCGGCCGATCGAGACGTAATCATCGGCCGACTGCGCATGGGTGATGCGCGCCGTATCCTGCTCGATGATCGGACCTTCGTCGAGGTCGGCGGTGACGTAATGCGCGGTGGCGCCGATCAGCTTCACGCCACGCTCATAGGCCTGCTTGTAGGGATTGGCGCCCTTGAACGAGGGCAGGAAGGAGTGGTGGATATTGATGATGCGGCCCGACATCTTCTTGCACATGGCATCCGAGAGCACCTGCATGTAGCGGGCAAGCACGATCAGTTCCGTGCCGGTCGATTCGACGATCTGCATGATCTGCGCTTCGGCCTGAGGCTTGTTTTCCTTCGTCACCTTGATGTGGTGGAAGGGGATGTCGTGATTGACGACCACTTTTTGATAATCGAAGTGATTGGAGACGACGCCGACGATGTCGATCGGCAGCGCGCCGATCTTCCAGCGGTAGAGCAGGTCGTTCAGGCAGTGGCCGAAGCGCGAGACCATCAAGAGCACCTTCATGCGCTGGTCGCCGTCGTGGATTTCTGATGTCATCTCGAACTTCTCGGCGATCGGCTGGAAGCCGTCGCGGATCGCAGACAGCGTCGCACCCTCTTCGGAAATGAAGCTGACGCGGGTGAAGAACATGCCGGTCGAGAGATCGTCGAACTGCGAGCTATCGACGATGTTGCAGCCCTTGTCGGCCAAATAGGTCGAAATCGCCGCCACGATGCCGCGCGTCGATTTGCAGGCTACCGTCAATACATATTGCGTCATGCGTCATATTCCTTGTTTAAGCGTCGGCCTTCTCGCATCGGCTGTCGAGCCTGCTTAGATCAAAGCGACATGGCCGATCAAGCACGACGCTCACGCCGCTGCACCTGTTTTATCGAGAACAGCGGCTGCTTCTTTCGCCGGCCCATCCCATCGACCGTCAGCTTACGGCAGTTCCTATTGGAGTCCGTTCACTTTGCGTCGTGGAACCGCGTATCCCCGCCGTGTTGCCCTCGTTGAATTTGAGAAAGCCGACGAGAAGCCAGCCGAGGCCGGCGGTCTTCATGGAAAAGATCGCGGTAGAGCCGATCATCAGGTTCAGGAACATGAAGAGCGACAGGGAATGGCAAAGGCGCTTCTGGTTCGGCGTCTGGCCGGCCGGATAGAAGGAGACGAAGAGCCAGAACATGATCAGGCCGAAGATGGTGGCGCCGTAGGTGATATAGACGTAGCCGCTGTCGACGAAGGTGGTCGCCTTGTCGAGCTCCAACCCCATCGTCGCCGGCAGATCCATGGCGATGATGTTGCGAACCGTGCCGCTGATGCGGCCGACGAAGTCGTCGTCATGGGCATTCGGCTTGAAGGCATGGATGATGAAGCCGACCATGACGATCCCAGGCATCATCAGGAAATTGAAGATCTTCGGAATGAAGGGATAGATGACATACCCCATGGCGCTGACGATGGCGAAGATCAGCATGGTGCGGGTGTCGTTGGTCACCAGGATGAGCACGATCGTCGTGACAAAGATGAGGCGATCGAAGAGCGTGATGCGATTGGCGAAGCTTACGAGATAGATGACCATGACGCCGCAGAAATTGGCAAGCGAGACCTGTTCGAGGAAGATCGAGGAGGAGCGGTGATCGATCAGGCCGAAGGAGAAACGCCCTTCGAAACCGAGCGCGCCGCGAAACAGGCCGGCGTCGCTATAGGTTGCCGGGGGCACGCCGCGGGTGTTCTGGAAATACTCGGCCGGATGGACCAGCGCCACATAGGCCGGCGTCGAGATGATTTCGCAAACCAGCACGGCAAGAACCGTGACGCAGCAGATCTTGAAGGCAAGCCGCAGCGTTCGCTCGTTGCTCCAGCGGCCGAGCACGGTAAAGGCGAAGATGATCAAGACGTTGCGCAAATGGTCGATATAGCCGGCCTTGTTGATGACCATCACGTAGACAGTCAGCACGATGGTCGCGAGGAGATAACCGAGAGGAATGATATCCTCCTCGAAGAGGCCTTTCTTCAGAATGTAGCCGAAGCTGTAGGCGAGGATCAGGATTTCGCTCATCACCACGGCGGTTGGCGTCAGCGGCATGATGTTGTGATTGATGAAGGCAAGGATGGCGTTGTAGGTCACGCCGAGCACGCTGACGGCAAGGATGCTGTAGTCGATCGGCTCCTGAGCGGTCGTGCCCTTGCTTGCCATAGCCTCAATCCACCAGCGTCTTGCACTTGGCCTTGTCGGCGGCCGGTGCTCTGATCGCGTTTTCGAGCGCCGTCATCTGCTGGCGATCCTTGCCGCCGTGCGGCTGGACGTTCAGCGTCTCGGTCTCCGGCCACCAGTCGCCCGCCACCCAGTAGGTCCAGCCGAGCCAGACGTCGGGATTTGCCTGCATGTGGTTGAGCACGCGGCCAAGACCCGCCACGCAGGCCTTGTCCTGCGATACGCCGAACTCGCCGAGAAAGACGCGCGTATTGTTCTTCTTCGCCCAGTCGGTCATTTCGGTCACCGCATTCAATGCGCTGTCGTTGCCGCTGCATTCGGCGTGCATGCCGGATGAATCCTGATCGAAATACTGATGCACCTCGTACGCGTAATTCTTGCGGGGATCGCGAACGCCCAACATGACCGTGCCGTTGGCGCCCCCCGGCGCATCCGCCTGCCAGGAATGGGCGCCGGTGAAGCGGGTGCCGGGAACGAGGATCAGGTTGTTTGCCCCCGTCGCGCGGATCGTGCGGATCGCGGCGTTGGCGGCCTTCAGCCAGGCATCGGCGCCGATGTCGTAAGGCTCGTTCATCAGGCCGAAGATCACATCTTCCTGATTGGAGAATTCGATCGCCAGCCGCGCCCAGAACTCCGCGAAGGCGGTGTCGGTGACTGGCGGCGTGCCGATCATCACCTTGTCATAGTGAGCGTAATTGTGCGGATCGAGAATGATGGTGAGGCGCTGTTTGCGTAAAAGCTCGACCGTATCCTTCAACCGTTGCAGCTCGGCCTCGTCGAGCGGCTTGCCGAGTTCGGGCTGCAGGCGCTCCCAGAGGAAGGGAAGGCGCACGGTGTTGAAGCCTTTCCTGGCGAAATAGGCGATGGTTTCCTCCGACGGGTAGGCATAGGCCTTGAAAACCTCGCCGCCGCGCTCGCCGAATTCGGCGCCGGAGAGATTGATGCCCTGCAGGCAGGTGCCCTGCGCGCTGGCCCCGCCGGCCTGGAGCAAGATCATTGCCAGGACGGCCGCCGCGAGGCGCCGCCGGAGGGAGGATTTGTCGCTCATTGATACCGCTTCCCGGTTCGGCTGGTCGTTCGTCTTCATGCCATCCCGGCATCTTAACGGTCCGTTAGCTAAGGATTTCTAAAGTCGAACGCACGCCGCCGGTATTTTAGAGGCGAGCAACGAGCGCGCGCATGAACCAGTTTGACAGGAACAAGGTTGGCCGGCTGCCACAATGGCGCAGCTATGAGCCACCGAACACCGAGCCCAACAGGAGCGGCGCGCCCGGGCCGGTGCTGCGCCCGTCCGACTTCGTGCCCGCCAAGCCCACGCCTGCCTCGCTGATCACAGATGCCGCTCCGCAGGAGCCAGTACCGCCAAGCCGTTCAAGACCAGTGGCACCGCTGCCCGCCGCCGAGCCCGCGCCGACGCCTGAGCGAGCCGCCCCGGCGCAACCGAGCGCCGACGCTTCGCCTCGATCCGCCACGACAATCGCGCGCGAGGCGGCACCAGCGCCCCTTACGACGCCAGTGACGGAGCCTGTCACTGCACCCGTGATCGCGCCCGCCACCGCCCCAACGCCGGAGCCGGGCGGGCCGCTGCTCGATACCCGCTCGGCGATCCAGGCGATCTGGAGCAAGCGGCTGCTGATTCTTGGTCTCTCCGTGGTTGGCGCGGTTGCCGGGGCCGTCGTGCTGCCACTCTCGACACAGAAATTCACGGCCAACACCACGCTCTATTTCGACCCGCGCCAGATCGGCCTCAACGATCCCAGCACGCAGGCCTCTGGCCCCTCGCCCGAGATGATTTCGGCGATGATCGACAGCCAGGTGCAGATTCTGAGCTCCGGCAATGTCATGCGCCGGGTCGCCGATGCGATGAAGCTCGACCAGGACCCCGAATTCAACGCCGGCCGGGCCGATAGCGCCGCTGTCGTCAGCGCGCTGCAGAAGGCGCTCGTCATCACACGCCAGAGCTCCACCTACGTGGTCTCAATGGACGTCACCACCAAGAATGCCGAAAAATCGGCACGACTGGCCAACCAGGTCGTGGCATCCTTCCTGCAGGAAGAAGACGGCGCCAGCACCGGGCTCTACCGGGATACCTCCACCACGCTCGACAGCCGCCTCACCGACCTTCGCCAGAAGGTTCAGGACGCCGAGCAGGCGGTGGAGACCTACCGGGCCGACAACGACATGGCCTCGACGCAGAACGGATTGATCTCCGACCAGCGCCTGGCTTCGCTGAACACGCTGCTGGTGACGGCGCAGGACAAGACGATCCAGGCCAAGGCGCGCGCGGATGCGGCCGCCAACCTGCGCTTCGAGGACGTGGTCGGCGGCACCTCGCAGGGCGGTGGCGTATCGACCGCGCTTGCAACGCTGCGCCAGCAATATTCGACGCAGGCCGCCATGGTCAGCAGCCTCGAGAGCCAGATGGGCACGCGCCATCCGCGCCTGCAGGCGGCGCGCTCTTCGCTGACCAGCATATCCGACCAGATCCGCAGCGAGTTGCAACGGCTGGCAAGCACGGCGCAGGGCGAATACCAGCAGGCGAAGAAGGCCGAAGACGCCGTCTCCAAGGAGCTCTCGGTTCAAAAGGCGCTGCAGGTCAATACCTCGGACAAGCAGGTCGAGCTCAACGAATTGCAGCGCAAGGCGACGGCCGCGCGCGACATCTACGAAACCGTGCTGAAGCGCTCCGGCCAGACCAGCGAAGAGCAGAGCCTTTCGCGAAGCAATGTCCGCGTGATCTCCGAGGCAGATCCGCCGCTGAAGGCCAACGGGCCGGGCAAGACGGCGCTGCTGATCGCCGGCATTCTAGGCGGCTTCCTTGCCGGCTTTCTGGCCGGCGCCGGCTTCGCCATCATCGCCAGCCTTTTGGCCCACCCGACGTTTCGCGGCTATTTCCGCAAGCCGGCCTAAAGCCTACACCGGCCGCCAGGTCACGATTGCGGGATTGGCGCGTGCTTTCGCTTGATGCGCAATAACGGCGTGCTTACATCCAGGGCGTTGATAAGGAGACCGGCAAACGGCCGGAGGGAATTGATGCGGCTCGGAAATTTCGAGAAAATCGTTTTGGTAGCGCTGACGCTTTCGAGCGGCATCCTGCCGGCGCCGGCCTTTTCGACAGACTGGGCGCGCGCCGGCCAGGGCCGGGTGCAATCGGCCTATCCCTACGCCAACCTGCCGGGCGTCAAGGCGCCCACCGACCCGTCGCTGGAGCCGAAGCTGACGTGCCGCACCGAGACGCAGTTTGTGCGCAGACGCTACGACGAGATCTTTCGCTCCGGCGGCATGCCGATGACGGTTTATGTGTGCGACCGCGACGGCGTGATTTCCTCCGGCAGCCAGGTGCCGCTGCGCGGCCATTACCAGCCCGTCCGCTAAACCGGCCCCTTCCTCATTCATCATGCCTCTGCTGCGGCCCGCGACGCTTTTTAAGCAATGCGGCCTTGCGAGGTCGGCGAAATATTTCCAAGGTCCGGTAACAACGGCGTGTGCCCGTTCGTAGAGGATGATGTCGGGTGAATTATTCGGCGCGTGAGGAAGAGTGGGCAGACTGGATGCGGCGGGCGCTTGATGGCGACGCGCAGGCCTATCAACGCTTTCTGCTCGCGGTGACGCCGCATTTGCGCGCCATGGCCCGGCGGCGCTTCGAACAGTTCGGCGCGCCGGCGAGCGAGGCGGAAGATGTCGTGCAGGAAGTGCTGCTCGCCGTGCATTTGAAACGTGGCACCTGGGATCCGGCGCGGCCGATCGGACCGTGGCTGTCGGCCATCGTGCGCAACAAGCTGATCGACAGCCTGCGCCGGCGCGGACGGCATGTGAATGTACCGATCGAGGATGTGATGGAAACGATTGCGGGCCACGAACAGGCAGATGATGCCATGGATCGCCTCGACGCCATCCACCTCCTGGACCGGCTGAAGGATCCGCAGCGCGACATCGTTCGGTCGATTTCGATCGGCGGCGCGGGGATCCGGGAGACGGCGGAGCGGCTGGGGATGAGCGAGGGTGCGGTGCGCGTCGCGCTGCATCGGGCACTGAAGAAGCTCGCCGCCTTTTATCGCGGCGAGACAGACTATCGGAGTGGACCTGGTGAAGACGAATGAGCTGATCAGCCTGTTGGCCGAGGATGCCCCTGTCAGGATGCGGCTGGGGCGTGCAGTAACGGTGGCGCTTGTCTCTGGCATCGCCGTTTCGGCGCTGGTTCTGGTGTTCGCAATCGGCATCCGCCATGACATCGCAAGCATGGTGGGAACCATCCGTGTGCTGTTCAAGGTGGGCCTGATGCTGGTGCTCGCCATTCTCGCATCGGCGATCGTCTTTCGCATCGGTCGCCCTGAAGCCCCCGTCGGGCCGGCTGCATGGGCGCTGCTGGCACCGACAAGCGTGCTTGCGGCCGCCGTCCTTGTCGAGCTCGCGGTGCTGCCACGGGACCTGTGGGAACCGCAGATGATGGGGCACAATGCGGCCTACTGCCTGATGTTCATCCCGCTTTTGTCGATCGCACCGCTTGCGGGCTTCATGCTGGCGCTTCGATCCGGCGCGCCGCGTCGGCCGGCGCTGGCCGGCGCCGCAGCCGGGCTTGCCGCCAGTGCCATCGCCTCGGCGCTCTACGCCTGGCATTGCGTCGACGACAGCCCGCTCTTCGTCGCCACATGGTACACGATCGCGATTGCCGCCGTGACCGCCATCGGCGCCGCGCTCGGCCGTCGCTATCTCAGATGGTGATGATCAAACGGCGGCACGAACTGCCACCTGTTCGCAGGATTGCCAGCTAGCCGCCGTTGGCGACGTCGCCATCGACCGCCTGCTGCTGCGTCGCCTTTGGCCCGACCGGCTGCGCCACGTCGTCGATGCTGTGCCTCGTGCCATAGCTCATGACAGCGCAAGCGACGATCAGGGCCATGAGCAGACAGGCAAGCACGCCCGTCAGATCGACCCGCAGCGTGGAACCACGGCCATTTTCGGAAGAAGACGTCACGTTCGTCATGCAGCAGCCGGCCCCTCGAATACTATCGATGAATATCGTCGCCCTCCCAGCGGAGCGAGCTAAGCATCATTCGAACAGGATGGAAAGAGATTGGGGCTTATCTAAGGGACCAATTGCTCAACAATACTTGCGAGAGTTGCATGAAAACATGCCTCCACGGGTAGAGATAGAAATAGGCGTATAGGGACTTGCGGTGGGGCAGTAACGCACGGGTGTTGGCGCAGCAATGACACGCCTGCGTTCAGCGCGTACCGTCCACCAGAGCCCTGCGCACGGCATCCGGTTCCTTTTCAATTACCTTCAACAATGCCGCAGCTGGACCACTGATGCGTCGCTGACCTTGCTCCCACTTGCGGTAGCCGGAGAGGCTCATCCCCATCAACGGCGCCATCTGAGCCTGGGTGAGCTTCACCCTTTCACGCACCTCGCGGGGATCGAGAGGAGCATGAACGACAGCTGGCCCTTCGCCCTTTGCATGGGCGAGAGCTTCTTCAAGAGACTGAATAAGATCGTCTCCGAAATTTGTCATTTTCGTCTCATCTCCGTCATTTCGTTTGCCGCGCGGCTGCCTTGAGAGCCGAGGCCAAGGCGGAAACAATCCGTTTCTCGTCCGGCGTCATGTCGGTCTTGGCGTTCTCGCGTAGGCAAGCAGAGCATAAAGCGGCATCGTTTCATCGAGATAGTAATAGATGATCCGGGCGCCGCCTCGTTTCCCTCGTCCGGACGTCGCAAAGCGCAACTTGCGAACGCCGCCGGTGCCCGGAATTTCGTCCCCAGCAAGAGGATCTTCCGCGAGAAAGTCTATCAGATCCCGCTTCTCTTCCTCGCTGAACAGTTTTTCGGCTTGTCGGGTGAAGGTCGGAGTCTCTGCAACAGTCTGCACGAAATGTACCCCATTGGGTTATCACTTTCAAGATAATCAACTATTCGTCAGGCACGCGAAGAGCCCGCTCAAATTCGCATTAATCCAGAATACTGCGGATTGCCGTTGGCATCCGGCAGCGACAGTGGGAAAGCCCGGATTCAATAAGCCTGGAGTAAAAAAAGACAAGCCCCGTGAGGGCTTCCGGTGAACCGGAAAGCGTATCGAAGATACTTGCTAAGTCTTGAAACTATTGAGAAATCGACGTTTCTCAAAATGGAATGGTGCCCAGAAGAGGACTCGAACCTCCACACCCTTTCGGGTACCAGCACCTGAAGCTGGCGCGTCTACCAATTCCGCCATCTGGGCGACGGAGAGCCATGTACGGGGGTGGCCCGTTGGTGTCAACAGGGTTTTTGAAGTTTTTCTGACACCACGCAAAAAAGTCTTGGGGCAAGGCCGGGAAAGGTGGGTTTTTGGCGATCGGGGAATTCGGCCGGTGCCAAGAAGGCGCGGGCGCACTATATGTCATCTCAGCAAAAGGATGGTGAGATGAGCGTTTTTCAGACATTGCCGGTTGTTGTGATTCTATCCCTGATGCCGTTCAGCCAGATTTCGGCCATGCCGGTGACGGCGCTTCCCGAGGTAGCGGGCAATCGCGATATCATCCGCGTGCAGACCATGTGCGATTTTCGCGGCTGCTTCACCTTCGGCAAGACGCAGTCGTTCACGCCATCCTATGTGCAGCCGAACTACCGGCCGCCGACGGCGACGGGGCCGACCTATTATCGCCCGCGCGAGATGGGGCCCGCGCCGCAATACTACAACACGCAGCCGCCGAGCCGCTACCAGGCGCCGCGGACACAGACGCGGGCTGCGCGACCGAAGACGCCCGATCGGAATTTCCATGTCGATTGGTGCCGCAACCAGTATCGCAGCTACAATCCGAAGACCGATCGCTTCGTGACCTACGAGGGGATCTACAAGACCTGCAACTCGCCCTTCGACTAAGCTGCTGCCAGGTCGCGCGGGTCAGAGCCGCATTAGAGCCGGGCTGTCACTCGGGCTGGCTTTCCTTGGACGCCCTGTCCGTGTGGCCGAGGTCGCGATCAGGGTCGATGATATCGCGGATGCGCTGCTTCAGCTCCTTGGGCCCGGGAAAGCCACCGTCGCGCTTGCGCTCCCAGATGAGGATGTCGTCGACGCGGATTTCGAAATTGCCGCCGGTGCCGGGGATGAGCGCCACTTCGCCGAGGCTGTCGGTGAAGGTCTGCAACAGTTCCTGCGCCATCCAGCCGGCGCGCAGCAGCCAGTTGCACTGGGTGCAGTAGAGAATGGTCACGCGCGGTTTTTTCTCGGTCATGGGGGCTTTCTGTCGGGCTCTCGGGCATGTCGGTCCAGTTGCGCCGAGCTTACGAAGTGGCCGTGTGCGACGCAACGGATATTGCAATGCGCGATGGCTTGGTGTTCTTCCTGCCGCCTGAAGAGATACAGGAGATGCCGATGCGGGTTGCCGTCGTCGAAAACATGAAGAACACGTCGCTGGGGTCGCTCGGCATTGCGCTGGCCGAAGCCAATGCCGCGCTCGACATCTACCAGCCCTATCTCGACGGCCGGCTGCCGCAGAGCATTTTCGAGCATGATGCGCTTGTCGTGCTTGGCGGCGAGCAGGACGCGCTCGACGATGCGAACTATCCCTATCTGCCCGGGCTGGCGCGGCTGATGCAGCGCTTTTGCGAGGCAGGCAAAGCGGTGATGGGCATCTGCCTTGGATCGCAGATCCTGGCACGCGCCTATGGCGCGGAAAACCATCTTGGCCGGCAGTTGGAGTTCGGCTGGAAACCTGTCGAGATGACGGAAGAGGGCAAGGCGGATCCGCTGCTTTCCGGCCTCGACGCCGATTTCACCACCTTCGAGTGGCACAGCGATACATTCACGTTGCCCGAGGGCGCCTGCCTGCTTGCGACAAGCGCTCTCGTGCGCAACCAGGCCTTCCGGCTTGGCCGCGCGACCTATGGCACGCAATTTCACTTCGAGGCCAGCCGTGCGGTGGTGGAGGGTTGGAAGACGGGCTTCGAGGCGACGATCGAGCGGATGGAGCCGGGCTGGCTGCAGCGCCACCCCGATCTGGCTCCGGTGGATGGTGCGGCCGCCGACGCCAGCGGCCTTGCGATCGCGCGCAACTGGGTTGCGATGATCGAGGTCGCGACGGCGAAGGAACAGGCCGCCGCCAGCGCCTGAGGATATGGCTGACGGCGCCGGCCATCAGCCGGCCGCCGCCAGCCCGCCAGCGTCAACCCGCTTTCAGGCCCGGGCTTGCATCGCCGCCCATGAGCTCCGGCATGAGATCGGCGATCTTCACGACCTTGCCGCTGCGCGCACTCGATAGCGCGGCGATCCCCGTCAGCACCGACATGGCACCGGCGCGGGTGCCGGCGCGCTGGCCGAGGCGGTCTTCCATGCCGGGCTTGAAGATCATGTTGCGCATGCGGTCATCGCCGCCATAGTGACCGCCGGAGAAATGCGGCACGACGATGCGCTCGACCGGTTCCCTGCCTTTTGGAAAGTTGCGGATCAGAAGGATCGTGTCCTCGTCCGGCGTTTCCCAAGGCTGCTTTTCGAACTGGCGCAGCTCGATCCGCCCCTCTGTGCCGTTGAAGGCGATATGGTGGCCCTCGATCGGCTGGAAGGTGTTCAGCGAATAGGAGACGTGGACGTTGTTCCTGTAGCGAAGGCTGACGACCATGGTGTCGGGGATGTCGATATCCTCGCGATAGACGCAGCCGTCGCGAAAATAGCCGTCGATCTCGGAAGGGTCTTCATAGAGCGCGTCGAGGAAAGGATCGGCCTCGAGATCGAGGTAGTAATCGCACTCCCCGGCGTGCGGACAGAGCTTGCAACGCGGGCCGCGGAACGGTCCCTTGCGGCCGTAATTCTGCAGGTCGGCGAAGGAGGTCACGGCCTCGGGATCGCTGTCGAGATACCAGTTCAGGAGATCGAAGTGATGGGTCGCCTTGTGGACGAAGAGGCTGCCGGAATTCTCCGTATAGGCATGCCAGCGGCGGAAGTAATCGGCGCCGTGCTTGGTGTCGAGGTACCAGTGAAAATCGACGGAGGTGACGCGGCCGATCTCGCCCGAGGAGAGCAGCTCCTTGATCCTGGCGGCGGTCGGCGCGTAGCGGTAGTTGAAAGAGACGTCGACGCGCCTGCCGCTGCGCTTTTCGGCATCGAGGATGCGGCGGATTTTCTCGACTTCAGTGGTCATCGGCTTTTCGGTGATGACGTCTATGCCCGCCTCCAGCGCGCGCACGACGATGTCGTCATGCGTATAATCGGGCGTGCAGACGATCACCATGTCGACCTGCTGCTCCGCGAGCATGGCGTCGATATTCTCGTAGATCGGGGCGTTGCTGCCGATCATCGTGCGGGCGCGTTCGGCGCGCAGCGAATTGGTGTCGACGATCGCCACCAGATCCACATGCTCGCGCCAGCCGGCCAGCAATTCCTTGCCCCACATGGTCGTTCCGCGATTTCCGGTGCCTATCAGTGCGAAGCGGCGTTTCTCCATCGGATGATCCTCCTTCATGCGTGCGGAAACGAGTGTGTTGTTTTGCCAAATCAGATCCGGCAGCAGTCGTGGAAGCGCTCGACGCAGGTGCGGATCACCTCGTCGGCCGGGCGTTTCCACCAGTTCTCCGCCGAGAATATCTCGACCTCCTGCGCGCCGTAAAAGCCTGATACCTCCACCATCCGTCTTATGCCCTTCAGATCGATGACACCATCGCCCATCATGCCGCGGTCGGTCAGCATATCCCTTGTCGGCACCAGCCAATCGCAGATGTGGTGCGCGAGAATGCGCCGCTCGCGGCCGGCGCGGGCGATCTGTCGCGCCAGATCAGGGTCCCACCAGACATGGTAGACGTCGATCGCCACGCCCACCCCCTCGCCCAGCATCTCGCACATGTCGAGCGCCTGGCCGAGCGTGTTCACGCAGGATCGGTCGGCGGCATACATCGGATGCAGCGGCTCGATCGCCAGCGGCACGCCGGCGGCGCGGGCATGCGGGAGCGTGGCGGCGATGCCGTCGCGGACCATGCTGCGGGCGTCATCGATATTCTTCGATCCGCCAGCGAGCCCGCCGACAACAAGCACGAGACAATCGGCGCCCAAAGCGGCGGCCTCGTCGACGGCGCGCTTGTTGTCGTCGATCGCCGATCGGCGGTCCGCCGCGTTCGCTGCCGGAAAGAAGCCGCCGCGGCAAAGGCCGGTGAGCTTGATGCCGTTGTCGCGAACGATGCGCACCGCTTCGGCGAGCCCGATCCTGGCGACCTGATCGCGCCAGGGGGCGATCGAGGTGATGCCGTGCTTCAGGCAGAGATCGACCGCTTCGGCGAAGCCGCATTGCTCTCGTATTGTCGCGAGGTTGATGGATAGATCGTCTACCATGTTTGCCGGGCCCCGCTTTCATGCGGGGCAACAGGCGCGATCACCATGAATGCATAGTGCGCTATATCATGCATGGCTCAGAACTCCAGCCGGGGCACATCGAGCCACCGGCGTTCGGCCCAGGATTTCAGCCCGAGTTCGGCGAGCTGCACGCCCTTGGCGCCAGCTTCGAGACCGTAAGGCCAGGGCGCGTCTTCGGCGACATGACGCAGGAACATCTCCCACTGCGCCTTGAAGCCGTTGTCGAAGGCCTGCGTGTCGGGCACCTCGTCCCAGGTCTTGTAGAAATCGATGGTCTGCGGCTGGTCGGGGTTCCATACGGGCTTGGGCGTGTTGACGCGGTGCTGGGTCCAGCATTTCGTCAGCCCGGCGACCGCGGAGCCATGGGTTCCGTCGACCTGGAAGGTGACGAGATCGTCGCGCCGCACGCGCACGGCCCAGGACGAGTTGATATGGGCGATCGCCCCGCCCTCAAGCTCGAAAGTGGCATAGGCGGCGTCATCGGTGTCGCAAGGATAAGGTTTGCCCTGCTCGTCGATGCGGGTCCCGATATGGGTGGCGCCGAGGCAGGAGACCGATTTGACCTCTCCGAAGAGGTTGTCGAGCACGTAGCGCCAGTGGCACAGCATGTCGAGGATGATGCCGCCGCCATCGGCCTTGCGGTAGTTCCACGACGGGCGCTGCGCCGGGACGCCCCAATCGCCCTCGAATACCCAATAACCGAATTCGCCGCGCACCGAGAGAATCTTGCCGAAGAAGCCCGAATCGCGCAGCAACGCCAGCTTGCGCAGGCCCGGCAGGAAGAGCTTGTCCTGTACGACGCCATGCTTGAGCCCTGAGGCGCGAGCCTTGCGGGCGAGATCGATTGCGACCTCCAGATCGTCGGAAATCGGCTTTTCGCAATAGACGTGCTTGCCGGCATCGAGCGCCCGGGAGAGCAGCTCGGCGCGCATCAGCGTGGTGCCGGCATCGAAAAAAATCTGGTCGTCGGGATTCTCGAGCGCCGCATCGAGATCGGTCGACCAGCGCTTGATGCCGTGCCGGTTCGCCAGCTCCTCCATCTTGGCGGCGTTGCGGCCGACGATGATGGGATCGATCTCAAGCTTCTCGCCTGATTTCAGCGTCAGGCCACCCTGATCGCGGATCGCTAGAATAGAGCGGACGAGGTGCTGGTTGTACCCCATGCGGCCCGTTACGCCGTGCAGAATTATCCCTAGACGTGCCATGTCTGCCTCCCTGCTGATGTCGTGAATGGCCGGACGCACGAGACCGCGCGGCTCCTCCCGGCCAGTAACTAAACAGTTACTTGATGGCAGACGAAAAGCGCCGCTGTCAATAGCGAAGATCGAATTTCAGATTTCAGGCCTTGATCGACGCGAGCGTGACGTGGACGATGTGGCGCTCCCAGGCGTCGAGATTCCCAGGATCCGCAAGGTCGCGGCCAAAGATGGTCGAGAGCGTGTACTGGTTGGAAATGTAGAAATAGCCGAGCGACGCGATGGTCAGATAGACGCTCAGCGGATCGGCGGCCTCGATGAAGACACCCTCCTTCTTGCCGCGATCGAGCACCTCGGTCAGCTCGACGATCAGATGCGAATGCAGCTCCTTCAGCCGCACCGACTGACGCAGCCAGCGGGCGCGGTGCAGGTTTTCGGTCCCCAGCAGACTCAGGAATTCGGGATGCTTGTGGAAATAGCGCCAGGTGAACAACGCCAGTTCGGCGATCCCCTCCTCCGGGCTGCGGTCGCCGATATGTAGCTCTCGCTCGGCGGTGCGGATGCCGACATAGGCTTCTTCGAGCACGTGCAGATAGAGCTGCTCCTTGTCGCCGAAGTAGTGGTAGAGCATGCGCTTGTTGGTGCCAGCGCGCTCGGCGATGGCGTCGACGCGGGCGCCGCCCATGCCGTTTTCGGCAAATTCCCGGGTCGCGGCTTCGAGAATGGCGGCGCGCGTTCGCTCGGGATCGCGCTGCAGGACACGATCCTGCGAGCGCCGCTTCGCCGGTTTCTTCTCTCCGCTGCCATCCATCCCTTGCTACCCTTTCCGTTAAACCTCGCGCTCATAGTTGTTTATGAACAGATTGTAAAAAACCAGGCCGGATGATCCCGTCAGCACATGTCGCTTGACAGTCCCGGTGCTTCTTCATAGCTTGTAACCAAATAGTTATTTGTTGCAAGAGAAACCAGCAAGGAGCGTGTGGAGGCGCTCCCCAAGGGAGGAGGAAAAACAGATGACGTTTCGTGTGAGCAGACGCAATTTCGTTGCGGGAGGAGCCACGCTTCTTTCGCTGTCCGCACTGGGGCCTAGGGCTTTTGCCGCCGACGCCCGCCTGCGGCTTTTGTGGTGGGGTTCGCAGCCGCGCGCCGACCGCACCAACAAGGTTTCGGAACTCTACAAGGCGAAGAATTCCGGCACGTCGATCACAGGCGAGTTCCTGGGCTGGAGCGATTACTGGCCGCGCCTGGCGACACAGGTCGCCGGCCGCAACGCGCCCGACGTGATCCAAATGGATTACCGCTATATCGTCGAATATGCGCGGCGCGGGGCGCTGGCGCCGCTCGAATCCTACATGCCGTCGAAGCTTGATCTTGGGGATTTCGATCCCGCCCAGATCGAAGGCGGCAAGGTGGACGGACATCTCTACGGCATCAGCCTCGGCGCGAACTCGGCATCCACTGTGGTCAACACCGTGGCACTGCAGGAAGCCGGCGTCGAAGCGCCCACCAACAAGACGACCTGGGAAGAACTCGGCAAGATGGGCGCCGAGATCACCAAGGCCGGCAAGCGCAAGGGCTTCTTCGGCTTTGCCGACGGCAGCGGCGCGGAGCCGCTGTTCGAAAACTACGTGCGTCAGCGCGGCAAGGCGCTCTACACGGCGGATTCGAAGATCGCCTTCGGCGCCGACGACGCATCCGAGTGGTTCGACATGTGGGCCAAGTTCCGCGAGGCGCAAGCCTGTGTGCCGCCCGATGTGCAGGCGCTCTACAAGGACACGATCGACACCGCGCCGCTGACGCTCGGGAAGGCTGCGATCGATTACGCGCACAGCAACCAGTTCGTCGGCTTCCAGGCCGTGGTCAAGGACAAGCTGACGCTCAGCAACTATCCGCTGATCAAGGCGGATTCCAAGGGCGGTCACTATCGCAAGCCGTCGATGTTCTTCTCTGTCTCGGCGCAGTCAAAGGCGCTCGACCAGGCGGTCGATTACGTCAACTTCTTCGTCAAGAACCCCGATGCCGCCAAGGTGCTCGATGTCGAGCGCGGCATTCCGGAATCGAAGGCGATGCGCGATGTCGTGGCCGGCATGCTCGACGATACCGGCAAGATCCCGCTGAACTATGTGGCCAATCTCGGCGATCTCGCCGGGCCGCTGCCGCCGCCGCCGCCGACGGGCGCCGGTGAAGGGCAGACGGTGCTGCGCCAGCTCGCCGAGCAGGTCGCCTTCGGTCAGGTCACGCCCGCCGACGCCGGCAAACAGCTTGTCGACGAGATCACGCGCCTTCTCGCGCGGGGTTGACCGAGATGAGCAATGCGATGCGCGCGACGGCTGACCGGGCCGCGACGGCGGAGCAGTATCAGGGAGTGGTCGCCGACAGCCGTTGGCGACGCCTCCTTGCCGCCAACGGGCCGGGATATCTCTTTCTTCTTCCCTGGCTGATCGGCTTCCTGGGGCTGACGCTCGGGCCGGCGCTGGTGTCGCTCTACCTGTCGTTTACAGATTTCGACATGATCCGCTCGCCCGAGTGGGTGGGTGCTGCGAACTATGTGCGCATCACCACCGCGGACCCGAAGTTCGCGGCGGCGATGAAGGTGACGCTGACCTATGTCGTGCTGTCGGTGCCGTTCAAGCTGATCTTCGCGCTTCTGGTGGCGATGGCGCTCAACAAGGGGGTGCGGGGGCTGACCTTCTACCGCGCCGTCTTCTACCTGCCGTCGCTGCTCGGCGGCAGCGTGGCGATCGCCGTCCTGTGGCGGCAGCTCTTCGCCGGCGACGGCCTTGTCAACGCCGCGCTCTCGCAGATCGGCATCCAGGGGCCGAGCTGGATCTCGCATCCGAGCTACTCGATCTACACGCTGGTGGCGCTCAGCGTCTGGCAGTTCGGTTCGCCGATGATCATCTTCCTCGCTGGTCTCCGCCAGATTCCGACCGACATGTACGAGGCGGCCAGCCTCGACGGGGCCTCGAAGTTCCGGCAGTTCTACAAGATCACCCTGCCGCTCTTGACGCCGGTCATCTTCTTCAATGCCGTGGTGCAGACGATCGACGCTTTCAAGGCGTTCACCCCTGCCTTCATCATCTCCGGCGGATCGGGCGGGCCGATCAATTCGACGCTGTTCTACACGCTCTATCTCTATCAGGAGGCGTTCGGGAATTTTCGCATGGGCTATGCTTCGGCTCTGGCGTGGATCCTGGTGCTGATCATCGCCGTGTTCACCGCCTTCTCGTTCCTGTCCTCACGCTACTGGGTGCATTACGATGACTAACGGGATCACGACAGCGGTCGCCGCACCGCCATCCGACATCACAAAGCGCAGCCTGCCGGCCTCGATCGTCGTTCACACGCTGCTGATCATCGCCTCGCTGCTGATGCTTTATCCGCTGCTGTGGATGGTATCGGCCTCGGTACGACCGGAAAACGAGATCTTCTCGTCCACCTCGCTCATCCCGTCGTCGATCGACTTCTCGTCCTACGTGCGCGGCTGGAGCGGGCTCGACATCACCTTCGGGCGGTTCTTCTGGAACTCGCTGGTGATTTCGCTTCTGACGGTGACCGGCAACGTGGTGGCCTGTTCGCTGGCGGCCTACGCCTTCGCGCGGCTACGCTTTGCCGGGCGGAACTTCTGGTTCGCGATCATGCTCGGCACGCTGATGATCCCCTATCACGTGACGCTTATCCCGCAATATGTGCTGTTTCTCAACCTCGGCTGGGTGAACACCATCCTGCCGCTGGTCGTGCCGAAGTTTCTCGCCAGCGACGCCTTCTTCATCTTCCTGATGGTGCAGTTCTTCCGCGGCATCCCGCGCGAACTTGATGAGGCCGCAATGATGGACGGCTGCAGCGCCTGGCGGATTTACTGGAAGATCATGCTGCCGCTCTCGCTGCCGGTGCTGGCGACGGCGGCGATCTTCTCTTTCATATGGACCTGGGACGATTTCTTCGGGCCGCTGATCTACCTAAACGACATGGACACCTACACGATCCAGCTCGGCCTGCGCACCTTCATCGATTCGAGCAGTTCATCGGACTGGGGCGGGCTGTTTGCCATGTCGACGCTGACGCTCGTGCCGGTGTTCTTCTTCTTCCTGTTCTTCCAGCGGCTGTTGATCGACGGCATCGCCACCACGGGCATGAAGCGGTGAATGACATGAGCATCAAGAACGTTGCGATTATCGGCTGCGGTATCGGCCGCTCCCACATCGTCGAGGGCTACCTGCCGCATCCCGACAAGTTCAAGGTCACGACGCTTTGCGACCTCAACGAGGAGCGGCTGAAGCAGGTCGGCGACGAATTCGATATTGCCGGGCGAACGACCTCTTTTGCCGAGGTTCTCGCCGACGACGGCATCGACATTGTCGACATCTGCACGCCGCCCGGCATCCATCTGGAGCAGGTGGTGGCGGCCCTTCAGGCGGGCAAGCACGTGATCTGCGAGAAGCCGCTGACCGGATCGCTATCCGGCGTCGACGAGATCATGCGCGTCGAAAAGACCGCCAAGGGCGTGCTGATGCCGATCTTCCAGTATCGCTACGGCGACGGTGTGGAGAAGGCGAAGCGGATCATTCAGGCCGGGATCGCGGGCAAGCCCTATATGGGCTCGGTCGAGACCTTCTGGCTGCGCACGCCTGCCTATTACGCCGTTCCGTGGCGGGGCAAGTGGGCAACCGAGCTCGGCGGCGTGCTGGTGACGCATGCGCTGCACCTGCACGACATGCTGCTGCACCTGATGGGACCGGCAACGCGCGTCTTCGGCCGCGTGGCGACCCGCGTCAACGACATCGAGGTCGAGGATTGCGCTTCGGCGAGCCTGCAAATGGAAAACGGCGCCTTCGTGTCGCTGTCCTGCACGCTCGGCTCGCAGCAGGAGATCAGCCGGCTGCGGCTGCATTTCGAGAACGTCACCTTCGAGAGCAACCACGAGGCCTATTCGCCGGGCAAGGACCCATGGACGATCCTTGCCGCGAATGACGAGGTGCAACGCCGGATCGACGCCGTGATCGGCGACTGGCAGCCGGTGGCGCCGCGCTTCACCACGCAGATGGCGCATTTCCACGCCCATCTCGAAGGCAACGGCCCGCTGCCCGTGAGCACGCAGGATGCGCGGCGGGCGCTGGAGCTCGTGACCGCCATCTATCAATCGTCGGACAGCGGCCAGGACATTGCCCTGCCTGTTGGACCCGACAGCCCGAAATACGCCGACTGGCGCGCAAGAACCCGGTAACGGACCAGAGAGGAATTCGAGAGATGGCAACAAGCGTCGTTCTTCAGAAGGTCGAGAAACGCTATGGCGCGCTTGACGTCATCCATGGCATCGATCTCGCAATCGATCCCGGCGAGTTCGTCGTCTTCGTCGGCCCGTCCGGCTGCGGCAAGTCCACGCTGCTCAGGATGATCGCCGGGCTGGAGGAGATTTCCGGCGGCGCGCTGATGCTCGACAACGAGCGGATGAACGAGGTGGCGCCGGCCAAGCGCGGCATTGCCATGGTGTTTCAGTCCTACGCGCTCTACCCGCACATGTCCGTCTACAAGAACCTCGCCTTCGGGCTGGAGACGGCCGGCTACAAGAAGGCCGAGATACAGCCTAGGGTGAAGCGGGCGGCCGAAATCCTGCAGATCGAGAAGCTCCTGGAACGCAAGCCGAAGGCGCTGTCGGGCGGTCAACGGCAGCGCGTCGCGATCGGCCGCGCCATCGTGCGCGAACCGCGCATCTTCCTGTTCGACGAGCCGCTCTCGAACCTCGACGCGGAGCTGCGCGTGCAGATGCGCGTCGAGATATCCAGGCTGCACCGCAGCCTTGGCAACACGATGATCTACGTCACCCACGACCAAGTGGAAGCCATGACCATGGCCGACAAGATCGTGGTGCTGAATTCCGGCCGCATCGAGCAGGTCGGTGCGCCGCTCGATCTCTACAACAACCCCGCCAACCGCTTCGTCGCCGGCTTCATCGGCAGCCCGAAAATGAACTTTCTGCAGGCCAAGATCGAAAGCGTCGGTAGCGCGGAGACGACGATCAACGTCTGCGGCAACGCCGTCCGGCTGCCGCGCCGCGTGAACGCCAAGGCAGGCGACAGCGTGACCTTCGGCATCCGGCCGGAGCACCTTTCTGTGCTCGACACCGGCGGCATCGTGCTCTCGACGGTCAATGTCGATCTGGTCGAGAACCTCGGCGGCGCGACGATGCTCTACACCACGACGCCGGACAGGCAGCAGCTGACCGTCGCGCTCGACGGGCAGCGCAAGGTGGAGCGCGGAGCGAATGTGAACGCGTCCTTCGATCCCGCGCGGTGTCATATCTTCGACGCGTCGGGCGCATCCATCTGACGCGCTTGACAGCACAGCCCGCTCTGGCCAAGATTTCAATAGGATAGGCCGCGAGGGGGACAGCGTGACGCCTGAAGACCGGATACATGCGCTTGGCATATGGAATAGTCCGATCGATATCTCGGCGATCACGGGAGGCATCACCAACCGCAACTATCTGGTCCGCGACGGAACGCTGAAGCGGGTCGTGCGGCTGGGCGACGACATTCCGGTCCATCACATCAGCCGATCGAAAGAACTGGCGGCGAGCAAGGCGGCGCATGCGGCGGGGCTTTCGCCCGCGGTGATCCATCATGCGCCGGGGGTGCTGGTGCTCGACTATATCGAGTCACGAGCGCTGACGCCGGAGGATCTGCGCGACGCCGGGACGCTGGAGCGCGTGATCCCGCTCGTGCGTGCCTGCCATCACGATATCGCGCGAGAGTTTCGCGGGTCGGCCACGATCTTCTGGGTGTTTCACGTGGTCCGCGACTATATCGCCACCCTCGATGCCGCCGACAGCCCGTATCATCAGCGGTTTTCCGATCTTCTGACGAAGGCGGAGCGGCTGGAGCGGGCGGCGGGGCCTTTCGAGATCGCCTTCGGCCACAACGACATGCTGGCCGCCAATTTTCTCGACGACGGCAAAAGGCTCTGGCTGATCGACTGGGACTATGCCGGCTTCAACACGCCGCTCTTCGACCTCGGTGGGCTCGCCTCCAACAACGAGTTTTCCGAGGATGCGGAGCGGGCGATGCTCGAGGCCTACTACCAGGCGCCGCTCACGCTGGATCTCTGGCGGCGCTACCGGGCGATGAAATGCGCCTCTCTCTTACGCGAGATGCTGTGGAGCATGGTGTCGGAAATCCACTCGACCATCGATTTCGACTACGCCGCCTATACCGCCGAAAACCGCGCGCGCTTCGAGCGCGCCTATGCCGAACAGGATCAATGACATGACGAAGGAATTGCCCAGGACCGCCAAGGTTGTCGTCATCGGCGGCGGCATCATCGGCTGTTCGACGGCCTATCATCTCGGCAAGCTCGGCTGGACGGACACCGTGCTCTTGGAACGCAAGAAGCTGACCTCAGGCACCACCTTCCACGCCGCCGGCCTCGTCGGCCAGCTCAGGACCAGCGCCAACATCACCCAGCTGCTCGGCTATTCCGTCGATCTCTACAAGCGGCTGGAGGCGGAAACCGGGCTCGGGACCGGCTGGAAGATGAATGGCGGGCTCAGGCTTGCCTGCAACGAGGAACGCTGGACCGAGGTGAAGCGGCAGGCGACCACGGCCCAATCCTTTGGGCTCGACATGCAACTTCTGACGCCACAGGAGGCCTTCGACCTCTGGCCGCTGATGACGATCGACGACCTGATCGGCGCCGCCTACCTTCCGACCGACGGCCAGGCCAACCCCTCCGACATCACCCAGGCGCTGGCCAAGGGCGCGCGGATGGCGGGCGTGTCGATCTTCGAGGATACCGAGGTCATCGATCTGGAGATAGACAAGGGGAAGATCCGCGCCGTCATCACCGAACAGGGCCGCATCGAATGCGAGCGTGTCGTCGTCTGCGCCGGGCAATGGACGCGGGCGTTTGCCGCGCGCTTCGGGGTCAACGTGCCGCTGGTCTCCGTCGAACACCAGTACATCATCACCGAATCCTTCGGCGTGCCCTCCAACCTGCCGACGTTGCGCGATCCTGATCGTTTGACCTATTACAAGGAGGAGGTGGGCGGCATCGTTATGGGCGGCTACGAGCCGAACCCGATCGCCTGGGCGAAATCGGGCATCCCCGAGGGCTTCCACTACACGCTGCTCGACAGCAATTTCGACCATTTCGAACAGATTATGGAGCAGGCGCTCGGGCGCGTTCCGGCGCTGGAAAAAGTCGGCGTCAAGCAGCTGCTCAACGGACCGGAAAGCTTTACGCCCGACGGCAACTTCATTCTGGGCGAAGCTCCGGAGCTCAAGAACTTCTTCGTCGGCGCGGGCTTCAACGCCTTCGGCATCGCGTCGGCCGGCGGCGCGGGGATGGCGCTGGCGGAATGGGTCTCCAAGGGCGAGCCGCCCTACGATCTCTGGCCGGTCGATATCCGCCGCTTCGGCCGCCCGCATTTCGACACCGACTGGGTGCGCACCCGCACGCTGGAGGCCTACGGCAAGCATTACACGCTGGCCTTCCCCTTTGAGGAATATGCAAGCGGCCGCCCCTGCCGGAAATCGCCGCTCTACGACCGGTTGAAGGCGCAGGGTGCCTGCTTCGGCGAGAAGCTTGGCTGGGAGCGGCCGAACTGGTTTGCCGATCTCTTCGCCAACGAGGAGCCGAAAGATGTCTACAGTTACGAGAGGCAGAACTGGTTCGAGGCGGTCGGGCGCGAGCACAAGGCAGTGCGCGAGGCGGCTGTCATCTTCGACCAGACCTCGTTCGCCAAGTTCACGCTGAAGGGCCGCGACGCGGAGGCTGCCCTTTCCTGGATCGCCGCCAACGACGTTGCCAAACCGGTGGGATCGCTGGTCTACACGCAGATGCTGAACGACAAGGGCGGCATCGAGTGCGACCTGACCTGTGCGCGGATTGCCGAAGACGAGTATTACATCGTCACCGGCACGGGTTTCGCGACCCATGACTTCGATTGGATAGCCCGCAATATTCCCGAGGGTCTTCATGCCGAGCTGGTCGATGTAACCTCGGCCTATTCGGTGCTGGCGCTGATGGGGCCGAATGCGCGCGCGGTGCTGGAGAAGGTGACAAGCACCGACGTCTCCAACGCCGCCTTCCCCTTCGGGCGCGTGAAAACCATCGGCATCGCGGGCTGCCCGGTGCGGGCCCTGCGCATCACCTATGTCGGTGAGCTCGGCTACGAGCTGCATGTGCCGGTCGAATATGCGACGACGGTCTATGACGCGCTGATGGCGGCAGGCGCTCCGCTGCATCTCGTCAACGCCGGCTATCGCGCGATCGAGAGCTGCCGGCTGGAGAAGGGCTATCGCGCCTGGGGTTCCGACATCGGGCCGGATCATACGCCGATCGAGGCAGGGCTTGGCTGGGCGGTGAAGTCGAAGAAGGCCATTCCCTTCAAGGGCCGCGCGGCGATCGAGCGGCAGCTGGCTTCGGGTGTGAAGAAGATGCTGGCCTGTTTCGTGCCCGAGGACCCTGATGTGGTGCTGCTTGGCCGCGAGACGATCTACCGCGACGGCAAGCGCGTCGGCTGGCTCTCCTCGGGCGGCTTCGGCTACACGATCGGCAAGGCGATCGGCTACGGTTATGTGCGCCATGCCGAGGGGGTGACGGAGGATTTCGTGCTGTCGGGGAGGTACGAACTCGATGTCGCCCGGGTGCGGGTGCCGTGCACGGTGTCGCTGACGCCGCTTTATGATGCCGGGATGGAGCGGGTAAAGGGGTAGGTGCGGGCAGAGAAAGCTGTCAGAGGACGACGGCTACCCCAACCTCCCTCATTCTCGCCCTTGTGGCGGGGATCCAGCCACGGCGCGTCCGCGCCGTGAATGACGCACTTCAATTGGTGGCAAAGAGTCTATTGCGATCAAGGACTTGATCGCGCTGGATCCCTGTCACAAGGACAGGAATGAGCGTGGGGATGTCTTAAAACAACGGCAGCTTGCCGTCCTGGATCAAGATATCCAGCTTGTTGGCCACGTCGTCGGTCCAGGCGAGATTCCCCGTCAGCACATCGGGAAACAGACCCGGCAGCGTGAACAACGCCGCCGAAACGGCGCCGCCGTTGCGCGGAACGTCGGGCAGCAGCGTTGCGATCTCGGCAGCGCGCGGATCGCGCAGCTCGTAAGGCTGCCGCTTGCGATCGACGCCCAGCGCATAGCGCATCCAGGCGGCGACGGCGATGGCGTAGGTTTCCGCGTGGTCGCCCGAAGCCAGCGCTTCGGCTGCCGGCTCCAGCAGGCGCTGCGGCAGCTTCTGGGTGCCGTCCATGGCGATCTGGTAGGTGCGGTGGGCGATCGCCTTGTTGGCGAAGCGGGCCATCAGTTCGTCGGCATAGGCGTCGAGATCGATGCCGGGGACCGGATCGAGCGTGGCGGCAGCGGCGTTCATGTGCCGGTGGGCGAGTGCTGCCAGGCCGATATCGTCCATGACGTCCCGAATGAATTCATAGCCGGCAATGTAGCCGAGATAGGCGAGCAGCGAGTGGGCGCCGTTCAGCATCCGCAGCTTCATCTTTTCGTAGGCCGAGACATCCTCGACCATCAACGCACCGGCCTTTTCCCATTGCGGACGGCCGTTGGCGAAGCGGTCCTCGATCACCCATTGGGCGAAGGGCTCGGTCTCGATGGCCGCAAGGTCGGTGCGGCCGGTGAGCTGCTCGGCATCGCGGTAAGTGGCATCGGTGCTGGCCGGGGTGATGCGATCGACCATGGTCGAGGGGAACGGGACGTTATCCTCGATCCACTGTCTGAGGACAGGATCGACACGACCGGCGAAATCCAGCACGAGACGCTTCAGCACGGCGCCGTTGCTTGGCAGGTTATCGCAGCTGAGCGGGGTGAAAGGCGCGATGTCCTTGGCGCGACGGCGGGCCAGGCCCTCGACCAGATAGCCGATGACGCCGCGCGGTGTGTGCGGGCTGGCAAGGTCGGCTGCGATATCGGCGTGCTTCAGATCGAGACCGCCGGTTGCGGCGTCGAAGCCATAGGCCTTTTCGGTGACCGTCAGGCTGACGATGCGGATGGCGGGATCCTCGAGCCGGGCGAGAATTCCGGCAGGGTCGCGCGGGGCGACATGGGCCTTCAGGATCGGGCCGATCACATGCGCCTCGGTGCCCCCGGTATCGCGCACCAGCATGGTATAAAGGCCGTTCTGCTCATTGAGGTGATCGGCCACGTCTGATGTGCGAAGGCTCGCCACCTCGATCCCCCAATCTCCTCCGGCAAAGGCCAGTGCGGCATCGGTATAGGGTGCGAAGTGGGCGCGGAAGAAGGCGCCGGGGCCGAGATGCAGAATGCCCGGCCTCAGCGCATCCCGGCTAAAGGCCGGAAGCTTTGCAGAGGGGGCAAGGCCGGTGAGGCGCGTCAGTCGTTCGGTCACAGCTTGTAGGCCTTCTTGGCGTTGCCGTAGGAGAGATCGGCGGCGGCGATTGCCGCATCCTGGCGTGAAATCCGATGCTCGGCCGCCAGCGTCGCCAGGAAGCCGCAGACTTCGCGGCGCCAGACATCGTGGCGGGCGGGAATGGAGAGCAGCGCGCGGGTGTCGTCGTTGAAGCCGGCCATGTTTGCGAAGCCGGCTGTTTCGACCACCTGGTCGAGATAGCGGCGGATGCCGGCGGGGCTGTCGTGGAACCACCAGGGCGGGCCGATCATCAGGCAGGGCCAGTGGCCGGCCATCGGCGCCAGTTCGCGGGCGTACGTCGTTTCGTCCAGCGTGAAGAGCAGGACGCGCAGACCCGGCGCATGACCGTATTTCGCGAGAAGCGCCGAGAGGCCGCCGACCCAATCGGTTGATGTCGGGATATCGGCGCCCATGTTAGGCCCGCGCGTTTGGAACAGTTCGCGATCGGTATTGCGGCGCGAACCGGCATGAATCTGCATGACCATGCCGTCTTCCGCCGACAGCCCGGCCATTTCGGTCAGCATCTGGCCACGGAAGAGCTCGGCCTCGCCTGCCTCCAGTGTACCTCTGTGTGCCCTGTCGAGCAGTCGCTGCTTGTCCGACGGCGGCAGATCGGCGGTGAAGGCGGTGGGGACGCCATGGTCAGTTGCGGTGGCGCCGAACTGGCGGAAATAGGCGCGGCGCTTGCGATGCGCGTCGATCAGACCATCCCAGCTCGAGACGTCGCAACCCGTGAGCTCGCCGAGTTTAACGAGGTTTTCGCGAAAGCCGACGGCATCGGGATCGGTGACGCTATCGGGGCGATAGGTGGTGCGCACGCGGCCGATCCAGCCATCCTCGGCCATTTTCTGGTGATGCGGCAGCTGATCGAGCGCGCCCTCGGTCGTTGCGATCGTCTCGATGCCGAAGCGCTTGTGGAGCGCGCGCGGGCGGAATTCCGGCAGCGCCAGTTGCGCGTTGATGTGATCGTAGAGCGCGTCGGCGTTCTTAGGCGTCAGCGGCTCCTCGCAGCCGAGTACCGCCGACATGGCGTGATCGACCCAGAGGCTGGACGGCGTGCCGCGGAAGAGATGATAATGCGCGGCGAAGGTGCGCCAGATGGCGCGGCCGGACGCGACAGCCTTGCCGTCGAGGCGAGGAACGCCGAGATCGTCGAGCTTGACGCCGACGCTGTGCAGCATGCGGAAGAGATAGTGATCGGGAATGACGAGCAGCGAGGCAGCGTCCTCGAAGGGCTTGTCGTCGGCGAACCAGGAGGGTTCGGTGTGGCCGTGCGGACTGACGATCGGCAGAGCGCTGACGCTCTCGTAAAGCTCGCGTGCGATTGATCGCGTTGCCGGATCGGCCGGAAACAGCCGGTCCGGATGCAGAAACCCGTTGCCGATATCCATCAGTATTCCTCCCTAGTCCCTACCGGCCTAGCGCACAAAAAAAGATGCGGCAAGGGCTTTTAGTAACCAAACGGTTCACTTTATGAATCGGCGACAGCTGCTCTCGAAACGATTGACCTTGCGGCCTATTTCCGCTTTGGAGAGCGCAATCACATGACCGGCTCATATGGCCTGTTGTGGCAAGGAGAGTTCGATGCCTGACGAAACGAGCCGCATTACCCAGCTCGAAGAAATCGTTGCTCACCAGAGCAAGACGATCGAGGAACTGTCCGACCAGCTGACGGAACAATGGAAGGTCGTGGAGCAGACGCGCGCCAAGCTGGACCGGCTGACCGAGCGTTTCCTATCGCTCGAGGAGCAGTCGCTGGATGCGCCGGCAATCACCCGCCCGCCGCATTACTGACCACCACGATCTTGCCTTCTGCGGGCAAAATCCCTATATCAGCGGCGCGAGGACGACCTCCCCCGTATGGGCAAAAACTCGGGACGACCCGACTTATCCCACGGGGGTTTTTCATGCGATCTATATCCGACCGTATCCGTCACGCCATCAGCTTCGAAATCATCGGCCTTGCGCTTGTCACGCCGCTTGGCGCCTTTGCCTTCGGCATGCCGATCGCCGATATTGGCGTTGTCGGCGTGGTAAGCGCCACGATCGCCACGGGCTGGAACTATCTCTACAATCTCGGCTTCGACCATGTGATGCAGCGTATGACTGGCGGCACGAAGAAGAGCATGCCTGTGCGCGTGCTGCATGCCGTTCTGTTCGAGGGCGGCTTGTTGCTGGCCCTGCTGCCGCTGATCGCCTGGTATCTCGACGTCAGCCTGCTGCAGGCCTTCATGATGGACGTGTCCTTCGCGCTCTTTTATCTGGTCTATGCCTTCGTCTTCAACCTGGCCTATGACCGCATTTTTCCTCTGCCGGACTGGCAGGAGACGGCGCCCGACGCTGCGCGCGGCTGACGGGCTTCAAGCCGCGCTGAACGGCGCGGTTTGCGATCGCGGCTTTCGGGTCTATAAGCGGCTCAGTAGCATTTCCGAACGAAAGACGACAGCATGGCCGCCATCATCCGTTATCACGAGGGCGACATTTCCGCCGCCGATGCAGCCCGATACACCGGCGCGATCGCGATCGATACAGAAACGCTTGGCCTCGTGCCGCGCCGCGACCGCCTGTGCGTCGTCCAGCTTTCGCCGGGCGACGGTTCCGCCGACGTGATCCGCATCGCGGCCAGCCAGACGGAGGCGCCGAACCTGGTGGCGCTTCTTTCTGATCCGACGCACGAGAAAATCTTCCACTACGGCCGCTTCGACATCGCTGTGCTCTTTCATGCCTTCGGCGTGACGACGCAGCCGGTGTTCTGCACGAAGATCGCCTCACGCCTCTGCCGCACCTACACGGACCGCCACGGGCTGAAGGACAATCTCAAGGAGATGCTCGAGGTCGACATATCGAAGACGCAGCAATCCTCCGACTGGGGTGCGGAGACGCTGTCGCAGGCGCAGCTCGAATATGCGGCCTCGGATGTGCTTCATCTGCATGCGCTGCGCGACAAGCTTACCCACCGCCTCATTCGCGACGGCCGATTCGAGCACGCAACCGCCTGCTTTGCCTTCCTTCCGACCCGCGCAAAGCTAGACCTGCTCGGCTGGGACGAGACGGATATTTTCGCGCACAGCTGAGCTTGTTTCCAGCTTCCTAACAGGCAAAGCAGGTGTGTGCCGATACGCACCGAATGATTAGTGTTTCGTTAACGGTGAATCGCTAGGATGCTCATTAACTTCTAGGCATTCCGTGGCGCGATGCAGCGTCCTCCAGGCACGCGAAATCGCCGGAGATGCAAACAGCCCGATGATCGCGGCTCCCCTGTAACCTGCTTTATCGCATTTTACGAAAGAGGAAGCATGCCATGTTGTCTCCGGTTCGTGCAGCGTCAAGCTCAAGCTTTCCCTCGCAAGGTTCGACTGCGGCGCTCGGTGCCAGCGACATCGTGCGCAGTCCAACCGCGATTGTGCCCGTCAACCAGGTCGAGAGCCCGGATCTGACGTCCGGCGCCACCGCCAAGCTCAACATCCTGCTGCTTGCCGTTCGTGCCCGCATGGTCGAGGCCTTGCTGAATGTGCTGACCGCCACGGGAGAAGCGCTTTCCCAGCCGCGCGACGACAGCGAACCGGACCTCGTCTTCGCGTCACGGCTTGCGGATGCAATCCAGAAGCTGCCGGCCGCCAAGATCGAGCTCATCGAGCGCCAGCTGGCGGCCCAGGGCCATGCGATACCACTGCGGCTGCTTGCCGAGGCTCTGCAGAACCCGGCCGGACCTGCCGCGACGCGCATCGCCGCTTATCTCGAAACGATCGGTGTACGGGACCGCGACCTCGCAACACGCGCCGTTCTCAAATCCTACAGCCAGAACGACGGCTCGCCGGCGCGCCCGGAACAGCGGCCGGAGATCAGTCTGCATCGCGATACGATGACGTCCGCGCCCCGCGCAACGATAACAGCGCCGGAGAGCGCCGGAACCAGGAACGCGACGACATCGGCGGCAACCGGGACCACCGGCCATGGGAGCGAAGTGACCACACAGGCCGCCGGGGCTGATGACGCCCCCATTGCCGTTGTCGCCGAGCGGGCGGAGCCCAAGGCCACGATGAAGGCCGCGATGACGGCCGCAAGCGCCACGCTCTCGACAGAAGACACAGCGCAAGCGCCCGCCGCAGCAGAGGCATCCGCCCTCCCGGCCGAAGCCGAAGCAACCGAGGTCGCGGCTGAGCCGGCAGCCACGCGCGACGCCAAGGCCGATCCGATCATCCCCAAGAGCTGGGTCGGCATTCCGGCTTCGCTGTCGAAGGACGAAACCGACATGATCGTGGTCATCATCCGCGATCAGCAGACGGAGGTGTTTGTCGAGGCGGCGGACGTGGAGCCCGCGGTCGATATCGACGTTCTGCTCGACGACACGCTGATCGCCGACATCCCTGACAATCTGAAGCGCCCGGCCGAGCAGATGCTGCTGGCGAACGGGCTGCCGAAGCCCATGACAGCGCAGGCAGCACCCTCGCCGCTGGAGGCCGTGGCGGCGCAGGCGGCCGTGCGGCAGCCGGCGCAGGCGGATACGGACGCACCCTCGGCGGCGCGGCAGATGATCGATGCAACCTACGCGCCGGTTCTGATGAAGGTTATCGAGGGCGTGCCCTATGCGCCGCAGCCCTACGACTTCGCCAAGGACGAAACCGACGATGCCGGCTCGCGCGAGATGAACCGCGAGGACCACAACGGCAATATCGACCAGGGCGACAAGGACGGCGACGAGCAGAATGGCGCGGACGATGCGCAGACGCCCGAAGAGCACATCCATGCTGCGGATGACGGCGAGGACGAGGCACTTATGAACGCGCAACAATCCGCAATCGCAGCGCCGATGCTTGACGAGGCGGGCGACCCGATCCTGATGCTACCAGGTCCCGGCCTGCCGATGGCGCCGGCGAGCGATGAGGCCTATGCGCGCTATCGGCGCATGGTCGGCTGGGAGTAGCCGGCTGGAAGCCGCCACAGTCCGCCATCGACACCCACCAAAGCAAAGAACCCGCCGGATCGCTCCGGCGGGTTCTTTCATTCTTGAAGCCTTGAAGGCCAGCGATTATTCGCCGCGGTTCTTCAGAGCCGCGCCGAGGATGTCGCCGAGCGACGCGCCAGAGTCGGACGAACCGAACTGAGCAACGGCTTCCTTCTCTTCAGCGATTTCCAGAGCCTTGATCGAAAGCATGACCTTGCGGTCCTTCTTCGAGAAGTTGGTGACGCGAGCGTCAACCGTCTGGCCAACCGAGAAGCGCTCCGGACGCTGGTCGTCGCGATCGCGAGCGAGGTCAGCGCGGCGGATGAACGAGACGATGTCTTCGTGCTCGACGAGCTTCACTTCGATGCCACCGTCGTTGACGGCGATGACTTCAGCCGAAACGACAGCGTTCTTGCGCAGGTCGCCGGAAGCGGCAGCTTCGCCAACCGCATCCTTGCCGAGCTGCTTGATGCCGAGCGAGATACGCTCCTTTTCGACATCCACATCGAGAACGACAGCCTTGACGACGTCGCCCTTGTTGAACTCTTCGATGACCTGTTCGCCCGGACGGTTCCAGTCGAGATCCGACAGGTGAACCATGCCGTCGACGTCGCCGTCGAGACCAATGAACAGGCCGAATTCGGTCTTGTTCTTGACTTCGCCTTCGACTTCAGTGCCGGCCGGATGGTTGCGAGCGAATGCCGCCCACGGATTTTCCAGGGTCTGCTTGAGGCCGAGCGAAATACGACGCTTGGACGGATCGACTTCGAGAACGACGACTTCGACTTCCTGGCTCGTGGACAGGATCTTGCCGGGGTGTACGTTCTTCTTGGTCCAGGACATTTCCGAGATGTGGATCAGGCCTTCGATGCCCGGCTCCAGCTCGACGAACGCACCGTAGTCGGTGATGTTCGTGACGGTACCGGAGATCTTCTTGCCTTCCGGATACTTGGCCTGGATGCCATCCCACGGATCCGACTCGAGCTGCTTCATGCCGAGCGAGATGCGGTGGGTTTCCTGGTTGATGCGGATGATCTGAACCTTGACCTGCTGGCCAATGGACAGGATTTCCGACGGATGGTTCACACGGCGCCATGCCATGTCGGTGACGTGCAGCAGGCCGTCGATGCCGCCGAGGTCAACGAACGCACCGTAATCGGTGATGTTCTTGACGACGCCGTCAACAACCTGGCCTTCTTCGAGGTTCTGAACGATTTCAGAACGCTGCTCGGCACGGGATTCTTCCAGAACCGTACGACGCGATACGACGATGTTGCCGCGACGCTTGTCCATCTTGAGGATTTCGAAGGGCTGCGGGTTGTGCATCAGCGGGGTAACGTCGCGGATCGGACGAATGTCGACCTGCGAACGCGGCAGGAAGGCAATCGCGCCGTCGAGGTCAACCGTGAAGCCGCCCTTGACCTGGTTGAAGATAACGCCTTCAACGCGCTCGCCGGCTTCGAACTTGGCTTCGAGCTTGACCCAGCTTTCTTCGCGGCGAGCCTTCTCGCGCGACAGAACAGCTTCGCCAAGCGCGTTTTCGATACGCTCAACGTAAACTTCGACTTCGTCGCCGACCTTGAGCGTGCCGTCCTTGGCCTTGGCGCCGAATTCCTTCAGCAGAATGCGACCTTCGACCTTGAGGCCAACGTCGACAACGGCGGAGTCCTTCTCGATTGCCGTTACGATACCCTTGGTAACGTAGCCTTCGGCCAGATCGTTCTTGGCAAAGGATTCTTCCAGAAGGGCCGCGAAATCTTCGCGAGAGGGAGTAGCTACTGACATGTAATCTCCTGCGTGTCCGGATCTTTGGACACGTATGCGCCGGTTGGTTCGTGTTGAATGAGCCTGATCCCCGTCCGCCCTACTAAAAAGGCAATCCGGCGCTTGGACGGAATTTCAGGCTTGTCTCAGAGCGACAGGGGCAAAAGCCCGGCCGATCGCTCCAATTGCTTAATTTCGGTTCAAGGCCGCATCGATGACCGATTTCGCGGCTTGAAACGCGGCTTCTATACTCATTTCCGACGTATCAAGCAAGTGCGCGTCTTCGGCTGGTTTCAAAGGGCTGTCGGCCCGTCCCATGTCGCGTTCGTCGCGTCGCTTGACGTCTTCGAAAATCGCCGCGAAATCGGCAGCGATCCCCTTGGCCTTGATCTCGTCGAAACGGCGCCTCGCGCGCACTTCGGCCGATGCCGTCACATAAAGTTTCACTGCTGCTTGCGGGCAGACCACCGTTCCGATGTCACGGCCATCAAGCACCGTGCCCGGCGTGCGCTTCGAAAACTTGCGCTGCGCCTCGACCAGCGCACGGCGCACCGACGGCATCACAGCGATCTTCGAGGCGGCTTCGCCGATCTCGTGCTTCGACAGGATATCGCGATCGAGACCTGACAGTTCAACCTCGCGGGCGATATTTTCCGCCGTAGGCTCATCATCGAGCGGCAGGCCGGCGTCGAGCAAGGCCTTGGCAGTGGCGCGGTAGGTCAGGCCGGTGTCGAGATGGTGGAAGCCATAGGTCTCGGCGATGCGGCGCGACAGCGTCCCCTTGCCGGCCGCGGCCGGTCCATCGATGGCGATGACAAAATGGTCTGAACTGGTCGGCATGCTCGCCTTTCTATCCTGCCCGATATGCCCGGGGCACTGCTGTTGGCCGATATCGATCGGCCGCGGTCTCAACTCTCAAGCCTCATTGTCGGCCTTTTTGCCGGCATCGGCGAGGCCGCCATAGCGGCGCACAAGATCGGTCATCTCACTGTGTCCGGTCGTTTCGCCGAGACCCGCGGCCACGCCCTCGCGATCGGCGACCGGCCGGTTCTGGCTGACCTTCCACTTCCCGTCGATGGCAGTGATCTCGATCTCGACTCCAACGATGCCCTTCATCTGCGCCTTCACATAGGCATCGGGCGCATCGCTGACGGACCAGGGCTTTTCACGCGGCGTCTCGTGCTGCGCCGTCAGCGCGGTGATCTGCGCGAGCAGCCAATCGGCGTCATCAATGACGCGGGCCGCACCGCGCACCTGCACGACCGCGTAGTTCCAGGTCGGAACGACCTTGCCGGTCTCGCGCTTGGTCTCGTACCAGGAGGGCGTGACATAGCTGTCGGCGCCCTGAAAGACGGCGAGCAGCTCGGCGCCACCGGCGAGATCGCGCCATTGCGGATTGGCCTTGGCCAGATGCAGCCGCAACGTTCCCTTTTCAGACGCCGCCGCATCGAGAAGAAAAGGCACCGGATTGGCCATCAAGCCGGAGGCGCCCGTCGTGATCAAAAGGCCAAGCGGATGCGCCCTGATCAGCGCGTGCTGGACGCCGAGATCATCTTCCCTGAAATGCGGCGGCTGATACATCTCGTCCATCCGTCTTGACCGCCGGACAGAGCCGGCATCATGTTGCCCATAGAGTATTTGCGGCTCACTAGCACAAAGCATCGGCCCGGTCATCCGCCACGCCCCCAAGCCCCTGCGGCGGCGACACTTGAAGTTAGGCTTTGACATGGCGGCCCGCAACGATTATGGGGACCGGCTTATAAATTCCGAACAGAACGCCGGTTTCAACGGCATTTGCCGAACTCAGGTTCGGCCATTCTCACGATCACGAGGCTCAACAGTGGCGAAAGCTGAACTTGGAACCAAGCGTACCGATCCGGAAACCGGCAAGAAATTCTACGACCTGAACCGGAACCCTATCGTTTCTCCTTACACGGGCAAGTCCTACCCGCTCTCCTTCTTCGTCGAAAGCTCGGCTGCGGCCGCTGCTGAAGCAGCGCAGGAAGAGGAAGAAGTGGCCGAAGTCGATACCGAAAGCACGGAAGTCGAACTGGTCTCGCTCGAGGACGCAGACGGCGACGCATCCGGCGACGACATCCCCGACATGGGCGACGACGACGTCGAAATCGAAGGCGATGACGACGACGATACTTTCCTGGAAGCCGACGAAGACGACGACGATGACGATATGAGCGACATCATCGGCGTGACCGGCGACGAAGAAGACGTCTGATTTCGAACAAGGATCGGCCCGGGCGAGAAAAAATCACCGGGCCGATTTTTTAGGCTTGCCATCTGCGAAAACCGCACGTATTAAGCCGCCACTTCCCGAGGACAAGCGCCTCGCGAAGCATCCCAGGACCGGCACAAACCGGTCCACCCTGATGGGGCTATAGCTCAGCTGGGAGAGCGCTTGCATGGCATGCAAGAGGTCAGCGGTTCGATCCCGCTTAGCTCCACCAAACTCTTTATTATCCCAGATTTCGCGTGATGGAATTACGACCATCGCCTGATCGAGCGACCTGTTCAGAATAGCAAAATATTCCCCTTGCGTCTTATTGCTTTGCTAACATCCTTGAGCCATATATCATCGTAACAAGACCCGCCACGCCTCGGACGAAACCCTGTTTCGAAACTGCGCACCCCGGCGGGTTTCTCTTTTCTGGCTTGTAGAATCCACCTATGACTTAGGAATGAGATTCACAAAGCCCTCGGTTGCAATCGTCGATCAGTTAGCGCTGCTGCAAGCCAGAGGCATGGTCGTCCCCGATGTTGGCCATGCGCTGCATTGCCTGCAGCACATAAGCTACTACCGGCTACGGGCTTACTGGCTTCCTTTCGAACAGATCACCGCCGGGACGGATGAACACAAGTTCACACCGGGAACCTCGTTCGACGACGTGCTTGCCCTTTACGTGTTCGATCGGCGCCTTCGCCTGCACGTCATGGACGCTGTCGAGCGCGTCGAAGTTTCGTTGCGCGGCAGTTGGGCACACCATCTGGCGATGAAATACGGCCCACACGGATATCTTGATCAGGCACTATACACTCGCGCAGACCATTATGATCGCGCCTGCCGGACCCTCACAAACGAAATCGGCCGGTCCAAGGACACGTTCATCGTACATTATCTGGAAAAATACGACGAACCTCGGCATCCGCCGATATGGATGATCGCCGAGGTCATCTCCCTCGGACAACTTTCCAAGTGGTTCAGCAACTTGAAGCTCCGCTCCGATCGGCAGGCGATAGCCAAGCCGTACCAGATCGACGAAAAGGTGCTCATCTCCCTCATTCACCATCTCACCTACATACGCAACATATGCGCTCATCACGGGCGGCTTTGGAACAAGCAGTTCACCGTGACGATGATGATGCCAAACTCTCCACCTCCCCTGCAGCTGGCAATCAATCCCGCATCTGACCGGCGGATTTACAATACGCTCGCAGCGCTTGGATATTTGATGGAGATCATAGCCCCAGCAACAATATGGCGACACCAGTTGGTCGAACTCACCGATTCCTGCCCGCTTGCCGACGAGACCGTCATGGGATTTCCGCCAGATTGGCGCAGCCAGCCAGCATGGGCGACACCACCCGCCGCACCTTAACTGTCGAGCTGTTTCGAACCCAAAGTGACGCAATCGACCTTCCGGACCCCACCGATGACACGACAAAGACGACGACGCATCATTCACACACGCCGAACAGCGACCGGCTTGGCGCTGGCGGGGGCGATTTCGTTTTTGGCGGGGATGACGGATGCGACGGGGTTGGTGCTGAGCGGCGATTTCGTGTCGTTCATGACCGGGAACACGACGCGCGCGGCACTTTCGCTTGGGGCAGGCAACGTCGGGCATGCGGCCGTGTTGATCGCGGCGATCACTGTCTTCGTGCTCAGCAACGCTGCCGGCATCGTGCTTGCACATTTCGCGGAACGGAGGGTTTTCGTGGTGCTCGGCTGCGTCGGGTTGATGCTGGCGGGCGCCTCGCTGACGAGCGGGCCCGGCCTTGCGCTCCCGCGCTTCTACATGATCGTCGCCTCGATGGGGATGGTGAACGCCGCGGTGGAGCATATCGAGGGGCTGCCGATCGGGCTCACCTACGTGACCGGGGCGTTGTCTCGCTTCGGGCGCGGCATCGGCCGCTTTCTGATCGGCGACCGGCGGCTCGACTGGACGATCCAGATCGTTCCCTGGCTCGGCATGCTGCTCGGCGCCATAGCGGGCGCGCTGCTGACGCAGGTTGCAGGTGCCTCAGCACTTTGGGTGGTCGCGGCGTTTGCGATGCTGATCGCGCTGGCTGCTCTTTTGATCCCGAAGCCGCTGCAGCGGCGCTTCAACCAAGCCGCTGCCGCACGCGCGTCGGCCCCGCGCGCCAAGTGATCGGCGCGCCATAATAAGCGCGAATCAGCTAGACGTCGTTCCAGAAGCGATGCAGGAACGGAGGCCCGAATGTTCATCTTCTCAAAACTCGTCTGGATTTTCGGACAGCCCCTGTCGCTGGCCTTTCTGCTTGTCGTCGTCGCGCTGATCGCCGGGCTGATCCGCTTTCGCATCATCAGCGTGCTCGCGACCGTCTGCGCCGCGCTGGTGCTTTTTCTCACGCTTTACACGACTGTGGGCAACTACCTCCTGCAGGGGCTGGAGGATCGCTTCGCCAAGCCGCAGGATCCGGCCGCGCTCACATGCATGATCGTGCTTGGCGGCGGCTTCGAGAACGAGGTCAATACATCACGCCACGGGATCGAGATGAATGCCGGCGGCGACCGGTTTGTCGAGACGCTGAGGTTGGCGCAAAAGTATCCGCAATCGCGCATCCTTGTCTCGGGCGGCGATGGCTCGATATCGGGTGTCTACGAAGGCGACGCGGTCATGGCCGAGCGGTTCTTCCCGCTGTTTGGCGTGGGTAAGGAGCGTCTGGTCCAGGAGACGACCTCGCGGACCACCTTTGAAAACGCCGTCAACACCAAGGATCTGCTGGCGAGCCAGGGGCTTTCCAACTGCCTGCTGATCACCTCGGGCTATCACATGCCGCGCTCGGTCGGGATTTTCCGCAAGCTCGGGATCGGCATCACTCCCTGGCCGACGGACTACCGGACCGATGGCCACGAGCGCCTGGCGCTCGATTTCACCCAGCCGAGCCGCAACGCGCAAAACATGGCGACGGCGATCCGCGAATGGTTCGGCCTTGTCGGGTATTATTTCGCCGGACGCACCTCGGAGCTCTATCCGCGCTGAGCCCAGCTGTTTCCCGGCGCTATTTCTTGGAGATTGTCACGAACTTGGTGCCACGCACGCGGGTGGTGATGACGCAAGGGTCGGTCTTCGGATCGCCGTCGGGCCGGTCGCAGAAGCGTGGATGCATTTTCATGGCCAGCACCTTGTTGCCGAAGCGCTGTACGAAATCATAGCCGTAGGTCTTGGCGGTGGCGATCATGAAATAGCCGCCCTCGGCCACCTGAAGATAGAAGTTGTAGACGCAACCGTCCTCGTCGCACTGCGGACCCTTGGTGCCGTCGCAGGTCATTTCGCCCTCGTTGACGACAACATCGACCAATCCGTCATTGTTGATGTCCTGATGGGTAACGAAGCCGTCGGAAAACTCGACCTCGGTGCATTGCTGCTTGAAATGATCCTTCTCGTAGATTTCCGGGTCGGGAAGCAGCGACTGCTGGGCGTAAGCCGCGGTGGATACGGCCAGGGCCGCAACGAGGTTCAAGGCGATCAGCAGCGTTTTCACAGGTTCTCTTTTCGTCGGATAAGGACGCCATTGGTTCGTGAGTTTGGCTGATCCGCCTTGCGCCGCCCTTGCGGCCATGATTATTCGAGGGAAAGATCGCCATTGGAGCACGCAATGTCGCCATTCGTCTATCTCGACTATGCCGGCGTTGCCCTGTTTGCGGCGACGGGTGCGCTTGCCGCCTCGCGCAAGCAACTCGACCTGATCGGCTTCCTGTTCTTCGCGGTCATAACGGGGACCGGCGGCGGTACGGTGCGCGATATCGTCTTGGGCCGCGTGCCGGTCTTCTGGGTGCTGAACCCCACCTATATCCTGATCTGCTGTGCTGCCGGCGTCCTGGTATTCTTCACCGCGCATCTGGTGGAATCGCGCTACCGGCTGCTGATCTGGCTCGATGCGGTCGGGCTTTCGGCCTATTGCGCCATGGGCGCTGCCAAGGGGCTGGCCGCCACCGGCTCGCCAACCATCGCGATCGTCACCGGCACACTGACGGCGACCTTCGGCGGCGTGCTGCGCGATCTTCTCGCCAACGAACCCTCGGTGCTGCTGAGGCCGGAGATCTATATCACGGCGGCGCTGGTCGGCGCGGCGATCTTCACCGGCGCCAATGAATTCGGGCTGCCGCTCTATGCGGCATCGGCCGCCGGCGTGCTTGCGGCATTCGCGGTACGCGGCGGCGCGCTTTATTACGGCTGGACGTTCCCGACCTACAAGGCAAAGCCCGGCCGGCATCCCGACGATGTGATGTGAAAATCGATCGGGATCAGGTGCGTTTGGGGCGCAGGCGGATCACCACGTCGACATGAGCGATTTCCATGCCCTCGGGCGGCTCCGGCAGATTGTCGATGGTGAGGTTGCTGACAGGAATGTCGAGCACGTCGTTATCGCCTTCCACGAAGAAGTGGTGGTGATCGGAGACATTCGTGTCGAAATAGGTCTTGGCGCTTTCCACCGCGAGAACGCGGATCATGCCGGCTTCGGTGAACTGGTGCAGCGTGTTGTAGACGGTCGCGAGCGACACCGGCACGCCGGCGACGACGGCCTCCTCGTGCAGTTCCTCGACGGTCAGGTGACGGTCGCCCTTGGCAAAGAGCAGGTCGCCGAGCGCGACGCGCTGGCGCGTCGGCCTGAGGCCAGCGCCCCGCAACCTTGCTTCAATGGTAAGAGGGGCTTCAGCCGCCATCAACAACTCCAGCTAATCTAGCGTCCCGCAATCAGGTTTCTCTTAGCCATATAACTTTTGCACGAATGGCTTTCAATAGTTTCAATGGGGACAACAGGTGTCAAACCGCCGCAAAATCGGGCTTTTCGCGTAATTAGTGCTGGCCGGGGGCTTGGCCTTCCTGTATGCGACCACCAAATAAGGCGCGCAGCCGGTCCTTGGACGTGGGTGAAGCTCAGTCATGCTTATGCTTCATTTTCCGTTGAACTTGGACTAAACGTTCACATCCATCAGCTTAGTTGCGGGGGGAATTAGAGTTTTCATGGCGACGAAACAATCCAGCTTCAACTATGAGGAAATCCTTTCCTGCGGCCGCGGCGAGCTTTTCGGCCCCGGCAACGCGCAGCTTCCTCTGCCGCCAATGCTCATGGTTCACCGTATCACCGACATTTCCGAAACCGGCGGCGCTTTCGACAAGGGCTATATCCGCGCGGAATACGACGTGAAGCCTGACGATTGGTATTTCCCCTGCCATTTCCAGGGCAACCCGATCATGCCAGGCTGCCTCGGCCTCGACGGCATGTGGCAGCTGACCGGCTTCTTCCTCGGCTGGCTGGGTGAACCCGGTCGCGGCATGGCGCTGTCGACAGGCGAAGTGAAGTTCAAGGGCATGATCCGCCCGACCACGAAGCTCCTGGAATACGGCATCGACTTCAAGCGCGTCATGCGCGGCCGCCTCGTTCTCGGCACCGCCGACGGCTGGCTGAAGGCAGACGGCGAGACCATCTATCAGGCGAGCGACCTGCGCGTCGGCCTGTCCAAGGATAAAGAAGCCTGATTTCGCCGGGCGCGCTTGCCCGGCTTTCCAAGTTAGAAAAAACGAAAAGGTCGAAACATCATGAGACGGGTAGTTGTCACGGGTCTGGGCGTCGTTTCCTCGATCGGCAATGACGCCGCCGAGGTCACCGCTTCGCTGCGCGATGCCAAGTCCGGCATTTCCTTTTCCAACGATTTCGCCGAGCACGGTTTCAAGTGCCAGGTCTGGGGCAGCCCGACGCTCGATCCGACGGATCTCGTCGATCGCCGCGCCATGCGCTTCCTCTCACAGGGCGGCGCGTGGAACCACGTCGCGATGAAGCAGGCGATCGCGGATTCCGGCCTCGAAGAGAGCGACATCAGCAACAACGAGCGCACCGGCATCATCATGGGTTCGGGCGGTCCTTCGACCCGCACGCTGATCGAAGCTGCCGAGATCACCATCAAGAACAACAGCCCGAAGCGGATCGGCCCGTTCGCCGTGCCGAAGGCAATGTCTTCGACGGCATCCGCCACGCTCGCCACCTGGTTCAAGATCCACGGCGTCAACTACTCGATCTCGTCGGCCTGCTCGACCTCGGCGCATTGCATCGGCAACGCGGCGGAGATGATCCAGTGGGGCAAGCAGGACATCATGTTCGCCGGCGGTCACGAAGACCTCGACTGGACGATGTCGAACCTGTTCGACGCGATGGGCGCCATGTCGTCCAAGTACAACGACACGCCTGAGACCGCTTCGCGCGCATATGACGCGACCCGCGACGGCTTCGTCATCGCCGGTGGCGCCGGCGTGCTGGTTCTCGAAGAACTGGAACACGCCAAGGCTCGCGGCGCCAAGATCTACGCCGAAATCGTCGGCTACGGCGCCACCTCGGACGGCTACGACATGGTCGCTCCGTCGGGCGAAGGCGCGATCCGCTGCATGCGCCAGGCGCTGTCGACGGTGAAGGGCGACGTCGATTACGTCAACACGCACGGCACCTCCACGCCCGTCGGCGACAGCAAGGAAATCGGCGCGATCCGCGAAGTCTTCGGCAACAAGATCCCCCACATCCAGTCGACCAAGTCGCTGACCGGCCACTCGCTGGGCGCTGCCGGCGTGCAGGAATCGATCTATTCGCTCTTGATGATGCAGGCCGGTTTCATCGGCGAAAGCGCTCATATCACCGAGCTCGACCCCGAATTCGACGGCGTGCCGATCGTGCGCAAGCGCATCGACGACGCCAAGATCGACATCGCGCTTTCCAACTCCTTCGGCTTCGGCGGCACCAACGCCACGCTCGTCTTCCAGCGCTACAACGGATAATAACATGACGGGAATCATGCAGGGTAAGCGCGGGCTTATCATGGGTGTCGCAAACAACCACTCCATCGCCTGGGGCATTTCCAAGGCACTGGCGGCACAGGGCGCGGAACTTGCTTTCACCTATCAGGGCGATGCGCTGGGCAAGCGCGTCAAGCCGCTTGCCGCCGAAGTCGGCTCCGACTTCGTGCTGCCGTGCGACGTCGAGGACATCGCTTCGGTCGACGCTACCGTCGAAGCGATCAAGGAACGCTGGGGCACGCTCGACTTCGTCGTGCATGCCATCGGCTTCTCCGACAAGAACGAGCTGAAGGGCCTCTACGCAGACACCACGCGCGACAACTTCAGCCGCACGATGGTGATCTCCTGTTTCTCCTTCACCGAGATCGCCAAGCGCCTGGCGCCGCTGATGACCGATGGCGGCTCGATGCTGACGCTGACCTATAACGGCTCGACACGCGTCATTCCGAACTACAACGTCATGGGCGTCGCCAAGGCGGCTCTCGAGGCGTCCGTGCGCTATCTGGCGGCCGATTACGGCCCGCGGGGCATTCGCGTCAACGCGATTTCCGCCGGCCCGATCCGCACGCTCGCCGGGGCCGGCATTTCCGACGCGCGCGCGATTCTCTCGTGGAACCAGCAGAATTCGCCGCTGCGCAAGACCGTGACCATCGATCACGTCGGCAACTCGGCGCTCTACCTGCTCTCCGACATGGCCGCAGGCGTCACCGGCGAAATCCACTTCGTCGACGCCGGCTTCAACATCACCTCGATGCCGACGCTCGAAGCGCTGCGCGGGGCGGACGTCGAGTAAAAGGCTGCGAAACGCAACCTCCTTCAACCGCAAGGAGGTTGCAATTATCGATTGAGTTGATTGCAATATATATTTTAGATTGTAATGTCTCCCGGATTCATATTGGGGGACACTATGATGGCAGACCTCGCGACTGCGCCTGAAACCAATCCATTGCTGGATACGATGCGTCCCCGGTTGACGGGGTCCTGGCTTGTCAGCCTAGAAGACGAAGCCTCCGTCGGCCGTAGCGTCGATGCCTTGCGCCAATATACAAGCAACGACGTCTCCGTCGCGGTGATGAGCGAAATGCGAACCGTGCCGCAGACGCCGGGCGGCGCCACGATCCTGTTCGAGGATCTCAAGCTCGCGCTCGTCGTTCCCCGCCCGCGCCAGCAAATGGCTGCCGCCATGACCGCTTTGAACGCAGAGGACGAGGTCGCCGAGACGCGCCCGGAATTCTACCTGTTCGGCCTACAAGAGTTCCGCGATACCCAAACCGAGACCTGGGGTATCGGGGCCACGCACGCGCTGCAGTCACGCTTTACGGGCAAGGGCATCAAGGTTGCCATACTCGATACCGGGATCGACCTTGCACACCCCGATTTCATCGGCAGGAAGATCGTAACGCAGTCTTTCGTGGCAGGCGAGACGATCGACGACGTCAGAGGGCACGGAACGCATTGCGCGGGCACGGCGGCAGGCAAACCGCGTACGGCCGGGGCGCCCCGGTATGGTGTCGCGCCCGACGCCAGACTTCATATCGGCAAGGTTCTGAACAATGCCGGCTTTGCCGCGGAACGGGATATCATCGCCGGGGTCCGGTGGGCGATCGATCAGAAATGCGAGATCATCTCGATGTCGCTCGGCAGCCCGGTTCGGCAGGGCGAGCCCTACAGCAGAATCTATCAGCGGCTCGGACGCATCGCGCTCGACAACGGGAGCCTGATCTGCGCGGCGGCCGGAAACGATAGCAATCGCGCCTTCGGCGCCATCGCTCCCGTCAGTTCGCCGGCGAACGCGCCCTCCATCCTTGCCGTGGGCGCCGTCGACGCGCTGTATCAGCCGGCCAGCTTCTCCAACGGCGGCATCAATCCCGACGGCGGCGAGATCGCCCTGGTCGCACCCGGAGTTGGTATCTTTTCGTCCTCGCCAAATCCGCGCCTTTATCGCATAATGGACGGAACGAGCATGGCATGCCCGCACGTCGCCGGTGTCGCCGCACTTTGGGCGGAGAGCGATGCCACGCTGCGCGGGCGGTCGCTTTGGCAGGCGTTAACAAGTCATACACGAGCGCTGCCGCATAATGTTCGCGACGTCGGCGCCGGCCTGGCAACCGCTCCCTGACGCCAGTTGCTTGAAGATCCACGAACAGCGCCTATATGCGCGTGGCATATTGGCGGCTGAAGAGAGGTATTGAAATGAGTAGACTCAGCTACGCCGTCGTCATCGATGACGACCACGTCGATGAGACGAATTCGATCGCTGAAACGATCTCGCGGCAGGGCTTCAAGGTTGAAAGCGTGATGCCGGACATAGGTGCCATCTACGGCAGCGCCGAGGAGACGATCGTTGGCCGCCTTCGCGCTATCGAGGGTGTCGAGGAGGTTCGCGAATCTCACGACGTTGAAGCGCCGCCGTTTCGCGAAGGCATTCCGCAGTAGGCTGACAGACAGCCACGCGGCAGGCCGTTGGCCCGCCGCAATATCACGCCTTGTTACTTCTTCGCCCACAACACCTTGAAGCGGGCATTGCGGCAGGTTTCGCCGCTTTCCTTGAAGTTGGCAGCCAAGACCGGCTCGTAAGGCATGCCGCGGTTGGCAACGAGCAGCAGGCGGCCGCCTGATCGCAGCGATGCGGCCGCGGTCTTGATCATCGCCTGACCCAGCGCCGGCTCGGCGGCGTGGCCTTCGTGGAAGGGCGGGTTCATGATGATGAGGTCGTACTTGTCCCTGACCGTCTCGCCCGCCAGATCGTGCCAGAAGAACCGTGCGGCAAGGTTCGGGCTGTTCTCACCCATGTTGGCCTTGGCGGCCTCAAGTGCTGCGTGGTTGGCCTCGTAGAGGTCCAGGCGGCTGACGCCGGGCGAACGCGCGGCCAACTCGACGGAGAGGTAGCCCCAGCCGGCGCCGAAATCGGCGACGTCGCCGGTGAAGCCCTCGGGCAGGCGCGAGGCCAGCAGTTCCGAGCCGTCATCGATGCGGTCATGCGAGAACATGCCGGCTGATGCCGTGAAGCGGCCGTCGACGCGCACCGGCGGCTTGGCGAACTTGGCGATGATCTCACTGCTATCTTCGGGCGCGCCGAACCAGAAGGCGACGCCGTGGTATTTCGGCATGTGCTCAATGGACAGGCCGAAGGCCTCCATGCGCTTGCGCAGCGGCTGGATGCCATCTTCCTTGCCGCCGGCGACGACGACGAGGCCGCCGATCTTCACGCGCGACAGTGCATTGGCGATGTTCGCCTCGTTCTCGCCCTTGTGCTTGTTGCAGAGCACCAGAACCGCATCATAATCCTCACCTTCGATCGCAGGCGTGGTTTCGATGCGCTGGGCGAGCAACTGCCGGTACAGCGGCTTGAAGCCCTGTACGGCGCTCAGCGAGGCGGCAAAGCCCTCCGGCAGGGCAAAGCCTGCCTCGGCGCCAAGGAAAAGCACGCGCTCGCCCTCGCCGGGCGCCTCAACGGTGCCGCTTACAAAGGGGTGGAACAGTGTCTTCAGCGTCTCGCTGCTCATGGTCTTATCTCGATTTCGAATACAAGGGGCTCGAATACAAAAAGGGCGCGAGAAGATTCCCGCGCCCATGAAGTCCAGGGAAGGCGCAGCTTACTCGGCTGCTTCTTCCTTCTTCTTGTCGGCAGGGATTTCCTGGCCGGTTGCCTGGTCGACAACCTTCATCGACAGGCGGACCTTGCCGCGCTCGTCGAAGCCCAGCAGCTTGACCCAAACCTTCTGGCCTTCCTTGACGACGTCCTGGGTCTTGGCAACGCGCTCGGAAGCAAGCTGCGAGATGTGGACGAGGCCGTCGCGGGCGCCGAAGAAGTTGACGAATGCGCCGAAGTCGGCGGTCTTGACGACCGTGCCTTCGTAGATCTGGTTGATTTCAGGCTCGGCAACGATCGAGTGGATCCACTTGCGGGCCGCTTCGATTTCCTTGCCCGAGGACGAGGCGATCTTGACGGTGCCGTCGTCTTCGATGTTGATCTTGGCGCCGGTCTTTTCAACGATTTCGCGGATGACCTTGCCGCCGGAGCCGATGACTTCACGGATCTTGTCGACCGGGATGTTCATGACTTCGATGCGCGGTGCGAATTCGCCGAGCTGCGAGCGACCTTCGGAAATGGCGTTGGCCATTTCGCCGAGGATATGCTTGCGACCGCCCTGAGCCTGCTCGAGAGCGACCTTCATGATCTCTTCGGTGATGCCGGCGATCTTGATGTCCATCTGCAGCGAGGTGATGCCGTCGGCAGTACCCGCAACCTTGAAGTCCATGTCGCCGAGGTGGTCTTCGTCGCCGAGGATGTCGGAGAGAACGGCGAAGCGTTCACCTTCGAGGATCAGGCCCATGGCGATACCGGCAACCGGCTTGGCGAGCGGAACGCCGGCATCCATCAGAGCGAGCGAGGTGCCGCAGACGGTTGCCATCGAGGACGAGCCGTTCGACTCGGTGATCTCGGAGACGACGCGCAGCGTGTAGGGGAACTGCTCAGCCGACGGCAGCATCGGGCGGATAGCGCGCCATGCGAGCTTGCCGTGACCGATTTCGCGGCGGCCTGGGGAGCCCATGCGGCCGGTTTCGCCAACCGAGTAGGGAGGGAAGTTGTAATGGAGCAGGAAGCGCTCCTTGTACATGCCGGTCAGGCTGTCGACGTACTGTTCGTCTTCGCCGGTGCCGAGCGTGGCGACAACGATCGCCTGCGTTTCACCGCGGGTGAAGAGCGACGAACCGTGGGTGCGCGGCAGGATGCCGACTTCCGAGACGATGGCACGAACGGTCGACAGGTCGCGGCCGTCGATACGGCTCTTGGTGTCGAGGATGTTCCAGCGAACGATCTTCGCCTGCAGGTGCTTGAAGGTCGCGCCGATGACTTCGGCGGTGTACTTCGGCTCGACGCCTTCTGGGAAGAAGTGTGCCTTGACCTTGGCCTTGACAGCGTCGACGGCTGCGTAGCGTTCAGCCTTCTGGGTGTTCTTGTAGGCGGTGCGCAGTTCGGCTTCGAAGTGCTTCAGCATTTCGGCTTCGAGCTCGGAATGATCTTCCGGCTGGAAATCGCGGGGCTCCTTGGCGGCAACTTCGGCGAGCTTGATGATCGCGTCGAGAACCGGCTGGAAGCCCTTGTGGCCGAACATGACGGCGCCGAGCATGATTTCTTCGTTGAGTTCCTTGGCTTCGGATTCAACCATCAGAACGGCATCGTGCGTACCGGCGACGACGAGGTCGAGAACCGATTCGTCCATCTCGTCGAGATGCGGGTTCAGGACGTATTCGCCGTTGATGTAGCCGACGCGTGCGCCGCCGACCGGGCCCATGAAGGGAACGCCCGACAGCGTCAGGGCAGCGGAAGCGGCAACCATCGACAGGACGTCGGGATCGTTCTCGAGGTCGTGCTGGACGACGGTGACGACGACCTGGGTGTCGTTCTTGTAGCCTTCAGGAAACAGCGGGCGGATCGGACGGTCGATCAGACGCGAAACCAGCGTTTCCTTTTCGGACGGACGACCTTCGCGCTTGAAGTAGCCGCCGGGGATCTTGCCGGCTGCGTAGGTCTTTTCCTGGTAGTTGACGGTCAGCGGAAAGAAGTCCTGGCCCGGCTTTGGCGACTTGGCCGAAACGACGGTGGCGAGAACCACGGTTTCGCCGTAGGTCGCGAGAACGGCGCCGTCAGCCTGACGGGCGATCTTGCCGGTTTCCAGCTTCAGCGGGCGACCTGCCCACTCGATTTCCACGGTATGGGTGTCAAACATGTGTCTTGTCCTTCAATGCGGGAAGACGCGCCATGGCCAATGAGGCACGGCGCGCAGTCGACCGCAATTTTGATGACGCATCATGGGCAAGACAACGGGAGGCTTTGCAACGTCGGCTCCTGTCGAGAAACCGGGCCAAGGCGAGCACCCTGGCCGAAAGCGTCCGGCAATCCTGCCCCATGACAGGTCAACGGTTTGGTTTGGCGGTCCGGCCCATCCGGCCCGCCGGGCAATACCGCTAACGCGTTGTCGCGTATCGCGGGGCCGGGGAAACGCTCCCCGAAAAGAAATGCGGCGGGCGTCCTGATGGAGCGCCCGCCGAAAAAGCCTTAGCGGCGAACACCCAGGCTGGTGATCAGCTTGGTGTAGCGGCCTTCGTTCTTCTTCTTGAGGTAGTCAAGAAGCGAACGGCGGCTGGAAACCATCGTCAGCAGGCCACGGCGGGAATGGTTATCCTTCTTGTGGCCCTTGAAGTGTTCCGTGAGGTTGTTGATGCGCTCGGTCAGGATAGCAACCTGGACTTCCGGCGAACCGGTGTCACCTTCGAACGTTGCGTATTCCTTGATAAGTGCGACCTTGCGCTCAGCAGTAATCGACATCGGATGTTCCTTTCGATGAGAGGAGATAAGGTCGCCAAAAGCCGGGATGTCGTCCAGCTTTGGCCGCGGATGCATTCAAGCAATACCTGATGCTGGCGCTGCCTATAAACCATTCAGGCAGCAAAGGGAAGAGGCATGCCGGGCAGGCCCGGATACGCCATCTTCCGAATGGACAGGCTCAGCCGAAGACACGCTTCGGGCGGAACTCGCCCTGGCCGATTTCGCCGATCGCGATGAGCTTGCCACGCGCCGTTGCGTAGGCTTCGCTCTCCTCGACCGGAGCATCGCGTCCACGCACGAGGATCGGGTTGCCCATCTTCAGGCGGTGGGCCTGGTCATCGTTGACGATCAGGTGCGGCAGCGAGGACAGCGCCTCGCTGGTGTCGATCAAGAGCGCGTCGAGTGCCGCCAGGCGTTCCTCGTCATCCTCGATCTTTTCCAGCGCAACGAGATCGGCGAGCGGGATCATGGTCTCCTCGGCGAAGGGTGCCACGAAGCTGCGGCGCAGGCCGGATATATGGCCGAAGCAACCGAGTTCGCGGCCGAAATCGCGGGCGAGCGCACGGACATAGGTGCCCTTGCCGCACTCCACCTCGAAATGCGCGGTGCTTTCATTTTCACATTCGAGCAGCGTCAGGCGAAAGATCTCGACCTCGCGCGACGGGATCTCGACCGTCTCGCCCTCACGGGCCAGATCATAGGCGCGTTCGCCCGCGATCTTGATCGCGGAGAACTGCGGCGGGATCTGGTTGATGACGCCTGTGTAGTTCGGAAGCAAATCGAGGATCTGCTGCTCGGTCGGACGTTTGTCGGAGCTCTCGACAACCTCGCCCTCGAGATCATCGGTCGAGCGCTGCTCGCCCCAGGTGACGGTGAATTCGTAGATCTTGCGGCCGTCCATGACATAGGGAACGGTCTTGGTCGCATCGCCAAGCGCGATCGGCAACATGCCCGAAGCCAGCGGATCGAGTGTGCCGGCGTGGCCGCATTTCTGCGCCTTGAACAGCCACTTGATCTTGGAGACGGCTTCGGTCGAACCGAAGTCGACGGGCTTGTCAAGGATAAGCCAGCCCGAGATCGGACGGCCTTTGGGCTTGCGTGGTTTGGACATAAGGCTCTTCTGTTACTTTTCGTCGGTATCGCCGTCCTCGAGGTCACGCATGACCTCGGGCGAGCGCAGCAACTCGTCGATCTTCTTGTAATTGTCGAAGCTCGTATCGTCGCGGAAGCGGATCTCGGGCATGAATTTCATCTGCCGGAGATGCGGGCCGAGACGGCCGCGGATGAATTTGGCGTGGCGGTTCAGCGCCGTGATGATCGCATCATGGTCGGAGACACCAAGCGGCGTGATGAAGGCGGTCGCGACCTTGAGGTCGGTCGACATGCGCACTTCGGACACGGAGATGACGGTCTTTTCCAGGAGGTCGTCGCGCACTTCGCCGCGCTGCAGGACCTGGGTGATCGCGGCGCGGACCTGCTCGCCGACGCGCAGCATGCGCTGCTGCTGTGCCGAGGTGAGTTTTGTTGCCATTGTTCTTTGCCTCAAACGGTTGGGGCCTCAAAAGTCCGGGGCCTCAAAAGGTTCGGGCGCCGGCCTCATATGATCCGGCGCCCGTCCACAACTCTAGTCTCGCACGATCAGAGCGTACGGGTGATATGCTCGACGCGGAAGCACTCGATGACATCGCCAGCGCGGATGTCTTCGTAGTTCTCGAAGGCCATACCGCATTCCTGACCGACCGGAACTTCCGATACTTCGTCCTTGAAGCGCTTGAGCGTCTTGAGCTTGCCTTCGTGGATGACGACGTTGTCGCGGATAAGGCGGACGCCCGCACCACGTTCGACCTTGCCTTCGGTGACACGGCAACCCGCGACCTTGCCGGTCTTGGTGATGTTGAACACCTCGAGGATCTCGGCATTGCCGAGGAAGGTTTCGCGGCGTTCCGGCGAGAGCAGACCCGACATCGCTGCCTTCACGTCATCCACCAGATCGTAGATGATGTTGTAGTAGCGGATCTCGATGCCCGCCCGTTCAGCGGCGATGCGTGCCTGTGCGTTGGCACGGACGTTGAAGCCGATGATCGCAGCGTCGGAGGATTCGGCAAGTGCCAGATCCGACTCGGTGATCGCACCGGCGCCCGAATGGACAATGCGTGCCCGCACTTCGTCGGTGCCGAGCTTGTCGAGAGCACCGATGATCGCTTCGATCGAACCCTGCACGTCGCCCTTGATGAGCAGCGGGAATTCCTTGAAGCCGGTGTTCTGCAGCTTGCTCATCATCTGTTCGAGCGAACCACGCTGGCCGGTCTGGCGGGCAACCGCCTTGTCGCGAGCCAGACGCTGGCGATATTCGGAAATCTCGCGGGCGCGGCTCTCGTTTTCGACGACGGCGAACTTGTCGCCGGCAGCAGGCGTGCCAGACAGGCCGAGCACTTCGACCGGGGTGGCCGGACCGGCTTCCTTGACATGATCGCCCTTGTCGGTGACGAGCGCGCGAACGCGGCCCCACTGATCGCCGGCAACGATGATCTGGCCTGGCTTCAGCGTGCCCTTCTGGACGAGGACGGTCGCAACCGCACCACGACCTCGGTCGAGCTGGGCCTCGATCACGATACCTTCCGCAGTGCGCGTCGGGTCGGCCTTGAGGTCGAGAATTTCGGCCTGCAGCAGCACGGCTTCGAGCAGCTTGTCGAGGTTGGTCTTGTTCTTCGCCGACACTTCGACGTCGAGCACTTCACCGCCCAGCGATTCAACGAAGACTTCGTGCTGCAGAAGCTGCTGGCGGACCTTGTCCGGGTTGGCTTCGTGCTTGTCGATCTTGTTGATCGCCACGATGATCGGAACACCGGCCGCCTTGGCGTGGCTGATGGATTCGATCGTCTGCGGCATGACACTGTCGTCGGCCGCAACCACGAGGATCGCGATATCCGTTGCCTGCGCACCACGAGCACGCATGGCCGTGAAGGCGGCGTGACCGGGGGTGTCGATGAAGGTGATCTTCTGGCCGTTCTGTTCGACCTGGTAGGCGCCGATATGCTGGGTGATGCCACCGGCTTCGCCAGAGACGACGTTCGCCTGACGGATGGCGTCGAGCAGCGAGGTCTTGCCGTGGTCGACGTGACCCATGATCGTGACGACAGGCGGACGCGATACCATCTCGCCGGCATCGTCGGCCCGGTTGAAGATGCCTTCTTCAACGTCGGATTCCGAAACGCGCTTGACGGTATGGCCGAATTCGCCGGCGATGATTTCTGCGAGGTCGGCGTCGATGACGTCGCCCGGCTTCATCATCTGGCCTTCCTTCATCAGGTACTTGATGACGTCGACGGCGCGTTCGGACATACGCTGCGACAGTTCCTGGATCGTGATGGTCTCAGGCAGGATGACTTCGCGGACAACCTTTTCGCGGGTTTCCTGCATCTGGCTGCGGCGGAACTTTTCCTGGCGACGGCGCATGGCGGCCATCGAGCGGCCACGGTTGTTGCCGTCGTCATCGGTGCTGGCAGCCGTGATCGTCAGCTTGCCCTGGCGGCGACCATCGTCGCCCTTCGGGCGCGCGGTAACGGGCTTTGCCGGTTCCGGACGCACGACGCGGCCACGCGCCGGAGCGCCACCGCGCGGCGCACCGCGATCGTCGTCATCATTCTCGCGGCGACGGACGCCGGGAGCGCCGGCAGGCGCAGCGCCGGGAGCCGGGCGTGCGGCCGACGGTGCGTCGGTGCGGCGAACGGAGGGTGCTGCAGCCTGAGTGCGCGGGGCTTCCGCGGCAACCGGGGCAGCCGGTGCCGGCGGCGCGGCAGCTGCCGCAGCGGCGCGTTCGGCCTCTTCGGCGGCAAGGCGCTTGGCTTCTTCAGCGGCAGCGGCCTGGCGGACAATCTCTTCGGCGGCGCGGCGCTTTTCTTCCTCGGCGCGGCGAACCGCATCCTCGGCGTCACGAACCTGGGCCATGGCGAGCGCACGGCGGCGCGCATCCATTTCTTCCGGCGACAGATGGTTCAGAACCACCGGACGCGGACGATCCTGCTGGCGCGAAGGCTGCTGGGATTGCGGACGGTTATACTGCTGGCCGCTCGGCTGGTTGTAGCGCTGCGGCTGCTGGGGCTGCGGCGGGCGGGCCTGCTGAACAGGCGCCGGCGCCGGTGCTGCCGCTGCCTGTGCGGCGGGCGCAGCTGCAGGTTCGGCGGCGCGCACTGGCGCTGCCGGTGCTGCCACCGGGGTGATCGGGCGCTGTTCGTCTTCAGGGCGCATCGGGCGCCGCTTGCGGGTCTCGACAACGACCGCCTTGGTGCGACCGCGGCCCATATCCTGGCGCACGGTGCCCTGGCTTACGCCCGACGGTTTCAGGGTCAGAGTCTTCTTGCCCGGGCCGTTCAGTGTCTTGTCGTCATTGCTATCGGTCATTCGTTCCCGTTCCTTCGGACAGGGAGCGATGACGTCATCAGGCCCTGTCAATCAAGTAATGTCGATCAATGATGTTGGGACCGGACAAGTCCGGTGACCGTATCATTGTTTTTGCCGGCCAGCGCCGCCCGCTGCCCGGGACTGACCGCCATTGCGGTACTGTTCGAGCATCTTTGCGCGCTTCACTACACCCTCACCCGCCTGCCCTGCAAGCACTGCAGCATGGATAAAAGCGTTCTGACCCATCAGGCCTTCCATTTCGCTCTCCGAGAAGAGTTTGTAGGAAGGTATTTCCTCCTCGGTCTCCATTCCGAGGTGCCAGGCCTTGCGAGCCTGGTCGATCTTTCTGACGCCGTCGGCCGCCGCGTCCGTTGCATGGAACACGGCAAGCGCCGCGCCACTGCGGATCGCGGCATCCACCTTCGAGGCGCCGGTGATGAACTGTCCGGCCTTGCGGGCCATGTTCATCATCTGCATCAGTTGCTGCATCAGCAGCTTGTCGACGGTCTCGCCGAGATCGGCGGCCGCCTTCACATCCGTTTTCAGGGCGCGGGCGAAGGATTTCTTCGCCACCGCCTTGTCGACCAGCAAGCGGTCGATCTTCACCCAGCAGCCGCGACCCGGAAGCTGACGCTTCAGGTCGGCCACCACCGTCCCATCGGGAGCGGCGACGAAGCGGATCAGCTCATCCGGCGATCCGCTTTCGCGCGTCACGATGCACATGCGACCATTCACGTCATAACCTGCAAGATCGTCGTCCTCAGGAGAAACGGTAGGCTCACGCGCAGACATTAAACTTCCTGCTCGGCCTCGGGAGCTTCTTCAGCTTCCGCTTCCTTCGCAAGGTCCTCTTCGGTGATCCAGCCAGCCGCGAGGCGAGCCTGAACGACCATCTGTTCGGCTTCGACGCGCGAGATGTCGAACTTCGAGAACAGGCCCTCGAACTTCTTGGTCTCGCCGTTCTTGCGTTCGCTCCAGCCGACGAGATCGTCAGCGGCGCAGCCAGCGAAGTCTTCCATCGTCTTGATGCCGTCTTCGCCAAGCGCAACCATCATCTGCGCGGTCATGCCGTCGATGCTACGCAGTTCGTCGGAAACGCCGAGCGCCTTGCGCTTCTCGTCCATCTCGGCTTCGAGCTTTTCGAGATATTCGCGAGCGCGGGTCTGGATTTCCTGCGCGGTATCTTCGTCGAAACCGTCGATCGAGGCGATTTCGTCGAGTTCGACATAGGCCAGCTCCTCGACGGCCGCGAAGCCTTCGGAAGCCAGAACCTGGCCGACCATTTCGTCGACGTCGAGCGAATCCATGAACAGGTTGGTGCGTTCGTTGAATTCCTTCTGACGGCGCTCCGATTCTTCGGCTTCCGTCATGATGTCGATATCCCAGCCGGTCAGCTGCGATGCGAGACGAACGTTCTGGCCGCGGCGGCCGATGGCGAGCGACAGCTGCTCGTCCGGAACCACGACTTCGATGCGCTCTGCGTCTTCGTCGAGAACGACCTTGGCGACTTCGGCCGGCTGCAGGGCGTTGACGACGAAGGTCGCCGGATCCTGGCTCCACGGAATGATGTCGATCTTTTCGCCCTGGAGCTCGCCGACAACGGCCTGGACGCGCGAACCACGCATACCGACGCAGGCGCCGACCGGATCGATCGACGAGTCGTTCGAGATCACGGCGATCTTGGCGCGCGAACCCGGGTCACGGGCAACCGACTTCACCTGAATGATGCCGTCGTAGATTTCAGGCACTTCCATGGTGAAGAGCTTGACCATGAACTGCGGATGCGTGCGCGACAGGAAGATCTGCGGGCCGCGCTGTTCGCGACGAACGTCATAGACGTATGCACGGACGCGATCGCCATAGCGGACGTTTTCGCGCGGGATCATTTCGTCGCGGCGGATGATGCCTTCGCCACGGCCGAGATCGACGATGACGTTGCCGTATTCGACGCGCTTGACAGTGCCGTTGACGATTTCGCCGACGCGATCCTTGAACTCGTCGAACTGGCGATCACGCTCGGCTTCGCGAACCTTCTGGACGATGACCTGCTTGGCGGACTGGGCGGCGATACGGCCGAAATCCATCGGCGGCAGCGGATCGGCGATGAAATCGCCAAGGGCTGCATCCGGGTTGCGGTCGCGGGCCAGTTCCAGCGGAATCTGCGTCGAGTAATCCTCGGCGGCCTCGACAACCTCGAGAAGACGCTGCAGGCGGATTTCGCCGGTCTTCGGGTTGATGTCGGCGCGGATGTTGGATTCAGTGCCGTAGCGTGAGCGCGCCGCCTTCTGGATCGCGTCCGCCATCGCGGCGAGAACGATCTCGCGATCGATGACCTTTTCGCGGGCGACTGCATCTGCGATCTGCAGAAGTTCGAGCCGGTTCGCACTGACTGCCATGTGTTTTGTCTCCGTCTAGGCGTCCGGGGTTCCCTTGCCCCTTGGCCACAAGTTGATCGGTTTATTCTTCGTCTTCCGCTTCGTTCTGGTTCGCGGCCTCTGCCTTCGCCAGCTTGTCGGCGCGCAGGGCATCACGGATCAGATCGTCGGTCAGAATGAGTTTCGCATCGGCAAGCGCCGTGAACGGGATGACGATCGCCTTCTCCTCGCCGGCCGGGGCCTCGTCACGCTCGAGCGTGAAGCCATCGACGTCGCTGGAAACGATCTTGCCGCGGAAGCGCTTGCGACCACCGACGATGATCGAGGTCTCGCACTTCAAAAAATGGCCCTGCCAGCGTACGAAATCGGACTTGCGCACCATCGGGCGATCGATGCCTGGTGAAGACACCTCCAGATGATACTCCTTATCGATCGGATCTTCCACATCGAGCACCGGCGAAACGGCCACCGAGACCTCCTCGCAGCCTTCGACATCCATCGTGCCATCGTTGCGCTCGGCCATGATCTGCATGGTGGCGCCGTTCTGATTGAGCATGCGTACACGGATCAGACGGTAGCCCAGGTCGATAAGCACGGGCTCGATGATGGCGGCGAGGCGCTGGTCGAGGCCAGTCTCGGTGATCAGCCGCGGCTCAAGTTCATTGTTGGCGTTCGTCGTATCCGACAAGCGATGCGCTCCTGGAAAATTCGGGCAATTTCGTGCGTTTGGGCTGATCGCGGTAATAAAAAAGAGCGGGTCCTTGCGGCCCACTCTTCATCAATGCGATCAAGATTTGAGAGCCATATAGGCCGGTTTCCGCGAAATTGCAAGCTCCGTCGGCAGGTGGCCCATGTGGCCATCTCGTCTGTAGCCATGACCGGCGTGCTGTCTATATAGCACATCGGGACGCATAGCACGAGACGGGAGAGATAGTGGCCTTCACTTCATCGACACTGGCACCGCTCAGACACGAGACCTACCGCACCATCTGGTTCGCCAGCATCGCCTCCAATTTCGGCGGCCTGATCCAGGCAGTGGGTGCTGCCTGGATGATGACCATGATCACCGCCTCCGGCGACATGGTGGCGCTGGTGCAGACCTCGACTGCGCTGCCGATCATGCTTTTCTCGCTGGTCTCGGGCGCGCTCGCAGACAGCTTCGACCGCCGGCGGGTGATGTTGACGGCGCAGTGCTTCATGCTGGCGGTCTCGGCGCTGCTCAGCCTCTTCGCCTTCTTCGGTATCCTCTCTCCCTGGCTGTTGCTGTTCTTCACCTTCCTGCTCGGCTGCGGCACGGCACTCAACAATCCCTCCTGGCAGGCTTCGGTGGGCGACATGGTTCCGCGCGCCGATCTTCCGGACGCGGTGACGCTGAACAGCGTCGGCTTCAACATCACCCGCAGTGTCGGGCCGGCGATCGGCGGCATCATCGTGGCGGCGGCGGGTGCTGCGGCCGCCTTCGCCGTCAATACGCTCAGCTATTTCGCGCTGATCTACGCGCTGATGCGCTGGAAGCCCAGCTACCCCGCGACGACGCTGCCGCGCGAGGCACTGGGCAGCGCCATCTTCGCCGGGCTGCGCTACATCTCGATGTCACCAAACCTGCAGAAGGTGATGCTGCGCGGGCTGATCTTCGGCATCAGCGCCAGCTCGATCCTGGCGCTCCTGCCGATCGTGGCGCTGGAACTGGTGGTCGGCGGCCCGCTCACCTACGGCCTGATGCTTGGCTCCTTCGGGATCGGCGCCATCGGCGGCGCGGTGCTGAACGCAAGGCTGCGGGAGCGCTTTTCCAGCGAGACGATCGTGCGCCTGTCGTTCAGCGGTTTCGCGCTCAGCGCCGCCATCGCCGCCTTCAGCCCATTTTCGGCGCTCACCTGCGCCGGGCTGGTGATCTCCGGCGGTTGCTGGGTGCTGGCGCTGTCGCTGTTCAATACCATCGTGCAGCTATCGACGCCGCGCTGGGTGGTCGGCCGGGCGCTGTCGCTCTACCAGACCGTGACTTTCGGCGGGATTGCCGGGGGCAGCTGGATCTGGGGTGTCGCCGCCGACACCTACGGCGTCGCCAATGCGCTGCTGATGTCGGCCGTCGTCATGCTGCTCGGCATCGTCATCGGGTTGAAATTCGCCATGCCGGCCTTCGAGAGCCTCAACCTCGATCCGCTCAACCGCTTCACTGAACCGGCGCTCGGCCTCGATATCACGCCGCGCAGCGGTCCTGTCGTCATCCAGGTCGATTACGAGATCGACGATCGCGACGTGCCGGAGTTCCTGAGGCTTATGGGCGAGCGGCGGCGTATCCGCATCCGCGATGGCGCCCGCAACTGGGCGCTGATGCGCGATCTGGAAAAGCCGGGCTCGTGGACCGAGACCTACCACACGTCGACCTGGGTCGAGTATATCCGCCACAATCAGCGGCGAACCCAGGTGGATGGCGAAAACACCGACCGGCTGAGGGCGCTGCATCGCGGAGAAACCGCACCGCATGTGCACCGGATGATCGAGCGACAGGCCATTCCGCCAAACGACGACCTGTTCTTCAAGGCGCATATCGACCTGCACCATTAGAGCTCGCTTGAGCTTACTTCAGCTTGCCGATCATGTGCGCCTCGGGATAGCAGGTCGGCTTCATGCCGTTCTTTTCCTGCCACTGGCCGATGGAGCGGCGGGTCTTGTAGCCCGGCAGGCCATCGGAACCGCCGACGTCGTAGCCCTTCTTCTCCAGCGCCTTCTGCATGGTCGCCACATCCGAGCGCAGCATCTTGCCGACGTCACCCCAGGCGCCCTCGAATGCGCCGGAGCCGTAGGCGATGCGATCGGCGAGGTTGCCGATGTAGAGGGCGTAGAGATCGGAATTGTTGTATTCCTTGATGACGTAGAAATTCGGCGTCACCAGGAATTCCGGACCATCTCGGCCGGCCGGCACCATCATCATGCCCGTGGCGTTCTTCTCGTCGGAAGGGAAGGCCTTGCCGGAGATGCGGTCGATGCCGAGCGAATTCCAATGGGCGATCGGCTTGCCGAGATCGGGGCCTTCCTGCGCGCAGGAGACGTTGTCGGGGATCGTTACCTCGTAACCCCAGCTGCGGTTTGCCTGCCAGCCCTTCTTGACAAGGAAGTTGGCGATCGAGGCCAGCGTGTCGGGCACCGAGGTCCAGATGTTGCGATGGCCGTCACCATCGAAATCGACGGCGTATTTCAGATAGCTCGTCGGCATGAACTGCGGCTGGCCGAGGGCTCCAGCGGACGACCCCTTGAAATCGGCCGCCGTAACATCGCCGCCGTCGATGATGTGCAGGCCGGCGATCAGCTCGGTGCGGAACATGTCCTTGCGGGTCGACATGAAAGCCTTGGTGGCGAGCACTTCGATGCCGGAATTGGGGATCTTGGCGGCGCCGAAGCCGGTCTCGCGGCCCCATATGGCGAGCACGATCGAGCCGGGCACGCCATAGGTCTTCTCGATCTTCTTCAGCGTCGAGGCATATTGCGAGGCGAAACCGCGACCGGTGACGGCGAGGCGCTTCAGCCGGTCATCGTTGAAATAGGGTGCCGGCGAGGAGAATTCGGCCTGCGTCTGCTTCTGCTCCTTCGGCTTCGGGAAGCCGGGAGGGGCGAGATCGGTGAGCGACCAATCGAGCGTGACGCCCGCGAAGGCGGACTTGAAGGTCTTCTCGGAGATGCCGCTTTCGCGCGCCGCCGGCCAGAGATCGGTCTGCACCCAGCGTTCGAACTGGGCTTCGACATCGGCCTTGGAGGGGGCTGCGTGGGCGAGCGAGGGGGTGGTGGCGAGGGCGAGGAGAGCCGCGAGGATGTACCGTGTGATACCCCCCTCTGTCCTGCCGGGCATCTCCCCCTCAATGGGGGAGATCGACTCGCGGTGAGGTTTACGCCAACAATTGAGGTTGGAGCGAG
>UBVW01000079.1:0-37125 GCA_900469085.1 Hyphomicrobiales bacterium | reverse complement strand
CATGGAAAATCGCGCTTACGGTCAGCTTTAGGGCCTATCCGCGTCAGGCGGCACACCCCTAACAACGGGTATATCGAGGGAGGACGGGAAGCGATGAGGAAAGTCGAGGAGTATTATCACGCGCTGATGGCGGCGAACGGGATGAAGGGATAGATGAATACGGCCGATGACTAATAAGTCAACTGACACCAATCGCGAGCTTGGGCGAAAGAAACTCATGATGAGGTTGCCCTTGCTTCGAGATCAGCTCCGACGCGTGTCAGGCGAGCAGATCGAGTCCATGTTCGTAGACTACGAGCGGGTCTCCAGAAGCCGGGATGAAGTTCGCGCCCAGAAAGGTGCACCTCCCGAGTGGGCCGCTGATTATAAAAACCTAATGCTGGAGCTTGAGGAAGGCGTACGTCAGTATTTGGCGGGTCAACGGTGGCAAGACTTCCAATAAGCTCGGGAACTGGTCGCCATCACACACGTTAGAAGCCAGGTTGCGCGATGGCTCGACGTCGGGCCATCCTCAGCACCGCAGCCGAAGGTGGGGAATTCGCAACCATGTTCTCCCATCGGCCTGCACCCGCGATGGAGCCAGAAAAAAGTGGTCAACCATATATTTGCCGTGACTACCATTGCCTCGGTCGAAGCAGCGACACCTCAAGAGGCTGCGGAGAAGATGTTAGCCCAACTCGGAAAAGCTCGGTCGGCAAGGTTTGACGTCGTGGATGAGAGCGGGTCGACATTCCACGTGACTGTTCAGCTGCCCAAAAAAGAGTCGGCCCCTTCAGATTCAAGCATCGGGTCGGCAACTAACTCGGAACTTATCCCGTTGGCCGGTGTTCATCCCCGCCGAGATTAGTCTCCCAACACTTGCTCGGCACGTGGAGGGCCTTGGGCCCCTGTAACTCTCTCGGCCCTCCACAACCTGTCCGGAACAAGCGATCGGCTGGCTCTGTGACATTTACGGCTATTTGTTAGGCCACACAGCCTATTTGGTAACATGACCGCGGTTGCGCTAATCCATACAGTGACCACAGAACCCAATGGTCATTTTGTCATGATAGGCGAAAACTCCGCAATAAAAGACCACATTCAACGAACGCTCGAAGCGATCAACCGCGTTGACACCTCTGCAGACGCCAGTCTGCGAAAGCAGTTCTGCCAGATGATCGGGGATCAGTATGAGGCACTTATCGGCCTTAGCGTGGCCGAGCTGCGCCAGATCTCAGCGGTGAAGGAAAATACTCGATAGTCTCCCAATACGTTTTCGACGATACCGCCTTGCGGGATCACCCAGTCCAGGCATGGCGAGAGGGCGGAGGGTCAGAAAAGCAACACACCCTTCGCCCCTTTTTCATGACAGTCCGGAACATATCTGCCTATGGCGTGTTTTTGTCCGCCGAGCGGGTCTCCTATATTTCCTTGGCAAGTGGAGAGCTAAAAGTCCCTCAACGCTGGTTGGCTCTCCACATTCCCCTTGGAACAGACTATCGACAGGGATGTTTGTCCACTGACTGCGGGGTGACCTTGGCAGGCTCACCGCCTCTGACCGCAGTTGGAAGGGTGGGGAGATGCCTCTCTAGGCGCTCCCCACCGCCTAGTGCGCTCGAAACGGCATTCAGGCGGCAGCACTTACGTGGGAACTCTTGATTTTTCCGGATAAGCGAATTCTAATGTAGCGTCAGCTGGACTTTCTCAACGTCATGCACATCACGCGCGTCCGAAAAGGTGGTTCGGCTGGCACTTGTCGTGTGTAGGAGGTGCGGCAATGCTACAATCTTTGATGACTCTATCCGATGAAGAGCTGGATCTGCTTATCCGAAGCGTCCACCGCTGGTGCGCCCTCAACAACGTCTCGATCGATAGCTGCGACGGGCGACGTGCAATCACCGTCGCGATCGAACTTATGCAGACCACGGATAAGCCAGTCTCGTTCCCGTATGACCTGTCAGTGCGGCTCGAGAAACAGCATCTTCGCCACTAGTTGAGGCTTCTTCGCATCAGAGCCACGATGCGTCGCGAAGGCGAACCCTTCTCAAAGAAGGTTCGCCAGGACATGGCGGCCGGGACACCGCAATGATTGGTGTGCTTAAGGCGCTGTATTAGCTGTTCAACCGCTATCGTCTAGTAGACCGTCGGAAGGCGACTGCGTAAACAGAGCTAGGAGTGAGTTTCACGAAGGTCTATCCCGCCAGAGCTATTGCGACGCGAGACCGTCTACTAAGGATGGCTAAGGGCGTGATGGAGAAGCATCACCGGGAATGCCCACCCTCTGATGACTTTACCGCCGACGATATCGTTCCCGCCCGCAGCCTTTTCCAAGCAAGCCCAGAGTGTGATCGTCGCTATCAAGATGATGTTTATTCAATTGTCGCAGCACTAAGAGACATTGAATCGATGGCGCGGTGAGATTTCCTCAAAGGTCAATGCCAATTGGCCTGCGGTCTAATTTGAGTATCGCTACGGTGTCCTGCATCTCGCGCAACCCCTTGTATGAAGCGTGGCGAAGCTTTCCATCGCTCGTCCAAGCCCGATACTCGATCTCAGCTATGAGCTTCGGCAAAACCCATACGAGATCCTTCCGTCGGCCGGCGTAGGCTACCACAGGCTTCGTGCGCTTCAGCTTGTCAAGCATCGATCGCAGCTTGACTGCCTCGCGTTCTTTGAAGCCCGTACCGACTGAACCGACATAGACTAGCTCGTCGCCGCGGCGCGCTGCCAGCAGCAGGCTCCCGATCCCTCCCCTTGCCGCGATGGAATGCTCGTATCCAACGATCATGAAGCTATCGGACTGGACGCACTTCACCTTGATCCAATCACCCAGGCGGCCGGATCTATATGGGCTCTCCCTGTCCTTGGCGATAATGCCCTCGAGGCCATGCTCGCAGGCAGCCTGCATCAGAGCTTCACCGTTCCCATCGACTTCCTCGGAAAACCTGATCGCGCCCATCGCGCCGGCGGGCACCAAGGACTCGAGCAGGTGTCGACGAGTGAACAGTTCGGTCTTGGTGAAGTCGTGGCCGTCGAAATAGAGAAGATCGAACGCCATGAAGATGGCATCGCGTGAGGTTTCCTTGCCTCCTCGCCCGCCAAGCGACCGCTGCAGCATGTTGAAATCCGACCGGCCCTGCTCGTCGAGGACGACAGCCTCGCCGTCGAGGATGGCCGTAGACACGCCTAGCGCCTTGGCGGCGCTTCGATCAAGGGAAAGCGGTGCGTCCAGTCCTGGCCGCCTCTGGTGAGGATGCGGACGCCCATTGGCTCGATGTGGACGGCCAAGCGATAGCCGTCCCACTTCACCTCATATGCCCACTCAGGGCCGACGGGTGGCTTGTGCTTCAGCAGAGCAAGGCACGGCTCGATGCGAGCCGGCATAGGATCAAGGGGAAGGTTTCGCTGCGCCGGGTCGCGAGGCGTGCGCGCGGCTGCGGAGCGGCTGATCGCTCGACTGAGAGGCTCGGCTCTGGCCATAGCGGTCAGCTCGCCTTCCGGATCTCGGCCATATCGTCGGGAAGGACATGCATGCCTGCCGCGTGTGCAGCATCGACGAAGGCGGCGCGGGCCGCAGCGGGATCAGCCGCCATCACCATGGCGTCGATCGACCGGGCCAGAGCGCTGTGAAACCCGGGCTTCGTCTTGTCCGGCCATTCCGACGTCAAGAACTTGACCATCTCCTCGACGGTCTCGGCTGGAGCATACTGACCGACGCCGCGGATCTCGACTTCGAGCGGCTCGATCGGGGTGAGAGAAAAGCTGGCCATGACGCGTTACCTCGGCTGACGTTGATGGCGAATCAACTGACGCCGAAGTGATTCGTTCCGATTCAAATCAAGGACTTGCGAAATTTTTCCACGACGGCGGAACCTACAGACGACTCCGTCGTTTATGGTCGCCGCGTGACTCTTTCCCTACGTGGCTACTCTGGATATCAGTGCCACTTGCCCCGCTTCAAGCGGGGCTTTTTTTGTTAGTTAGCTGAAACTTGTCGACGCTGACAATTCGGGTAGCATAGCCAAGTCGCTTGGGAGTTTCTGAGACCTTGAGTGACAGGCGAAGGGCCCGTTCCCCGATGCTTCGTGGCCCTTCGCCGCTGCGCCAGCTACCGTTGTCGTCTTCGGCCTGAATAGCTCCAGTGCTGCAAGTTGCATTTTTTTCATACATACAGATCCGTAATACCGCGTAAAACGTGTAAGGAATCATTGCCATGTTTATCGAGATGTATGGGCTGATGAAACCGATTGATGGGAAGCAGAACCCCAGAATCAACTATGCATTGGGAAAAAGGATCAAGACCGCTCGAAAATCTCTTGGGCTCAGCCAGACCCACATTGCGGCCGCCCTCGGCGTTTCTTTCCAGCAGGTCGGAAAGTACGAGAGCGGTCAGAACACCATGTCAGTCCCAACCTTCTTGACGATCTGCCAGGCTCTCCGTTTGAGGCCGTCGTCGCTGCTCGACGAGTACCTCGGCCGGAAAAGGTGATAGTTTAAGGAAACGCTATGTCGCTCATCCGGGTTATGATGACGGCCGCGTTGTCCCTATGCGGCTATTTACATCTGCGGTTAACCCCGCCTCTGTGCGGGTTTCTTTTTGACGGCTGCTCACCGGCCATCAATCTTCTTTTTGGGGCGGGGGAACAAGCTCGCGGAACCGTTGTTAGGCCTTCATCTACAACGCAAAATCCTGAGGAGGAAAACGATGCGTATGAAGATGATCGTGACAGCACTCTTGGTAGCTGGCATGTCCACCGCTGCATTTGCGCAGTCCAACCCTGCCCCGGCCGGATCTACAATGGACAAGAACCATGGGGACATGGGCGGCACCGCGAAAAGCAACATGAAGAAGCCCGTCCACAAGACTGGCAGCACGATGAAAATGATCAAAACGAAGTGTGCTAATCCTGCGAAGAGCGCAGGGAACGGCAAACTCCAAACTCAAGGCGGCAAAAGCAACGCAACGCCTGAAGACGAAGCTTGCGCAGCACATAACAACTAGCCTGGGCAACCAACACCGCCTCCCCGGGAAAGGAGAGGCGGTGTACACTGCGAAGAAATAAACCTTGCGAAGTGCTGTGTTTCTTTAGCCGTCTGCACCCGCCTGCGCTGACGGTATCGTATCTGTCGGCGTGATCGTAAACTTTATCGTCGGCGGCATGACGTGAATGGGGCCAATCCAGCTCTGTAGTGGATTGCAGATGTAGTCGAGCGTTACCTCGTATCATGCTGGGCCAGGCGTTGCAGCCGTCGGCACCGTGATTGACCGCTTGTAAGTCTTCCTACCCGCCAGCAGTCTGAGGCGTCGTGAACTGAGGGATTGAATGTCGCTCGCCGGCGGAATCGTACAGCCACCGCTTGGTGACGAGCGGGCAGATCCTCTTCCTGAAGACGGAGAACACGATCTCGAGCGCTACACACAGCGGCACGGTCGGCGACAACGCTACGGCGCTCTCGTACGATCGGTGGCTCGCGATCGGAAACCCATAGCCCGAGGTTGATTGAACCAATGATGGCGAGCGAGAAGACCACGGCTCCAACTAATCTCCAAAGGGTCCGTTTCAATGGGCTGGCCCTCCACGGATGTATCCGATCACCTTGATGATGTTCTGGTGGAGCACCACCGTTCCCAAAAAGAGGCCTATGAACGTTATCACCAGCCATTTCGTGAACCGCCCGACTGTTCGAATATCGTGGACCTCTTGAATGCCTGCCTGACGTCAGCTGCTGGGAGCTCGACGACAGATCCGAGTGCCGGCCGTCAGCTCGATAATTGCGATGGAACCACTTGCCCGACGAAGGCACACCATCCGTTCCCACTCCAACTCGTAGGTGAGCGAGTTCGAAACCTGGGATCACGACGCGCGCGCATAGCCCACCGCGAAAAGGTAGCCGCCACCTCGAGCAGCTACAGCGCGAGATAGCCGCCAAGGGGATGGCAGCGCAGTAGAAGCGCAGGTCTCTCGTTGATCTCTTCCTGCCATCGCTACGGGCGCGAGCATGAGCCGACACGAATTCTCACGATCCACATGCCAGGCTGCTCTTGCCCGCGCCGGAACCCGCTGCGAGGCATCTGGCCCTCGCTACGGCCGTGAAGAAGGCCAGCGCTGCAACTGCTCCCTCTCCCTTGGGGTGTAGTTCGATCATGACGTTCCGGATCAGCTTGGATGCGACAACAGCCTCGAGAACTGCCGAGCCGCGTGTGTCCAGTGCCATAAGATCAAAACCCGTGACGATATCCAGCAGATCCGGAAGTCCGATCACCAGCGGTCATCTGCGCGGCCGGCAAGATCAACTCGCGGGGCTTTGCCAAGGCACCAAAGCCCGATCGCCCATCGAAAACAGCCTTGCCACCCGCCCAGCTTTACGCGCCGATATAGGAGACGAGACGATGACTTTTGCAGCTGAGAACATCCCCGCTGACATCGACCAGATTGCAACTGACATTGTTCGGGCAGACTACACCTGCGGCGATGAAGAGCCGGAGTGGCTTATGTATCTCGCCATGGCGTTGGCGATTTTGGCCGAGCGGGATCGTAGCACCCCCGCGCCCTCGCATAATGTGATGGGGGCGAGGACCGCCACCGTCGAGGACCATAATGCGGCCTTCGATCTGGCTGACGAAGCGCTTGGAGGCGCTTTCAAGGCCGGTTTCAAAGAGGGCTGGATTTACGCCGAGGCGGACGCCGATGGCGACCGCTATCAGGAAATGGCCGAGGAATACGGCTTAGCCGTTGATACCGCCCCGCAGGAATGCTGGGACGCGCATCGCGAAAAGTTCTTCGCGATGCTGCCATTGGCAGCGATCCCCGAGGTTGGGGCGGAGATCGGCGACGTCGAGGCTCAAATAGCCAGCGTCGTGCAGTCCGTGAACGAATGGGACGATCGCACGTCACCAGATGATTATCCCGAGCACCTACTCATCACATCGGAAGAGCTGACGCTCATTCTACGCAACTTCGCAGCCGCCATCAGCGCTTCGGAGGTGGAGGGATGAGCCTAAGCCAAAATATCCACTTCACTGGCAGCATCGATGAACGCTTTGCGGGCATCTTCAAGCGAACCGTAGTGCTGTATTGCCAGCCTGCAGGACAGTTTGGCGATCTCGAATTTTGGTCCTCGCTCCGCCGGCCATCTGTTCCACAGATAGTCCAAGGCCTCCTTGGGACCATCTATCGTCTCCGTCATGCCTCGCCCGATCCGAACGAATACTGGCGTCTCCCAGAGAATGACTTCCGAAAAGAAATCGCTGCGTTCGCTCATTTTCCTCCTCCAACCAATGGTTTTCGGAGCAGCATTTTAGCCCGTCGTGATCGGTCGACAATAAAAAATTGCATGCGAACCGCTGCATTTTTTCGTGATGGAAGGACCCCACCGCCCTCAGAGAATGTTGCGGAGCCGAAAACATGAACCTTTTGAATGGACTGCTTCGCTCAGAGGTCTTCGCGAGCATCTCGCCATATGTAGAAAGCGTTCCACAGCCAAAGCCATGCAGTCAGCATGTCCATAGCAATCAACACAGAAGCATGAAGAGGTCGCATTCCAGAGCGCTTGAACCAATGAGCCGTCAAAGCGCTCGCCCACCATGCGAGAACGATAAGAGCTACCGAGTGCTCGATGTACGTCCCGACCAAAATGAAGCAAAGCAAGCACAATCGATAGATGGTCAGTCTACTCATAAAGAAATTCCGCGTTCAGTTGTGGTCAAAATCACACCACTCACGATTATCGGAAACTTATCGGAATGCCCACCACCCGTGAAGAGGGGGAAGACCATGGGTAGACGCGCAGTCGCCTTTACCGAGGATTCCGTCTCCCGCGCGATCCGCGCCGTGCGCTGAAGACTATTCTCGATAGTCATGAGACGACACATTTGGCCTATCTGGTGACGCCCGTTCACGGCCGGCCATTCAAAAGCGCGGCCGCTTTCGGGAACTGGTTCGGGGATATGTGTGCAGATGCTGGTGTTGGGGGAAGAGCGCACGGGTTGCGCAAGAACTGGCAACGGTCCTGGCTGAAGCAGGAAACAGCAATAGCTAGCTGAAGGCCAGATTCGGTTGGCGGAGTGACGCAATGGCCAACCTTTACACCCGCGAAGCTAATAAGATGAATCTCGCGATCTCGGGTGCTGAAAAACTAAACGAGAACGATTTCTCCCCCTCACCCGAATTCATTGAGGGGAACAGGCTCCAAAGACTGAGCCATTTCAATGCGTTAGAAAGTGGATGGCGACCCTGCAGGAATCGAACCTACGGCAACTTGCTTAGAAGGTAACAACCCAAAGGTCGACAGCATACTTGGTCAAGCTATATGCCTGACAATAGAGCTTCTGGCACCGCTGTTTTTAAAGTATACGCGGGTGTGTCTAGTCTAATGCGCTGATAACCAAAGCGTAGGTTTACCTCATCGGCCCCACGCTGGATCGACACCGCTTATCGACCCTGCCACCAGCGTGGAAGTCAGCTTGCCAGGACCCGCATCGATATCCCGGATGGATTGAATCAAGCCGGACAAATGAAGTTCATGAAAGATTTGCAGATCGCTTGTGACTTGGCTGGGCCAGAAGTCTCAATGGTCCCACCAACTTAGTGAAGTGCAGAGGAGTGATGACCTAGTTTATTCGTGTCGATCTCGGCGATCAAGAGAGAGGCAAGGCTGGATGCCGTTTGGTGACCCGCGCAATAAAATCGGATCGCTGCAGCATAAGCTTGATGCGTTGCGATCCGGTCATCGGGATCCACCCGATAGTGTCGACACCACTCCCGTACCGCCACCGCCATGATTTCAAAGTCTGCTTGAAATAGTTCGGGATTCGATGTCATCGTCTTCCCTCGCCGTTTTAAGGAACACGCTTCCTTACCGAAGTTTCAATTCAGCGAACTTGCCGAAACGACTGTATCGTCGCCCAACAAGTTAGCGAGATGGGGCCGACCACGCGCAACCCTGCTATTGATGGTGCCCAGCTTGCAATGTCCGGATATTGCGGCTTCCTCATAGGAAATCCCCGCCGCCACAAGTAAGATCGCCTCTCTATCACAGTTGCCCAATCGTTTTAGAGCCTTTTCGACATCGACCGATCGCATCACCCAGTCGTGCGACGGGAGGGCCGCGATCTCGTAACACGCCACATCCGTCACGCTGCCACAGCTTTTGGTGTCGTCCGGTAACGGACATTTATTTCCTCGCTGGGAGAATTACTTCAGTTATTTGTCCATACATTATAGGAAAACGTCTGACTTTCCACCTCCAATCGCTTTGTCCGATGCAGGACCAATTAAATTCACTTGAGCAACTGATTATATTGGCCCACGGATACATTTCCGGGCGTGCCAGTGGCGCGCCCCGCCGTCACCCCGCGAGGTCGACCGATGTCTTTAGAACCGTCCCCTGCCCGCCTAACCGCAGGTCAACTTGACTTGATACAGAAAGTGCTTTTCGATCAGGGCTATACTGGCAACCTCGTGGACGGCTTGGCAACGGACTATACTGCTGCCGCCAAGCTTCTCATCGGACACGTCAAGCGAGGGATCACGGATCGCGCGGCATTGGCGACAGCGTTGGAAGACGCATTCGGTCAATGTGTCCGACCAAGCGAGATCGACTCGCAATGACTGCTTTGGACATCACGCCGTCGAGGTGCGTGGTTCGCACGGTCGTGCCGCTCACCGACGGGCATAGCACCCCATCCAAACTACGGGTGATTTCGGTCGCCGACGTCAGGAGCGCATTCACCACGGGCGAGTCGCAGCCTACGTGATGCTGGATGGAAGTGTGCCGGTGATTTACATTGCCGACATACCGTCAACATCCGCATTTGGCGTCATGCCAATACAAAACTTAATTGTCCGCTATCGGACCATGATTGCTTCTACAACATCACACAATTCAGATAAATAAGCTCCTGAAGTCCTGGTGCCTTGGTCCGTTAACAAGCAAGAGCCGTTTGCTCTATTGATGTGCGGCTGAGCGGACCATAAAGCAGACACCGTTGGAGATTAAGGTGTGTCTATCGTCCGCAGAGAGCTTTTGGCGCGGACGGCTGGGAGACCCGATTGCTCTTGCCCTTACGAGGAAGAGCAATGCGCTTGGACCAGTCACAAATCCACAATTTCCTTCTCCGCACGATGGGGACTAACGATTTTTACCTTCTCTCCAATTGGCTGGAGGCAATCGACCTACCCCGTCGTTTCGTGCTGTCGCGGTCAAACAGACCCTCTGACCACACATACTTTCTCGAAAGCGGCATTGCTTCCGTGGTCGTCGATGATGGAAATGGCATGGCAGCGGAAGTCTCTTTAGTCGGTCGTGAGGGGGTGGTCCCGGTAACGGGCGTGCTTGGACCGATGTCGTCACCCTTCGAGGCTTTTATGCAGGTCGGGGGCCAAGGATTCCGGATTGCCACCATACATCTGCTCGCCGCCTGCGAGGCAAGTCTCTCGCTGAGAGCGCTGCTGAACCGGTACGTCCAGGCCACACTTGTACAGACCTCTTTCACAGCGTTTTCCAATGCTAACCACCAGATAGAACAGCGGCTTGCTCGGTGGATACTCATGTGTCACGACCGGACGCAAGGCCACAATATCGAACTTACGCATGAGTTCCTGTCGGTCATGCTGGCAATCCGTCGCCAAAGCGTCACCACGACACTCCACGCCCTCGAGGGCAAGCGCCTTATCACCTCCTCTCGAGGCTCAGTGACGGTACGCGACCGAAAGGGCTTGGAAGCACTCGCGGGATCGGCATACGGCGTCCCAGAGCGGGAGTACCAGGACCTCATTCGCCCGCCAACGTGACGGGCCAGTTCGCGCTTTCCTCCATGCCAACGCCATGGCTAACGTTTTGCCGCTCAGTGCCTCGAAAGACCTTGGCCGTCCGCTCCCGAGAGCGGAATGACAATGCCGGAATACAATACAGCCAGATCATTGGCGTCGCAAAACGCCTTGCCGAAAGCCGCGACCATGCGATACCGACCGTCTGCTCCTTGGACACGGTAGGTGTCACGCTGCGGAATATCGGCCATGATTGTCTCGCTGATAACCTTCGCCAATCCGCGTCGGTCATCGGTGTGCACTCGCGCCATGTAGGCTTCAAGCGGCAAACCGCGAAGGGTACAATCGTAGTCGAGGCCGAAGAGCAGCGCGACCGCGCGATCTGCGAAGAGCAGGTTCCTTTGGATGTCCCAGGTGAATATCCCGGCCTCTCCTGTGTCCTCCTCAAACGTTTCGACCAAAGCTTTCTGATCTAAGGCAACTGTCAACGCAACCTCCCTTGAGACATATCGAAGTGAGTAGCGTACCGGATAAAACTCGACTTGTGAGCGAGTGTCCGGCATCGGACTAACTCGTAGAGTAGGCTATTTTTCGAATTTCATTAGCATAAGCTAACGCGTGCCGGTCCATTAGAGCTGTCGGCTGGACCGCTTGGGAGATGTTGTGCTCTTGCCGTTTCAATAGGACCGCAGACACATCATGTTGCAGTGCCTTTTGCCCGATCAATATCGACGCCCAATCGCACTCGCGCGGGCTAAAGCATTGATTTGCGCCTCAGCGTTGAAGGTTGCGATATGACAGCAATGGCCGACGCGGTGGTTCTGATAATCGAAAACGACCTACTCGTTGCCCTGGAAATCGAACGCGTACTGAGGACGGCTGGCTTCTGTCACTTCCATATCGGTGGGAACTGCTCCTATGCGCTTTCATGGCTCACGAACAACTCTCCGGATGTTTGCATTATCGATGCGCATTCGAGAGATCGGGGGAGCTGCGAAGTGTTCGCTGTTTTGCGGCAACGGAGACTGCCATTTGTGGCTTACTCCGAGGACTACCAGTTCGCTTCGGTAACTCATGGCGCGAGAGGTGGCCAATGGCTGCTCAAGCCTGCTCATCCAAAGTTGCTCGTAAGGGCAGTCGACATTGCCCTGGCGTCGAGAGAAATGCGAACGCTCGCCGGCGAGAAGCATCGTGACGAATGAGAACACGACACTACCAGGATGGTATGATGAGCCGTTACTACTTCGACTTGTTCATAGCGGCGGTGAACTACCCGATGAGGAGGGCCAACCTCATGTCTTGAGCTGGTGCGAGACGTCGCGAAGATCATGAGTTGGCTTGGCGCAGGATGATCACACGACAATCGAAAGTTCGACGATGAAGCGTTCGCGACGAGATGGGAGTGCCTGTTTCGGTCTCTACGGTTGCGTTCCATATGGAATGGCTTTGACTTACAACAGCGCCGATTTGCTCGGCGGAAGCCGGATCTGCCCTGCGCGAACGGGCCCTCTTCGGTACAGCAGTCTACAATTGTCGTTTCTCCATCGCCTCTCACAGACGGCGCACTCTGACTGACTGCCGGTTCACCAGCAAAAGCAGGGAGACCTCTCCGGCAAGTGAGCGCCGTCGCAATACCCACTTCCGGACGACCGCTTAACCTTTTCAACGAGGTTCAACGCGCAGGCTGAGATAGGTTTGATCAAAGCCGACGATTTCGCACGGGCGCGGCCTGTTATTGATTGCCACGGTACGCGCATCTCACACGAAAGCTTCCTGGCGTCTTAGGGCTTGAAGCGTTTTGTTCGCATGGACAAGGGAAATGCCGACCACGTCGGCGAGTCCGCTTGTGTCAGGGCAAGTCGGAACGACCATCCGTCTACCTACAAACTGTTCGAAGTCACGTCCCTATCTTGAGGCGAGTCGGGTCACGGTCGCAGAGGCATCGGACGATCAGCTCGAACACCTTGTCCCGCCGGCCGACCCTGACGAATAGGTTTGGGACCTTTCCGTCGGGTCACTCGCGGCACTTTTCGGCGCAGGTCCTCGATCCGCTCGGTGTCCAATGCGCGTGGCTTGTCATAACGGCACTCCCAACGGGTCAAAGGTGAGCCAACGAAGTGATGCCCGAAGGGTTTTCCCGTCGGGACCAGCAAAGCCCCGTACGCTGTCGAACGCAAAGATTTCAGCGGCTTCTAACCGCATGGTGCCCATGGGCAATATCGCCGCAGACTGTTCCCACGCCTCAAATGCGCTTCTGACCGATCCTGATGACGACGATGGCAGCTCTACTTGGACGTCTGCCACTTGCCATTGGACATGCAGCAGGGTCTGACTTGGGCACCGCTCGGATACGCAATTGTCGGCGGCCTGCTGGTCAGCCAATTGCTTACTCTTTATACGACCCCGGTTATTTACATCTTGATCGACAGCCTTCGCCGGTCCAGGGAACCTGAACCCGACCAAATATCCGCCCAGCAAGCAGCCTGAAATCCAACCGGAGATGAGATGAACCCATCGATCTATACGTTTGCAATCGCTGCCGCCACTGCCACTGGTGTCGTCGTGCGCCCATTCCGGCTTCCTGAAGCGGTATGGGCGGTTCTAGGTGCAGGCTTGATCCTTGCCCTTGGGATCCTCAAACCTGGCGAGGTCTGGACGGGTGTCACGAAGGGGACCGACGTCTACCTGTTTCTGATAGGCATGATGTTGCTGTCTGAACTGGCGCGCAAGGAGGGCCTATTCGATTGGGTCGCGGCGATTGCTACGTCCTATGCAAAAGGCTCGCCCAAAAAGCTATTCTTTCTCGTCTATGTGGTCGGCATCGTCGTTACGGCGCTTTTGTCCAATGACGCAACGGCGGTTGTGCTGACGCCCGCCGTCTATGCCGCCTGCCGAGCTGCCAAGGTCAACAATCCCCTTCCCTATCTGCTGATCTGCGCCTTCATCGCCAATGCCGCAAGCTTCGTCCTGCCGATCTCCAATCCGGCGAACCTCGTCATTTTCGCCGGCGGCGAGATGCCGTCGCTTGGACGCTGGATGACAACCTTCGTTGCGCCTTCGATCGGCGCGATCATCACGACATTTGTGGCACTTTACCTGACGCAGCGTAAGGCGCTCTCTGCCGAGACGCTGGCCGTCGATGTTCCCCGCCCCGATCTGTCACTCCCGGCTCGCCTCGCCGGCGCCGGACTGGTCATCACTGCCATCGTTCTTCTTGGGGCGTCGGCGGCTCATCTCGATCTTGGCATGCCTACCTTCATTGCGGGCACAGTCACAACGCTGATTGTTCTTTTCGTTGTCCGGCAAAGTCCGCTCGGTATCGTGCGCGAGATCAGTTGGAGCGTTATCCCGCTGGTCGCGGGTCTTTTTGTTGTCGTCGAGGCGATCAATCAGACTGGGGCAACAGCAATGCTCTCAGGGGTACTGCAATCGCTGAGCGCTCATTCCGAAGCACGTGCGATTGCATTTGCAGGCGTCGGCGTCGCCTTTTTATCGAATGTAGTCAACAACCTTCCCGCCGGACTGTTCGCGGGCAGCGCCGTCGGCCTGGCGCAGGTTTCCGATCGGGTGGCAGGTGCGGTGCTGATCGGCGTTGATCTTGGCCCCAACCTTTCGGTGACAGGATCTCTAGCGACGATATTGTGGCTGGCAGCTCTTAGGCGCGAAGGGATCCATGTGAGTGCCCTTTCATTCCTGAAAATCGGGATCGTTGTGATGGTACCGGCCCTTATCGTTGCGCTGGCTCTGCTATAGAAAAGACGTTTCCGACACGATGCTTGGAACGGAACACTTGGATACTGCCGCGCGATCACGGGAGCAAAAAATAAGAATTGAGATGCCTGAGCGTTATCCGACAACCAAGCATGACCTTGATCGGACCGTCCGATGGAGGAAGACCTTCAGCGACAAGCTGTCAATGATTGCCATTTCCTGCACACGAACTATCTCGTTAGGTCTGTCAGAGGCTGGCAGGATAGGACGAAATCCTCTTTTCGGTTGGTGGGAGAACAATCTTGCAAAAGCGCAAACTTGGCAGATCAGGTCCAGAGGTCTCGGCGATCGGCTTTGGCTGCATGGGGCTGAATCATCATCGCGGACCTGCCTTGCGCAGCGAGGACGCAATTGCTCTTCTGCGCGCAGCCTTTGACCGCGGCATAACGCTTTTCGACACTGCCGAGATCTATGGGCCGTTCACGAACGAAGCGATCGTTGGAGATGGTCTTGCACCCATTCGCGACGACGTCGTGATCGCAACGAAGTTTGGCTTTAAGGATGGTCGTCCCAATACCGGTCTCGATAGTCGCCCAGAAAGCATCCGCCGGATGGTCGAGGCATCGCTGCTCAGGCTGAAGACGGACAGGATCGACATTCTCTATCAGCACCGCATTGATCCCGAAGTGCCAATGGCTGACGTCGCTGGAACGGTTCGTGACCTAATTGGGGAGGGAAAGGTCTTGCACTTTGGCCTTTCGGAGGCCGACGATCAGTCCATTCGGCTCGCGCATGCGGTACAGCCGGTCGCGGCACTTCAAAGTGAATATTCGCTCTGGTGGCGACAGCCGGAGAAAACCGTTCTTTCGACCGTGGAGGAACTGGGCATCGGCTTCGTGTCCTACAGCCCGCTTGGGCGCGGCTTTCTTTCAGGAACGATGGGTGAGAATACGAGCTTCGACGCCGATAACGATCAACGCAAGACCAATCCCTACCTTACGCCAGAAAATCGCGCGGCAAACCAGCCTATCATCGACGCCATTCAGTCAGTCGCCAAAAAGAAGGACGCGACGGCCGCGCAGATCGCAATTGCATGGCTTCTTGCTCGTAGGCCATGGATCGTTCCTATTCCCGGAACAACAAAGATCCACCGTCTTGAGGAAAACATCGCTGCGGCATCTGTCGAATTTTCCGACGAGGAGATGGACAAGATCGACGCGGAGTTCGCGAAAATTACCGCTCACGGCGACCGCTACGCCACTGCACCTCGATCGCAAGTGCAAAGGTAACGGCTGCCTAGAGACGCTACGGGCTTTGATTGGGCCACTGCTTGCGACTGCCCGGCCCGGTCGTTTGCCAAGGCAGTCACAGGCTGTCAGAGCTACCGGTTCATCGACGCGATCGGTCTAGTCAAAGAACTGGGCGTCTTCTTCCGCGAGATATTTCCTTGCTGCTTGCGCATCAATGTCGAGGCCGAGCCCTGGCGCTTCGAGGACGTCGACCATGCTGTCTTTGACGATCTGCTTGGGCAACCCGATAACCAGATCCTCCCACCAGGGATCGGATGCCGATGGGTATTCGAAAGCCACGTAATTTGCGGGCAGCGTCGCACAGACATTGATCAGTGCGCCGAGACCCAGCAGACCGTTTGCTGTGCCGTGCGGTGCCATCAGGATCGAATGCATGTAGGCGTGTTCAGCGACCCATTTTAGCTCTGCGATGCCCCCTATGTCAGCAGGATCTGGTCCGATAACGCGGACTGCCTGGGTTTCGATCAACTCTTTGAAGTTGTGGCGCAGATAGATTTGTTCCCCGGTGTGAATGGGGGTGGAGGTGGAGGTCGTCAGTTCGCGGTAGGCCTGAGGGTTGACCCAAGGCACGTAGTCGCCCGTCAGCATGTCCTCGAGCCACATCAGGTTATACTTTTCGACCGCACGAGCGAATTTGATCGCGTCGGGCAACATCCAGCCCGGTCCGCAATCGAGCGCAAGGCTGACCCTGTCGCCGAGAACCTCCTTCATGGCGATGACGCAGTCGAGCATGTGATTGAAGCCGCGCTCGCTAATAACGCCTTGATCCATGGCGCCGTGGTAGCCTGCTTTTTTCTGCGTGACACCATAGTGAAAGTCGTCGATCGTATCCTTCATGTTCGAGTGAAAGGAAATCCCCTGTTTGACCATGAAGAAGTTCTGCGGCTGCTCCATCATCCACTTGACGTCGGCTGCGTAGTCTTCCGGCCGGTCGCCTGTCCGTTTGCGTCGGATCGAACCGTTGTAGACCCGCACCTTATCTCGCACCTTGCCGCCAAGCAGCTTGTAAACCGGCACGCCGGCAGCCTTGCCGGCGATGTCCCATAGTGCGTGCTCGATCGCGCTGACGGCTGCCCCATAGGGTTTAAAGGAGCCGCGCTGGCGGATTTTGAGCATGACACGCTCGACATCGGTAGGGTCTTCACCGATGAGCGCATCGCGGAAATGCAGCACCCACGGCTTGAGATAGGACTTGGTGAATTCGACTTCGCCCAGTCCGTAGAGACCTTCGTCGGTGACAATACGCACGATTGGATGTTTGCCGATAACGGCACAGCGTAGATCGGTGATCTTCATGTTTTTTCCCTCCTGCTTCAGCTCCAGGTACGGTCCCAGGAATACTCGTCATCCCAACGGTCGGTGGGCTCCCAGATGCCGGAGACGCCCGGCTGCAAATGCTGCGCTATGATCTCGTCGACGACATCGTCTATTCCGAGGCCCGGCTTGTCTGTCACCGTAATGACGCCATCCTTCACCAGGGGCTTGGGGAGCCCGGTGACGATATCGTCCCACCAGTCAACGTCGGCGGAGTGGTATTCAAGCGCCATGAAATTCTCGGTCGCTGTCGCAACATGCGCGGCGGCCATCGCCGCGATCGGGCTTTCAGCCATGTGGATTGCCATCGCAACACCATGATCTTGCGCCATGTCGCCGATTTTCTTGGTCTCGAGGATCCCTCCGCTGGTGAGGAGGTCCGGATGGATCACGGAAACCCCACCACTTTTCAGAAGAGGCTCGAAGCCCTCCTTGAGATAGATGTCCTCGCCCGTGCAGATTGGCACCGTGGTCGCATCCTGCAACTGTCGATATTGCTGGGTAAACTGCCATGGGATGACGTCCTCCAACCAGGCCGGCACGTATTTCTCGATGCGCCGTGCGAGGCGAATGCCATTTTGCATCGAGATGTGGCCGATGTGGTCAATCGCCAGCGGCACGTCCATCCCGATCACCTCGCGGACCTCGGCAATATACTGCTCGAGAAGATCGAGGCCTTTGTCGGTGAAGTGAAGACCGGTGAACGGATGCTGGACATTGTGCAAATCGTAGGAAGCATTGCGCATGCGCCGCTCGTCGATCGTTTTCAGCGGACCGCGGGTTGGATCGTTGCGATATCCTTCAAGTGATCCTGCGGGAAACACCACCGCTCCTGGCACATCTGCGATCTGCATCAGGCCCAGGTCCATTTTCAGGAAGGTAAAACCGAGGTCCATGCGCTGCTTCAGACGCTTGCCCGTTTCGGTGCCGCTTGGAACGGTCGCATCCGTATCGCAGTAGACACGTATCTTTTCGCGAAAGCGCCCTCCAAGCATCTGGTAGATCGGTACCCCATAGGCCTTGCCAGCGAGATCCCACAAGGCAACCTCCACGGCCGATACACCGCCTCCCTGACGCCCGTGACCGCCAAACTGCTTTATGCGGCGAAATAGACGGTCGATGTCGCAAGGATTTTCGCCGAGCAATCGGCTCTTCAGCATCAAGGCGTAGGTCGCACTGGCACCGTCTCGTACCTCACCAAGCCCGACAATCCCCTGATTGGTATAAATCTTGAGAAGTGCTGAGCTGAAGGGTGCGCCGACAATTTCGGCGACGCGCATATCGGTGATACGCAGTTCGGAAGGTTTTGAATTGGAGTTTACACGATCGAGCGCTGCTTCGGCGCTAACTTCCTCTCGCATGATATGATCCTCGTTCTAATCGATAAACTGGTCGCCTTATGGTCGACACAGCTGGAAACGTTGGTCAGTCCAATGCAATCTCGTGGTCTTGAAGGTAGTCGCGGTTCATCTCGACGCCGAGCCCGGGTTTAGGGCTGAGCCTTAGGTGGCCGTTTTTGACATCAAGCGGGCGGTCGATGAGGTGGTCGTATTTACCGAGGTTCCATTCGGATGTTTCGAGTTTGTAGAAGTTCGGCACGGTCATCATCACCTGCGCACCGGCAACCACATTGATGGGGCCAGCGGCGTCATGCGGCGAGACGGGAATGTAATAGGCTTCGCAAAGCGCCGCGATCTTCTTGAGTTCGGTGATGCCACCAGTCCAGGTGACATCGGGCATGATGTAGTCCGCAAGCCTGTTCTCGAGTACCGGTACGAAGTCCCATTTCGTGTGACCGCGCTCGCCCCAGGATATAGGAGCGCTCACTTTTTCGCGGACCTGTTTGAGGGCGTTCAGGCTTTCTGGTGGGCATGGCTCCTCGAACCAGTCAATCTGGCCGGCCTCCTCGAGGCTCCGGCAAAGGCGGATTGCCGTTGGAACATCGAACCGACCGTGAGCATCGATGAGAATGTCGACGTCAGGGCCGGCCGTCTCACGGATAAGTGCTGTGAGTTCGGCGGCTTCCCGCTCATCCTTGCGCGACATGCCGCCATCGAGGTAGCCATCTCGCTGTTCGCGCGCATATCCATCGGTGATGCGGCCCTGCTGGGGAAAGGGATCGAACTTCAGTCCGGTGTGACCGGAATCAACGATGTCTCGGATCTCGCTGATCACGGCCTCTTTGCTGGTGAACTTCGCCTGATTGGGATGGGTATAAAGGGCGATCTCTTCGCGTACTGGGCCACCGAGCAATTCAAAGACTGGCTTGTCGAGGACCTTGCCGCGGATATCCCAAAGAGCAATGTCGATCGCACTGACGCATTCGACCGCAGCTCCCCGGCTCCCCATATAGGTGAAGCTGCGAAATATCTTGTGCCATAGATACTCGATGCGTGCGGGGTCCTCGCCTTTCAGGGCCTGGCCGATCTGACGCAGGATCGTGCAGAGAGCACGATTGGCGAGCTTGGTCGTCGTCGTGATCTCTCCCCAACCGCTCAAACCCTCGTCGGTCGTTACCTCGACAAACAGAAACTCTCCCCAATAAGACGCATCAGATTTTATGAGCCACGGCCGTACGCTGGTGATTTTCATCTGAGCTACCTTTGACTATGTCGGATGGGCTATGTCGGATAGGCTTCCGTATGGGATTGGTTATGGTGTGGCGTTGCCTATCCCGCGCGGGCTGCGATACGGGCTCGCATGTGTTCCAGAAGGTGTCGGCCTGAGCCTTCGACATGGCGAGCGATGAGCTCAGCCGCCGCGTCGGCTTCTCCCGATTTTACGTGCGCGATCAGCTCCCGATGCTCGGCCAGAATGGCAGCGCGGCGGGCAAGGGTGAAATTGAAGCGACGACCGACAGCGCGAAGTACCTCACGATGCTTCCACCATAGCTCTGCGGCATGCCGGTTATAATGCTTCTGGTACATCACCGTATGGAAGGCAGTGTCGAGCTCACTGTGTTTGAACGTGTCATCGAAATTGTTCTCTTCGATGAGTGCCTGGATGCGTTCGAGTTCGGCAATGTCTTCCACTGTCGCCATCGTGACGAACCATCGCGTCAGTGCCGGCTCGATCAGGACACCAATCTCGTAGATATCCCGGACGAAATCTTGATCGATCGGTCGCACGCGAGCGCCTCGATTGGGCACGAAGGTGACAAAACCTTCTCCGCGCAAGAGCTGAAGTGCCTCGCGAACCGGATTGGTCGACGTTCCATGGCGTCGGGCAAGGTCGGTGACGACCAGCCGCTCGTTTGCTGCCAGGCGCCCCTCGATGATGTCGTCCCTTATCAGGTTGTAGAGCGAGGCCCCCTCGCTTGATGCTCCGTCGGCGTCGATGCCTTCGGGCGGCCTGGCTCTGAAATCAGCACTCTCGGTCAACTCAATCCCCATTCGTACTCTAACTACTCGACTATCACGCAAATCTGGCCCAAACAATGTACGATTTTGCAGATTGACAGACATACCTTGATCTGAAAACGTGCGATCTGCCCGAAGGGATACACTGACTTGAGGAGGTCAGCCCAGCGGATGAGGACCGCTCGCCATGGGCAGAGCGGCTTGGGAGAACCTGGAGGATACCTATGACGAGGATTTCACTCGGTGGTGCCGTCCTGCGCGCCACTGTCTCGACTGCATTGCTGGTGTCGCTTATGTCTGCGTCGGCAATGGGCGCATCGGTGGACCTGAGCAAGTGGTCACCGGACTATGTACGCTCGATTGCTGGCACTCAGGACTTTGATACCGCGGCTGACTGCAACAAGATTACGCCGCTCGACTATAAAGGACGTCTGACGTTCTGGTATCAGGGCGTCTTCGAGGGCGATCCAGACTCGTTGAGGGAGTACTACAAGGAGTTCTTTGCGACGTTTCGCAAAACCTATCCGAACATCCAGCTCGAGGAACAGGGGCTCACCTATAACGACTTGCTCGACAAGTTCCGTACGGCACTCCTTGGCAATGCGGCCCCGATGGCCGTTCGACTGCAAATCCTAGGCGGCGTCGAGTTTGCTTCGAAGGGTTATCTTCAGCCCCTGAAACCCGAAGATATTGGCTATTCCACCCAGGATTTCTGGCCGGGCGCAATGAAGGCTGTGACCTGGGATGGTGTCTCCTACGGCATCCCTACAAACAACGAGACGATGGCGTTTATCTGGAATGCCGACATCTTCAAGCGTGCGGGCCTCGACCCGGACAAGGCGCCTGCGACCTGGGACGACGTTGTCAAGTATTCCAAGCAAATCCATGATAAGCTTGGTGTTTCCGGCTATGGTCTGGTTGCCAGAAAAAATGCCGGCAACACGCCCTATCGATTTATGCCGCAGCTCTGGGCATATGGCGGCAGTGTCTTCGACGAGACCTCTCCAGATCCGACCTATAAGGAAGTCGAGCTTGCGAGCCCTCAGAGCAAGGCGGCCTTGCAGGCATCCTATGACATGTATGTCCGCGACAAATCGGTTCCGGTTTCGGCCCTTACCAACCAGCAGGCCGACAATCAGCCGCTCTTCCTGGCTGGACAGCTCGGCATGATGGTCTCCCATCCTTCCGACTATGACGTCATGCTCGACCTTCAGAAGAAGGCTACTGCGACCGACAAGGAAAAGGCGCAGACAGTCATCGACAACATGCGTTATGGCCTCATCCCGACGGGTCCCGATGGAAAGAGAGCCGTCGTCTTCGGCGGTTCGAACATTCATATCCTGAAGCCCGAATATGTAGAGGGTGGCAAGGTGGACGAGCCTGCTGCCAAGGCGATCGCCTGCATGTGGTCAAGCCCGGAATGGTCGCTGAAGCTTGCCTATGTGGGATCGAACCCCGGAAACCTGAATGGCTTCAAGACAAAGTGGATGAAAGACCGCCTGGAAAAGATCAAGTTCCTTGATGTCACCACTTCCATGTTGCCTTACGGCATTCCCTTCCCGGCGCTGCCGCAATCACCCGAGATCATGAACATCATCGTCCCGGACATGCTTCAAAACGCTTTGACTGGCGCCATGACGGTTGACCAGGCAGCTGATGACGCAGCCAAGAAGGTCAAGGAACTGATGGACGGTGGCCTCTAGTTGAAGTCCGACAAACTGACCGGCTGCCGACCAGTCTGCAGCCGGTCTCTTTTCCACGGATAAAGGGCCCCGCACAGTGACGATTTTAACTGGAAAGGCAGACGTATCCCCAATCCAACGGCACCACAAGCCAGGGGTGTTACGCAGGATCTGGGATCACCGCTTTGACTATGCATACGTGCTCCCGTCTATCGCCGTCATGCTTATCGTCATTGCATACCCGATTTACTATACGATCGAGCTGTCGTTCTTTAACACGCCTCCCGGCCTGCAGCTCCGAGACAAGATCTTCGTCGGGATCGATAACTACACGGCCATCCTGAAGAGCCCGGTGTTCTGGACTGTTACCAAGAACACGCTGATCTGGACGGTCGGATCCACCTTCATTTCGTTTGTCCTTGGCTTTGCCTGTGCGCTGGCGCTGCATCGCGACTTCACTGGGCGCGCCATCCTACGCGCCATCCTGATCATCCCATGGGTCATCAGCGCGGTTGCGGCGTCTTACATATGGAAGTGGATCTACCATTCGGATTTTGGCGTGATCGGAGCGGTCCTGGTGGGCCTTGGTCTTGCCGACCGACCACCCAACTTTATCGACAACGTCGATACCGTTCTTCCCTCGCTCATCGTTGTGAATATCTGGCGAGAATTTCCATTCGCTATGATCATGATGATGGCGGGTCTTCAGACGGTTCCCGATCAACTGCTGCGCGCCGCCAAGGTCGACGGGGCAAACGCGTGGCAACGGTTCTGGCATGTCACCTTCCCACATGTCAGAAACGTATCGACGGTGACAATTCTTCTTTTGGCAGTCGCCAACTTCAACTCCTTCATCATTCCCTGGATCATGACTGGTGGAGGACCGTCGAATGCGTCGCATATCTGGATCACGCATATCTATGAACTTGCCTTTGGCCGCCAGCGTTGGGGCGTGGCCTCGGCATATTCCGTTCTGCTCTTCGTGATCTTGATGTCCTTTGGCTACTTCTACGTCCGCGCGCTAAGCAGCAATGACCAGAAGGGAGAGGCTGAATGAGTACGATCCCAAAAGCTGCGCAATCGCGTCAGGAACGTCGCCTTAGCCGGATCGATGGATGGCGTTGGGGCGGACGCATCTTCCTCGTCTTCATGCTGTTCTACACAGCACTTCCGATGGTCTGGATGCTGATCACCTCGATCAAATCAGGCTTCGCTGCGATGCAGTTCCCACCGCAGTGGTGGCCTGACCAACCGACACTTGCCAGCTATAAGAAGCTGCTCGACCCGCAAAACAGCGTGGGCCAGGACTTCCTGCGGTTTTTCTGGAACAGCCTTTTTGTCTCGACTGCGACGACAATCCTATCGGTGATTGTTGCTGTCCCCGCGGCCTATGCATTCTCACGCTTCACGTTTCCCGGCAGGAACTTCATGTTTTTTGCCGTGCTGCTGCGTAATATGTTTCCGGCGGTGATCTTCCTCGTGCCGCTCTTCATCCTCATGCGCGCGATCGGACTGGTGAACACCCACGGATCCCTGGTGCTGACCTATCTCACCTTCGGCCTGCCGTTGGCGATCTGGTTGCTGAAGGGGTTTTACGACAACATTCCGATTCAGCTCGAGCAAGCGGCACGGATCGACGGCGCGACACGCTTCCAGGCGTTCGTGTTGATTGTCGTTCCGCTGTCCACGCCCGGGATCATCGCGACGGCGATCTATTCCTTCATCGGTGCGTGGAACGAGTACATCTACGCCTACACTTTTCTATCGAAGAATGACCAGTTGACGCTACCGGTGGGTATCCAGCGCTTCTTCTCGGAAAACACCACCGACTTTCCCGGCCTCATGGCGGCGAGCTTCATGATGAGCGTACCCGTCGTCGTCCTGTTCCTGCTTCTGCAACGATACTTCGTACGCGCTCTTACCGAAGGCGCGGTCAAGCACTAGGGAGTTGCCTGTGGCCCATGTGGTCTTGAAAGATCTGATCAAGAATTACGGCAGCTTCAATGCCGTTAAAAGCGTCTCGTTGACGGTCGATGATGGCGAGTTCGTAGCACTTGTCGGCCCTTCGGGCTGCGGCAAGACGACGACGCTCAACCTGGTAGCAGGGCTAACCTCGGTGACATCTGGCGATATCATTATCGGCGACCGGGTCGTCAACGACCTTGATCCCAAGGACCGCGACATCGCCATGGTGTTCCAGAACTACGCTCTCTATCCTCAAAAATCGGTCTATAAAAATCTGGCCTTCCCGCTCCAGATGCGCAAATTGCCGAAGGACGAGATTGACAGAAAAGTCAAAGAGGCAGCGCGCGTCCTCGACATGACGCAACTGCTCGAACGCAAGCCGCGCGAGCTGTCTGGCGGTCAACAGCAGCGCGTGGCACTCGGCCGCGCACTGGTGCGCGATCCCGCGGTGTTTCTGATGGACGAGCCGCTTTCCAATCTTGACGCCAAGCTACGCGTCCAGATGCGCTCGGAGATCAAGCGCTTCCATCAGGATCTGAAGGCCACGATCATTTATGTGACGCATGATCAGCTTGAGGCTGTCACCATGGCCGACCGAATGGCGGTGATGAACGGCGGCTATCTGCAGCAATACGACACGCCAGCGCAGGTTTTTGCCAATCCGGTGAACATGTTCGTCGCAAGTTTCGTCGGCAGTCCGGCGATGAGCCTCGTCCCGCTTGAGGCATCGACTGCCAATGGGAACACCGTGTTGACCAGTGCCGAGGGCTGGCGACTTGAACTCTCGGCCCAAAATGCCCGAAAGGTTGCGAAAGCCTCATCGAGGAAGGTCGTTCTGGGAGCACGTCACTCGACGATAAAACTGCACAAGAACGCGGCTCCGGGATGCGTGCCTGCCAAGGCGTACACGGTTGAACCAACAGGAGACGTCACCTTCGTACAGGCATTTTTATCCGGTGCCATCGTCAATATCAGCGTGCCGCCTTCCGTAAGCGTTGCGCCGGACGAACAGATTTGGCTCGAATTCGATCAGGAGCGAATGCATCTCTTCGATGGTGAAACCGAGATGGCGCTTAAGGCTGATTGAATGATGGAAAAGCGCGGCACGAGGCGTCGATGACGGTGAAGCTGAAAATCACGGCAATCAAGCCCTATCCAGTATGGGTCGGCATACGCAATCAGATGCTGGTGAAGGTCGAGACCGATGGCGGCATCTTCGGCTGGGGCGAGAGCGGGTTGAGCGGTCGCGAAAAGGCGGTTGCCGCAACTGTCGAACACTATCGTGAGTTCCTGATCGGTCGCGACGCGATGCAGATAGGCCGCATCTGGCAGGAGCTCTATCGAAGCCAGTATTTTGAAGGCGGTCGCGTTCTCCAGGCGGCGATATCTGCGATCGACATTGCGCTTCATGATATCAAGGGCAAGGCACTGGGTGTCCCAGTCTACGAGCTATTGGGTGGCAAACAACGCGAGAGGATACCGACCTTTGCATCGACGGGTGACGAGGCGGAAGGAGATGCCGCGATCGAACGGGCGATCGAATTGCGTGACGAGGGTTGGCAGGCGATCCGGTTTTTCCCGGCAGGCCAGAGCAGTCGAGACGTTTTCGAGCCAAGAGAGTCGATTGGAGCGACTGCGGCAATGCTGAACAAGGCCCGCGAGGCTTTGGGAGGTGATGTTGTCCTGGGCATCGACTACCATCATCGGCTGTCCGTAGCTGAAGCGGCAAGCTTCTGCAACAAGCTTGAACGCGGTGTTCTGGACTTCCTAGAAGAGCCGATAAGGGACGAGACGCCAGGTGCCTACGGGGCGCTGCGCAAGATGACAGACGTTCCATTTGCCATCGGCGAGGAATTTGCCAGCAAGTGGCAGTTCCTGCCTTACATCGAGCAAGACCTCCATCAGTTCAACAGGATCGACGTCTGCAATGTCGGCGGGCTCACGGAGGCGATGAAGGTAGCGGGTTGGAGCGAGGCCCATTATGTGGACCTGATGCCGCACAATCCGCTCGGTCCAGTGTGCACCGCTGCGACTGTCCATTTCGGCGCTGCAGTGGCCAACTTTGCCTGGCTGGAGACCAGAGCCCCTGAGGCCAAACTTGGCTTCGACAACTCCGACTTCTTTCCCGTGCAACCGAGGCTCGACGGAACCGAGTATCCGGTGAGCGACCTTCCCGGCCTCGGCGTCGAGGTCAATGAGGATGCGATTGCAGCTCAGAGCTTTCGCTTTTGGGAGGCCCCTCACCTCAGGCGCCGCGACGGTTCCGTCACGAACTGGTAATCACCCAACACTGGAGCTCAGCATGATAAAGACCCAAGACATTCAGCGGCCACCGAGAGAACTGATCGACGCGCTGAAGGAAATCGGCGCGGCAACGATCGCTGGTACTCTCGGCCACATGGGGTTTCGCAATCCACATATGGTCGGCCCGGTGTCGCAGACTAAAGGCAAATCGATCGTCGGCCCGGCCTTGACGCTGCAGTTCCTGCCACAGCGACCGGATCTCTTCAGTGAAGGAGAGTATGCGGATCCGGAGACCCAGCTACATCGACATGTGCTCTATCACGTACAGGAGGGCGATGTGGTCGTCGTCGATGCACGTGGCGACATGAGTTCCGGCGTCTTTGGGGATATGATGTCGACTTATTTCAGGGGGCGAGGCGGCGCTGGCATCGTGATTGACGGCTGCATGCGCGACAGGCCGAACGTCGAGAAGCTTGATTTGTCGCTCTGGTTGCGCGGATGGACACCCAACTATCATGTGCAAACCAGCATCTACCCAAACGCCGTCAATGTCCCGATCGCTTGCGGCGGCGTCACCGTGATCCCTGGCGATATCATCGTGGCTGACGATGATGGGGTGGTGGTGCTGCCTGTTGCAATGGCCGAAAAGGTGATCGAAGAGTCAAAGACGCACCACGACTGGGAAGAATTCTCTCGAATGAAGCTTATGCAAGGCGGCTCATTACAACGATATTATCCGCTCCACGATGATGCACGTGATGAGTACGAGGAGTGGCGCAGAGGGGGTCAATGACCGGGACCTCTCGGCCAAGCTGAACAAGAACAATCGTTTAGCTGGTGTTAACAATGAGAACGGCGTTTCATATGGTTTATACCTGTATGCTTTTCCGGCAACCAAATTGATCGTGCATCTTCTACCCGGCCTGCCGATGGTCGTGGTTGGCATTCTAATGAGTGGAGTTCGTCGTCACCGATTAGCGTCCGAAGATCGAGGCTCGCAAGCCATGGTCATGCTAGCCGTACATCCTTCCTTCCCTCGTTACTCTGGAGAATCGATGATTTGGCAGACATTCGGGTCATTCGAGACGGTAATGCGCCACGAGCACTCTGCCTGCCCGCAAGAGGCTGGTATGCTTCACTTCCGCTCGGCAAGCTCGATGATGATACCGTCAGGATCGCGTATGAAGGCTACCTTTTGCAGGACTTCAGGGTTGTAAGCAAAGCGCGGCCGCTCCTTTATCTCTACCCCAGCCTCCTCAAGCTTGGAACAGGTCTGGTCAACGCTTTCATAGAGAAAGGTGAGATGGCGCAACCCTGCGCTATCGTCGGGCACATCCACAGCTCGCTTGGCGCCATTGGCGGGAGCGATGATCTCCAACATTCCGCCGCCAGCGTCCAAGAAAGCCAAATCCGCGCCGTCATCCGTCTTTTTCCGCAGATGAAGCTTCAGGCCGAGAAGATCGCAATAGAATGTGACTGCGCGATCCATGTTGCTAACGGTCATGCCCACATGTTCGAAGGATTTCAGCATTTGCGACAGGTCTCCGCTCACTATAGGTCGATGTCCCGAAATTAGCTGATGAACTCTCACAAAGCTACCTAAAGCAATTTTCCAGGAACAGTCTCTAACCAACTGTTGAAGCTCACCAACGCAGCCGGCGGCGGTCGCGCCTATGCGGGGCGCTATGGGTGCAACGCGTCGCCTATCGGCCCCGTGGCAATCGTCCAGATCGATCTGGATCGCATAGCTGGAATGCGTTTAAAGAACTTCACTTTCTGAGCGGCAAAGATTACATCGGCACCACTTGAGGCCGCCTGCCGTACCTTCGGCGTTCGCAGCCTTGGCAACGATCGGGCGCTCCCCAGTCTCTGGGTCGAGCGCCCGCACTCGTTTTGGAGAAGGGGAGTGCCAGCTTAGCTTCTCGGCGTGGCTGGCTTAGAGTTCAATCGACAAGCGCAAATACGCTCACCGGTTTTTCAAGCCCCCGCAAGTCATGCGATCCGAGATCAGAGAACGTTGACGATGATCCTTTGACCAGTTCCACGAAATCGGACGACAGCAACACTGGTCGTTTCACCACCTTCGTGAGCTCCTCCAGTCGGGAGGCAATATTGACCGCGGGGCCGATCGCCGTGAAGTCCAGACGTTTTCTAGACCCGATATTGCCATACATCACGTCGCCGACGTGGACGCCGATACCATAGCGCAGCGGCGATTTCCCACCTTTCGCAAGCTCGTCATTTAGGGCGCTCATTCGTTTGCGGCCGTCCTTGATGGCTTCCAGAAGATCGGCACAGGCATTTGGGTTGCTAAGCGGAAAGATGGCCAAGAGGCCGTCCCCCATGAATTTCAGGATCTCTCCGCCGCGGGCCTCGACCGGCTCGCAGAGCGCATCGAAGTAGCCGTTGAGGATGTCGATAATATCGTCACGTGGCCACAGATCAGACAGAGCCGTGAAATCGCGCAGGTCGCAAATCATGATTGCGGCACTCACAGTCTTGCCGCTACCCCGGGTCGTCGCCCCGGCGAGGATCTCCGCGCTCGCATGGGGACCGACATACGTCTCCAATAGCGTACGGGCCATGGCATTTTTCATGCGGATTTCACTGGCCAAGGCGAGTGCCGGCAGCAGATCCTTGAGATAACCGATCTCGTATTCGGAAAATCCATTGGCCTGTTTGGTCGCAAATGTCACGACGTGGCGCTTGCCCCACGTATGCTCGATCGGCCAGGCAACATAGTCGGTGAAGCCATCCCGGTGAAGTTCTTCGAACAGAGGATATGCGGCGATCTCGTTATCGCTCGCGACGAGGTGCTTTCGGACCTCCGAAGCGCCGTTGTATATCTCTGTGGCCGGCCTGCGCAAAAACAGTTCCGTGGTGTCGACATCATAGTCAAACGTATCGATATGGGCGTCCTTGACACCGGGCTGCCACAAGATCCGGGCGCCTTGCCATTGCGGATGCTGGATCCTCAGATGAAGGGACGATCTGGCAACCGATACGCCTCCAGCCAAGAGCCGTTCGCACAGTTCAACCAACAAATTGTCGAGGAACCGCTGTGATCTCGTTTCGTTCATAAGCCAATCCAGGACCGGGCGGCGCTCGCTTGGCCATGTCCCAAGCTTCGAATGCGACGGCAGATGTGTAATGGTGCTCATCAGAATCCTCCAAACACACATTCTATGGCCGGAGCGTTGCGTGTGGAAGAATTGATTGAGTATAGCGTTCTACCGCGGTACTTGCACCAATCCGCAGACGGCCAGGCTTGGGCGGCGAGTTATGCCTGAGACAGGGAGTGTTTACCGCCGCCCTACCCTGTGCGAAGCGGTCTCCGGCCTCATGATCACCGGAACTGGTGCAGCAGCATATCATCGCCCTTGCCAAGCTTGTGCCGAGGCGCCTGATCACACTGCTGACAAAACTTTCAAAATGGCCTTCCTCAACCCCGATTTTGTACACGCTCGACGAGGAGGATGTGGTCTGCAGCAAGCACGACTTCATTGCGCTGGTTCAGAATTTCGCAACGCTCGACGACGCGGCCCATATCCGATCGCTTCGGATCGTCTTCCTTCGTAGAGATCGTCACGCGCGTGCGTATCGCCCATATGAACCGGACGCACGAAGCGCAGTCGATCATAACCGTAGGAGAATGCGACAGGTTTGATAAGTGTTGCCGTTAGCCCGACGCCGACCGCAAACACCATAGTGCCGTGCGCGATGCGCTGACCACCAAGAAGCGTCTTGGCGAATTCGGCATCCATATGATGCGGAAAGAAGTCGCCGGTATGCCCGGCATGAACGACGAAGTCGGTCTCGGTGATCGTTCGACCGGTCGTCGTGCGAACAGCATTGAGTTCGTAGTCTTCGTAATGGATTATCTGCTCGGACACGTATTACTCCTTCGGCAGCGGGCTTAACGGTGTTGCCGGCATGCTGCTGGACTGATAGGCAGCCTCGACGAGCGCCATCGTCTGCCATCCGTCATCGACGGAACCGATGAGAAAATCGTCTTCACCGGAGGCAAAGCGCTGAAGGTTCGCCATTCGGTTGGCAAAAGCATCCGGAAACCAGCTTCCCCTAAGCGGCAACTGCCACCCGCAGCCTGAAGCCTCATGGCCAGATAGGGAAATAACAATGGAACCTCGACGCGGAGGCGAAGTTCTCGCTGTGGTCGCCATTAAGCAACAGGTGGCGATTAGGCGAAGAGCTTTACGAGCCCCCATGCCACGGGGCTCTTCGCCGCCAGTTCCATCGAGGCTCTCCAATGCCAGCAAATATCAGACCGACACCCTCAAAGATAAATGAAAAAGCTTGGCGGCGATTGCAACCAGCGCGCAAGGCTCTCCGTTGAGTCAGACCCACGTCGCCAACGAGCTGTGCGTGAGCTTTCAGGAGGTCGGCAAGTACGAAAGCGGCATCAACACAATGTCGGTGCCAACCTTCTTGACAATGTGTCGCGCGGTGAACCTGAAGCCCTCAGTGCTGCTTGTCGAATACTCGCGATAGTGACTGATCGGAGAAAGAGGTTTTTCAGGCTTCAGCCGCCGCCTCGGGCAGCAGGCTATCATCCCATCCATGATCCCGACAGAACTGCTCGCCGGCATGGATTGCCTCCCAGCGGTCTTCGAAAGGCCCAAACATTTCAATCATGCCCCGGAAGCTGACAACTGTGGTGCGAGACACCAGGTCGAAAATTATCTGCATTTCTTCTTCGTAGGGCATTTGAGTTCTCGACAATCGTTTCCGCTCAACTCGGCTGCCAAACAAAGGTTCCGACATGTCATACTTTATAGCGCTTTCTTTATTTGCGCGTATAACTACGCATCGGTCTCAGTCCTGTAGGTAGTGACCGCTTGGGAGTGCGCTTCGCTTCTGCCGTTCGACGGAGAAGCATAATTATGTTGCTGTCCCTGATCTCATTATCTGACGATCAAATCGAAGCCGTAACCACCATCATGCGCACGTGGTGCCGATTACGACATTGCGAGGTCGATAGTGCCGAGGGGCGCAGAGCGCTCATAGCGGCGATCGATCTTATCCAAGCAAAATATGATCAACGCGATCTGATTGCGGAGCTATCGCTGCGCCTAGATCCGCCTTCAAAGGCTCCACAAATGAACCAGCATCAATCCTTCACCCAGGACGAGCGCCGTCGGAGGTTTGAAGAGACCCATGACGTCGCCACTGCAATGATACTCGCACAGCGAGCAGCGCGTGACGAAAAGACAGCGCGGCTTCGAAAATTGCGCGAGGCGAAGGCTCAGAAGAATACAAGGCAAGGCGGCGGGTTCGCCGACGCTTGACGGCCGAATTACCTCAATAACCGAAGCCAGGGACCGGTCAGTGTTGGGGCCGCTGTAACTCCCCCGGGGCTATGCATATGAGACTTAAGGCCATCTTGGACGGCAGTGGCATTGCCGTATAGTTGCCATTGCATCCTGTGAGTGTCGCCAAGATGAAAACCGAAATCGACCACGTCGCTCATGGTTGGGCGCTATTGGCACTACGAATTCCTGAAATAAGGGCGCTGTCGGAGCACCGCCAGTCGATCGGCGAGATGTGTGAAACCTACAGCATCGCCGTCCTCCACCTGCGCGAGCTGAGAAAACGTGGCGTCGACACCGAACGCATCGCCGAGTATGAAAGCCTTATCGCCGAAATCGAGCACGAGGCGTCGTGTTACTTGACGATGCGCGCCCGACTGTCGGCCTAGCTGTATCGGTTTTTGACGTCGCACCCTTCGGCGGCAGGTGGAGGGCGACCAGCGAGCTTTCTGGAGGGGCCGTTTCGGAGCTGTTAAAGGCCGGTCAAAAACGCTGAATGGACAGGAGTTGGTCTGATCGAAAGACGCGCTCGGAACCTATCGCGTCTACTGGCGTTTTTTCCCGCCGGAATGTCTCCCCAAAGCAACCTCCGGCATGTGGAGGGCCCTGGGACCCTGTAACTCTCTCGGCCCTCCACAATCCTCTCTCGTACGGACGATCGGCTGGCTGTGTTGCTTTTAAGGCTATTAGGGAGGCCATCTAGCCTATTTGGTAACATGACTACCGTTGCACTCATACACACAGTGACCAAAGAACCCAATGGTCACTCGGTCATGGTAAGCGAAAACTCCGCAATTAGAGACCACATTCAACGAACGCTCGACACGATCAACCGCGTTGAAACTTGTGCCGACGCCAACCTCCGAAAGCAATTCTGCCAGATGATCGGGGATCAGTACGAGGCGCTTATCGGCCTTAGCGTAGCCGAGCTTCGGCAGATCGCCGCGATGAGGGAAAATTCTCGATAGTCTCCCATGGAGTTTCCGACGATACCGCCTTGCAGGATCACCCAGCCAGGCATGGCGAGAGGCGAAGGGTCAGGAAAGCAACGCACCCGTCGCCCCCGTTTTCATTATAATCCGGAACATATCCACCTATGGCGTGTTTCTGTCCGCCGAGTTGGTATCTGCTTTCTCGGCAAGTGGAGAGCCTAAAGTCCCTCAACGCTGGTTGGCTCTCCACATTCCCTTTGCAACATGCAGTCTTCTCGCTCGTTGTACGTTTAACCGCGCTTGCTAGCTTTGCCGGCTTTGCCCTGTCGCGGTTGCAAGGTGGGGAGTTCCTCCTGGGGCTCCCCGCCCCAGCTGGAGAGGCTAAAAGCGTTCAGCATGGTCCGCTGAGGCCTCTAGTGTAAGCCCGCATCAGGGCTTTACCGTCCCCATCAACTTATTCGACAGCCTGATGGCGCCCATCGTGCGGGATGGCAGCAAGGCTTCGAGGAGGTGTCGACGGTTGACCAGTTCGGTCTTGGTGAAATCGTGGCCGTAGAAAGAGAGAAGATCGAACGCCATGAAGATGGCATGCGTGACGTCTGCTTGCCGCCTCATTACGCTGAAACTTGTCGTTTCCGACAGTTCAGTTAGCATAGCTGGGTCGCTTGGGAGTTTCTGAGACCTTGAGTGACAGGCGAAGGGCGTGTCTCCCCAAAGCTGGCCCTTCGCCACCCGGAACCTTCAAGCTGATAAGAAGTTTGACGAAGGATGCTGTGGCTAACAGTCCCGGGAGCCGCGGCTTCCCAAGGTCAATAGCTCTCCGCCACCAAATTCGCACTTGATCCAACTACGTTCACCCGGCCCTCGCCGAGGTTTTGTCTCGCACGCGAACTGGACTCAATCTGGTCCAATATGATAGAACAAACAAAGAACAAATAGTATGGAGCAAGATATGCTCGATCGCCCCAAGCCGCAGCAGCGCGATCCCTTTGACGAGTGGTGGGATAGTCTTCCCTCAGATGCCCGTGGCGGCATGGGTGCCCGCGCCGCGAAGCTGGCTTTCCGTGCCGGATACGCGGCTGGCTGCAAGAAGCATCTACGCCGGTTCGTCTTTCAGGCGGCCACGTTGCGCGTGACCGTCTGGGCTACTGGGGTTGGCGAGGCCCGCAAGTTGGCAAAGAAGAAAGCCGAGCAGCGCGCGACCGCTAAGGGCTGGAAGTCCCTCCCCGCCGACTTGGAGTTGGTCGAATGAGCGATCAAGACAGGCCGATGCAGACGATGTCCGGCCCGCAGGTCCACCTGTGTTCCGTCGGCGGATGGACCAAGTGGGGCGGCCAGGCTTCTCGGCTGACCGTTACGCCGAGACTCTCTGGTGGTGCTATGAGCACTATCGGCATAAGGAGACAAGCGCGCGGATCGAAGCTGCGGCGATTGCGGAAATGATCGGGAACCAGATGGCCTAGGTCGGCGTTATTCTGGCGACCCCAACTCAAGCACTACTTCCAACCCCGCCACGAGCGGGGTTTCTTTTTTGCGACCCTGAGTTTACACTACCTTGACCCCGTCTTGTGCGGGGTTCATTTTTCCTCTTGCATGTCAAATCAGGAGTCAGACTGGGATCGGCCCATAAGCTTCCTGAAGACGGCGGAGCACCGTGCCCGCGTTTTCAGCCACAATATGATCCGAACCTCCTGTCAGGAATATTTGAGCCTTGCCATCGTCGATTTCGACTACGGCAGTGACATGGCCGGGATTGACATGGATCGCGGTGTCGCGGCCGTCAGTTTCGATTGCAAAGGTCGCGAACATATAGATTTCTCCCCTATCCGATCTAAGCAACTTTGTTAAAGGTATCCGGGGGACCGGGCGCACGGTCGATATTTGCGATCCCCGCTCCAAGAATTTTCTCAATCGAGGCTATCCTTGCCTCTCGCCGTTCGAGGCTTTTGTTTCGCCCCCGTTTGCTCACCGCATCATTCGCTTGTCGACTTGCTTGCAACTGCTCGATCACGACCGCCTCGCCTTTCACATTGGAAAGACGGTCAAATATCCAGCAGTAAGTAGGCGGGAGTTCCACTACCTTGTACCTGCGCGCCGATACCTGATCCTCATCTAATATATCTTGAAGGACGACCTGATCCCATATCTCGGGGTCCTGATCGCAACGCTTTTTCCACTCAGCCAGGATATCAAGCGCGCCTTGGGTGTCATTGAAAAGGATTGTAGCGGAAATCAGCCGGCCCGCCTCGCGGAAAACAGCGATGTCGCAATCATACTCCAGCAATGTAGGCCAAGGGTCTCGATGGAAAACAGCGTCAACGTCCACATAGAGGAGAGCTCCCCGACAATTTGCGCGCGCTTCGAGAAGAAACGTGGGCTTCAAAGCGGCGTTGCGGACCCAGCTACCAGCACTTTCGATCGCCGTGGTCCTCACCGAAAGTCCTAGGCGGGCCGCTGAAGCCACCATGCGCTCAGCTTCCCGCTCATAAATTGACTTGGTGGTGAAGAAGGCGACGATCTCGCCACCGGACACGGTTGATCTGACGATCTCCGAATCCGTGGGAAAGGGTACGATATGATTTCTGTACCGCGCCTTTGACCGACTGAAGAGATCAAGGAACCTGGGCAGCGAGCGTTTGAACATTGTGTCCATCGTAAACATTTTGGTTCGCGAGGCCCTACATCCTCACCGTGATTTTTTCAAGGTGAGGATACTGGTAGCCATCCGACAATTATCAGCCGCCGGCAGGGAGGTGTTGCAATCATCGAGAGCTAAGCTAGCATAGCCACGTCGCTTAGGAGTTTCCGAGACCTTGAGTGAAGGGCCCGTTCCCCAAAGCTCCGAACCCCTTCGCCGCTCTCTAACCTATCACATCAAGGACCCCAGAATGCTGAAACCCCAAAGCCTCATTCTTGGGTGCCTTATGATTTATGCTGCAATCTATGTCATAGCGATTTGGTAAGCGCCAAGCTCACTCGATCTATCCATCCGGCACAGCCGGCATGGGTTGGGCCGGTTCGCTCGGTGTGATCGTGAATTTGATCGTCGGCGAAACGACGTGGACCGGGCCTATCCAGCTCTGCAGCGGATTGCAGATATAGTCGAGCGTGACCTCGTATCGGGCTGGGCCAAGCGTAGCGGCCGTGGGCACGGTGATCGACCGTGATCTCCCCCCTAAGGGCGACACAGCCGCCGAACCCGAGATATCGGGCGATTGCGTATAGAACCGACATCAGGGCGCAATCCAGTTCAGGCAAAGGGGGCGCTCTGCCGTGCGGCGCTTGGTAAGGCCAGGAAGCCTGATGCCGGCCGCCTTGTTCCACTTGGGAAACTCACTGCAGGCCCCGACGATATCCCCGGCGTTGAGCTTGCGAGCCAAGGTGGACTTGCAGAAGGCGCCGTTCCCGATGTCATAGGTGATGGAAAGCGAAGCGACATAGGCGCCGGCCTGTATGACATCAGGTGCTTTGAGGCAGGCGCGCATACCCGTCTCAACTCGACAAGCCGATCGCCCAGCATCGCCTTGCACTGCGCGACGGTGTAGCTGTCGCCCATCTTCACGCCGCGAGTCTCGCCAAAGCAGACGGTTGGAATGCCGATCGGATCTCGGTAGGCGATGGTAGCCCCTCGATGGTGCTGACACATGCGACACCGGCAGCAGCTATCGCGCTACCTTTCTTCAGGCGGCTTGCCATTGGCGAGGTCTTCAGCGACTTTCTGTTGAACGAAGATGTGGGAAATGATCGCCGCGATGGCGAGCAGGCCGGTGGCTACCGACATGTCGAGCTGAATCCAGAGGTTTCGAGACGCCCATGTTGCGGCGATGAAGTTGTAGATCGGCAGGATGATCAAGAAGGGCGCCAGTCCCATGGCACCACCCAGGCGCGAGTCCAGATATTTGAATTGAATGAGAGAATCATTTACCGTTGGGCGGCTAACGATCGGATGCGGCTAACAGCATGCAGATTGCCTTGTTCTGCAAAATCGCTTTGGCAGTGGCTGTGATCGCGGTAGTCGGCGTCGCCGTGTTTGAAGTCGATTCTTCGTCCACCGCATCGGCGTGGCCCGAAATTCACTCGCCAAAGACAAATAGGCTTCCTGCTATCCCATCATAGGGACGAGACAACGCCGTACGCGCCGCAGCGATGAAATTCGCGCGTTTTATGGTTAGTCTCCAATGTGGTGGGGGGCTGTAAGCGAACAAGAAAACCCCTGTTACGCCTCAGTAGCAGGAGTCTAACCATTCATTCGAAACTAGTGAATTAGCCCCCCCGAAAGGCCCGGACATGCTCCACCTCTTAGTTAAGAGGGTAGGATGCAATGTTCTAGCCAAAGGGGATGCAGTTGGGAACGTCTACGCTGCTCGACGTGAGGAGGCCGGCTCACGCCGCCTCCCCTTCGTCTTCATCCTCACAGGTGATGCGGGGCTGCAGGTTATGCAGGTAGTCAGCTGCGCGCTGTGCATGAGCCGCGGCCTGAAAGATGGCGCGCTTGTCCCCACGAAGCACGTTCAGTTATCCGCAGCAGCCCAT
>UBVW01000083.1:0-26368 GCA_900469085.1 Hyphomicrobiales bacterium | reverse complement strand
TGACCGCCATCGCGAACCGACATCCCATCATCTCCACCAAGCCGCAGCCGAGTGAATCACAATGCGGGGATTTTGCAACGGCCCCCGACGGGGAGGGGCTTTTTCATTGTTGCTGTTTTAAAACAATCGCATTTAAAGGGCGCCGGAAGAGCCGGCGGACTGTGTCCCTGGTAATCCCCTCATGCTACCGTTTGGGTAACGGCGCTTACTTCACGACCGTTGCGTCTACCAATTGGGTTCCGGCGGTCTGGACGATATTCTCGGGTATGGCAGCGATGAAAAACATCGTGAAAGCATAGACGGCGAATACGGTCGCTGCGGCTGTGGCCTTAAGAATCATTCATGCACTCCTAGTTCTCTGATGAACAATGTGGGCGCAAAAGGTGGCTTTCCCAAGAGTTTTCTGAACGCTAGATGAACAAAAATCTGTGACGGTAAATTTTAACGATATTTTAGCAACAGTGCAGCTTCGCTTTTTTGGGGATGAAATTCACTTTTCGTTCTAATAAAATGCAGAAAAAACAATCATATGGATGAAAATGTGGGCGAGAATCATCCCCATGAGGTAGGGCCGGCGCATCATGAACGCGTCATCGGGCAGGGAGCCGGGTTCATGAACCGGTTCGGTCTCCGTTCATAATTCGGCGCTTGATGACGGTCGCGAAGGGTCGAATCGGATGCCGTCAGGGCAGATGATTCGTCCGGGGACGTGAGATCGGGAGCCGTTCCTGCCGATCTGATGAAGTCGGAAAGCCCGAAACGATCGGGCAGGCGGACCAGCCTGACATTATCTATCCACTACGCAAGCCGCCTGCCTCTTCCCTCATGCCCACCGTCGCGGAAATCGTTCCGCGCGGCATCTCGTGCTGTTTGCCTGCTCTTGCAGCGATCCGCGTTCTGTAGGATTGTATTTAAGTAAATGCTAAATAAATGAGGGTGGGAAAATGAAACGATCGATGATCGCCTGCATCTCTGTCGCCTGCGCGCTGTCTATCGCCAACATGGCGACGGCGGCGGGTGAAACGCCTGTCGTCACCACGCAACCGACAATGAGTTCGTTGAAGTCGGGACAGTCGGTCTTCTACAACGACAAGAAATGCCCCGCTGGCCAGATCGCAAAATATACCAAGGGGCAGAGACGTGCCCAGATCACACGGAAATGCGTGAAACAGTGATCCCGCTACCTGCGGTATCCTATGGCTTCACATCCCTGTGAGGTATGCCGGGCGGCCGATGATTTGATCGGCTGCCCGCCATACATAGTGGCGCATGATCAAGCGCTTTGCACTTCTCTTCATCCTGTCGCTCACGCCTGTCATCGCCATGGCGCAGCAGCCGAACCCGGTTACCACTCTGCTTGATGGCGGCGCGTCGCGAGAGGAATTGCGGCCGCTGAAGGCCGTCCTCGTCGCGAGGGATGGCGAGCTCATCGCCGAGCATGGCTATCGCGGCCACTCGACCACGGAATCCGTCAATATCAAATCTGCCTCCAAGTCGATTATCTCGAGCCTTGTCGGTATCGCCATCGGCAAGGGTTTGCTTGAGGGGCCGGACCAGAAGATCGCGCCGATCCTGAAGGCGGACCTGCCCGACAATCCGGATCCGAGGCTCGGCGAGATCACGATCGGCAACCTGCTCTCGATGCAGGCCGGGCTTGGTCGCCTGTCCGGTCCCGATTACGGGCGTTTCGTGTCGTCGCGCAACTGGGTGCGGTTCGCGCTCGCGCAGCCGTTCGCCGATAAGCCGGGCGGACAGATGCTTTATTCGACAGCCTCGACCCATCTGCTCTCGGCGATCCTGACGAAGGTCGGCGGGAAATCGACGCTCGCCTTGGCGCGGGAGTGGCTGGCGCCCGTCTATGGCTTTCGCATCGACGCATGGGAGCGGGATCCGCAGGGGATTTATCTCGGCGGCAATCAGATGGCGATGACCGCCCGCTCGCTGCTTGCCTTTGGTGAACTCTACCGCAATGGCGGTCGGGCGAAGGATGGAACCCAGGTCGTTCCCGCCGACTGGATCGTTCAGTCATGGGAGCACCGCACCAATTCGCGCTTCTCTGGCGACGACTACGGTTACGGCTGGTTCTCGCGGCAGATTGGCGGCGAAGAGGTGCATTTCGGCTGGGGCTACGGCGGCCAGATGCTCTATATCGTGCCGTCGCTCAGGCTCACCGTCGTGATGACATCGGATGAGAACGGCCCCTCGGCGAGAACGGGCTATCGCGACGCTCTGCACGGATTTCTGTCAGAGATCATCGCCGCCGCACGCCCTGTCTGAGCGGGGTTTTCGGCCCATTGATTAAAATGCGATCAAGCGCTCCAATCAAAACGCAATAGCGACCTCGTAAAGTGTCCGCGCCGGTCGATTGGAGGCGCGTACATGATTTTGGATCTACGGACGATTTACGTCGTCTCCGCCATGACGCTCCTGGTTCTCGGAAGCGCCCATATGGCAAGCTATTGGACCGGGCGGTTCGGCCGCTGGCCGGCCTGGTGGGGCGCCAGCTATCTGGTGCTCGGCGTCGGTACGCTGCTCGTCTGTCTGCGCAATTACATCCCCTATGTGCTGTCTATCCAGCTGGGCAACGTGCTGACCATTGCCGGCTACCTGCTGTCGTTCTTTGCCATTCGCGTGCTCGCCGGCCGGCCGGTGTCGATGCTTGCCTGCGCGCTGGCGCTCGTCTGCATCAGCCTCCCGGTTGCGGCTCTGCCTACCGGCGACATAGCCGTATCGACGCGGCTGTTCTATGTCTCTGCGGTCTGTTGCCTGTGCGATCTGGCGGTGCTGCGCGAGGGTATCGGCATCTACCGGCGCGAGAAGCTTTTCTCGGCGGGCCTGCTGGCATGGCTCTATCTGCCGACGGCGGCGATTTTCCTGGTGCGTACCGGCATGGCGGCGACGGGGGAGATCAGCGGTCCGGATCCTTACGGCGCTACCGTCGCCCATGGCTGGATGGCATCGACGGCGGTCATTTTCCTGGCGCTGCGCAGCATGCTGATCGTGCTGATGGCGGCCGAGCGCAACAGGAGCGAACTGATCGCGCTGGCGCATCATGATCCGCTGACGGGAGCGCTCAACCGCGGCGGGCTGGCGCAACGGCTGCCGGTGCGCGACGCCCATGCGCTGGCACTCTTGGTGGTCGATATCGATCACTTCAAGCAGCTGAACGACCAACATGGCCATCTCGTCGGAGACGACGTGCTGCGGCTATTTTCCAGCGCCGCGCGCAGTGTGCTGCGGCCCGATGATCTTCTGTCGCGTCACGGCGGAGACGAGTTTCTCGTGGTGCTGAAGAATACCGCCGAAGAGGGGGCGATCGCGGTCGCCGAGCGGATGCGGGCGGCGTTTTCGGAGCAGGTTTCCGCCATGGCGGTGTTCGTGTCGCTGCCAACGCTGAGCATTGGCGTTGCCGCCTGCAGCGGCCCGGATATCGATTTCACGAAGCTCGTGGGCCGAGCAGATACCGCGCTCTATGTCTCCAAGCGGCTGGGGCGCGACAGGATCGAAGCATCGCCGGCGCAGGAGCAGGCGGCCTAATTCAAGCTCAGATATTCTGATCCATGCTTTCGGCGGGGATTTCGCTCGCCGGATGGATGCGCACCACCGACGCCGGGACGCCGGCCACCGTGCAATGGGCCGGAACCGGCTTGACCACCACGCTGCCGGCCGCGACCTTGCTGTAGGCGCCGATCTCGATATTGCCGAGGATCTTTGCGCCGGCGCCGATCATGACGCCGCGGCGGATTTTCGGGTGACGATCTCCTGTCTCCTTGCCGGTGCCACCGAGCGTCACGTCCTGCAGGATCGAGACCTCGTCCTCGATAACGGCCGTTTCGCCGATGACGATACCGGAGCCGTGGTCGAGCATGATGCCGGAGCCGATCCGTGCCGCCGGATGGATGTCGGGGCCGAAGACCAGCGAGGCGAGATTGGTAAGCCAGCTGGCGATCTCGACGCGGCCCTCGTTCCACAAGGCATGGGCGATGCGGTGAATCTGCAGGGCGTGGAAGCCCTTCAGATTGAGCAGCGCATGCAGGCAGGTCGTGCAGGCCGGGTCGCGTTGGCGCACTGCCATCAGGTCGGCTTGGATATCGGCGAGGATATGCGCGGTCAGCGTCTCCTCGAGAAGGGCCGTCAGCGCCGCGGTATCGACGTCGGCGCGCGAGAGCCGGGCGGCAAGCACGCGGGCGACGATTGTGGCGCTATCCGCGGCATCGATGACTTGCGAGATCAGAAGAGGCCGCAGCACCGGTTCGCGCTCGCACAGAGCGGACGCTTCTGCGCGGATAGCCACCCATGCCGAGGCATCGTTGGCGGCAGCGGCGATGGCATTTCCGGTCTGCGGCATCTGGTTCAAGCCCCTTGTTTTTCACGCGCATTGTTTTCAAGCGTGTCTCTATCCCGAAACCGGTGGCCGGTTTCGGGAGACTTGCCTTATGCAGCGATATCGACCACGCCGCAATCGCCGGCTTCCGAAGCGAAGGCCAGCAGCTTGCCATTCTTGCTCCAGCTCATGGCCGTGATCGCGCCCTTACCGGGGCGGCGGATCAGCGCTTCCTTGCTATCGGCGAGACGAACGGCGAGGATCATGCCGTCGATGAAGCCGATGGCGAGGATATCCTCGGCCGGGTGGAACTTGACCGAGGTCGCCATGATGTTGGCGCGGGTTCCGAGCTCAAGCGGCGCCTTGCCCATCGGGCCGTCCTTGCCGGAAAACGGCCAGACGATGGCCGCCGGCGCACCGGAGGAGGCCAGCCACTTGCCCTTGACCGACCAGGAGAGCGACTTCACCTTGGCGGGGTAGCCGGTCATGCGCATGTGGCGGGCTTCCGAGCCGGGCTTGATGTCGAGCTTCCAGCCGTGCAGGGCGTTTTCCTGCATCGTGGTTACGAGGAAATTGCCGTCGGGCGAGAAGGTGACGCCGGTATGGGCGCCCTTCCATTCGAGATCGACGGGCTTGGCATCGCCCGCCACCCAGTGCAGCGACACGCCGTTGTAGCGGGCGGCGGCGATGCGCATGCCCTTGGGCGCGAAGGCCAGGCCTTCGACCGTGCGTTCCTCGGTAAATTCGCGGGTGGTGCCGTCGGCGAGGCGGACGAGCGCGCTCTTGCCGTGAGAATAGGCGATGGCGCCCTGCGGGCCGGCGGCGAGCTGCAAGATCCACTTGCGCGGCGCATGCGCCAGCTCGGTAACGCTGCCGTCGGCCGAGATCCTCAGAACCTTGCCGTCCTCGCCGCCGGAGATCAGGCTTTCGCTATAGGGATCGCGGATGCAGGTCAGCATGCCCTGATGGGCTTCGGACACCTTTTCGGCGCCATCCAGCCGGTGAAAGGTGCCGGTGGCGCTGGCGAAGAAGGGGGTATCACCTAAAAATTCGACGGCCAGGATATGGCCGTCGAGATCGAACGGGGCAACAGTCGGCATCAGGCAGTGGCCTCGCACGCCTTGAAGGAAGCTTCGAGCTTTTCGCGGTCAAGCTCGCGGCCGATGAAGACGAGGCGGGTCTCATGCTTCTCGCCATCCTTCCAAGGGCGCTGGTGGTCGCCTTCGATGATCATGTGCACGCCCTGGACGACATAACGCTCGGGATCGTCCTTGAAGGCGGTGATGCCCTTGAGGCGCAGGATGTTCGGGCCCTGGGTCTGGGTGATCTTCTGAATCCAGGGGAAGAAGCGATCGGCAATCATCTCGCCGCCGCGCAGCGAAACCGACTGCACCGTCACGTCATGGATCGGGGAGACGGCGCCATGGTGGTGGTGATCGTGCCCGTGATCGTGGTGGTCATGGTCATGCCCGTGGTCGTGATCATGGTGGTGTTGATCATGCGCATGGTGATGGTGGCCATGATCGTGGTCGCAGTCCGGGCCACAGACGTGGTCGTCGTGATCGTGGTCGAGGAAGTGCGGGTCGTTTTCCAGCGCGCGTTCCAGGTTGAAGGCGCCCTGATCGAGCACGCGGGCGAGATCGACGCCGGAGCGGCTGGTCTTGTAGACGCGGGCAGACGGGTTGATGGCGCGCACCACATCCTCGATCACGGCCAGCTCTTCCGGGGTGACGAGGTCGGTCTTGTTGATCAGCACGACATCGGCGAAGGCGATCTGGTCTTCGGCTTCGCGGCTGTCCTTCAGGCGCAACGGCAGATGCTTGGCATCGACGAGGGCGACCACGGCGTCGAGCTCGGTCTTGGCGCGGACGTCGTCATCCATGAAGAAGGTCTGGGCGACGGGAACCGGATCGGCAAGGCCGGTGGTCTCGACGATGATGCCGTCGAAGCGGCCGGGGCGGCGCATCAGGCCTTCGACAACGCGGATCAGGTCGCCGCGCACCGTGCAGCAGACGCAGCCATTGTTCATCTCGTAGATTTCTTCGTCGGATTCGACGATGAGGTCGTTGTCGATGCCGATCTCGCCGAACTCGTTGACGATGACGGCGTACTTCTTGCCATGCGCTTCCGTCAGGATGCGGTTCAGAAGCGTCGTCTTGCCGGCGCCGAGATAGCCGGTGAGGACGGTGACGGGAATGGGCTTGGCTTGCGTCTGGACAGCGTCGGTCATGAGAACCTCGATAAGGTGGGGGCTTGCTCGGGGTGTTTCTCCCGGGCCTTTCAAATTCGTCGTCTCATATAAGGGGTGCGGCGCGGCAGTTCAAAGGGTTTCGTATGTTATAAGATCACATTAGGGCGTGGAGGCCGCGATCGCCGACGGGATATCGGTCTGGGCGAAGTCATTGCCGATGAAAAGCAGGGGGCAATTGAATTCCTTGGCCGTGGCGTAGGAGAAGCAATCGCCGAAGTTAAGCGAGGCAGAATGGAAGTTCTTGCCCCACGAACGGTAGGCGGCTGCCGCGAGTTCGGCGCGGGCTGGGGTGACATCGACAATCTTCACGGTGATAGCCGAAAGAATTGCGCTCATCTGGTTGGACATCCCTCTCCTGGCTGCAACGATTAGCGCCTCAAGCACCGTCCCGGCCGACACCAGGATCAGCTCCTCGCTTTCGAATATCTTGCGGCAGGAAGGTGCCTGCGGTTCGTTCGCCAAGATCGCGATCAATGCCGAGGTGTCGACGGCGATCACTTCGGCAGGCCGTCTTCGTCGTAGAGGAAATCCTGGCTATGAGCGGCGTCCGGGCCGGGTGGCAGGTTCAACTGCCGTACCTCTTCCTGCAGTCTGTCGATCAGCCGGGACTTCTCGTCACGGGTCATCAGTTGCTTCACCCTGACTTCCTCCTGCAGGTGCCGAATAAGCTCGCCCCTTTTGACCGGGTCCTTGATGAAGCCGGTCACCGGCTCGAGCCGGACGGCGGGCTGACCATCCTGCGTCAACACGATCTCTTCGCCCTGGTTGGCAAGGCGAACCAGTTCTGTCAGCTGACCCTCTGCCTCTTTCACGGAAATGCGCATGCGGGCCTCCTTAGTGAGCCACTGCGATTGCAATCAATATGATTAAAACACCGGGCCGATACAAGCGGCCCGCTATGTCAGCGTGTCCACGTCGAAGGCGTCCACATCCTCCAGCAATTCTACCAAGCCCTTCACCGCATGGGCGATCAGCGCCTCGCCTTTTTCGGCGGTGGCCTTGGCGGCGTTGCCGGCGACGCCTTTATCGTTGAGGTCGGACATCTTCCAGCCGAAGGCGTGCGGGCCGTAGGCGCGCAGGTGCTTGTAGCGGGCGGCGAAGTCGTATTGGCGGGACGGGAAGTTTGCGGCCTTCGCCATGTCCACCCTGTCCGGGTGCAGCGCCAGCATCACCGAGGTCTCGATGTCGCCGCCGTGGATATCGATCGCTTTCTCTTCCGGCGAGATCAAGCCGTCGGGCAGGCCGAAGCGGGTCCAGCTGGTGGCGACGGCGAGCATGTTGAAGCGCACACGGGCCTCGGTGGCGACAACGGTCATCAGCGGCGCGTTGCCACCATGGGCATTGAGCATGACGAATTTACGGATGCCTTGTCGCGACAGTTTGCCGGCGATGCCGAGCCAGCGTTCGATCGCCTCGCCATATCCAAGCGTTTGCGTTCCTGTCACATCCATATGCTCGATTGAGTAGCCGACTGATTCCGTCGGCAGGAAGGTCACCGGAAGCGTCTTGGGGAGTGCTGTTTTGAGCCTGCTAACGATGCCGTCTGCAATCAGCGTGTCGGTCTCGAAGGGAAGGTGGGGGCCGTGCTGTTCATGGGCGCCGAGCGGCAGGACAACGATGTGCCGGTCGCGCTCCGCACCAGAAAATTGCAGATCGGGGTCGTCGAACTCGGTCGCTGGCGCGTTCATCCGGCTAAGGCCTCTTGTTTATGACGAGATCATGCGCAATGTCATAACGCAACGATCTCAATGCTTAATGCATAAGCCTTTAAATCAAAATGGATTTGGGGGAAGGCTTAGGCGCCAAATGAAACTGTTGCCCTCTCCCACAACCTCAATCGGGTGCGGAGCGCGGCAAGATCAAAGGGACGGCAATGGGTAAGAAGCACAAGGACGGCAAGAAGCAGAAGTCGAAGAAGAAGGACCAGACCGAATATACGGTGGTCGATCTTTCGCCGGCTTTGACGCAGGCCGCCCGCTCGATGCGCACCGTGCTTTCCCGCAACCTTCTGGAGAGCGGGCTCTATGCCGGGCAGGATGGCGTCATCACGTCGCTCGCCGAAAGCGATGGCATGACGGCGGGGGCGCTAGCGCACAAGCTCGGCGTCAAGGCGCCGACCATGACGCGCACGATCGGCCGCATGGAGGCGCAGGGCTTTCTCGTGCGCAAGCCCGATGCAGACGATGCGCGTCTGACCAAGGTCTATCTCACCGATCTCGGCCGCGGCAGTGTGGAGGCCATCGAGCAGGCCGCGTCGGCTTGCGACCGGCTGGCCACGCTCGACTTTTCCGAGAAGGAAATCCGCAATCTCGTTCGTCTCCTGAAGGCGATCGACGGCAACCTGCAGGCCGATGCCATCGTGCTCGACGAGCCGGATGAAATCTGACGGTTTTGTGAAATTAGAAATTGCCTGCTCCGGTTTAATCTTTTAATTAAACATTTTAAGGACGCTCGGCTCTCAGCTGGCCGGGTGCATATGTTCATCGCGCGTCACAGTCCTTCCGCGCGATCCGGGAGGCACAGTGGCGCAGAAGATCAAGCTTTCGACGATCGCCGAAACGCTCGGCATTTCCACCGCAACCGTATCCTTGGCGCTCCGCGACAGTCCGCTCGTCGCCGGCGCCACCCGCGACAAGATCAAGGAACAGGCGCGCGCGCTCGGCTATATCTACAATCGCCGCGCGGCCAGCCTGCGCACCTCGCGCTCGGGCATCATCGGCGTCGTCGTGCACGACATCATGAACCCGTTCTACGGGGAAATCCTGAAGGCGATCGAAAGCGAGCTCGACCGCAGCCGCCACACCTTCATTCTCTCCAACCATTACGATTCCGTCGAAAAGCAGCGCACTTTCATCGAGACGCTGCTGCAGCTCGGCGGCGATGGCGTCATCATGTCGCCGGCGATCGGCACGCCGCCGGAGGACATGCAGCTCGCCGAGGACAACGGCATGCCGGCCATTCTGGTCGCCCGCTCGATGGACGGCTCGGATCTCCCGACCTATCGCGGCGACGACAGCTACGGCATCTCGCTTGCCACCAATCACCTGATCGGTCTCGGCCATCGCTCGATCGCCATGATCGGCGGCACCGACCAGACGTCCACCGGCCGTGACCGTTACCAGGGTTATGTGAATGCGCTGCGCAAGGCGGAGATCGAGGTCGATCCCGGCCTGCGCATTCCTGGTCCCCGCTCGATGCAGGGCGGCTTCGAGGCGGCGGTGCACTTCCTGTCCCTGCCACAAAAGCCGACGGCCGCCGTCTGCTGGAACGATCTCGTCGCCATCGGCCTGATGAACGGCATCGCCCGCGCCGGCCTGGTGCCCGGCACCGACATCTCCGTCACCGGCTACGACGATCTCGAGGAGGCATCGATCTCGATGCCGGCGCTCACCACCGTTTGGAACGGCCAGGCAGAAGTCGGCCGGCTTGCCGCCCGCGCGCTTCTCGATCGCCTTGCCGGCAGCCACGAACCCGACGGCATCCATCTCATCAAGCCAGAGATGCGCATCCGCCAATCGACCAGCCCGTATCGGCCGCGGTCATAACCAGAGCCCTCTGGGCGCGATGAAATTAAAGAGGAAATCCCATGTCCCGTACCGCTGTTCTCGTTCCGGGGAAAATGCACGAGCGCGTTCTGGCGCGCCTGAAGGAAGGCTTCGAGGTCATCGAAGCCGACACCACGTCGCTCGATGCGGAGACCGCAAGCCGTATTCGCGGGGTTGCCGTGTCCGGAACCTTCAGTGCCGCAGATATCGATGCGCTGCCCAATCTCGAACTGATTTCCAGCTTTGGCGTCGGCTATGACAATGTCGATGCCAGGCATGCCGCGACCAAGGGCGTGGTGGTGACGAACACCCCTGACGTTCTCAACGACGAAGTGGCCGACACCGCGATCGGGCTGCTGCTCAACACGATCCGCGAGTTTCCGCGTGCCGAACACTGGCTGCGCGCCGGTAACTGGAATCCGGACCAGAGCTATCCGCTGTCGCGTTTCTCGCTCAAGGGCCGCCATGTCGGCTTCTACGGCCTCGGCCGCATCGGCCAGGAAATCGCCAAGCGGCTGGAGCCGTTCAAGGTCAAGATCAGCTACCACACGCGCAGCCGCAACGAGGCGCTGCCCTATGATCACTATCCGACGCTGGAGGGTCTCGCCGAAGCCGTCGATACGATGATATCAATCGTTCCGAAGACGCCGCAGACGCACAAGACCGTCAACGCCAATATCCTGAAGGCGCTGGGGCCGGATGGCGTGTTCATCAATGTCGGGCGCGGCTGGACGGTCGACGAGGATGCGCTGATCGAGGCGCTGTCCACCCGTGCATTGGGTGCAGCCGGTCTCGACGTCTTCTACGACGAACCATCAGTGCCGGCGGCGCTGATGACGCTCCCCAACGCCGTGCTCTTGCCGCACATCGCCTCGGGCTCGGTTCCAACCCGCAACGCGATGGCCGACCTCGTGGTCGACAATCTGGTTGGGTGGTTCGATGCGCGCAAGCCGCTGACGCCGGTGGCCGAAACCCCCGTCAAGGGCTGATGGTCTTTTAGGGGCGGCGCTTCCTGCGAGCCGCTCACCTCTCCACCCTCATTCTCGCCCTTGTGGCTGGAATCCAGACGACGCGCGCCCGCGCGGCGAGAGACTCTTCCTGACACAGCACGGGTTGCTTATTCACGGCGCAGACGCGCCGTGGCTGGATCCCCACCACAAGGGTGAGGATGACGGAGTTTGGCGGTGCCGTTTTCGCACAACGCTCGCCTCGGTCGTTTACTCAGCGCATCGTAAATGCGCTCCGTGCCCGTTTGCCTCCGGCTTGCCATGGTGTGTAAGATGCAACGCGTGAGGTCATGCGAGGGGAGGCGAGGTGGCGGAGATTCCGGGTGAGACGCGGCGCAAGCTGACGACGATCTTTTCAGCCGATGTGCAGGACTATACGCGGCTGATGGGCGCCGACGAGGAGGGGACGCTTGCGACGCTGAAGCGCTACCGCGACCGGATGTCCAGGCTGATCGAGGCGCATGGAGGCCGGGTGGTCAATACCTGGGGCGATGGGCTGATCGCCGAGTTTCCGAGCGTGGTCGAGGCGGTCCGTGCCGCGGTCGACGTACAGAACGAACTTGCGGGGCTGAATGCCGCCCGCCCGGCCGATGGTCGCATGCTGTTTCGCATTGGAATCAATCTCGGCGACGTGATCGTCGAGGGCAGCGATATCTATGGCGACGGCGTCAACATCGCCGCGCGGCTGCAGGCGCAGGCACCGGCCGGCGGCGTGGTGATCTCGAACACGGTTTACGACCAGGTGCGCAACAAGGTGGCCGTCGGGTTCGATTTCCTCGGGCCGCTTAACGTGAAGAACGTCGCCGAGGCGGTGCCGAGCTATGCCGTCAGGATCGGGGAAGATGCTGGCGATACAACGACGGGGCATGTGCATGCCGCCGGGATGCCGTCGGGCGCTGCGGCTCGATCGACGGGGCCGGGACTGTTGGCCGGTGATCGACCGGGTCCGTTGGCCGGCGTGTTGCCGGGTCAGCGCGGGGGCCAGAGCGTGGATCAGCGCCGGAACCTTGCGGTGCTCGGTGTCATCGCCGTCGCGCTTGTCGTCATCAACACGCTGACATGGCACGGGGTCTTCTGGGCGGCCTGGCCGTTGCTGGCGCTGGCCTATGTCGCGGCCATGCGCTGGGCGCATCTGCAGGACCGGTTCGATCTGCGGCTTGCGGCGCTCGCCATCTCGGCGCTCGGGCTGATCGGCATCAACCTTCTTTCCTGGCACGGCACCTTCTGGGCGATCTGGCCGCTCCTTGCCATCGCCGTCGTGGCCGGTCTGCGCTGGGCGAGACGGGGTTAGGCTCTTGCCTTCACCGCTGCGGAGGGCAGTTTGCTCGCGGCGTAGTCGCGAACTGCGTCGCCGAAGGCGGCGAAAAGCTGGTTGGAGGGCTTGTCGGTCTCGGCCCAGTATTCGGGATGCCATTGCACGCCGACGGCGAACGCCTTGGCGTCGATGACGGAGACGGCTTCGACCGTGCCGTCTTCGGCCACCGCTTCCACGGCAAGGCGAGGGGCCGTTTCGGCGATCGCCTGGCGATGCAGCGAGTTCACCTTGATCTCACCCGCTCCGATGATGCCTGCAATGCAGGAACCTTCCCTGACGATGACATTCTGGCGGATGGCGTACATGCCGTCGCGGTCGACATTATCAGGCTTGCGGTGATCCCAGATGCCGGGCTGGTCCTGGATTTCGCTGGCGAGCGTGCCGCCGAGCGCGACGTTCAATTCCTGGATGCCGCGGCAGATGGCGAGCAGCGGAATAGCGCGGTCGATGGCGCGGCGGATGAGCGGCAGGGAAGTCGCGTCGCGGGCGGGGTCGAAGGGGCCGTCAGCGTCGGTTGCCTCTTTGCCGTAGCGCGCGGGGTGGACGTTGCTGGCAGACCCGGAGACGAGGACGCCGTCGACGCGGTCGAGAATGGCGTCGATATCGTAGCCTTCCTCGAAGGCCGGGATGATGAAGGCCATGACGCCCGACGCGTTCAGAGCAGCGCGGACATATTGGTGCTGCACGGCATGCCAGGTGGCACCGTCAAAGATGCGGATATCGGCGGGAACGGCGACGATGGGCTTGGTCATTGTCTATCCTGAGGACGATCCTGTGTCGCTCATTTGAGAAACCAGAATGGGGCGGAAGTCAACGCTTCCCGGAAGGCTGGGCTTCCTGGAAGGGCTGGCTTGCGCGATACGCCCGGCGAAATTGCGGCAGGGCGGCGGGGCTGACACTAATCATCCGACCAAGCTGTTGATTCCGATCGAAGTGCGCTGGTCGCCATATTGGTGTCGTGATCCCAAAGACTAATAACGCATCGCTTGTAACACCTGCGTCCGCATGCTTAGCTTCTCGTCGTTCTGCGAGTGGGGAGAGTTGGCCTCGCAGCACCAACCAAACGGGAGGTTTTTGATGGATCGTCGTTCATTCTTCAAGAAGGCAGGAACAGCGGGCGTCGGCGCCGTTGCTGCCTCGGCTCTGGCAGCACCCGCCATCGCCCAGGAAAATCCGAAGATCGCCTGGCGCATGACATCGTCGTTTCCGAAGAGCCTGGACACGATCTATGGCGCGGCCGACGATATCGCCAAGCATCTGGCCGCCTCGACCGACGGCAACTTCACCATCCAGCCCTTTGCCGCCGGCGAGATCATTCCCGGCCTGCAGGCGGCCGATGCCGTCAGCGCCGGCACCGTCGAGGCGGCGCATACCTGCTCCTATTATTTCGTCGGCAAGGACCCTACCTACGCGATCGGCACTGCCATTCCCTTCGGCCTCAACGGACGCCTCACCAATGCCTGGTTCTACGAGGGCAACGGCAACAAACTGATGAACGAATTTTACGCCACGCAGGGCATCTATGGCCTGCCGGCGGGCAATACCGGCGCCCAGATGGGTGGCTGGTTCCGTAAGGAAATCAACACGCTGGATGATCTCAAAGGCGTGAAGATGCGCATCGCCGGCTTGGCAGGCCAGGTAATCAGCAAGCTCGGCGTCATCCCGCAGCAGATCGCCGGCGGCGATATCTATCCGGCGCTGGAAAAGGGCACGATCGACGCTTCCGAGTTCGTCGGCCCCTATGACGATCTGAAGCTCGGCCTGCACAAGGTCGCGAAGTATTACTACTATCCCGGCTGGTGGGAGGGCGGCCCGACGGTGCATGCCTTCTTCAACCTGGAAAAGTGGAACAGCCTGCCCAAGCACTACCAGGCAGCGCTCACCGATGCCTGCGCCTTCGCCAACACCAACATGATGGCGAAGTACGACATGAAGAACCCGCCGGCGCTGAAGCAGCTGGTTTCCGAGGGCGCGACGCTCCGGCCCTTCAGCCAGGAGATCATGGAGGCCTGCTTCCAGGCGTCACTGGGGATCTACACAGAGATTTCGGCGTCCAATCCCTACTTCAAGAAGATCTACGAGGATCAGACGGCGTTCAAGCGTGATGCGTATCTGTGGATGCAGCTGTCGGAGTATACGTTCGACACGTTCATGATGATCCAGCAGCGGGCTGGGAAGATCTGAGGGTTTCGCTCTAAAGAAAGACCCCGCCCCAAACCCCTCCCCACAAGGGGGAGGGGCTTAACGTGTTGCGCCCTCTCGCCCTATTATAATCTCTGTTTTGCAAAGGCATTGATCCTTGGTTAGCCCCTCCCCCTTGTGGGGAGGGGTTGGGGAGGGGACTTCTGCTAAACCCCTACTTGATCACCGGCGGTTGACTCAAATCCGGCTGCGCGGGTTTGGGCTGTGCCGGCGGTTGCCCCGGCAATCCGTTCATCGGCGGCAGCGATAGTCCCGGCATGCCGGGCGGCGAGCCAGCGGGCGCGCCCATCGGCGGGAGCCCCAGACCGTTGCCGTTGAAGCCGGGGACCTCAATCTTGATCGTATTCAGGTCCACCTCCGGCCCCTTCTTCAGCCAGTAGGTCACCGATTGCGGCCAGAAGATCACGATGGCGACGAGGATGAGTTGCATGCCGACCCAGGGCAGGGCGCCCATGTAGATATCCGATGTCTTCACATCGCGACTGGCGATCGAGCGAAGGTAGAAGAGCGCGAAGCCGAAGGGCGGGTGCATGAAGCTCGTCTGCATGTTGACGCAGATCAGAACGCCGAACCAGATCAGGTCGATCCCCAGCGCTGAGGCGACCGGTGCCAGCATCGGGATGACGATGAAGGCGATCTCGAAGAAATCGAGGAAGAAGGCGAGCACGAAGATGAAGATGTTGACGAAGATCAGAAAGCCGACCGGGCCGCCGGGAATGCCCGACAGCATGTGCTCGATCCAGCGCGAACCGTCCATGCCCTGGAAGACGAGGCTGAAGCAGGTGGAGCCGATCAGGATCATCACCACCATGGATGTGATGTGCATGGTGGAGCGCATCGCCTCCTGCATCAGCGGCCAGGTCAGGCGGCGGTGCATGGCGGCGAGCGCCATGGCGCCGACGACGCCGAGCGCGCCGGCTTCGGTGGGTGTCGCCAGGCCCATGAAGATGGTGCCGAGCACCAGGAATATCAGCACGATCGAGGGCACCATGCCCGACAGCACCTTGAAGAGCAGCGCCCAGGTGAAGTCCCCGCGCACCTCCTTGGGCAGCGGCGGCACCGAGGCGGGTTTTACGATCGACAGGATCAGGATGTAGATCATGAAGATCGCCACCTGCAGGATCGAGGGGCCGATGGCGCCGAGATACATATCGCCGACGGACTTGCCGAGCTGGTCGGCCAGCACGACGAGGACGAGCGAGGGCGGGATTACCTGGGTGATGGTGCCGGAGGCGGCTATGACGCCGGTGGCGAGCCTCGGGCTATAGCCATAGCGCAGCATGATGGGGAGCGAGATGACGCCCATGGTGATGACGGAGGCGGCGACCGTTCCGGTGATGGCGCCGAGCACGGCGCCGACCAGGATGACGGCATAAGCGAGGCCCCCGGGAATGCGGCCGAAGAGCTTGCCCATGCCCTCAAGCAGATCTTCCGCCAGACCGCACCGTTCAAGGATCGCGCCCATGAAGGTGAAGAAGGGGATGGCGAGCAGGAGATCGTTGGAAACGATGCCGAAGAAACGCAACGGCAGGGCCTGCAAGAAGGCCTCGCTGAAATGGCCGGTGGCGATGCCGATGATGCCGAAAAACAGGCCGACGGCGGCCAGCGAGAAGGCCACCGGGAAACCGTAGAGCATGAACAGGACCATGCCCACGAACATGGCCGGCGGAATGATGCCGAAATCGAACAATGGCTTTCCTCCCGGTCGCGGTTACTGCAGCGGCTTTTCGTATTTGGTCTCGATGGCGATGTGGCCTGATAGCGCGGCGATGCGCTTGATCAGCTCGGAAAGACCCTGCAGCGTCAAAAGGCCGAAGCCCGCGACCAGGATGAGCTTGACCGGCCAGCGGACCAGCCCGCCGGCGTTGGAGGAGACCTCGTGCTGCACGTAGGACAGCCAGAAGAATGGCCAGCAGAGCCAGGTAAGGAAGATGCAGGCCGGCAGCAGGAAGACGATCAGCCCAATCGTGTCGATCCACAGGCGCGCCCGGTCCGACACCGAGCCGTAGATCAGGTCGACGCGGACATGCTCGTTCATTCTGAGCGTATGCGCGGCACCGAGGACGACGACGAAGGCGAAGAGATACCACTGGATCTCGAGCCAGCCGTTTGAGCTGTAATTGAAGGTGTAGCGGATCAGCGCGTTGGCGGCGCTGATCAGGCAACAGAACAGCACCATGTATTCGGACAGCTTGCCCATGAACTGGCTGACAGCATCGATCAGCCGGCTGGCGGCTAGAAAAACCGGCATGCCTTCCCCCTCTTATTTCATGGGTTTTACCCCATGCTCTCCCACCTCAAGTGGTAGATCAGAGGCCCTGAAATTGAAAGCGGAAAGCCCGAATGTTGGATTATAGTCTTAGATTGCAGGCGAACCGCCAGTGGCGCTTGCCGGCAAGGGCGGCGACAACCTGTGGCTGGACCGCCTTATTGTGAAACATCCCCGAGAAGCTGCAAAAACAGCCTATTTGAATAGTTGCTCTTGCTAAGGTTGTAGAAAAATCAACCAAATGTGTGCGCGGCCTGAAATCAATTTTTAAAGGGTTGGCGCTAGGGTGCTGCGGTACAGGGAAAATATTGGATGAAGCCAGATAGCCCGAGCAGGGTCCCTACGGATGTATATCTCTCGTTTGTGAGTTCCCTCTCGGGAAATCGCATGACGCTGCTTGCTGGCGTCATCGTTCACATCGCGACCTGCCTGGCCATTGCCTTCAAGACCGGCTCCACCGTGTACATCTGGCTCGCCGCAGGCTTTTTCCTCGTATTCTTCGCACGCATGATCACCTTTCGCCAGTTCGACCGCATCGACAAGGAAACGTTGTCGCGTGCCGGCATCGAGCGTTGGGAACGGATTCTCGTGGCGGGTGCCGCCTGCACGACGACGCTGCTCGGCATTTGCAGCGGCTACGCGATCTTCACGCTGCACGACAGCTTCTCCGAGCTTGCCAGTATCTCTGTGACGATGGCGACCATGGTCTCGGTGGTCGGGCGCAACTATGGGTCGCGGATGGCCGTCGACCTGCAGACCTTCTCCTGCTGCCTGCCGATGATCATCTGCAGCCTGATGGCGATGGATTTCTATCGGGGCATCCTTTCCGTCTTCCTCATTCCCTTCTGGCTGACCACCCGCGCGATGGCCAACGGCGTGCGCGAGTTCCTCTACGAGAACGTCATCGCGCGGCGAGAGATCACCTCGATCGCGGACCGGTTCGATACGGCGCTGAACAACATGCCGCATGGGCTTGTGATGGTGGACGCCGAAAACCGAATCCAGGTGGTGAATCGCAAGGCTTGCGAACTGCTGAAGATCGGGGCGCCCGAGCGTTTGAAGGACCGCGATCTCGGCGCCGTGCTGCGCTATGGCGCGCGCTACAATTTCATGGATTCCTCGCAGCCGGAGCTCATCCTGCGGCAGATGACGCATGTGGCGGAGGGCAAGCTGTCGCGCATGCTCATCCATTTCCCCGAGGATCTGTCGCTCGAGTTTTCCGCTAGCCGCCGCGCCGATGGCGGTGCCGTGCTGATCTTCGAGGATGTTTCGAGCCGCGTGAAGGCGGAACAGAAGATCCTGCACATGGTGCGCTACGACGCGCTGACGGGCCTGCCGAACCGCGAATATTTCAGCCATCTCGTCCAGGATTACCTGAACAAGCATCCGCGCAAGCGCGGCCCGCTCGGCTTCATGGTTCTCGACATCGACGAGTTCAAGCATGTCAACGACATGCGCGGCCACATCACCGGCGACCGGTTGCTCTGCGCCATCGCCAACCGTATCGAACACCGTTCGCGCAAGGCGATCGTCGGCCGCCTGATGGGCGACCAGTTCATCCTGTTCTTCCCGCACGCCAAGGACGCGGAAGCGATGGACGCGGAAATCCGCCGGGTACACGCCGAAATACAGGGGAACTACGAGGCTGACGACGTCACGTTCCTGGTGTCGCTCAGCGCCGGCTTCGCCATCCTCGAAAGCGATGCCTTCGCGATGGACGAATGGAGCATCAAGGCGGATCTGGCGCTGTTCGAGAGCAAGTCGAAGGAGCGCGGCGGCATTTCCGGCTTCGAGCGCGAGATGGACGGTCGGTATATCGAGAAGCAGAAGCTGAAGGCGGACCTGCGCGAGGCGGTGGCCGCCGGCGGTCTCAACATCGCCTACCAGCCGATGTTCAAGGCCGACGGCTCGCGTATCGAATGCGCCGAGGCGCTGGCGCGCTGGGTTCACCCGGAGAAGGGCGCTATCCCTCCCGATGTGTTCATCCGCCTTGCCGAGGACATGGGCATCATCTCCGACATCACGCGCTTCATTCTGACGAAGGCCTGCGTGGACTGCATGACGTGGCCGGATCACATCGCGGTGTCGGTCAACCTTTCGGCGCGCGACCTTCGCGACAACGACATTCTCGCCGTGGTTTCGGATGCACTCAAGAACTCCGGGCTGAGCGCCGAGCGGCTGCACCTTGAGATCACCGAGAGCTGCCTCATCGACGAGCCGGCAGCGGTGCGCGCGATCCTGGCGGAGCTGCGCAACAGCGGCATCACCATCGCCATCGACGATTTCGGCACGGGCTTCTCCAGCCTCAGCTATCTCGATACGCTGCCTCTGGATATCATCAAGATCGACCGCTCGTTCCTGCGCAATATCGTGGAGGATGGCCGCCGGCTGAAGTTGCTGCGCGGCACGGTCAACCTTGCCCGCGAACTCGGGCTGAAGATCGTGACCGAGGGGGTCGAGACAACCGAGCAGCTGGCACTGCTCAACAAGTACCGCGCGACCGATCTTGTCCAGGGCTATGTCTTTTCGCCGCCGGTTCCATCGCAGAACATTGCGCTGCTGCAGGAGGCGATTGGTCGCCGCACGCCGGTCCCGCGCCGACGCAACCACGTCGCCTGACCCTTCCTCGCACTATTTCTGATCGTCGCTGCCGCCGCCCGCATTGCAACCGGGCGGCTTTTGTCGTTTCGCGAGGATTGCGGCGCGTTAACCTTAACAACTTAAATACGATTAAATTTATCTTAAAATCTTGCGTTTCGGTCCGTCTTCAGATGATTAATAACCCGTTAACGAACGGACGGGCACAATGTCAGGATCACATTCCAACGTAAGTGATTTCAGCCGCAAGATTCTTGAAGTTCTCGATAATGTCGAATACCGCCGCGTTGAAAGCAACGAGGACCTGGCACAGGTGGAACGCCTGCGCTACAAGGCCTACAAGGCGCACGACGTGCTGGCGCTGGCCCCCAAGGGCTTGCTCGACGACAGCGATTTCGACAGCCATGCCTATGTTTTCGGACTGTACTATTATGGGGAGATGGTCAGCACCGTCAGGATCCATTATGTGACACCCGACCACCGGCTGAGCCAATCGGGCGGGGCCTTTCCCTGGGCGATGGACGCGATGCTCGATGCCGGGCTGACGCTGATCGATCCGGCACGCTTCGCCGCCGATCCCGAGATGACGGCCGATCTTTCCTGGATCCCCTATCTCACGCTGCGGCCATCAATCGTCGCCGCGGCCTATTTCCGCGCCAGCCGGGTGCTGCAGTTCTGCCGGCCGCCGCATGCCGCCTTCTACAAGCGCGTCTTCTATGCCGACACGATCGTGCCCGGCCAGCTGGCGAAGAACTACGGCATCGACATGACGCTGATGGCGACGAACGTGATCGAGGTCGGGCGCAAGCTCTTGACGCGATATCCGTTCTTCATCTCCAGCGCCAGCGAACAGCGCATGATGTTCTCGCGCAACCCGAACGACACGCTGCCGCCGCTGACGATCATTCCGACGGCGCGCTTCGTGCCCGAGGGCCAGTTCGGCACCGATCTGCCGCTCTGAGGCAATCCAACACGATGCATGGGAAAGCCGCTTGGCCGCGGCGTTCTCATGCATTGCGCTTTTCCGGGCTTTGTGTAATTCCTCTAGCGGGACGTTTGCGCGTGGGAGCGTGCGAATGAGAAAGTCATACGGCCGCATCATGATGCCGGTCGGGGTTTCAGGAGATGACAAGCATGGCCGAGCACAATAGCGGACCCGCCGAAGTCGGCGCGCCGATGGACTATCCAGCGCACGAGCAGACCTACAACATGTTCCTGGCGGCCGCGAAGTTCGGCACGCTGTTTCTGATCGCGCTGCTGCTCGGCATGACTGCCGGCTTCTTCGCCGGCGCCGGCCTGCTCGGCGGCATCGTGGTGCTGCTAATCGTGTTCATCGCGGGCCTCGTGCTGCTGCGCTAAGCGCGGCCGGCCGGCAATTTTCAAACAATACTAAGTGATCGATCCGGGTGGGTAACCGCCCGGGTTTCGCTCGTCCGCGTGTAACGAGGGATTGCTTCAGTCGCGTTGCAGCACGCGGCGCGGCGCCGTCAGTTCCCAGCGCAGGCCTTCCGGACGGAAGTCGACATGGACGCTGCCGCTGAAGGCGGCGGCGGCGTGGTTCTTGATGACAGTCGTGCCGAAGCCGGAGCGCTCGGGTGCTGTCACGGCAGGGCCGTCTCGCTCGTCCCAGACGACGCGGAGCATCTCTTCGGTGTGCTCGTCTTCCTGGATACTCTGCCAGTATAGCCGGACACGGCCCTGAGTGACCGACAGCGCACCGTACTTGATCGAGTTGGTCGCGAGTTCATGCAGGGTGAGGCCGAGATTCTGCACGGCCTCGGGCTTCAGCATGAAATCGGTGCCGGTCACCTCGATCTGCTGCAGGGCGTGCGGGAAGGCTTCGAGGTGGATGTCTATCACGCGGCGCAGCGAAGCACCTGCCCATTGCTCGCTGGTGAGAAGCTGGATCGAGCGCGCCAGTCCCTCGAGGCGATCGGCGACGGCGACCTGGAATTCCTCGACCGATCCGGTCTGGCGCGCGATCTGTCGTATCATCGCCTGGGCGAGCGCCAGAAGATTCTTGGTGCGGTGGACGAGTTCGTTCATGACGAAATGGAGACGGTCCTCCGTCTGGCTGCGGTCGAACGAGGCGTTGGACAGCGCAACCGCCACGCGGTTGGCCTCGATGACGCTGGTTTCGATCGGCGCGACGATATGGCCCTCGCCCATGCGGTTGGCCATGTCGGCGATGGCACGGATGGTGCTGCGAACCTGCCTGGCGACGACATAGGCGCCGAAGATGGCGACCAGGAGCAGTGCGATGCCACCGATGATCAGGAAGCGCCATGTCGTCAGGATCGAGGACTGGGCGGTGGCGACCGGTCCCCAGACCACGGCCTTCCAGGACCAGCCGGGGATCTGCGCATAGCCGAGCAGGGCCTTCGGCATGACGACGCTGTCCTCATAGACGCCGCTCGAATTGATCAGTGACGGGAGGATGCGCGGGTCGAAAGCCTGGCCGAAAGCGAAATTGGTTGCGCCGGCCGAGGCGACCACGTGACCGCTCTGGTCGAGGATCGCCGCCGACCAATCGGCCGATAGCCCTTCCGTCGAGACCAGCTTGGCGAGGTCCCTGGCGTTCTGGGTGACGATCAGGGCCGCGACGTCGCCGATGCTAACGGGCATGGCGACGTTGTAGACCCACTCGCCGCTGGTGCGGCCCATGAAGACGTCGGATGCCTCGATGCGGCCGGAGCGCAGCACCGATTCGACGGATGGCAGGTTGGCCACCTTTCCCAGCGGCGTACCATAATCGACGCGGGTGTTGAGCAGCAGCTGGCCAGTCTTGTCCACCGCCAGCACGTAGAGCGTATCGCCACGCATTGCGGTTTCGGTGCGGTTGTGGAAGGCGGCGAAATCGTCGTGCTCAAGTTCGGGAGAGGTCGAGAGCAACCGCAGCGTTGTCGCCATGTCCTGCAGCTGACGGTCGACAGTGCGGGCAAGGGCGGTCGCGTCCTGCGCGGTCTCGCGCTTCAGGATCGAGCGCTGGCTGTCTTCCAGCTGGCCGAGCAGCAGCGCTACCAAAGCGAAGATCGGAAGCGCCACGGCGACAGCCATCGCGATCAGGTAGGTGCCGATCGATGCCTTGGGGAAGAAACGCAGGCTACGCTTCATCGGCACGGGCATTGCTCGAAGGGTAAGAGGGCGACCGGGGACACACGTTTCCAGCAGCTAACAGCAGAGATTTCAATCACGATATCCGCCCTCAACGCGCGATCACATTCCCGATAGCCTGCTATCGAACCCTCATCATGTTAGGGGCAGGGGGAATTGGTTGCAACATACTAAAACATGCCCGAGGGCATTTGTGGGAAAGCGCGTCCTGCAATTTCAGAGGAAGCGGGTGGGCCTGAAGGGAGCCAGCATCGGGTCGCTCTCGCCCCGCAAAATCTCGTTGGACGCGAGCATGCCGGCGAGCGGCGCGAGCGTTACACCGGAGTGCATGACGGCGATATAGAGGCCGTCGCAGACGTCGCCGATCATTGGAAAACCGTCCTTCGGGGTCGGGCGGTAGCCGACGGTGAAGAAGTCCATGGCAAGCGGCTGGCTTTCGGTCAGCGCGGCCCTCACCTTTTCGAAGAGAGCCTCGGCCGTGGCATGCTCTTCGCCTGGCTGAGCGCCGCCGAAATCGCTGCCGGCGATGATGCGGCCATCGGCGGTCTGGCGCATGTGCAGTTCGGGCGCCATGACGAGGCCGTTCAAACGTCTTGCATGCGGGCGTGAGTGTACGATGAGGCCTGCGGGTGTCTTGATCGGCAGCGTAATGCCAATGGAAGCGGTCAGCGGTGCTGTGCCGGCGCCGGATGCGAGCACGACATGATCAGCCTCGATCACGCCAGCCGAAGTGACGACGCCGGAGATGCGCTCGCCGGTGCGCAAAAGTCCGCGCACAGCGGCATCGATCACGGTCGCGCCGCGCGTCTCGGCATCGGCGAGCATCATGCGGGCGGTGGCGACCGGCTCGACGGCGCCCTCCTCGGCAACGACCACCGCTTGGTCGGGATGATCGGCGAGGTGAGGTTCGCGCTTGCGGATCGCATCGCCATCGACGCGTTCGATGCCGTAGCCCCAGGCGCCATGCTGCGAGATGAAGGCTTCCAGCCGCTCCGGCGGGAGGTCCCATGAGAGGCTGCCGCACCATTCGAGCGGCAGGCCGGGCAGTTCGCCGGCGAGACGTTTCCACTCGGCCATCGAACGGCAGCGGAAGCGATAGTAGAACTCGGGATTGCCCCAGCTGGCGTTGATCCAGGCGAAGGAGCAGGGAGTGGCGACGCCGCCATTATCCTCGGCGACGACGGTGACCCTGGCGCCATCGCGGGCAAGATGCCAGGCGATCGAAGCGCCGATGATGCCGGCGCCGACGACGATCACATGCGGTTTGGCAGCCATCGTCGTCCTCCCCGTCGCTTTTATCTAATGTCGCTATCGCAAGACCGCTCGGCACTTTCCCGCGACATGCCCGAACCGGATCAGCCGGCGGCGTTGACGCGGGCGAGGCCATCCTTGGCCGGCTGGTATTTCGGGCTGAGGCCGATGGCGTGACGATAGGAGCGGGCGGCTTTCTGCTTGTCGCCGCGGCGCTCGTAGACCAGCGCCTGGTTGGCCCAGCTTTCCGCGATGTTGCCGTTCAGCTCGATCGCGTGGTTGAAGTCGGCAAACGCATTGTCGTCGTCATTGAGCGCGATGTAGGAAATGCCGCGGCCGTTGTACGGCTCAGGCGAATTCGGCGAGAGCGAGATCGCCTTGGAGAAATCGTCGATCGCCTTGGCCTGGTCGTTGCGCTTCTGGAAAATCAAGCCGCGATTGTGGTAGGCGCGGCCGTCGGTGGTGCCGTTCTGGATCGCCTTGTTGAAATCGTTGAAGGCGGCGTCGTCCTGACCGGCGGTGCGGTAGACGTTGCCGCGGCCAATCAACGCCACGTCGTAGTTCGGATTGATCTGCAGGGCCGAATTGTAGTCCTGGATCGCCTGCTGCTGCTGGCCCATGTTGCGGTAGACGAGCGCGCGGTTGGCGTAGGCCTGGTAGAATTTCGGATTGATCTGCAGGGCGGTGTTGAAGTCGTTCAGCGCCGCGCGGAAATCGCCGCCGCGACCATAGGCGGAACCACGGACGTTGTAGCCCTCGGGATCGCGCGGATTGGCGTTGATGACCGACGTCAGCGATGCGATGTTTTCCTGCGAGCCCTGGGCCTTGTCGATGCGGATGACGGCATCGGAGGTGCTGTTCGTGGTGCAGCCGGCGAGGCCAAGAGCGGCGACCAATGCCAGGACGGGCAGGGCGGTGACTTTCGTCGACGAACGCAAGGATCGGGTATTCAACATCGTATCAGCCATGCGGCTCGTTTTCCCCATTACGGCCGGCCGGTTTGAGACGGGCAGGCTAAGCAGCAAACAAAAAAGGCGGTGGCGACCAGATCGCCCCCGCCAACATGCATCTGAAAACGTCGAAATAACGACGGGAACGCCTTAGCGTGCAGCAACTCCGCTTTCGCGCTGAAGGCGCTTGCGGGCCAGCTTGCGAACGCGACGAACAGCTTCGGCCTTTTCGCGAGCGCGCTTTTCCGAAGGCTTTTCGTAATAGTCGCGCATCTTCATTTCGCGGAAAATGCCTTCGCGCTGCATCTTCTTCTTGAGAGCGCGGAGAGCCTGGTCAACATTGTTGTCGCGGACAAGTACCTGCACGAGAGTCACGTTCCTTTGGTTCGGTTGATGCCCGGGTCATCCCAATGACAGAGGCAAAAAATGTTCATTCCGCGCGGCAGCGCCTCGCGATTGGGTGCGGGATAGCAGATCGGTTGGCCGAAGTCCATATGGATCAGCGGGTTTCGGCGGAAAAAACCCTGCAATCCAGGCTCGCATGCCGTCACCGGTATTTTTACCCCTCGTGGAGAGCCGTTCGGGCGAGAGGTGGCGTCCGCGCGCCAGCGACGGCAGGGCGTGGCGGCTATTTCGGGCTCGTTCCTTGCATCGGCGGGCTTTTGCTCTATACTCCCGCCATCGACTATTGCTTGTGACCTTTGTCAAAGAGCCAATCGCTCCGTCAGATCTCCTCTCAAAATCGATCAAACCTCGCGAATAATCGCTGGGTAATAACGAGCATTGAAAGGCGATCGTTATGAATACTGGTACCGTCAAGTGGTTCAACAGCACCAAGGGCTTCGGCTTCATCCAGCCGGATGATGGCGCGGCTGACGTGTTCGTTCATATTTCGGCAGTCGAGCGTGCGGGTCTGCGCGGTCTCAACGATGGTCAGAAGATCACGTACGACCTCGTTCGCGATCAGCGTTCGGGCAAGAACTCCGCAGACAATCTGCGCGCCGAGTAATTGTTGCCTGCCAAGCTGACCGCGGATGTACCGGCGGAGTGGCAGCCAACGGAAGCGGCCGGGTTTACGCCCGGCCATTTGCGCTTTTGGGAATGCGACGACAGCTCGGTGAAAAGACAATGGCACTTATGCCCAGATTCGCCGTCGGCGACACGATCGTTTTGAAGGATGGATTCGTTCGTACGGATTCGACCCGCAGAACATGCAGGATTTCTGCCGTGCTCCCGTCCGATGGTGGCCGGGCCCAATATCGGGTCCGTTTCGAAACCGAGAGTTTCGATCGTCGTATCGTCGAAAGCGATATCGACACCAACCAGTCGGCATCTTCGGTGCCAAACAACGAAACCGTGACGGTTTTCGAGACAGGTTCCTGGCTGAATGCTTCGAGCATCAAGGTCAGGAAATAGGTCTTAGGCTTCGTCACCAACCGGCAGTTCGCCTGCCGCAGGAAAGGAATAGAATTTGCAGGTTCTCGTCAGGGATAACAATGTCGACCAGGCGCTCCGCGTCCTGAAGAAGAAGATGCAGCGCGA
>UBVW01000012.1:0-121375 GCA_900469085.1 Hyphomicrobiales bacterium | reverse complement strand
GCCCTCGGCTAACCGCTTACCGATGATCAGCATCCGCATCATCAGTTCTGGATCAATCGAGGGGCGACCTGTGGTGCTGTAAAAAGGCTTCAACTGCGCTCGAACGCTGTCCAGTTCGAGATGCAGGTCAATCCCGCGCAGCATGTGGTCGGCGGGGACGTGATCATCAATACAGAAGTCATAAAAGAGCTGCGCCGGAGCTGCCTGACATCCCATCATCGCTCAATCCTCCGCAAATCAATACGACGATTGAATCAGGGCTTTCCTGCATAAGCAATGCGAATTCCTTGGCAATACGGCTACATCCGGCATCACCGAACAATCTTCAGTTCCATGGGGTCCGCTGTCATCCGTTCACACTGAAGTCCTACTCGCGCCAGAGAGGCCGAGATATCGATGCCGCAAAGGCATAGGTCGAGATCGTGCCAATCTTTGCCAACAGACCAATTTACAAAAGGATTTTTGTCTCGCCACACGAGGCCATCTATTCCGACAAGCGTCGCTAACTCGCGCGGCGTCTCATAAATTGTTTCGCCATCCACATCCGAGTAACACACATTAGCCTCCTAGAAAGGCATTACGATATCTCGGCGGGCGGTTCGTGTCACGGACGCTAATTTCTAAGGGGACAGATGAGATGCTCACCACCAATAGTTTTTCAACAGTATCGGCGCAAAGCAGACGTCAGCGGGCTTGCGTTCGGTGATTACGCTTCGATACCACTCGTAAAGTCCATAAAAGCATCGATCGAGAGCAACAGGTATTCAATCTCTTCATTTTGATGTCCGGACACGAGCACGCCATTAGGTATGACCGGATCGTCACTCGCAACTACCAAACTCGACATTCCGACGACTTTTCGGATGAGGTCGACAACACGAATTTCGTGTCGTAGCCCGAGCCTAAGCTGAATTGATGATGTTAGCAGAGATGGTGCATGCTCACGCCCATCAGTTGAAAGGTATGCGTCAAGGATGAGCGATCGCTGCCATATTCGCGTGGGTAGCATTCCTTGTGAGGCAACCCGTTCCATCGCTACGCAGGACTGAACCAACGCCCTTTCCAACTGATCAATTGGCCGATCACTGCCGGCAAAGTCCTTATCAATGACATGGTGGTAATAGGCCCACACCCTTTCACGTTGAAGCTCCAGTTCGCGGTACCAAGAATTTGAAGACGAGACTAACAGCATGTAACGTTCACGCGACAGGTAGCTTGATTTCCACCCGCTGCCGGGTCTCCAATGCGACGAGCACCTGCTCAGCGATAAACGTCGCTGCGAATCCATCCCACGACGTCGCTGCCCCTTCGGCAATGCTGCCGTTGGCGATCGCTGTCACCCATCGCTGGTTTTGGATACGATATGCCTCAGCAAATCTTGGAATCCAGTTCTGCGGGTATGAGGTCTGTTCACCGCCATTCACACGTAGCCGTTTTGTCGTTGGCTCAGCAAGCGAGACGGTGCCATTCGAGCATACCGCCTCGGCCTGTACGTGATAGCCATAGGTGGCGTTCATGAAGACCTCCACCAAGACCACCGTTCCTCCCGCAGTTTCGAAAACGAATAGCGCCGGGTCCTTTTCTTTGGTGGGGATCGCGCTGACAGCAATCAACTCATCGCCGAGTAACCAGCGGCATATGTCGATCTCGTGCACCAAAGTATTGGTGACAGGCATCGCGCCGACGAACCACGGTGGAGCCGACGCATTACGGTGACTACAGTGCAGCATACGAGCCCTGCCCAGTTCTCCACCGGCCAACGCTGCCTTCATAGACCTATATGATGGATCAAACCGTCGCATGTAACCTGTTTGGACCAACGGGCGGCCCAACCGCTTTTCCAGGCGAACGATCTCGAGTGCCTCTTCGGACCTTGTGGCAAGCGGTTTCTCGCAGAGAACAGGCTTTCCAGCTGCCAGCGCGGCCTTGAGAAGACCGAAATGCGTGTCATCCGGCGAAGCAATCAACACGGCGTTAACGGAGTTATCATAGACGAGCGTCGATGGATCGGTGGTCGTCCGGGCACCTCCTGCCGCTGACACGGCTCGCCCAACGTCCTGATCGGCGACCATCGCCAGATGCGCGCCAGATATTTCTTCCCTAATGATGCGTGCATGATCTGCACCCATCACCCCTGCCCCAATGACACCAATTCCAATGCTCATTGAATCTCCCCTCTGATATAGCGTCCGGGATCAACCCACACGTTGCCGCGGGCTTGCGAAGCCAAGGCGGCTTCTACGAAGGCAACGCCTGCCAGTCCCTCAACAGCTGTCGCGAAGAACAGCGGAACATCGACCGGTCGCCCTTCCCGCTTTGCTTCGATTGCCACCGCAACCTCAGAATAGACGTTCGCGAACCCTTCCAGGTAACCCTCAGGGTGTCCTTTCGGTACTCTCGTCATCAAGTAGGATTCAGGTAAAAGGCCAGTGTTGCCCTTCGACAGGAGCCGCGGCGCTTGATCTGTCGGGGTGTACCGCAGGACGTCCACGTCGTCCTGCCTCCATTCGATCCCGCCTTCGGTTCCATAGACTCGAATTCGGAGACCGCAGTCATTGCCCGGAGCGACCTGGGTGATAATCATCGTGCCCCTCGCCCCATTTTCAAAGCGGAGCAAGACATGGGCGTTGTCGTCGAGCCTGCGCCCAGGAACGAGGGCGTTGATATCCGCGAGCAACTCGGTCACCCGCTGCCCTGATACAAACTGCGCCAGATGCCATGCGTGAGTGCCAATGTCCGCGATGGCACCGCCAGGACCCGACCTTTTTGGGTCGGTACGCCAAGCGGCCTGCCCGTCGCCCGTCTGATCGATCGGGCGAGTGAGCCAATCCATGACAAACTCAACATGCACGAGACGGATGTCTCCGAGTTCACCGTTCGCGATCATCGCCTGCGCCTGCCGCACCATGGGGTACGCAGCGAAGGCGTGGGGAACAGCGAACAGTAGATCGGAGTCCGCCGCTCGCTGAACCAAGTCCCTCGCGTCTTCTAATGTCGTCGTTATGGGCTTGTCGCACACGACATGGATGCCAGCCTCGAGGAACGTTCGCGCGATCTCGTGGTGAGTAAAATTCGGGGTGGTTATGGCAACGACCTCGATACCGTCCGGCCGCGCTGCCTCTTGCCAAGCCATGTCTTGGTAACTCACGTAGCTCCGCTCGGGCGCTAGAAACCACTCCGCCCCAGCCCGCTGCGCCGTTTCCGGGTTTGAAGACAATGCGCCTGCAACCAGCTGATAGCGATTATCCATACGGGCCGCGATTGCATGGACGGGACCGATGAAGCCGCCACTTCCTCCTACAATGCCCATGCGTATGGGACGGCTCGATTTGGGAAGTTGAACGTTGGACGTCCGCCCCCGCTTCTCTTCCTGCATCATCTACTCCACAGTCAACCATGACTGTTCACGAGACGACCGCTGGATCGTCTCGATGACCGTCTGAATTCTCAGGCCCGCCCGGAAGTTAAACGGTTCGGGTCGCAACCCTGCGATTGCCTCGATGTATCCAGCCACCTCGATGGCTTTCAGGTCATTGAAGCCGAGTTGATGCCCTGGCGCGACGCAGAAGCGACCGTAGGGTGAATGGTCGGGTCCTGCTTCGATCTTTCGAAAGCCTTGGCGTCCCTTCGCGTCCAACGCCGAATAAAAATGCAGCTCGTTGAACCGTTCTTGCGTGAACGAAATCGCGCCCTTCGTGCCGTAGACCTCGAAATCGTGCTGCATTTTGCGGCCGGTTGCGATCCAGTTTCCTTCGATTGATCCGGTGGCACCATTCCCGAAACGGACGAACGCCCTCGTGACGTCGTCGGTCGTGACACTCTTGTTTCCACCACGTCCGTCCGGGCGGTTGTGGATCATGGTCACGCAATCCCCCATTACTTTCGTGATAGGTCCGAGCAGGAATTCGGCGGTCGCTAGAGCGTGGCTACCTATGTCGGCCAAGGCACCCCCACCAGCGGGATCATGGCGGAAAGTGATCGGATTGTTCTCGTCGACCATGTAATCCTCGGCGTGCAATCCACGGTAACCGCGAATATCGCCGAGTTCCCCCGCGGCAATCATCTGCTTGGCCAGCACAATCATTGGATTGCATAGGTAATTGAACCCTACCTGAGTCTTGATGCCCGCGCGCTCTGCGGCCTCGGTCATCTCCCGTGCGTCAGCAGACAACGGAGCTAGTGGTTTTTCGCAGTAAACGTGCTTTCCCGCCGCGATGGCAGCGAGCGCCATTTCCTTGTGGAGAGCGTTGGGAGCCGTGATGTCGATGATGTCGATCGACGGGTCGTTGACCATGGTACGCCAGTCGTCCGTCGCTTGGGCAAAGCCAAGAGCGGACCGGGCAGCCTCAGCCTGATGCATGTTCACGTCGGCGATGCAGGCAAGTTCGACGTCGTACGGAAGCTCGAAGACCCTTTGAGCTGCGGCGAATCCGAATACGTGCGTCTTTCCCATGAAGCCCGATCCAATGAGCCCGAGCCGGAGTTTGTTTTTCATGTAGTCAGTCCTTGATTGTGAAATTGGTCGGCCTTGCGCACGCGTCGAACACGGCTGAGCACCCTGCAAAGCTTGGAAACACAGAGGCTTGATCAGATAGAGTTGGGAGTTGCCGCTAGTCGCGACGAAGGGTCAGCAAAGTAATGTCAAGCAAGGTCTCCTCCACCCTCCTCGTAAACTCGTTTGCAGCTGTTTCGATTTGAGCCCTCGATAACTCGCAGCAAGATTTGCAACATTCTTTGCAAATTTCTTGATATGTCAATATATATTCTGTAGGAGCGGATCACGGTGGGTATGATCAATTGATCGATTTTGGAGGAGGATTGAATGAAAGCTAAACTGGGAATCGCGCCAATCGCTTGGTGGAATGACGACCTCGCGGAGATCAGCAGCGACATCTCGCTAGAAGGTTGCCTTTCGGAAGCGAGTGAGGCTGGCTTTACAGGGATGGAAACAGGTCGACGGTTTCCCATGGACCCCACGGTGCTCATTCCCATCCTCGATCAGTACCGGATCAGCGTGTGTGGTGGCTGGTTCTCCGGCCTTCTTCTCGACGGCGACATCGACGAGGAAAAAGACCGAATTGCGCAGCAGTTGGAGCTTTTCAAAGCGGTGAACGCACCCTGCATCGTCTACGGCGAAACGGCGGGCACCATTCAGGGCGATCGGACCGCGCCGCTGGCCACGAAGCGAAAGCTCACCGAAGATGAAGTCAAGGCCTACGGCCGCAAGATGACAAAGTTCGCGGAATGGTGCGCCGAGCAAGGAATGCCCATCTCATATCACCACCATATGGCGGCCCCGATCGAAACCGAGCAAGAGCTTGATCTTCTAATGAAGCACTCAGGTGAGGCTCTTCCCCTTCTGTTCGACGCTGGGCACATGGCGTTCGCAGGGGGCGACGTGATACGCGTCATCGACAATCATCATAGGCGCATAACCCACGTCCATACCAAGGACGTCCGAATGGGCGTGATCGATGCGCTGGATCGAACCAAGGAAAGCTTCTTGGATGCTGTCATCAAGGGCGCGTTCACTGTTCCTGGAGATGGCAGCCTGGATTTCGAGGTCATCGTGAAGAGGTTGGCTTCCCACGGCTACGAGGGATGGTTCGTTGTGGAAGCCGAACAAGACCCGATCAAGAACCCACCGCTGGAAATGGCGAAGAAGGGACACAAGGAGCTTCTGCGCGTAATGGCCGCGGCTGGATATCAAGTCCAAGGTTAGCGCAGTAATCACTCATTTCGACGCTACTCCAGCGTCGCAATGAGTGCGGACCCGAGCCTCGTGCAAAACGCTCAAGTAGTCACTAAGGCTGCCCTGGTGACACCGCCTCAATGTTTGCCCCGCAGAGGAGATGCAGTTCGGGTCTTCGGACGTTGGAAAACGCCGACTTCTCAATATCAAGTCGAGCGAGCACATCACCCAGAGCCCATTTAGCTTGTCGTAGCGGGTCCTGATCGATGACAAAGTCGAGTAGGCCTTGACGCATAAGTTCGTCATGTACCTCATTTCTCTCATGGCCGATCCAGATGGGCCTATCACGTCGGGTATCTAAGATTGGTGCTATTTCGTAGCCCGGGTCTCCGGTTTCGTAAATCGCCGATGGCTTGCGACCTTCGGCAAGCAGAGCTGCAAGATATTCCCGAGAAGCGCCAGGCCTTTCGTTTGTCACAGCTATTTCGACAGTTGCAGACTTGTCCAAATACCCGATAAAACCTTCGATCCGGTGCCTCCCCTGGCGGGGTGACCGGCGTCCAATATTTGGACGCCGATAAGGGAGGTGCGGACGAAAACTTGGACTGATTACGCTGCAATTCCAAGATTCCGGCGGTATTCGGCGAGGCTAATCCCGCCGAGTGAGAGCTTTATCCGACTCTGGTTGTACCACTGGATGTAGGAGTCCAGCTGGTGCATGAAGTCGAGCAGGGTCGTATTGATCCAGGTGCGGTTATAGTACATCTCGTTTTTGAGCCGCCCAAAAAATCCTTCGCAGGCCGAATTGTCCGGCGAGCACCCTTAGCGTGACATGGATCGGGCCAATTGAGCATTTTGCATACGTGACAGCCAACCGTGCCAACGATGATGGGCACCCCGATCCGAGTGAACAACAGGGCGGTCGGCACTGCCGGTAATTGTTTCAATCGCGGCATCGAGCATCGTGTTCACCAGCTCGGCGTCTGGCCGCGTGCTGGCAGACCAACTGACGACCAAGCCGAATACTGGAACTGGATCGGCAGATCATGAAGTGGCACCGCGCCCACGATCTCAGCCGCAAGCTCGAAGGGATTCCAGGTGTTGGTCCATTGGTGGCAACAGCATTGGCTGCCAGCGTTCCCGACCCCGGCGTCTTCCGTTCCGGTCGCGATCTGAGTGCCTGGATTGGCCTAGTCCCGAAACAGAATTCCAGTGGCGGCAAGGAGAAACTCGGCGGGATCAGCAAGGCGGGGAACCGATATCTACGGCAGTTATTGGTGGTTGGCGCGATGGCGGTGATCAAGCGAGCCAAGCTATTGGGCTATACCCGCCATCCTTGGCTGGTCTCATTGATGGAACGCCGATCAACGAAGGTCGCCGCAGTAGCGCTCGCCAACAAAGTTGCACGGGTTGCATGGGCAATCATGAGCCGGAATGAACCCTACAGAATAATGCCGGTCACGGCCGGACATTGATACACGGCGCATGTGCCGTGAACGTCGTTGGTAAGAGCAGGAGACTTATAACGCACCTACGCCAGTCGGCCCAAGGAAAGGGACAACCCATTTTGCGCCAGGCGCTTCGAGCGCGGGCTTTTGACCGGGACCCAATCCGCGGAGAGCATTATGGCCAGCGGCCTCGTTCTGTGCCGCATCCAAAGGCCGGACACATGGCAGCTCCGACCAGCAACGTGCAAAAAAGTCGAAAAAACTCTTGCCAAACCGGAGCCGTCCACACATGGCGCATTCCTGCCAGCGAAGCCGCCGCGGGGGCTCGCAGAACCGCCTAGGAGGCGCTTGCTCCATACGGTACAGCTTCCTCGCGCCGACCTTCGGTGGATGGCGATATGTCCAGGCGCTCTCAACCAGCATGTGCCGAACGCGCCCATTGCCCGCCTTTGTGATTGAGCCCCGTCTGACCGTCTCACCCGTTGATCGCTCACCAGGAACCAAGCCGAGATATCCCATCAATTGGCGGGGGCTTTCAAAGCGGGTCACATCACCGACCTATGTTGCAAAGGTGACGGCAACGATCAAATCGACCCCTCGTAACGTCTGTAGAGCTCGAACGACGGGCGCGAGAGACCAAGTGGGGATAAACTCTTCAATGACCTTTTCCAGTCGTTCGACACGCTCCTTGGAGAGGCGCACCGCCTCGACCATTTCCTGCAAGGCGATCTGATGCGCGGGGTGATCGAACTGTTGCTCCTGCAGCCAGCGCAGATATCGCATCGTCCAGCCCTTCTTTCGTGGATAAATGCGACTATGCTTGAGCATAAAGGCACTTACCTGTTGCCGATGAACCCGTAATGTCTCGACAGCAGCAGCTCGAGCACGAACAAGATCGCGCATAGCCTCATGGCCCTCGTCGGGGACCCACACTGCCGTGAGCTAGCAGGCCCTCAATAGCCGGGCGAGCGCGAGTGCGTCTCGACGGTTCGTCTTCACCCGGTCGCCAGGCTTCCTCGGGATCAATGACCGGGCAACAACCATGCATTTATGACCAAGAGATTGGATCAGCCTATGGAGGCCATAACCGGTAGGTCCGGCCTCATAGCAGAAATGCACGTGATCAAACTTCGCGGCTATTCGCTGAATTATGCGGCGCATGCTGCCATCAGAGGCGTCAATCTCGCCGAAGTAGCGCACCTCTCCGTCCCGGCCAGATTCGGCAACAGCAATCGCATTCTTCAGCTTGGCGACATCGATTCCGACAAAAGCTTCTCTATAATCTGCCATGGCTCGTCCTCCTGTGATGAGGATCGGCTCGGCCCGTCCGAGCAACCCTCGGAAGACCAGTGTAGGGCGAGCCACCTCAGGCGCGAAGACGGACATACGGTCTTGCAGAAGACCTTTCGATCGCTTTCATAGCGGTCACAGCGCGGCGAACAACTTCTCTAGACCTTTCGACTCCTGAACGGGCCTTGGAAACCAGGGCGCCAGCCTCCACAGCACGCCGGGCCGAGTCTTTCACCGTTATCGTGATTTCTTCGAGGGCTGCTGCCGTCTCTTCCACCGATGCCGCTTGTTGTTCGGTCCTTCCACCGCCCGCACGCTCTGACAACCAGACTTCGCGGTCCTGAGATTGTTCGAATGTGGGCGATTCGCCAAACGCAAGGCTACCGTTTAATGCGATGTTATTGCTGTTCATGGGAAAACCCGTGTCGACGACCTAGATGCGCCCATGGATCAGGTCGTTCCCCGGCCTCTCGAGATTTAAGCCGTTAATCCCTGGCGGATATCAGCCAGATGGAGCCGCAGCTCTGGCCAGCTCTCCGCTGATTTCTGGCGTAAGATCGTTCAGACCAACACTCTTGCTTAAGAGCGAGCAAAGCGCCGCGATAGTAGTCCGAGACGATGGGAGACAGGCAGGTTACATCCGCTTCGACCTGCTAGGGTGTCCACTTAACAAATTCCTGCTCTTGAACGGAATCGAACCGTAGACCTGCTCACCAGAATTTTTAGGCAACTGAAACTTTGATCCCTAAGCATGCCTATTGGTGGAGCGGCGTAACCTCCTATTAAGGAACTCTTTGGCGTGGTGCGCCGTCGATCGAGTTGCAATTGCAACCCATAAGACAAATGAACCGGAGTATGGCTCACGACACTCGCACTTAAGGGTTGCAAACTGCTATGACCGACGCAGGGTGTACGGCAGGGCTAGGAGCCCGTCAGTTGCACAATGCGATCAACAAGCACTTGGCTTGCCGTCGGAAGATACCCGCCTGTCCTGTAAAAATTCCGAAATCGCGTTCCCAAGTGATTTCAGGAAATGGCAGCTCGACTAGGTGGTCGCCACCGATCGCACTCGCGAGATTTTGTCGAGACGTGAATGACAAAAGTTCGGTTTTGGCTATGAGCTTTGGCATAAGCGGCAGTGAATTCGTCTCTACCTGAACCTGAGGAGCGGGCAACGACAACCGCTCAAACGCACTTTCGAGCCATATGCGAAGGCCGACGCTAGACTGAGGAAGTATCCACTTGTAGTGCGTCAAGTCGCGAAGCGTCGGTGTTCCTGAAGCCAACGGGTGTTCGCGACTCACAACTATGACGACCTGATCCTTCATGATCGGATTGCACTCGAACTCGCCACTGTCGTAGATCGGACTGATCACCACATCTGCCGCGGTGGAAGCAGGACGTTTTCTCTAAACATTACAACAAATTAATTCGCCCGCTATCTATTTTGATGCGATATTTCGGTTTGCCCTGATTGATTTGCAGCGTACGTATTACGCGCGGCGATCGGCGGGGCGCCCGACATCCCCCGTCGGGTTTTCCAGTCAATTTCCCGTTTATTTTTCAAGACATCCCCATCGGAGCAGAGAATGAAGACAACAGCGCTCGCGGCAACCCTGGCCGCCATCGTCGGTTTTTCCGGTCAGGCCTTCGCGGAGCAACCCCACCATGGCAAGCCCCACAAGCTGGTGTGCCATATCGAGCACCACAAGGTGAAGGTCCACGGCAAGTGGATCATCAAGGAAACCAAGATCTGCAAGTAAGTCGGCAGATGTCGAATCCGGAGGGGCAATGTAACCTGCCCCTCCACCCCCAGGCCGTTTATTTCGCAAGCACGATGCAATGAGCAAATCCACCGACCTGTCGCCTGCCCTGTCATCCACCGCCTATCGTTACGGCGCCATGCAGAGATCGTTGCATTGGACAATGGCGATCGTCATTTTCGGCGCTCTTGCGATCGGGCTCTACTGTTCGTATCTCGGCCACGGCTCGGCCCAGCGGCAATTTCTGATGGACATCCACAAGTCGCTTGGAATGACCGCGCTCGCGCTCCTCATCATCCGCATCCCGATCCGCGCCGCAACGGCGGAGCCGGACTGGCGACAAATGCCGCCACTGCACGAGCGTCTCGCATCGAAGATCGTCCATTTCGCGCTCTATGCACTGATGATCCTGATGACCGTTTCCGGTTACATCACCTCTTCCTCTGAGGGCCGGACGGTGCCGTGGTTCGGGCTGTTCAACTGGCCGAATCTTCTTGCGGAAAACCCTCCGCTTGGCCGGATGGTCGGCGTGGTCCATCAATACGGCGGCTACACGTTCTTCGCTCTGCTCTTCGTCCACCTGGGCGCCGTCGTCTGGCACAGGGCCGTCAGGCGGGATGATGTGTTGGCACGCATGCTCTAGGGACCGTCATCCCGCAGCACCTTACTGACCCTTGAAGTATTCGAGTTCATTGGCGATGCGCTCCACGGTCCGCAACAGAGCACGCGTTCGAGCTTCATCGGCGGCAGCACGGTCGGCAAAGAAGACACGCCCGTCGGTCAACGGCGGCTCGGTCGAGATCGTTCTGAGGGCGCCCTTTAGCGGGTAGGCTTCGACCACCTTGGATGGGAATATCCCGATGCCGGTTCCTGCTGCGACAAGCTGCAGGGCGGCATTCAGACTCGAGCACAGGCAGGTCTTTCCCGGCGTGATCTTCGCTGCGGCGAACCAGCCGATCGTCGTTCGATACATGGCCGTCGGCGGTGGTGTCGTAACGATCGTCGATTGTGCCAGCTGGCGGGGCGCCCCCCCGGCCTTCGGCATGCCCGACGCGCCCACCCAATCGTTCCTCTGGACGCCAAGCGCCGACAGTCGGACCTCCCGCAGGCCGATTGGATCGACAAGGATCGCGACATCAAGCTCGCCATTCGTCAGCGATTGCTCGAGCACGTCGCTGGTGGCAACCACCCATTCCGGACGCAGCAGCGGGTAATCAGTTCTCAAGCCATCGATCAGCCGTGGCATGCAGGTTACCGCGAAGCCTTCCGCGACGCCGAAGCGCACATTTCCCTCTACCTCCGGCGTTCGGGAGAGATTTGCGAGGCCGCGATAGGCATCCAGCACGATCGCGGTGCGCCCGAGGAAAGCATGACCATGCCGCGTCAGCCGCAATCCCCTGCCCTTTCTCTCGAACAGCGGAACCTCTATCTCGCTCTCAAGCTGCTTCAAGCGCAACGACAAGGTTGGCTGCGTGACGTTGAGGCGGTCGGCGGCCTTCTGAACGCTGTTAAGCTGCGCCGTCCAATAGAGAGCCTCAAGTTGCGGAATGGACGGTCGATTCATTGGAAAAACCTATACGTGTTTCCGAAAAATTCCAATTGGACATTGGAAACCTATGCATCGAATAATCCGAGTCAAGAAGGTTTGTCTGGGAGGAGACCTGAATGGCGAAGCGCAGCTGGATCGCGATTCTCATATTTACCGCCGTCATTATCAACTACATCGACCGCATCGCGCTCTCGATCGCCTCCAAGCCGATCGCGGAGGAGTTCGGCTTTACACCGGTTCAGATGGGCTATCTGTTCTCGGGCTTTCTCTGGACTTATGTGATCTGCCTCATTCCCATCGGCCTGCTCGTGGAGCGGATCGGCGCCAAGCGAATGATCGGCGGCGGCATCGCGATCTGGTCGGGCGCAACGATCCTGACGGCAGCGACGTCCGGTTTCACAAGCCTGCTCGGCGCCCGCCTCGTCATGGGCGCCAGCGAAGCCTCGACCTTCCCGGCCTGCGGTCGCATCATCCGGAACTGGTTTCCTGAGCGCGAGCGTGGACTTGTAACGACGCTTTTCAACGGCGGTTCCTCGGCTGGTCCCGCGCTCGGGGCGCTCGTCACCGCGGCACTGGTGGAGGCCGCCGGCTGGCGCTCGACATTCGTCGTGCTCGGCATCATCGGTTATGTCTGGCTGTCCGCCTGGTGGTTCTGGTACGCCGAGCCCGAACGCGCCACGTGGCTCCCGGAGGATGAGCGCCGGACAATTCTAGGCCGGCGCGATGGCGACAACAGCGGCGCGCCGACCCCGCCCTCCTCGCTTCGATATCTGCTGTCGCAGACCAGCGTCTGGGGCCTTGTGATCACGCAGGCTTGCCTCGTCTATACCGCCTATCTCTTTCTGACCTGGCTTCCGACTTTCCTGCAGTCGACGCGCGAACTCTCGACGCTCAACACCGGCTACCTCACCGCCATCCCCTATCTGATCACCATCGTGCTCAGCGTGCTGATCGCCTGGGCCAGCGACAAGTCCCTCTCCTCCGCGCGTATTCGTAGCGGCGCCCGGCGCTATTTCATCGCGGCAATGGCGATTCTCTCGCTGCTTATCCTTCTCGCACCATCCGTCAGCGATCTCTCGGAGCTCCTGATCGTTCTCACGCTGGTGCTCACCGGCTCGACGACCGGCGCCGGGCTGAACTTCACGCTTGCGAGCGATCTCCTGCGCAATCCCGCCGATGTATCGCGCGTGATCGCGATCACCGCCCTTGGCGGCAATCTCTTCGGGCTCATCGCACCGATCATCACCGGCTATGTCGTCGCCGGTACGGGCGGCTACGACTGGGCATTCGCGGTTGCCGCCGGACTGCTGGTGGTGGGCGCGATCGCAACGCTGACGATGACCCGCCAGCCGATCGATCCGGAATTCGAAGCCGGAGCAGACGATGTTTCGCTCTATCAGACACAGCAGGCACGCCCATGACCTATCATTACGCCCGTCCCCGCCGCGAGGTAACCGACGCGACACGCAGAATGGTTGTCGAGGATTTTCCTGAGATCGCCGAGATACCCGACGATGATCTTCGCAGGCGAACCATCCAGGCGTGGAGCTATTCGCTGAGCTGCTCCAAATTTCAGCGCTTGTCGGACATTCCGCCGGAGGGCAATCCGGGATCGCCGGTGTTGATCAACGGCAGCCAGGCGGACCATGTGCGCGGCGTGTTCCGCTATACCAACGTCATCGCGCGCGAATTCCAGGATGCCTATCCGGCCGTCTCGATCGACTGGGGCATCCTGCTTGCCGGGGCCGCATGCCACGACGTCGGCAAACCCTACGAGTTCGATCCCGAGAACCGCCAGCGCTGGCAGAACGATCCGGCGGGCGCCGGCGCTCCGACGTTCCGGCATTCGGTTTTCGGCATGCACGTCTGTCTGACCGTCGGCCTTCCCGACGAGGTCGCGCATATCGCCGTCGGTCATTCATTCGAGGGAAATCACACGGGAGTGAGCGCGGAGTGCATGATCGTTCGCCAAGCGGACCATGGGTGGTGGCATGTGGCCGCAGCGCTCGGCCTAGCCGATCCAGCCACACTTGGCGGACTGGCATCCAATCTGACCGTGCGCCCTCTTCGAGCTAGCTAAGACTTTGCGGCGGCCATTGGTGGCCCGCCGCAGACGATCATATTCGCAATCAACGATGGAGGAGAAGTTGATGAGACGATTGTCCCTATTGAGCCGGGCGGGAGGATTGGCGTTGCTGACGATGCCGCTGATATCGGCCGCGCCTGCCGCTGCCGAAGAATTTGTCGCGTCGCAGAGCAAGACGACGGTCGAGACGAACAAGGGAAGCCTCGTCGGCGCTCTTGATGACGGCATCTACAGCTATCTCGGTGTGCCCTACGCCAAGGCCGAACGCTTCATGCCGGCGAAGGAAATCGAGCCGTGGAAAGGGGTTCGCCCGGCGGTCACCTATGGCGAGAATTGCTTTATCCCGCAGATGAAGGAAGTGGCCGGAGACGAACTCTTCAACCCGCACCGCTACATGCCGATGAGCGAAGCGTGCCAGTTCCTCAACGTCTGGACGCCAGCGATCAAAGACGGAAAGAAACGGCCGATCATGGTCTGGATCCACGGCGGTGGCTTCACCAACGGTTCCGGCATCGAGCTGACATCCTATGACGGGCATAATCTCAGCAAGGAAGGCGATGTCGTCGTCGTCACGCTGAACCACCGCCTGAACGTACTCGGCTTCCTCGATCTCTCCGCCTATGGAGACAAGTACAAGCAATCGGGCAATGCCAGCGTCACCGATCTCGTCGCGGCGCTGAAATGGGTTCACGACAATGCCGAGGCTTTCGGCGGCGATCCCGGCAATGTCACGATCTTCGGCCAGTCCGGCGGTGGCTACAAGGTGCGCGCGCTGATGGGAACGCCGGCTGCGAAAGGCCTGTTCCAGAAGGCGATCGTCCAGAGTGGCTCGCGGACCGATTCCGTGACCGACCAAAAATCCTCGCGAAGAGTCGCGGAACTGACGCTGAAGAACCTTGGCCTGAAGAAGACCGAGATCGATAAGCTGGCGAAGGTCAATTACTACGACCTGCTCGCCGCATCCGACAAGGCGCTCAAGGACGCGGCGGCCGAAGGCGCCAAGGATGCCCGCTATGCGCCGGTGCAGGACGGCTCCTACATTCCCGAGAACCCGGTCGGGACACGCTGGGTCGATCAGGCGACCGACATTCCACTCATGGTAGGAAACACGCTCAACGAATTCGAGACCGTGATCAACCACAAGAGCGCCGAGTTGCTTGCCGACAACCGAAGCGGCTGGGACGACGCCAAGGTCACGGCCAAGCTCAAGGAACGCTTCGGCGACAAGGCCGACGCGGTCGGCACGGCATTCGCGGCCGCTTACCCGGAGAAGAAGCCCGCCGACGCCTACTTCATCGACCTTCGCTTCCGCCCCGGCGCGATCCGCGATCTCGACCTGAAGGCAAAACAGAACGGAGCGCCTGTTTATTCCTACATGTTCGCCTATGAATCGCCGGTGCTCGATGGCATCGCCATGGCGTGGCATTGCTCCGAACTGCCTTATATTTTCGCCAATGCCGGGCTGGTCAAGACCTCGACCGGCGGCGGCGCGGAAGCGCTCGAACTCTCGAAGAAGATGAGCCAGGCGTGGGTGAATTTCGCCCGCAACGGCAAGCCGAGCGCCGAAGGCCTGCCGGATTGGCCCGCCTACACGACCAGCAAGCCGTCAACGATGGTTTTCGACAAGGATAGCCGCGTCGCCGTCGATCTCGACCGCAAGCTGCTGCAGGAAGCCGGCGCGCTTTAAGTCGCGGCGCTCTATGCCGGGCGGCTTGCTCGCCCGGCACTTTTCCTTTCTTGCCTGCCGACGACAGGCAAACACGACCATGTTCTTCAGGAGGTATAATGAAGACGATTGCGCGACTGACCGCCCTTGCCGCTTTTCCCGCAATTGCATTGGCACAGACAGCCGACCAGGCTCCTTACGAATCCCAATACATCAGGCTGAGTGACGACACGGAAGGCCTGCTGCTGAAGCCGAAGACACCCAATCCGAACGCGCATGTCGCCTTCGTCTTCTCCCATCCCAACCGCGATAACTTCAAGGAGCTTCCGGGACCTGCGATTGCCAGCCATGGCTATACTGTGATGCTGGTGAACTATCGCGGCGACCGCGACAACCCGGACGCGCCGCCCGAGGACTTCCTGCCCAGCATTTCGGAAGGCATCGCCAAACTGCGGACATTGCCCGGTATCGACAAGGTCGTTCTCCTCGCGCACAGCGGCGGCACCCATATGGGCACGCTTTACGAGAATATCGCCGAGCATGGTCCCGCCGCGTGCCAGGGAACGGAGAAGATCGTTCCTTGCGACGGAGAAAAGATCGGCAAGCTTGAAAAGCCGGATGCGCTGATCCTGCTTGATCCGACACTCGGCGCAGCGCATCAGATGAGCGCCGTCGATCCCGCCGGCGGAGGCGAGAAGCGCGATGCGCGCCTCGATATGTTCGCCAAGGAAAACGGCTATGACATCAAGGGCAAGAAGGCGACTTACACACCAGAATTCGCCGAGGCATTCTATACCGCCCAAGCCAAACGCAACAACGAGATCGTCGATGCCGCGCTTGAACGGCTGAAGCAGATCGAGGCCGGCACGGGCGAATTTTCGAACGACGAACCCTTCGTCGTGAAGGGCGTCGGCATCCGGGCGCTCGGAGCTCGCCTCTACCAGCCGGACCTCGCCTTCGCCGCGCACACCAAGCAGCCGCATGTGCTGCTGAAGGCTGACGGAACGCGGCCGACGGAAGTCATCAACTCGGTGCGCCCATCCGCCGGCGGCAAGCGGGTGCTGACGATGCTCGATGAGCTGGGCGCCATGAATTACGCGACGACGGTTCGCGGGTTCCTCGCCAATTCGGCAATCCGGGCAAGCGCCGACTACGCCTTTACGGCCGACGATATCAAAGGGATCGACTGGGCCTCGTCCTACACTTCGACGCCAGCGAATGCGGAAGGCGTGACCGTGCCCTCCCTCGTGCTGACGATGAGCTGCCATTACCTGGTCGTGCCGGGCGAGGTGATCTATGACCACCTTGGCGCGAAAGACAAGACCTACGCCTCGGTGGAAGGCGCCACGCACCTCTTCCAGCCGTGCCGGCCCGAGTACGGCGACACGAAGAAACGCGTGTTCGATTTCGTCGACGAATGGGTCTCGAAACCCGGTCGCCTCTAGCGCGGTCTCGGTTCGAAAATCTGATGCCACAACGGTCTTAGGAGGAGATCATCATGAGGAAAACCACATTGAAATCGAGCCTGCTCGCGGCCGCAGCAAGCCTGGCTACACTTGGCCTGTCGCTCGGGCCGGCGCACGCGGCATCCGCGATCGGCGTCGTCACGACGGAGGGCGGCAAGGTGAGCGGCGTGGACACGGATGTGCCCGGCGTCGAAGTCTTCAAGGGCATCCCGTTCGCCGGCCCCACCAGCGGCGACAACCGCTTCAAGCCGCCGCAGCCGGTCGAAAAATGGGATGGTGTCAGGAAGGCCGACACATGGGGCGACCAGGCGCTTCAGGACGTCCACACCAACCCGACCGGTGCCTTCTGGGGCGACGAATTCTACTTCGATCCGGCCTTTCTGCCGAAGGCCAGCGAGAACAGCCTGAACCTGAATGTCTGGACACCGGCAAAGAGCACGAAGGCGAAACTGCCGGTGTATGTCTGGATCCACGGCGGCGCCAACCATCACGGCTACGCCTCCGAAATGGAATTCTACGCATCGAAGCTGGCGGCCAAGGGCATCATTGTAGTGTCGGTTCAATACCGCCTCGGCGCGCTTGGCTGGCTTGCACTGCCGGAGCTTTCGGCCGAGAGCCCGAACAAGGTTTCCGGCAACTACGCCATGCTCGACCTCATCAAGGCGCTGCAATGGGTGCACGGGAATATCGCGGGCTTTGGCGGCGACCCTGATAATGTGACCATCGGCGGTCAGTCCGCCGGCGCGCGCAACTCGTCAATGCTGTTGCGCTCGCCGCTGGCCAAGGGTCTCTTCCACCGCGCGGTGATCGAGAGCGGCCAGACCGGCTTTTTCTCTTCGCCAATGCAGCCGCTCGCCGAGCGTGAGGATGCCAACAAGAAAGCCGTCGAACAGGTCTTCGGCAAGCCGATGAGCCTCGCCGACCTGCGCGCCATTCCGACCGACGACTTCATTTCCAAGAAGGCCGCAGACGACAAGTTGCAGCTCTACGAAGCGCTGCACAAGGGCGTCAATGGAACGGCTCAGCATACGGTCGACGGGTATGTCTTCACCAAGGAGTCGGTCGATCTGCTTCGCCCGGGTGCTCTTGATGGCATCGACATCATGTTCGGGGGGACCTCGGATGAGTATACGTCGTTGATGGGCGGTCCGGACAAGACGCTTTCGGATAAGGACTTCGCCGATGCGATGTTGAAGATCGGCTATGACGATGGCTGGAAGAAGGTTTACCGCCCATCAGATCCACAGGATGCCTATCGCAAGTCACTGCGGGCCAAGGCCGACTACAATCTGCAGGGCTACCTGTTGTCCGCCGAGATCGCGAAGCGCCGCAATAAAAACGCCAACATCTACACCTTCTACTTCAATCACGCTCCTCCGGGCCGCAACACCGAGTTCTATGGTTCCTTCCACTCCTCCGACCTGTGGTACTTCATGGATTCTATCCGCGAAAAACCGGGCCAACGGTTCTGGACCGGCGCCGACTACCGCATGGCGGATACGATGTCCTCGTATCTCGCCAATTTCGTCAAGACCGGCAATCCGAACGGCAAGAAGCTGCCGGACTGGCCGCAGGCGACGCACGGCACGTTCATGCGTTTCCACGACGGCTACGCGCTCTCGGTCAAACACACGCCCTATCCGGAGCGTGACGCACTGAACCGGGAGACCATCATTCATGTTCAGAAACTTGAGGGCGAGACCGGCGGTAAGCGGTAGGCACACACGCACACGAGCGCGGCGCGACCCGCCGCGCTCGTCATGGAGGCCGGGTCATCGAAGCGGTAAGTTTCCACCCCTTAATATTCGGGATCCCGTTTGGCGAAGTCAAAGATGCTGGCTCTGAGCGATTAAATATCTGTAATATTCACGATATATCTTGATTTCCGATATATCTAAACGCTACAGCATTTTCATGTCCAAAAAAGAGATGCATCCCCCTACCGATGAGTGCTCCGAAGGCCCGGGAAAGGAACACCGCGGGCGCCGCAAGCATGGCGGACGAAGGCGACGGCTGTTTGACTACGGTGATTTGCGTCTACTTATTCTCACGATGATTATAGAGCGACCGGCTCATGGTTATGAATTGATCAAGGCGATTGAAGAACGCCTCGGTGGCAGTTATTCGCCGAGCCCTGGCGTCATCTATCCGACGCTTTCGTGGCTTGATGATATGGGATACGCCACAATCACCCTCGAAGACGGTGGACGTAAGCTCTTTCGGCCAACAGCAGAGGGGCGGCTTTTCGTCGATGCTAACCGAAAGCAGATCGACGAAATTCTAGCCCGCGCGGTATTCGCCGGCGAGCGAGGTCCGCCACGCGACGCGCCCGACGAAGTGGTGCGCGGCATGGAAAACATCAAAATGGCTCTGCGGATGAAACTGCGGCGTGGCGGTGTCAGCAAAGAGACGATCAGCGCTGTCGCTGCGGCTCTGGATGAAGCCGCCCGCAAGATCGAGCAGAGTTAAAATTCAAATCCTAAGCTTTTCTCGGACTGCGGCCGCGCGAGGACGAACCCGAGAGCGCCGTCCGCCGCTATAGGCCGCCGCCACTGCAAATCATGAATCGTCTGCGTTGCCTCCCCAGCGATCGCCAGGCGACACAGGAGCCCGAAATGCATATCACTCAAACCAGATGGCTTGCGAGCCTTGGTTATACCATCGCACTCACGCTTGCGCTGGCATCTTGCAACGATAACGCGCCTCAGCAGCAGAAAGCCGCAGCCGATGCCAAGCCGCAAGTCAGCGCTGTGACGCTGCGGCCGCAGTCGGTGACGATCACAGCTGAAGCGCCCGGCCGAACCGTTGCATCGTTGATCGCAGAGGTCCGCCCCCAGGTCGGCGGCATCATCCGTGCCCGCAACTTCAAGGAAGGCAGCGAGGTCAAAGCGGGTGACGTTCTCTATGAGATCGAACCGAGCCCATATCAAGCGGCCTTCGACAGCTCCAAAGCCGCATTGCAGAAGGCTGAAGGCGCAGTTCCGAGCGCGCAGGCGAAGTTCGACCGCTATCAGGGACTGACATCGCAGGCCGCAGTCAGCAAGCAGGACCTCGACGATGCCCGATCGACGCTGGCGCAGGCTCTTGCCGATGTCGCCTCGGCGCGCGCTGCTCTTGAGACCGCGCGTATCGATCTCGGCTATACGAAGATCCGCGCCCCGATCAGCGGCCGCATCGATGCTTCGGCTGTCACGGTCGGTGCACTCGTCACCGCCGCGCAAACGACGGCGCTCGCGACCATCAATCAGCTCGACCCGATCAATGTCGACGTCACGCAATCGAGCACCAATCTCCTCGCCTTGCGCAAGTCGATTGCCGATGGACGGATTAAAACGACGGGCGACAATGTCTCTGTCAACGTCAAGCTTGAGGACGGCTCAAAGTATGATAAGCCCGGCAAGTTCGAATTTCTCGAATCCTCCGTCTCGCAGACGCTGGGAACCGTGACGGCGCGCGCGACCTTCCCCAATCCGGACCGACTTCTGCTGCCTGGCATGTATGTGCGTGCGACGATCGAAGAGGGGGTAGCACCTAACAGCTTCCTGGTGCCGCAGCGTGCAATCACCCGCGACACCAAAGGCGATCCGACAGCGCTTTTTGTTTCCTCTGACGGCAAGGTGCAGCGGCGAACGCTCAGCGTTCAGCGCAGCATCGGCAACAGTTGGCTGGTGGCCGGCGGCATCAACGAGGGCGACCGGGTGATTGTCGAGGGCATTCAGCGCGTCAAGGGCGGCCAGGATGTCAAAGTCGACGACGTAACGCTCGACGACACGACTGGCGAGATCAAGCAGGCCGATGCCGCGGATCCCGCTCGGGTCAAGGAAGCGGCGAATACGCCCGTAACGAAGTGAGGTAAACTCTTGTCCCGGTTTTTTATTGCCAGGCCAGTCTTTGCCTGGGTTATCGCCATCGTCATCATGCTTGCCGGCATCCTGTCGATCACGACGCTATCGATCTCTCAATATCCGCAGATCGCGCCGACAACAGTGCGCATCTCCGGCACCTATCCGGGGGCCGACGCCGAGACGGTCGAAAACTCCGTTACCAAGGTCATCGAACAAGGCATGACCGGGATCGACAATCTCGGCTACATGACCTCGACCTCGCAATCGAGCGGGCAGGCGTCAATCTCGCTGACGTTCACCAGTGCTGCCGACCCCGATGTCGCGCAGATGCAGGTGCAAAACAAGCTGCAGCTCGTCGAGGCGCAGCTGCCGCAAAGCGTGCAGAACACCGGCCTGACGGTAACGAAGTCTACCTCGAACTTCCTGATGGTCATCGGTTTCGTCTCGATGGACGGTAAGCTGACATCGACCGACCTGGCCGACTACGTCAACAGCTCGCTGAACGACACGCTGAAGCGCGTTCCCGGTGTCGGCGACACGCAGCTGTTCGGTTCCGGTTACGCGATGCGCATATGGGTTGATCCGGACAAGCTCGCGAAATACTCACTGATGGTCAGCGATGTTACGAACGCTATCGAGGCCCAGAATACGCAGGTTGCAGCCGGCCAGCTTGGTGCGCTGCCGCAGCGCAAGGGCCAGCAGCTAAACGCGACTGTGACAGCAAAGAGCCGTCTCCAGACGCCCGAGCAGTTCCAGAACATCATCTTGAAGAGCGCCAGCAGCGGTTCGCTGGTGCGGTTGAACGACGTCGCGACCGTCGAGCTCGGTGCCGAGAGCTATTCGAGCTTCTCGACCTATAACGGCAATCCAGCCGCGGGCCTCGCGATCAACCTCGCCTCCGGCGCCAACGCCATCGACACAGCGGAGGCGGTGCAGTCGACGGTCGAGACGCTGCACGGCACGCTGCCGCCGAACGTCGAGGTCGTCTATCCCTATGACACGACGCCGTTCGTCAAGCTGTCGATCGAAGACGTGGTGAAGACGCTCGTTGAAGCGATCGTGCTCGTCTTCATCGTCATGTTCGCCTTCTTGCAGAGTTTCCGCGCGACGCTCATTCCGACGCTTGCGGTTCCGGTCGTGCTGCTCGGCACCTTCGGGGTGCTCGCCTTCTTCGGCTATTCGATCAACACGCTGACCATGTTCGGCATGGTGCTGGCGATTGGTCTTCTGGTCGACGATGCGATTGTCGTTGTCGAAAATGTCGAGCGCGTGATGGTGGACGAGGGTCTGTCGCCGCGCGAGGCTACCATCAAATCGATGCAGGAAATCACCGGGGCGCTGATCGGCATCGCCACCGTTCTGTCGGCGGTATTCATCCCCATGGCCTTCTTCTCGGGCTCGGTGGGCGTCATCTACCGGCAGTTCTCGGTGACCATCGTCTCGGCCATGCTGCTGTCGGTCGTCGTCGCCCTAGTGCTGACGCCGGCTCTTTGCGCCACGATCCTCAAGAAGCCAAAGCATGGTGCCAAGAACCGAGGCGTCTTCGGTTTCTTCAACCGTAGCTTCGACCGCGGCACGCGCGGCTATCAGCGTGGAATCAGCGGCATTATCCGCCGCGCTGGCATCTTCATTGTTCTCTTTCTGCTGATAGCGGCGGCAACTGGCTATCTGTTCACCCGCTTGCCGAGCTCGTTCTTGCCCGAGGAAGATCAAGGGATCCTGATCACCAGCGTCCAGCTGCCGGTCGGCGCTACGGCGGACCGCACGCAGAAGGTGCTGAAGAAGGTGACTGATCACTATCTCAACGACGAGAAGGATTATGTCACGGGCGTCATGGCTGTTGTCGGCTTCGGCTTTGGCGGACAGGGACAAAACGTCGGCATCGCCTTTGTAAAGCTCAAGGACTTCGACCAACGATCGACGCCGCAAGCAAAGGCTCAAGCCATTGCGCAGCGGGCGATGGGTGCATTCTCGAAGATCAAGGACGCCAATGTTTTTGCGCTCTTACCGCCCGCCATTCCCGGTTTCGGCAATAATGCGGGCTTTGACTTCTATCTCAAGGATATGAATGGTGCCGGCCACCAGCAGCTCATTCAGGTTCGCAACCAGCTTCTCGCGGCTGCAGGAAAGAGCAACAAGCTTGTCGGAACGCGCCCGAACGGTCAGGACGACTCTCCGCAATATTCCGTTGATATCGACCAGGAAAAAGCGAGCGCACTGAACCTCAGCCTCTCAGATATCGACGCAACGCTGTCGACTGCCTGGGGCGGAAACTACGTCAACGACTTCATCGACCGCGGCCGCGTCAAAAAGGTCTATGTACAGGCAGACAAGGCATTCCGTATGCAGCCGGAAGATTTCGACCGGTGGTATGTGAAGAACTCCGATGGCGAGATGGTGCCGTTCTCGGCCTTTGCCGACGGCCACTGGAAGTTCGGCTCGCCGCGCCTGGAACGCTACAACGGTTCGTCTGCAGTCGAAATCCAGGGTGCCGCGGCGCCGGGCGTCTCCTCGGGTGATGCGATGAACGAGATCGACGCGATGGTTGGCCAGCTGCCGGGGGGCTTCACCCACGAGTGGACCGGCCTTTCCGCGCAGGAGCGGCTCTCGGGCAACCAGGCGGCACAGCTTTATGCGATCTCGATCCTCGTCGTCTTTTTGGCGCTTGCTGCACTTTATGAAAGCTGGGCGATCCCGTTCGCGGTCATGCTCTCCGTACCGATCGGCATCTTCGGCGCCCTTGCGGCCGCACTGCTCTTCGGTCAAAGCAACGACGTCTACTTCAAGGTCGGCCTGCTGACGACGATCGGTCTTGCGGCGAAAAATGCGATCCTGATCGTCGAGTTCGCGATCGATCAGCAAAAGTCCGGCAAGGATCTGGTCACGGCCACCGTCGAAGCGGCGCGCCAGCGCCTGCGGCCGATCCTGATGACCTCGCTTGCCTTCATCCTCGGCGTCATGCCGCTGGCGATCGCAAGTGGGGCGGGCTCGGGTAGCCAGAACTCCATCGGTATTGGCGTAATGGGCGGCATGATTTCGGCCACTGTCATCGGCGTCTTTTTCATCCCACTGCTCTTCGTCACCGTCCGCCGCGTGTTCAAGCCGCGTGCGGAGGAAGAACAGTCTGGCGAAGCAATCGTTGAGACGAGGTAATGATCTCGACCAAGATGTCGCTCCGGGCCTCTCCTCGGAGGAGGGCCCGTAGCTGCGCTCTATTTGGCGGCAACGCGGCGCAGGGCCGGCAGGATGTCCTCCGGCTAAGCCGCCGTACAACGTTCCCTATTCGGCCATCGAGACGATGCACCGCGCCACCGCCGAACTGATCGCGTCCGGTGCTTCGGCAATCGCTGGACGTTCCGCAGGGACGGCGCCGAGGCATCGGTGGCTCTAGCTGGCAACCTTCGGTTCACTGCCGCCAAAGGGATCCGTGCGGCCGTAAAGGCCGATATGGGACTAGCCGTGAAATCGAAGTGGATGTTTTGGCCTGAGCTGCAACGCGGCGAAATATGCCGCGTTCTCGAAGATTAGGAGCTTCCGGGAACGACCTGTGGGCGGTCTTTCCAACCGGACGACTGCCAGCGCCAACGCACGAGCGTTTTCCGAATTCATGCAGCGTTTGCTTGACCTCACCGGCGATTAGCGCGTCAACCGCGCCGAAATGCTAGCTCGTCAGAACTTGTACCTGCTGACTTCCAATCCCTGCCCGACCGGGAGAAGGACACTCGCGATTTCCGGCTTGGCTCGAATGGCCACGGCATAGTCCTTAACACCCGGATCTCTACCGAGCATATTGTCGGCAACAAGAATGGCCCCTGGATTGAGTTTCGGATAGAACGCCTCGAGGCACGGAACGTATAGTTCCTTCCAAAGATCCAGCAGCACGAAATCGACGTTGCAATCCAACTCAGCGATTAGCTGCACGGCATCGCCAACGCGGAAGTCGATGACGTCGGAAAGACCAGCCTTTTTGGCCATCTGCTGCGCGTGGTCGGACTTGTATTCATGGACTTCCATCGTGATGACGCGACCGCCGCTTTTTCGAGCAGCATCCCCGAGCCATATTCCGGAGTAGCCGAAGGACGTCCCGATCTCTAGGATCGTTGGCGCCTCTAGGCTCGCCGCAAGTATGTTAATGAACCTCCCACTTTCAGGGCCGACGGCCCTCATACGTTGGTCGTTGCCTCCGTCTCTGCCGCCGAGGACCTCGACGCGCGGCAGGGTTTTCTCTTCGAGGATCCGCTGTTCATAGGCGTCAAGCACAGCCCTGACCTTGTCGTCCATGGTAATTTCCTTTCCTCAGAGCATTCGTGCCAAAACTTCATCCCTCTTAACGAGCCTGTGCCAGACGACCGCGCCGAGGTGAAGAGCAAGTAATGCATAAAAAGCATAGGCGCCGTAATGATGGACGACGCCAACAGCACGGCCGAAAGGCTTGTTTTCTCTCAGTATGATCGGCCAGTGGAACATCCCGAACCATGGAACGGTTCGACCTTCCGTGGAGGACGTAACCGCTCGAACCGGAATGCGTATGATCAGAAGCGCCAGCGCGGTCATGCCGAGCGACTTGTGAATATCCATCAATAATTGTCGCTGCGACGATCCGTGGTCGAGATACGAACAATACAATCCGATTCCCAAGGCACCGAAAATCACGGCAGCCATGATCCAGTGCAGGGATCTCTGGACGCCGTGGTAGCGAACGCGCGGCTCAATTGACAAGGAAGGGGAGCTGACTTGAAATGTCATTATGAGAGCTCATAGGAAGAGGTAGAGCTCGGGGCGAACCCCGAGCCATACATTACCTGCAGACCTTGACCTGCTTCACGATCCACTTGCCGTGGACCTTCACCTTTTGATGCTCAACATGGCAGACCGGGTGATGTGATTAGGGATGGTGGCGTTCAGCGGCCGACGCGTTACCGGCAACGGCGACGGCGCTAGCGAGAGCAGCGAGGAGGATCATTTCCTTCATCGGATATCCAGTCTTTGCATGAGATAGGCCTGGGCAGCCGTGGCGGGGTATCCAGCAAATCACTGCGGAGGCAGCTCGACCATTTCATCAACATCTTGGAAATGCGAATTAATTCCCTGTAATATTGCGTTGCCAGCGTAGGTTTTTTGCCGCTGGCGCCAGCGCAGGTGCCATTTGGCAATGCCGCCGAAAGGGTGGAAGCAGGTTGAAGATTAGATGCCTAAAGTGCACGGCGATAAACGACGTGATAGTCGCCTACTCCATATTCGACGTCACACAAGAAAAGGTTGTCGATGCCAACTGTGAGGGGTGTGGCAGTCTGCTGCAAAAAGTTGCATGCTGCCGCCTCACGGTGCCTATCGCTGCTGAGGATGTCGTGGGATCTGGCCTCCCAGTGGAACGAAACCGAGCGCATTGAGATCATCTCTTGGCTCCCGATCAACAGAAGCTCACTCGATTGCCCGAGACAGAGTTCGGTCAACCACCGACGTCATTTCGCGTTATCTGCGGCAAACATCCTTGTTCTTGATGTTGGAGTGGACGGCCCCTGAACGGCATCGAAATGTGCCAGAATGAGCTTTTAAGATCTCAATCGTAGGGGCCGCCCATGAACAAGATTATTCGTATTGGCATGGATACGTCAAAGCATGTCTTTCAGTTGCATGGCGTGAATGCGGGAGAGAAGCCGGTCTTGCGTAAGAGAATGCGACGTAAGGAGATGATCGACTTCATTAAGATCAGCCCGCCAACTTTGGTCGCGATCGAGGCCTGTGGTGGTTCGCATCATTGGGTACGCCTGCTCACCTCATTCGGACATGAGGTGAGGATGATCGCGCCGCAACTTGTTAAGCCCTAGATCAAAAGCAACAAGAACGACACGGCCGATGCCTAAGGGCTCTGCGAGGCAATGAGCCGTCAAACGATGCGGTTTGTTCCGGTTAAAACAGTTGATGAACAAGCAGCACTCATGCTGATCAGCGTCCGGACCCCTCTGAGAGCTCACCGGACCCAACTCGCTAACGCTATACGGGGTTACGCCACCGAATTCGGCATTTCCGCAGCTAAGGGGTTAGCACATATTCCGATGCTGCTTGAAAAGGTAAAAGCTGACGAAACTGTGCCAGAGCTCGCACAGGAATTGTTCACAAGCCAGGCCGAGGAATACGCTGAACTGGAGAAGAAAATTGCGGATGTGGAAGCCAAGGTAAAGGCGTGGCAACGTAACGATGAACGTGGCTTCATCACGCCGGAAGACGGGGGCCAGGATGTCTTAGTTCACGTCTCTGCCTTGCAGCGTGGCGGCTCGCTTCGCGAAGGCGACAGGGTGACGTTCGAAGTCGGCCAGGATCGCAAGACCGGAAAGTCGAAAGCCGAGAACGTTTCCGTCCTGCGACTACCATTACGGCATGACGAGGGAGTTTACTCACTAGTCATGCCCCATAAGTTCGCGAAACTCTAGGCACCGCCCTTTTCCATGGCCCTTTCTAGGTTTGCCGGGCATGAATTCGTTCTAGCCAGGCGATCGTCGCGGGGCGGGATGCATCAAGGCACGGCCCGAGACCGTGCTGCTTCGAGCGGGAAGCTCATCATGATGTCGGCTGCCGTGAAATCATTGCCTGCGAACCACTGTGTGGTCTGACTCGATATAGTCCATGTGAACTTCGAGCATAGTACAAGGCATCGCCGTATAGGACACTGCGCGGCCCATGGCCGCGCACCTCACTACCCGTTTGGTCTTGAACGGACTCGAACCGGCGCTCTAGCTATTCTAGTTAGATCAACTCATTCCTTTCACGAATTTGTCCGCGAACGAAGCCGCTGCGATTGGCAGAATACGGCCGCGCAACTGACACAAGACAAAATCAGAGGGCGGGATATAGCGCTCATCGATCGGACGACAGAACAGTTCTGACCCGAAGTCTTCGATCGGAGCACCGATCTGAATTTGGAAGGAGATCATGTCGCATCTATGAACCAGCTCGCTCAGCATCTCAAAGGAGTTCGATTCTGCCATGAAATTGAACCGCGGATCGCGTTTAGCGACCACCTGATTGAGCAGCTGGCGACCACGAAGACTAATTTGGGCAATGCCAACGACGGCTGCCGGGGCAATGCGCATCACCGAAAGCTATGTAGCGGCAGCCAACCTGGGAGCCCGGCATATGCATCAACTGCGCCAACGGCGGGCGGCTGTTGGTGGTGGCCGGCGGCGTGCCGGTTATCGTTGATGGAGACGCCGCCTGTGCGATCGGCGTCAGCTCGTGAACACCGCCTAGGATAGCGAGGTGCGCAAGCAGGCATTGATCTGCTTCGGCACGCCGCGCAGCCAATGGCCGCGTGTCCGGCACACATCCCTTTCATTCGCCGGTCAGTTTGCGGAAAAAATGTCTAGTAATTTTATATATAAAGAAAATCTAACACTTCACGTCATTAATCTGAGATCTTAGTTTTGCGTCATGCTAGACGCCGAGAGCCCATTCCTGCCCAAAACCTCGTCCGACATCGTCACGGTGGCGGAATTGAAAATTCGTCACGATATCCTGGCCGGCGCGCTTCTTCCTGGAGAGCGCCTGTCGGAACAGGTGCTCTGCCGCCATTACAAGCTGGGGCGCGGCATCATCCGCGCCGCCCTCGTGCGCCTGTCGCATCGTGGTTTCGTTTCCTCCCAGCCGCGCAGCGGATGGAAGGTGTCGACGATCACCGCGATCGGGCTGCGCGAGATTGCCCTCGGCCGCCGCCAGCTGGAGCCGTTGCTTGCCGATGTCGAGCTGTCGCGGACGGTTATCGAGCGCATCGAGGCGATATCGGGCATGCAGGCGGCACTCGCCGCCCAGCCGCGCGTGTCGGACGACAACCTGTCGATGCTGCGTGGTTACGACCGGGAAATCCGTGAGCTTGTCGCCGGTCAGCTCAAGGCACCGCTTCTGTCGGGCTGGCTGACCAACCTTTGGGACAGGTCCGAATATTATCTAAACGTCCTAGAGGCCGGCACTGCAAGCCGTCTGCCGCCGACGGACTGGAGTGCCTTCCTGGAAGCGAAAAAGGGCGGCCAGAATACCAAGGCGGCGAACTTCTTGAAGAAGGTCGGCGATGCATTCGCGGCGTTTGCGCAGGATCGACTGCTGCAATCCGACCTCGCAATGCCTTCCGCCCCGCGGGCGGCTGCAAAAACGCGACAGAATTCCAATGCCGGGCCGGATGCCGCCAAAGCCAGGCCCGGACTTCAGCAACCATCGCCGAAAAGGACATTCTAGATGAAAGTACTCCGGGCTTTGACCTTTGCGGCGCTGGTGGGCGCCGTGATGCCATTCTCCGCATTCGCCGCTCCGAAGGACACGATCGTCATCGATCTCGTCAGCGAACCATCCTCGCTCGATCCGCACAAGCAGTGGAATCCGGACAGCTATTTCGTTTATCGCAACATCTTCGACCAGCTCGTTACCCGCGACGACAAGGGCGAGATCATCCCGGCGATCGCCACCGCCTGGAAATACAAGTCCGACACCGAAGTCGTCTTTTCGCTGCGTGATGACGTTACCTTCCATGACGGCTCGAAGCTGACGGCTGAAGACGTCGCCTTCAGCATCAACCGGATCATCGACAAGAAATTCGCCAGCCCGCAGCTGAGCCAGTTCAACAAGATCGTCTCGGCCAGCGTCTCCGGCGCCAACGAGGTGACGATCACCACCAATGGCCCCTATCCGGTGCTGCTCGCCCAGCTCGTCAAACTTTCCGTCGTCCCGAAACAGGTGATCGACAAGGTCGGCAACGACGCCTTCAACCTGTCGCCGGTCGGCTCCGGCCCCTACAAGTTCGAAAAGTGGCAACGCGGCGTCGATGTCGTGCTTGCCCGCAATGACGGTTACTGGGGCAAGAAGGGCGTCTTCGCCCGGGCCGATTTTCGCGCGGTGCCCGACTCCTCCACTCGCGTTGCCGACCTTAAGGCCGGCACTGCCGATCTCGCCGTGACGCTCGATCCCGACCTCGCCTTGCAGCTGCAGAGCAGCGGCGGCGTCAAGGTGCTGACGGCTGTCACCGAACGCATCGCCTATTTGAAACTCAACGCCAGCGCCGCACCATTCGATGACGCCGATTTGCGCCGCGCCGTCGCCTATGCGATCGACCGCCAGTCGATCATCGATGGCCTGCTCGGCGGTTACGACAAGCCGGTCTCGCAGCTGGCGTCGGCGGAGTACACCGGTTACGTGCCGGGCGTCGAAAGCCTGACCTTTGATCCCGCCAAGGCCAAGGAGCTGGTGGCAAAAGCCGGTGCCAAGGCGGCCCAGCCGATCACCTTCCTAACGTCGCCGACCTTCGACCAACGCATTGTCCAGGCGCTGGTGCAGCAGCTCAGCGATGTCGGCTTCAAGGTCAATGTCGAGAACGTCGATTTCGCCAGCTATCTGCAGCGTGTGCAAGCTGAGAAAACGAAGCAGCCTTCGATCTCCTTCGGCCGCTGGTCCTGCGCCTGCCAGGATGCCGACGGCATCTCCTTCCCGCTCTTGCATTCCAGCAGCTCGTGGTCGGCGATCTCCGATCCGAAGGTCGATGCGGCGCTGGATACGGCCCGCAACACGCTGGATGATGCGAAGCGGCTGGCCGCCTACACGCAGGTGGCCAATACGGTCGCCAAGGATGTGCCTCTCCTGCCGCTCTACCAGGCCGCGGTCATCTACGGCGCATCGGACAAACTCGAATGGACCCCGACGGCCAATGAGAGCTTCTTCCTGAACAGGGCCAGCTGGAAAGACTGACGGCACCCCGCTGCCAAATTCGAAATCGCTCCGGCGCACCCCATGGCGCGCTGGTCATCGGGAAAGGTGGTTGCGTTGGGTGCATTCTTCGTGAGACGACTGTTGCAGGCCATGATCGCGCTGTTCGGCGTTGTGACGCTGGTCTTTTTTCTCCAGCGGCTGACCGGCGATCCCGTGCTGCTGATGGTGCCGCAAGGCGCCACCGAGGCCGATATCGACGTGATCCGCACCGCGCTCGGTTTCGATCGGCCGCTTTACATCCAGTATCTGTCTTTCCTGGGCGGCCTTGCCCGCCTCGATCTCGGTCGCTCCTACGTGCAAAACCTGCCGGTCGTCGACATCATCGCAAGCCGCATTCCCTACACGCTGGAGCTTGCGGCCGGGGCGCTGCTGGTCGCGATCGGGCTCGGCGTACCGGTCGGCATTCTGATCGCGGTCCGTCGTAATCGCTGGGAAGCGCGCTGGCTTACGGCGCTGGTACTAGTCGGCCAGTCCATGCCGACCTTCTGGACCTCGGTGCTGCTGATCATGTTTTTCGGCGTCTGGCTGCGCTGGCTGCCGCCCTCCGGCGTTGCCGGTTTTGCGAGCCTGATCATGCCCTCCTTCGCACTCGGTTTCCTGTCGATGGCGACCTTTGCGCGGGTGACGCGCACCTCGGTACTGGACGAACTCGGCAAGGATTACGTTCGCACCGGCCATGCCAAGGGGCTTTCGACCTTCCGGCTGATCGCCCATCACCTGATGCGCAACGCGGCCGTGCCGATCGTCACCATTTCGGCGCTGGAGATCGCCAATCTCCTGACCGGCGCCATCATCATTGAAACGGTGTTTGCCTGGCCGGGACTCGGTCAGCTGACGATCCAGGCTATCAGCGCCCGCGACTTTGCGATCGTCCAGGGCGTGGTACTGATCGGCGCCGCTTCCGCCATCCTGCTCAACCTCACTGCCGATTTGCTCTACAGCCTCATCGATCCCCGCATTCGCCTGCCGGAGCGTCAGTCATGAGCGCGCCGAACATACACGCTCCAGGCATGATTACTGCCATGACAAGGGTCCGCCAAACCGTCGGACGCCTGCCCCTGGGCATCCTGCTTGCCGGTTTCGTGCTGGTGGCAATCCTGCTTGCCGCGATCCTGGCGCCCTGGATCGCGCCTTACGATCCGAATGCCCAAAACCTGCTCGGCCGCCTGAAGCCGCCGGGCTTCGTCATCCGCAACGCCCACTATCTGCTCGGCTCCGACGAACTCGGACGCGATACGCTGAGCCGGCTGATCCACGGCTCCCGTGTCTCGCTGCTCGTCGCCTTCGCTTCCGTGGTTCTCTCGGGCATTACCGGCAGCATCCTCGGCATGGTCGCGGCGCTGAAGCGCGGAATTGTGGAAACAATCATCATGCGGCTGGTCGATATTGTGCTCTCTGTGCCGGCCATCCTGCTCGCCATCATCACCGTCGCCACTCTTGGCCCCGGCCTGCAGAACGTCGTGCTCGTGCTCGCCCTGACCCGCTGGCCACGTTACGCCCGCGTCGCGTATGGCCAGACGTTGGTGATCGCCAACACCTCCTATCTGCGGCTGTCGCGCTCGATGGGCGCCAGCTGGTGGCGAGTGCTGCGCACCCACGTCCTGCCCAACATCGCCGGCGCGCTGGTCGTGGTGGTGACGCTGGAATTCGGCCTGATGGTGCTGTTCGAGGCCGGCCTTTCCTTCCTCGGCCTCGGCGTTCAGCCGCCGACCGCCAGCTGGGGCGTGATGCTGTCGGTCGGCCGCAACTACGTCGCCAATGCCTGGTGGTTGTCCGTCATTCCCGGCACGGCGCTTTTCCTTCTTGTTTTATCCGTCAATGTCCTCGGCGATTTCCTGCGGGATCGCCTTGACCCCAGGAGTCGTTGAAATGGTTGATTTTACCGAAGATTTTAAAGGCAAAAAGGTCATTGTCACGGGTGCGGCCGGGATTTTCGGCGGCTGGATCGCCAAGGCTTTCGCCGATGCCGGCGCCACCGTGCTGCTGACCGATACCGACACTGCCCGTCTCGACAAGGCTGCCGGCGAAATCGGCGGCGATCTGCTGCAATTTGCAGCCGACCTCACCAGCGATACCGATATCAAGGCTCTGTTCGCCTGTGTCGGGGAAAAATGGGGCGCGGCCGACGTGCTGGTCAACAATGCCGGTATCTATCCTTCCGGTTTCCTGCTCGACATAACGGCCGAAGACTGGGACCGCATCTTCGACATCAACTTGCGCGCCCCGTTCCTGCTGTCGCAGAGCGCCGCCAAGCAGATGATCGCCAAGGGCGTCAAAGGCTCGATCGTCAACATCTCGTCGGGCGCCTCGCGCAAGATGCGGCTGACGGCCGCTCCCTACAGCACGTCCAAGACGGCACTCGACAGGCTGAACAAAGGCCTGGCGCTGGAACTCGCCGCTTACGGCATTCGTGTCAATATCGTCGAGCCGGGCTTTGCGCCGGGCAGCGACGTCAATCACCTTTCGCAGGAGCATATCGACAACGTCATCGCCAACATCCCGCTCGGCCGGGTATCGGCGCCGGAGGATGCGGCGACCGCCGTGCTCTACCTCGCCTCGGATGCGGGGGCCTATGTGACGGGTGCAACGCTGACTGTCGATGGCGGCAATTCGATCGGCTCGCTCGCCGTCTACCAGGCCAAAAAGCGCCCGCTCTGAATAAAGGAAAACAACCATGTCCGGACGACCGATCGGCGGCAGCTATGCGCCGTTTCCACCCTACCAGTGGCCCGACGGTAAAACGAGCGCCGCCCTGTTCAGCGTCGATGTCGATGCCACCGCCCCTTTCCTGTGGGAACATCGCGATCATCTCCCCTCCCGCCTGGCGCGACTGGAATTGCGCCGCTTCGGTCTGCGCTCGGGCGTGCCCCGCTTCCTCGACCTGTTTGACCGCTACGACGTCAAAGCGAGCTTTTACGTGCCGGCGGTGGTTGCCGAGTCCGATCCCGATTTGCTGCCGGCACTGCTGGATGCCGGCCACGAGATCGGCCTGCATGGGTATTTCCACGAACTGGTGCGCGATATCGACGACGGCGAATTCACGGCCGCGATCGAGGCGAGCCTCGATCTTTTCGTCCGTCAGACAGGCAAAAAACCGGTCGGCTTCCGCGCGCCCGCCTGGGAAATGACGCCGCATATGCTGCGGGAGGTCAAACGGCTCGGCCTCGCCTACGATTCTTCGCTGATGGGCTTCGACCATCCTTACGAGATCGACGACGTGGTCGAAATTCCCGTGCAATGGGCGCTGGACGATGCGATCTTCTTTAAATTCGAAGGCAGCGGCAATGACCGGCAGGCGCCGGTTTCCAGTGCCCAGGTGCTGGACGACTGGCTTTGCGAGTGGCGGGCGCAGCACCGCTTCGGCGGCCTGTTCACGTTGACCGTGCATGACTGGATTTCCGGCCGCGCCCAGCGCATCGCCATGCTCGAAAAACTCATCGCCGAAGTGGCCGCCGAAAATGGCGCCTGGGTCGCGACGGCGCAGGAGATCGCCCTCCACCACGCGGCCTCCGCCAATGCCGGCCGTTTTGCGGTCTCGGCGGCAATCCCTTCGCCGATCGGGCCGCAGCGTTTTGGAGCACACTCATGAAGGTGGGCGCTGCGATGAATGAGAGCTGGCAGGTCGGCAAGACCCAGACGGTCGGCAAAGGCGGCATGGTCGCCTGCCAGCACTGGCAGGCGGCGGAAGCCGGCGCCCGCGTGCTGTCGGAGGGCGGGAATGCGGTGGATGCGGCCGTCGTCACCGCGCTAGTACTAAGCGTCGTAGAGCCATGGCTGTCGGGCATCGGCGGCGGTGGTTTCCTGTTGCGGGCCGACGGTGGAACCGGCGCGGTCGATGTGCTCGACTTCAACGTGGTTTCTCCTGTCGGGCTCGATCCGGATAATTACAAGGTCATCGGCGGCAATGACGAGGACTGGTTCAGCTGGCCGGCCGTCGAGGGCGACCGCAACCTGATCGGTTACGGCTCGATCTGCGTTCCCGGCGCCATTGCCGGGCTTGCCGAGGCACTCGAACGTTTTGGCACGATCTCCTGGGAAGCGGCGCTTCAGCCTGCTATTGAACAGGCGCATCGCGGGCTGCAGGTGGACTGGTACGCGGCACTGGCGCTCGCCATCGACGGGCACAACCTCGCCCGTTTCCCCGCCTCCGCAGAACTGTTCCTGCGCGACGGGCGCGCGCCACGGGTGCCGGAAGGCGGCAAGTCGCTGTTCCTGCCGATGGCCGCCAAGGCCGCCACGTTCCAACGTCTGGCCCGCGCCGGTGCCCGGGACTTTTACGAGGGCGGGATCGCGGCGGCGATGATTGCCGATCTCGCAAGGGGAGGTTCAGCGCTGTCGGCGGACGACCTCTCCGCCTATTCGCCGCGCTGGCTGCCGTCGCTGGCGCAGGATTACCAGGGCAGCGCCATCCACGCCGTGCCCGGCCTGTCCGGCGGTCCGACGCTGCTGAGGGCGCTGGAGGAGCTGCAAACCACGCTCGATGCGCCCGATCCACTATCCGGCGAGGCCGCCCGGGCCTTCGCCCGCGCTCTTCAGCATGCCAATGACGATCGCTACCGGCATCTTGGGCATGCCGCCGGGCAGAGCTGCACCAGCCATGTCAGCGTCGTCGATCGCGATGGCACGATGGTTTCGCTCACCAACACGCTTCTGTCGCGCTTCGGTTCCAAGGTGGTGGTGCCCGAGCTCGGCTTCCTGCTCAACAACGGCATGATGTGGTTCGACCCACGCCCCGGCCGACCGAACTCGCTCGCCGCCGGGCGCCAACCGCTCGCCAATATGAGCCCGGTGATCACCACCCGCGACGGCCTGCCGGAACTTGCGCTCGGTGCGGCGGGCGGCCGCCAGATCGTCTCGGCGGTGGCCCAGCTCCTCGCTTATCTTCTCGCTTACCGCCTCTCGCCGGAAAAGGCGCTGTCGATCCCGCGCATCGATGTGAGCGGCGCGGCGGTGCGCATCAACAGTGTCGCTTCAGGCGACGCCGCTGCGCTGATCTCGGCCGAATACGATGTGCAGCTGATCGAGGACACACTTTATCCCGTCAACTTCGCGGTCCCCTCGCTCGTGCTGCGGCGTGACGGCCTAAACATCGGCATGGTGCATCCCCGCAATCCCTGGGCGGCGGTCCGGGAGGCTAGAGCATGATCGAACCGCTGCTCGCTGTCGACAGTTTGCGCGTGGCGATCAACGGCCAACCCGTCGTCGATGGCGTCAGCTTTTCCGTCGCCGCCGGCGAGATCGTCTGTCTGGTCGGCGAATCCGGCTGTGGCAAGTCGATGACCGCCTTTTCGGTGATGGGCCTGCTGCCGCCGATCGCCTCGATCTCCGGCGGTACCGTGATGCTGGGCGATCGAAAGATCAACGGCTTGGCTGACGCAGCGTTCAAGCGGCTGCGCGGCAACGACATGTCGATGATCTTCCAGGAGCCGGTAGCGTCACTCAATCCGTTGATGCCGGTCGGCCAGCAGATCGCCGAGGCGCTGCTGGTGCATGGCGGTGTCAGCCGTCGCGAGGCCAAACGGCGGGCAATCGCCATGCTGGAGGAAGTCGGTATTCCGGAAGCGGCACTGCGGGCCAGGCAATACCCGTTCGAACTGTCGGGCGGCATGTGCCAGCGGGTGATGATCGCCATGGCGCTGATCACCCGCCCGCGCCTGCTGATCGCCGACGAACCAACCACGGCGCTGGATGTCACCATCCAAGCGCAGATACTCGACCTGATGAAACGGCTGCGGACGGAGACCGGCACCGCCATCCTGCTCATTACCCATGATATGGGTGTCGTCGCCGACATCGCCGACCGCGTCGCGGTCATGTATGCCGGGCGCATCGTCGAGGACGGGACCGTCGACGATATCTTTCGCGAGCAGAAGCACCCTTATACGCGGCTGCTTCTCCACACCATTCCGCGCCTCGACGGCAGCGACGCGAAATCCTTCCTGCCGACCATCAAAGGCATGGTGCCGGATATCGGTGCCTGGCCGGACGGCTGCCGGTTTTCAACGCGCTGTCCTTTGGCCGACGAGGAATGCGGTCGCATGCCCGTGCTCTCCGCGGCGGGCCCCGGCCGCCACGCCGCCTGCTGGCACCAGAGCCTCGTCGGGGGCCTGTCATGACCGAGCCGCTCATCTCCATCCGTGACCTTGCGGTGCATTTCCCGATCCGCCGCGGTTTCCTCGGCCGCGCCACCGGCCTGCTCAAGGCGGTCGATGGGGTCGATCTCGACATCGCGCCTGGCGAAAGTCTGGCGCTGGTCGGAGAATCCGGCTCCGGCAAATCGACGCTTGGCGCAACCCTGGTCGGGATGCAAAAACCGACGGGCGGGCAGCTGCGGTTCGATGGCCGCGACATGAAACATGACGGTGCGGACGCCAGGACCCGTACGCGCGACATTCAGATTGTTTTCCAGGATCCAGTCTCCGCGCTCAATCCGCGCATGAACATCGGCGACAGCATTGCCGAGCCGCTTGCCATCCACGGCATAGGCACGTCGGCTGAGCGCCAGGCACGGGTGGAGGAGCTGCTTTCTCTGGTCGGGCTCAATCCCGCCCATGCCGACCGCAAGCCGAACGCCTTTTCCGGCGGCCAGCGGCAACGCATCGTCATCGCGCGAGCGATTGCCCTGCAACCGAAACTGCTGGTGCTCGACGAACCTGTCTCGGCGCTCGACGTGTCGATCCGCTCGCAAATCCTCAACCTTCTGCTCGAACTGCAGCGGCGGTTCGGCCTGTCCTATCTGTTCATCTCGCATGATCTGTCGGTCGTCCGGCATTTCGCCGACAGGGTGGCGGTGATGTATCTCGGCCGTATCGCCGAAACCGGTAAGACGGCTGACGTGTTTGCCCGTCCGACGCATCCTTACACCAAGGCACTGCTGAGCGCCGTTCCGCTGCCTGATCCGGTCGCCCAGCGACAGCGGCAGCGCATCATCCTGCAAGGTGACTTGCCAAGCCCCGCCAACCCGCCGGCCGGCTGTCGTTTTTCGAGCCGCTGTCCGATCGCCGAGCTGATCTGCCGGGAGCGGTCCCCGGCGCTTCGTCCGGCGGAAGGTTCACATCAGGCGGCCTGCCATCTGCGATCCGTCGCCGATACCTGATCCTGCCCAAGCCAATTGCCAAACCAAGTACATTGAAGGAGTGCAACTATGAAATCGTCTACTCTCGTCGCAGCCCTTGCCGGGGTCAGCCTCGGCCTTCTTTCGCTCACCGCGCCATCCCACGCAGCTGAAAAACAGCAGATCGTCATCGACCTCGTCAATGAGCCTTCCACCCTCGATCCGCAGCTGCAATGGAACCCGGACAGCTATTTCGTCTATCGCAACATCTTCGACAATGTCGTGACCCGCGACAATGCCGGCAAGATCGTGCCGCAGGTGGCGACCGCATGGAAAAACGTCACCGATACCAAGATCGTCTTCACTGTGCGCGACGACATCCGTTTCCATGACGGCTCGCCGCTGACCGCCGAAGACGTCGCCTTCAGCGTCAACCGCATCATCGATCCGAAATTCGCAAGCCCGCAGCTTACCCAGTTCAACAAGATCGAAAAGGCGGAGCTGAGCGGCGCTAACGAGGTGACGCTGACCCTGAAGCGGCCCTATCCGGCCCTGCTCGCCGCGCTGACCAACCTGTCGGTCGTGCCGAAGCATGTGGTTGATGCCGTCGGCAATGCCGGCTTCAACCTGTCGCCGGTTGGCTCCGGCGCCTACAAGTTCGGCAAGTGGGAAAAGGGTGTCGCCGTGACGCTTGCCCGCAATGACGACTACTGGGGCCAGAAGTCGAAATTCCCGACCGCGGTTTTCCGCGCCGTCCCGGATAGTTCCACCCGGCTCGCCGACATCCAGTCCGGCACGGTGGATTTCGCCAGGGCGCTGACTTCCGATCAGGCCGGCCAGCTGCAGGGCTCGCAGGACGCCAAGGCGATCCCGGTTCTGACCGAACGCCTCGCCTATGTGCGCATCAACCCCAACAAGCCGCCCTTCGACAAGCCGGAGCTGCGCCAGGCGCTCGCGTATGCGATCGACAAGGAAGGCATCACACAAGGCATTCTCGGCGGGCTGGACAAGCCGATCGCCCAGATGGTGACCCCGGCGCATTTCGGCTGGAGTGACAAGATCACCGGCCTGCCCTTCGATCCCGAAAAGGCAAAGGCGCTGGTTTCCAAGGTCGGTGCGCCGCCAAAATTCCAGTTCACCATCGGTGCCTTTTTCGACCAGCGTGTCGCAGAGGCAATCCAGCAGGAACTTCAGGATGTCGGTTTCGCGGTCGAGATCGCCAAGGTCGATACGCCGACCTTCCTGCAACTGATCCAGAAGGGTCCGGCGGACGGCCCCACACTGGCGATCAGCACATCTTCCTGCGGCTGCCAGGATGCCGATGGCGCTCTGAATTCGCTATTCCATTCCGGCAGCACTTGGACGATCACGGCCAAGCCGGAGATCGACGCACTCCTGGATGAGGCAGGCTCCTCCTCTGACGAGACCAAGCGGCTGGCGAACTACGAAAAGATCAGCCAGTCCATCGCCACCGATATCCCGACCGTGCCGCTTTACCAGATGGCGGCGATCTACGGCGCGGCCAAGAAGCTCGACTTCACGCCGACCCCCAACGAGAGCTTCTTCCTGAACCGGGCCAGCTGGCATGATTGACGCGTAAAGCACTATAAATGGGTCTTCCTCAATTTGTGTGGTTAACAAATCGTTAGTGGCCACGGCGCTATGGGCGGGCATGCGAACGAGATCCAAATGGTCGCCCGGTCCGGGCATTAAAGTGCAGAGCGTCGTATCCAACGACGACGGTGATTGGGTTGTGTCTGCTTGTGGGCCATCCTCTGGCACATGCCCAGATTGCCAAAACCAAAGCAGACGTCGGCATGGCTGGTCGTACCGCAGTCTTCAGGACCTGCCGGTCCAAGGCAAGGAAGTGACGGTAAGGCTTCAGTTGAGCCGTTGGCGTTGTACATATCGGCAGTGCAGACGACAAACATTCACAGATCGGGTCCCGGCGATTGCCTCCCCTTACGGCTGCAGGACAACGAGGGTCGCCGAAATAATTGGCCTGCTGGGGCACAGCACCGGCGGACGGCCCGGAGAGCGCTTGATGAGACGGCTTGGGATGCCGATCAGCGACGACACCATCCTTCGGCACTTGAAGCGCAATGCTTCACGGGTCGACGACGAACCCGCGGCACGGATCATCGGGATCGACGACTGGAGTTGGAGGAAATCCTGGCGCTACGGTACGATCATCGTTGATCTTGATTGACGAAAGGTTATGGACATTCTCGAAGATCGGAGCGTGGCAAGCGTTGCACGGTGGTTGAAGCGGCACCCTTCCATTGAGGTCGTCAGCCGAGATCGATGTGGCCTTTACGCGCAGGCCGCTCGTGAAGGTGCGCCCCAGGCGTCTCAGGTGGCGGACCGCTTTCATCTCATCCAAAATCTTCGTCTTGCTATGAACAGATGAGCCTCTCCGGTCGAGCTACAGGCAGGGCGCTGCTACCAAACGAGGATATCGAAACCGATCATGACGATCGGGCTTTGCAAGAGCAGGCGCCTGAAACGCCTTGGCGCAATCAGCTTCGCCGGGCGCATCGGCAGTCCCGGAAGGATGTGTTCGAGACAGTGCACGCCTTGAGCAAAGAAGGCCTGACCTGCTCCGACATTGCACGTCGCACAGGATATGGCCGACGCAGCATCACGAAATGGCTGACGTTCGAAACCCCACCCGATCGACGCAGGGGCGCGCTACAGCCGACATCGCCTCTGTACTTCGAAGCGTTCCTCACACAGTGTTGGAAAGATGGCAACCGCCGTGGTCGGCATTTGTTTCATGACATAAAGCGCCGAGGATACACCGGCAGCTTTTCTAATCTTGAACGCCTGCTGGCAACATGGCGCCGCGCCGAGAGGCCGGAAGCGGATGAGGATAACGTTGATGCTGCGGCGGCTCGGATTGGGCGCTATGACAAAGCACCTGGCGATGTGCCTGTCCGTGATCCGCAAACCGGTCATTTGATCTCACCCATTGTCGCCGCTACTCTTTGCATAAAGCCGCGCGGCGCACTGAACATCAATCAGGCGCAGAAAGTCGATGCCCTCAAACAGGGATCACGGACGTTTACTGTTCTGCGCAGCTTCGCCATACGATTTCGCGGCATATTTCGTGGCCGAACCTCGGCGAAACTGGACCAGTGGATCGACGATGCCATTCATTCTGGTTTCGCCTTCTTAGCCCGTTTTGCCCGTGCACTTCGCCGTGATATCGACGCCGTCTGTAACGCCATCGACCTGCCCTGGAGCAACGGTCAGGCAGAAGGCCAGATCAACCGACTGAAGACGATCAAGCGCGCAATGTATGGCCGGGCGGGACCAGAGCTGCTGAGGGCGCGGATGATGCCAATCAAATTGACCGATCTCCACACAAATTGAGGAAGACCCCGGTTAAATGCCAAACGACACTATGAGACCCACCTCCCGCTTGCTCGGGAGATCGAGGTCACGGCGACTATCTCCGGTAAGGAGGGCAACCAGGCGACCGGCTTTGCCAAAGGCGTGTTCGGTGAGACCTGGAACGAGGATGAAGACGAAGAGACCGACCGGTCGGACAACTTCCTCCCAGGCGAGGAAGCACTTTGGGACCTGACGGATTCAGTGACCGAACAGCTCAAAGCGCATGTGACGGAGCTGCCAGGATGCAAGCGGTTGACCATGGGCAACAAGGCGCCAGTGAAGGCATAGTCAGTTCTGATACTTTCGACCGAGCCTCACTGTCGCGAGCAGACCTGGACATTGGGCACAAGGCCGTTTTCGTCACCGCCGTGGGAGAAGCAATGCACCGATCAACCTGTCGAGCATGCGATCGGACAGCCAGTTCTTCAGGAAAAGAAGCGGCCCGGCCATGGTTCCACCGTGATATCGGGCACGGGGCTGCTTCGCCCGTAGAGCCTTGACCAGAATGTTTCCGATCACCTGCGGCGCGGCGAGTCTTTTGCCACTCGACTGGAGCTTGGCGAAGCGCTCGATCATCGGCGCATAAGCGCCTGACCCGGAATGACGACGAGCTTCGTCGTGAGCAATTCCACCCCACTCAGTTTCTACCCCCCCGGGTTCAATCACCACGACATCGATCCCGAACGGCTTCAGCTCGAGGCGCAGTGCGTCCGAGTAACCCTCGAGTGCAAACTTGGAAGCGTGATACCACCCGCCGACGGGCATGGAGAGTTTTCCGCCGATCGACGAGATGTTGACGATCCGTCCTGATCGTTGGCGGCGCATAAGCGGCACGGTAAGCTGGATGAGACGGGCCGCGCCGAACAGATTGGTCTCGAATTGGCGGCGCGCCTCCTCCATCGGCACGTCCTCAAGCGAGCCATATTGGCCATAGCCGGCATTGTTGATGAGCACGTCAAGACTGCCCTCGTCGGCCACGATGCTCTCAAGGCCGGCGACGAGGGATGCGTCGATGGTCACGTCCATCTCGATCGTTTTGACGCCGAGCTTGGCAAGGTCAGCCATGCGCTCGAGCCGGCGTGCAGCACCATATACGATATAGTCTTCGGCCAGGAGACGCGTTGCGAACTCGCGTCCCATGCCCGACGAAGCGCCGGTGACGAGTGCGACACGCTTTTTCCTTGGTGGTGCCATCGCTGCTTTCCTTGCGTTTGACTGTGGATACCAAAGCCGTAACCTATAGGGAAACCCCACAGTCAAGTAGTGAGATCCATGTTCGTCAATGAAATCGCCCGCATCACGGAAATGTCGAAGGATGGCATCCGGCACTACGAGGAGCTCGGCCTGATCAGCTCGTCGCCCAGACAGGCCGGCAGCCGGACATACCGAGACTACGACCCATCCGTTCTCAAACGCATCGAGCAGATCCGGCAAGCCCAACAGCTTGGCCTGAGCCTCAAGGAGATCGGCCCTCTCCTCGATATGCATGGTAGCCGAGAGATATCAAACGAGGAGACGGTCGCATTTCTGGAAGAGCGCCGCTCGGTGATCGGCAAGAAGATCGCCGAATTGAGAGCAATCGAGACCTTCATCGACCAGAAAATCGAACGATATCGGCAATCCACCAAGCCAGGCCTGCCGACTTGAAGAGCTGTGAACCAGCGACCCGCTTCAGCGAGAACTTCACTCCGCCAACCATCGGCGACTGAGGATTTATCTGTTGTCACCAGCGGAATTCGCCTCAGTATGGATACTTTACACCTCATTCTTGACTGATTAGTCAAGAATCCATATATCAACTCTATGGCAAGGACAAAAGAGTTCGACAAAGAAGCAGCCGTTGACGCTGCGATTGGCGTTTTTCGTGAACATGGCTTTGAGGGGACCTCAACAGCCATGCTCGTTACCGCCATGAAGATAGGTCGACAAAGCCTCTACGACACGTTTGGAGACAAGTGGCAGCTTTATCGCTCGGCGGTCGAACACTACGCCGCTGCAGAGACGGCCGCACATCTTGCAGCTTTGAGGAGCCGGACCGACGCAATAGATGGCATTCGAACCATGCTCGATCGCGTGGTCGAAACCGCCGGGCAGAGCTGCCTTGGTATCGGTTCAGTCTGCGAATTTGGTCAGAGCCGTCCGGAACTCTTAGTATTGCACCAGGTCGCCGACCGCCGGCTGAAGGAGGCCGCGATTTTACGCATCACAGAGGCGCAAGCTGCTGGGGACATCGATCGGACGCTGTCTCCTTCCGAAGCAGCAGACTTCATTTTCGCAAATGTCGCGGCGATCCGCATTGCAGCACGTGGTGGCGCCGATCTGACGCATCTCAAATCACTGGGTACGATGGCGCTTCGCGCCTTAGCCTGATCGCAAAAATTTTTGCCCAATTCTGGAATAAACAGTCAAGAAAGGAATAGCTATGAAAGCAGTCGTCATGAACGGGATCGGAACCTCATCCGAATTGGAAGTGGTTGAGCGTCAGGCGCCCCCTGCGACACCCGGACGAGTAATCGTCGAAGTCGCCGCTGCAGGCGTTAATTTCATGGATATCGGAGTGCGCCAGGGAATGGCGTGGACCGCTATGCCGAACCCAAAAGTCCTCGGCGTGGAAGGGGCAGGTCGGGTGACCGCCGTTGGCGAGGGCGTCGATATGTTCGAACCTGGCGAACGCGTTGCTTGGGTCTATGAGCCCGGTAGCTATACAGAGCGCGTGTCGGTGCGCGCGGATGCGCTTGTGAAAATTCCCGACGGCATCGATGATCGAACGGCCGCCGCGGTGATGATGCAGGGCCTGACAGCCAGTCATTTTGCGACCGATTTCTACCCCGTACAACCGGGCGATATCGCGCTTGTCCACGCTGCGGCCGGAGGCGTCGGCCTGCTTCTCACGCAGGTCATCAAACTCAGAGGTGGTATCGTCATTGGTCGCGTCTCTTCCGAGGAAAAGGTCGCGATCGCGCGTGAAGCGGGTGCGGACCACGTCATCGTCGATCGCGACGGGCATTTTGCAGACGAGGTTCTTCGCCTGACCGAAGGGGTAGGCGTCCATGTCGTTTATGATGGATCGGGGCCGACGACCTTCAACGGATCACTCAAGTCTCTTCGTCGGTCTGGTACATTTTGCTGGTTCGGGCCCGTGCTTGGTGGGCCGGGACCGCTCGACATCATGAGCCTGCCGAAAAGCATCAAAATCGGCTACGCCACCTTCTTCGACCATATTCATACACCCGAGCTGCTGCGCGCTCACAGCCAAGAATTGTTCGACTGGATCGAGAGTGGTGATCTGAAGGTTAATATTGGCGGTACTTACCCCCTCACCGAAGCCGCCAAGGCTCATGAGGACATGGAAAGCCGCCAGACCACCGGCAAACTCCTGCTCATTCCGTGATGGAGACGACAATGGCAACGAAAGATCACAGCCGAACAGCGTTAGTGTTCGGAGGCTCGCGCGGCATTGGCGCTGCGATTGCACAGCGCCTGGCAGCCGACGGTTTTCAGGTGGCGCTCACCTACGTTTCGCGACAGGACAGCGCCGCAGATGTCGTAGCTTCCATTGAAGCCTTAGGTGGTTCTGCGATCGCAATCCGGGCCGACAGCGCCGATCCGATCGAGATTCGCGCGGCTGTCGAGACCAGCGTTTCCACCTATGGTGCTCTCGATGTGGCCGTCATCAATGCTGGTGTGCTCAAAATGGGATCGATTACCGATTTCCCAATCGAGGACCTCGATTTGTCGCTTGGGGTGAATGTGCGAGGTGTCTATCTGGCAATCCAAGCCGCCGCCATGCAGATGAGAGACGGCGGTCGTATCATCACGATCGGAAGCAACACCGCATCGAAGACAGGATCCGCAGCCGGCACAGTCTACGCGATGACAAAGGCTGCAGTTGCCACGATGATCAAGGGGATAGCGCTCGACCTCGCACCGAAGCGGATCACCGTGAACAATATCCAGCCCGGCCCAACGGAAACCGATATGACGGCCGTTATGGTGTCTGCCTTGAAGGATATGATCCCCTTGAAGCGTGTGGGGCAGCCGACAGAAATCGCTGCTCTCGCCGCATACCTGACGAGCTCTGAAGCCGGTTACATGACAGGCGCGAGCCTAACCATCGATGGCGGCTATGTTCTCTGAGAGGCGAATAGGCTCATCGAAGCCGTGGTTGCCAGAGGGGCACCGACACAACACCCAACAACAGGCCAAGGGACTGCTTTCATGACTTCGATTGATAATTCAAACCCGCTCGGGGCAATGCTCAACAACGCCTTCGCCTAATTCGACAAAGACGGCGACAGCAAGCTGAATGCCGACGAGTTCAAAAAATTCAACGAGATCCTGAAACCCGGTACCGCCGTAGACGATACCGGACAACCCACCATCGACTATGGCGTAGCAGATGGATCATGACGGAGATGGCAAGGTGAGCCAAGATGAAATGAACACCACCGGTGTTCTGATGCCGGCAGGCCTGACCGATTCAAATTTCCGGTCCATGCTGGACTATCTCCATCTTAAAGGCGACCCGCTCGCGCTCGAGGCCGCAGCCCTCCTGGAAGACGACACAGGCACGGAAACTTAGGCCCAATTGAAAGGGGCGACCGTATCAAACCGCGTCCCCTTTCATGTTTGGTCAGTGCTGTTGTTTTGCCGTTGGCCGGATATAGCGACCGTTTGCATTTCCGCTGATACGTCTTGGCGGATACGCGCGATCTCGACCAATTGTCACTGGCTATCGGTAAGATTGCCCACTTCAAGCGCATCATACGACAGAGGATATCCGACCTGAGGAAAATGGAGCACTACAGGTCGAATGCCGGATGACCTGGCTCATCATTCGAGGACACGGATGGGCTGTCCGGCTAACCAGGCCTCAACATTCTCCAACGCCTGGCGAAAGTAGATCTTGTAATTGTCGAGGGTCACATATCCAAGATGCGGCGTCGCCAACACATTGGACAACGAGCGATATGGATGGTCGACCGGCAAAGGCTCCTGCTCGAACACATCAAGAGCCGCTCCTGCGATCGCGCCGCCTTGAAGGGCAGCAATCAAAGCGGTTTCATCCACGAGTGCAGCCCGCGAAGTGTTGATCAGATACGCCGTCTTCTTCATGAGCGCCAATTCCGCACGTCCGACTATGTGCCGCGTATCGGGCGACAAAACCATGTGAATCGTCAGGAAATCGCTGGCCTTGAATAGATCCTCCTGGCTGGCATAATCGACCCCGTCTTCCTGCGCGCGCTGCGGCGTCAGATTAGGGCTCCAGGCATGCACCTTCATCCCGAAGGCCTGACCAAGCTTTGCCACTTCCTTCCCGATTTTTCCAAGCCCGACGACGCCTAGGTTCTTGCCGTACAAATCCGTGCCGATGGTGCTTTGCCAGGGACCATTGCTCGTTATGTTCCTGTGTTCGCGATGAATAGACCTGCTCAAAGCCATCAAGAGCGCCCAAGTCAATTCCATCGGCGGCCGGGACATGCTTTCAGTTCCACAGATCAATATCCCCTTCCTCCTGGCCGCATCAAAATCCAGGGAGGCGTTGCGCATGCCCGAGGTAACGATGAGCTGCAGGTTGGGCAGCCTGTCGATGATGCCTGCCGTCAAGGGCGTCCTTTCCCGCATCATGAAAAGTACATGGGCATCGGAGATCTGCTCAACCAGGGCATCTTCAGAGGCCACGTGAACATTCAAACTTCTGACCACGATCTGGCCTTGGAGCGCCCGCCAGTCCGCCAATGACAGCGCGACGTCCTGATAGTCATCCAGTATCACCATCTTCTTCATTTTCGTTTCCTCACTGGCGGCGTCGTGATGTCGAGATTTGGTGATGTTGATAAAACTTAGGCAAGGATGCATCGGGCGACATTAAATTGTGCCTTTCTTTTCAAGTTATCTGGAACACGGCATCCGACAAACTGGCCACCGGATTGCTCGATCTTGGAGTGCGCCGCGTTACTCAAGGGATGTGAGCCGAGCCTTAGATCGCACTTCGGAAGTGCACGAAACCGTACAAAGGAGAATGGCAATGGCCATCGATCGACTTGATCACCTTGTCCTGACAGTTGTGTCCATCGACAGAACCGTGGACTTCTATACCAGAGTCCTGGAAATGGAGGTCATCGAATTCGGAAACGGCAGGAAAGCCCTGATATTCGGCAATCAGAAGATCAACCTTCACGAGAAGGGCCACGAGTTCGAGCCAAAGGCTTTTTCACCCACGCCCGGCTCGGCCGATCTTTGCTTCATCACGTCGAACAGACTGGAAAACGTCGCAGAAAAGATCCGGGCGATGAATATCGAGATTGTCGAAGGCCCGGTCGCCCGGACCGGCGCGACCGGGCCCATCCAGTCAATCTACCTTCGTGACCCAGACCAAAATCTGATCGAAATATCGACCTACTGAGCCCGTCGCGTGACGGTCCAAGGCCGACCGAAAGCGTGACGTCTTTGGTCCCGAAACCTTCCGTGACCCGGTCAGCCCTTCCAGCCTGAGCATCGGATGACAGAGCAGAAATTGCCGCGATGGAAGTGCGGTTCCTTGTCGGCGATCACGTCCGCCTTGACGTTGCCGAAAGTCGTGCCAGGCTTGTGCTTGATCCCATCGTAGAACGCCTGGATGATGTCTTCCTTGAACTTCGTGGTGCGCGGAAAGGCAGATACGACAGCCTCGCGGATGTCGTCGGCGTACTGATTTTAGGTCAGGCCCAGAACATCCATCTCGACACCCGCCGTGGTCAACGCGATCACCGGGTGCATGAACTCAGGCACGCCCGGCGTCGTGTGCAGCGCGATGCCTGCCCAGACCTTCTCGATGTCGGAAGGGTCGACGTTGTGTCCCTTCAGAAAATCGCGAGCCGCGTTCGCGCCGTCAACCTCGAAGCGGAGATCAGCGCTGCTGTGGGTTGGCATCAGCCCGACATCGTGGAACATCGTCGCCGCGTAAAGTAACTCGCGGTTGACCGTGAGGCCACGCTTTTGACCGGCTAACGCTCCGAAGAAGTAGACCCGGCTTGAATGATTGAAAAGCAACTCGGTCTCGGTATCTCTGACGAATTCGGTAATGGCGGCGCAGAGCGCACTGTCCGGTATCGAAACGCCCCCGATGTCGCCCGCTGCAAAGAGTGCTTCACTGATCTTCGGCTTCTTGGCGTTTGCCATTCTTTTCTCCTTTGCCAGACGCATGTCCGCAGCCCCAGAATCAAGATGATCAGGTTCGCGAACGACCATTGGATGAATGCCGGGGCAAGGTTCAAAGCTTACTTGCTTCGGCCACCTCTCAATCGCAGCTACCACGCATGGCTGCAATGACGACAGACATTGAGAATCTGCCAACCGTGTGTGATAAGCTGCCCGAGGACGACTGTCGGGAGTCGGCGACGACTTTGACTTCCGTGCTGCCGCTGCGGGCGATAGACGACTGGAGTGCTTATCGTGAAAAAGAATATTGCTCTCGTCATTCACGACGGCGTCCAGGCACTCGACGTCGCCGGCCCGCTTGACGTGTTCACGGCAGCCAACAGCTTCCTGCCGGATCATGAGCACTACCGATGCGTACTCGTCGCAAGGCAAAGCGATCCGCTTCACTGTTCGAACGGGATGTGGATGAAACCTGACTTCAGTTTTGAAGAGGCCAGCCATCCGTTCGATACCGTTCTGGTGGCGGGTGGGCCGGACTTTCCCTCGCGCGCCGCAGATAATTCGATGTCGGACTGGCTTCAACGGCAGGGCGCCCTGGCCAGTCGATACGGCTCCATCTGCAACGGCGCGTTTGCGCTCGGGCACGCAGGACTGCTTGACGGGCGGTCCGTAACTACCCACTGGCTCTGCTCTGCGGAACTGGCCGTCAGATTTCCGGCCGCACACGTTGAGCACGATCGCATTTACGCGCGCGATGACCGCTTGGTCACTTCGGCGGGCGTTACGGCCGGGATCGACCTCACTCTCGCGCTCGTCCGCGAGGACCACGGTTCCGCGATCTCGCTTGCCTGCGCCAAGTCTCTCGTTGTCATGGCGCAGCGGCAGGGTGGCCAGTCGCAGTTCAGTCCGCTTCTCTTGCCGCCCATTGATCCGCTTAAGCCACTCGCCAAGGTCCTGGCATACGTGACGGAGCATATCGATGAAGCATTTCCCATCGAACGCCTTGCTGGAATCGCTGGCGTGAGTTCACGCAGCATCGCGCGAATGTTCGTGCGAAACTGAGCTTAACGCCCCACGACTTCGTCGAAGGCATCCGTATCGACCGTGCACGCAATTTGCTAGAAGCAACGGACCTGGCGCTGAAGGTAGTCTCGTTCGAATGCGGATTCGCAAGTGCCGACCAAATGCGAAGCGCCTTCCAGCGCAAACTTGGCGTTACACCGTTACGCTATCGGGCGAGCTTCCGAGTAGTGAGTGGCACGGATCACGCAGAGGCGAGATGACGGCTTTGGTGGGAATCGAACCACAGGCGAGATACCGATATATCAGCTACAGGCATAACGGCTGCTTTTCGTATTCCGATCTAAGGCAACCTCCGCTAGTGCGCGAAAGCGATTCAAATCGTGTGATAGTCTCCCCGCCAACGCCAGCATAAGGTTAACGCGTTTTCGCCAGTAGGCGTTCGGCGGCCATCACGTCCGTGGTGTCCAGGCCTTCGCCAAACCGTTCGAATACCGGCTGCAAAAGCGCCCGCGCATCGCGTGCCCTTCCGTCGCCGAGCCAGAGCGCAGCGAGATCAGTCGCAGTTCGTAGCTCCCATGCACGTGCGCCAATTTTCCGGCTGTATCCAAGTGCGCTCATGAAACACGTCTCTACATTATCGGCTAAGGCCGTCGGCATTGCGAGAAGAAGGTTACCTCTGATGCGCAACAGTTCCGGCATGTAGCAGAGATCGCCGTTTTTCTCGACGCGTTCGATCGTCCGGTTGATCCGCGTCATGCCCTCCCCGATCTCACCGATCGCCGCCAATCCTTTTACGATTGAGATCTCCAGCATGGTCGTGAAAACCTCGTAGTTCGCCGCATGAAGCTTTTCGACAGACTGTCGCAAGGTCTCGATGCCAGGCTTCACATCGCCCCGGCGGATTGCAACCTCTGCTTCGAAGCCTCTGGCGACAGAGACATACGGCGACAGAAAATGCAGTCCGGCGCGCGAAATCAGCCATTCGATGTGCTCCTCGGCGCTCCGAAGGTCACCCCGCCAGAGGAAGACAGCAATGCCCCCAAGCAATGCGATGCACAGGGTCAGCGAATGATCAAGCTTGGCCGCGTCGGCGATCGTTTGACGGGCGCGGACGTCGGCTTGCGCGGGACAACCCTGAAGCCACAGATTCCGCGCGAGGATGCCGCCCGCCAGATGCCTTCCCTCGAACCCGACGTAACTCGCCGTGGTCCGCTGCGATCCCGATGCGCCCTTCACCGCCGCCTCCAGTTCGATGCGCGCGGCGTGCAGCTCGCCGGTGAAATGCAGCGAATTCCCGAGAAAGAAATGCCCCAGCTCGACTGTTGCTGCGTCCGTCATCTTGCCTGCGAGTTCGGAACAGCGCCTTGCATAGCGAAGGGCGGCGTTGAAATCGCCAGTGCGCATTTTGAGCATGTTCAACGGGCCCAATATCCGCAATTGATCGAGCGCATTCCCCCGTTCCTCGGCGATCTCAAGGCCACGGCTAAGGGCGGTTTGCGAGGTATCGCGGCCGCCTTGCATGTACATTAGGGAGATTCCAAGACCGGCCTGAAGGTGCATTTCCTCGAAGCTGCCCTGCGATGCATCGTCCAGTGCGAGAAGCGCCCGCTCCGACCACCGCTGACATTCGGGGAAAAGCGACATCACCTGAAAAACCGGCCCTGCGGACGCTGCCAGCCTGAGGCCAATCTTGAGGTCGCCGTTCTCTCCAAAACACCATTCTAGCGCCGCTCGAGCGTTGTTTATGCTGATGAGATGCGGCATCCGCTCGAGACCCGTCGACAAGCTGGGCCAATCGGAACCGAATTGCTCCAGCCAGCGCTGATAGTACGCAGCGTGGCGCGCAGCCACCCCGGCACGGTCCTCATCCGCCAGAGATTGAAGTGCATAGGTGCGTGTAGTATCCAGCAGCCGGTAGCGCATTGTCGCACCGATTGGGCGGGTCGCGAGCAGTGACTTTGCCACCAGACTTTCGATTGCGCCGAAGATGGCGAACTGATTCAAATCCGGGGTGGAACACACCTCCATTGCCGCATCGAGCGTGAAGTCTCCGACAAAGATCGCCAGCCTGCGAAGCACGACGCGCTCCATTTCTGTAAGAAGGCCGAAGCTCCAGTCGAGCGTAGCCTGCAGCGTCTTCTGGCGCGGTGGCGCCGTCCGGGATCCGGCCCATCCCAATGTCAGATGTCGATCAAGAAGCTTGGCGGTCTCGACCAGGCCATAGGTCTCGACCCGCCGCGCGGCCAGTTCCAGGGCAAGTGCCATGCCGTCCAGTTTTCGGCAGATGCTCGCGACGACGCGGACATCGCGGTCGCCGACATCGAGAGAGGCTCCGCTGGCCGCGGCCCGTTCCATGAACAACTGGATTGCCGGATACGACAAGATCGCCTCGGTCGAGATCTCCGGATCATCCGGTGGGCAAGCGAGCGTGTTGAGCCTGTAAACACTTTCGGCTTCGATCCTGAGGGCCTCGCGGCTTGTGGCGAGGAGGTACACCTGTGGTGCCGCCTCGATTATGTTTGCCACGAGATCCGCGATGGCGTCGATCAGGTGCTCACAGGTGTCGAGGATCAGCAGAATTTGCTTGTCGCACAGATAGGCGAGCAGGCTGGGACGCACATCGTTCGATCCGACCGGCAGCCCAAGCATCGAGGCAATGCCGGCTGCGACTAGGCCGGAATCGCTCAGCATGCCATAGTCAGCGAATAGAACGGCCCCATTGAAGTTTGGGGCGACATGATGCGCCACCGCCGTGGCGACGGTGGTCTTTCCGACACCGCCGACGCCGACGATGGTGACCATCCGCGACTTCATCAGCCTGTCGGACAGACGCAGGACATCTTCCTCCCGACCGACCATCCGATCGAGGCGACCTGGAAGGATGGCATGGCGGAAATCACCTTCTCTCCGAATTGTCGGCGGAACTCTCGACCGCGTGATTGGCGCTACGAAACAATAGCCACGGCCTGCGATCGTCGTAATGTAGCGCGCACCATCCTGACCGTCGCCAAGTACCTTCCTCAGCCCCGTCATGTGAAAGCGCAGGCTGCCTTCCTCGACAACGACATCGGGCCACACCCGTGAAACCAAGTCCTGCTTGCTGATGAGTTTGTTGGGAGCAGAGGTTAGCGCGATCAACAAATCCATGGCGCGTGCGCCCAGTTCAATCGAGACCCCTTCCCTAGCAAGGAGGCGCTGGCTCACAATCAAACTGAAGGGACCGAAGGATAGTCCGTCCGCTGTCTCGTCCCAAGCCCCATTCATGACGTTACCTGCAGCAATCCCCATTTAAGCCGTTATACGCCAAGGGGTTCGTCGATGCTATCGACGAAAATGGGCGGGATGTTGCAACGCCCGACGCGGGTCTGAATATGGAGCAAAAACAGCGCTAATAGCCGCTATTAACGTCTAACAACCCATAACGTGCGATTCCGGTCTCGGCCAAGTAACTCTTTGTGCAGCACAGAAGTGCAGTCGCTCAAACATCAACAGTTACAAAGGAAATTCGCTATGACCTCCAAGGTTATCTTCACTGGCAAGACGCACAACACCAACGGCCGCGACGGCGGAACACGCAGCAGCGACGGTCAGTTGGACATCAAGTTCAAGCAGCCGCATCCCGCCGCAGAACATCTGTTCGGTGCCGCCTGGTCGGCCTGTTACATGGGTGCGATCGAGCTCGCCGCATCGCAAAGGCAGATCACGCTGCCGGCCGGAACATCGGTCGACGCCGAGATCGATCTGAACGCCGAGGAAGGCGCTTACTTTCTGAGCGCTCGCCTAAATGTCAGCGTCCCCGGCATCGACCCGGTCGTTGCACGCGAATTGCTCGCCGCCGCACATAGCATCTGCCCCTACTCCAAGGCGACGCACGGCCAAGTTAACGTTGAGACCAACCTGATCTGAACCGCCTTTGTCGGGTCTGCCTGCGTAGACGGGCGGACCCGACCAACCAATGCTACGGTCGGCTGGTCAATCCTCGATCAGTCGTCGCCCGATCGGCAGCGAGCCCAGGCATCGGAATTTGGCAACTCATGTCGTTCGCCAGGTGACCACTCGCAGAGAACTGGAATATGGCATTCCGCTACTGACCCGCTTGCCAGGACCATGTCGATTTCAATGCATTTGGGTGCGCTCCAGGTATTCGGCGGTCGGATCAATACGCACAGCGTCGCGCAACAACCGGCGCATTTTCAAAGGAACGGAACAATGACAAGGAAACTTGAAGGTAAGGTAGCCGTCATAACAGGGGGCAGCGCGGGAATCGGACTCGGTGCCGCAAAGTGCTTCGTCGCGGAAGGTGCCCAGGTGTTCATTACAGGCCGCCGCCAGTCGGAACTCGACAAGGCTGTGGCCGAGATCGGCGGAAATGCCACCGCAATCCAGGCCGACGTCTCGAACCTCGCCGACATTGATCGGACCTACGAGATCGTTAAAGCGAAGGCCGGCCGTATCGATGTCCTCTTCGCCAATGTCGGCATATACGAAGTCGGCACATTTGGCGAAATCACCGAAGACCATTTCGATAAGACGTTCAATACCAACGTGCGCGGCCTACTTTTTACCGTGCAGAAGGCGCTCCCGTTGCTTTCGGCAGGCTCATCAGTGATCCTGACGGGATCGATTGCGTCGATAAAGGGCTCGCCGGCTTTCTCCATCTATAACGCCAGCAAGGCGGCCATCCGCTCGTTTGCCCGTAGCTGGATTGTCGATCTCAAGGGGCGCGATATCCGTGTTAACGTGCTGAGCCCTGGTCACACGCAGACTCCCGGTCTTTCGGTTCTTCTCGATGAGACAGTACGCGATGGAATGAATGAGAACGTACCGCTTGGTCGCATGGGAACCCCGGATGATATAGCCAAAACGGCCGTCTTTCTGGCTTGCGACGACAGCAGCTACATTACCGGCATCGAACTCTTCGTCGACGGAGGGATCGCCCAGTTTTGATCAACGGGTAGGCCCAACCCGCCATACCTGCGACGTGGGTATCCGACCCTCCAGCGCTTCCTGTTCGACGAGCTCGCCGCTGCGGTGGTCGAAGGCCTGCCTCTATGCCGGCCAAGCGAGAAGGAGGTCGCCAGCTGACACGGTTCTGTCGGTGTACTCTGCTGAACAGGTACGGCACGCCTATACCATCGGTTTCTCGACCGCCTTAACGGTTGCGCAGATCGTCGCGGCAGCACTGTCCACACGCCTGATTGTCATCTTGATGCGTGAACGGATGCAATGAAATAAGAGCTGCCGACCTCGCCGATTGGTCGCGAGTATGGGCTTTGCCGAGCCTGATGTCAGGTAATGCTCTTGAATGGATACGACCTCGGGTCCCAAATTTAGGGTCAAAAATTAAGTCGTCCGCAAGAAAAAGACTGACGCAGATCCTTTCCTTGCATCATAGAGACACGGCAGCAGGCGCAGTGGTTCAAGTCCTTGTCTTCATCACGACAGAAGCCATGGGCGTCAAAGGTTGCTCTGCGCCGAGACAGCAGATTGGCCGGTGCCTAACGTTGCTGCACATCCTTTCCCTGTTCAGTACTTCGGGGGAAACTGTCCCGACGTGCGGTGAGCCGCAATCATGGTGTTCGCCATCAGCATCGCAATAGTCATCGGGCCGACGCCACCCGGAACGGGAGTGATGACCGAAGCCACCTTTTCAGCTTCGGCAAAAGCGACATCGCCTACGAGGCGCGTCTTGCCCTCACCCTTTTCCGGTGCCGGAATACGACTGATGCCGACATCGATGACGGTTGCACCGGGCTTGACCCAATCGGCCTTCACCATCTCCGGACGGCCCACAGCAGCGACCAGAATATCGGCGTTACGGCAGACGGCCGGCAGATCCTTGGTGCGCGAGTGAGCGACGGTGATAGTCGCGTTGGCGTTCAGCAGCAGCTGCGCCATCGGCTTGCCGAAGAGGTTCGAGCGGCCGATGACAACGGCGCTCAGACCGGAAAGGTCTTCGCCATGGATGCGGCGAACAAAGACCATGGCGCCGGCGGGCGTGCAGGAGACAAGGCCGGTCTCGAGGTCACCAATCGCCAGCTTGCCGGCGTTGACGAGGTGAAGACCATCGACATCCTTCTCAGGCAGGATCGACTGGATGATCGGCTCGGAATTCAGGTGCTTGGGCAGCGGCAGCTGCACCAGGATGCCGTGGATCGACGGATCGGCATTGAGCGAGGCCAGTTCTTCCTGCGTAGTTTCAGCTGGGAGTGTGTGTTGCACCGACTTGAAGCCGCATTCCTTAGCCATCTTGCTCTTGGAATTGACATACGCGTGGCTGGCCGGATCGTCGCCGACAATGACGACGGCGAGACCGGGCTTCAGGCCCGCATCCTTTCCTAGCTTCACGGTCGCGGACTTAACGGCGTCAATGACTGAAGCGGCAGCCTGCATCCCATCGATAATCTTGGCGCTCATCATTCAACCCATGCGTTCCGACGCGTAGGAACCGGGGCTCGCCGGGAAGACGATCGTGCGGTTGCCGTTCATGAACACCCGGTGGTGGATGTGGGCGTGGATCGCGCGGGCCAAAACCTGGCTCTCGACATCGCGGCCGATCGAGACATAGTCCGGCGCCGACTGCGCATGCGTGATGCGGGCTACGTCCTGCTCGATGATTGGGCCTTCGTCGAGATCGGCGGTGACGTAGTGCGCGGTGGCGCCGATCAGCTTTACGCCGCGCTCGAAAGCCTGCTTGTAGGGGTTGGCACCCTTGAACGATGGCAGGAAGGAGTGGTGGATGTTGATGATTCGCCCCGACATCTTCTGGCAGACGGCATCCGAGAGCACCTGCATGTAGCGGGCGAGAACGATCAGCTCTGCGCCGGATTGCTCGACCACCTCAAGCAGGCGAGCTTCCGCCTGCGGCTTGTTGGCCTTGGTCACGTTGACATGATGGAAGGGGATATCGTGGTTGACGACGACCTTCTGATAATCGAAGTGATTGGAGACCACGCCGACGATATCGATCGGCAGCGCGCCGATCTTCCAGCGATAAAGCAGGTCGTTGAGACAATGGCCGAAGCGCGAGACCATCAACAGCACCTTCATCTTGGCGCTGCTGTCATGGAACTCGCAGCTCATGTCGAATGTCTTCCTGATCGGCTCGAAGCCTGTGACGATCTCCTCTATCGGCGTGCCCGCCTCGCTGGCGAAGGTCAGCCGCATGAAGAACAGGCCCGTCTCCAGGTCGTCGAACTGCGAGCTGTCGATGATGTTGCAGCCCTTGTCGGCGAGGAACCCTGCAATGGCGGCAACGACGCCGCGTGTGGACTGACAGGTGACGGTAAGAACATGAGACTTCATGGGAATATCCAATTGCAGCCGACCCCGAAAGGGCGGCGGTTGAAACAACGTCGGGGCCCAGGCCGAGCCCAAGGGTGGGGCGGGGATCAGGCCGCCAGCAGCGACTTCAGCTTGACGTCGGCCTGCGCGAGCGCTGCCGGATCGACTGTCTTGCCCGAGGCGATCAGCATTTCCGCCAACCGTATGTCGCGGGCGATGCCATTGCCCGGACCGATGCCGCTCGCCGAAAGCAGCCGCCCGTCGGCGCCGATCTGGAAGATGATGAAGGCGCCCTCGCCGACGTCGCGGCGAACGGAGGTGACGGCGCCCTCGGCAAGCCCGGCCACCTGAAGCGTCAGGTCGTATTGATCCGACCAGAACCACGGCACGGCGGTGATCCGCTCGTCCGCGCCCATGAGATTGGCCGCCGCGAGCATCGCCTGCTCCTGGGCGCTGCGCCAGGATTCAAGCCGGACCCGCCGCCCGCCATAGACGGGAATGGGGAAGGAGCAGCAGTCGCCGGCGGCGAAAATGTCGGGGTCGGTCGTCCTGAGGTGGTCATCGACCATGATGCCGTTTTCGATCGTCAGCCCGGCCTTTTCAGCGAGCTCGACATTCGGGATCGAGCCGATGCCGATCACCGCGATATCGGCATCGATCGTCCGGCCGCCGGCCAGGCCGATCGAGACGCCGTCGGGGCCGAAGTCGAAGGTCTCGATCCGGCTTTCGCACAGGATCTCGACGCCCGCCGTCTGGTGGCGCGAAGCCACCGCATGCGCGATATCCTCGGGCACGCCGCGCGAGAGGATGCGTGGCAGGCCCTCGATCAGGGTGACGGTGGCGCCAAGACCGCGCGCGATGGCCGCGAGCTCGAGGCCGATAAAGCCGCCGCCGACGATGGCAAGCCGGCTGCCCTCGTGCAGATGCCGCTTGATTGCCAGCGCATCGGCATGGGTGCGAAGCGTCAGCACGCGCTCGGATCGTTCGGCGATACCGGGGAGCGGACGCGGGCGCGCGCCGGTCGCAAGCAGTAGCTTGTCATAGGCGAGCGTCGTTCCGTCCGATAGCTCGACGGTCCTGTTCGATCGGTCGATCCCGATCGCGTTGCCCCCCAGGCGAACTTCGATACCGCGCTCCTTGTAGCCACCGGCATCCATGATGAACTTCGGCTCTGCGCCATCGAGGATCCCGCTCTTCGACAGCGGCGGCCGCTCGTAGGGGTGAAGCGTTTCCAGGCCGGCGAGCGTGATGGCGCCATCGAAATTGCGCTCGCGCAGCTGCAGCGCGGCACGGCCGCCGCACTCGCCGGCGCCAATGATAACGATTGAGGTCATTGGAGCGGTCCTTGCTGTTCGACAGGCGTACCATGCAGCGCGGCGAGCAGAACCACGTGCTTCCGGAACGCTTCTTTCATTTCTTTGAAACTTGAATAGCCGCTATGACGCGCGAGCCGCGAGATCGTGGTCCCGGAAACCTCGCAAGAGTGAGCGACCGAGCGCAACGTACCAAAGGCGACGACATCAGGATTGCTAAGCAACAACCGCATTGCTCGCTCTAAGCTGGCCGGATAGGTTATGCGGCGTTGCACGATCAATTGCTTGAGATCGCTTATGCTTTGGTGGGTTCGGTGAATGGTGGGTGAAAGCATTTACGACCTCTGCTTGGTAGGTGCCAAGGCGCCGGAGAGCGGGTCCTTCCGCACGGTCGCTCGAAACGTGCGGAAGTAAGTCTCCGAGTGAACTAGCCACTCACGCTCGCGAGAGAAACTGGAGCACCGGTTGTCACGGAGATGGTCGCCGCTTCCGCCATGGCGAGCGCAGCGACACCGTCATCGAGCGTCACCGGCAGAGGTTTGCCGCCGTTAACCGCCTCAACAAAGGCCGCCCATTCCGCGGCATAGGCGGGCATGTAGCGTTCCAGGAAGAAGTAAGTCGGCTTGGCGCCCGTCACCCCCTGAGTCGTCGATTTCACGACGGTGTTCTCGAGCATATTCTGCGCCTGCAACAGCCCCTCGGAGCCCAACAGTTCGAGCCGCTGATCATAACCGTAGACCGCACGCCGGCTGTTCTTGATGACCGCGATGCGGCCGTCGGCATAGGTCAGCGTCACCACGGCGGTATCGACATCGCCAGCATTGCCGATCTCGGGATCCACGATCGACGAGCCGACAGCCGTCACGGTTGCGGGTGAAGCACCCATGATGAAGTTCGCCATGTCGAAGTCGTGGATCATCATGTCCCGGAAAAGGCCGCCCGAAACCTTGATGTAGGCGACCGGCGGCGGGGCCGGGTCGAAGGAGGTGATCGACAGCAGTTCGGGCTTGCCGATCTCGCCCGTATCGACAGCTTTCTTCAACGCCGCGAAATTCGGATCGAAGCGGCGGTTGAAGCCGATCATCACGGGGCGGCCAGCCTTTGCGACGACCTTCTGGCAAGCCCGCGCGCGCTCGAGGCTGAGATCGACAGGCTTTTCGCACAGCACTGCCTTGCCGGCCGCTGTTGCTTTCTCGATGAGATCGGAATGCGTGTCGGTGGAGGTGGCGATCAGGACGGCGTCGATCGTGTTATCGCCCAGAATTGCGTCCGTGCTGCGCACTTCGGCACCATACTGCGCCGCTATCTTTTCCGCAGCGGACATATTGATATCGGAAACAGCGGCGAGCGTGCTGCCCGGATGGCCGGAGATAGCGGTGGCGTGGACGCCAGCAATACGGCCGGCGCCGAGAAGGCCAACTTTAAGCATCGGATATTCCTTTTCGTTAGAGACCGAGTTCGGTCTTGAAGGCGTCAAATTCTTTGTCGCCAATCGCGACATTGTGCTGGGGCTGCGGGTAGGCGCCGCTATTTACATCCGCGATGAACTCGCGGAATGCGGCGACGCGTTCCTTCTGCAGCCGCTCGAACTCAGCGGCGAAGTTTCGATAGGTTTTTGCATGACGCGGGCGATGGCCGTCTGTATGACCGAGCACGTCTTCGGCGAAGAGATACTGCGCATCTGCGCCCGGCCCCGCGCCCATACCGAGCATGATCATCGAGGTGTTCTTGGAAATTAGCTCGCCAACGCGATCCGGCACCACTTCCAGTTCCGCGCCGAAGCAGCCGATCGCCTCCAATTGCTTGACGTGACGAAAGACGTCGACAGCCTCCCGTGCCGTTTTGCCAACGGCGCGAAAGCCGGTCCAGGTGATGTAGGACGGAATGAGCCCGACATGCGCGACAATGGGAACGTGATTGTCACAGAGTACCTTCTGGATATCGAGCGAGGCCGCGCAATAGAAGCAGTCCCCGCCCATCGCGGAGAAATGATAGGCGGCACGCAGATAGTCCTCGGCGGTCGCCAGCGGCCGCCCCTCGAATTTGCCCCAGCCACCATAAGGAAGTCCGACCTGGACGAAACAACGGCCTGCAGCCTCGCGCATCTCCGGCGAGAAGAAGCGGCCCTCGATCGACAACATATGGATGCCCGCCGCATTGGCAGCCGCGGCCTCCTCCGGCGTTGTCACATAGAGCATGGAAATCTTCTCGCCCCGCGCCTTCATGGCGCGTATGTCGGCGACAGTCGGTCGGGTATTCTTGTGAACCATTGGACTACACCGTGAAAGCGTTGCGGAAAGCTGTGAGTGCGGCTGCCGGGTCACCGGAAGCAAAGGCCTCCATGCCGACCGGACCGGTGTAACCCATGGCCTTCAGCGCCTTGGCGATACCGTGCCAGTTCACCTCACCTGTTCCCGGCTCGCAGCGACCAGGAACGTCTGCGACCTGGATTTCGGCGATCCAGGGCAAGGATTTGCGGCAGAGTTCGATAAGATTCCCCTCGCCGATCTGCGCGTGATAGAGGTCGAGATTGAGCCGCAAGCGCGGGTGGTCGATGCTGGAGACGAGCGCCAGCGTATCCTCGGCGCGAGCAAAGGGGACACCCGGATGATCGACCAGCAGGTTAAGGTTCTCGAGCGTGAAGGTCACGTTCTCCTCCTCGGCCATATCGGCGATACGACGCAAGGTGTCACTCGCCTTCAGCCACATGGCGCCGGTAACGACCTCGATCGGCTGGACAGGTAGACCGCCCTCGCCGAGACCGGTTCCATGGAGGTTCAGACGCTGGACGCCAAGCCGCTTGCCGACCTGAGCCGTTTCGCGCGCGCTGCGCAGAAGCTCGTCGGCCCCCTCATCGTCCGTCAGACGTCCTGTGAGGTAGCCGTTCATGATGGTGAAGGAGGCTCCTGTCGCCGCAAGCTTGGCGAGGTCGTGCTCCGGCCAATTCCAGAGGCCTACGCCGAAGCCCATTTCCTTGAGACGGGAGGCGCGCCATTCGATGGGGCGGTCCCGCCAGATCATTTCGGCGCAAGCCGCTAAAGCAAACTGTGTCATTTGATCAGATCTCTATAAAAACATCGCCATTCTCGACCTTCACCGGCCAAGTCTTCAAATTGATGCAGGCAGGCGCGCGCTTTGCCTCGCCTGTCTTGTAGTCGAAATGCGCGCTGTGTTTCGGGCACTCGATGGTGCCGTCCATCACCAGCCCGTCGGCAAGATGGACATGCTCGTGGGTGCAGATTCCGTCGATGCAGAAGAACTCGTCCTCGGGGCTGCGGATCACCAGAAAGGTGCGTCCTCCCTGATCGAAACGGATCTGCTCTTCGAGCTCGACATCGTCAGTTGCACAGGCGCGGGTCCAAGTCCCCATCATCTCATCCTTCGGTATTTCAGTTCATGAATAGGCGACATCAGCCGGCCGCGCTGGAAAGCGGCGCGTGGCCATCGTGGGTGGTACGGTAGCCGTCGATCTGAGCTTCGAGCTCCGCCATGGTCTCGCCGCCCGCCATCAGGTCGGTGATTTCCTCGCGGGTCTTCTCGCCTTTGCGGAAATCTGCCGCGATCGCGCCGCGGATCAGCACCGCGAAATGATCGCCGACCGCCATGGCATGCATAACCTGGTGGGTGATGAAGACGACCGCCAGGCCACGGCGCTTCGCTTCGTTGACAATCCTGAGCACATGGGTCGCCTGTTTAACGCCGAGTGCCGCGGTCGGCTCGTCGAGGATCAGCACCTTCGCCCCGAAGTGGACGGCACGGGCGATCGCGAGTGACTGCCGCTCGCCTCCCGACAGACCGCCCACCAGGCGGTCACCATCATCGATACGGGTGATGCCGAAATCCCTGATGGCTTTGACGGCGACCTCGTTGGCCTTCTTGCGGTCGAACACCCTGAACGGCCCCCAGCCCTTGGTCGGCTCGACGCCGACGAAGAAGCTGCGGCCGATCGACATCAGCGGGAAGGTGCCGCCGAACTGATGAACCGTTGCGATTCCACGGCTGCTCGCGTCACGCGGACCGCTGAACTCGATCGGCTTGCCGTCCATTTCCATCGTGCCGGAATTCGGACGGTAGACGCCGGACAGCGTCTTGATCAGGGTCGATTTTCCGGCGCCGTTATCGCCGAGTAGGCAGAGCACTTCGCCGGGACAGATATCCAGCGAGATGTCGTTTAGGACATCGATCGGGCCAAAGGTCTTGCAGATATTTCTAAGTGTCAGGATGGGCGTGGACATGAGCGACCTCACTTCTTCTTCGGAGAGTAGGACAGCGCCATGCTGCGGAAAGTGTTGTTCATCAGCACCGCCAGAAGCAGCATCACGCCAATGATCAGGCTCGACCAGTTGCGGTCGAAGGACGTGAAGTAGATGCCCTGGTTGACGACGGCAAAGGTGATGGTGCCAAAGAAGATCCCGATGATGGAGCCGAAGCCGCCGGTCAGAAGCACGCCGCCCACGACCACCGAGATGATCGAATTGAAGATGAAGGACATGCCGGCTGAGACCTGGGCGGAGTTGAACAAGATCGCCTGGCACATGCCGACAAAAGTGGCGCTGGTCGAGGACAGCACGAAGAGTGCGACCGTGAGTTTGGTCGTTGGAATGCCGGCATTGCGGGCGCTTATCCTGTCGCCGCCCATGGCGAAGACCCAGTTGCCGAACGGGGACATGTGTATGAAGAACACGTAAATCGCCGTCAGTGCCAGCCACCAGAAGATGATCACCTGAAACGTGTTGCCGACGAATTGACCAAAGAAGAACTTGGCGGTCTCCGGGGCCTTCAGTGCGACGCTGGTGGTACCGGTCAGGAGGACGGAAAGGCCGAGCACCAGACCCGCTACCGCAAAGAGCGTTCCGAGGGTGACAATCAGCGAAGGCACATTGGTGCGAATAACCAGGTAGCCGTTGATCAGACCAACCAGTACACCAAGGCCGAGCGATGCGGCGATGCCGAGCCAAATGGGCATTCCATAATAGCCCGAAATGATCGCGACCGTCATCGAGCCAGCGGGAATCATTGAACCGATGGAAATATCCAGTTCGCCGGCGATCATCAGCAGCCCAATCGGAAAGGCGACGATGCCGAGATTGGCCGCGACGTTCAGCCAGCTCGCGGCCCCCGCCGGCTTCAAGAAGTCCATGCTTCCGAAGACGAGAAAAAAGACGAAGACGGCGACGAGGCCGAGAAAGGCGCCAGCCTCGGGTCTGCGGAACAAGGCGCCAACCGAAAAACCGGTGGCGGATGTTGATTTCGGTGTCTGGGCCATGGCGATCGGCTGGCTTGCTGTTTTCAAACTCATGATGGTTCCCCTTCCCGCACTGCGGGTTGTCGTAAGGCCGCCCCCTGGGAGGATCAGGGAGCGGCCGGTGAGCGCGCTTTCTTAGCGAGCGCCCTTCGATACGCCCTGCAGGGTCGAGTCGATGTTTGAGGCATCGACGATGCCAGGTCCCGTCAGGACAGGTTTTACCGGGAGGTCGGTACCGAAATCGATATGAGACGCGAGCAGTGTGACGGACAGGAGCGACTGCAGATAGGGCTGCTGGTCGATGGCGAAGAACTGCGCCTTGTTCTTGATGCGGTCGAGCGCCGCTTCGTTGAAGTCGAAGGAGCCGAGCTTGACGTTCTCCACCTTGCCAGCCTGCTGGATGCCGCTGGCGGCTGCGTCCGCATCACCGGCACCGATGGTGATGACGCCGTCGATCGTGCCATCCTGCATCAGTGTCGCTTTGACGGCTTCTGCAATCGCGGTCGGATCGCCAAAGCTGGTCGCCGGCAGCGGCAACTGCTTGCCGGCACCACCCGACTTGGTGATACCGTCGATCACGCCCTTGCAGCGGGCCTCCTGGTTTGAGCTACCTGGCAGCGTGTTGACACAGAGCACGTTCTTCTGCCCGCCCTTGCCGAAGTAGTCGCCGCCCGCGACGCCGGCGATATACTCGTCCGAACCGACATAGTTGATCGCGCCTAGTTCCTTGGCCTTATCGAGCGATCCAGCGTTCATGAGAATAACCTTGATGCCGGCACTGGCTGCATCCTTGATCGCCTCGTCTTCGGCTTCAGGAACCCAGTTTGGAATGACCAGCCCGGTTACGCCCTGGCTGATCGCAGTGCGCACCAGGCCAGCGGCGTCGGGGCCAAGATTGTCGTAGGTCTGAAGCTGAAGGTAGGTCACCTTGCCTCCATTGGCTTCGACCACGAGGCGGCTGTCGTCGACGCCTTTCTTGATCTTGGTCCAGAAGGCGTCGTCCGTCTTGCCGCCGACCACGGCGACGTTGGCGGCCAGCGCCACGCCTGTGGTGAGACAGATGGCAACCGTGGTCGTAAGGACCTTGGTCATGGTGTTCAGCAGTGTCATCGGGTTTCCTCCCCCAGTTTCCGCCGGATGGCGGGTTCAAAGTTGTGATGCTCGTACTTCGGGGGCCCGCCTCCTCGCGGGCGCCTCGATATCGTCCAAAGCTTATGAGCTGGCGCGGGCCGCCTTCGCGTTCATGCGCGCCTTCTTTTTTTCGAAGCGAGCCTCCATCTGCACGTCGCCCTCCTTGGTGCCGTCGTGCCAGGTGCCAAACCACTTATCGAGCGGGATAAGGCCGTCGCCGCCATAGTTCACCTCGAAATACTTGTGGTGCAGGTAGTGAGCATAGGCATGCGTATCGAGCGGCGTTTCCTCGGTGACTTCGAGCTTGTCGAAGCCTATATGCCCGTTGACCGCGCCGAAGCCTGCAATGTGAAGCTGGAACAACGCAACGATCGGGTTCGACGGGATCACGAGGTGCCAGAGAGCAACAGCGTGGTAGAGAAAGCCTTCGACCGGATGCATAGACAGCGAGGACCACGGCGACGGATTTACCGAATTGTGGTGGACCGAATGGATCCAGCGATAGAGCGGTCCCCAGTGGATCAGCCGGTGTATGATGAAGAAGTGCACTTCATGGATCATCGGCGCAACGGCGACGAGGAACGCCAGATAGTACGGGTTGTTGGCCCAGGTTAGCCAAGGCACCCAGCCATTCGCGAACACCCAGAGGAAGACCACCTCGACGAGCGTCCAGAGCGGGATAGAAAGGAAGAAGGAGCGCAGGAAATTGTCGATGTTCTGGCTCTTGAACCAGAAGACATCGGACGGCTGCTCGCCGGGAAATTTGGCGTTGTACTTAAAGCGGTTTCCCTGCGTGCGCCTGACGTAGAAGAAGAACTCAACGGAGCCGTAGAAGACGAAGATCGCCGCTGCGTTGACTGCATAGAGCCACAAGGCCCAAGCCCAGCTCAGCGTCTTCATGGTTTCGACGTCGGGGACGACGTAGAACCAGTAGAGCAATGCCGTCGCCATGTGAAAGGCATTCCACGGCCAGATATACTCTGGCAGCCATTTCAGCACCGACAAGAATTTCGGCGGCCACGCCCAGAATGGCGCTATCTCGATGCGTCCGTTGGGCGCCCAGTCGCCACGCTTGTTGCGCTTCCCAAAATTGAGATCATCCATCGTTCATGCCTCCCGGACGCCGCTTGTCCAATGTTCATAATGGCGGGAGGCCGGCACCTGGGCAAAGTTTCACCGTCCTCGGACAAGCGCCCAAAGCGATCAAACCAAACATACCGAGACCATTTCCTCCCGAGCCGAGCGACCGCTGCCGCGCTCACCCGCCTTCCTCTGGCCGGTACAATGCCAACTTGACGCCCGCCAAATCAAGGCGCATTTCTTTCTTAAGATACATTCGTATCATTCATCTCATAAAACTCGAGCAATGATACATTTCGTGTCATGGAGCCATGATGAAGAGACCGACAATTCGCGACGTAGCCGAAAAGGCCGGCGTCTCCGTGGCGACAACCAACCGGGTATTGTCGGGCGCAGAAAGCGTCAGCGCGAAAACGCGCGAGAAGGTGCGCGAGGCGGCTGAAGCGATCGGCTTTTACGGGCTGGGAGCTATTGCTGCGCGCAACAGCGCTGCGCGGCCGCGATATCGCTTCGGGGTCATTCTTCTTCAACCGCACCGCCCGTTCTATCAGTTGGTCGCACGCGCGCTTACTGAGGCAGCGCAGGCACAAGAGGCTTTCGATATCGAACTCAGGATCGAGTATCTGGAGGATCTGTCTGCCCAGAACACGGCTGAGCGCGCCTTGGCTCTCGCAAACGAATGCGACGCGGTGTGTGTGACAACTGCCGTGCACCCCGTCGTTACCAAGGCGATCGAGGAGATCCAGGCGCGCGGCATTCCCGTCTTCGCGCTGATCTCCCAGCTCGCCGCCACCGGCCAGATCCACTACATCGGCCTTGATCACTGGAAGGTTGGAAGGACCGCCGCCTGGGCTTTTCACCACATCTGCAAGTCTCCGGGAAAAATCGCGCTTCTCGTGGGCAATCCGCGCTTTCGGAACCAGGAGATGAACGAGACCGGCTTCAGATCCTATTTTCGCGAGCATGCTAGGGACTTCACTCTGCTCGAGCCGTTATCGACATTCGAATCCTCCGCTGTCGCCGAGGAGATGACGGAGAGGGTACTGAGCGACCATCCGGATCTTGCAGGACTTTATGTGGCTGGCGGTGGGATCAGCGGCGTGCTCGCTGCGCTGCGCACGACAGGCCGTGCCGGCACGCTTGTGGTGGTCGGATACGAACTGATGGACAATATACGTTCGGCCCTGCTCGACGGCACTCTCACTTTGTCGATCTCGCATCCGCTCGCAGAGCTTGCAAATGAAGCGATCACCGGGATGATCAGCGCGATCGCTTCGAAAGAAACGAACGTTAGCTGTACGAAGATCGTATCCTTTGACCTCTACACACGGGAAAATGTGTAAAGCATCCCAGTTAGCAATTGCGTCGGATGCAAAGGGGCGCCGTGATAGGAATCGAACCGAGGTCGGCGCACGACAGAGAAGCTAATGGATCGAAAAGCCGAGTACTTCTGAAGAGCGATCCTGATGCAAGGAACTAACGGCCGATGCGGTATCGCTATCAGAAAGCGAGTTGTACTTTCATTGAGCGTGTCCGATCGCCTGCGGTTTCGAACGCTGCAACGGCCTCCTCGATCGGCACGACATCGGTCAGCAGCGGTTTAAGATGGACATGGCGGTAATTGATGAGATCCACGGCGAGCGCAAACTCTTCGTGGAAGCGGAACGTCCCCTTCATCTCGATCTCCTTGGAGACGATCATGTCCTGCGGAACCGAGACATCCCCGCCGAGCCCGAGCTGAACGAGAACGCCGCGCGGCTTCAGCACGTCCAGTCCGGACCGAAGAGCAGCGTGATTTCCCGAGGCTTCAAACTGGACATCGAAATAGCCCTTGTTGGCTGAATAGCCGGCCAGCACGTCAGGATCGCGGGCAACGTTGATGGCCCGGTCCGCGCCCACCTCCTGGGCCTTGGCAAGCACTGCGTCCATGACATCGGTGACGACGATCTCGCGCGCACCGTGAGCGCGCGCGGCAATGACGGCAAGCGCGCCGATCGGACCGCAGCCGGTGACGAGGACCCGCCTGCCGATCAGAGGACCCGCGCGATTGACCGCATGCAGCGTCACGGCGAGCGGCTCCGCCATGGCCGCTTCGTTGATCGAGATGCCCTCGGCCACCTTGTGGCATTGCGAGGCATCGGCAGTGAGACGTTGGCGAAAAGCGCCCTGGATATGCGGCATCGGCATCGCGCTGCCGTAAAACCGCATGTTGAAGCAGTGGTTCTGCTGTCCTTTCAGGCAGTAGTCGCAGGCATTGCAGGGGCGGCTCGGCGAGACGGCGACTCTGTCGCCGACGGCAAGTCCAGACACGCCGGCGCCGAGCGCCTTTATAGTGCCCGCCACTTCGTGACCGAGGATCATCGGCTCGCGCAGCCGCACCGTGCCGAAGCCGCCATGATTGTAATAGTGCAGGTCCGAGCCGCAGATGCCGCCGGCCTCGATGGCAACGTCCACCTGCCCGGACGCTAGGGGTTTGGCCTCTCGCTCCTCGATACGCAGGTCCTTGGCGGCGTGGATGACAATGGCTTTCATGTGACGAACCTCAGATGACGGGTGTGGGGAGTTCAGCGCCGGCGAAGTGGGCGGCAAGATTGTCGCGCATCAGCTTTGCCACGTCCTTGCGGGTCTCGATCGTGGCAGAGGCTTGGTGCGGCTGCAGCAGCACGTTCGTCAGCGTCTTGAAACGCGGATCAAGCGCCGGTTCGTTCTCGAAAACATCCAGCGCCGCTGATCCGAGACGGCCGGTCCGCAGAGCGCCAAGCAGGGCTTCCTCGTCGATATTGGAAGCGCGCGAGATGTTGATCAGCATACCTTGCGGACCGAGAGCCTCGATGACGTCCTTCGAGACGATATGGCGGGTGGCGGCCGATGCCGCGAGCGTCACGAACAGGAAGTCTGACTGCTGCGCCAGCTCTACCGGATCGGCGACGGAGCGCATGTCCTCGATGCCGGGCTTTTCGCTCCGGCTGCTGTAGGCGATGTCCATATCGAAGGCGCGCAGGCGTTTCGCCACCTCAAGGCCGATGCGGCCGAGGCCGAGAATGCCTGCCTTCTTCCCCCAGACTCGGTTCTGCAGGGGATAGAAGCCCTTCTGCTCCCAGCTGCCGTCCCTCACCCAGCGATCGGCGCCGTGCACGCCGCGTGAAAGGCAAAGCATCATCGCGATCCCGAGGTCCGCGACGTCCTTGGTGAGGACATCGGGCGTATTGGTGAGGCGGATGCCTCTTGCCCGGCAGGCATCCACATCGACGGCATCGTAGCCGACGCCATAAACCGAGATGATTTCAAGCCTTGGCAGTTTGCCGATCAGCGCGGCGGATGCTCCAAGCTCGCCCCTGGTAGCGATTGCCCGGATGCTTACGCCGTGGCGCTCTAGAAAGGCGTCACGATCGGTCGCCTCGTAAAGCTTGTGCGTGGTGTAGAGCGCATCAAGCTCGGCGAGATCTCCATCGGGATAGGGGCCGACCAGCAGAATATCGGGCTTGCTCACAATTTCCTCTTTCGCATTGGGTTTGTTGCCGGCCCAAAGGCCGACGCATGGCGTGCAACATGCCTTGTGGCGCTGCGGCGTTTTTCTCAAAGGCTGGTGGTGATGCCGCCGTCGACATAGAGCGTATGGCCATTCACGAAGGACGAGGCCTTGGATGACAGAAAGACGGCCGCGCCGACCAGTTCCTCGACATCGCCCCAGCGTCCGGCGGGCGTGCGCTTCTCCAGCCACGAAGAGAACTCCTCGCTGTCGACGAGCGCCTGATTGAGCGGTGTCTTGAAATAGCCCGGCGCCAGCGCGTTGATCTGCAACCCGTGTCTTGCCCAGTCCGTGCACATGCCGCGGGTCAGGTTCTTCACCGCCCCTTTGGTCGCCGTATAGGGCGCGATGCCGGGACGGGCGAGTTCGCTCTGCACCGAAGCGATGTTGACGATCTTGCCCCGCCCGCGGCCGATCATGTGGCGCGCCACGGCCTGGCCGACATAGAAGACGCTGGAGATGTTGGTTCGCAGCAGCTGCTCCCAGCGGTCCACGGGAAAATCCTCAAGCGGCGTGCGAAACTGCATTCCGGCATTGTTGATCAGGATATCGATCGGTCCGATGCCCTCTTCGATCTCATCCACGCCACGCTTCACGGCATCGGCATCGGTCACGTCGAAATCCGAAATGGACACGGTGACACCGACCTCCCGCAGGCGTCGCGCCGCGTCATAGAGCTTCACCTTGTCTCGCCCGTTAAGCACGATCTCGGCGCCGTGCATCGCAAGGCCGTGCGCGAGCGCAAAACCGATCCCCTGCGAGGAGCCGGTCACCAGCGCTCGCCGACCTGAAAGGTCGAACAATTCGGAATTCACATCCATCTCCCTGTCGTCTCGTTATGCGCGACCAGCGTAAGCCTAACCGCGGCCCACGAAAGGCATCCCTGTCGCCATTACGGTCATGGTCAACACATTCGCCTCAAGCGGCAATGCCGCCATGTGGACGACGGCATTGGCAACGATGCTGACGTCGATGGTCGGCTCCACCGCCGTGCTGCCATCTGCCTGCAGCACGCCCGTCGCCATGCTTCGGGTCATCTCCGTACCGGCATTGCCGATATCGATTTGCCCGCAGGCGATATTGAAAGGCCGCCCATCGAGTGAGGTCGATTTAGTCAATCCTGTGATCGCGTGTTTGGTGGCCGTGTAGGGTGCGGACCGCGGACGTGGCGTCACCGACGATATCGAGCCGTTGTTGATGATCCGGCCGCCCTGTGGCCTCTGCGCCTTCATTTGCCGAAACGCAGCCTGCGTGCAGAGAAAGGCGCCAGTCAGATTGACGCCGACGACCGCATTCCACGTATCGAACGTCACGTCTTCCAATGGCACGGCAGGAGCCGAAATGCCCGCATTGTTGACAAGAAGATCGAGCCTGCCCCATTTTTCACGCACGGCCTCGAACAACTGGCTGACATCATCAGGCACCGAGATATCGGCGGGCACAACCAGCACGCGGGCGGATCGGTCCTGCCATTCGGACACAGCACTCTCAAGCACATCGCGCCGACGCCCGGCTATCGCCACATGATAGCCATCGTCGAGAAGCGCCGATGCGATCGCTTTGCCGATACCGGTTCCAGCTCCGGTGACAAGTGCAACCTTGACCGCAGTCATTCTCATTCCCCCTCGATCAATATGTATAGTTGAGCCCAACGGCTTGAGGGAATGTCGGATCGATCACCCTTTCTGTCAACGGCGGCCCATTGCAGCGGCAATGCCATTATTTTAAGCAATTTCCGGCAATCGCAATCACATCAGTTGAGCCGAAGTGATATCTTATCAATTGAATTAATTACTTATTTTTGAAATATGCCGTCACCAGAAACATGTCCTTTTAGCATCTTATGGGTTTATTACTAATCCGCGTTTTCAATCGAAGGTAAATGACTTCAAAATTTCCGATGTGCCAGTTGGATTTTATGCGCGTGTACAAGATGAAGAGTTACCGCCATGATCCTCCCCACCTGCACAGACCTATTATGGAGTTTTGATTGACCCGCGAGATCACCCCATTGGCCGAACGAAACGCGTCTCGATCCGCTCCGGTTTCCGCTGACACCGACCAATCATGCCGTTCACTGCTTGCAACACTTGCCGGCCAGGGCAAACTCTTGACCGTCGATCAGGAAATCGATCCAGTCTACGATCTGTCCGCGCTGCTGTCGCTGACGCATGAAACCTTCGCGGTCCGCGCGAACCGTATCAAGGGCTACGACCTGCCGGTTTTCGGGAACATGCTATCCGATCTCGACCGCATCGCCATGGCGATGAACGTGCCGCGCGAGAACATCCAGTCGGCGCTGATCGACTCGATCCGCCAGCCGATCGCTCCTGTCGTGATTGACAAGGCACCGGTGCAAGAGAAGGTGTTCGAAAGCGAGGTTCTGCTGCGGCTGCCGGTCCCGACCTTCTTCGACAAGGAAACCGGTCCCTATATCAGCGCGGGACTGATGATCGCCCGCGATCCTGAAACCGGCCTTGGCAATGCGTCTTACGCGCGCCTGAAGGTTCTCGGCCCGAACGAGGCGCTGATCGGCATCGCACCCAATCACCATCTGGCGATCATGGCGCGCAAGGCGGCCGAAAGCGGCAACCCGCTTCCCTTTGCCGTCGTGCTTGGCGCCCATCCGATCATCCAGCTGGCCGCGTGCCTTTATCTCGGCCTCGGCGACGACGAGATGCATTGCGCCGGCGCGCTGTTCAACGAGCCGGTCCGCATGGCCCGCTGTCTGAAGAGCGACATTCTCGTACCGGCGGAAGCCGAGATCGTCCTTGAGGGCCATATTCATGCCGACAAGCCGATCGTCGAGGGGCTCGTCTCCGAATATCACGGCATGTACGAGGACTATGGCAGCGGTTTGCTGGCAACTTTCCACACGATGACATCCAGGTCCGATGCGATGTTCCAGGTCATCGAGCCCGGCTATCATGCCGAGCATATCTATCTCGGTGCCGTCCCGATCGCCGCAAGCCTGAAAGCGCAGCTTGCGCGCGTCATCCTCAATGTCGGCGAAGTCGCGGTTACGGCGTCCGGCTGCGGGCGCAACAATGTCGTGGTGCAGATCAACAACCCGAGACCGGGCCAGGCTCGCCGCGCGATGGCGGTCTGCTGGGGGGCCGTGAGTATCATCAAGAATGTCACGATCGTCGATTCCGATGTCGACCCATGGAATATCGCCGCTGTCGAACTGGCGAAGTCCACGCGCATGCGCGCCGACCGGGATATCCTGATTGTCAACGGCCTGCCCGCCGACCGTTCGGAGCCACAGGAAGACGGCTTCGTCGTTGCCAAGACCGGCTACGATGCGACCCGAAGGGCCGGCGACCGCAAGGAGGGTTACGACAAGGCCCAGCCGCCGGCTGCCTCCTATGATCGAATGCGCGATCTGCTTGCGGAAATCGCGCCGGGAGTTTCGTTTTGATCGGCCTTATCGCTAGTGCGGCGCCATCGCCCGCCCCGATATCAGGAGCTTTCCCATGCGCAGGCTGATCGTCGCCATTACCGGCGCTTCGGGCACCTGCTACGGCATTCGCGCGCTTGAAATGCTGCGCGAGGTCGGCGGCTTCGAGACGCACCTCGTCATCTCGCCCGCGGGCCTGCGCACGGCAGTGGAGGAAGATGTCGGCTACGATGCCGACGAGATCCGCGGGCTTGCCGATGTCTATCACAGCCACAAGGACATCGGCGCATCCATCGCCTCCGGTTCGTTCAAATGCGACGGCATGCTCGTGGCCCCCTGTTCCGTCAAGACGCTGAGCGGCATTGCCCATTGCTACAGCAACGATCTCATCACCCGCGCGGCCGATGTCTGTCTGAAGGAACGCCGCCGCGTCGTGCTCATGGTCAGGGAAACGCCGCTGCATGCCGGGCATATCGCGCTGATGGACCAGGCGACGCGCAACGGCGCTGTCATCATGCCGCCGGTGCCGGGCTTCTATACGCAGCCGAAGACCATTGACGACCTGATCAACCAGACCGTGGGGCGTGCGCTCGATCTCTTCAATATCGACCATCCCAACGTCCGACGCTGGAAAAAGGGAGATCCTTCCTAGGGAGACCGAAGGAAGCGCAGCCGGGTCGTGGCGATAAGTCTCGGCCCGGACAGAAAAAGGGGAACGCCGACTGACAAAGACAGCGGCAAACTGGAGAAATTTTCATGACTGACAGATTTTTCAGCGTAAGAACACATAGCCTGAAGACGGTTCGCGCCGCGGCGCTCGCCTTGGCGATGCTGTGTGGGTCGGCATTGAGCTCAACCCATGCGGTGGCCGAAGAGCAGCCGGTAAAGGGCGGCGAAATCACCATCATCAACGGATCCGATATCAAGAGCTGGGATCCGGCGATCACCAATTCCACCTTCCCGGGCGGTCCCATGGACATGCTCGATGCGATCTATGGCTTCATCGTCTACGTCGACGTCAAGGGCGTGGTGCAGGGCGGCATGGCGGAAAGCCTGACGAGCCCGGACGCCAAGGTATGGACCCTGAAGCTGCGCCCCAATGTCAAATTCACGGATGGAAGCGCCTATGATGCGGAAGCCGTGAAGTTCAATTGGGATCGCGTGGCCGATCCCGCCACGCTTTCTCCGGCGCAGACTTTCGTGTCCGGCTGGAACAAGAGCATCAAGATCGTCGATCCCCTGACGATCGAGATCACGCTCGCCACGCCGGACCGCAATTTCGGCTCGACGCTGGCGAACCTTTCGCCCTTCATCGCCTCGCCCGCCACGCTGAAGGCTGCCGAGAAGAAGACCGATATCAAGCCGGTCGGCGCCGGCGCCTTCGTGCTCGACAACTGGAACCAGGGCGTCTCGATGACGCTGAAGCGCAATCCCGGCTACTGGGACCAGCCTCGCCCGTATCTCGATACGCTGAAGTTCGTGGTCATTCCGGAAACCAACAGCCGTATTTCGACGGTCGTCCAGGGCGGCGCCACGATGATGGCTGGCTACATGTATCAGTTCGGCTCGAACGCGACGGCCGAAGGCGTCACCACGCACGAGGTTCCGCTGTCCGGGCTCTACCGCGCCTACTTCAATCAGGCCAAGGGCGTCTTCACCGACCATCGCGCCCGCGAGGCCTTTTATGAAGCGCTGCAGCGCCCGCGGCTGATGAAAGCCTATACGCAGATCGACGGCTATGTGATGCCGACGAACTACTTCACGGCTGACTCGCCCTATTACGACGCCACCTACAAGCTGCCGGAATACAATCCCGAGCACGCCCAGGAACTGTTCGATGCGCTCGCCAAGGATGGCAAGCCGTTCGACATCAAGATCGTCACCTATTCGAACTCCGACCTGAAGCGCATGGGCTCCTATCTCCAGCAGAGCCTGAGCGCCTACGAAAACGTCAAGGTCGATCTCCAGCTCGTCGACCAGGCGATGCTGCCGCCAACCTGCAAGGTGCAGGGCAACTTCGATCTTTGCATCGATGGCGGCGTGCTGGTGGCCAACGGCGCCGAGCCGATCATCACGAACTTGCTGGGCTCCAAGGGCAACGACAACTGGGGCAAGTACAACAGCTCCGACATGGACAAGGCGCTTGCGGCCGCCAACGGGACCATGGATCCCGAGGCCGTGAAGAAGGCCTATTCGGATGTCCAGAAGCTCGTCGCTCAGGACCTGCCCCTCTACATTTACGGCTCCGAAGCCCGCAACCTGCTGATCCGCAACAATACCGGCGGCATCGTGCCCTCCAACGGCGGCATCCTGCAGAAGCAGTTCCTGTTTGTCTGCAAGGACGCCTGCACGACGAAGTAAATTGCAAGCCTGGCCCCACTTGAGGGTGGGACCAGGCTCCCTCGCCGGCCGTGAAATGCGGCCCGCAACATCCGGCGGTCCCGACCGCCCCCTACAACCTCGTCGATGGTGACATTCAATGTTTGACAAAAGGCCCAGAACCACGTTCCGCAACCTCATGTCGGCCGGGCAGGTCTTCACGCCCTGCGTCTGGGACTGCTATTCCGCCAAGGCGGCCGAGATGGCTGGATTCAAGGCGATCCTGCTCTCAGGCGCGTCGCTCGGCTTCAGCATGTCGGGCGTGCCCGACATGGGCCTTCATAACCAGGAAGAGCTTGTCTGGGCGACCGACCGCATCTCGGACTATTCGCCGCTGCCGCTCATCATCGACGCCGACGATTGCTTCGGCGACGTGGCGCAGGCCTATCGCACGTGCCGTCGTCTCGCCAAGGCCGGCGCCGCCGCCATCCTGCTTGAGGACACCCCCAACGAGCGCGGCTATGCCCGCTTCGGCCGCGCCATGGAGGCAGCGACGCTTGCCGGCAAGCTCGACGGCAACATCGAGCACCCCGTGATCTCCAAGGAACTGTGGCTGGCCAAACTTAAAGCAGCGCTCGACGCCTGCGAAGGCACCGACTGCGTGGTCATCGCCCGCACGGAGTCCAAGCTGGAACTCGGCCTCGATGACGCCATCGAGCGCTGCCTGCGCGCCGCCGAACTCGGCTGCGAGATGACCTATGTGCACGGCCTTCGCACGCTGGACGAATGCCAAAAGGTGGCCAAGGTGCTGCCGGGCTGGAAGATGTTCGGCGACGTCGCCACACAGGACGGCAAGGCCTTCGTCGAACTCGAGGACATCGCAGCGCTCGGCTTCAACCTCGTCACCATGCATTACCTCGAAAAGGGTTCGATGTGGGGCATGATGGATTTCGGCCATCGCGTCTTCAAGGAGCAGAGCACCCGTTATTCCGACGAGCACACCATGGGCGGCCTGAGCAAGGCCGAGCAGCGCGAGCTGCTGGAGCGCGACATCGGCTGGATGGCCGCTGAAGACGAATGGAAGAAGATCTGACACCGATCAGCCCGCATCTCTTGAGGGTGCGGGCACAAAAAGGCGTTGGCGATAGCCGCCGGCGCTCGATGATCGGTCAATTCTAACGGAAGAAGGAGTTTGGCGCTTGATGACCGGGTTGAAGCCTTATGCAAAGGCCATCTCGACACGGATCCTGGCGGGGATCCCTGTCTTCATTCTCGTCACCTTCGGCGCCACGGCTCTCTCCAGCCTCGCGCCCGGCTCCGCCGCGCAGCTGATCCTGGGCGACAACGCCACGCCAGAACAGATCGCCGCGCTCAACAGTGCCTACGGTTATGACCTGCCTTTATGGGAGCGCTACCTAGTCTGGCTCGGCAATCTGCTGCGCGGCGATCTCGGACAGACCCTGTTCAGCCAGCAGCCGGTCATCAGCGTGGTCTTCGATCGCGCCGCGGTGACCTTCGAGATCGCCTTCCTGGCAATGGCCCTGTCACTGATCGGCATCCCGACGGCAATGTATACGGCAAGCCACCCAGGCAAACTCGTGGATCGTATCCTGCGCTCGGTATCCTCGATCCTGCTCGCCGTGCCGACGTTCGTGATCGTCGTGCTTTTGTCCTACGTCTTCGCGATCGTGCTACGCTGGCTGCCTGCCACGGGCTGGGCCAACTTCAGCGATGATCCTCTGGCCAATCTCAGGTACGTGGCGCTGCCGGTCATCTGTCTCAGCCTGCACCAGACCGCCTATCTCTACCGCGTCGCGCGCAACGAGATGATCACCACGCTGCAGGAAGATTTCGTACAGGTGGCGCGCGCGCGCGGCCTGTCACTGGGCTACATCATGTTCCGGCATGTGCTTCGCCCGGCGATGCCGCAGATACTCACCGTCATGGGTCTGTCGCTCACCTATATGCTGGCCGGCTCCTTCGTCGTCGAAAGCTACTTCGCCGTGCCCGGCATCGGCTGGACCGTGCTTACGGCCGTCAAGAGCCACGATATCCCACTCGTCCAGGCGATCCTGTCGCTCACCGTCGTCATCTTCGTCATTGTCTTCATGCTCGTCGATATCGGCTATGCCATCATCGATCCGAGGGTCACCGTATCATGAGTGCTGCGCCCCAATCCCCCACAAGCGGAACGGCCACGCTGGCCAGCATCGCCCGCGCCGCAATGCCGGCCACCAGCCGGTTGCGGCTGCCCGGCAGCACCATCTTCGAAATGCTTGCGGCGGCTTTTCTTGTCTTGCTCGTCTTGATCGCCTTGTTCGTGGACTTCATCCCCGGTCTCGTCAGCCCGAAATTCCCTTATGGCGATTTCTCGCAGCTGCCTGACCTGACGCTAAACGGCCTTCTCGGCACCGATGACATCGGCCGCAGCATCCTGTCACGCGTGCTTTACGGTGCCCGTGCATCGCTTACGATCGTTGGCGTCGCCACCTGTCTTTCTGTGTCTGTCGGGCTGCTACTTGGCATGCTGGCCGGCTATTACCGCGGCATGCTGGAGCGCATGGTCGATCTCTATGCCAACACCATGTCGGCTCTCCCCTCGGTGCTTGTGGTACTTGCCTTCGTCACCGCGACCGGGACATCGGTCGGTGCCATCATCTTGATCCTCGGCATCCTCGATATCGGCACCTATGCGCGTGTCGCAAAGGCCGGCGTGATCTCGCAAAACAACCGGGATTACGTGCAGGCTGCCCGCGCCATGGGCGCTACCGACGCCCGCATCATGATGCAGGAAATCCTGCCAAACCTCGTTCCGGCGCTAACGGCCGTAATGCCGACACTCATGGCCGGACTAATCATCACCGAGGGATCGTTGAGCTTTCTCGGTTATGGCATTCCGGCGCCGGCACCGAGCTGGGGCGGAATGATCGCCAGCTCGACCGATCTTCTCAGCCGCTTCCCGGTGCTGATCGTCGGGCCGACCATGGCGATCGTGCTCACCGTCTATGCCCTCAACACCGTCGGCGACTACCTGGCCCAACGCCTCAACAGCCGCGAGAGGGGGAACTGAGATGATCGAACATCAAGACCAACCCATTCTCGCATGTCAGGACATGTCCTGCGAGATCATGGCGCGACCGCAGCCACTGAAGGTGCTGCAGCATATCGATTTTTCCGTCAGCCGCCGTACCGCGCTCGGCATTGTCGGCGAATCCGGCGCCGGGAAATCCATGCTGATCAAGTCCATCATGGGCATCGCGCCGGCCAGCGTCCGGGTCGATGGGCGGATTTCGGTGGACGGGCGTGACCTGTCGGCTATGAAGCCGCGTGAGCGTGCAGGTTTCATCGGCCGCAAGGTCGGCATCGTCTTCCAGAACCCGATGACCTCGCTGAACCCCTATGTACCGGTCGGTCGGCAGATTTCGGAGGCGTGCCAGCAACATATCGGCCTCACACGCAGCGAGGCTCGCCAGCGGGCTATCAATCTTCTGACCGTTGTCGGCATCGCCGACCCGGAGGACTGCTACGACTACTACCCGCATCATTTCTCCGGCGGCATGAAGCAGCGCATCATGATCGCCGCTGGCCTGATCTGCCATCCTGACCTTCTCATCGCCGACGAAGCGACCACGGCGCTCGACGTCACGGTGCAGAAGGAGGTTCTCGATCTCCTGCAGACCATCCAGCAGGAGCGACAGATGTCGATGATCCTGGTGTCGCACAATCTCGGCGTCGTAGCCGGACGCACCGACGAGATTCTGGTGCTTTACGGTGGCCACATCGTCGAATACGGCCCGACATCGGAGGTGTTCCGCAATCCGCGGCACCGCTACACCGAGGCGCTTCTTTCGGCCATGCCGCAAATGGACCAGCCGGCGCACACACGCCTCAGGACCATCCCCGGTCAACCGCCGAGCCTCGCGAACCAGCCGGCCGGCTGTCCCTTTGCACCACGCTGCGGCGCTGCCCAGGGGCCATGCCATGTCTCCATGCCGGAGATGATCACCGGCGTCGACGACCAGCATCGTTTCGCCTGCCATTTCCCGCTGGACGCGACCGCTCGCCCGGCAGGCAAGCGTGACATCATTGCGGAAGGTGGGCTTGCACATGGCTGAGAACCCGAACACGATGGCCGCCAACGCAGCCTCCGCTCCTCTGCTTGATATCAACGACCTGTCGGTGCACTTCACCCGCTCAGGCAAGCTGATGCGCGCAGTGGACAATGTCTCGCTTCACGTGGGACCCGGTGAAACGCTCGGACTCGTGGGCGAAAGCGGCAGCGGCAAGACCACCATCGGTCGCGCCGTGCTGCGGCTGTTGCCGGATGCCAATACGCAGTGGAACGGCTCCATCCGCTATCAGGGCACCGACATCGCCAAGCTCTCCAAGCGCGACATGCGCCGCATGCGCGGCCGCTTGCAGATGATCTTCCAGGATCCGGTATCGTCGTTCAATCCACGCCGCAAGATCGAGGATATCGTCGCCGAAGGCCTGATCATCCAGGGCGTGTCGAAAGACGAACGCAAGACCCGCGTCGAAGCGGCTCTTGCCGATGTGGGCTTTGCGCTTTCCGACGTCGCCGGTCGCAAGCCGCACCAGTTCTCCGGTGGCCAGTGCCAGCGCATCGCCATTGCCAGGGCGCTGGCTGTGCAGCCGGAGCTGATCGTCTGCGACGAGCCGGTGGCGTCGCTTGACGTATCGGTGCAGGCGCATGTCATCAACCTGCTGCAGGATATCCGCGAGGCGCGCAATCTCGCGCTGATCTTCATCTCGCATGATCTCGCCGTCGTAAAGAACGTCAGCGACCGTGTAGCCGTGCTCTACATGGGGCGCATCGTCGAGGTTGGCACCGGGGAAGAAATCTACGATCGCCCGGCACATCCCTATACCCGCAAGCTTCTCGAAGCCGTCCCGGTTGTCGATGCCAGCCGCAAGATCGAGCCTGACACTGAACGCACGGCAATCCCCTCGCGCATCCGCCCGCCGACCGGCTGCGCCTTCCGGACACGTTGTCCGCGTGCAGCGGCCCGGTGCGCGGATGAAGAGCCGGCGCTGACGCAGGCGCCTCGCGGCCAGATGGTCGCCTGTCACTTTCCGCATGACGAGGCCGCGCCCGGCATGACGGCAAAGACGGCATAGGAGCGTCCGATGCAGCAAACAGGCTTCGCCACCAGTGTCTGGCCCAACATGATCCTGCTTTACGCAGACAGCAGGGTTTCGCAGCTCTGCCTGTCGCTGCAGGACGAATTCGACGCTGACGTGCCGGTTTTGCTGCTGCTGGTGATTGCCGATCGACGCGGGATTTCCTGCGAGGATGCGGCTCTCGACCAATTCCTGGCGGAGGCGGCAACATGGCGCGAGCTTGTGGTGCGGCCATTGCGGACCCTTCGGCGCGCTATGAAAGGCCATTGCGACGCCGGTGCCGAAACTGCCCTTCGCGAAGATATCAAGCGTGTCGAACTGCAGGCCGAACGGCTGCATGTCGCGCGCCTCGCGGAAGCCTTTCCGACCAGCCCCGTTGCAGGAAACAGCAAGCATCATCTGGCCGATCGTTACCTGATCGAGCGCGGCGTCCCAAGTCAACAGCGGCGTGACTGCCTCTCGCTGTTCGACGCGGTCATCGCCAGGCTCGTGAAGATCGCATGCCCGCCCGACCAACAGCACATCAATCTCGACCCAGCAAGAAAGACGACTGCATCATGAGCGATTTCGACACAGTGATCCGCGGCACCCTCGTCAACGAGGACGGCGTCACCGAAGGCGGCTTTGTTGCCATCCGCGACGGAAGGATCGCCATGCTTGGCGCCGGTGCGCCTCCGGCCGCACGCGAAACGCATGATTTCGGTGATGCCCTGGTTCTGCCGGGCACGATCGACGGCCAGGTACATTCGCGCTCGCAGAAGGACCAGGAGGATTTCATCTGGTCGACACGGTCTGCCGCCGCCGGTGGCGTCACCACCATCGTCGATATGCCTTATGACGCTGGCGGCAAGCTGATCTGCACCGCTGATCTGCTGACGGAAAAGGCCGAGAGTGCGGCGGAACAGGCGCGTGTCGATTTCGCGCTTTACGGCACCATTCGCCCCTCGGAGGGAGCGCTGCATATTGCCGACATGGCAAAGGCCGGCGCCATCGGGTTCAAGTTCTCCACCTTCGAGACGGATCCGAACCGCTTCCCCCGGATCCCGACGCCGCTGCTCCATGCCGCCTTCTCCGAAGTCGCCAAGACCGGGCTTATTGCCGGCGTACACAACGAAAACGACGAGTGCGTGAAGGTCTGGAGCGAGGCCGTCAAGGCGACCGGCCGCACCGATTACCGCACCCACGGTGATTCCCGCCCTGCGATCGCCGAGACGCTCGCCATCGCCGAGGTCTACGAGATCGCCGAAGCCACCGGCTGCGCCGCGCATATCGTCCACTGCTCGGTCGGCCGCGGTTACGAGATGGCGCAGGCCTATCGCCAGCAGGGTGTCGATGCGACGATCGAGGCTTGCATTCACTACCTCGTCTGCAGCGAGGAGGAGGATGTCTCACGGCTGATCGGTCGCGCCAAGTGCAATCCGCCGATCCGCTCGGCCAAGGAGCGCGAGAAGATCTGGGAGCATCTGGCCGCCGGCCATGTCACCATCGTGTCCACCGACCATGTTTCCTGGAGCCTCTCGGCCAAGTCCTCCAAGTTGATGCTGGAAAACTCCTCCGGCATGCCAGGCCTGGAAGTGCTGCCGAGCCTGCTGCTCGACGGCCTGACGGATCGCAACCTGCCGCTGACGCATGCACCACGGCTGCTTGCCTCCAATCCGGCTCGTCTGTTCCGCCTTGCCGACCAGAAGGGTTCACTCGCAATCGGGCTGGATGCCGACATCGCCGTCTTCGCCGAACGTCCGCGCCTCTATGACCCCGCCGCCAGCGGCCACAACGTCGTTGGCTGGAGTCCTTATGAAGGCCGCCGCATCCGCCACGCGCCGATCGCCACCTTCCAGCGCGGTGGCATGATCTTCGACGGCACCAACGTTCTGGCAAAGCCGGGCTCCGGCCGCTTCATCCGCCCGAGCGTCAATGCTCTGACGCCAGCCGCGTGACAAGCCGATGACCTCCTTTCACAAGACAGACAGAGACCGGCTGCAGCAGGATTTCGATGCGCTGGCCGACATCACCGAACCAGGCATTCCCTGGACCCGGCGCTCGTTCACGCCGATGTTCATCAAGGGCCGTAATTATCTTCAGAAGCGTTTCGCCGAAGAGGGCCTGACCACCACGATCGACGCATCGGGCAACCTGATCGGTCGTTGGCAGGGCAGCGACCCGACGCTGCCGGTGCTGATGACCGGATCGCACAGCGACACGGTTCCGAGCGGAGGCCGTTTCGACGGTATTGCTGGCATCCTCTGCGGCCTCGCCGCGATCCGGGTTCTGCGCGAGGCGGGCTACCGCCCACGCCACACGATCGAACTTGTCGATTTTCTCGCCGAGGAGCCTAGCGAATGGGGTCTTTCGTGCATCGGCAGCCGCGGTATGGCCGGCGCGCTCGGTCCGGAACATCTGGCCATAAAAGGCCCTGGAGGCGAAGATCTTGGCGATGCGATCCGCCGCGTAGGCGGCGCTCCGGAGCGTATCCGACAGTACCAGCGCACGGATATCGGCCGTTTCGTCGAGATCCATATCGAGCAGGGGCCGGTTCTTGAGCGACTGAACGTGCCGATCGGCATCGTTACGGCGATCGCCGGCATCGCTCGTTTACGTATCCGCATTGAAGGCGAAGCCGCCCATGCCGGTACCGCGCCGATGACGATGCGCGCCGACGCGGGAATTGCGATGGCAGCCTTGGTTGTCCAACTGCGCGATGCGGCGCGAGCGGTCGAAGGCAAAGGCCATTTCACCGCCACGATCGGCATCATCAGGTTCGAACCCGGTGGCGCCAATGTCGTGCCCGGCGCTGCCGAAGCGATCGTCGACATCCGCGCCGAGAACGACCAGGCGATGGACGATTTCCTGACGCTTGCCGACGAACTGGCCAATCAGGCCGCGTCACAAGAAGGCTGTAGGGTCATCGCCGTCGAGCGCTTGAGCCGAACCTTCGCCGTTGCCTGTGATCCCGAGCTTCGCAACGCTATCGCAGCCGGCGCCGACGACCTTGGGCTTGGCACCTTGCCGCTCGCATCCGGCGCCGGCCACGACGCCGCCTTCGTGGCCCGGCTTGCCCCTGCCGCAATGATCTTCGTGCCGTCGAAAGACGGCAAGAGCCATACGCCGGAGGAATGGACCGACACTGAAGCCATTGCGCTCGCGGCTGATCTCCTCACCCGCACGCTAGTGCGGCTGGATGCGCCGCCCGGCGCGCCCTGACACATCCCGAAACATTCTCGACAACACAACGTCGAGCCCCATCACCTGAAGGACACTGAAAAAATGGAAACCATCATCCTCGACGGCGACAGCCTGACAATCGAACAGGTCGTCAAGATCGCCCGCCAAAACGCGCAGGTCGAGATCGCGCCTGCCGCGCGTGCCGAAATCTCCAAGAAGCGCGCCTATATCGAAGAGAATTGGCTAACCGAAAACGCGCCAGCGACCTACGGCTTCAACACCGGCGTCGGCAAGCTGAAGGACTACAAGATCAATCAGGCTGATAACGAGCAGTTCCAACTCAATATCGTGCTTTCGCATTGCTCGGGCATTGGCGAGCCAGCCTCTGAGGAAATCGTTCGCGCCATGATGGCGGTACGCATCAACGCATTCTGCGTCGGCGTCTCGGGCCTTCGCATGGAGGTTGTCGATCGCCTCGCGCAGATGCTCAACAAGGGCGTTCACCCGGTCGTGCCGATCCAGGGTTCGGTCGGCGCGTCGGGCGACCTTGCGCCTCTGGCTCACATGGTTTCTGTCCTGATCGGATATGAGGAAGCCGAAGCCGTCTACAAGGGCGAACGCATGCCGGCGCCGAAGGCGCTGGAACTGGCCGGCATCTCGCCGGTCACCTTCGAGCTGAAGGCGAAGGACTGCCTCGCGCTGATCAACGGCAACAGCCTCTGCGCCGGAATGGCCTCACTGACGCTGTTCGACGCCGAGCGGCTGATGAGGACTGCCGATGCGATCGGCGCGCTCAGCCTGGAAGCGATCCGCGGCGAGCAGGCAGCCTTCGACGCCCGTATCCACGAGGTCCGCAAGCAGCCCGGACAGATCCTGACTGCGGAGAATATCCGCCGTCTCATCGAGGGATCGCGGCGAGCTTCGGAATCGGCACGCGCTGTCCATCTCGAGGACGACATCCTGCACCCAACCTATCATCCGCGCGTGCAGGACCAGTATTCCTTCCGCTGCCTTCCCCAGGTCCACGGCAGCTGCCGCGACCAGCTCGAGCATGCCAAGACGATCATTACCCGCGAGCTGAACGCGGCCACCGACAATCCGCTGGTCTTCTGGAATGAAACGGGCGCGCTCGAGTTCCTCTCCGGCGGCAACTTCCATTGCGAACCGATTGCCTTTGCGATGGATCTCCTGGCCATCGCGCTCGTCGAGATCGGCAACATCTCCGAGCGCAGGCTCTTCGCGCTTTGCGACACGACGCTCAACTATGGCCTGCCGCCGAACCTTGCCGGGAAGCCGATTGGCCTGAACTACGGCTACGGCATCATTTCGACCGCGGCCGCCGCCGTGGCATCTGAGAACAAGACGCTCGCCTTCCCGTCGGTGGCCGACACGATCCCGACCAAGAGCAGCCAGGAAGACCATGTATCGATGGCGGCATGGTCGTGCCGCAAGTCCCAGCAGGTTCTCGACAACCTGCCGAAGATTATCGGCGTCGAATGCCTGCTGGCGACGAAGGCGATCTTCCTTACCCGCCAGCCGCTCGGCGGCTTCAAGCTCGGCAAGGGCACGCAGGCGCTCTACGACGCTCTCGCCGCGGTCATCCCGCTGCAGGACGGCGATGGCTACATGCAAAAGCAGATCAAGCCGGCATTCGCGATGGTCACCGAAGGCAAGGTCCTCGACACGGTTGAAGCGGCAATCGGCGCGCTGCGCTGAGTAAGCCACGGGAAAGGGGCGCCACATCCTCTTTCCCCATCCGTGCGCATGACCATAGGATGCTGAAAATCCACGCTTGAGAGTCCCCATGGCGACGCATATCCTTTCCGGCATGGACAAAATCAGCGTCGAACTGCGGCTTCTGGCGAATTTCGTATCGGCCTGCCAGCATTCAAGGGTTTCGGAAGCCGCACTCGCCTTGGGGCATACGCCTTCGGCGCTGAGCACCGCCCTGCACAATCTGGAGGAACGTTTCGGGCTGCGCCTGTTCGTGCGCCAGGGAAGCTCACTCGGATTGCTGCCGGCTGCATTCTGGCTCTTTCGCAACGCCTGCCAGCTTCTCTATCTGGAATCATACGCTCGCGGCACGCTGTCTTTGCCGCATTCCAGGCTCGACCGGCTGATCGTCCGGCTGGATCTCAGCCCCGCGATCGGCCGTTTTTCCAAGGCGCTGGTGCGCGCGACGCTCGAGCTGACGAAGCGGCACCCGGAGACCTTCGTGGAATGGCGCTTCGTCGGCCTCCAGGAAAGGCCGCAGGACGATATCTTCTCGGAAAAATCGGGCGTTGCATTCGAGGGCGCCGGCGAAACCATCTCGATTTCCTATCAGCGGCCCGATGGCACGGTGGGCGAGCCGTTTCATCTGGCCAACGATCCCTGGATCATCACCGGCAGCAACGACAGGGAGGTTAAGCTCCCCCAGGTGGATGCGCCGATCGTCGTGATGAGGATGCGGCCGCATCTGCTGCAGGCGATCTCGTCCTATGCGCAGCACCATGCGCTCGATGGCCGGCTTAAGTTCGTGGAGGACGATCCCAGCCAGCTGGGACGTCTGCTCCAGGAATTTCCGCAGACCCGCTTTCTGATGCCGGCAAGCCTGATCGCCGATCGCATGGGCCTTTCGCGGCTGGATTGGGCGCCACTTTCCCCCTTCCTCGTTTCTCCGCTCCAAGGTTTTCTCGACCCCGCAACACCAGGAAAGGGCCGGCTGTTTCTGGAACTTTTGAAGCGAGAGTTGGGCTCGGACGAGCGCAGCGTCAATTTCGATCCGGGGATGACCATCCGGCAGGTGCAATACTTCAACCTGAGCTACCGCACCGGCGGCATAGCCGCGGCGGCGCGCGCGGCCCACGGATCGCAATCGGCCGTGTCGGCGCAGATTCACAAGCTCGAAACGTCAGTCGGCGGGCGTCTGCTCCAGCGCCACCAGGAAGGCCAGACGCTCTCCCCCGCCGGTTCCAGGCTGCTGCCCTTCACGCTGGCAATCGAGGAGCGCTTGTCCTGGCTGATAAGGCAGTCCACGGATATTGCCGCCCATACGCAGGCAAGCATCAAGATCGGCACGCTGCCTAGCTCAGGCCACGACAGCGCCCTGACCGACAAGATCGCGCGGGCGATGACCACCATTCACGCCAACTACCCGACCTGGAAGCTTCAGGTTAGCGAGGGTTCGAACCAAACCCTTCATGAAAAGATCAGGGCGGGCGAACTCAACCTCGCGATCGTCGGCGCGGCCCAGCCGCAGGCGTCGCGCATTTCGCTCGGACCGAGCGAGCCGCTTTCGGTCGTGGCACATCCCTCGGTTTCGCTTCCAAACCGGCACGAGATTAGTGTCGCCGAGGTGTGCGGGCTTCCCTTGGTTCTCGGCGCCGGGCAACTTAGCATCCACCAGATCTTCGCGCAGGCCGCCAAGGCGAGGAAGATCAGCATTACGCCCGTCATTGAGGTGGGCTCGCTCGCGCTCGCCATCGCCATGGTCCGCAGTTCGCGCCTGTGCACTGTCCTGCCCGCATCCTCCGTGCGCAAGGACGTCGAGGCCGGCCTGCTCGACACCGTGCCAATAAGAAGAGACGAAGTGCCGGGCGCCCTATCGATCATCTTCTCGTCGGATCGGGCTCTCTCCGATGCCGAGCGGATCATCATTCAGGAGCTGGTGCGCATTTTCAAAAGTGCCTGAGAATGCCCGACAAATCTCGGTTTCGACAAGTGGAAACAGCGCAGCAATGTGAGAAGAGACGACTACAAGCCGGATATCAGCGACCCTGTAAAACAGCGCCACAGAACGATAGCGCGTGAACAAGCTTCACCGCATTCAGAGGTCTTGAAGGGAGATGAACCCGAGACCCTGTCGTTCAGCCGCAGTACTTGGATCGAATTTCCTAGTTCGAGCCTGTACTTGTTCTCGGAAATGACCGGATTAGGGCCAGGAGCGGACCGTCCTCTATGCGTTTCGATTTCAAGGAGTGCAGCCACTCCGCAGCCTGTTCCCTTGCGAATACCAATCTCCACCAGCGATTTCCCTTGCTCATTTGTGTCGTGCGGCATGCGACGTCAGCCGTGCGAAATCGCCCGTCGAGCAGCGGAGCGTAGGTGGCGAGGCGGTGAGATAAGAATTCAGTGAACAGCCGCACGCGCTTAGTGTTGCGTGTCTCCCCATGCGTGAGAAGCCAGTTCGTCGCAGGTGATTTCAGACCGATGCCGTAACTCTCGTCAGTCCGCATCTCCGACGAAACAAGGCAGTCTGGTCATGCCGATCCCTTGCCTTGCCGCAGCGATATCTGCGCTTCCGCGTCCGGCGTCCGGAACGGGATGCCTGTAGCGCAAACCTCCCCTTCGGCGGCCCAGGCCGGAAGAGCTTGATTGCTGAGGACGATTGGCCGGATCGGATCTGACGCACCCGCACGCCACGCAGCCAGTCTTTCGCGCAACATGTAGACACCCGCGAGTAGATCCCGACCTTTGAGGACATGAAGATTGAGAGGGAGGGCTTTGCGATCGGCGACCATCGGATCGCCACATCCGCCTCTCGATTGGTCAGATTACGACCTCGCCGGTCGATACGAGTTCCATCTCGATATCTGGATGGAGGCGCGCAAATTCTGCGATATCCGGTATGAGCAGGTGTGTCCCGAGAAACGGGGGCAGCGTAACCCGCCGAAGCCCTTGGAGGGATCCGCCTTGGCAAAGGACCGCATTTCAATCTCATCGGACTGGGGCAACGTCACGGCCGAACTTGCTAACAATGTAGCGGCTCGGGCCATTGCCGAAATGCTGCCGCTGACTGTCGACATGGATGATCATCTGCATCAGGAAAAGACAGGAGATCTGCCGGCTGGATTGCCCGCCGCTCCACGCCAGCGGGATTTCTCCGCTGGAACACTTGGGCTTTGGAGTTCGGGAGATTTCGTCATCTATTATCGTGATGGACGTGTACCGGCGCCGGGCATCGTGATTCTGGGTCACGTTCAAGGCGACGTCTCTGTCTTCGACCGACCGTGTCGCATCCCCGTCAAAATCTAACTTAGTAGAAGCGGTTCGATTCAATGCCTGGATGGGGATCGAACTGGCGGCGAGCTAGATTCAAAACCTTTATATCTCAACATCTACAACTGCTCAGCAACGGACACGAGAGTTTATTCACCGGCCCCTCCAAAACGGAACCTGAACGCTGGAGTGCTCCCGCTTCACAGGACAGTCGGTAGCCCTGATGAACTGCCGAGGGAAGCCAACGTCGCGGGTCCCGACCGATCCAGGGATTTTCGACCCGCTTCAACTCGAGGTATGGGAGCTTGAGAGATTGACCTCGCGAGCATAGTGATCACATTGGCATAGCTAATTCGGCCAAACATGGACATGGCGACCCTTATCGTATGGCAACTGATTACACCGGCATTTCGATCTTCATCGCCGTCGCAGAAGCAGGCAGCTTTCGTCTCGCTTCGGAGCGACTTGGTGTGACACGTTCGGCGGTAAGCCAGTCGATACGCCGCAGCGAAGATCGGCTCGGTATCGCGCTGTTTCAGCGCACCACGCGCAGCGTCATCCTTACAGAAGCAGGTTGCAAACTCTACGATCGCGTTGCACCTGCCATGAGCGAGGTTGCTCAGGCTATGGAAGACGTGGGCGGTGAGGTCCATCCATCAGGCATTCTACGTCTCGCGGTATCATCGATCGCCGAGCGATTTCTGGACGGATCCTTGTTCGTCGACTTCGCCTCTGCATACCCCGAAGTGACGTTAGATGTGACTGTCACTGACGAGTCTGTCGATATCGTTGCTGAGGGCTATGACGCTGGAGTGCGTTTGGGCGAGATCCTGGAGCAGGATATGGTCGCGCTCCCGGTTTCCCGGGAGCAGCGCCAAATCGCTGTCGCCAGCCCGGATTACCTCGCACGGCACCCGGCTCCCGCCCACCCGCGTGACCTGGTGGGTCACCTGTGTATCGGCTGGCGCCCGTCTCGTGACGTGGCGCCTTATAGATGGGAGTTTACCGAAGATGGTCGCGACTTCGCGGTCGCGGTTCATCCGGCGGTCACAACAAACGAGATGAGGGTAATGATAAACACAGCCCTATGCGGAGGCGGCATTACCTGTGGGATGGAGGAAATATTTGAACCGCATCTCGAACGGGGTACTTTGATCGCGGTCCTGGAAGAATACTGCCCGCCCTTTGCCGGCTTCTATCTGTTCTATCCCAGCCGCAGGAACGTGCCACCAAAGCTGCGCGCGTTCGTGGACCACGTGAAGCAGTGGCGTCAAAAGACCATTCGGTGAAGCACAGCATCGCAATTGGTGACTCAATCTAACCGGCCCATTCATGAACGGTTAGCTGCCGTAGCGCCAGGACGTGCGCTATTTTCTTGTTCAGTCAACGCGACAACACAAAGTCGCCAGAGCAAGGAGCAGAACCATGGAATACAAACAACTCGGTAATACCGGCCTACTTGTGTCTCGCCTGTGCCTGGGAACAATGACGTTCAGCGATGGCAGCGGAATTTACGCTCATATCGGCGACGTCGACCAGACCGGGGCTGATACGCTCGTGAAAGCTGCGATCGACGCGGGCATCAATTTCTTCGACACGGCCGACATCTATTCCCACGGTCACAGCGAAATAACCCTCGGCCAGTCTTTCCGCAACCTTGACATCGCTCGGGGCGACGTCGTTCTTGCCACCAAGGGTTACATGCGCATGGGACCGGGCCGCAATTCGGTCGGCGCTTCGCGCAAGCACATCGTCGAGGCCGTCGATGCCAGCCTCAAGAGGCTCAATACCGACTATATCGATCTCTACCAGGTCCACCAGAACGACAGCATCACACCGATCGAAGAAACACTTCGCGCACTGGACGATCTCGTTCGTCATGGCAAAGTGCGTTACATCGGTTGCTCCAACTGGCCGGTTTGGAAAATTGCAACAGCATTCGGCTTATCAGACCGGCTCAACCTCGCCCGTTTCGAGACTGTGCAAGCGTACTATTCGGTTGCAGGCCGTGATGTCGAACGGGAGATGGTTCCACTTCTCGATCACCAGCGCGGCGGTCTACTCGTATGGAGCCCGCTCGCCGGCGGTCTCCTGTCAGGTAAATATGATCGGAACAACCAGTCGCCCGAAGGGGCAAGGCGCTCGGGCTTCGATTTCCCTATTGTCGACAAGGAGCGGGCCTGGAATATCATCGATACCTTGCGTCCGATCGCAGCCGCGCATGAAACAAGCGTAGCCCGGGTGGCGCTCGCCTGGTTGCTGTCGCGTCATGCGGTCACGTCGGTCATTGTCGGCGCAAAACGCCTAGATCAACTCCAGGACAACATCGCCGCCGCCGAACTCACGCTGAACGCGGAGGATCTGGCCAAGATCGATGCAGTCAGTGTACTGCCCCCCGAATATCCCGGCTGGATGGTCGACACGCAAGGCGCCGATCGGCTCGGTCCGCTCGACCTGTGGAAAGACGCAAGAACCACAGCATAGTCTCGAACAAGCGGCCGTTTAAACGGGCTGAACCATGGTGATCGAACCGAAGTCATCGTAGCTCGAAAGCCTTTTTGAAAGGTTGGCTGTATGCGCGGGGGCCATAGCTCAGAACAGCAGAACATATCGCTGGTGGCGGTAATCTCCTCCAGGCAAAGCAAACAAGGAGTGCAAAAATGAGAAATTTGTCTAACAAAACTCACCTCAAAGTGGCCCGCCGTAAAATGCTTGCAGCCACTCTATTCCTGGCTACGATCGGCTCAGCCCACGCTGAGGTCAGTACGTTGACTGCTCAGATGGAAACCCAGGACACAACAGTCGAAACACAGAATAAAGCGACGGTTCGCGCCGCCTTCGAACGGTGGCGTGAAGGTGGTAATGTTTTTACGGACCTTCTGGCGCCTGATGTTGTGTGGACTATCCATGGCTCAGGAGCGGTCGCGGGCACCTACCGTAATCTTAAAGACTTTACCGAACGGGGGTCCGGTCCCCTGGTCAGCCGCTTGACGGGTCCTGTGAAACCAGACGTTCGTCATATTTTTGCCGACGGGGAAATTGTCATCGTCCGCTTCAACGGATCGGCAACGACGACTTCTGGAACGCCTTATCAAAACCAGTTTGTCTGGATCTTGCGGATGAAAGACGGTTCGGTCGTTGAGGCCGAAGCCTTCCTGGATCTCGTTGCATATCAGCAGGTGGTCGAAAATAACGAGCCGCGGGTGGAATAACCAAGGAGCGTTCCCTCTGCAGGGGACGAGCTACAGCACAGCCTGCTCGACCCCTTCTACACCCCTGCCACAGGCTTTACGGCAGAGGCAAGGTGGCAACTGATTTTGAGGTAATGACGGCTGTCATATGTGTGAACCGATTCATGCAAGACGGTGGCGCAGGCGTGATGCCAAATCATTCCTAGCCCCGTCTCTGGGTCACAGACAACGGCGGCAACCGAGCAAGCAGTCCAGACCGGAACAATGGCGCACTCGCTATTTTAGACCATTGCTGGCTTGTGACATCGCAAAGCGGGATTTGTCGCGCCAATGACCAGCTGGGAAACTGGCCAGCCGACCCCAAAGTGGGCCCCGCTTGCTGGATCATAAAAGCATTTTAAACACATGATATGGCTCCAGCGAACAACGGCGCTGGAGGAATTATGAAGGAGAAAAAGCTAAGGGATCTCGGGAGAATCGCAGAAACGATCCGGCAATTGGCGACGCCGGGGATAACGCCGAAGGCCTTGATACAGGCCGTTAGAGATCACCACCCAGAGGCGTCAAAAAAGGAAATTGCCCGCGCAGCTTTCTTAAGCGTGATTCTGTCGGCCGAATTTTCACCCGAAGACACGCAAGCTCTTCATGACCTCGCCATGGATACTCGTGACGACGAAACGGCTTAGACGTCGTCAATGGACGGGTCGATCGGGAGGGACCACAGTCGGATTCTCTCCAGCCGAGATCGCGGCGAGCTTCGATGTGGAGTTTTCGAGCTTGGCTTTTAGGTCGGCAGAGAGACCGGGCGCCCGCGCATCATCGTCATCGGCGTCGTAGCATCCTCTTCGACACGAATCGTAGGGAATAGTCATCCCACATTTAATGATCCATGGCTTTGACCGTTACTATCAACTAATTTAAGGTAAGTCATCGGTGTGAGATCGACAAAACCCACCGGCCCTTGCTCTGCTGCCGGATCGTAAAAGAGACCTTCGTCGGCGTCGTAGAGGATGAAGTGGTCCGGTTTGACATGAACGATCGCAATTCCTTCGATCTCAGCCCAGCCATCGATTGCGATAGGCTTCTCAATCGCCCAACCAAGACCTCGGAGCACAGCGCAAATGTCGACCCAAGTCATGTAATGAACCGTTCGGTCACCCCACGATACGCGGTGAGCGATGTCGTCATAGGTCATGTTCGTCAGCATCTGTAAAACGACAATGCCGCATCCGTCGTCACGTGGGCGTTGCGATAAAAAGGAAAAACGCATTGTGGCTCCTTAGCGCTTGCTGCTCTTCAAAAGAGAATGGCCGTAAGGCATGGAATTCAAGCCGGAAGCGCTTTTGCCCACTTTGTACCCCGAGCTAATTCGCCTCATCCAAGCGGATGCCTTGGCATTTAGTCTAGGTATACCATCCGTAAGCTCTGGAAGGATTCGGTTAAGCGATCCCTGGCATATGATACCAGCGCCTATTGCGAAAGCGACGGCGGGGGCTGCCGTCAGAGAAAACTCGCCTCGAACAGCTGTCGGGAGTAGTCGGCATGGATATTGTCCTGCTCGAGATCCCGCTGTGTAAGCTCGTCGATAAACGTCCCATCCTTCATCACCAACACCCGATCACACATATGCGCAATGACCGATAGATCGTGACTGACAAGCACAAAGGTAAGGTTGCGCTCTTCTTTCTGATCAGCGAGCAGGTTGAGGATCTCTGCCTGCACGGACACGTCCAGTGCCGATGTCGGCTCATCCAGCAACAGGATCTCCGGCTCGAGGATCAGCGCTCTGGCAATAGCGACGCGCTGTCGCTGGCCGCCGGACAATTCGTGCGGAAACCGGTTTGCGAACGAAGCAGGCAGTCCAACCTGCATCAGAGCGTGCTGAGCTTTGTCCCAACCATCTCCCAGGCCCATGGACCGGATCGGCTCGGCAAGCGCCGTACCGATCCGCAGCCTTGGATGCAGAGATCCATAAGGATCCTGGAACACCATCTGCGCCCGCAACAACTCCTCGCGCGTCCGGACCTTTCCGATCGCCCGGCCGCCGAAGGCGATACTGCCGGTCCATCCGGCTTCGATACCCGCCAATGCGCGCAGCACAGTCGACTTGCCACAGCCGGATTCACCGACGATCCCGAGTGTCTCACCCGCGGCGACGTCGAGGCTGACGCCGCGCACGACATGGTTCAGCGCCTTCTTGGTACCGAAAACGACATCCAGGTTCTCAACTCTGATCATGGCGCAAGCTCCGCGTTGATTGCTTTACGGTCGAGAACCTTCAACCGGCGGACGGGGTGACGTGGATCGGGAAGCGCCGCGATCAGCCCCCGCGTATAGGGATGGCTGGCATCGTCGAGCTTGGTCAGCGTCTCCACGACCCGGCCCGCATACATCACCAGAATCCGCTCGCAGAAGGCGGCGACCATCCGGATATCGTGACTGATCAGCAGCAGACCGGAATTATTCTCGCGCACCAGCTCGTCCAGCAGCGTCAGCACATCACGCCTGACACTGACATCGAGCGCCGAGGTCGGCTCGTCGGCGATGACGAGTTTGGGGCGCGCGATCAGCATCATGGCGATCATCACCCGTTGGCCCATGCCGCCGGAGATCTGGTGCGGGTAGAGCCTCATCACCCGCTCGGGATTGTCGATCCGGACGCGCTCAAGCATGGCCCGCGCTTGTTCATAGGCCGCCTTGCCCTTTACCGCGAGATGGAGGGTCGCCGCCTCCGCCACCTGCTTGCCTATCGGCAGCAGCGGATTGAGCGAATAGCGCGGATCCTGCATGATCAGCGCCATGTCCTTGCCGCGCAGCGCACCCATCTGTCGCTCGCTCTTCGTCAGCAGCGGCGCGCCACAGAAATCCATGTGCTCGGCGGCAACAGCCGCATTAGCGCCCGGCCAGTCGTCGATTTTCCGGAGCCGGATTCGCCGACGATGCCGACTCGCTCGCGACCGATATCGAAGCTGACATGCGATACGGCATGAAGTGTGCTCTGGGCGAACCGCACGTTGAGATCGCGCACTGAGATGACAGACGATTGGTCAGGAGCGGGCATGGCGAGGATCCAGAATATCGCGCAGCGCATCGCCGGCAATGTTAAAAGCAAGACTGGTGATCAGGATGGCAAGGCCGGGCATGACGGCGACCCACCAGTTGTCGAGCATGAACTTGCGACCACTTGAGATCATCGCGCCCCATTCGGGCGCCGGCGGCTGAGCGCCGAGCCCCAGGAAGCCGAGTGACGCTGCGGTTAGGATGATGCCGGCCATATTCAGCGTCAGGCGAACGATGACAGACGGAATGCACATCGGCGCAATATAGCGGAACAGGATGCGCAACGGCGACGCCCCGTAGAGCCTGGCCGCAGCCACATAATCGGTATTGCGAACGACCAGTGCCTCGGCGCGCGCCAGCCGGGCGATCGGCGGCCAGCCGGTAAGCGAAATCGCGATGATCGCGGTGTTGAGCCCGGCGCCGAGCGCAGCCGCGAAGGCAAGCGCCAGAATGAGAGAGGGGAACGACAATACGATGTCGGTGGCGCGCATCAGAAGCGAGTCCGTGCGGCCTCCGAAATAGCCGGCGACGACGCCGATGACGAGGCCGAGGGGACCGACGATCAAGGATACCGAGATGACGGTCTGGATGGTGATGCGCGTGCCGTAGATCAGGCGGCTCAGAATATCGCGGCCAAACTCGTCGGTGCCGGCGATGTGCGCCCAGCTTGGCGCCTGCAACGCGTTGCCGAGATCCTGCGTGATCGGATCATAAGGCGCGATCAGCGGTGCGAAGATGGCAATGATGCACAGCAGCGCCAGAATGACGAAGCCTGCGAGACCCAGCGGTTCGTGGCCGAGCTTGCGCAGGGCGACCTTGAGCGATCCGGCAAGGCGCGATGCCATACCCGGCGGCGCGACGGCAATTTCGGTGTGAACGGCGTCGCTCATATCGCGGCCTCCCGTGTGCGCGGATCAAGCAGTGCGTAGGCAACGTCCGCTAGAAAGTTCAAAAGCATGAACACGAAGCCAATGATGATGGTACCGGCCAGAACCGCGTTCATGTCGCCTATCATCAGCGCGTTGGTCATGTACTGGCCGATCCCCGGCCAGGAGAACACGATCTCCGTGACCACGGCGCCTTCGAGCAGGCCGCCATAGGAGATGGCGAGAACGGTGATCAGCTGAACGGCGATATTAGGGAGAATGTGCCCGGTCAGCGTACGCATCGGCCGCACGCCCTTGGCGCGCGCGGCGATCACATAGTCCTGGTTCAGCTGTTCAAGCGTGAAGCTGCGGGTCATGCGGGTGATGTAGGCCATGGCCGCATAGGCAAGGATCAGTGCCGGAAGAAGGATATGCGACAGCGCATTCCAGAAGATTTCCGTCTCCCCCTGCAACAGGCTGTCGATCAGCAGAAGACCGGTCTGCGGGGTGACCATCCCTTCATAGAAGACATCCACACGGCCGGGCCCACCGGCCCAGTTGAGGCCGGCATAAAAGATCACCAGACCGACGATGCCAAACCAGAAAACCGGAATGGAATGGCCGACAAGCGCGATCACCCGAATGAATTTGTCGACGACGGTGTCACGGAACAGTGCCGCGACCAGCCCCAACGGAACACCCAGAAAGGTCGAGATGATGACGGCGAGCGTCGCCAGTTCCAGCGTTGCCGGAAATGCCTGCTTCATATCCGACGCAACCGGATTGCCTGTCAGGATCGCGTTGCCGAAATCGCCGTGGACGAGGCCGGTCACATAGACGAAGAACTGCTGATAGATCGGCAGGTCGAGGCCAAGTCTCGCGCGCATCGCCGCCAGCGTCGCCGGATCGGCCAGCTCGCCGACAATCGCCCCCACCGGATCTGCCGGCAGCACGCGGCCAATGACAAAGGTGACGCACAAGAGAATGAACAAACTGATGATAAGCTGCAGGATGCGCTTACCGAGTTCGCCGGCTGAGAGTTCCTTCATGACTGGCTGCCTGCTGCCTTGTGTTATTCGGCGACTGACTTGGTGACGTTCTCAAGTCGCGTCGTCTGGCTTGGATGGCCGACATATCCCTTGACATCGGCATTAAGCACGATCGGCTCGAAGCGTTCGAACATCGGAAGCACGGCCGGGCTCTGGGCGATGAACTTCTCCTGCATCTCGACGAAAAGGTCGCCACGCTTCTTGGCATCCGGCTCGATCGACGCCTTGGCCGTCAGCACCGTGAGCTCAGGGATGTCCCAACCCGAACGCCAGACGAAGTTGCCGGCATTGTTGGCTTTCGGCGAATTGTCGGGATTGCTGGTGAACTGCTCCATGGAACCCAGAACATTCGGCATGTAAGCGCTGGTCTGCGGGATCAGAAGATCGAAATCGCGAGCACGGTGGGCAGCAATTATTTCGGAGCCGTTGCCCTGCTGGATGTTCACCTTGATGCCGATCTGGCCGAGTGAGGCCTGGATGGCTGTCGCGAGATCGATACGGGGCGTCTGCGCGATCGTCTTCAAGGTGAGTGTAAAACCATCCTTGAAACCGGCTTCGGCCAGCAAGGCCTTGCCTTTCGCGACATCCAGGTGCCATTCGGGGTTCTTGATCGCATATTCGTAGTTCTCCGGCACCGGCACCGTGCGAACCTTGCCATACGGCCCCATGATTGTCTTCTCGATGCCGGCATAGTCGATACCGTAGGCAATCGCTTCACGGACCTTCGGATTGGAAAGGTACTGGTTTCCGGCATTCATCGACAGGACGTAAAATCCGCCGGTCGGCACACGCTGGATAACATAGTCCTTGTTGTCCTCAAATGTCTTCAGGTCGGCTGCCGTCAACGCGCTGGCAATGTCGATGTCGCCACGATCCAGCATCAGCCGCTCGACCTGGCTTTCCGGGACGTGGCGGACGATCACGCGACGCATCTTCGGCGGCCCACCGACGTAATTCGGATTAGCGTCGAGAATCACCATTTCGTTCGGCGACCAGCGGTTGAGCGTAAACGGTCCTGAGCCTGCGGAATTGGTACGCAGCCACTGATTGCCATAATCGTTGTTTTCGACGTGCTTCTGCACCTCGACGCTATCCACGGCGCTGGCAACCACGACCGCGAGGCGATAAAGCAGCAGTTCGGCTGTCACCTTATCGGTCAGATCGACCCGCAATGTGCGGTCGTCGATCGCCTTGACGAGTTGCTCGACATTGTCGCCATTGTAGCCGACCCGCGTCAGGTTGGAGGCCGCGGATTGATTGAGTTTTAGAAGCCGGGTCAGCGAATAGACAAAATCCTTGGCGGTGACGGGATTGCCGGAAGCGAACTTCGCCTCGCGCAGCTTGAAGGTGATGCCCTTCTCGTCAATGGTCCAGCTTTCGGCCAGCTGAGGGATGATCTTTCCGTCGACATCGGTGGACACCAGCCGGTCATAGAGATTGGCCATGATCTCCAGCGCCTTCGCTTCAGTCGCCTGCTGCGGATCCAGCGACAGGACCTGCGCCAGCGAGGTTCCGATAACGAGCTGGTTCTTAGGGGTGGCAGCGAAAGCGGCCGGAGCAGCAAGCGCCAACGCGCCGAAAGCAATGCCGGCAAATACGCGTCGCGAAAAAGACTTCATTGAAACTCCTCCCTAGTTTAACATACAACACGTACTATGTGCTTCGTATGTCATAATATGATTTATATACGATTCGATGACTTTGCAAGGGTTGATGGCGCCACGCCGCCAAATACATCGCGACGGAAGATGGAGAAACAGATGACTCGTGCAAGGCAGAGGTTGGCGCAGCAGCTTATCGACAAGCTGAAGGAGCAGATCGAGAGCGGCCGGCTGAAAGAAGGCGACCAGCTTCCGACCGAACCACAACTAGAGGCAAGCTTCGGCGTCAGCCGCACGGTGGTGCGCGAGGCCATCGCCGACCTGCGCTCGGCGGGCTATGTCAAACCGGTCCAGGGTAAGGGCGTCTTTGTTGGCAACCCGAAAAGCGGACAATCACTGTCGTTGACGCCGGTAGAGATCAAAAGCATCCCGGAAACGCTGGAATTGCTGGAGTTTAGAATGGCAGCGGAGGGAGAAGCCGCCGCCATCGCCGCCTATCGCAGGACAGCCGAGCAGGAAGCTGCGATCCGGACCGCCAACCGAAAGATGGCGCTCTCGATCGAAGCCGGCCTGCCGACAATCGAGGCGGACTACGAATTCCACATGGCAATCGCGGCCGCTACCAATAACCGGTTCTATGTCGACGTGTTGCGCCATTTCGGTGCCCGCGCCATCCCCCGCGGCCAGTTCCCCACCCTGCCGGACGCTTCTGACAGGAGCTATCTTGAAAAGGTTCACGCCGAGCACGGTGAAATCCTCGCAGCCATAGCAGACCAAGATCCGGAGCGCGCCAGGCAGAGCATGCGTGCCCACATGCTGGCCAGTCAGCGCCGTTATCGAATGTTGGCGGAGCAGCAATAAAACCCTCGACACCTCTCAAAATTCATACTATGTCATATGACATAATACGACTCCAGGGAGTGCAGAAGTGTATCTAGGGACGCAGGTTGGCGCGCGTGACGACGATGATTATCGTGTTTTTGCGCAACTCGGAATCAAACATATTTGCGCCGACCCACCCGGCTCGCCCGACAGCTGGACGCTGTCGGATCTGCAACGCCATCGCGACAAGGTCCAAAGCTTTGGCCTGGCGCTCGACATGATCCAGCTGCCATTGCCGTCCCAGGCGATCGAGAAGGCATCCTATCCCGACATCCTTCTGGCCGGACCGGACCGTGATCGCCAGATCGATGCGGTCTGCAAGCTGATCGAAGATGTCGCAACAGCCGGCATCCCGGCGGCCAAATACAATCTCAATCTCATCGGCATTCCCCGCACGCCCATGGAACCCGGCCGCGGCGGCGCCATGGCAGAGGCCTGGCGCTGGGAGAAGGCCGACCATAGTGCGGCACCCGGCCTTGCCGGTGTTCTGTCCGAGGACGAGAACTGGGAACGCATCGATTATTTCCTCGAACGCGTAATTCCTGTCGCCGAGAGCAACAAGGTCCGCCTCGCCTGCCATCCACACGACCCCTACACGCCACCGGGCTATCGCGGCGTCACGCGCGTGCTCGGCACTGTCGAAGGGCTGAAGAAATTCGTGACGATGCGGGAAAGCCTCTATCACGGCCTGAACTTCTGCCAGGGCTCGATCGGCGAAATGCTTGAAAACCCGCGAGAGGAGATCGACGACATCATCCGCTGGTTCGGCACGCGCAACAAGATCTTCAATGTCCATTTCCGCAATATCCGCGGCGGCAAGCTGTCCTTTGTGGAGACCTTCCCCGAAGAGGGCGACATGGACATGGTCCGCTCCATAAAGATCTATGATGAGGTCGGCTACAAATACATGATGATGCCGGACCACGTTCCCACGATCAGCGGCCGCGACCCAACGGGCGTCGCTTTCGCCTTTTGCTACGGCTACATCGCGGCTCTCCTGCAGAGCCTTTGCTCGTCGAAGGCCTGATCCAGAGGGATCGACAACCTTTTCACATAGCATTTCAAACCAGGGGGTTTCAGATGAATCCGGTCGAACTTAAAACGGCAGTCGGTAGCGGCCTGCTTTCCTTTCCCGTCACGCATTTTGATGACCGCCTTCAATTTAACGAGGCGGCCTATCGGAGCCATGTCGAATGGCTGGCGGGTTATGAGGCATCGGTGCTTTTCGCTGCTGGCGGCACGGGAGAGTTTTTCTCTCTCAGTCCGTCGGAAATCCCGACCGTCATCCGTGCCGCCAAGGCTTCCGCCGGCAAGACGCCCATCGTCTCGGGTACGGGATACGGCACTGCTTTGGCGATCGAGATTGCCAAGAGCGCTGAAAAAGCCGGCGCGGACGGGTTGCTGTTGCTGCCGCCATATCTGATGTTTGCGGAGCAGGAGGGCTTGGTCGCGCATGTCAAGGCGGTGTGTTCCGCCGTCGGCATCGGCGTCATCGTCTACAACCGCGACAATGCCGTCCTGACGGCAGACAGCATCGCGCGGCTTTGCGACGAATGCCCGAACCTCATCGGCTTCAAGGATGGTGTCGGCGATGTCGACAAGGTGATCGAGATCACCGCCAAGCTCGGCGACCGTCTGGTCTATGTCGGCGGCATGCCGACGCATGAAGTGTACGCACAGGCCTATTTCGCGGCCGGCGTCACCACCTATTCGTCGGCTGTCTTCAATTTCGTGCCCCAGATGGCCCATGCATTCTATTCGGCGCTGCGCGGTGGCGATCAGGCGACGGTCGATCGGATTCTCAAGGATTTCTTCTTCCCGTTCGTCGCTCTTCGCAACAGAAAGAAAGGCTACGCCGTATCGATCATAAAGGCCGGACTTGATGTGATCGGCCGCGAGGCCGGCCCGGTCCGCCCGCCGCTCACCAACCTGACGACCGAAGAGCGGGCCTTGCTCGACCGCATCGTCAACGCCGCCAACGCCGACAAGCAGGCCGCCGCTTAACGCCTGCGATGAGACAATGGCTGATGCCTGCGCATCAGCCATTCCGGCTTTCTCTGCGCCATCGTTCATACAGCCGCTGGTGACGCGATCATGGTCCCCGGTCGCGGGGCGACGCCATCAATCAGACAGATATCAGGAGACGCAATGTTCACGCACTCGCGCGAGGAATTCGGAGAGGATTTCGTATTTGGCGTTGCGATGGCCGCGCATCAGATCGAAGGGGGCCAGACGGACGGACGAGGCTCGTCTATATGGGACACCTTCGCCGCGACACCGGGTAACATCAAGAATGCGGAAAATGGCGTCACAGCCTGCGATCACTACAATCGCTGGGCAGAGGATCTCGATCTGATCCGCGACGGCGGATTCGATGCCTACCGATTCTCGTTTTCCTGGCCGCGCCTTCTTCCTGAAGGCAGCGGCGCCGTGAACGCGCAGGGCATCGACTTCTACGATCGCCTGATCGATGGCATGCTCGAGCGCGGCATCAAACCCTTTGCGACCCTCTATCATTGGGATCTGCCAAGTGACCTGCAGGACAGGGGCGGCTGGATGAACCGCGCCACGGCAGAAGCATTCGCCGACTATGCGGCGGAGGTAGGCCGCCGGTTCGGCGATCGCCTGGCAACAACAGCCACGATCAACGAGCCATGGTGCGTCACCGTTCTCAGCCATCTTCTCGGCATTCATGCGCCCGGCTACCGCGACATACGTGCGGCATCGCGGGCCATGCACCATATCATGCTGGCGCATGGCCTGGGGATCGATGCCCTGAGGGCCGAGGGTGTCAAGAACCTCGGCATCGTCGTCAATATGGAGAAATGCGAACCGCTGACCGCCTCGCCGGAGGACAAGGCAGCCGCGGACCTCGGAGACGCGGTCTTCAACCAGTTTTTCCTCGATGCCGCGCTGAAAGGCACCTACCCGTCCCTGGTAACCGATATCATCGAAGCGTATCTGCCAAAGGACTGGGAGAGCGATATGGCGCGGATCGCGCGCCCGCTGGATTGGGTAGGCGTGAATTACTACACCCGGTCGCTCTACCGCCACGATGCCAGCGTGCCTGCATTCCCCTTCACGCAATCGCGCGGCGACCTCGCCAAGAACGACCTTGGCTGGGAGACCTATCCTGTCGCGCTCACTGAGTTCCTTCAGCGGCTCTCGAACAACTATCCGAAGCTGCCTGTCTACGTCACCGAAAATGGCATGTCCGGCCCGGACGACGACAGTCGCATCGACTTCTTCGACAAGCATTTCGCCGCCATTCGCGAGGCGCAAAAACGCGGCGTGGACGTCAGGGGCTACATGGCCTGGACACTGGTCGACAATTTCGAATGGGCGGAAGGCTACAGTGCAAAGTTCGGGATCGTTGCGATGGATCCACAGACGAGAGACCGGTTCCCGAAAGAAAGCTATCGCGCGTTTCAAGGAATGCTCACTGGCGAGCGCAGCGGCGCGAATCGATAACGAACACAGAACATCCGCTACTGTCCGACATTCGGCTTTGAGATCCCATCAGGAGTGATTAGCGGCTTGCTGGCCTGCAGAAAGCCCAACAGTGCAAATGGCTCCATGCCGTGGCCAAGATGATATCCGCAGCTCCGGAGCCTTCATAATCAACGCGGCTTTCAACGCTCCATGTTGACCTTCGTAATCGGTGTTGGGATGGCGAAACTATTTTCGCACCGAGGATGGCTTCCGTTGTGCTAAACGTCACTGCTCAGCAAGCAGCCAGGGTTCATGATGCCACGTGGGTCGAACGCTTTTTTGAGCGTCTGCATCGACTGGAAACCTGCCGTATCCGTCCGCAGCGCCAGCTCATCCACCAGCTTGCGGCCAATGCCATGTTCTGCGCTAAAGCTGCCGCCCCACGCATCCGCGCAATCGTTCACGATGGTGCGAACGGCCATCGCGCTGGCCGACGGGTCACTGTTCTTTGCCCAGTCGCGGGAACTGAATCGGACGCCGAAATGCACGTTACCATCTCCCATATGGCTGACCACGACGACCTCAATCTCCGGAAACCTCGCACGCACAGCGACAGACGCAGCTTTCAGAAACTCGGGCACAGCTGATACAGGAACCGAAATGTCGGCGGACAGCATGTGCCCGCTGCTGCGATTGGCGTCGGCAGTTGCGTGGCGCAATGCCCACAGAGCATCCCGTTGTGAACCGTTCTGCGCGACAACGGCATCCAGGATCTCGCCCGCGTCTATGGCTTCGCCCAGCACTATCAGCAACATCTCATAGAGAAGTTCAGGCTCTGACATGTCGGCGAGTTCGATCAGAAGATGCCAGGGAGCCTCTGTCGGCGAAACGGAAGCCGGCTGGTGGGCAATCACGCTGGCCAGTTGTTCTGCATTCATCAGCTCGAATGTTGTCAGACGTTCGCCGCAGCCCGACTGCAGCCGGTTGAGAAGCCGCAACGCGCGGGTTGGATCGGCCACGCCAACCCATGCCGTCGAATGAGCCCTGGGCAGCGGGTGAAGCTTCAACACCGCACCGGTGATGATCCCAAGCGTTCCTTCGGCGCCGATGAACATATGCCGCAAGGCATATCCGGTATTGTCCTTCCGGAGCGCCTTCATGCCGTTCCAGATCGTACCATCGGGCAGCACGACTTCCAGACCAAGAACGTTTTCGCGGGTTGTTCCGTACCGCAGCACATTGGTGCCGCCGGCGTTGGTGCTGATGATGCCGCCAATCTGACACGAGCCTTCTGAACCGAGACTTACGGGGAAAAGGCGATCCACGGCGATAGCTGCAGACTGTATTTCGGAAAGGACACATCCGGCATCGGCCTCGATGGAGCCGTTGGCGCTGTCTACCTTGCGGATGTTGCGCAGGCGCGAGAGGGAAATGATGACTGGCGGCTTGTCTTCGACACCAGGTACGCCAGCGCCGGTGAGTCCGGTCCTGCCGCCCTGAGGAAGGACACCATGTCTGACGCTAGCGCAGGCGCGCACGACTGCTGCCACTTCTTCAGTCGTTTTGGGGAGAGTCACGCAGAGCGCTGTTCCGATTTGCCGGCCCCACCAGTCCAGAAGATAGGCGGACATATCATCGCCGGTAAGAACGGCGCCAGTAGGCAGAAGTGACCTCAACTGTGCCAGCAGATCCATCAATAGCCGCCCGTCAATAAAACGGTCTCGCCGGTCATGAAACTGCAGGCTTGCGACGACAGGAAGATGGCAGCGCCAACCATCTCCTCCGGCTGGCCCGGCCGTCCCATCCAATTCAGAGTGCGAGCATATTCGGCCCAACCTTCCGGGTCTTCATCGCGGCGATGGGCGTTGCGATCTGTATCGACCAGGCCGGGAGCGAGCGTATTGAGTAGGACGTTGTCGCGCGCATAGTCACGTGCTTGGCTTTGGATGAGATTGTGTTGCGCGGCTTTCGTTGCTGCATAGGCGGTAACAATCCCCTTCGGCCGAAGCTGGTTGACCGAACCGATGGAAACCACCCTGCCCCATTTACGGGCCGCCATCCGCGGCAGCGCAGACTGCAGCATATCCACGGTGGAGTGGATGTTCACCGCAAGCTGAAAGGCAAGATCTTCTATTTTCAGATCTGCAAGTACGGCATTTACCTGCGCGCTGGCGTTGATGATGAGAATGTCGACCGGCGCGATGCTCTCCGCCTCCTCGATCAGTTCGCGGCCAGCGCCGGGTGCGGACAGGTCCTTCGCCAGTTCCTGTGCCGTGCCGCCACCGGCGACAATCCGCTGATGCACGGAAACGGCGCCGCCGACCTTCGTACCGTGCAGGATGACATGCGCGCCCGCTCCGGCGAGCCCTTCGGCAATGGCAGCACCTATGCCGCGGCTCGAGCCAGTGACCAAAGCAGTACGCCCTTTCAGGCCGAAAACGGTTTCAAGTCGCATCACTTCCCCCCGAACAACGAGATGCGCGCGCCGGCAACACCGGGGCGGCAGGAGAACAGGCCGCCCGACAAGGGCGCATCTGCCAAGGTCGATGCCGGCAGGCGGGTGCGGGCGCTGGTGATATACAGCGTGGACAGGTCAGGCCCACCGAACGCAATGCTTGACGGTCGCGGAACCGGCAATTCGATGTTTTGGTCGAGCTTGCCATCGGGCAGATAACGACGCACGGACCAGCCATCCCAGATGGCGCACCAGACGCCGCCTTCGGCATCGACGGCAAGACCGTCGGGCCGGCCGTCGGCGACTGGGATGCGCGCAAACTCACGCCTAGCCGAAAGCGCGCCGGTTGCCGGATCGCAGTCATAGGCGTGGATCAGGCCCGGCACCGTGTCGACGAAATAGAACGTACGGCCATCCGGGCTCCAGCCGAGGCCGTTCGAGACGATGATGCCGCCCTCCTTGCGCTCGAATTGGCCGGCAGCGTTGATGCGATACAGGGCACCTGTCGGCTTGGATGCATCGATGCGCATCGAGCCAAGCCAGATGGCGCCGTCCGGCCCGCATTTGGCATCATTCAGCCGGTTGTCGGCGATGCCGGCTTCCGGGCTGACAAACGGCGCGAGGCGGCCCGAGGCAAAATCCAGCCATTCGACGCCGTCCTGCGACGCGACCAGAAGGCGACCCTCCGTGACCGGGATCACCGCGCTGACCAGCTTGCCGGTCTCGCAGGTCTCGTTGCGCCCGGTCGCAGGATCGAAGCGATGTACGGCCGGGTGCAAAATATCCACCCAATAGAGCGCTTTTTCTGTCTCGTGCCAGACCGGACTTTCTCCCAGCTGCGCACCCCAAGGCAGTATACAGCTCAGTTCCGCCATAGGACGCCCGGCACCGGCACGCGGGCGCGGACGAGAACTGATGGCCACAGCGCCGGCGGCACCCGTTATGCGCCGAGCGGCGGCAATAAGTTCACGACCAGCCGGATGAATGTTGGATGTTTCAAGGCGCGAAGACGGACCAAGCGCCACCAGCACCCCGATCGGCGTGTTGTCGCGACCCATGACCGGAGCCGCAACAGAGTTCACGCCCAACAGGTGTTCCTCGTAGGAAACGGAGTAGCCGCGCGCACGCGTCAGTGTCAGATCGGCTTGCAGGGCATCAATTGACGTGATGGTCTGTGGTGTCTGGCGTTCCAGCGTCAGGCGATCCATGAGAGAACGTCCGACCGCCGGATCCTGGAACGAAAGAAGCGCCTTTCCCGGTGCGGTGCAATGCAAAGGCACCCGCCGGCCGACTTCGACGCGCACCGAAAGACCGTTGGGAGAGCGTTCCGCCAGATATTGCGCCATCACCCCATCAAGCCGGCAAAGCGCCACCGTTTCGCCGAGTTCCGCGGCCAGCCGTTCCAGTTCCGGCGCGGCAGCCGAGACAAGATCAAAGCTCTCCCACACCTTGTGAGACATCTCGAGAAAGCGTTGTCCGAGGACGTAAGTGCCGCGCGCTTCGTCCTGACGGACCAGCCCATAGGCGATCAGCGTCCGCAGAATGCGGGCAAAGGTCGGTTTCGGCAGACCGGACGCGCGCAACAGCTCCGCAAAACGGAGCGGTTCGGGCGCATCGGCCACCATGTCTAGCAGCGATAGCCCCTTGGCAAGTGCGGCGGTGCCGCCCGGCGTTTCGGGTTTCATCGCGTCTGCTCCCTCGTCAGGCGCAACTGCCGTGCGGCGGCGGCCTCGTCCAGCATCCGGTCCATCGTCCATTGCGCTTCAAACCCCAACGTGTTTCTGATCCGCTCGTTCGAGGTACGGTAATAGACGCCAGCGCCGGGAAAATCGACTGGCACAATGGGCAGACCGGTCAACGCAGCCATGCGAGGCAGGAGTTCGGCAAAATCCGCCGGTTTATCCGCTCCGAGATTGAAGATGCATCCTGCCGCCTGCGGATGATCGAGGGCCAACAGAATGCCGGCCACCATGTCGCGGGTCTCGGTAATGTGCATGCGAAAAGGCCGACCGCTTTCGTTGCGCGCCAGCACGTGGGCCGGCTCGCCGATATCCTTCGACCTGAGAAGGTCTGCGATCGCGGTGTTTCCGAAATTTTCCTGTTGGCGGATCCGCGGGCGAAGGAAAAAGCGCGGGCCCGAAAAGAAGCTGTTTTCGTCCAGAAGCTCGGCAGCGTCCTGCGTATGTGAGAAACGCAGGATCACCGTTTCGAACGACCCGGTTCGCTGATGAAAACGTACCAGCTCCTCGCCCAGAAGCTTGGTAAGACCATAAGGCGAATTCGGGTTGAGAGGATGGTCTTCCGTCACCGGCAGAAATGCCGGCCGGCTTTCCGGATAGACTTCACCGGAGGATGCAAACACCAACCGCTTAATGCCGACGGCCAAAGCGGCATCGAGGAGGCGGCGCGTGCCCTCGACATTGACCGCGAACATACGGTCGCGGTCCGCCGGTGCCCAGGACATGAAGGCACCGAGATGCAGGACGCTGTCGACCCCGTCGACTGCCTCCGCCAACCGCTCTGCATCTTCGAGCGAGCCGACGATCTCGTTGCCATCGGTGCCCGACGGGCGCAGGTCGAAGCCACGAACCGCTCGCCCGTTTGCCCGCAACGTGGCGACGACGGCACGGCCGACGCGGCCTGCCGATCCGGTCACGAGGATCATAGCCGTTCACCCGTCTTGGCATCGAAGAGATATAGCTGCGCGGGATCGAAGCCGAGCCTCAGTTCCTCGTTTCGCGGCAGGTTGCCGGTATGGGAAACGCGGGCGATCAGGCCCTTCGTCTTGCCGTCCTCGCCGTCGGCGATCCGGGCGCCGTCGATATCGAAATAGACGTATTTCTCCGAACCGAGGCTTTCGATCAAGGTAGGGCGTATAGTGAACGTCACCGGCGCTTCGTCGAGCGTCAAATGTTCCGGCCGCAGTCCGACGATCACCGGGCCCTGGTGTTGTGCCGCGCGTGGCAACGGGATCTGCTGGCCAAAGGCGGTCAGGCGCCCATCGCTGAGTTCGGCGTTGAGGAAGTTCATGCCTGGCGAACCGATGAAGCCGGCAACGAAAAGATTGGCAGGGTCGTTGAACAGCTCATCCGGCGCCGCGATCTGCTGGATGATGCCGCCCTGCATGATGACGACGCGGTCCGCCATCGTCATGGCCTCGACCTGGTCGTGGGTGACGTAGACCGTGGTGACACCGATACGCTTGTGCAGCGCCCCGATTTCGGCGCGCATATGGACACGCAGCTTGGCATCGAGATTGGACAGCGGTTCGTCCATCAGGAACGCCTGCGGCTGTCGTACGATGGCGCGCCCTAGCGCCACGCGCTGGCGCTGGCCGCCCGACAGATCCTTGGGCTTGCGGTCAAGATAGGGTGTGACCTCCAAAATGCGCGCCGCGTCATCGACAAGACGATCGATTACCGACTTGTCGGTGCCGCGCATCTTCAGCCCGAAGCCGATGTTCTGGCGCACGGTAAGGTGCGGGTAGAGTGCGTAGTTCTGGAACACCATGGCGATATCGCGATCACCCGGCGCCAGATCCGTCACCTCGCGCTCGCCGATAAAGATCTCGCCTTCGGTCGCGGGTTCGAGACCGGCCAGAATTTTCAGCATCGTCGACTTGCCGCAGCCGGAGGGACCGACCAGCACGACGAACTCGCCATTCTCGATCTCGAGCGAGAAGGGTCTCAGGACATTGAGCGCGCCATAGGACTTGCTGACATTGCGAATGGAAATATTGGCCATGCTTATTTCTCCGCGCCAGCGGTCAGGCCGCCGACCAAATAACGTTCGAGGAACAGGTAGATTGCGATGATCGGCAGGGCAATAAACACCGATGCGGCGGAAATGTCGTTCCAGTAGGTGACATATTCGCCCTGCATCGTGGTGATGCCGAGATTGGCGGTCCAGTTGTCTGGCGAGTTCACAAGGAAGGTCCGCGCATAGGCATAATCGGCCCAGCTCAGCACGAAGGCATAAAGCGCGGTGGCGGCCAGGCCCGGCGTTGCGATCGGCAGAACGACGCGCACCATGGCACCGATCGGCGAGCAGCCGTCGACCATTGCCGCCTGTTCGAGTTCCTTCGGGATTGTGTCGAAATAGCCCTTCAGCATCCAGGTGGCGAAGGGAATGATCATCGTCGAATGCGCGAGCACGAGCGTCCATAGGCTGCCGATTAGGCCGAAGCTGGAGAAGATCGAGAACAGCGGGATGACCAAGAGGGTCGCCGGCAGCATCTTGGCTGTCAGGACGAACAGTCCCATCGTTGCGCCGCCGCGCAACGAATAACGCGACAGTGCGTAACCGGCACTGACCGAAACCAGCATGGACAATGCGACGGACCCGACCGCTGCCAGCGTCGAATTCCACAACCACATCAGGATCGGCTTCGCCGCCCAGACACGGGCGAAAATACCCCATTGCGGGTCTTCCGGCCAGAAGGTCGGCGGCAGGCGGTAGAGCTCGTCGGTTGTCGACAGCGCCGTCACCAGCAGCCAGTAGACCGGGAACAGGATCAGCACTAGCGTGAAGATCACAGTGGCATACAGAGCGAGGCTCTGAGGGAATGTACGTCTCATCGAAGCCTCCTCAATAGATCGATTTCGAACGCCGGCCGAGCATCAGCAGGCTGGCTATGATGCAGATCACCAGCGTCACTACGCCGACTGCGGCAGCGCGGCCGAAATTGTGATACTGGAAGGCCTGATCGTAGGTCATGATCGACAGGGTCTGCGTGGAGCGGAGTGGGCCGCCGCCGGTCAGCACCTTGATGATAGAGAAATCCCGGAACACCCACAGCAGCGTCAGCACCAGCGTGACCCCGAGAACCGGCATCAGAAGCGGTATGGTGATCCAGCGAAACCGCTGCCAGACGCTGGCGCCATCGACCTTTGCGGCGGAGTAATAGTCGGACGGGATCGACTGCAGTCCTGCGAGGCACATGATCGAGACGAAGGGAAAACCCTTCCAGACCATGGTAATCGCCACCGCCCAGAAGGCCGCTGTCGAACTGCTTACCCACGAGATCATCTGGCCGGTAAAGCCGAGCTGGATCGCCAGCCAGCCGAACAGGCCGAATGAGGTGTCGAACATCCAGGCAAAGATGACGACGGCAATGATTTCCGGCACCGCCCAAGGCAACGCAATGCCGAGACGGACAATGGTGCGGCCCCTGAAGCGGTTGTTGGCAAGAAGCGCCGTGCTGAGGCCTACCGCAACGCTGCCGACGGTGACAACCACCACCAGCTTGAGCGTCACCCAGCAGGCCAGCCAGAATTCCTCGGACGAAAACAGCCAGGTATAATTGCTCACCGAAAACGGCCGGCTGGCGCCGCCGAGTCGCGGGATCTTGACCTGCTGGAAGGACAGATCGATCGCCAGTATCAGCGGCCAGACGATGATGGCGGCAACCATTAGAATCGCCGGGGCGATTAGGATGTAGCCGAGAAGATGCTGCCGGCTGGGGCGCGCAAGATCAAAGAACTTGCGCCGCCCCGCCTGAACGGTGTCGGTCATGGATGGTCCTCCTGCCGGATGGTGTGCGTGTCAATGGCCCGCCAATGCGGGCCCCATGCCCTGATGACGGGTCAGCCCTTGATGGACTCGGCCTTGGCCTGCATAGTCTTGGCCACGTCCGCCGGATCGAGATCCTGAATGATCATCCGCTGCGTTTCTTCCATCACCATCTTGCTGAACTCGTTGTAGTAGAGCTCGAGCCCGGTCGGCACGCGGTCGATGCCGGCTTCTGCCGCTTGCTTCATGGTCTCAATCAGCACCGGGAAATGCGGGATGGTCTTTTCGACGCCGGAGACGTCGGCCTTCGGGCTTGGCGGCGTGTTGCCGCCCATCGTCGCGTAACTGCGCTGGAATTCCGGCGTCATCGTCAACTTGATGAAATCCCAGACCAGAGCCTTCTGATCGTCGGGAATGTCGGACGGCATGGCCAGCACGTTGGAAGAGCCGCCGAGTGGCGGCGTGAACGGAGGCACCGCATAAACGATATCGCCTTTGGCAGACCCCTTCTCGGTCGTGCCATAGAGCCACGGACCGTCCAGGCGCATGGCCATCTTACCATCGGCAAACAGTTTGCGCACGTCGCTGGCGCTCATGTCAACCGGACCGACGCCGCTTTTCATCACGGTTTTCCAGCGCGTCAGGCCCTCGACCATTTCCGGCGTGTCGATGGTAATGTTGCCATCCTTGTCGGTCCAGTAGGCTTTGGCGTCGATGATGTAGTTCAGCATCTCGGTCAGGTACTGGCCCGGCCCGCCCTTGGTCTCATGACCGGTGCCGAACTGGTCGATGATGCCGTCGCCGTTGAGATCCTTGGTGGTCGCCTTGGCGGCGGCCAGGAACTCGTCATAAGTCTTCGGTACAGCAATTCCCGCCGCATCGAGGATCTTCTTGTTGTAGGCCATGACGAAGCCGAAATAGTTGGTCATGATGCAGACGGTTTCGCCGTTCCATTGGCATTTCTGCTGGCCGGCCCAGCCGGTCAAATCGATGCCGTCCTTTTTCAGCCACGGATCAAGCGGCTCCAGCCAGCCGCTATCGGCAAACATCTGGAATTCGAACGATGCGAGATGGACGATCTGCGGCGGCTGGTTGGCAGCAAACAGCGTCGTCATCGTATCCGCATACGAACTGCGCTCCACCTTGGTGAACTCGATCTTGACGCCGGGGTGCTGTTTTTCGAACGCGGCAATGACCGAGCGCCACCAGTCTCCGGTGCCGGCATCGTCTGTCTGCCAGGAAATGAACTTAAGCACTGTATCGGCCATGGCCGGGGCAAAGCTGCCCATCATCATGACTGTCGCAATCGCGGCGCCGAGCGCCAGTCTCTTCACCCTGTTGTTCATGGCGTCCTCCTCCAAAGAACCAATTCAGATACGTTCAAGCAGCCCGAGTGCCGCCTCCGACGGCCTCACGCCGAGCCCAGGCCCGGACGGCAGATGGTACCGACCTTCGCGGCAATCCATGTCGCCATCAAGAAGACGACGGTTAGGCTCGAAGATCGAATGCTGGAATTCGTGACCTCTCAGCGTCGGCAGTGTCGATGACGCCTGCAAGCTGGCGGCCAGGAAGATGCCTGCGCCGACCGTGGCATGCGGGATCACGTCGATACCATGCTCGGCCGCCAGCGCACCGATGCGGGTGAAATTGGTAATACCCTTGTGGCCCATTTCCGGCTGGACGATGGCGATGCGGCAGCGCTCGACACGGGCACGCATGTCCCAATGAGTACGCCACTCTTCGCCGACGGCGATCGGAATGTCGGTGCCTTTGGATACTTTTTCCAGGCCGGCAATGTCTTCGGTCCAGACCGGTGCCTCGACAAACCAGGGATCGAACGGCGCCATCTCGGCGATCAACTCAAGCGCTCGTTGAGGCGTCTGGTTCCAGTGCATGTCCGCCGCGATTTTCGCATCCGTGCCCAGAACCTTGCGAAGGTTTTCCATTTCCGCGGCAGGGCCGTCATCCGCGACCGGGGTCGCAAACTTGAAGGCATCGAAGCCGCGACCCTGCCAGTATTTGGCCAGTTCGCCACGCGCCTGAAGCGTCTTTTCCGGCAGGCCGGAAACATAAGCCGGAAACGTTTCGACACCATCGCCGAGCATGTCGCGAACCGATTTTCCCGCTTCCTGCCCGGCAATATCCCACAGCGCAATATCGAATGCCGCCAGCGCATCCACATAAAAGCCGCCGGTGTAACCGCGCACCCGCATCATGTCGTAGAGATCGTCATAGATCGCCGAAGGCTCGGATGCTTCGCGGCCAATGACGAAACCGGCCAGAAGGTCGTTGATCAGGGCGGCAACCGCGCCCGGCGCGACGATGCCGTAGGTCTCGCCCCAGCCCACCGTGCCTGCCCGCGTCACCATGCGGACAAGCACGCTGCGATCGAAGGTCGGATAGACCGTCCGGTTTCCCTTGCGCACGATATAGCCATTCGGGTTGACCACTTCGCCTTCTCGCAGCGCGCCGAGATAGGGCACCTTGCGCGGCTGGGTCAGCGTAAAAACCTCGACGGTGGCGATGGGACTGCTCATGCGGCCTCCGGAGAAAGAAGACCGAGCTCGACCAGATTTGCATCAATATCGGCCATGGCCGTCGCATCAAGATCCGGCGTGGATGCGCGCACGCCGACCCCATCGATTACACCCCGTCTCGCCAGAACATGCTTGGTCAACCGCATGCGGTAGACGGCCTGCAGAACCAGAAGTGGCAGGGTTCGGACATAGATCTTCCGGGCTTCGTCGCGTCTGCCGGCGTTAAGGGCCCGATCGATCGCCACGTGCTCGCCGGCAATTTCAAGCGCCGGCATGGCAGCCGTCGCACCGCGGGCATATTCGTCGAGAATGTAACGTCCGCCACCGCCGCCGATCACGCCTCTCAGGGTTTGCGGTGCATGCGCAATGATATGACTGATCGCTGGCCCGGCAGGGAGAGTTTCTTCCTTCACGTAAGCGACCTGCGGCAGGGCACGAATGATCTCGACGATCGCCTGCGGCGACAGGTCGGAACCACGGGGCGCCGGCGCGTTCTGGAGAATGATCTCGATGTCCGGGAGAGTTTCGACGATCTTTCCGAGAAATTCGATCAGCGCCGCGGCATCCGTGCCCACCGACTTCGGAGGTTGCACCATCAGGTGACGGATACCGAGTTCCGCAGCGACCCTGCCATGCTCGACCACCTCACGCCAATCGGCAGCGCTGGCGCCCGCAACTACAGTCACCCGGCCTGCTGCCCCGGCAACCACTATTTTCAAGAGCCTGGCGCGCTCATCGGCGCTGAGGTTCTCCACCTCGCTGGCAAAACCGGGAAAAACCACGCCGTCGACGCCCTGATCGAGCGCGAACCCGACCAGCCGCGACATTCCCGCCTCGTCGATGCCGCCGCCCGCCAGAAACGGCGTCGGCAGTACAGGAAAGATGCCCTTGAGACCAGCTTTCATTCTTTACCTCCCGATTCAGTATCATAATATGGCACTACGTATTCACCAATTGACACTACATAGGCTTGAGCTTTATGACAAGCCCCCAGATGAAATGAGCGGAGGAGGCTTCCCGCATGTCAGGCAAAACAGCATCGATCGTCGTCGAATGGGGCACCACATCCCTGAGGGCGATCCTTGTCGCAAAAGGCGGCGAAGTATTGGACCAACTCGAGACGCCGCAGGGCATTTCGACCATCAAAACGGGCGATCACGAAGCCGCGCTGATGGCCGCTCTGGCGCCTTGGCTGTCCGTCCATGGCGCTTTGCCGGTTGCCGCACTCGGCATGATCACCAGCCGCAACGGCTGGGTCGAAGTTCCCTATGTGCCCTGTCCGGCCGGCCCCGCCGAGCTTGCACGCGGCACCGTTCGCAAGACGCTGCAGAACGGCTCCGACCTGATCTTCCTTCCGGGCCTTACCGATCCCTCGCGCCGACCTTTCCCCGACGTGATGCGTGGGGAAGAAACACAGATCACCGGGCATGGGCTCGGCACCGACGCGACGGTCATCGTCCCTGGAACACACAGCAAGTGGGCAAAGGTCGAACGAGGACGAATTGTCGGCTTCCAGACATTCGTCACTGGAGAAATTTTTGCATTACTGCTGAACCATTCGTTCATCGCACGAGGGGCGACGCAGCCGCCTTCCGACGACGACGCAGCCTACCGATGGGGACTTGAGGAAGCGAAAAACGCGGACTCCATGCTTTCGCTGCTATTTTCGGCACGAACCGGCGGGCTGGCGGGCAAGCTCTCCCCCGACCAGTTGCGATCCTACGTTCATGGCATGGTGATCGGACAGGAGTTCAGGCAGGCGCGCACAAGCGGCTGGTATTCGCCCGGCGACAAAGCGACAATCGTAGGCAACGATGGGTTGAACGATCTTTATGTAGTCGCTGCAGGGGTGTTTGGATTGGGCATTCTGATGGGGGCCGATGACGTCCTGACCCGTGGCGCCCTGGATGTGCTGCGCCATACGCTTTCATGACAACCGGCAAGCAGCAGCACGAGGACGCAAGGATCGGCCGAGCGACGCCCTCACCATTTGTCTGAGGAACAACATGTACGATTTCCCCGCCAGCATCGGCACCAGCAGACACGAAAACGATATCATCACCGTGCTCGCACGGCTGGAGCGGCTGGGCATCCCCGATGATCCGATCGCCTTTTATGGGTCATCCTCCTTCCGGACCTGGAATTCCATCGCGGAGGATCTCGGGTCGCTCAACATCGTCAATCTGGGTTTCGGCGGAGGCACGTTTCTCTCCGGCATTCATTATCTGGACCAGCTACTGACACCGCTCAAGCCGGGCAGAATCGTGCTCTATTTCGGCGAAAACGACATCGCCAGCGACGGTCTCACGGCTCACACGACTTTCCGACATCTAAAGGAAATGCGAGACCGACTTTCTCAGGTGCTGCCGCAATCCGACGTGTTCGTGCTGTCGGTCAAGGATAGCCCGGCACGCTGGATCTACCACCACGAGTTCGCGCAGTTCAACCAATTGGCCCGCGACTGGTGCAAGGAGCGCGACGACACGACATGGATTGAGGCTAGCACCGGACTGATCGGCGAAAACGGTCTGCCAATGTTCCGATATTATATGCCAGATCTGGTTCACATGAATTCCGCAGGTTACGCTGTTTGGTCATCAAGCATCAGAGGAGTTTGGGATCTCCTGGATTAGGACACGTACCGGCTGCCCGACCTGAGAGATAGGTGACGTTTTGTACCGGAGACATGGGTTACACTTTCGATTTTGATCGGGAGGTGTGGATGCCGTGGAGAAAGACTTCGGTCATGGATGACCGTCTTCGATTTGTCGCCCGACTGCTGGAGGGCGAAGGGATGAGCGAGGTTTGCCGATCGTTCGGGATCTCGCGCAAAACCGGCTACAAGATCTTCAATCGCTACAAGGCGGACGGGCTTGAGGCCCTGACGGACCGGTCGCGGCGGGCCGGTGCGCTATTCCAACCAGCTGCCTGAGCCAGTCGAGGCGATGATCGTGCGCTGCAAGCAGGAGAAGCCGCACTGGGGGGCGCGCAAGATCCGCGAACTTCTCGTTCGCCGGCTGGCCGGCGACGTGCGCATCCCGGCCACAAGCACGGTGCATGCGGTGCTCGACCGGTACGGCCTTGTGAGCCAGGCCCGCAAGAGGAATCACGCGAACAAGGCCGTGGGTACGGCGCTGTCGTCGACCGCCGGCCCAACGTGGTAGCGGTGGTCCTGGTCTGTTGCGATCCCCATGAACTATTAGTGATGCCATGGCTGACCCATGCACGCGCTGAGCGACGAGCGCGCCAGGCTCAAGCCCGAAATGATCTTCGACGCTCAAATGAATGTGCAGCCGGGGGGTGCCCCGCGACGGGAACGCCGTCAAGAGGTGCAAGGATCGGGGCTGGTTACAGGACCCGGCGCGGGGGCGGGAGCCGCCGGCAGAAGATCGTTGGCTAACGAGGCTCTCCGCTGGCGACTCGCGCTCTGCGCACTCCCTGCTAACTCCGAGACTGTCTGCCGAGAGTTGGATGGATAAATAGTACATGAAGGCACTGCCCGTGCTGGCCTCGCGTAAGCGAACAAGCAATATGAGCTCACAAACGGCCTAATTATCCTTCGTGCCGTGCGATGCTGGGAATGCCGCAGTTCCCAGGTTTGCAAACCATCTGAAAGCTAAGGCCGGCCGGCATTCTCGAGAGTCTGTCGGCTGGCTCCGTCTACTTTACAAATTATGCAAGCTCTAGCCCGATGTACCAATGCTAACTCCAAGATCCAGCATGCGGTCAGAGCTTACACACAGTCCAACAATGCGAAACATTTGATGGGTCGTAACCCACCGGTGGTAACTGCTTTCGGAGAGCAAAACGCACACTTTAAGTTAGAAACAGTGTAGTAAGTCCGAGATCGCCGACCTTGTCGCACCGCCGCCTAACGTCCGCTAATGAAAGCTGCGAACATACTGGATGGCCTCGACCATATGTCTTGGCGAGAACGGCTTCGCTACAAACTTCGCATCCGCGGGAAGCTCTCCGCGACAAGGTGTCACCGCTCCGGACGCGACAACGACGGCGATTTCCGGCCAGTGTGCGGCGACGTGACGGGCGAATGTCAGCCCGTCTATGTCGGGCATCTGGACATCCGTTACGACAAGGCAGACGGCGGGATGCTCCACGATATAGGCCATGGCTTCCGATGCGCTCTCTGCCTCGACCACCTCGTAGCCGGCATCTGCCACGATGTCGGCGGTATCCATGCGAATGATCGGTTCGTCATCCACAACGAGCGCTAGCGGCTTCATGCCATTACCCCCTCATATTCAAAAGGGCTAATGCCGCCACTCCTGAGATGTTCCGCTGCGCCGCATATAAACCTGTGGATACACCAATGTTTCCTGTGCCTCGCACGACTGCTCTCGCAAAGCTCATGGCGCGCTTACGTGTTTTTTCCGTTCATGCGCGCGAGATTGGCATTTGAAACGTGAATTCGGTTTCTTCGGTAGAAGACTTGACCGTCAACGTGCCGCCGTGAGCCTTGGCGATTTCGCGGGAGATGAACAGACCGAGGCCAAGCCCGTGCTTATATTCGTTGGACTTTCCACGAACAAACGGGTCGAACAATCTGGGGATCACATCCGGCGGGATCGGTTCTCCACCGTTCGAAATCCGGAGCCGGAAGTAGCCGTCAGCGGACGTCTCCGCAGATAGTCCGATGGGCTTTGCATTGCCGCCGTGACTGAGAGCATTTCCTAGAAGGTTGGACGCCAGCTGACCTATCTTCGAGACATCGCATGTCACCGTTTGATCGATCATGTAGGATGTCAGAATAGTCTGATCCGGGTGGGCAGATCGCAGTTCATCGACAACCTGGTCAAATAGAGGTTCAAGAGCCTGCTCGACATGCACGTCGAGACCTATGCCGTTGCCTAGCCGCGCCCGGGCGAAATCGAGCACGTTGTCGATGAGAGCGGACATCCGCAGAACGCTTCCCTGCATCAACCCGATGACCTGTCTCCCGCGATCGCTCAATGCTTCCTTCGCCAGGATACGGGCTGCGGAAGATATCGAGGCGAGCGGATTGCGCAGGTCATGGCCGAGGACCGCGATGAACTGCTCTCTCAGTTCGCCTTCCGTCTGCTGTTCCAAAAGCCCCTTCTTCGCAGTGTCGCGCTCGCTGACAAGCTGACGCTCATAAAGCCGACGCTCGGCGGCACGGACAAAGGCAATGCGAGTCATCCCGTTTCCGACCGAAGATGCCGACATGATGACCGGTATCGCCCGCCCATCCTCTCGCCGCAGATCGAGGGTGACCTCGTTGACCGCTTGCTGGAGTTTCAGCAGCGGGACGAGGTTGGTCTCGTAGATCACCCTTCCCGAGACGGTGAAGATGTCACGCAGCCTTTTTCCTGCGATATCATCATCGGGGATTCCAAGAATGGAAGACATCCAGGTATTCGCCAACTGGATAGCGCCATCGGCTCCGACCAGCAGGAGACCGCAAGGTGCTTCCAGAAATAGCAATTCGTAGTCGGGCTTTGGAGGTATCTCTGCCATCCGAGATCAGACGAAATCGAGAATTGCCTTGGTCACCTCAGCAGGAGCGCTGAGGTTCGGGCAATGTCCGGTGGCGTCGAGGACGATTAGCTCGCTGCCTGCAATATGATGGTGGACGTACTTTCCGACGTCCTCACCCGCGATGATGTCATCCCGGCACTGCAAAATGAGCGTTCGCGCCGTGACCTTCGGAAGGTCGGCGCGGTTGTCGGACGTGAAGGTTGCCCGCGCGAACTGGAGCGCGATCTCCGGATCGGTTCTGCAGAAGCTTTGTGTAAGCTCGTCGCCGAGCGCAGGTCGGTCGGAATTTCCCATGATCGTAGGAGCCATGGCAGCCGACCAGGCAAGCGGGTTATCTGCGAAGGAGGCCAGAAGCTCCTCGATATCGGACGCGCTGAAACCGCCGTGATAGTCCCCGTCGTCGATATATCGGGGAGAAGGCCCGACGAGGATCAACGTATCGAAGATGTCCGGGGCTTTGAGGGATGCCAGGACGCCGATCATCGCGCTGACGGAATGGCCTACGAAAATCCCGTTGCGAATGCCTAGTTCATGGCCGATTTCGACGATGTCGGACGCGTAGCCGTCCAGTGTCGCATACTTTTCGCTGTCGTAGGCTGCCAGGTCGGAGTTACCCGCGCCGACGTGATCCACAGTGATGACTTTGAACGCATCTTGGAAGTGCGGGGCGACGAACCGCCACATGGCCTGATCGCAGCCGAATCCGTGGGAGAAGAGCATCGCCCGCTCGCCTGACCCTGCGATCTTCACGTTGTTTCTGCTGACGGCCGACACGGGTGCTTTCAGGTGAGAGGGATTTGGCGTCTCTCCACTAGCCCGGAAAGGACCGCCATCTTATTCCACATCCAGGGATGCGTCCATGACCAATCAGCGAGATAGTTGACACCTGCTGGCGCGGGTCAATTTATTTAGCGTTTAATTAAACATGTAAGAACAGAGTCTGGAGGTAAGTGCATCGATCCTGGTCTTCCGACGTTGGTTGTCGGCATCAAGTGGAGACTCAAATGCCTGACGGCAGGTTCGCAGTACTGATAGTTGAAGATGACGTGTTGATCCGCTTTGCGCTGGCGGACGCATTCAATGACCGGGGCTGGGACGTTACCGAAGCCTCGAATGCCCTTGAAGCGATTGCGGCATTAGGCGGGAGCCATCAGTTCGACGTCTTGGTAACCGATGTCGACATGCCGGGACCTTTGAACGGACTGCATCTCGCTGCGATGGCGGCCCAACTGTTCCCGAGAATGTCGGTCGCCGTCAGCTCCTGTCAGCACGAGATCGAGGCGCAGTTGTCTGCCGAGGTTTCGTTCTTTCCCAAGCCTGCGTCGCCCGACGAGATAGCGCAGTATTTTCGTGATCGATTACGCACGGCGAATGATCCGCAACGGCTTGCTAGCTGAGGGCAGATTCCATGTCTGGTTTTTGCCGCCGGCAGCTGGTTCTTGAAGTCCACCTTTCAGCCTAGAGCGAGCCTGAACAGATGATCTCTGCGCTCACGTAGGGCCATGAAGTTCGACTGCGACGATCGTTCGATGAGCGTCGTTCCGCACTCGCTTTGCGTCGGACTGCGCACCCGGATCCGCAGCTCTCAGTCGGCAATATCGAACGTCAGTCTAATCGCGTGTCCGTCTAGGAAGGCAATGCCAAGTGGTTATTACAGCAAGCTCCCAACGGTACTTGGATGGGTTTGGACCGACGACCCGGTGGAGCAGCAGACCTTATTTATCCAGTGTTTGCGGTCACCCAGACGGCGTCGCAATAAAAGCGGCTTCGAAAATAGCAAGACCACATGATGCCGGGCATCGGTTGGGTTTTGCAGTCTTTCTCCGACTTCGTGTTGACTCGAATTTCCAATTCACACACTCCGGTACGTGCACTCGTTTCGAAGTCCCCGCTCATCCCTAGTAGCACGATAACAATCGATCAATAAGCACTAATCAAATAACATTGACTAATTGATTAGCTCCGACTATTGATTGCGGATGATGCAAATAGAAGCCGTTACTACTGTCATGCGCGCTCTTGCCGACCCAACGCGGCGAGCGGTATTCGAACAGATCGCCAACGCTGATGAAATCACGGTTGTTGAACTCACGCGCAGCAGCAATGTCACGCAGGGGGCCATCTCACATCATCTGAAGGCTTTACGAGAAGCTGGCCTAGTCCTGGAGCGTCCGGAGGGGCGCAATGTCTATTATCGGGCGCAGCCGGGGGGGTTGGAACCGCTAGCGGGATGGCTGAGCCACTACGGTGTCTTTTGGCGCAAGCGCTTTGCTGGTCTCAAGAACATGCTAAAGGAGATCGAGCCATGACGGCCATTCTTAGTTCCGACTTGCAATCCATTGTGATCGATGAAGTGTTGCCGCATGCGCCCACTCTCATCTGGAAAGCGTTAACAAGCGGTGAGTTAATTAGCCGCTGGCTTATGGAGCCGAAAGGCTTCAGGGCCGAGATTGGTTGCTGCTTCACGTTCCAGACTACGCCAGCCGGCCAGTGGGATGGAACAATCCAGTGCGAAGTGCTCGAGATCGCTCCCAACGAGCGGTTATCCTACGCCTGGAGGAGTGGCCACGACGGCAATGAGGGCTATGGCTCAAAACTCGATACGGTCGTGACTTTCACCCTTTCCGCCACAGAGGCCGGCACACGCCTACGGCTGGTCCATTCCGGTTTTGAGACGCCAAGGAATGACAGTGCCTACCGCAATATGGGCGAAGGCTGGAATAAGGTCGTTAAACGCTTGGATGCGGTCGCCGCTGAGGAAGGCCCTCCGCAGCCGAAGCACTGATAAAGGAGTGGAGATGAGCAACACCTATACCGGCGGCTGTGCATGCCGTGCTATCCGTTATGAGATAAGGGGCGAGCCGGCTGTTATGCTCGATTGCCAATGCCGACAATGCCAGCGTGATAGTGGAACAGGGCACCAGTCCCATCTTACGTTTGTTGCAGCCGACGTAAAGATCGAGGGAGCCGCCTCACGCTGGAGCAGCGTTGGCGACGGAGGGACCGTCAAGCAGCGAGCATTTTGTCCGGTCTGTGGATCGGCGGTCTACATGACCTTCCCCGACATGCCAGAGGTTTTTATTGTAACGCCAGCGAGCCTTGATGATCCAGAACAATACAGCCCACAAATGATCACTTGGAGTGCAGCTGCACAAACATGGGATTACGTCGATTTATCCTTGCCGAGATTTGAAAAGATGCCACCGCCTTAATAGGAATCGAACTGGAGATCCCTGCCCTCAAAAGCGCTAGGAGATTGAAAACTCAGTTACTTCACGCTCAGGGCTTAGTGCGTTGTAATTGTCGATCTTTGAAGAAGCGGGGAGGTTCTTGGCGGGCAACGCGGTTCCGAGCCGGCACTAATCTCCAGAGTAAAGTTGCCCTTTCCCGCTTCTGAGCGGTAAGCGCGAATTTCTGCACACCTTCTGAAGAGCGGTGCTCTGATGCATGAAGTGTCCACCAAAAAACAGTGGGCACCTAATCATGGACGACACTCCTAAACTGCAAGTGCGGCTTGTTGGTCGCGA
>UBVW01000034.1:0-90098 GCA_900469085.1 Hyphomicrobiales bacterium | reverse complement strand
CGTCAAGTTACAAGGGGGGTGGCCATATGCTAGAACATCGCAAAACAAAAACGGCGGCCAAAGCCGCCGTCTCTCATCTCACTCGCCAGTCCGCTTACGCCGCTTCGCTGACGCCGGCGCTCTTCGTCCGAAACAGCAGCCGATCCGTCCCGCCAGTGATCTTCACCGTCGAGCCATCCGGCACCTGTCCGCCGAGGATCTGCTCGGCCAGCGGATCCTGGACATACTTCTGGATCACCCGCTTCAGCGGCCGCGCGCCATAAACAGGATCGTAGCCCTTGTTGGCGAGCCAATGCGTGGCCTCGTCGTCGAGCTCGATCGTGATCTTGCGCTCGGCCAAGAGCTTCACCAGCCGCTGCAGCTGGATATCGACGATCGCGCCCATCTCGTCCCGCTTCAGGCGGTGGAAGAGGATGATCTCGTCGATGCGGTTCAGGAACTCCGGCCGGAAGTGGCCGCGTACCATCTCCATTACCTGCTCGCGCACCAGATCGCTGTCGTCGCCGTCCTTGAGCTGCGTCAGATATTCCGCACCGAGGTTCGACGTCATGATGATCATCGTGTTGCGGAAGTCGACGGTGCGGCCCTGGCCATCGGTCAGCCGGCCGTCGTCGAGCACCTGCAGGAGCACGTTGAACACATCGGGATGCGCCTTTTCGATCTCGTCGAACAGCACGACCTGATAGGGCCGGCGACGCACCGCTTCCGTCAGCGAACCGCCTTCCTCATAGCCGACATAGCCGGGAGGGGCGCCGATCAGCCGGGCCACGGAGTGCTTCTCCATGTACTCCGACATATCCATGCGCACCATTGCCGTCTCGTCGTCGAAGAGGAAGCGGGCAAGTGCCTTGGTCAGTTCCGTCTTGCCGACGCCGGTCGGGCCGAGGAAGATGAACGAGCCGAGCGGCCGGTTCGGATCCTGCAGGCCGGCGCGCGCGCGGCGCACCGCCCGTGACACGGCCTGAACCGCGTCACCCTGGCCGATCACCGACTTCGCCAGCTCGTCTTCCATCCGCAGCAGCTTCTCGCGATCGCCTTCCAGCATCTTTTCGACCGGGATGCCGGTCCAGCGCGAGACGACATGCGCGATGTTATCGGGGGTCACGACCTCCTGCACCATGGCGCTGCGATCATTGTCCTGCGCTTCGGCTTCCGAAAGCTTCTTTTCAAGCTCCGGAATGACGCCATAGGTCAGCTCGCCGGCACGCTGGAATTCGCCCTTGCGCTGGGCGATCGCCAGATCGTTGCGGGCGTCGTCGAGCTCCTTCTTCAGGTCTGCGGCGAGGCCAAGCTTCTGCTTTTCCGCCTGCCAGCGGGCCGTCAGCGCATCGGCGCTTTCTTCCAGGTCGGTGAGTTCGGTCTCGAGCCGCACAAGCCGATCGGCCGAGGCGACGTCGGTTTCCTTCTTCAGCGCCTCGCGCTCGATCTTCAGCTGCATGATGCGGCGATCGAGTTCGTCGAGCTCTTCCGGCTTGGAATCGACCTGCATGCGCAGGCGCGCCGCCGCCTCGTCCATCAGGTCGATCGCCTTGTCGGGGAGAAAGCGATCGGTGATGTAGCGGTTCGACAGCGTGGCCGCCGCCACAAGCGACGAATCCGAGATCCGGACCTTGTGGTGCTGCTCGTACTTCTCTTTCAGGCCTCGCAGGATCGAGATCGTATCCTCCACCGTCGGCTCTTCGACGACGATCGGTTGGAAACGACGGGCGAGCGCCGGGTCCTTCTCGACATGCTTGCGGTATTCGTCGAGCGTGGTCGCGCCGACGCAATGCAGCTCGCCGCGCGCCAGCGCCGGCTTGAGGAGGTTGGAGGCATCCATCGCGCCATCGCCCTTGCCGGCACCGACGAGCGTGTGCATTTCGTCGATGAACAGGATGATCTCGCCGTTTTCCGCCTGCACTTCGTTGAGCACGCTCTTCAGCCGCTCTTCGAACTCACCGCGATATTTCGCGCCGGCGATCAAGGCACCCATGTCGAGCGCCATCAGCTTCTTGTCCTTTAGGCTTTCCGGCACGTCTCCATTGACGATGCGCAACGCCAGACCTTCGGCGATCGCCGTCTTGCCGACGCCGGGTTCACCGATGAGAACGGGGTTGTTCTTCGTGCGGCGCGACAGCACCTGGATGGTGCGGCGGATTTCGTCGTCGCGGCCGATGACAGGATCGAGCCGGCCATCACGGGCTTCTGCCGTCAGGTCGCGGGCAAATTTCTTCAGCGCGTCGAAGCCCTGTTCGGCATTGGCGCTGTCGGCCGTGCGGCCCTTGCGGATTTCGTTGATGACCTGGTTGAGCGTCACCGCCGTCACGCCGGCGTTCTTCAGCGTGATCGCGGTAGACGATTCCATCGCCAGCGCCTGCAACAGGCGTTCGACCGTGACGAAGCTGTCGCCGGCCTTCTTCGATGCCTCCTCGGCGGTCGAGAGCACCTTGGCGAGCGGAGCGGCGAGATAGATCTGGCCGTTGCCGCCGGTAACCTTCGGCAGCTTGGCGAGGGCGGCGTCATTGGCGAGGCGCGCAGCCTTGGCGTCACCGCCGGCACGCTCGATGAGCGAGGCTGCCATGCCCTGGTCGTCGTCGAGCAGAACTTTCAGCACATGCTCGGGTGCGAACTGCTGGTGCCCCTGCGCCAGCGCATAGGTTTGCGCAGACTGGATGAAACCGCGCACCCGCTCGGAGTATTTTTCAATATTCATAAATAGACCTCCTTAAATCGCCCTGCCCTCATAAGGCACAGGCCGATGACTGAGATTGAGCTCCCTCAAGAGGCGAGCCATGTCTCCTCGCCGGCGGCTGAAACCGAGGCGAAGAACTTGCTCAGGATATGGTGGGAAGCCGCGAAAGTTTAAAGAGGTGGCGCGCCCAAAAAACCACGCCTGCGAGCAACCACCGAGAGGCCAAAAACGAGATCGCCCCGCCGGAGGGCTGCTCGGGCGGGGCGGGATCAGATTGTATCGAATGGCGCTTATGCGGCGACCAGATCGTCCGTCTCGTTTTCCTTGAACATCTTGGCGAGGTTCAGGAAGCAGATCATGCCGTTTTCAGACGCGATGATGCCTTCGCAGAAGGCGCGGTCGAAGGATGCGGTGACCTCGGGAACCGGCTGCACCTGATCGGCCGAAATCGTCAGGATGTCGGAGACCCGGTCGACCAGCATGCCGATAACCATGTTGTGCACTTCGGCGACGACGATGGCGCTGCGCTCGTTGGCGACAGTGCTCTTCATGCCGAGCTTGAAAGCGAGATCGATGATCGGAATGACGGAACCGCGCAGGTTCATGACGCCGATGACGTCGGCTGGCGAATGCGGGATCGGCGTCGAAGGCGCCCAGCCGCGGATTTCGCGGATGGTCGTCGTCTTCACGCAGAATTCCTGGTCGTGCAGGCGGAAGGCAATGATCTCAAGCGTATCGCCACTGAAGCTCGGAGAATTGATCGTCGTCATTAAATTGTCCCAACTGTCGAAAGCCAGGGCAGAAGCAACCGCGCCACCATTGGCGCCGATGCACTTTGCCTTCAAGCCGTCCGTTCTCTGAATATGAAGAGTACCGTTACGGTTAGTCAGGACTTTAATGAAAGAACGTTTCTCAAATCTAAACCCGCCGGCAGGATTTTTCGCCCGGCGCGAAGGGTAATTTAGCAAAGGGGATCGCGCTGAACGGATCACCGACCCGTTCAGCGCATGCAAGTCTCAGACGATCGTCTTCTCGATCTGCTCCACCGCCCACTCGACCTGACCCTTGGTGATAACGAGCGGCGGCGCCAGGCGGATGGTGTTTTCGTGGGTGTCCTTGGCGAGAAGTCCGAGATCCTTCAGCGCGTAGCAATATTGCCGCGCGCCGCCGGCTTCCGGCACCAGCTCGATCGCCATCATCAGCCCGCGCCCGCGCACCTCTTTCACGATGTTCGAGCGGATCGATCGCAGACCCTCAAGGAAGTAATTGCCCATGCGCTCGGCATTGCCGATCATGTCTTCTTCCGTCAGCACCTTCAAAGCCGCGCGCGCCACGGCACAGGCGAGCGGATTGCCGCCGAAGGTGGAGCCGTGCTGGCCGGGCTTCAAGACGCCCAGCACTTCGGAATTCGAAAGCACCGCCGAAACCGGATAGAATCCACCCGACAACGCCTTGCCGATCAGCGTCACATCGGCCTCGATGCCCTCATGCTCCTCGGCCAGCAGCTTGCCGGTGCGCCCGAGCCCGGTCTGGATTTCGTCGAGAATGAGCGTGACCTTGTTATCGGTGCAAAGCTGGCGCACCGTCTTGAAATAGCCCGGCTGCGGGATGATGACGCCCGCCTCACCCTGGATCGGCTCGATCAGCGCCGCCACCGTATTCTCGTTGATCGCCGCTGCGAACGCGTCGGCATCACCGAAGGGAACGATGCGGAAGCCCGGCGTATAGGGGCCGAAGCCGGAGCGCGCATCCGGATCGGTGGAGAAGCTGATGATGCTGAGCGTCCGCCCATGGAAATTGTCGGCGCAGACGATGATCTCGGCCTTGCCCTCGGGCACGCCCTTCACCTCGTATCCCCATTTGCGTACCGCCTTGATCGCGGTCTCGACAGCCTCGGCGCCGGAGTTCATCGGCAGGATCTTGTGCGATCCCGTCAGCGCCGCGAGCTCCTCATAGAGATGCGCCAGCTGGTCGTTGCGGAAGGCGCGCGAGGTGAGCGTCAGCTTACCCGCCTGCTCGACCATGGCGGCGAGGATTTTCGGGTGGCAGTGCCCCTGGTTGACGGCCGAATAGGCCGACAGGCAATCGAGATAGCGCTTGCCATCCGTATCCCAGACATAAACCCCCTCGCCGCGCGTCAGGACGACGTCGAGCGGCTTGTAATTATGGGCGCCCAGGCGCTGCTCGGTATCGATCAATCTGGCTGAAGTGCTCATGGTCGTCCCCTTTTGTTATGCGGCGCGGGTCGGGCGGTCGAAGATGCGGCGGCCGAACAGGCTTGCTGTCAGCTCGACGAGCACGCGGGCGCTCTTGCCGCGATCGTCGAGAAACGGATTGAGTTCGACCAGGTCGAGAGAGGAGACGAGCCCGCTGTCGCACAGCATCTCCATGATCAGATGCGCCTCGCGGAAGGTCGCGCCTCCAGGGACCGTCGTGCCGACGCCGGGCGCAACGTCCGGATCGAGGAAATCGACGTCAAGGCTGACATGCAGCAACCCGTTGGCCGCTTCGACCTTCTGGAGAATGTCGCGCATGATCGCGGCCACCCCCGTCTCGTCGATCGAGCGCATGTCGAAGACGTTGACGCCGTGTTCCTTGATCAGCTCGCGCTCCGGCGCATCGACCGAACGGATGCCGACCTGGAAGACGTTGCGCGGATCGACCAGCGGTCGATCGCGCGGCAGGATGTCGGAGAGATCGGCCTGGCCGCAGTAATAAGCGACCGGCATGCCGTGAATATTGCCTGAAGGCGAAGTCTCCGGCGTGTTGAAATCCGAATGCGCGTCAAGCCAGAGCACGAAAAGCGGCCGCTTCTGCCTGGCGGCATAGCGCGCCATGCCCGATACCGTCCCCATCGACAGGCTGTGATCGCCGCCGAGAATGATCGGGAAACGGCCGGCATCGGCGATCTCGTAGACGCCTGCCTCGAGCGCCCGCGTGAATGCGCCGACGGTGCGCAGATTGTGCGCCTTCGGATGGTTCGGCAGGTCGCGGGCGGGCACCACCTGCACGTCTCCGGCGTCGGTGACATTATGGCCGAGGTCGATCAAGGCACGATCAACGCCAGCGATGCGAAGCGCCGTGGGCCCCATCGCGGCCCCCCTGCGGCCGGAGCCTTCTTCCAAAGGCGCACCAATAAGGGTGACCGATCGCGACTGTGCCTGCATCCCACTCTCCTGCTCACTGTTTCGTTCGAATATCCGACATCGCGCTGGCGACAAAAAGATGAAAAAATGCCAGTTTCACAGCATGATTTGACAGTTTGCCAAGTCCAACCATACAAAATGAAACTCCGATCATACAAAGTAGAGCCATGGACGACCTCGACCAGGAACTTCTGAGCGCCCTGCGCCACAATGCCCGCGCCCCCGTCTCCTCGCTCGCCGCCATGACTGGCGCATCACGCGCCACTGTCGCCGCGCGCATCGAAAGATTGGTCGCCAACGGCACCATATCAGCCTTCACCATCCGCACCGGCCACGAGACCCGCGCCGCCGGCGTGCGCGCCATCGTCATGATCGAGGTACTCGGCAAACTCGCCGATAAGGTCGCCGACCAGTTGCGCGGCCTGCCGCAGGTGCGCGCGCTGCACAGCACCAACGGAAAGTGGGACTTCATCGCCGAACTCGAAGACCGAGACCTCGTCTCCTTCGACGAAACGCTGCGCCGCATAAGACTGATCGACGGTATCAATACGACCGAGACAAACATACTGCTGAAGACCAGGAAAACCAGCTTTTAGCCTGCCTTGGCAGGCCAACGTGCAAAACATGCCGAAATCTCATGACCTCATCTGCGTCAACATGGCTGATGTTGCCTGCAGCCGTTTTGAGGTAGTGCTCCTCACGCTAGAAAGCGCAACGTAACAGCCTGGAATATTCGAAATGTGGGATTGGTTCCCGATAATCTTCTTTCCGCTCAAGCTTATCGTGCTCGGCACCGGCATGTTCTTCGCCATCAAGTGGCATCGCGATCAAGAGAAGAAGAAGTAAGCCAGCGGGTCGCAGGCACCTGCCGAACGGCGCAGCCCATTTGGCCCGCTTAGAGCCGACTGGTGTCTGAGGTTTTCGGGGTCTCCGCGAAAAGCACTTTTCTTAGGAAAAACCGTCGAGGCGTGCGGTCGTCCCCTTCGAGTTCACCAAACTGTTCATAACCAAGTTTTAGGTAGAACGGCTTTGCTTGAAAGTCGTAGGTGTCCAGGAAGATACCTAGGTATCCCCGTTCGCGGGCAATGCGCTCCGCGACGGCCTCCCCCTAAGGAAGAGGTTAGGGTGAGGCGGCGGCACGGGAGAGCGGTCTTTTCGAACTAGAAATCCACGGCTCCCAACGATGATTGACCAGCTAAAAACAACGTGACCCGGCACCATCAATATTCCTTCTCGTACACCACGCCCGCCTCGCCCGCGCCATTGGCACCCGCCGCTCCGCGCAGTTTCACACCACGTCCGACATCGAGGTTGATGATCGCCTTGGCGCCGTCCTTGGTGTTCTGCTGCAGCTCGATATAGGTGCGCTCGTTGAGATAGCGGCCGACACCGACATTGGTCTGGCCGTTGGAATCGGTGCTGATATCGAAGTCGTCGACGCCAAGCTGGTTGCGCAAGCCTTGGAACAGTGAGGTCGAGCGCCCCCCCGCAAGCTGGCTGACGGCATCGGCGAGCTGGGCGATCTGCAGCGCCGAGAGCTTCGACATCGACTGCCCGAAGATCAGCTGCGCCAGCACTTCATCCTGCGGCAGCGCCGGCGAGGAGGAGAAGGTGATGGCCGGATCGGTGGCCAGGCCTGCCACATCCACGGTGAGCGTGGTGGTCCCCGACGTCGAGGTCGCTGCCATCTGCAGCGCCGGCGTCAGATCGCCCGCAAAGGTGATCCGGCTCTTGTCGGAGAAGTCGAGACGACGGTTGAGGATGGTGAGGCGCCCGCGCCGCATGGTGAAGCCGCCGGAAACGACAGGCACCGACGCCGTACCCCGAATGGTCACGCTGCCGCCGAGCTCGGCGTCGATCCCGCGTCCGCGTACGAAGATCTGCGAGGGCGCATCGACCTGGATGTCGAGGTTGAGTGTGCTCGATTTGCCTCTGGCACCTTCCTGCGTCGTGTCGCGGATCTGGGCGAGAACGGCTTTCGGCGCGTTCTTGTGGCGGATATCGATCTCGCGCAACGAGGTCGGAAGCTTTTCCGGAACGGTGATCGACGCCTTTTCGAGCGTGAGCTTGCCGTTCAGCGTCGGATTGGCAGTGAGCGGCCCGCGCAGCCCGATCGTGCCGTCAACCGTTGCGACGACGAGCGTGCCATCGACATAGACCGCCTTGTTGAGCTTGATGTCGATATTGGCGGGGAAGTTTGCGGCCGGCTGGATACCGACATCGCCGGTTACCGCGATGCTGCCGCCGCTCGCAAGCTGTCCGGTCAGCCGCGAGATCACCGCGCGCTGGCCATCGAAGCGGATGTCGGCCGTCAGGCTGTTGATCTCAAGATTGCGCCGGACATCGATGACCTTGGCGCCGCTGGTGGCCACGGTCCCGTTGATCACGGGGGCCGCCACCGTGCCTCCGACCTGCAGATTGAAGTTCGCATTGCCTTCCGCCACGAACCCTTGCGCGGCGAGTTGCGCGCCGAGAACGGCAAAGGGCAGGTTGCCGGAAAAGCGCATGTCGAGCGCCCGGTTGCCTGCGATGGCGAGGTTACCGCCGCCCCGTAGCGACAGGCCCGCGTCACCCGTGACAGTGGTGTCGATGGTGAGCCTGCCCGAGGCGAGCTTGCCGTTCGCGCCGATAGCAAGCGGCGAGACACCCGCGCCCCTTGTCTGGCTGGTCGCGGCGTTGCGCCAATCGAGCTTGAAGTCGACATCCGGCATCGGCAGCTTGCCAGAGGCCGAAACCGTTCCGGAGATATTGCCCTCGGCGGCCAGCCCCGGAACGAAGGCGTTGGCAAGCGCCGCCGGCAAGTTCGATATGTCGGCCTTCACGGCAAGCGATTGTGCATTGGCGCCTGCGACCACGAAATTGCCTGATGCCTTCAGCGCCACGTTGTTGCCAGCAAGACTGGTGGTGAAGTCGAGCTTGTTGTCGACGAGCTTGCCGCTCGCGTTGGCCGACAGCGTGCCGACGCCCGAGGCCCTCGTCTGTGTGGTCGCCGCGTTCGTCCAATCGAGATTGAAGTCGATGACGGGATTGGCAGACGTTCCCGATGTCTTCGCCCGGCCCGAAATCGTGCCCTCGGCACCAAGACCCGGCACGAAGCCGTTGGCAAGGCTCGCCGGCAGCCCGGTAATATCGGCATCGACCGAAAGCCCCTGGATGTTGGCGCCGACGAGCGCCGCCGTCCCCTTCGCCTGCAGCAGTGTCTTGCTGTTGCTCGCCAGATTGGCGTCGAAGTCGATCTTGTTATCGGCGAACTTGCCCGTCGCGTTGAGGCTCAGCGCCGAAAGGTTGGCACTCTTGGTCTGGCGCGTCGTCGCATTCGCCCAGTTGAGCTTGAAATCGACCGATGGCAGCGGCAGCGCGCCGGAAACCTTGGCCGTCCCCGAGATCATGCCGCCGGCATCGAGATTGGGCACGAAACTGCTGACAAGTGCTGCCGGCAGGTTGTTGAGAGTCGCATTGGCCTCGATCGTCGTCGGCTTGGTCCCCTCGATCCCGACCTTGCCGGCCGCCTCGAGCGCCGCACCGGCCTCACCATCGAGCTTCGTGGTGAAATCGAGCGCCTTGTCCTGCAGCGTCCCTTTAAGAGCCAGCGCCATGGCGGGCAACTTCGCCGCCTTCGTCTGGCTGGTTGCGACATCGGCCCATGCGAGATCGAAACTTGCCTTCGGCTGCTGGAGCGTGCCGGATGCCGAAGCGGTCCCCGAAATCATGCCGCTGGCGCCGAGCCCATCGATGAAACCATTGGCGAGCCCGGCCGGAACCGCGCTCAACGTCGCATCGACCTTGAGATTGCCGATCGCCGAATTCTGAAGCTTGAGATCACCCGCCGCCTTCACCGACATGCCGCCGGTGGCCGAAACGTTGCTGTCGAAGGTGAGCGTGTTGTCCGCAAACGTCCCGTTCACGGAAGCGCCGACGCCCGAAAGGCCCGCAGCCTTGATCTGGCTGGTCGATGCGTTCTTCCAATCCAGCCGGAACCGCGCGGCCGGCATCGGCAGCTTGCCGGATGCACCGAAGCTTCCCGATATCATGCCCTGTGCGGCGAGATCGGGCATGAAGGCGTTGGCGAGCGCCGCCGGAATATTGGCAAGCGTGCCGTCCACCTTCAGCGTTTGCGCGTCGGTGCCGGTCACCACGAAGCTGCCATCCGCCTTGATGGCAAATCCGCCGCTGCCGCCGGCATTCGCATTGAAATTGAGGATGTTGTTTTCGAGCTTGCCGCTCGCCGTCAACCCTAGCGAGGAGAGCTTGGCGACCTTGGTCTGGCTGGTGGCCGCGTTCTTCCAGTTCAGCTTGAAATCGAGCGCCGGCGCGGGCAGCTTGCCCGACGCGGTGACGCTGCCGGTGATCGCGCCTTCTGCGTTCAGCCCGGGCACGAAGGCATTGGCCAATCCGGCCGGAATGTTGACGATATCGGCATCGACCTGCAGCGACTGCGTATTCGGCCCCGCCGTGATGAAATTGCCGGCGGCCTTCAGCGAAACGCCACCCTTGCCGCTCAGATCCGTTTTGAAATCGAGCTTGTTGTCCGCGAACTTGCCATCGGCGCCGATCGCAAGCGCCGAAAGGCCGGCGCCTTTCGTCTGGCTGGTCGCCGCGTTCTTCCAATCGAGCGTGAAATCGGCCACGGGTGCTGCCGGCGTCCCCGTCACCGAGACCTTGCCCGAGATCGCGCCCGCGGCATCGAGATCGGGCACAAAGCTGTTGGCAAGGCTTGCCGGCAGTTGCTTGACCACCGCGTTGATATCGAGCGCGTCACCGGCCGAGCCGGTCACGTTGATCGCGCCATCACCGGTCTTGATCTCGAGACCGTCGAGCGTCACCGTACCGTTCGTGATCGACAGCTGCGACGGAGCGGCGAGATCCACCGCAATGTCGTGCGGCTTGGCCGAGAAACTGTCGAGTCGAACGAGCGTCGTGCCGGCATTGGTTTCGACACCGCCGCCCGCCACCAGCGGGTGGTTATCGTAATAGCCGTCGAGGCTGAAATTCGTGCGATTGCCAAGCTGGGTGAAATTCACAGCAAGGCTGTCGATCTTGTTGGTCCCGGATGCGACCTCGTCGGCCTTGATCGCCCCCGTTGCCGCAAACGCAGAAAGATCCGTGACAGTCACATCGACATTGGGGCTGACGATCGCGAAGTTGCCCTGCTTCACGCCACTGCCTGTCGCCGCCACCTTCAGGCCGATCTTGCCGGCATCGTTGGTGATGTCGACCGATCCCTTGAGATCGCCTTCCGCCTTCTGGCCGGCCAGCGCCGCGATAAGGCTGAGATCGGGCAGATCGAAGGTCAGCGCGCCCGTTGGCGCAAAGCTCTCGGAAAGAGCAACGTGACCGGTCAGGCTGTTGTTGCCGACATTGGCCTTGATCGACGGCAGCGTCGTCTGTCCGCCCTCCGACAACACGTCGGTGCTGATATCGATCGCCTGGCCATCGATCTTGCCGGTCGCCTTAACCTGCGCCTTTGGCGCTTTCGGATCGGCGGTCGCGTTGAGCGCTACAGCGAGATCGCTCAGCCCGCGCCCGGCCATGTCGATCGCGGGAGCGTTGAGATTAGCCGAAAGCGCCAGCGCCGAGAGATCGCCGCCGGCTTTCAGGCTGTAGGTCACGGCACCCGAGGCAGTGTCGAGCAGCGGCTTGATATCGGGCACGCGGCCGGCAAGCGTCGCATTGAGCGTCGTCCCGTCGAGGACCACGTTGCCGGTCGCGACGGTGAGGTCCGACTTGATGCTGAGGTTTGACAGATTGATCTTATCGGGAATGGCGCCCGCGACCTGCGTCTCGATCGTCACGGGCGTCTTGAACCGCGCCGCGACGGCCGGCGGCATCGCCGGCGGCTCGACGGTGAGCTTCGCATTGCCGGTGAGCGAATTGTCGGTCAGCTGATACGCACCGTTGAGGCTGGCATTCGCCGATGCGCTCTCGATCGTCGCACCGTTGAAGCCGATCGCCGCAGGCGATATCTGCAGCGGCAGAACGATGGTGACCGGCCCCTGCACAGCCCGGTTGATATCGGGGTTGGCGAAGGTCATGTCGCCGGCGACAAGCCGGATCTGTACGGCGCCGGAGCGGCCACTGAGATTGAAATTGTCGCTCTTGGCCGTCAGCTTCACATTACCGATCGCAGCCTGCGGCAACACGGCGGTGTCGAGCGAGGCACTGGCATTCAGCCGCGAGGCCTTGGCGTCACCCGTCAGCGCAAGATTGATGCCCGTGACCATGAAACGCGCTTCGCCTTCCGAAAGCGGCCAGCGGAAATCGACCGGCCCGGATGTCCCGAGCACGTTCGCATTCAGGCTGTTCTTGCCCTTCGGGTCCAGCGTACCCGAGGCCGCGATGACCACAGCGCCGGTCGCCACGTTGCCGGTCTGGATGTCGATCTTGCCGGCATTGTCGAAGTTGGCGGCGAGATCGATGTTCGTCTGGCCCGAGAAAAGCGGCCGGAACGCTGCCGGCATCAGCGAGCTCAGATCGCCGCCGCCCTTGAGCTCGACATGATGCAGCAGCTGGTCAGGCGTCAGCGTATGATGCGCCTCGATCGCCGCACGCTGCTGGCCATCGAGCGAGGCCTGCAGCTTGGCTTTCCAGTCGGAGATCGGGCCATCGCCATTCAGGCTGATCTCGACGGCCGGGTTGTTCGGCAAGGCGAGCACGCCGGCGAGCAAACCGCCCTTGGGTTCGTTAAGCTTGGCCTTGACCATAAGCTGGCTGTTTTCAGGCAGAAACGCGACATCGGCAGTTAGCTTGGCATCTGGCACGTCGTGGCGGTGCACCGTGATATTGGCATCGCCACCGTTCGAGTCCGCACGCACGCTGCCATCGGCAGACAGCGTGAAGGCTCGGCCGATCAAGGGCTGCGACAGGCTGATCTTCGGCAGCGAGATTTGATCGATATCGATCTTGATCGGAAGCGAGAAACCGCCGCTTGCCTCCCCTTCCGCGGCCGGCCGCGACGGCAATGTGCGGACCGGCTTACGCAGAACGCGGATGGCCTCAGCCTCCAGACGCGTCGCATGGAAGCGCCCGGTAAGCAGCGCCAGCGGATTCCAGTTGATTGAGAGGCCGTCGACATCCGCAAACGTGCCGCGCGTATCCGACAGCACGATGCGGGTGGCGCCGAAGCCGCCGGTGAGCAGGCCCTGCGGGTCCAGCACCCGAATGGTCATGTCGCGGTTCGAGATGGTGGAGGTCACCTTGTCGACGAGGATGCGCGCGCCGAAGCCGGTGAAGCCGAAGATGCCGATGGCCACGGCAAGCAGGATGACGACGACGCCGGCTCCGTAACCGAGCAGTCGTGCAATCCACTTGAAGATGTTCGTCAGCATAAGCATGGACCCGGATATTATCCCGTTTTCTGCGCGGCTATCGCAATCTCGCTGCGAGCCTGAACCTCGTTAGAACGACTGACCGATGCCAGCGTATATGCCGTAATCCGTCCCACCCTCGAACTTGTTGAGAGGAACGGCGAAATCAAGCCGGATCGGCCCGAATGGGGTGGCGTAGCGCAGGCCGATCCCGGCACCCGCCCTGATATCCGAAAAATCGGGCGCAACATCGGCGGAAACCACCCCGACATCGATAAACGGCACGATGCCGATCGTATCGGTGATCTTCACGCGCGTTTCGAACGACGCCGTCATGAAGGAAGCCCCACCTGTCGCCTCATTGGCGGCGTTATAGGGAGAAATCTCCTGGTAGCCGTAACCACGCACCGAACCGCCGCCGCCGGCAAAGAAGCGGCGTGTGGCGGGAATGTTTTCAAGATCGTCTGCGCCAAGCAGGAACCCGGCCGATAGCTTGCCGGCGAGCACGATCCGGTCTTCGGCGCCAAGGCCGTAATAACCGGAGACCGAACCTTCAAAGGCCGAGAAGAACGTGCCGTTATAGGCTTCGTAACTCGGCGTCACCTTGCCCATCAGCCGGTAGCCCGATGTCGGATCGAGCTTGTTGTCGCGTGCGTCGCGGTCGAACTGGAGGGGGGCGGCGAAGGTCAGGTAGGTATTTTCCCCAAACGCATCGTCGTCCTGTTCCCAGCTGACTTCGCCCGCACCGGTAAACGTATCGGTGTCGTTGAGCTCGTAGGAATATCCGAGCGACGCCGTCACCAGCTTGGCGCTATAGGCATCGGGATTTTCGGTCTTTGCCAGAATGCTGGCGATCAGCGTTCCCGACGGCACGAACGCGCCGGGCTTGGTGAACGTGATCCCTGCGGAGAAATCGAGATCGCCGAGCGCCGTCGCATCTCCGAGGCGGCCGACAGCGCCTTCGACGCGCAGCCCTTCCGCCCCTCCGAACAGATTGCGATGGCCCCAGTAGCCATTGACCCCGAAGCCATCGATCGTCGAATACTGCGCGCCGACACCGAAGTAGCGCTGCTTGCCTTCCGACACCTCGATGATCATCGGCAGGCTCCCGTCGCCGGCCAGCTGGTCGCCTTCATGGATGGTGACGCTGGAGAACACGCCGAGCGCCCGCAGCCGCTCGCCGGCCTTCTTCAGCGCCTCTGGAGAGTAGCGATCGCCCTTGTTGATGCGCGAATAACGCTCGATGAAATCGGATCGCACGGCCTTGGCGCCAGTAACGCCGACCGTTCCGATCGGCGCGACCGGGCCGCCTTCTGCGGCGAGCACGACGTCGACCGTATCCGTGCGGTGATCGGCCACCACCTTGCGCGTGGTGAGCTTCGCCAGCGGTCGCCCATCGCTCTTCAACTGCTCGACGATCTTGTCGCCGGCCTTGATGATGGTGAGCGACCCGGCCGAAGCGCCCGGTCCGAGATCGTAGTCGGCGGGATTGCGGTTTGCCGCGTCGCCGCCGAATTGCACCTCGCGCACATGAAACACCGGCCCGGCCGCAACGTTGACACTGACGGGAACCGGACGCGAGCGATTGAACGTGGGGTTCGGCGGCAGGTCGTCGACATTGCGCCCATCGACGGTGATAGTCACGACGCCGCCATAGCGCGCCTTTTCATACAGCGCGGCGATCAGCCGTTCGCGATCGTCGCGCGCCTTCACGACGACGCCGAGATCACCCGAAACCGGCTGCTCCTTGTCTGCAACCAGGCGCGAGCTGTTCTCGAGCGCTTCCTTGAGATCCGGATCATCGGCGTCCGATGTCAGCGTCACTTCGTAGCGAACCGGATCGGGCACCTGGTTGGCGTCCGTATCGTCCTTGCCGAAGAAGTTGATTCCGAAAAGCTTGAAGGCGTAGGCGTCCGCCACGAGTGCCGGTGACAACGCGGTCGTCACCGCGACCACTGTCACGATGCCTGCTCGCCGATACGCAATACCCGGTTTCGGTGCCTTCAGTCTGATCTGCATCCGCCGCTTTTTGGTTACACTGGATTTAAGCTCTGCGCCCCCCGGCCTGATGCGACCTTAGCGGCAAAATTCATTTTGTTGTACCGTTTTAAACCGCATGATTGCTGTTTTAGCGGAAAAAATCAAAAATCCCGGGCCAATGACCCGGGATTTGAAAGGTTCTGGCGAAAGATCAGCCGCGGCAATCGTCGATATAGCGGCGACCATATTCGTCGCGATAGTAGCACTGTCCGGGTTGTTCGGACACACGGCCGATCAGCGCGCCGGAGACGCCGCCGACGGCAGCACCGACTGCCGCACCGCGAACATTGCCCGTAACCGCGCCGCCGATGATGGCGCCGGATGCGGCACCGATGCCAGCACCCTGTTGCGTGGGCGTGCAGCTGGCAATGGATAGGCCGACAAAGGCGAGCGCAATAATCTTTTTCATCAATAGCTCCTGATTGATCGCCCGAGCGGGCGGTGACCGTCCCTGATTCCTGTCTTTTTTGTAACCTAGACTGCAAACTATGGCGCAAAAAGGGGCAAGCAAGCTCTCCCATCGATTTCAACTCGCTTGCAGCCGCGAAAATCGACTGGCAAATCAGTCACCAAGACCCATGCGAGGCACTGCGCGCAGGACTGCAATGCGCGATTGATCTGGTCATGGACGCCAGTTTCAAATTAAAGTAATTCGAAACTACGGGCCAATTGACGCACATGGTGCTAAATCGGACCAAAAGGGTTGACGTGCAGTCGGAATTGGGCGGAGAACGCCTGCACGATACTGGAGCATGAGATGGATTTCGAAGCATTCTTCAAGAACGAGCTGGAAGGCCTTCACAACGAAGGTCGTTACCGCGTGTTCGCAGACCTTGAACGTCACCGCGGCAACTTCCCGCGCGCCACGCGTCACACCCCGGAAGGGCCGAAGGATGTGACCGTCTGGTGTTCCAACGACTATCTCGGCATGGGTCAGAACCCCAAGGTGATCGAGGCGATGAAGAACGCCATTGATCACTGTGGCGCGGGTGCGGGAGGCACCCGGAATATTTCTGGCACCACGCACTACCACGTTCTGCTCGAGCGCGAACTCGCCGATCTGCACGGCAAGGAATCAGCCCTGGTCTTCACCTCGGGTTATGTGTCCAACTGGGCAGCCCTCGGCACGCTCGGCGCCAAGATCCCCGGCATGATCATCTTCTCGGATGCGCTGAACCACGCGTCGATGATCGAGGGCATTCGCTACGCCAAGTGCGATCGCGTCATCTGGAAGCACAACGACCTGCAGGATCTGGAAGCCAAGCTCGCCGCCGCCGATCCGAAGGCGCCGAAGATGATCGCCTTCGAGAGCGTCTACTCGATGGACGGCGATATCGCGCCGATCAAGGAAATCTGTGATCTCGCCGATAAATATGGCGCCATGACCTACCTCGACGAAGTCCACGCGGTGGGCATGTATGGCCCGCGCGGCGGCGGCATCGCCGAACGCGAAGGCCTGATGGACCGCCTGACGGTTATCGAAGGCACGCTCGGCAAAGCCTTCGGCGTCATGGGCGGCTATATCGCCGCTTCGACAGCGCTCTGCGACTTCATCCGCTCCTTCGCATCCGGCTTCATCTTCACCACGGCGCTCCCCCCGACGCTCGCTGCCGGCGCGGTCGCCTCGATCCAGCACCTGAAGGTCAGCCCCTTCGAACGCGCCCGTCACCAGGACCGCGTTCGCACGCTGCGCGCCCAGCTCGACAAGGCCGGCATCCCGCACATGCCGAATCCGAGCCACATCGTCCCCGTGATGGTTGGCGACGCCGCCAAGTGCAAATGGATCTCGGACCTGCTGCTCGACAATTGCAACGTCTACGTCCAGCCGATCAACTACCCGACGGTCCCGGTCAAGACCGAACGCCTGCGCATCACGCCGACGCCGCTGCACACCGATGCCGACATCGAGCATCTGGTAGAAGCGCTGCATTCGCTGTGGTCGCGCTGCGCACTGGCCCGGCACGTCGCCTGACCAAACTCAAAAATATCTCTGCTTAGTTGATAAGCCCGGCAGCCCGCTGCCGGGCTTCCTTGTCGACAGCGAACACGTCGTCCATCGTCGCGGCCTCGGGCAGATGCGCCAGCTGGTCCATCACCGTTTCGGTCACGTCGGCCATGGCGAGGAACGACAGGCGCCCGGAGATGAAGGCTTCCAGCGCCACTTCCTTGGCGGCGTTCAGAACCGCGCCCTGCACGCCGCCGCGCGTCATCGCAAGCCGAGCGAGCCGCAGCGCCGGGAAGCGTGTCTCGTCGGGCGCCTCGAAATCCAGCCGCGCCAGCTTGGCGAAGTCGAGCCGCTCGATCGGCAGGTTCGGCCGGCGCGGATGCGCCAGCGCGTAGCCGATCGCGGTCCGCATGTCTGGCGCACCGAGCTGCGCCAGCACCGAACCGTCGGTATAGCCCACCATCGAATGGATCACCGATTGCGGGTGCACGATGACCTCGATCTGCTCGGGCGTCAGCCCGAACAGGTGCTTGGCCTCGATCATCTCGAGCGCCTTGTTGAACATCGAGGCGCTGTCGATCGAAATCTTCAGGCCCATCGACCAGTTCGGATGCGCGCGCGCCGTCTCGACGGTCACACCGGCCATCTCCTCCAGCGAGGCGTTGCGGAACGGGCCGCCGGACGCCGTCAGGATGATGCGCTCCACGGCATGGCGCTGGTTCTCTTCCAGCACCTGGAAGATTGCGTTGTGTTCGCTGTCGACGGGCAGAAGCTTGCCGCCGCCGCGGCGCACGGACTGCACGAAGAGGTCGCCGGCGGAAACCAGGCATTCCTTGTTGGCGAGCGCAATATCGGCGCCCTTGCGGGCCGCTGCCAGCGTCGGCGCAAGGCCCGCCGTCCCGACGATCGCCGCCATCACCCACTCGGCCTCGAGGTCGGCGGCTTCCATCAACCCGGATTGACCGGCGGCAACCGCGATCCCGCTTCCCGACAACGCGCTCTTCAACGCATCGTAATGGATGTCACTCGCCGTCACCGCGAGTTTGGCGCCGGCCGCGCGCGCCTGCTGCGCCAGCAGATCCACATTCTCGTTGCCCGTCAGCACGGAGATTTCGAAGTTTTCGAGACCGCCGAGATGCTTCACCACGTCGAGCGTGTTCTTGCCGATCGAACCGGTCGAACCGAAGATGGAGAGGCGCCGAGGCCCGTTTCTGCCCGTGATCATGCGCGATTTTGCCTGCGTTCCGTCATTTCCCTCGGCTCTACAGGGGATTGGAATGACCGGCAAGTGTGCAGTGCAGCAGATTTTTGAGCCTGAGGGGTTTACATCCCTGCCCGTCGATGTGATCCTGACAACAATCCTCAGGGATAGGAGCATTGGCAATCGTATCGGTTGCAATTTTCAAGCTCCGGCGGCGCAAATTTCGCGCTCGCTTCCGTATCCGCGCCAAGGCCGGACGCGATAAAAACCAGAACGAGATGTTGGGTTTGCAGGGCGAAATCCTGCGCGCTTTCGTGCGTTCCCGCTTCAAGCCCGCATCGACCAGAAGACCCTGACCGTTACGAAGGGACAAATGGCCATGAAAGCGACAAGCAGTTTATGGATTCTGCCGGCCGCGCTCATCTCATTCGCGCCGCGCGTCAACGCAGAAAACCTCGTCATCTGGACACCCGTGAAAGTGTCCGAACGATCCTACAAGGCGACGATGGGCTTTCGCCTGCCCGCCGAATGGGAAACCAGCGCCGGCGCCGATATCGGCCTCGCGGCATCGAAGGGCGGCGTGCTGCTCGGCGGCTCCGAACAGGCCTCGCTCTGGGGCAAGATCACCAAGGTCAGCGTCACGCCCGCCGCCCGCGCCGAGCGCTCGGCAAGCGTCCGCGTCGATACGTTGCGGGGCAGCGGCGCGCTGATGCTCAGCCGTTCCCGCAGCTGGATCTTTTCGGATTCACTTAACATGGTCTCGACCCGCTTCGTCCAGGTCCGCTACGACGCCGCCGACACGCGCCAGACATTCATCGACACCTCGCAGGCGCTGAAGCTGATCCAGCCCTGGACCGGAACGTCGCTCTCGGCGGCAGCCACCGTGTCCGGCTTCAATGGCGATGTGACGAGTTCGCTGGCGTTGAACCAGTTAATCCTTCCCGACCTTAATTTGAGCGCAACGATCAGCAATCCTGGATCGTCAACTCGCTCGGGAAGCATAAACCTGAACTATCGGGTCAGCTGGTGATCGCGCGGTCGCCACCTGCGACACGCGGTTTGCTGATCGAATGGGAGGAAGGAAGGCATGACATGGCAAGTTACGAGATATCCCAGTCCTCACGAAAGTCGGACTTGAATGAAGACGCGGCGCTGACAGCGGACGTGTCCACGGCATTGGCGGTCGCCAGCGGCTTCGACGCCTCGCACATTGCGGTGACGGTCGAGCGAGACGAGATCGTCCTCAGCGGACTGGTTGCCACGAAGGCGGAACTCGCCAGCGCAATACTCGTCGCAGAAACGACGGCGAGCGACCACACGGTCCGCAACCGGATTATCGTCGCGCAATCCGTGCTCGACAACCTTGGCGAAGCCGTCTGAGCGATCAACCGGCGAAGCGTTCCGTCAGGAAGCCAGTGGCGACGCGATCGGTCTTCTGCGTCGTGACAGGGCCGCTCGGCTGATAGCTGACGGCGACCAGAAGGCCGCCGATCAAGAGATAGGCAACCGCGAGCATCGAGAGTTTCATGGTCATGAGCATGTCTCCTTTGACCAGAACAACGCGGTGATCGGCGGGAGGTTCCCTTCCCGAAATGGCACGCCCGGATGCCACGTGGACAACGAAAAAGCCGCCCCTGGTGGGGCGGCTTTTCCATTGAAATCAAATAATAAATCAGCCAGCTGGCGTGAGCGTGACCGAGGTGCCGGTTGCAGCGACGTTGAGGCCAAGCTGGCCGGTGACGCTGATGGTCTGGAGCTGGATCGATCCGGCCGTACCGCCGAAAAGGATGTTGGCGCCGACGCCGCCGGCGAGCGTCGCTTCGGCCGTGATGCCCTGATAGAGGCCGCCGAGCGAGCCGCGATGGTAGCCTGCCGTCGGAGCAAACACCGCCCAGACGAGACGGCCGCGCGTGGTGAAGCCAAGGTCGACGCCCATCTTGCGGATGGTGCCGCTATAGTGATCGACGGATCCGCGCGTACCGTTGAAGACGCAATCGACGCTCTTCGCCGAACCCAAGACGTAGCCGACGCCGCCGCCGACGTCGCAGGTCAGAACACCGATCTTGACGCCATCGCGCTGATCCGGCTCTTCATAAGTCGTCACGAGATCCGCTGCCGCTACCGAGGTAGCGAAGACTTGAGCCAGCGAGGCTGCTGCGACGATCGATGCGATTGTCTTGTTCATTGTGGTCTCCTTAGTATCCTGACGAAAAAGATAGTGCCTTGTTATAACTTACCAACCCCGGCTGTATGAACAAAATTAACAAATGCTCAAAAGCGAAGGTGCGGGGTTTGATTCGCTACATGCATCCCGATTTCGGGCTGATTTCGGGCGCCATTCGGGCAGCGCCTGAATAAATGCCGGCGATCGCTTGTTGTTCCACCGTCCCGACGCGTTCTTGCCTCCGGGAAAAGCCGAATTGGCCATTTCCGCTCACAAAAAAGGACCCCGGACTAAGCCGGGATCCTTGATCGCAGAGCGACGATTATTGGAAGTCAGGGCATGCCTCACTCTGGGAAGCGCCGCTATTGCCGCCCTGGGCGGCCGTCGAACCAGGCATAGGCTGCGCCGGGCATCGCGTTCGATCGACGGTCCCTGTCGCATTGGTATTCGGCCCCGCATTCATCGTTCCCGGGGTGGTGCTGTAGGTGGCGTTCGGATCGACCACCGTTGGCGATGTCCCGGTCGTGTTCGGAGCATCCGCGTTTGCGCCGCCGCCGCTATCGACCGTGCTGCTGCCGATCGTCGATCCAGCCGGGCTCGGGTTGGACTGGGCCATCGCCCCGCCTGCCGTCAGACCAAGTGCCAGGATCGATGCCGCGATCAGTTTCGCTTTCATGGTGCTTCTCCTTCTTTCGTATCGACATGGGGTCAACGACAGAGAGCTTTCATCGTTCCAAAAAATGAGGCCAAAAAAGCACGGGCGCACCTCAAGCGCCCGTACTCGAAAGCATCCGACAGGATGGTGTCAGCTCTGCCAGTCGTCCGTCGCCGCATGCGCGGTCGAAGCAACCGGGCTGTCGGCCAGCGAATAGGCATGAATGTAGTCGATCTTCATCTGCGAGCCGTTGGGCAGGCCGTCCGTCGGCGATCCGGCAATCCCACCGACTGCGAGGTTGACGATCATGTACATCGGATCGTGCATGTCGTCGGGCGTGTCGGCATGGGCGATCGCCACGTCGTCGAAATACCAGACGATCTGGTCCTGGTCCCAGAGCACCCCATAAGTATGAAAGCCCTCGGTGCTCGCAACGTTGACGGCCGTCTGGTCCATCGTGTGGCTGCCGCTCGCCGCCGAATGCGCCGTCACATGAACGGTATTGGGGTCCTGCCCGCGCATCTCGACCACATCGAGTTCGGGCGGCCAGGAGCCATCCGCGGGCAGCAGCCAGAACGCCGGCCAAACGCCTTGCTCCGTCGGCATGTCGGCACGGACCTCGAAATATCCGTAGGTCTGGGCGAAGGTGGAGTGGGTGTTGAGCATGCCCGACGTATAGTCGAAGCCCTCAAGCTGCCCTGCCAGGGCCGCCGGCGTTTGCGCCGCCGTGATCGTCAGCACGCCGTCATGAACGGAGAACGGATTGACCGATGCCGTGCCGGCATAGGAGGGATTGATGTACCATTGTTCCTCGGCGTTGTCGGGAAGCGTGCTGCCCTTCTCGGACGCCCACCAGAACTTCGCATCCCAGGTTCCCTGGTCGCCGCTGTGCAGAGACAGGCTGTCGAACTCGTCGGCGAAGGTCAGCGTCAACGCTGAGCGATCGAGCGTCAGCTGGAACTGATCGGCGTGCAGTGCCGAAGCAGTCGTATTAGCAAGCACGAGGCTTTCGCCATCTCCCAGATCGATCCGGAGATTGGCGCCTTCCTGTGTCGAATGGCTGACAACCTGATCGAAACTCGTCAGCGAATAGCCATTGAAGCGGATCGTGTCGTCGCTGCTGAAATCGACGATGAGGTCGCTGCCATTGCCGCGCGTGAACAGGAAGGTGTCGGCCCCGCCGCCGCCGATCAGCACGTCGTTGCCCGCGCCGCCATCGATCGTCTGGCTGCCGGCGGCACCGGAGATGATGTTGTCGGCGCTGTTGCCGAAGGCATAGCGCCCGGCACCCGTCACCGTCAGGTTCTCGAAGTTTTCCGGCAGCGTATAGCTCATCCAGGTGTTGATCGTATCGACCCCTCCACCCGGCGCTTCGGCCGCGCGGTTGATGGCGGAGTAGAGATAATAGATATCGTCACCCGCACCGCCCTGCATGGTCACGTTGACCGAGCTGTCGCCCCATATACTGTCATTGCCGGCGGTGCCGTTGAGCACCGGTCCGGATCCTGTCGCCGACAGCCAGGCGGTAGAAGGTCCGCTATAGAATAGGCTTGTGCCGACTGCGTTCTGAATCGACTGTGGCATGGTTGATCTCCTAGGGTTTTCGTCATTGAAACACTGCCAAGGGCATCCGAACGATGCCCTGATGGCCGAATGCTCCTCCCTTGCCCGACGCGCCTCCTCCCAGACGCCATCAGGCACAGGCCTCTTATTCCTCCCTGAAAGCCCCTATTCCTCTCTAAAGGCACGGGCCGCCTGATCGGTGAACGGCTTGGTGAGATAGGCCAGCGCCGTTCGTTCCCCCGTTTCGATGAACGCCTCCACCGGCATGCCGGCGATAGGCGTCAGTTTCCCAAGCCTTATCCACTCGCCGTCCTCGATATGGACGCGCACACCGTAGTAGCTCTGGCCGCTTTTCTGATCGGTGGTGAGATCGGCCGCGATGCGTTCCACCCGGCCATTGAGCTCCATGGTGGTGCGCTGGTTGAAGGCCGACAGCCGCAACACCACCGCCTGTCCCACCGCGACCTGATCGATATCCTGCGGCGACAGCCGGAGATCCGGCGTCAATGCGTCGCCATCGGGAACGATCTCCATGATCGCCGCTCCCGCCTGCACCACGGCACCGGGTGCATGCACCGAAAGCTGGTGAACGATGCCCGCCTGCGGGGCGCGGATGTCGATATGCTTGAGATCGTCCTCGACCGCGACCAGCCGCTCGGCATACTCGCCGGTGTCGCTTTGCGCCTGCCGCAGCTGCTCCGAAACCTCGCTGCGCCTGTCGTCGCCAAGCTGGATGATCTGCAATTCCGTCTCCGCGATCTTGCCCTTCACCTCGGCTGCCGATGCCACGAGGTTGCCAAGCTCGCCGGTCAGATCGGCCGCGTCGCGCTGCAGCGCGTAGACCCGCGTTGCCGGAATGATGCCCTGCTTCAGCAGCGGCTCAAGGCTCGACAGCTCCTTGCCGATGATCTCGATCGCCTGCCGTTTGCCATCCTGCTGCGCCACCAGCCCATCCGCCTGTTGGCCAAGCTGACGGATGCGCTCGCGCAGCTGCGCCACCTGACCGCTGAGCGAAGCCCGCCGGTCGTCGAACAGCCGCTGCTCGCCCTCAATCAGCGTCTCCCGCTCATCCGCAGCTGCCTGCTTGACCAGATCGGGGAAGGCAAACGTCTCCCGCCCATCTCGCTCTGCCGATAGTCGCGCGGTGCGCGCAGCCAGCTGCCGCAATCGCCGCGATACGATCGAAACCGTCGCCTGCGCCTGCGTGTCGTCGAGGCGCAGCAACACCTGCCCGGCCTCGACCTTGTCGCCATTGCGAACGAAGATCTCACCGACCGTCCCACCCTTAAGATGCTGGATCGGCTTCACGTAGCTGTCGACGACAAGCGTGCCCGAGGCGATCACCGCGCCGTTGAGATGGATGGTCGCCGCAAGACTGCCGAGGACGCCGACGAGAACAAGTACCGCCGCCAGCGCCACAAGCGCCAGCCTCCGGATGGCCCGTTCGGCGATCGGTGCGCCGGCACCATTTGCACCAGCGTTCATCGCGCCGTCCTCCCCTCGTTCACGCGCCCGAAGCGCACCGGCGAAAATGCCGCGGAGACCGCGGCCACCGGCCTTCCGAGCACCTCTTCCTTCGGCCCGAAACCGCGCATCTGCCCATCGGCTAAAACCAGCACCTTATCGACACCGGCAAGCGCGCTCGGCCGGTGCGCGATGACGATCGCCACCCCACCACGCTCACGCACCCCCGCGATCGCGCGGGTCAGCGCCGCATCGCCCTCGGCATCGAGATTGGCATTCGGTTCGTCGAGCACGACGAGGAAGGGATCGCCATAGAGAGCGCGCGCCAAAGCCAGGCGCTGCCGCTGACCGGCGGAAAGGACCGCCCCCTCATCACCGATCTCGGTATCGAAGCCCTCAGGCATACGGACGATCATCTCATAGATGCCGGCGGCCCTGGCGGCAGCGATCACGGCATCCGACGACGCCGTGGGATCGAAACGGGCGATGTTGTCGGCGATCGTACCGTCGAACAACCCGATCTCCTGCGGCAGATAGCCGATGTGCCGCCCAAGCGCTTCCGGCTCCCACTGCGACAGCGACGCATCGTCGAGGCGCACCGCGCCCACGCGTGCCGCCCAGAGCCCGACAAGGCCGCGCGCCAGAGACGACTTGCCGGATGCACTCGGCCCGACGATCCCGATCGCCTCGCCCGCATTGGCTTCGAACGATATGCCGCGCAGCAGCGGCACGGTCGAGCCCGGCGCCGAAAGATGCAGGTTCTCCACCTTCAGGCCTTTGACCGGCGCAGGCAGCCGCACGTCCGGGTCGCTCGCAGTATCCGCCTCGCTCAGCCGAAGAAGCCCCGCCCAGCTCTGGCGCGCCGCGGCAAAACCCCGCCACTGCCCGATCGCCAGTTCGACCGGTGCCAGCGCCCGGCTGATCAGGATCGAGCTCGCGATCATGATGCCGCCTGTCGCCTCCTGGCGAATGACGAGAACGGCTCCCACCGCCAGCACGCCCGATTGCAGGATCAGCCGCACGACGCGCGACAGTGTCGACAGCGATACGGTGATGCCGGTCGCTCGAAATTGTGTCTCGCGGTAGCGGAGATTGATCGCCGACCAGCGCTCCTCCAGACGCCGGGCGAAGCCCATCGAGGCCACTGTCTCGGCATTGCGGCGCGTGGCTTCGGCAAGTGCTGCTCGCTCCAGCCCAATTATGGCCGCGGCCTGCGTCGGCGCCCGGGTACGGATTTCGGCGATCATCGTAAGGCCGATGAGAACAAGCGCCCCCGCAAGCGCCACCGCCCCGATCCACACATGAAACAGGAAGCAGAGGCCGAGATAGAACGGCATCCAGGGAAGGTCGAACAGCGCCGTCGGCCCCGGCCCGGAGAGGAAGCCGCGCACCATGTCGATATCGCGCATCGGCTGCAGCCCGTTTTCTTCCACGCTCCGCCGCGAGGGTGCTGTGGCGAAGGACCGGAAGACGATCGGCCCGAAGCGCTCGTCAACCGACTGCCCCAGCCGTGCCAGCACCAGAGAGCGCAGAAGTTCGAGCAGCCCCAGGAAAGCGAACAGCGTCAGCGTGATAATGCCGAGACCGACAAGCGTCGGAAGGCTACGGGCTGGAATGACGCGGTCATAGACCTGCAGCATGAAGAACGAGCCGGTCAGCGCCAGGATGTTGATGAAGCAGCTCGTCATTCCGATCCCGATCAGCGTGCCCCGCACGGACGAGACGGCGGAAATCAGGAACGGCGCGGATGTCTTCGCCTTGAATTGGGACAAATGGCCTCGCGATCGCATGAAACTGGGGCAGTGATGTCCCGAATATGGATCACAACAGTGACGAGAGCTTGCTCTTTCTATAGTTGTACAAAACTAAAAAAACTCACTGTTAACGCGAGTTTTGCATTGCAGCATGAGCATGTGCCGCCGTGACGCAACACCGTCTCCCTATGAAACAGCTGCCCAAAATTTGCGTTTCCTTGACACCGCTCTTGTCCATGACGTCGAGCGGACCAGCACGGGATTGAACAAGCGGGAGATGGCGAAGAGGAGAATGTCGTCAAAAGCTTATTGATCGGCAGGGGCAGTCAAGCTATGCAGGGGACGTTGTCCACGTAGCTCAGCAGGATAGAGCACAGGATTCCTAATCCTGGGGTCGGAGGTTCGAATCCTCTCGTGGACACCATTTTACCAGTGCCCAGCCCGGACACATAGGTAACAATTTGGCACCTGCTTCAAGAGCGAACTCACCTCCCTAGCGACCATCGATCAACGGTTGGCAAAGCGTCGGACAGTTCGACGCCATGGCACCACCCCTAAAGAGACCGCCGGGTCGAGGTCGGGCAGGCCTGCGAAGTCGCGGGCGGCCTGGCTCCGGACCACCCAGTCGGGCGTCACGGCAGTGGTCTTCGTTTACTTCGGCATGATCCATCGAAGGCTAGGCAGCAGGAGCGGAGAACACGCTGGAGGCAGCCCCGCGAAAGCGGGCCATGTCACGACCTGGAGGCAACCCGAACATGCGTGCGTATTCCCGGCTGAACTGGGAGGCGCTTTCGTAGCCGACGGAGAAGGCGATCGCGGCGGCATCGCGGCGCTCGAACAGCATCAATTGCCTGGCGCGCAAAAGGCGAAGATTCTTCTGATACTGGATGGGCGTCATCGCAGTGATCGCCTTGAAATGCCGATAGAAGGCGGGGACGCTCATCCCGGTGATCGCCGCGAGATCCTCTGCGCGGACGGCCTGCGCATAGTGCTCCCTTATCCAGTCTACCGCCCGCCGGATTTGAGACATGCGGCTGTCACCCAGAGCAATCTGCCTGAGCACCTCGCCTTGCGGCCCTTGCAGCACGCGATAGAGAATCTCGCGTTCGATCATCGGCGCGAGCATCGCCATGTCCTTTGGGCGGTCGATCAGCCGCATCATCCTGAGCCAAGCGTCGAGATGCTCAGGCGAGATGGCGGAAACCGCGAATTCCGCGGTCTCATGGTGTGGCTTGGTGGCATCGTCGCCGACCACGCCTGCGATCACCGAGGAATCGAGCGCCAGGCTCAGGGCGAGATAATGGCCGGTGCCGGGATCGGCACTGATCTGGCCCATGGCAGGCACATCGACGGGGACGACGAAGTAGGTCGCCGGTTCGAAGCGGAGCACATGTTCGCCGACGGAGAGGCTCTTTGCCCCCTGCAGGACAACGTGGACCATCGGCGCGTAGACCTGATCCGAACAGGCCTCGCTCTTCACCATCGATACGCGCGGTATGCCCGTCGCTGTCCACGTATTCCCGGCGCGCGACGCAATTTCGCGCAGTTCGTCCATTGCTTCATCCATCCCAGGCATATGGCAACGGGTTAGCTTTCGAACAAGCGAATGAGAAGAATAGGCAAGGATCGGAGAGGAACCGGCACGCGCAGGGCGGGGCGGACGCCCACATCTTCGTTGTCGACGGCCAGCCGGCCTGGACACCAGAAGAGAGGTTCCTCAGATGAGACTACATGGAAAGATCGCGGTCGTGACGGGCGCATCGAGCGGCATCGGCGCCGGCATAGCCAAGGCGCTCGGTGCGGAAGGTGCAACGGTCGTCGTCAACTATGCGACGAGCAAGAAGGGCGCGGACGGGGTCGTTGCTGCGATCGAGGCGACCGGTGGGAGAGCAGTCGCCATTCAGGCGGATATGAGCAGATCGGCAGACGTCGTTCGCTTGTTCGAGACCGTGAAGGCCAATCACGGCAAGCTCGACGTCCTCGTCAACAACGCGGGCTTCGCCATCTTCGAAATGGTCGCCGACCTGACGGAGGAAGCGTTCCACAAGCAGTTCAACGTGAACGTCCTGGGGTACTTTCTAGGGATCCGCGAAGGACTGAAGATCTTCGGCGACAAGGGTGGCAGCATCATCAACATCAGCTCGATCCTGAGCACCGACCCCTATCTCGCCTCCAGCGTCTACGCTGCGACCAAGGGCGCCGTCGACACCATGACCTTCGCCCTTGCCCGCGAACTCGGCCCTCGCAACATCCGGGTGAACTCCATCCTGCCCGGCCATACGAACACGCCGGCGACGGATGGCAATTTCGCGGGCGCGCTCGGCGAGAAGCTGCTGGCGGGTACGCCTCTCGGTCGCTTCGGCGAGCCCGAGGATATCGCCCCCTTGGCCGTCTTCCTAGCCTCGGACGAATCCAATTGGATTACAGGTGAATCCATCCGTGCGGCAGGCGGCGTGCGAGGCGTCGGCTACTGAGCTGGACGACGGCCAGGAATTTAGGGAGGCGGCGGACACACCGTCCCGCCGCCTCTTTTGACCGCGTTATGTCTGCAGGTCAGATTCCGGCAAGAACGCCGATGTCACCCGACCGCCAGACGTTGTCGACGGTGTTGCGCGTGATGACCCAGACATCGCCGTTTCTCACCAGCTCGACGTCATAACGGTTTTTCATCAGATAGTGACGCGATGGATCGCTGCGCGGTACATGCTGGGCTTCGACGAGGACATCCATGCGCGCCGTGTCTCCGTCGATGGTCACCCGCGGATTATTGATGGAATGCGTTGTGTCCAGTGCGGCAAGCGATGTCGTCAGCGCCGAGACAATCACCTCCCTGCCCTCGATGACGGGATATTCGAACCCGGCCTTCGCGGCAGCCGGCCGAAAGTCCGAGACTGCGTTTTCCGCAAGCGACGACGCGAGCAGGTCACTGTCGCGAAGATCTATCCCGGCGGCGAAGCGGTAAAGGGCCTCGACGACGGCCAGCCTGTCGGCGGCGTCCTGTGCAAACGATGGTGATGTGGTCATGAAGGCTCTCCTTTTCATGCCGGAGGGTCGCGAAACGCGAGCCTTTCCCGGCATCGGCGCCGGTGGCGCCGATGGACGTGATCGATGGGTTGTCGGTGAGGATGCTATTCGAGATCGGCGTCGATACGTTGGATCAGGCCGTCGGCATTGACGACGATCTTGAGGACGCCGATCTCCTGGCCGAAATCGCCCGTGAAATCGAGGCGGATGGTGGCGTTGAAGTCGTCGACTCTTTCAAGCGACAGAAGCGTGCTCTGTGTGTGATAGCCCACGAAGAACCGTTCGAGGTAGTCGCGAACACCATCCCGGCCGACGAAGGCGTCGCCGACCGAAACGTCGTCGATGACGGCATCTGGCGTGAACAGGGATAGCGCGCCCTCGACGTCGAAGGCGTTGGCGGCGCGGATGAAGGATTCGACGATCGTCTGCATGGAAGCCTCCCTAGAGATCGATGATCGTGGTGTCGGCAATGGTTTGCGCGAAGCCGTTTCCGAACAGGCGAGCCGGGGTCTGGAAGCCTGGGCGCGCTTCACCTGCCAGAATACGGCGTCCGGCCTCGGCCGCGGCCATGGCTGTGAAGGTGTAGCCGTTGACGGTATCGAGAAGTGATCGGACGACCTGCCCTTGGTCGTCCGTGACCTCGACCAGCGCCTGGTAGCGGTTGACTAACCGTTCTTCCTCGCTCGGCCCGTCCGGCAGCAACGAGAGGTCGCCCTGCGGAAAGCCATCGCCGGTCACATGCACGAAGGTCTCGATGTCGGGAACACCCGTTGCCCGCCAGATCGTGATGAGGTCGGGCAAAGTGACCCGGAAGCAATCGACGAGGCGTCTGCCGAAGTCGAATGGCTGGATGTCCGCCTCCGCCGGGGTCAAGACGCCATTCATGCGCTTGAAGGTTTCGACTGTCAGGTTCTCGGTGGCGCTGATCGCCGACCCGCGCGAAAGACCGCCGGCGACATGCAGCACGATCCTGATCTTGCGGGGATTGGCGACGCGCTCGGTACCATGTCCAGCAAGGCTACCGACCATGGCGACGCTGCCGCCTCCGCCCGGCATCAGCATGACGCCCGCGGCCATGGCCTCGCCGTCGAGGAGTTCGGCGAGCCGATAGCTGTCGAGTTCGGCCGCGGTATCGAGATAGTGCACGCCATTGCGGATCGCTGCCTTTATCAACGCATCGGCGGTGCGCATGAACGGACCGGCGCAATTCAGGAGGACGGAGATTCCGGCAAGGCCCGTATCGATCGCCGCAGCGTCGTCGAGACCAAACACGCGGTATTCCACGCCAAGTTCGGAGGCGAGCTTTGCAAGGGTCGCTTCGCTACGGCCTGCAAGAACGACTGGCGTCCCTGCCGCATTCGCATGCTCCGCCGCCATGCGGCCGGTATAGCCGGTCGCGCCATAGATCATTAGTTTTGTCATGTCAGTGCTGCCATTCCTTGTAGACGAATTCGAGGCTGTAGCCGTCGGGGTCGCGCACCTGCGCGGCGTAGTAGTGCGGGTCGTAGTGAAGCTGCGGACCAGGCGGATGGATTTGCGAGGCGCCCGCAGCCATCGCCGCGGCGAAGGCGGCATCGACCTGGGTGACGCCGTCGGCGACAAATCCGACGTGAGCGGCGCGACCTTCGACCACGCCCACCCGCAGCCAGAAGAACACCCGGCCGTTTGCACCGAACCCCTTCAGGTCCGGATGGCCGGGCGGACCGTCTTTTCCGTCGTAGTCATGCGCGTGGACGATCCCGAGCGGGGCAAGCGCCTTTTCGTAGAAGGCGACCGATCGGGCGGTGTCACTAACGGATAGGAAGACGTGATCGAGCATGGCGCTCTCCTTGTTCAGATGATGTAGCCGCCCGCGACTTCGATGTTCTGGGCGTTGATCCACCGGTTCTCGTTGGACAGCAGGCTGGCGACGACCTCGCCGATATCCTCGGGCTCGCCGACACGGCCGAGCGCCGTCTGGCCGGCAAGCATCGCCTCGAACTCGTCGTTCAGCCCGCCGCCGAGTTCCGTGCGGATCGCGCCGGGAGCGATCGAGTTTGCCCGGATGCCGCGTGCGCCGAACTCTTTGGCCATGTAGCGGGTCAGGACCTCGAGACCACCCTTGAAGGCAGCGTAAGGAGCGACGCCTGATGTCGCCACGCGCGTGGTGGCGCTGGTGATGTTGATGATCTGTCCATTGTCCGCGATCAGCGGCAGCAGGATCTGGGTGAGGAAGAATGGGCCCTTCAGATGAACGTCGAACAGTCCGTCGAACTGCTCTTCGGTCACAGTGGCGATCGGATTGAACAGGCCGTATCCGGCATTGTTGACGAGATAGTCAAAGTCGCGGCGGTCAAAGACGGACTGCAGCTTCGCCGCGACGGCGTCGCGGAATGCCGGGAACGAACTGGTGTCGCCGACGTCCAGCTTCAGCGACGCCGCCTTGCCACCAATCTGGGTGATCTCCTTGACGACCGCCTCGGCCTTGTCGGGGCTGCTGTTGTAGGTGACGACGACACCCATGCCTTTGCGGGCGCATTCGACGGCGGCGCTTGCTCCGAGGCCGCGGCTGCTGCCGGTGATGATCACGATCTTCATGGGACGTTCCTTCCGTGTCTGGTGTGACCCGAAACTAGGCTGCCCTCACACACGCCGCTCACCCATTCCTCTCTGAAACTTGCCTATTTCTGCTTTGGCGTTGCGGAGCGGTCTCCAGCCTGTCAGGGTCACTGTCATGGAAAAGCAACTTCAGGAACTGCGCGCGCTGGCGTCTTCGGCGGAAAACCGCCGAACCGACACGGGCATCCCCCGCGTCGCCATGGTGCAGGGAGAGATCCCGGAACACAGGCTTTCGGCCGTCTACGAGCCGATGATCAACCTGATCCTGACCGGATCCAAGACGATGACGGTCGGTGAGCGGACCTTCGCCTACGACCCGGCCACCTACTTCGTCATGTCGGTCGATCTGCCGGCCGTTGGCTCGGTGCATCCGTCGGCGACGGGGGAGCCATATCTGGCCGTCAGCCTGACGCTTCACCCGCCAACGGTCGCGGCACTGATCAGCGACCTGCCGGTGCAGGTCTGCAGCAAGCTGTTCGGCTCCGGCTTTTCGATCGCGCCGGTCAGCGAGGAATTCCTTGACGCCTGGGTGCGCATGCTTCGGCTCATGGAGCGACCAGATGAGATCGCCGTGCTCGCGCCAGCCTATGAACGCGAGATTCTGTTTCGCGTGCTGCAGGGGCCGCTTGGCTGGATGCTGCGCGACATCGCCGCTCCCGATGGGGCGCTGTCGCGGATCGGCGTGGCGATACAGTGGATTCGAGAGAATTTTGCAAAACCACTCCGGGTCGAAGCGCTTGCCGAAATGGCGGCGTTGAGCGTTTCGGCGTTCCATCGCCACTTCAAAGCGGTGACAGCCCTCAGTCCGATCCAGTTCCAGAAGCAGGTGCGGCTGTTGCATGCCAGGACGCTGCTGATGGCCGGAGAAGGAACAGCGACCTCGGTGGCGTTTGGGGTGGGGTATGAGAGTCCAAACCAGTTCAGCCGAGAATATGCAAGGCAGTTCGGCCTACCACCCTCGAAGGATATTGTGCGTCTTCGGGGCGAGGCTTTATGACGGATGCGTAGAGCAGGATGCTTCCATCCAATGACCGCTTCCCCAAAAGCGGTCATCCGACTAGCTCGAAATCCGGTAGCTTGAACGTCTTGTTGTTGAAGGCATCCGTCGGGCCGTAGAAACGAACGGCCGGCATCGGTCGTTTGCCTGAAGTGGGTATCCAGTTCGCCTCCAGACCGTCCGGAGCTTTCGGGCCGACGTAAATGCTGACGCCCCCATCGCCGTTCTTTTTCATTTTGCCGAGATCATAGGATGACAAGGTCGTTCGATTCAGATCGCTGTAGATGAAGGACATGGTCGCCCTGTCGTACACCGTAAGCGCCCAGAACTGCTTGACGGGCATTTGTGCGGGTATGTCGAGCTTATAAAGCTTGCCTGCTTCAAGCAGCTTCCCGTCCTTGTCCGCCATGGCCATCATGTACTGGGTGGCTGGGCTGTCGCTCAGAACCTTTGGCATATAGGTGCACCAGAAGTATTCGGCGGCACGGGGGATAAGGTCGATGTAGTCGTCGTAGATGAACGAAAAGGTCTTGTTCTCGTCCGCCTGTAGCAGCGAAACATAGTGCCGGTCCGGCCAGTAGCGCATGGTATCAGGGATATGGTCGAACCAATCCTGCAGGTAGTACCAGACGTCGATAGCGGCGTTGTGCATCGCGCGTTTGGCAGTTTCATCCGGAGCGAAGGGCTTTCCCTTCTCGATGCCGAGCGACTTCAACATGCCCATCATGACCTTGTCATGCTCCCTGACAGGTTCGACGCTCATGATGGCATGCATGTCCTCGAAGTGCCGCTCATCGTAGAACGGCAAGGTCGGGTAGCGCTGATTGATAGGATCGACGAACTTTTGCTCAGGCGGATTGCCCGCCTCGCTGAGATAGTACATTCGCAGACGCTTGGCGTAAGTATACGCGTCGGTGGTCGACTTGCCCGCCGCAGGGACAGAACGGAAGGCAAAGGCGATGCGGTAGTTCGGTGATGCCACTTGGATATAGCCATCCGGTATGGCTTCTGTGTAACCGGGTGGCGTGAACAGCAGCTTTCCGCCCTTGCCTTGATCGACTCCAGCGGGGCCGACATCGGCTATCGTAAACTGCCATGCGTCGACGACTTGACCATAGAGACTGCCATCGGCACCGGCGACCGGCACCTCCAGAACCACCGGCCCCTTCTGTAGATCGGTGAAGGCCGAGATATAAGGCGTCGTGCTGTTTGCGGTGATTGCTTCCAGCTTCGGTGTCGCCACTGCGGAGTAAGCAATGATATCGTTGTCCTTCATGCCGAGATCGGTGAAGGCGGCGCGGCGGAACGAATAGATGGCAATCGCTGGCATGTTCCAAAGCACGGCCTCGAAGGCCCGCTGGTACTTGATCTGATAGTCGAAGTCCTTGATCGACGGTGTCGCGCCCTTGGCGGGCTGCCCACCGAGCGGGTCTTCGCCGCTTTGCGCGAATGCCGGTGTCGAGATCAGCCCGTCGAACAGGGTTGCGCCATAGGCCGAGGCGACGACGCCTGCAGCCGTTGTCAGGAAGAATTCTCGCCTTTTCATCATGATCTCCTCGGCATCATCGCGCTTATGTCTGCGGTCTGGCCAACAATGACGTTGCCTAGCTGACTTCGATCAGGTCGTCCGGCTTCCAACTCCGGTCGAAATAGGGCTGCTCCGGGCCATACAGGCGGAAAAGGATGAACCAGCCCTTGCCGGGAACTGTCTTGATCCAGTTGGCGTCTTCTCCTGCCGGGACGTCGGGCCCAAAGAACAGGTCGGTACTACCGTCCCCGTTAGCCTTCGGTTTGGTGAAGGAGGAGATGCGCGAGAAATCGGTGCCGTTATGAAGCTCCGAACGCGTGCCGTTGTCGTAGGCCGTCACCGACCAGTAGAGCTTTGCCGGAATATTCGCGGGCAGGTGCATCTTGTACTTCTTGCCGCCGTCGAATATGTTGCCTTGAGCGTCTTTGGCAACCCAAGGATAGGCTTGCCCGACGCCCGGTGTCTTGGTGGCCATCAATTGGCTGGTGGCGCAGGCCAGATAGAAGAACGTCGTACGTGCGTCGTGATTGGTGTGGCCGTCCGACACGAAAGACGGGCTGCCACCCATGAATGCCTCCGCATACTTGCGGTCGGGCCAATGCCAACGTTCCGGGTCGTCTCCGTGGAAGGCTATAGACCGCGCCATTGCCTTTCCGGTCTCGGCGGCTCTCTCAAGGATGGACGTCATCCGCTCGTCGGGTTTGAACGGTTTGCCCGGCTCGATACCGATCGCCTTCATGAAGCCCATCATGAAGGCATCGGTCTGCATCGCCGGTTCTGCCGTCACAACTTCGGCCAGCCGTTCGAAGTAGGCGCGACCTTCAGGCGGGATGCGGTCGATGGTCTTGTCGCTCATGTCGAAATACTGAAGCTTCGGACGCGCGGATGGCTTCTTCAAAGCACTGAGCGGATAGATTTTGAGTTTGGTCTTAAGCTCATTCACCGCGGCAGTGGTATCCGGCCCGCTCGGCGTCTGCTCGACATTGCCGCGCAGCAGCATCCAACTGACATAGGTATTCGGTCGAACAACGATGTGGCCCTTGGGTGCCTTGCCCTTCCAGCCCGGAGGCACGATCAGGTATTTGCCGCTTGGGGATACCTTGGGAATGACATCGACGACAGGAAACTGCCACATATCATCAAGCAAACCCGGCAGCGTCGGCGGCACCTCCGCGACGATTGGCCCATCATGCGTGTCGAAGAAATAGTCGACATACATGCTGTCGGCATTCCCCGTGAGGTGTTCGATGTTGCTCTTCAGAAGGCCACCGAGGTAGCCGAGCTTGTAGTCGTCCGACCCACCGCCCATCGCCTCACCGTTGGCGACACGGTACTGCCGCATCCCGACCGCTGGCAGCCCCCACAGATAGGCCTGGACGGCGCGCTGATACGCCAATTCGTCGAACATCTTGGCTGCAGCGTCCGCCGTCGGAACATCGAGATGATACTCAGCTTTGGTGTCGGTGGGTGCTTGAGCCGCTGGCATCGCGGCGGGTGCGGCGGTCTGAGCAAACGCTGGCGCTGCCCCCGCAGCGACCAAGGTGGTTCCGCCGAGGAGTACGGTACGGCGGTTCATGCCGTTGACGGCAATAGGGCTGCTTTCGTCGTTCATCACCAGCTCCCTGATGTGTTGGCAGGAGCAGGCTGTACTGGGTCTTTGGAAAGCGGAAGTACGCAACAGTAAATGGCGACGTAAATGACCGCTTTTGCCCGTCCGTTAGCCCGAGCAATTCCACGGTATCAGTTCGTCAATCTGGCGCTGCTTGGAGCCATCCAAGATGGGGTCGAAGCCGTCGACATGCCGCTTGCAGAGGCGATCGCCCAACAACCACCCTAAAGCTGGTCGGCCTCCCACTCGCCATAAGAGGGGTTTCTCTGTCGACGTCCGCCCATGGTATCGTGTTTCTTTGTCAGTCGGCGCCGATCATTCGCCCAAGCGCTGCTCGGCAAGCCGCACCCAGTAGGAGATGCCGTGGCTGATGACTTCGTCGTTGAAGTCGTAGGCCGGGTTGTGCAGGCCAGCTGTATCGCCATTGCCGATGAAGATGAAGGCGCCGGGCCGGGCGTTCAGCATGTAGGAAAAATCCTCGCCGCCCATCATAGGATCGATGTCGGGATTGACGTTGCCGGCACCCGCGATGTCGGTCGCAACCGCCGTCGCATGCTCGGTCTCATCGGCATGGTTGGATGTGACGGGGTAGTTGCGCTGAAAATGGATGTCCGTCTCCGCGTCATGCGCCTCGGCCACGCCGGCAACAATCTGCCTGAAGCGCTTCTCCGCGAGATCGCGCACCGCCTCGTCAAGTGTGCGCACCGTGCCGGCAAACGTCGCCTCGTTGGGGATGACGTTATGCGCGAAGCCGGCATTGAACTTGGTGACCGACACCACAACCGAGCGCAGCGGATCGACATTGCGTGATGCGATCATCTGCAGGTTGGTGACGATCTGCGTACCGATCGCGATCGGGTCGATCGTGCGGTTCGGTTGCGCCGCATGGCCGCCGCGGCCCTTGACGGTCACGGTGAACTCGTCGGTCGCGGCCATGATCGGCCCCTTGCGGATGGCGAAATGGCCCACCGGAAGGCCGGGCATGTTGTGCATGCCGTAGACCTCGTCGATCCCAAAGCGCTCCATCATCCCGTCCTTGACCATCAGGTCGCCGCCGGCACCACCTTCTTCCGCCGGCTGGAAGATCACTGCGACATTACCGTTGAAATTGCGGGTTTCGGCCAGATACTTCGCCGCGCCAAGCAGCATCGCCGTGTGCCCGTCATGGCCGCAGGCGTGCATCTTACCAGCTATTTTCGATGCCCATGGCTTCCCCGATATCTCGGTGAGCGGCAGTGCGTCCATGTCGGCGCGCAGGCCGATGGCGCGCGATCCCGCACCCTTGCCCTTGATCAAGCCCACAACGCCGGTGCGGCCGATGCCGGTCACGATCTCGTCGACGCCGAATTCCTTGAGCTTCTCGGCCACGAAGGCGGCCGTCTCTTCAACCGTGTAGAGCAGTCCCGGCCGCTCGTGAATGTGCCGGCGCCACTCGGTCACTTCGTCCTGAAGTTCGGCGGCTCTGTTCAAAATCGGCATGCTTGCTTCCCTGCTGAAAATCGAAAACGGCGGCAATAACGGGATTGATACCGCGGCTCGCAAATAAGTTAGACAATGACCTTTGCCATGTCATGGCCATATACGTTAAATAGGGGAAACTTTCGAGACATCAGGACATCTTTAAGGACAAACCGTGTCGACGCGCCAAAAACGCCTGCTTGCCGCCTTGCGGCCGATCACCATCGCCGCTTCCGCAGCAGCCATCGCCTTCGCAGCAGGGTCGCAGGCCTATGCCAATCCACATATCCTCGTCGATGTGCAGAGCGGCCGCGTGCTCGAGCATGAGGATGCCTTCCGCAAGTGGTATCCGGCCTCGCTGACGAAGCTGATGACCATCTACACCACCTTCGACGCGATCCGCTCCGGCCAGATCAGCGTCGATACCCCGATCGTCATGAGCAAGACCGCCGCCGCCCAGCCGCCGGCCAAGATGTATTTCAAGCCCGGCCAGAAGCTCACACTCGACAGCGCACTGAAGATCCTGATCGTCAAGTCCGCCAATGATATCGCGGTCGCCGTGGCCGAAGCAGTCGGCGGAACGCAGGACGCCTTTGTGCTGAGGATGAACGCCGAAGCCGCCAAGCTCGGCATGAGCGACACCCACTTCGTCAATCCGAACGGCCTGCCCGGCAAGGGCCAGTATACGACGGCCCGCGATCTCGCGATCCTGTCGGTCGCGTTGCGCCGCGATTTCCCGCAATATGCCAGCTACTTTTCGCTGGAGGGTATCACGACAGGCAAGCAGAACATCCCCGCCATCAACATGCTGATCGGCCGCTTTGCCGGCGCCGACGGCATGAAGACCGGATTTATCTGCGCATCGGGCTTCAACCAGATCTCTTCGGCCACCCGCAACGGCAGAACGCTCGTTTCGGTCGTGCTCGGTACAGATAGCCTCGCCGCCCGCGCCGATGCCTCCGCCGACATGCTGCAGCGCGGCTTCACCACGCAATCGGCAAGCACCGACACGCTGGGCTCGCTGAAGCCCTACGGCGAAACCCAGGAAGTGGCCGATCTCACGGCCGAGATCTGCAGCGCCAAGGGCGCCAAGATCCGCAGCGAAACGCGCGACGAGGTGGGCCGCATGAAGATCCACTCGCCCTATATCCAGGAAATGGACCACGAGCCGAATTTCGTCCATGCCGGCCTGATCCCCGGCCAGAACGAGCCGCAGCCCGACAAGCTGGCGACGGCTGATGGCGTCGGCGACATCGCCAACGTGCCGATCCCGACACCGCGCCCCACATCCTTCTAAGGCACAGACATCTAAGGCATTCAGGCATGAGCGCAGTTGCGGATCGCATTCCGGTCACCATCCTCACCGGCTTCCTCGGCGCGGGCAAGTCGACGCTGCTCAACCGCATCCTTAAGGATCCGGCGATGGCGGATGCGGCCGTCATCATCAACGAGTTCGGTGATGTCGGCATCGATCACCTGCTGGTCGAAAGCTCAGGCGACTCCATCATAGAGCTGTCGGATGGCTGCCTGTGCTGCACCGTGCGCGGCGAGCTTGTGGATACGCTGGCCAACCTGATGGACGCCATCCAGACCGGCCGCGTCAAGCCGGTGAAGCGCGTCGCCATCGAGACGACGGGCCTGGCCGATCCGGCGCCGGTCATGCAGGCGATCATGGGCAACCCGATCATTGCGGAAAGCTTCTCGCTCGATGGCGTCGTCACCGTCGTCGATGCCGTCAATGGCGCCCAGACGCTCGACAATCACGAGGAAGCCGTCAAACAGGTGGCCGTCGCCGACCGCCTGATCCTATCGAAGAAGACGATGGCCTCGGTCGAGGCGCTTGATCGTCTCGTCGCCCGCCTGCGCGCGCTCAACCCGCGCGCCGAACTGATGGACGCCGACGATGCCGCGACAGGCACCGCCGCAACGCTGGTCAACGGCATCTACGACCCATCAACCAAGAGCGCCGATGTCGGCCGCTGGCTGCGCGACGAAGATGCCCATGAAGCGCATCACCACCACCACGATGAGCATGGCCACGATTGCGACTGCGGCAGCGATCACGGCCATCACGATCACCACCATCATCATCACCACGACGACCAGCACCCGCATGACGTGAACCGCCACGACGCGGCGATCCGCTCCTTCTCGATCGTCGAGGACAAGCCGATCGACCCGATGGCGCTCGACATGTTCGTCGATCTCCTGCGCTCGGCCCATGGCGAAAAGCTGCTGAGGATGAAGGCGATCGTCGCGATGTCGGATCGGCCGGATCGCCCGCTGGTGCTGCACGGCGTCCAGAGCATCTTCCATCCGCCGACGCGCCTGCCCGCATGGCCGGACCCTGAGGATCGGCGCACCCGCATGGTGCTCATCACCAAGGATCTGCCGGAGGCTTTCGTGAAGGACCTGTTCGACGCCTTCCTCGGCAAACCGCGTATCGACCAGGCAGACCGTGCGGCGTTGGAAGAGAATCCGCTGGCCATCCCGGGCATGCGCCTCTAGCCACTTCGGTCCTGGGTCGTCAGGAACGCTATCCCTTGCGGATCAGGAAGAGGTGACCGGTCTCGGTCTTCCCGCTCTCGATCAGCTCGTGGCCGTCCTCGTTGCAAAAGTGCGGGATATCGATACCGGCAAGCGGATCGGTCGTTTCCACGCGAAGAAGCGCGCCGCTTTCCAGCGACATCATCTTCTTTCGTGTCTTGATGACAGGCAGCGGGCATTTCAGCCCGCGCAGATCGTAGGAAATGACGGTCAAGCCGTCACTCCTTGGTCCAGAACTTCCAGAAAGGCTTCTTCGAAGCGACTTCCACCGATTCCGGCTGCGCGACCGGCGCAAAGGCCGTCGCCATCTCCGTCTGCGGTGCCAGCGGGCTCGGCGTCGGAACCGGCACGGATGCCGGATTGACGATCGTAGCATCGGCGACGGCAACCGAAGCCGCGGCCGGCGTCGATCCGGTGGCCGTATTGGCGGCAACCGACGTCGCCGTCTTCGCAGCCATCATGCCTTCGAGATCGGCGACCTTCATCATCTTGCCGGCTTCGAGCGAGGTCCCGGTAGGCGCATAGGCAAGCTCTCGGCCCTTGCGGGTCTTGGCGACGACAGCCTTGCGCTCTGCTTCCGTAGGATCGTACCAGGCCATGCCGTCGAATTCCTTCGACGCCTTGGCATAGGCCAGATCATAGGTCTTGCCGTAGGAGGCAAGCGCCGAGGCCAGCGCTGGCGGCGTCGACATCTCCGGGCACTTGCCGCCGGGATTGAAGGCGCCGGATGCCTGCTGGTTGAAGACGTACTTCTTCTCGCAGACATTGACCTCGGGCGGACGCTTGGTGACTTCGAAATTGTCGTAGCCGACCTTCAGCATCTTCCAGAAGTCGATATTCTCGTTCATCCGGTGCTTGAACATGTTGTCGGCGGTCATGCGGAACGGATAGGCCTCGAGCTGCACCGTCGACTGGCCGCCTTTGAAGGCGTCGCGGGCGAAGGCGTAGATCTCGAGAACCTGCTGGTCCGTCATCGAATAGCAGCCCGACGACGAGCAGGCGCCGTGGATCATCAGATCGGTTCCGGTGCGGCCGTTGACCGAATCGTAACGGTTCGGGAAGCCCGTATTGATCGCGAGATAGTATTTGGAGTTCGGGTTGAGGTTCGCCTTGGTGAGGTTGTAGAAGCCCTCAGGCGCCTGACGGTCACCCTGTTTCACCTTGGGACCGAGACGGCCGGACCAGGCGCAAATCTTGTAGTCGGCGATCTTCTCGAAGCGGTTGTCGGTCTTCGCCTTCCAGATCTCCAGGGCACCCTCTTCCTTGAAGATGCGGATCATGATCGGCGAATTGCGGTCCATGCCCTTGGCTGCCATCTCGTTGAGGATGCGCGGCGGCAGCGGCTGCTCGACCTTGTTCTTGACCTTGGAGAGGTCGATCTGCGTGGTTTCCAACGCGTCGTTGCAGCCGGCCAAAGCCAGCGCCATCAGGGAAACATAGGCAAAATGACGAAAGCGCATTCAAACTAGCCCAATTACGAGATGCGACCCAATCCGTTGAACGGGTTCGAAGTGAAGCGAATCATTGGCCCATTCTGGTTTACAAAACCTTAACGACCATGCCGCGCACCCACGACCCCCGCAAGCACAAAACCTATTGATAACACTAATGTGGCCAAGGTTTGGCCGCAATCCGCGGCCTCCCCCAAGCCTGCCCGGCAGCCTCGTTAGAGGTTGCGGCCCATGTTCAGGAACTTCTGGCGGCGATCGTTGCGGATCTGCTCACCGGTGCGGTTGGCCATTTCGCCGAGCGCATTGGCGATGACATCGCCGGTCGACGCGATAACGCTGTCGGGATCGCGATGCGCGCCGCCGAGCGGCTCGCCGATGATGCCGTCGATGATCCCGAGCGCCTTCAGGTCGTCAGACGTGATCTTCATGTTGGTAGCCGCTTCCTTGGCGCGCGCGGAATCGCGCCACAGGATAGAGGCTGCACCTTCAGGCGAGATCACGCTGTAGATCGCATGCTCCAGCATGTAGACGCGGTTGCCGGTGGCGATCGCGATCGCGCCGCCCGAACCGCCCTCGCCGATGACGACAGAGATGATCGGAACCTTGAGGCCGAGGCACATTTCCGTCGAGCGGGCGATGGCTTCCGCCTGGCCGCGCTCTTCGGCGCCGACGCCGGGATAGGCACCGGCGGTATCGACCAGCGTGATGACGGGCAGGCCGAAACGGTCGGCCATCTCGAGCACGCGGATTGCCTTGCGGTAGCCTTCAGGACGCGCGCTGCCGAAATTGTGCTTCAGGCGGCTCTTCGTGTCGTTGCCCTTTTCCTGGCCGATAACGGCAACGGGCTGGCCGCGGAAGCGCGCCAGACCGGCCTGGATCGCGGCATCCTCGGAAAACTTGCGGTCGCCGGCGAGCGGCGTGAATTCCTGGAACAGCGTCTTGGCATAGTCGACGAAGTGCGGCCGCTGCGGATGACGCGCGACCTGGGTCTTCTGCCAGGCGTTGAGCTTCGAATAGATTTCGACCGTCGCTTCGCGAACACGAACTTCGAGCCTGCCGATTTCATCGGATGTATCGATGCTCTCGTCTTCCGAGGCAATCTTCTTCAATTCGATGATCTTGCCTTCGAGGTCGGAGATCGGCTTTTCGAAGTCGAGATAATTGTGCATGAGGTGCGTTTCCGTTCCTTGTGCCCGGGACATTTTGTATCTGGCTGCCCTTGTCGCCGGTCCTAATCCTGCTTTTTCGCCTGTTTGGCAAGGGGGTGATGCGTCTGGACCAGTTGCTGAAGCCTTTCTTCCAGCACATGCGTGTAGATTTGCGTGGTGGAAATGTCCGAATGGCCGAGCAGTTCCTGAACCACGCGCAGATCGGCGCCATTGGCGAGCAGATGACTTGCGAAAGCGTGCCGCATCACGTGCGGCGAGATCATAGATGGGGTGAGCCCGGCCCGGATCGCAAGGTTCTTCAGATCGCGCGCAAACACCTGGCGTGCCAGATAACCATCTTTCGAAGCGGCCGGAAACAGCCATGGGCTTTCCTGTGGATGGTCCGACACCGCCCTCTCCTTGGCCAGCATCGGCCCGTAGAGCTTCAGCGCCGCGATCGCCGATTGCGACAGCGGAACCAGCCGCTCCTTGTTGCCCTTGCCGCGAATGATCAGGAAACGACCCTCCTGGTCGAGCACCCGGGCAGGCAGCGACACGAGCTCGCTGACGCGCATGCCCGTCGCGTAGAGCAGCTCCAGCAGCACAAACATCCGCAACCGCTGCAATTGCCCGGGAGCAGGATCCTGCGCTTCCTGCTCAGCCTGCTCCAGCAGCCGGCCGACCTCGTCGACACCCATGGTCTTCGGCAGCGGTCTGCCCTTCTTCGGCGCATCGAGAATACCGGTCGGATCGTCGGTGCGCAGACCTTCTGCGTAGAGAAACTTGTAGAACTGCCGCATCGCCGCCAACCGCCTCGCCTGCGACGAGGGCTTGAACCCTTGCGCGGCCAGCGATGCCAGATAAGCCGAAAGATCGGCTGACGCCGCCTCCGTCAGCCGCACGCTTCGGCCGTTCAGAAAGGAATGCAGGTCGTCGAGATCGTGTTCGTAGGAGGATAGCGTATTGGCCGCAGCACCCCGTTCGGCGCTCATCATTTCGAGAAAAGCCTCCACGTGAGCGCTGCTGAGATCTCTCATCGCATCACTTCTTGGCCGGGCTGATCGCGCCGGTGGCAGGCGGGTTGATCCGCTCCGAGGGGATGCGGATCGTCACGTCGCGCTCCTGCGGTTCGACGAACGTCACCAGCGCCCACATCGTTCCGTATATCGCTCCGGCGATGACCGCCAGGACGGCGAGAAATCGGAACAGGCTCGGCATTCAGCAACTCCATGGCTTTGCTTCTTTATGAAGAAGCGCGTTTGCAAGTGCAAGAAGGAGCTTTTGGAGCATGATTCCCTTGCCTCCGGCTTGACGCTACACCTGCATTTGTTGATACCGTTCGCAAACAAAGTGTGAATGGACCAATGAACGACCCAGTTCTGATCGTTGCCGATAGCCTGAGGGACAGAGCTCGCGCTGCGCTCGGTTCGCGCAATCTGATCCTCGTCGGCCTGATGGGCGCCGGCAAGTCCTCGGTCGGGCGCATCGTCGCCACGCAACTCGGTATTCCTTTCATCGACAGCGACGCGGAAATCGAGCGCGTCTCGCGCATGTCGATATCAGAGCTATTTGCCGCCTATGGCGAGGACGAATTCCGTGCGCTTGAGGGACGGGTGATGAAGCGGCTGCTGAAGGGCGGTCCCCGGGTCGTCTCCACAGGCGGCGGCGCCTTCATCAACGATCGCACGCGCAAGCACATCAAGCGGGGTGGCGTCTCTGTCTGGCTGAAGGCCGAACTCGATGTGCTCTGGGAGCGCGTCAACAAGCGCGACACCCGCCCGCTGCTGAAGACCGAAAATCCGAAGCAGACGCTCGAAAACCTGATGAACGCAAGATACCCGATCTACGAGCAGGCCGATCTCACCGTCATCTCGCGCGATGTCCGCAAGGAGCTGATGGCAGACGAAGTGCTGAAAGCCCTGATCGACGCCAGAACCGAAAGTGCCGCCTGATGACCGCGATTGCCGCCTCCGCCGAACGCAAGGTTCACGTGCCGCTTGGCGACCGGGCCTACGACATCCTGATCGGTCCCGGCCTGATCGCCCGTGCCGGCGCCGAGATCGCCGCGCGCCTCAAGGGCCGCAAGGCTGCGATCATCACCGACGAGAACGTCGGACCGCTCTATCTGGAGGCGCTGGTCGAGAGCCTGACAGCCGCAGGCATCGCATCGTCGGCGCTCACTCTGCCGGCAGGCGAAAAGACCAAGAGCTTCGAGCATCTGATGACCGCCTGCGACAAGGTTCTGGAAGCCCGCGTCGAGCGTAACGATTACGTGATCGCGCTTGGCGGCGGCGTTATCGGCGACCTCTCCGGCTTCGTCGCCGGCATTGTCAGGCGCGGCGTGCGCTTCGTGCAGATACCGACCTCGCTGTTGTCGCAGGTTGATTCCTCCGTCGGCGGTAAGACCGGCATCAACAGCCGCCACGGCAAGAACCTGATCGGCGTCTTTCACCAGCCGGACCTTGTGCTTGCTGATGCCGATGTCCTGAACACACTGAGCGAACGCGAATTCCGCGCCGGCTATGCCGAAGTCGCCAAGTACGGCCTGATCGACAAGCCCGACTTCTTCGCCTGGCTGGAAGCAAACTGGAAATCCGTCTTTTCCGGCGGTGCCGCCCGCATCGAGGCGATTGCCGCCAGCTGTCAGGCGAAATCCGACGTCGTCGTCGCCGACGAGCACGAGAACGGCCAGCGCGCCTTGCTTAATCTCGGCCACACCTTCGGCCACGCGCTGGAAGCCGCCACCGCCTACGACAGCGCCCGCCTCGTCCACGGCGAGGGCGTTGCCATCGGGATGGTGCTCGCCCACGAGTTTTCGGCCCGCATGAACCTGGCAAGCCCGGATGATGCAAAGCGCGTCGAACACCACCTGAAGGAAGTCGGCCTTCCGACACGCATGTCTGAGATCCCTGGCATATTGCCGCCGGCCGAAGTGCTGATGGACGCGATCGCCCAGGACAAGAAGGTCAAGGGCGGCAAGCTCACCTTCATCCTCACCCGCGGCATCGGCCAGTCCTTCGTCGCCAATGACGTCCCGGCATCCGAAGTGTTGAGCTTCCTCAAGGAAAAACACCCGCAATGACCCTCGAAGGCGCGCTGGCATTTCTTTCCGCATACTGGCCGGAAATTCTTTCCATCGTGGCCCTCGTCCTCATGTCCGCCTTCTTCTCCGGCTCCGAGACGGCGCTGACCGCCGTGTCCCGCAGCCGCATCCACACGCTGGAAGCCAACGGCGAGGAACGCGCCGGCGTCGTGCGCGAACTGATAGAACGCCGCGACCGGCTGATCGGCGCGCTGCTGATCGGCAACAACCTCGCCAACATCCTGTCCTCCTCGATCGCAACCAGCGTCTTTCTCGGGCTGTTCGGCAGCTCGGGCGTCGCCTGGGCGACGCTGGCGATGACGATCATCCTCGTCATCTTCGCCGAAGTGCTTCCGAAGAGCTGGGCGATATCGATACCGGAGCGCTTCGCGCTCGCCGTCGCCTTCGCCGTCAAGGCTTTCGTTCTGGTCGTCGGCCCGTTGTCCTCCTTCGTCAACCGGATCGTCCGCTTCATCCTCGCCCGCTTCGGCATCAACCTCTCGCGCGAGGTTTCGATGCTCTCGGCGCACGAGGAACTGCGCGGCGCCGTCGATCTGCTCCATCGCGAGGGATCGGTGGTAAAGGCAGACCGCGACCGCCTCGGCGGCGTGCTCGATCTCGGCGAGCTCGAACTCTCCGACATCATGGTCCACCGCATGGCCATGCGCGGCATCAATGCCGACGATCCGCCCGAGGTCGTGGTTCGCACCATCCTCGACAGCCCGTTTACCCGCATGCCGCTGTGGCGTGGCTCGACCGACAACATCATCGGCGTCGTCCACTCCAAGGATCTCCTCAGGGCGCTGGCCGAACGCGACGCGGAGCCGGAGCATCTCGATATCATCAAGATTGCCCAGAAGCCCTGGTTCGTGCCCGACAGCACCAACCTGGAAGCCCAGCTCAACGCCTTCCTGCGCCGCAAGCAGCACTTCGCCGTCGTCGTCGACGAATATGGCGAGGTGCAGGGCATCGTCACGCTGGAGGATATCCTCGAAGAGATCGTCGGCGATATTGCCGACGAGCACGACATCGAGATGCAGGGCGTCCGCCAGGAGGCCGACGGTTCGGTGGTGGTCGACGGCAGCGTGCCGATCCGCGACCTCAACCGCGCGCTCGACTGGCAGCTTCCCGACGAGGAGGCGACCACCATCGCCGGCCTCGTCATCCACGAATCGATGACCATTCCCGAGGAACGCCAGGCCTTCACCTTCTACGGCAAGCGCTTCATCGTCATGAAGCGCGACAAGAACCGCATCACCAGATTGCGTATCCGCCCGGCGGAGGAAAACGAGAACAATCCCGCCTGATTTCCTGCCATCTATTGCACGCTGCGGGAGGAGCCCGGCGAGCAGCATCATTATGGATTTGATATGTTTGATCTTCTCTGGCGCTCGATCGCCATCGGCATCGGCGCCACCATCCTCATGGACATCTGGTCGATCGCGCTTGGTAAGGGTGCGATACCGAATTGGGGGCCGCCTGGCCGCTGGCTCTGGCATCTCTTTGCCAAAGGCACTGTGTTTCACGACGATATCGGCAAGGCCGCGCCCTACAAACACGAAGTCGCGCTCGGCTGGGTCTTCCACTACGCCGTCGGCATCATCTACGGCATCATGCTGGTGATCCTGACTGGCCCCTACTGGCTGGTCGCGCCGACCTTCCTGCCCGCCTGGATCTGGGGCATCGTCACCATCGCTGCCGGCTGGTTCCTGCTACAGCCGGGCCTCGGCATCGGCTGGGCGGCATCCAAGACGCCGAACCCCAACAAGGTCCGCTTCCTCGGCCTCGTCGCCCACTCCGTCTTCGGCTTCGGCCTCTACGCGACGGCCCTTCTGATTCGTTAGAGGCGCAGCATCCTTGCGAAATCGCCGCACCGCGCCCATATGACGCGGTGTCGGCCTACCAGCGCACCGGCTCTCCGGGCGCGGCCGGCTCGACCGCCAACGCGTGCAACCCCGCATCCAGTTCCGGCTTCAAAAGCTCCGTGATCGCCCGGTGACGCGCCAGCCGTGTCATCCCGGCAAACGACGACGAAATGATACGCACGCGCATATGGGTCTCGCCCGCACCCGTAATATCAGGGTGATGGCCGGCATGGAGGTGGCTCTCGTTGATTACGCTCAGCCGCTCCGGCGAAAACGCCGCCGTGAGCTTTTCTTCGATGGAGGATTGAACCGTCATGAACCGATCTGCCGACTTGCGAAAAAGGTTCCCACCAAGCCAGCAACATTCCCGTTTGTCAATTCTTGTCCTCACCTATTCTGAGCCCCATAATTAGCGCCGTCATGAGACTTGATTCCAAATACTTCGACCGCATCCGCACCCGCCGCAAACGCGAGCAGGAACCCGAACAGGCTCCCCCAACCTGTCAATGGGACGGCTGCGACAAGAAAGGCGTGCATCGCGCTCCCGTCGGACGCAATGCCGAGGGGCAGTTCTTTCTCTTCTGTTTCGAGCACGTCAAAGAGTACAACAAGGGCTACAACTATTTCTCCGGCCTCTCGGACGGCGAAATCGCGCGTTACCAGAAGGAAGCGATAACCGGCCATCGCCCGACTTGGACCGTCGGCGTCAACAAGTCGGCCAAGGATAGCCCGATCCAGTCGGACATCCGTTCCGGCGCCTACAAAAACGTCCGCGATCCCTTTGGCTTCGTGAAGGAAAACAAGAGCAGCGGCCCGCGCTTTCCCGAGCAGCGCAAGCTGAAGAGCCTGGAAGCCAAGGCATTCGACACGATGAACCTTGCGGCAAACGCCACATCGTCCGAAATCAAGAGCCGCTACAAGGAACTGGTGAAGAAGCACCACCCCGATGCCAATGGCGGCGACCGCGGCTCCGAAGAGCGCTTCCGCGCCGTAATCCAGGCCTATCAATTATTGAAGCAGAACGGTTTTTGTTAATTCCTGTCCTTGCTCTTGGTCTTCAATCGGGTATGGTCCAAATCGGCTGAGGCCGCAGGCAACCGCGGCACATCTTTCTGCGTTTGTCTCTCAGGCGCCTCGGCCAATTCCGGACGCGGCGTTTCTTGTCCGGGACTATCGTCAAGAATGCTCGCAGGCGGTGATCGCGTCGTCCCCGAGGTTTCGTTTCAGTCCCGGAGAAGCATCGCCGACGTTCAGACATGAGCGCGTGGGATACCCGCGACGCCATGATCGCGAAACGAGCTGAGACAGTATGGCAGGGTGTCGGCCACCCGCCTTGGAGACATGATGAGCAAGATTGACCTTGATATTTCGGAACTTCCGGACACCACCGTTTCCGTCAGGGAGGTCTTCGGCATCGATTCCGACATCCGCGTTCCGGCCTACAGCCAGGGCAGCGCCTATGTTCCGGATCTCGATCCCGACTATCTCTTCGACCGCGAAACCACGCTCGCCATCATTGCCGGCTTTGCTCATAACCGCCGCGTGATGATCTCCGGCTACCACGGCACCGGCAAGTCCTCGCATATCGAGCAGGTCGCCGCCCGCCTCAACTGGCCGTGCGTGCGCATCAACCTCGACAGCCACGTCAGCCGTATCGATCTCGTCGGCAAGGACGCCATCGTCGTCAAGGACGGCCTGCAGGTCACCGAGTTCAAGGACGGCATCCTGCCCTGGGCCTACCAGCACAATGTCGCGCTCGTCTTCGACGAATACGACGCCGGCCGCCCGGACGTCATGTTCGTCATCCAGCGCGTTCTGGAATCGTCCGGCCGCCTGACGCTGCTCGACCAGAGCCGCGTCATCCGGCCGCACCCGGCTTTCCGCCTGTTCGCAACGGCGAACACGATCGGCCTCGGCGACACGACTGGCCTCTACCACGGCACGCAGCAGATCAACCAGGCGCAGATGGACCGTTGGTCGATCATCTCGACATTGAACTACCTGCCGCACGAGCACGAAGTGAACATCGTCGCCGCCAAGGTGAAGAGCTTCGGCAAGGACAAGAACGGCCGCGATACCGTCTCCAAGATGGTCCGCGTCGCCGATCTCACCCGCGCCTCCTTCATGAACGGCGATCTCTCGACCGTGATGAGCCCGCGTACCGTCATCACCTGGGCCGAGAACGCCGAGATCTTCGGCGATCTCGCCTTCGCCTTCCGCGTCACCTTCCTCAACAAGTGCGACGAACTGGAGCGTCCGCTGGTTGCCGAGCACTATCAGCGCGCCTTCGGCGTCGAGCTGAAGGAAAGTGCTGCCAACATCGTTCTGGAGGCCTGAGGCTAACGGATCATGGCAGCGCGTGGTGACAATTCGAAAGCAAAGCCCGGTTCGCCCGTCGACGTGGAGCCGTTGCGTCGGGCGATAACCGGCAGCGTGCGCGCGATCGCCGGCGACGCCGAGGTCGAGGTGACCTTCGCCAACGAGCGGCCGGGCATGACCGCCGAGCGCATCCGCCTGCCGGAACTATCCAAGCGCCCGACGATGCACGAACTTGCGGTGACCCGCGGGCTCGGTGACTCGATGGCGCTGCGTCTTGCCTGCCATGACGAGAAGGTGCACGCGACGATGGCGCCGCAGGGCTCCGACGCCCGCGCCATCTTCGACGCCGTCGAACAGGCACGCGTGGAATCGATCGGCGCGCTGCGCATGGAAGGCGTGGCCAGCAATCTGCGTTCCATGACAACGGAGAAATACGCCAAGGCCAATTTCTCCGGCATCGAACGCAAAGAAGATGCGCCCGTCGGCGAAGCCGTCGCCATGATGGTGCGCGAAAAGCTCACCGGCGAGAAGCCACCGGCCTCGGCCGGCAAGGTACTCGATCTCTGGCGTTCCTTCATCGAAGACAAAGCCGGCAAGGATCTCGAGAACCTGACCGGCGTCATCAACGACCAGCAGGCCTTCTCCAAGGTCATCCGCAACATGCTCACGGCCATGGAAATGGCCGAGGAATATGGCGATGACGACAGCGATCCTGATTCTGACGATCAACAGGACGAGGAAGACAAGCCGAGCGGCGAAGACCAGAACGACGACGATGTCGAGGACGATGCCGGTTCGGATGCAGCGCCCGTCGAGGACAGCGAAGCAGCCGACGAGCAGATGGAGGACGGCGAGACCGAAGGCGCCGAGATCTCCGACGACGACATGCAGGAAGAAGGCGAGGACGATTCGGAAACGCCGGGCGAAACCCGCCGTCCGAACACGCCCTTCGACGACTTCAACGAGAAGGTCGACTACCACGTCTTCACCGAGGAGTTCGACGAGACGATCACCGCCGAAGAACTGTGCGACGCCGCCGAGCTGGAGCGCCTTCGCGCCTTCCTCGACAAGCAGCTCGCCCATCTCCAGGGCGCTGTCGGTCGCCTCGCCAACCGCCTGCAGCGCCGCCTGATGGCGCAGCAGAATCGCTCCTGGGATTTCGACCTGGAGGAGGGCTATCTCGATCCGGCCCGCCTGACGCGCCTGATCATCGACCCCACCCAGGCGCTCTCCTTCAAGAAGGAGCGCGACACGCAGTTCCGCGACACCGTCGTGACGCTCTTGATCGACAATTCCGGCTCCATGCGCGGTCGGCCGATCACCGTTGCCGCCACCTGCGCCGACATTCTGGCCCGCACGCTGGAGCGCTGCGGCGTCAAGGTCGAAATCCTCGGCTTCACCACCAAGGCCTGGAAGGGCGGACAGGCGCGCGAACAATGGCTCGCCAATGGCAAGCCGCAGACGCCGGGCCGCCTGAACGACCTGCGCCACATCATCTACAAGTCCGCCGACGCCCCATGGCGCCGCTCGCGCACCAATCTCGGCCTGATGATGCGCGAAGGCCTGCTCAAGGAAAATATCGACGGCGAGGCCCTGATGTGGGCGCACAACCGCCTGATCGCGCGACGCGAGCAGCGCAAGATCCTGATGATGATCTCGGATGGTGCGCCGGTCGACGATTCGACACTGTCGGTCAATCCGGGCAATTATCTGGAGCGCCACCTGCGCGCGGTGATCGAGCGCATCGAGACCCGGTCTCCGGTCGAGCTCCTTGCTATCGGCATCGGCCACGACGTCACGCGCTACTATCGCCGCGCCGTCACCATCGTCGATGCGGACGAGCTCGCAGGCGCGATGACCGAACAGCTGGCCTCGCTCTTCGAGGATCAGGCGGCGCAGCCGCGTGGCGGGCGTTCCCGCCGCGCCGGCTGACCGCCCATGCGTTTGGCTCCGGCGTTCCGAACCCGTTTCGCTGGAGCACTCATGCTGGCCGTCGCACTTGCGGCCGGCACGCCCGTCTCGGCCGAAACGCCGGCGGCTGAAATCAGAAGCAGCATCATCTCGCGCTTCAAGATCGGCTCCGATGAGAAACACTTCGGGCCTTTCGAGTTTCTGGGCGGCCTCGAAATGGTCTCCCCCAACCGCCTTTTCGGATCGCTGTCATCCATCCGTTTCCGCGATGATCGCACCCATTTCGTCGGGGTCCTCGATACCGGCCACTGGATGACCGGCCGCATCGAGCGCGGCGTTGACGGCAGCCTGAGCGGGCTTGCCGATGTCGAGATCACCCCGATGCGCGACCGCGCCGGAAAAATTCTCGAAGGCAAAGCGCTGATGGACGCCGAGGGCGTCGCACTGAAGGATGGCAAGGTGTTGGTCTCGTTCGAGCAATTCCACCGCGTCGATCTCTATCCCGATCCCGGCTTCGAGACCTCGCGCGCGCTCGACACACTCCCCATCCCCTTCGAGAGGAAGCAACTGCGCGCCAACCGCGGCTTCGAGACGATCGCCGTCTCGCCCGCCTCAAGCCCATTAAAGGGCGGCACGCTGATCGTCGCTGAGCGCAGCCTTGACGACGACGGCAACGCCTATGCCGCGATCCTGGACGGACCGCTGAAAGGTAAGCTGGCGCTCGCCCATTACGGCGATTTCGACGCTACCGACGGCGCCTTCCTGCCGAACGGCGACCTCCTGCTGCTGGAGCGCCGCTTCAACATGGCGGACGGTATCGGCATGCGCATCCGCCGCATCAAGTCGGCCGATATCAGACCGGGCAACGTCATGGATGGCGAGATCCTGATGGAGGGCGATTTCGGCTACCAGATCGACAACATGGAAGGCCTGGATACCTTTACCGCCGATGACGGCAGCACCCATGTCATTCTCGTCTCCGACGACAACCACTCGATCCTCCAGCGCAACCTGATGCTGGAATTCAAGCTGGACGAGCGGCCCGGCCCATCGGCAGACACCGCCGCCTCGCATTAAGAGGGCGCGAACGCGTCAGCCCCCGAAGTAAGCCGGCCGGTCGAGATCGGCGAGCAGTCCCTGATGAGTGGGCTGCCAGTTGAGCGTCTCGCGCGTCCATGCGCTGGACGCCCGGTTATTGATCGACGCGAAGTGCGTGAACCAGCCGAAATGCTCGGCCGCCTCTTCAGGCGACTTTGAGACGACAGGCACGCCCAGCCGCTTGCCGATGACGGCGGCGATCTCGCGAAACGGGATGCCCTCCTCCGCCACGCCATGATAGCGCGCGCCCGCTTGCGCCTTCTCCAGCGCCAGCCTGTAGAGCCGACCGGTATCGAGGCGATGCACCGCCGGCCAGTGGTTCATGCCGTCGCCGATATAGGCCGATACGCCCTTCTCGCGCGCGAGGCCGATAACGATTGGCACGAAACCGCGGTCGCCATCGCCATGCACCGAGGGCGGAAGGCGGATCACCGAGGCGCTGAGGCCATCCGTTACCATGGAGAGCGCCGCCTGCTCCGAGACGCGCGGAATGGCCGATGTCGAAGGCGCCACCGTCTCTTCCGTGGCAACAGCGCCCGGCGCCAGAAGCCCCGTGCCCGAGGTCACCACCATGTGCCGGCCGGAGCCGGAGAGCACCTTGCCCATCGCCTCGATGGCGCGCCGGTCGATCTCGCAATTCTCCTTGAACTTGGAGAAGTCGTGAATGAAACCCGTATGGATCACGCCGTCGCAGGCATCAGCGCCCCGGCGCAGACCGTCAAGGTCCTCGAGATTGCCGCGATGAACCTCAGCACCCGCTGCCTCCAGCGAAGCGGCCGAGGCATCCGAACGGGCTAGGCCCAGCACTTGATGGCCGGCCTGAATGAGGTCCTGAACGACGGCCGAGCCGACAAAGCCGGTGGCACCGGTTACGAAAACGCGCATGGTAATCTCCTTGCTTGCTGCGACCCGCCTGCCGATGCAGGCGTGTCGGTAGGAAGCTAGAAGGTTGAAGCAATACGGTCCATGTTGTACTGTCCGAAATATCTTCGCGATCGTCCGGAGTTTTTTTGAATGGACCCGCTGTCAAACGTGCTGTCGCTGCTGAAGCCGCAGAACTATCTCTCCGCCGGCATGGAGGCGGGCGGCGATTGGGCCATCCAGTTTCCGGACCAGCAAGGCGGCATCAAGTGCGGCGCCATCGTGTCGGGCTCCTGCTGGCTCCGTGTCGAGGGTATTGATGATCCGGTACATCTGCGCGCCGGCGACAGCTTTCTGCTCCCGCGCGGTCGGCCGTTCAGGCTTGCCACCGATCTCAATCTCGAACCGATCCCGGCCGCCGAGATCTTTCTCGGCCCGCGCAAGGACGGCATCGTCTCGCTCAACGATGGCCGCGACTTCTCGATCGTCAGCTGTCGCTTCGGCCTTGCCGGCAGTCACGCCGATATCCTGCTCAAGATGCTGCCGCCCATCGTGCTGCTACGCGACGAGCAGAGCCAGGCGGCGCTGCGCTTTGCTGTCGAGCAGATGATGCAGGAGCTGCGCGCGCCGCAGCCCGGCGGCTTCCTGATCGTCGAGCACCTCGCGCACATGATCCTCGTGCAGGCCTTGCGGCTGCATCTGGCTGACAGGTCAAACACCGGTGTCGGTTGGCTCTTCGCGCTGGCCGACAGGCAGATGAGTGCTGCGATATCGGCGATCCATGACAGCCCGGCCGAACGCTGGACCCTGCAGGCGCTTGCGTCCCGCGCCGGCATGTCGCGCTCCACATTCGCGCAGAAGTTCAGGGAAACGGTCGGCACCTCGCCGATGGAGTATCTCGCGCAATGGCGCATGCTGCTTGCCGGCAACCGGCTGGAAAATTCTAGGGACCCGATCTCGGTCATCGCGCCGTCGCTCGGCTACGAGTCCGAGGCGGCCTTCAGCACGGCGTTCAAGCGGATCATGGGCTGCTCGCCCCGGCAATATGCCCGCGACCGCCCGAAGATGGCGGCGGCGCTTTCAAGATGAAGCGCCGGCGCCAAGCTCGCATGGTCGCTTAGCCTGCCGCGCGAACGGCCTGCGTCGGCCTGAGCACGCTCATCAGCGCGCCGTAGGGCAGAAGCATCACAAGGCCGACCAGCAGCTTCACCCAGAAATCGCCGATCGCCCAGGAAATCCAGCGCGGCGCCTCGGCGGCAAAAACACCGAGAACGGGCGATGCCTCAAGCGCGAACGGCTCGTTCGGACCGAGGAAAACGAAGAAGGCGGCAAACGACAGCGAGAAGAAGATCACCGTATCGAGCATCGAGCCCAGCAGCGAGCCGACCAGAGGCGCGCGCCACCAGGCCTGCCGGCGTAGCCGGTTGAACAGCGCGATATCGAGCAGCTGGCCGGCGAGATAGGCCGTGCCGGAAGCGATCGCAATGCGCGGTACCGATGTGAAGAAGGAGAGCGCCACGCCGACCAGGAAGCCGGCGAACACCACCTTGCGCGCGGCCTGCGGCCCGAACTGACGGTTGGTGAGATCGGTGATCAGAAAAGCGACCGGATAGGTGAAGGCACCCCAGGTGAGCAGATCGGCGAGATTGACGCCGGCGACCGTGACATTCAGCGGAAACTGCACGAGGAAGTTCGACGAGACGACAACAAGCGTCATCAGGGCGACGTAGATAAGGGTATAGCGCGTCTGAAGCATTTTTTTATCCTGGGGTATGCCACCAGTTGGAGGGACGATCCGGCAAAGCAAAAGGCTTGAACGGGATTAGCCGTGCAAGCCTTTTGAAGCCGTATAGCTTGAAGTCGGTTACTGCTTAGGCAGCAACAGCAGCTTCAGCGGTCTTCTTGACGATCTGGCGGCGCAGCAGACGAGCGCGCATCGACAGTTCGTTTTCGCTTGCCTTGATCAGGAAAGCATCGAGACCACCGCGATGCTCGACGGTACGCAGAGCAGCAGCCGAAACGCGAAGACGGTAACGCTGGCCGAGCGCGTCGGAGATCAGCGTAACCTGGCACAGGTTCGGGAGGAACCGGCGCTTGGTCTTGTTGTTGGCATGGCTGACATTGTTGCCAACGAGGACTGCCTTGCCGGTCAATTCGCACATGCGGGACATGGGACACCTATTCTTGTTTTTCTCGGCCATAACTGCCCGCCCGCGCAAAACGGGCTTGCAATCCAACAGGCCATGATTGGAAAGTTGCGGTTCTATAATCAGACAGACCGTGCGCGTCAAGCCAAACCTTGGCCTTTCCGGCGATTCAGTCGAAATGCCTCGCAATTCCGTCAAAAAGCTTTTGTTCTCTTAAGGCCGCGACAGGCGTATAGACCGTATCTCCCGACCTGACCAGCGCACCGAACAAGGCTCTATTCATGGCTCATTGGGGCAAACGCATTCTCATCTCCGCCTTGGCGGGCCTGATGGCCGTTCCATCAGACGCCGCCGAAGTCGTGCATCGCACGGAATACAAGGTCGCGCTCGGCATCCTGACCATCGCGCGCGCCGCCTTCATGACCCGCATCGAGGACGACAAGACCTATCGCGTCTCCGGCGACATCAGCTCGGCCGGCCTTGCCGACCTCGTCACCACGATCTCGGCCAAGACCAGCGTCGATGGCCAGCTGCGCGGCAACCGCATGCAGGCGACCCACTATCTGCTCTATTACAAGAGCGGCAAGCGCGCCCGCACCTATGATGTCCGCTACTCCAACGGCAACATCACCTCGACGACCGTGAAGCCCCCGCGCCAGCCGCCGAAGAACTGGGTCAACGTCCCCGCAAGCGATATGCGTGCCGTGCTCGATCCCATTTCCGGCCTGATCTTCCCCGCCGATACCAATGTCTGTGCGCAGAAACTGCCGATCTATGATGGCGAGATGCGCATGGACCTCGTGCTGTCGCCGAGCGGATCGAAAGATTTCTCGACGGAAGGCTTCACCGGCAAGGCAACGGTCTGCAACGTGCGCTTCGTCCCGCGCTCCGGTTACAAGAAGGGCCGCAGCGACATCGAGTATTTGAGCAAGAGCAGCCGCATGGAAATCTGGTTTGCCAAGGCCGACGCCGCCAACGTCTATGCGCCCGTCTTCGTTCGTATCCCGACCCAATACGGGCCGGTGACCATCACGGCGGTGAAGTACAGCGCGAGCTGACGGGGCGACCTGAGCCCCGCCGTGAGGCAACGAGCGCCCTGAACGGCGCCCCACAAATGAAGAGTGCGGCAATCATGCCGCACTCTGTTCCTGATCTTGATCCTGACGGTCCCGGCCTTCACCGAACAAGCAGGCGGCTTGCGCTCGCCTGCCGTTTGATAAGGCAGGCGGCGTTATCCTCGCTGCTCGGTCCGTAAGAAGACGGGCTCGGCAGGCGCGGCTGGCGATCAACGCATCGCGATGACCATCTTGCAGAGTTTGACGAGGCTGCCGTCGAAGCCGCCGCCACCACCGGCCAGGATATCCTTGCAACGAACCTTCATCTTCGCCCGATCGCCGGACGACATGTCGTTGAAGGCCTGAAGCTGCCTGTTGTTGAGGTTGCTTCGTCCGTTGCTGCCGTTGCTGCCCGTGTTCGTTCCATTCGGGTTGGACGGGTTATTCGGATTATTCGGATTGGTCGGGTTCCGCGGATCATCCGGATCGATACCGGGAACGCCGAGGCCCAGATTGAGCAGCGTGCGGCCGCCGAGACCGACATTGGCCTTGGCCGTCGCCAAGCCGCCGGAGCCACCAACCGTGGCGCCGACGTTGCTGTTGAGACCTCTGGATCCGCCGACGCTCGCGGTGTTTCCAACGCTCAGACCGCCGCCTGACCCACTACCAACAGATGTGTTTGTGTTGACGCCGCCGGAGCCGCCGACCGAGGCGGAGACGCCGAGACTACCACTTGAACTGGTGCCGACGTTCGCATTGACTCCACTGGAGCCGCCCACCGACGCGGTTGCAACGGAACCGCTGCCGCCGACTGTCGCATTCACGCCGCTGGCGCCGCCGAGCGATACGCTGAGACCGTTGCTGGTCCCGATGCTGAGACCGTTGCTACCGCCGACGTCAAAGGCGCTCGCGGGCAGAGGAGCGAGAAAAGCGGCGCAACTTACGGCCAGGACAGCATATTTCGATGCATTAAAGTTCATTCCAACCTCCACGAGATGCTGCCGGAGCCCAATGCTCAGGCAGTCGAAACCAAGGAAGGGAAGCGCGCATTCCCGAAGCGGCGGACTGTAACCAAGGGTGGAAGACTACCCGCCTCTACATGAAAACAAGAATATGCGTAAATTCTAACATTTCAACGTATTTCGCGTATAGGTTTTGCAAGCCTCGCGGGAGGGATAATATATTATGAACACCTAATGCAAAATACTGACACAACCACAGACATATGAAGACCCAAATGGGACGGATTGCAGCAGGATGGTACGCCCGGGTGGAATGAGGCGAAACAGGGGCGGCCTATCTGTACCCGTCCTGGAATATAAGCGCCGATTTATACAATCAAAGATACACATTGCCGAAAATAGATCGCGCGCCAAAATGAAACGGCCGGCAGCGCCTTTGAGCGATGCCGGCCGTCTCGTTCATTCTGATATGACGATCAGAATTCTTCCCAACTGTCCGCCGCTGACGCTGCCATGCCGTGCGCTCTGGCCACGCGCGACACCAGATGCAGCGCTGGCGAAGTCGGCGCCCTGGAGGCCGGCCTGATGGCATAGGCCTCGCTCAGCTTGAACTGTGCGAGCAACCCGCGCAGCGCCTCCGCTTCCGCCGCCAGCTTGTGGCTTGCCGCTGTGCTTTCCTCGACCATGGCCGCGTTCTGCTGCGTGGATTGGTCGAGCTGGTTGACTGCCTGATTGATCTCCTTCAGCCCTGTGGCCTGTTCTTTCGAACCCTCGACGATCGCCACGACATTGACATTGATGTCGTTGACCTGACTGACGATGGTCTCCAGCGCCTTTCCCGTCTGCCCGACCAGATCGACCCCATTGCGCACCAGCTCGCTGGACTTGGTGATCAGCGACTTGATCTCCTTGGCGGCACTTGCCGAGCGTTGCGCCAGTTCGCGCACCTCCTGCGCCACGACAGCAAAGCCCTTGCCCGCCTCGCCCGCCCGCGCCGCCTCGACGCCGGCGTTGAGAGCAAGAAGATTGGTCTGGAACGCGATGTCGTCGATGACGCCGATGATATTGGTGATCTCGCGCGACGACTGCTCGATCTGATCCATCGCCGCCACGGCGCTGCGAACGACCTGGCCGGATTGCTCCGCCCCTTTCTTGGTCTGGGAAACCAGCTTGCCGGCCTCGTCGGCGCGATAGCTGGAATCGTTGACCGTCGTGGTGATCTCCTCCAGCGCCGCCGCCGTCTCTTCGACGGACGCCGCCTGCTGCTCGGTCCGCTTGGAGAAGGCGTCGGCCGTCGAGCCGATCTCGCGGGAGCCGGCTGCGATCGCATGCGCGTTCTCGCCGACGGTCTTCATGGTCTCAGAGAGACGGGCGATTGTCGCGTTGAAATCATGCCGCAGCTGCTCCATCGAGGGCACGAAGCCGGTGTCCACCGTCTTCGTCAGATCGCCCTCGGAAAGCCCCCGCAGGGCCTGCCCGAGCAGGCTGATGGCACTCATGCGCTGCGTCACGTCGGTGGCGAACTTCACCACCTTGTAGACCCGGCCGTTGGCATCCGTGATCGGGTTATAGGCCGCCTGGATCCAGATCTCCTTTCCACCCTTTCCGTAGCGAACGAACTCGTTGGCGATGAACTCGCCAGCCGCCAATCGGCGCCAGAAGTTGGCGTATTCCTCGGTGCGCGCATAGGAAGGCTCACAGAACATGCTGTGATGCTTGCCCACGATCTCATTGAGCGAGTAGCCCAGACCGTTGCAGAAATTTTCGTTGGCCGTGATGATCTCGCCTGTCGGCTTGAATTCGATGACCGCCTGCGACCGCGAGATCGCATCCAGCTTGCCGGCATCCTCGACCGCCTTGTTCTTTGCATCGGTAATGTCGGAAGCAAGCTTCACGACCTTGAACGGTTTGCCGTGCTTGAAGACCGGGTTGTAGGAGGCCTGGATCCAGATCTCCCGCCCACCCCTGGCCAACCGCTTGTAGGCTCCGGCATCGTATTCGCCCCGGCCAAGCCGGGCCCAGAAATCGCGATATTCCTGCGACGCCGCCAAAGCCGGCTCGCAGAACATGCTGTGGTGCTTGCCGACGATGTCAGCAAGGCTGTAACCGAGAGTATTGCAGAAATTCTCGTTCGCCTTCAGCACATTGCCCTTCAGATCGAACTCGATGATTGCTTGCGATTTTGAAATCGCGCCGAGGATATATCCCGCATCAGATGCCAGACCGAACATTCCCATCCCCTTAGCCTGCGACGCCAGCCATTGGCGTTGCGCGTGGTTGCGAGAGGCATCGGGAACGCGTGTTTCCGAAGATTTATGGGGCAAATCCTGAGGGAAGATTACAACTATCTCAGATCGCAATCACCGAAGCTCTCACAACCGATGATCATGCCGGGAGAGTTAACGCCGAGTATACAACAAATATCTAATTTAAGGTCGCAGCCCTGCGAAAACTCATAGTGTATTTCTTATATTTCAGAAACAGCGCGGCCGCCCAATGAAAAAGGGCGCCCCTCAGGACGCCCTTTTGAACATACCGACTAATCAGGCCATACGGCTTATTCAGAAGCGGCATCGGCCAAGGCAGGCGCTTCGCCGGCACCGGCATCGCCTTCGGCTGCAGCTTCGCCTTCCGCGCGACGCGGACGGCGCGGACGCGGGGTCGCAGCGCGACGGCGCGGCTGGCGGGTCGTTGCCGCACCGCTTTCTTCGTCCATCGACACCTCGGCCGGAATGCCTTCGATCTCCGGCTGCGGGCCGGTACCGTCGATCACCTCAGGCTGTGGCTGGGCGGCCGCTGCAACCGGTGCCGGACGCTCTTCGCGACGGCGCGGCTGGCGAGCTGGACGCTCTTCGCTGCGGGGCTGCTCCTCGGCGCGCGGCTGCGGCTGTGGCTGCTCTTCGCTGCGGGGCTGCTCTTCCGCGCGACGCGGCTGCTCCTCGTCGCGGCGCTGGCGCTGCTCGTTGTTGAAGCGGCGCGGCTGCTCGTCCGAACGACGGCCCTGCTGCTCGTCATTCTGACGGCGCGGCTGCTCATCATTGTTGCGGCGCTGCTGGTGCTCCTGCTGCTGGCGCGGCGGCTGTACCACCACAACATCGTCATTGTCGCCACCGTCCATCTCGTCGCCATCACGCTCAATGCCGTCACGGTCGAATTCGCCGCGGTCGTCGCGCTGGAAGCGTTCCTGCATCTGCGCCTGTGCGGCGGCAATGATGCGGTAGTAGTGTTCGGCGTGCTGCAGGTAGTTCTCAGCCATCACGCGGTCGCCGGAGCTTTGCGCATCGCGACCGAGCTGCGAATACTTTTCGGCGATGTGCTGCGCGGTGCCACGGATCTTAACGTCTGGGCCGGAGCTGTCGTAGGTCCGCGTCAGCGGGTTGCCACCCTTGCGGTTGAAGTTGTTGTTGTTGTTATTGTTGTTTCCGCCGCCGCCGCCGTTGTTGTTGGTACGCCCGCGACCGCGTTTGTTCTGCTGTCCTGGCCTCATCGATCGTTCACCTGAATTCTCTGTTTGTGTGGAGTGATGGCACCCTTAACCGTGGTCGGTGGTCCGACTCAGGGTATTCGTGCCGCAAGCATAATGCGCCTTTGCGCCAACCTGCCGCTTGTTCTCAAGTCAGTTTGACTGATTCACGCATTGGGTCGTGTTCAACCTTTGAAACTCTCGTTTAAGAGAGTGGACCCCCGAGGCCGAGCTAGCTTCGAACGAACAATCGTTCTGACCTATCTCTCCAATACGTGGGGGCAACCTATATTGCTTCCTGTTTAAATCCAAGCCTTTTCTTCGCAATGACACCAATGGACCAATCTATACGGACGCTTGTTGCCGATCAGTGACGCGCGAACACGAGCACACGGTCGTTGTGGCCGTAATCCTTCACCGATTCCAAGCATTTGAAGCCTTCAGCCTCAAAAACCTCGGTCACTTCCGTTCGCTGATCGTAGCCTATCTCAAGCCCTATAACACCGTCTGGATGCATGAACCTTGCGGCATCCTTGGCAATGGAACGGTAGGCGTCAAGCCCATCCCTGCCGCCATCCAGTGCGGCAGCCGGATCAAATTTTGTCACTTCGGGAGCAAGAGTGTCAACGACACTGGACGCTATATAGGGCGGATTTGAGACAATTGCGTGAAACTTACCATCTATGGCCTGAAACCAGCTGGATCGCACCGCCTTGAAGCGCTGCTGCAGCCCGTTTCTCTCCGCGTTGGATTGCGCCGTCTTGAGCGCGTCAAGCGAGATATCGCTGCCGATGCCCGATGCCTCGGGACATTCCTTGAGCAGCGCGAGGCATATCGCCCCGGTTCCCGTTCCCATATCCAGTATATGGAGATGGCCATGCTTTGCCGCAAGGTCTCTCATATAAGGCAGCATGGTATCGACGAGGATTTCGGTATCCGGCCTCGGCTCCAGCGTCTCGGCCGAAAGCGACAACGGCAATCCGTAGAACTCGCGCTCACCCAGAATGCGATGCACCGGCTCATGCGCCAGCCTGCGCACGATCGCGTCCTCTACCCGTGAGGCGGCCGCGTCCTCGATGTGCTCGCCAGCCCGTGTCAGCATCTCGGTCGTCGTCAGCCCGAGCAGCCCGGAAATCAGCACGCGCGCATCGGCGGCAGGATCCGCAACGGCCGCCTCGGTGAAGCGTCGCCGCGCATCGGCCAGAAGCTGGGAAACCGTCGCGCCGACCTGTTTCCCTTTATTGTTCATAGCTGCTGCTCACCGAGCTGCGCCAGCTGGCTCGCCTGATAGTCGGCCATCAGCGCATCGACGATCTCGTCGATTTCGCCGACCATCATCCGGTCGAGCTTGTAGAGCGTCAGGTTGATGCGGTGGTCGGTCACGCGGCCCTGCGGGAAATTATAGGTGCGGATGCGCTCGGATCGGTCGCCGGAGCCGACCTGGCTCTTGCGGTCGGCGGAGCGCTCGCTGTCGGCGCGCTGCCGCTCGGCGTCGTAGAGACGCGAGCGTAGAACCTGCATCGCCTTGGCGCGGTTCTGGTGCTGCGACTTTTCCGAGCTGGTGACGACGATGCCCGTCGGCAAGTGAGTGATACGAACGGCCGAGTCGGTCGTGTTGACGTGCTGACCACCGGCGCCGGACGAGCGCATGGTATCGATACGGATATCTTCCTGGCGGATCTCGATGTCGATCTCCTCGGCCTCAGGCAGCACAGCCACGGTCGCCGCCGACGTATGGATACGCCCGCCCGCTTCCGTCTCCGGCACGCGCTGCACGCGGTGCACGCCGCTCTCGAACTTCAGCTTGGCGAACACGCCCTTGCCGGTAATCGTCGCGATGATTTCCTTGAAGCCGCCGGCTTCACCCTCGCTGGAAGAGAGAACCTCGACCTTCCAGCCGTGCGCCGCCGCATAGCGCTCGTACATGCGAAACAGATCGCCCGCAAACAACGCCGCTTCGGAGCCGCCGGTGCCGGCGCGGATTTCGAGGATGGCACTCTTCTCGTCGGCAGCGTCCTTGGGGAGCAGCAGAATCTGGATTTCCTGCTCCAGCGCTTCGATCCGTTCCTTGACCTCGGGAAGCTCCATCTCGGCCATATCCCGCATCTCGCGGTCGACGGACTTGTCGTCCAGCAGCATCTCGAGATCGGCAAGCTCCGACAAGGCCTTCTCGTAGGCGCGAATCTTCAACACGACGGGCTGCAGCTCGGAATATTCGGAGGCAAGCTTGACGTAGACGTCGGCCGAAGGCCCGGCCGACATGCGCGCTTCGATCTCGCCGAACCGGCGTTCCAGCTCGCGCATCTTTTCAACGGGAAGCTTCGCCACCCTCACTCCAATTCTGTTTGTCTCTGGCTACAGAGGGATGTTGTGTGTTTCGGCGAAATGCGCAAGCAGTTCGCGCATCGATGTCGGCGTCGTCGTATCGTCGAGCGCCTCGTGCATCGCCTTCGAGAGCGCTCCGACGTCGAGACCGAGCAGCATCGCCTTGACCGGACCGATGGAGGCCGGCGACATCGAAACCGAGCGGAAGCCGATCCCAAGCAGCGCCATGGCCGAAATCGGCTTGCCCGCCAGTTCACCGCAAAGCGTCACCGGCGTGTTGTTGCGCTCGCCTGCCCGCACGATATCGCGCAGGATGCGCAGGAAGGGCTTGTCCAGCGTGTCGAAGCGATCGGATACCCTGGCATTGCCACGATCGACGGCCATGGAGAACTGGAACAGATCGTTGGAACCGACAGACACGAAGTCGACCGCCGCCATCAGCTCGTCCAGCTGCCACAGCAGAGCCGGCACTTCGAGCATGGCGCCGAATTGCAGCTTGCGCGGCAGACCATGGCCGAAGCGTGACAGGCGCTGCACTTCCTTCTGCACCAGTTCGCGCACCGCGGTGATTTCCGATACCTCGGTCACCATCGGCACCATCATCTTCAATTCCATCCCGGCGGCCGCCTTCAGCATGGCGCGCAGCTGCGTTCGCAACAAGCCGGGCCGGTCGAGCGACAGGCGGATCGCCCGCCATCCGAGCGCCGGGTTCTCTTCCTCATGGCCGCGGAAATAGGGAACGACCTTGTCGCCGCCGATATCGAGCGTTCGGAAGGTAACGGGCCGGCCGGCGGCCTGCTTCAGCACGCTGCGGTAAAACTGCTCCTGCTCCTCCGCCTTCGGAAGCGTCGAGGCGATCATGAACTGCAGCTCGGTGCGGAAGAGACCGATACCCTCTGCGCCCGATTCCGACAGCTGCGGCAGGTCGACCAGCAGGCCGGCATTCATCTGCAGCGACACGCGCTGCCCGTCCTTGGTCAGCGGCTCGACCGCGCGCAACGCCCGGAACTGCTCCTGCCTTCGGGCACGGAACCGCACCTTCTCCTCATAGGAGCGCTGATGCTCCGGCAGCGGTCGCAGATGCACATGGCCACCATCGCTGTCGATGATCACGGCGTCGCCATTGTCGGCCAGCGCCACGATCCCAGCTGCCTGGCCGATGACGGGGATGCCCATCGCGCGCGCAACGATGACGACGTGGCTGGTCACCGCGCCCTCTTCGAGCACCAGGCCGCGCACATTGGCGCGTGGATAATCGAGCAGTTCGGCAGCGCCCATGGCACGCGCAAGAATGATAGCATCAGCAGGGAAGCCATCGCCCGAGGTGCGGCCGGTATAGCCTGTCAGCTGGCGAAGGAGACGGTTCGCCAGATCCTCGAAATCATGCATCCGCTCGCGCAGATAAGGGTCGGTCAGGCGCATCATCCGCGCCTTGGTGTCGCTCTGCACCTTCTCGACTGCGGCTTCCGCCGTCAGGCCGTTGCGGATCGCCTCCTCGAGCTTGCGCACCCATCCCTGGTCGTGCGCGAACATGCGGTAGGTCTCGAGCACTTCGCGATGCTCGCCCTCCATCGAGACGTCGCGCTGCGACAGGAGATCGTCGATCGAAATGCGCAGCGAACCCAGCGCTTCGGCAAGCCGGCGGATTTCCTTGTCGGAATCCTCGTTGAGCAAATTGGTGACGACGATGCGAGGCTCGTGCAGCACGACATAGCCGAGCCCGATGCCTTCATTGTAGGTGTCGCCGTCGAAGGTCACCGACCGTGTCAGGTCGAGCTCGAGGCCCGGCTTGGTCAGCTTCTTCAGCTCGCCGGTGGCGATCATCTCGGCCAGCACCATTGCGGTCGTCTCGAGCGCTTCCAATTCCTCGTCGCGATAGTTGCGGCTTGCCTTGTTCTGAACGACGAGAACGCCGAGCGAGCGGCCGGCGCGCAGGATCGGCACACCGAGGAAGGAGTGATAGATCTCTTCGCCCGTCTCCGGCAGATAGCGGAAGGCGGGGTGCGATTGCGCGTCGGAGAGATTGAGAGGGGCGGCCGATGCGGCGATCGTGCCGACGAGGCCCTGCCCCATTTTCAGCTGCGCCAGATGGACAGCTTCGCGGTTCAGACCTTCGGTTGCATAGAGCTCGAGCACGCCGTCGGAACGCAGCACGTAGACGGAGCAAACCTCCGCCACCATGTTGCTGGCGATCTGGCGAACGATCCGGTCAAGACGCTCTTGTGGCTCCAGCGGCTCCGCCATCAACTCGCGCAGCCGCTTGAGCAGCACGCGCGGACCGCCGGAAAGGTCTCTCATTGCGTCTCAAGCTCCAAAAACAGAAGGCAAAGTGGACCGGCAGAAAGCCGCGCCACTGATCAACTTGTACGCGCGGCAGGCCTGCTGGGAATCAATTCTTATCCAGACCGTAGCAGGAATGCAAAGTCCTGACAGCGAGTTCCGCATAAGGACCATCAATCAGGATGGAAATCTTGATTTCCGAGGTGGTGATCGCCTTGATGTTGATGCCTTTATCGGCAAGTGCCTTGAAAGCGGTCGCAGCGACGCCGGCGTGGCTGCGCATGCCGATACCGATGACCGACACCTTTACCAGGCCCGATTCGTTCTGCACGACGTCGTAACCGATCGTGTCTTTGTGCTCGCCGAGCACCTTGATGGCCTTATCCACGTCGCCCGATGGGACGGTGAAGGTCATGTCGGTCTTCGAGCCATCTTCCGAGATGTTCTGGACGATCATATCGACATTGATGTGGTTCTCGGCCAGCGGTCCGAAGATCGCGGCGGAGACGCCCGGACGGTCGGCGAGACGGCGAAGCGAGATCTGCGCTTCATCCTTGGCATAGGCGATGCCGGTGACTACTTCCTGTTCCACGATTTCTTCCTCGTCACAAATCAGCGTTCCGGGCGGATTCAAGAAATCACCCATGCCCGGAGCATCGGGATCTTCAAAAGACGAACGCACGAAGGTGCGCACCTTATGCACCATGGCAAGCTCGACGGAGCGAACCTGCAACACCTTGGCGCCGAGCGACGCCATTTCGAGCATTTCCTCAAACGCGATCTTCTTCAGGCGGCGCGCCTGCGGCACGATGCGCGGATCGGTCGTGTAGACGCCGTCGACGTCGGTATAGATGTCGCAACGATCAGCCTTGACGGCGGCCGCGATTGCCACCGCCGACGTATCCGAACCGCCACGGCCGAGCGTCGCGATGCGGTTGTCGGGGCCGAGACCCTGGAAGCCGGCGACGACGGCCACCTGGCCCTCGCCCATGCGCTTGATCATTTCGGAGCCGTCGATCTCCAGGATACGCGCCGCGCCATGCGCGTTATCGGTGCGGATCGGGATCTGCCAGCCCTGCCAGGAGCGAGCGTTGACGTCCATGGCCTGCAGCGCGATGGCCAGAAGACCTGAAGTCACCTGCTCGCCGGAAGCGACGATGGCGTCATATTCGCGGGCATCATAGAAGGGCGAGCTTGCGCCGACGACCTTCGGCGTGTTCTGCACCCAACCGACCAACTCGTTTGTCTTGCCCGACATGGCAGAAACGACGACGGCCACTTCATGACCGGCATCGACCTCGCGTTTGACGTGGCGGGCAACGTTCTTGATACGGTCCAGGTCAGCGACGGATGTTCCGCCGAACTTCATTACGATGCGTGCCATAAGCCTCTACCACAGCAAACCGCCGGGAGAGACGAAAGCCAGACCCGGCACGACGAAGCCTTGGAAGCCACAGGCCGAAGAGCCGGAATTGGGAGGTTCTGGAACCCTTCTAACGCCCTGTGCCCAAGGGCCCAAGTTGCGGCGTCTCTTAGCGAGTTTGTGAGGGGGTGGCAAGGTGGAGAAAGGAGAATGACGGCCTCAATTGCGCGTGTAATTTGCAGGCCGCGCGAGGCAGACCGAACCGCATGTGACATCACTATGACATTGGCACCCGGCAAAGCTCATCGCCCCGTCCCCGCACATTTTTCGGCGTAAAGATTAGATTCAGCTTTTTTTGGTAATTTCCCGTTAGCAATACCCTTTGATGTTCCTGGCGCCACCGTGATCGGCGTCCGGCCTGTAATGAGTAATGGGTTCCCAATGCGTTTTTCGGCTGTGCCAGCAATCTTCCTTGCCTGTCTGACCCTTGCGGGTTGCACGTCAACGTCTGGCCCCGACGTCTTGGCTTCAGCCGCCCCTTCGCGCGAAACGACGAGTTCGGTGGCGCCGCCCGCAGCCGTCCCGTCCACGCCTGTGCCCTCGGCCGATATCGCCGCCGGCCAGCAGGTCGCTCCACACCAGGAAGTGCTGGCATGGGCCGGCCCTATTCCGGAATCGAAGGCCTTCGCCTCCGCCGACCGCACCGTCGGCGCCCCGCTTCCCGCCGAGCGCCCGATGGCAGCGACCGAGGTCGCGATGATGACGCCGCCGGCGCGCCCGCCCATCGCCCCGCCCGTCCTGGAACGCCCCGATCTTCCCGATATGGAGGAGACGGCACAGCCGCGCACCCGCAGCAAGCTCTACAGCCGCCAGTTCCGCGACGCCAAGCCGATCAATTTCGGCCGATCTTCCCCCCACAAGCTCGCCGTTCACGGCGTCGACGTCTCGCGCTGGCAGGGCGATATCGACTGGCCCAGACTGCGCACCCAGGGCGCCAACTTCGCCTATATCAAGGCGACCGACGGCGGCGACCACCTCGACCCAATGTTCCGCACCAACTGGCGCAAGGCCAAGGAAGCCGGCCTGAAGCGCGGTGCCTACCACTTTTTCTACTGGTGCCGCACCGCCGGCGAACAGGCCGACTGGTTCATCCGCAACGTTCCGCGCGATCCCGATGCGCTTCCCCCCGTCATCGACGTCGAGTGGAACGGCGAATCCGCCTGCAAGCGTCGTCCCTCGACCGAAAACGTTCTCGAGAAGATGCAGGTCTTCATGGACAAGCTCGAGCGCTATTACGGCAAGCGTCCGGTGATCTACACCGCGCCCGACTTCTATGCCGACAACCTTCAGGGCGCCTTCCAGAACTATCCCTTCTGGCTGCGCTCCGTCGCCGCCCACCCCTCCAAGCGCTATCCGGGCCGCAAGTGGCTCTTCTGGCAGTATTCCGGCTCGGGCCTGTCGCATGGCGTCGAAGGCAGGATCGACCTCAACGTCTTCAACGGCAGCCCCGATCAATGGATGCGCTGGTCTTCGGGACGCCTTAGCGACCGGATGATGGCCGCCAACGACTGACGATCCGACAGCGATCAACCTGAACTGATATCGTTCGGGCAAACGCACAACCGTGGCGCGGCACACCTGCCGCCACGGCGCAACAATTTTGTCACATCACTAAAAATCGGGTGTCGCATATATTTCCAAGCATAGGTAACTGTGATTCTTCTTCAATCGTAAGTATGCGGCGTAAATTGATTCGCGAATGTCTTTGATGCTGAATGATTTGGCGGAGATTCCGAATGGGAAGTCTTGATATCGAAACCTGGGCATTGGCCCGCGCCCATCACATTGTGTTGAACGAGGGACTTAACCTTGCGAAGGCGGCCCAGGACCTGGACCGCAAGCGCTCTAGGTCGCTGGTCTACGAACTGCGCAAGGTCATAGCGGCGGCAATCCTGGAAGCGCATGCTGCCTCAAGCAAGAACGACGCGATGCCGCAGGGCTGAGTATCGCGTAATGATGGCGAGCTGAACACCATCACAATTATTTGTTGCAACACTGTAAAATGCAACTAATCTTCCCGCTTGCGGCTGCGCATCGTGGGGAGATGTCATCATGCCATTCACAATAACGAAATCCATCCCGGCCGACCAACGCTGGACACGCGTCTGCGACATCCGGCAAGGCGCGACCTACGCTTTCACGGCGTCGGGCACGTGGACGGATTGGAAGATCGATGAGCACGCGAACGGCTATGATCGGGCGTGGCTGAAACCGTTTGCCGGATTGAAGGTCATGCCCAAGGCGCAGTGGTTCGCTCTGATCGGCGTCATCGATCAGGACACGGAGACGGCGTTTCTGATCGGCGTGTCTCGCCCGTCGTGGATCGCCACGAAAAACGGCGTTCTCTACTGCTGTGCCAACGACATTCCATGGATGTACTGGAACAACGCCGGCGCGGTCGAACTGACATGCACTGAACTCTGAGCAACGCCGAACGCCCGAAAGACGCAGTTGCGTCACGCCCGGGAAACAGGCAGCCTAGAAGCGCCTGGAGCCCGGCGTCGCCAACCATCGTTTCGACCGCTGCCAGGCTGCGGGCGCGGGGGCCGGTCCGATCATGACACGCATGCAGAAAATCGGCGTGGTTCTCGGCCTTGCGCTCGTCGCGAGTTTCACGCTGCTGCGCGCCACCGATCCGCCGCTCCTGCGCCAGATCCGCGACATCACCTTCGACGAGTACCAACGCATCACCCCGCGCAAATTCGAAAACGCGCCGGTGCGAGTCATCGATATCGATGAGGCGTCGCTTAGGGAATTCGGCCAGTGGCCATGGCCGCGCGACCGGCTGGCGCTTCTGGTGCAGCGCCTGTCCTACATGGGTGCGGCGGCGATCGCCTTCGACGTGCTGTTCGCCGAGGCCGACCGCCTGTCGCCGCGGTCGATCATGCGCGATGTCGCGGGCGTCGACCCGACGCTCCTTAGCCGACTACCAGATAACGACCAGCTCTTCGCCGAGGCCATCGCCGACAAACCCGTCGTGCTCGGCTTTGGCCTATCCATGGACGGCAGCTACAGGCCGCCGGTCAAGGCGGGCTTCGCCTTTACCGGCGAGAGCCCGTCCAACGCACCGCCGCGCATGACGGCGGCAACGCCGGTGCGACCGCAATTGCAGATCAACGCCACCGGGCTCGGCCATATCAGCCTCAATCCCGGCACCTACTCCGCCACCGTCCGCCGTGTCCCGCTTCTCCTCAGCGATGGCGAACAGCTGTATCCCAACCTGGCGCTGGAAGCGCTGCGCGTCGCCCAAGGCGCTTCGACCTATATCGTCGCGGCGGCCCCCGATGCTCCCGACACGCTGACCTCGATCAAGGTCGGCGACTTCGTGGTACCCGTCACCTCATCCGGCGAGCTCTGGCTCTACACCAGCCCCGATGTCGCCGATCGCTATATCTCCGCCGGCAAGGTGCTGGCGCCCGACGGACCCGCGCCGGGTGTCGCAGCCGCCGTGCAGGGCAGCATCGTCTTCGTCGGCACCTCCTCTGCCGGCCTGCAGGATATCCGCACCACCGCGCTCGGCGAAAACGTACCCGGCGTCTCAATTCATGCGCAGACCGTCGAACAGATCCTCTCCGGCCAGTTCCTCTCCCGCCCGGATTGGGCAGATGGCATGGAGATCCTGCTGATCGCGGTGCTCGGCACCTGCCTCGTCATCGTCACCACCTTCGTCAGCCCCGCCGTCGGTCTCGCCTGCGGGCTGATTGTCACCGCGCTCGCCTTTGCGAGTTCCTGGTTTGCCTTTTCGCGATGGGGCCTGCTGTTCGACCCGCTCGCCCCGATCGTCGCCGCCTCGATCATCCACTTCGCCGCCACCTCCTTCCGCATCCTGGTCATCGACCGAGAGCGACGCGAAGTGCGCAAGGCATTCGGCCAGTATCTCTCGCCCTCGCTGCTGCACCGCATCGAGCACAATCCTGATGCGCTGCGTCTCGGCGGCGACGACCGCGAATTGACGGTCATGTTCGTCGACGTGCGCGGGTTCACGACGCTGAGCGAGCGCCTGCAGCCGGCCGAGGTCGTCCGCTTCCTCAACACGCTGCTCGATGCGCTGAGCCGCCATGTTGTGGCCAATGAGGGCACGCTCGACAAATTCATCGGCGACAGCATCATGGCCTTCTGGAACGCGCCGGTGGATGTCACCGACCATCCCGTCAAGGCCGTACGCGCCGCCCTTGCCATGCGCGAGACGCTCGCGACCCTGAACGCCACGGATGCCTTCGGTTTCGGCGAGGAGTATCAGGTGGGGATCGGCATCGGCGTCCACACGGGCCTCGCCTGCGTCGGCAACATGGGCGCCGAAAGCCGCTTCAACTATTCCGCCGTCGGCGACGCAGTGAATGTCTCGGCCCGCATCGAAGGCTGCTGCAAGGAAGTCGGCTTCGATATCCTGGTGTCTGAGACGACGGCCGCCGCCCTGCCGCACTTCGCCCTGCTCGACGCCGGCTCGCTCGGCCTAAAGGGCAAGAGCACGCGTACCCGCCTCTACGCCACGCTGGGCGATGAGACCATCGGCCTCTCGGCGACCTTCGCACTGCTCGAAACCGCGCATCAGGCCTTGGTGGAAGCCTTCGCCACCCGCTCCACGGAGAGCCGCAAGCTGCTGGCAAGGGTCAGGCAGCGGGCGCAGCCCTACCCGGCGACACTGCCGGAGTTCTACCGCCGCCTCGCCCGCCGCGCCGATCACTTCAGGGAGACACCAGCTGCCGACCCCAGACCGCTATCGGAGCAGGCATCGTGAAGAACGCCGTTGTCAGGATAAAACCGGCCTAGTCGCTGCTATCGCCGTTGTCGTGATTGTTGCCGCTGTGGTCGCGCATTTGGTGACCACCTCCGCCCTGCCGGCCACCGTTCTGGTCGCCATTGCGCCCATGCCAGCCGCCGCGATGGCCGCCCGAGCCAGCCCCATCGCCATCGCCAGCCCCCGTCCCGGTCCCGACACTACCCTGGCTACCATCGCTGGCAGCGGATTCTGCTCCGCCGGATTGCCCCTGACCACCATTCGCCGGCGAAGCACCGCCCTGCGGCCCGTCGCGATGCCCGTTATGCCCGTTGCGGCCACCATCGCCGCCATCGGAACGGCCCCCACGATCTCGGCTTGCATGATCCCGGCCGCCATTGTCCCGGCCCCCATTGTCCCTGCTTCCACGATCTCGATCGGCATGGTCGCGGCTTCCATCGCGGGTGGCACTACCGCGATCGGCGTGATCCCGCGCACCGTGGTTGTCGCCACCACGATCCCGCGACCCTTCATGTCGGTTGCCCCATCCGTCGCGCCGTCCATGCTCATTTTGAACGTCGTGATTTCCGCTGCGCTGGCCCCAGCCGCCGCCGTCATTGTCCCGGCCGTGATGCCCGTCGCGATCCCCTCCGCGTCCGCCCCAATGGTCGCGGTCCCTGTCGCGATCATGGTGGTGTCGGTCCGGATGATCGTGATCCCTGTCATGGTGATGCTTGTCAGGGCGGTGATGATGCGGCTTGTCGGGCTTATCCGGCTTTTGCGGTTCATCCGGCTTCTGTGGCCGCTCCGGCGTCTGTGGTGAGGGCGGCGCCTGTTCCTTCGGCGGAAACAGCGTCGGCACCGGCGAGCTCTCGGGCGGCCGGTCCTGCCGCTCCGCGCGCATGCTGCGCAGGCCGCAGCTGGTGCGGATATTTCCAAGTGGCCCTGACAGTTGCTGGTTTCCCGAAAGGAACGGCAGCGCCTTGTTATTTCGCAGCGTCCGCAATGTCGTCTCGTCGACCTTGCGCGGATCCGACACCCCGCCGCCGCGCGAAGCGATCACGCAGTCGCACTGCTCGCGCAGCTGCTTGCAGCCGCCGGCGCCGCAGAATTGCGCAGAACCGTTGAGAAGCACCATGGCGGTCGTGCCGTTCGGCGCGACATAGACATCGAACGCCGTGCCGCGCACACCGATCGTTCCCGCCGGCGTCACGATCGAATAGGCCGATGAGGAGGAATTGCCGCTGATCCAGCGAAACGTGCCCTTCGCCGCCTTGATCGTCAGCTTCTTGACCGAATTGGCGTCGTCATAGACGTAGCTGTCGATCACCACCGACGACCCGGCACCGACGGCAAGCTTGGTACCATCTCGGAAGACGAATTGACCAAGCCCGCCGATCGAGGTGCGGATACGTTCGTCGCGATGAACAGGGTCCTTGACCACCAGAGGCCCGTTTTCACCAGCCACCTCTGTCTTGATGAGAGTCGCCTCGCCGACCGCAACCTCCGCGAACGCCGGAAACGGGAAACACGTTGACAGGCCAAGCACAGCGGCCAATGCATTACGCACACGCAACATCGCCCTTACCCTCAACAATACATTAACTATATCACAATGTGTTGATGGAAGTCGCCTTATCCACTTGTAGTAGCCAGGCGCGAAAGGCCGAGCACTACCGCGACCACGCGACACCATCCCTGGCTCTTGACTTCGCGGGCCGTTCGTCCGACTTCACTGCTGACCAATCAAGGAGCAGGACCATGACGGAAGCGGCGAAGAGCACCATCGACCAGAGCGAAGTGGACCGCTTTTCCGCGATGGCGGCCGAGTGGTGGAGCCCGACCGGCAAGTTCAAGCCGCTGCACAAGTTCAACCCCGTTCGCCTCGGCTACATCAGGGACAAGGCGGCTGAAAACTTCGGCCGCGACCCTCGCTCGGCCCGGCCGCTGGAAGGCCTTCGGGTGCTGGACATCGGCTGCGGTGGCGGCCTGTTGTCGGAACCGGTCGCCCGCATGGGCGCGACCGTTATCGGCGCCGATCCCTCCGAAAAGAACATCGGCATCGCATCGACCCATGCGAAGGCCTCCGGCGTGCCGGTCGATTACCGCGCGGTCACGGCCGAACAGCTGGCCGAGGCCGGCGAGACCTTCGATATCGTCCTGAACATGGAAGTGGTGGAACACGTCGCCGACGTCGATTTCTTCATGACCACCTGCGCGAAAATGGTCCGCCCCGGCGGCCTGATGTTCGTCGCCACCATCAACCGCACGATGAAGGCCGCGGCCCTCGCCATCTTCGCCGCCGAAAACGTCCTGCGCTGGCTGCCGCGCGGCACACACCAGTATGAGAAGCTGGTGCGTCCGGAAGAGATCGAAAAGCCGGTCACTGCAGATGGCCTCACCATCATCGACCGCACCGGCGTGTTCTTCAATCCGCTGTCCAACCAGTGGAACCTGTCGCGGGATATGGACGTGAACTACATGCTGCTGGCCAAGCGCGAGGCGTAAGAGCAGCCGCCGGCATTTCGCCTAGACTTTCAACGTCCTGACATGCGCAAGCAGATCGACTTGCGTCTCGGCGTTGCGCGCCGCCAGTTCCTTGACGCGGGCGCGATCGATCTCGACCGCCGCCCCATCAGGCCCAAAGGGTATCTTGAAGGTGAAGGCCCGCGCGCTCGGCCCGTGATCAGCCAGATGCTCGAAGCGCTCGACGGCCTCGGCCCAATCAGGCCGGTGATGCGGCCCCACCCACCAGAGAACGAGGGGCGGCCATGATGGTTTGACGTTCCAGTTGCGCGCGTGCTTCAGCGCATCCGCATGCACGCCGTCATAACTGAACGCCATCAGCGATTCGATATCGGCCCAGAGCGACAGGGAAGATGGTGCCGTATCGAAACCGCTATCTTTGACGAAACGCGGAAAGACCTGTGGCCCCCAGCTTCGCGCGCCCGGCTCGCCGGCATAGCCGGAGCGGCCGACAAAGCCGCAGGCACGCCGTGCGGCCTCGAAATTGGCCGGTTCGCGCAGCCGAAACCCCTCGACGGCGTCGCTCTCGAAGGGCGCCACGTGCAAACCGAAGTTATACATCGCAAGGCGCGCTTCCAGGCTCATCTTAGTGCACGTCGTCGGGAAGCACGGGAAGCGCCGCGATCTCGATGCCTTCGTCGATGAGCGCCTGCGCCTCATCCGGCGTCGTCTGGCCGATGATCCCGCGTGCATCGGCCTCGCCGTAGTGGATCTTGCGCGCCTCCTCGGGGAAGCGTTCGCCGACGTCCTCGGAGTTGGCCTTGATCGCCGTTACCGCTTCCTTCAGCTTCTGGAACGCCTCGCGGCGCACGGCATCCATGGCGACCGTCTGCATCTGGTCTTTCCTGCGCGCGGTCGAGACCGACGGCGCCATCAGCACCTTGGAGACGGCGGCCGAATTGCAGGTCGGACAGGTGAGGAAGCCGGACGCGACCTGGCGCTCGAAATCGGCGCTCTCGGAAAACCAGCCTTCGAACTCATGGGCATTGTCACAACGCAGCGAATAACGGATCAAGCGGCCACGCCTCCGGACACATCGCCGCCAACAGTCTCGATCGAGAACTCGCGGGCATTCTTCAGATTCGGGATCTTGTCGCGCGCCGCCTTCACGGCAGCGCGATCGATCTCGGCGATCACGATCGCCTCGCCGGTGCCACCTGATGACGCCAGGATCTTGCCCCAGGGATCGATGATCATCGAGTGCCCGAAGGTCTCGCGCCCATCCTCATGCACGCCGGCCTGGGCGGCGGCAATCACGAACATGCCGTTCTCGATGGCGCGGGCGCGCAAGAGGATTTCCCAATGCGCCTCGCCGGTCTGGCGGGTGAAGGCGGCAGGCACCGTCATCACCTCAGCGCCGGCGACCGCCTGGGCGCGAAACAGCGCCGGGAAGCGAACGTCGTAGCAGATCGCAAAGCCCATCTCGGCGAACGGCAGCGACACCACGCGCGCCTCCTGCCCCGGCCGGTATGCCGCACTCTCGCGCCAGCTCTCGCCATTGTCGAGATCGACATCGAACATGTGGATCTTGTCGTAGCGGTTCAGGATCGTGCCATCGGGACCGAAGAGATAGCCGCGATTGGCAAGCTTGCCGTCATCGAGCGCGATCGCCGTCGAGCCGACATGCACATGGATCTGAAGTTCGCAGGCAAGCTTTCGCGCGGTGCGAACGATGATGTCGTTCGCCTCGTCACGCAGATGCAGCTTGCCGGCGGCGCGGTCGCGCTGCAGCATCCCGGTCATCTCGGGCGTCTGCACATAGATGGCACCCGAGGCGGCGGCCTCGCACACCAGCCGCGCCATGGCATCCGCATTGCGCTGCGGATCGATACCCGAACACATTTGAATGGCAGCGGCCTTGAATGTCATTGGCTTATCCTAAGCGGCCAGCAGCGGGTCGAGCTTGCCCGCACGCTCCAGCGCATAGAGATCATCGCACCCGCCGACATGCTTGTCGCCTATGAAAATCTGCGGGAACGTCGAGCCGCCATTGGCGCGCGCGATCATCTCGGCGCGGAAAGAAGGCGTGGAGGTCGCATTGTGCTCGACGAAATCGACACCCTTTTCGGAAAGAAGAGACTTGGCGCGAACGCAGAAACCGCAGCCATCGCGCGTATAGATCGTAACCGGTACCATCGGAACTCCAGACAAAGGCAGTAATCTCCCTGTCATATAGTTTCGGATAGTGCCCTTGCAAAGGTCAAAACGGTGATATCGGCCGCACCGGCGCGGCGCAGCACCCTGGCTGCAGCGGCCACCGTCGCGCCTGTCGTATAGACATCGTCGACCAGCACCAGCCGCTTGCCGAACACATCGCCTTCGCGGCCGCTGGCGATCGCAAAGGCGCCACGCACATTCTCCTGCCGCGCCTTCGCACCCAGCCCCACCTGCTGGCGCGTTCGCCGAACACGCAACAGCGTCGCAGGCAGCAGCGGGCGCTCGGCCTGCTTTGCCATATGACGCGCCAGTTCCGCCGCCTGATTGAACCGGCGCGACAAAATCCGTGTTCGATGCAGCGGCACCGGCAGGATCGCGTCGCAGCGCTCGACAGCACCATCGGATGCCCGGAGCATCCAAGCCGCCATCATCGGCGCCAGATCGGTGCGGTCGCGATATTTCAGCCCATGCACGAGATTGCGCACCGCCTCGTCGTGGAAGGCTGCCGTGCGCAGGCGATCGAAAGGCGGCGGGTCGGCGATGGCGGCGGCACTCAATATCCCAGCGCCGAGATCATGCGAAAAGGGAATGCCCAGAACCTCGCAATAGGGCCGCTCGATGAACCGCAGCGCCGACCAGCATTTTGGGCAGACGCCGCGATGCCGCCCCGTCGACACGCCGCAGACGGCGCAGGCGGGCGGATAGATCAGGTCGACCATAGCGGAGAGCGGACGCCTCAGCGCCCGGTCGATCCCCGCCAAACCTTGCCACCCGCGCAACCCCATGGCGAAACGATAGCGCATTTCGCGCAACAGGAAAATCGCCTTGCCGCCCCGCCCCGGCAGGATTATTGACGTCGGCATGGACATCATCTTCGACACGACAAGGATTGCGGCGAACCGGCATCGCGCGCTTCGCAACAATGATCCGAAGGCAAGCTTCCTGCTCGATATCGCAGCCGACGAACTGGGCGAACGCCTCGCCGTCGTCGAGCGCACCTTCGAACATGCCGTCGAACTGCATGGCGCGACCGGCGCCGCCGCCCGCGCCGCCAAGGCCACCGGCAAGATCGGCAGCCTCACCCGCATCGAAAGCGAACAGGCCTATGCCACCTCCGACGATGCCTTCATCGAAGCGCCGCTGGAGATGGTTCCGCTTGAGCCGCAATCGGCCAATCTGGTGATCGCGCCCTTGAGCCTGCACCTGACCAACGATACGCCCGGCGTCTTCATCCAGATCCGCCGTGCGCTCCGCCCCGACGGACTGTTCCTCGCCGCCATTCCCGGCTCCGGCACATTGCAGGAGTTGCGCGAGGTCCTGCTCGCCACCGAGATCGAGATGACCGGCGGCGCCAGCCCCCGCGTCATTCCATTCGCCGATGTCCGCGATGTCGGCGGACTGATGCAGCGCGCCGGTTTCGCGCTGCCCGTTATCGACGCCGAGACCTATACGGTCCGCTACGATTCCATTTTTCCGCTGATGCGCGATCTGCGCGCCATGGGCATGACCAATCCGCTTGCCGAGCGCAGCAGCAAGCCGTTGACGCGCGCCTTCTTCATGCGCGCCGCCGAACTGTACGCGGAACGCTATTCCGATCCGGATGGCCGCATCCGGGCCACCTTCTCGATCATCTATGTCTCGGGATGGGCGCCGCACGAAAGCCAGCAAAAACCGCTGCGGCCGGGATCGGCAAAGGTCAGGCTCGCCGACGCGCTGAAGGTCGAGGAGCACAAGCTCAAGCAGTAGGGCTTTTGGCCAGCTGTCGCCCTGCTCAGATCAGCTACGGTATGTTGTTTGCGATGATGGTGAAGATGTTGTTCAGCTGTCCGCTAACCGCTCCGACGCCGGTGATAATCGCGGTGGCGACCAGGGCGGCGATCAGGCCGTATTCGATGGCGGTGGCGCCGTTGCGATCAGTGACAAATGCTTTCAGAAGTCTCGTCATTCGTCCCTCGTCGCTCGACATGCCAGTCGATTTCTCCGCATCGCCTTGGGCCTCAAGCCTTCAGCAGCCAACACCGCTTCCGTAGCCCTGCACGACGCAAACCGAGCCCGGCGTATCCTGCAGGACGCTGCGACGGATCGTATAGCGCTTGCCGTTTTCGCTCTTCTGGCCGTTCTCGCTCTTCGGAATTGAACCCGTCGTGATCGAATCGAATTCCGACGGCGCGCTGGCAAAGACGCTCGACTTCGACTTGTCGGCGAGCATCGGCGTCAGGATCAGTGTCAGGGCCACGACGGCCGTGCCGAATAGAAGCGCGATGTTCAGCGCCCCCGTCTTGCGCGAGGAAACCGAAGCCTGCTCCTTCTCCCGAACTGCTTTCCAGAAATCGTCGTCCATGCGTCAAGCCTTCTACACACACGCCAGTTGCTTGATTGAGGCCGATCTTTGGCAGAATCTGTTAAACGATCGATTAATATCCACAGCCAGATTGGCACAGAAATAGCTATAAAATAGAAATTTCTAAAGTAAGTCCTGCAGAATGGGGATCAGCGGCTCATCGGCCGGCGGCATGGGATAATCGCGCAGCGCCTGCGGCTTCACCCACTTGATCGCCTGACCCTCGCGGCCAACGGGAATGCCCTCGAAACGGCGGCAAACGTAAAGCGGCATCAAAAGGTGGAATTTCTCGTAGGTGTGGCTGGCGAAAGTGAGCGGCGCGAGGCACGCAACCTTGGTTGTGATCCCGAGCTCCTCATGAAGCTCGCGCACCAGCGTTTCCTCCGGCGTCTCGCCCGGCTCCATCTTGCCGCCGGGGAACTCCCAGAGGCCGGCGAGCGATTTGCCTTCAGGCCGCTGCGCCAACAGGATGCGGCCATCCGCGTCGATCAACGCGCAGGCAACGACGAGGAGAATGCTGTGGCCAGTACCGCTCACGCTTGTCTCGCTCATCGGCAAAGATCCCGCCGCCAGTAGGAATAGCGATAGGCCTCGACGAAGCCGAACCGCTCGTAGAGCGTGATGGCAGGCACATTGCCGGTCTTGACCTGCAGCCAGGCCGAGCGGGCGCTGCGCATCCGCGCCCAGCGCAGAGCGGACGTCAAAATCTCAAGCCCGAGCCCCTCGCGGCGGCGCGACGGCGTGACCGAGAGCGACATGATGCCGGCCAGATCGTTGTCCTGCACGCAGAGCACGGTCGCCAGCGGCCCCGTTTCCGGATCTTCCACCATGAACAGGCCGGATGGCGGCTTGATCGCGTTGATGACTTCGGCGAGTGCTGGCTTCAGCTTGGTCGAGACCTGATCGGTCGCCAGATTGGCGTCCACGAAGCGGCTGATGTCATGCGTCGGCAAATGATCGAGCGTATCCGGCAGGTCGGCATTGGCGAGATCGCAGGTCATGACGATGGTTTCGTCGAACGGCGTCCAACCCTCGGCCTTCACCAGATCGATCAGAACCGGCGAAGCCAGCGGCGTCTGCCGAACCACCGCCGGGCGGCCATAGGCCTCGAACTTGCGGCTCGCCTTGGCCAGCCGTATCTCGACGTCGCGATGATCGGACGGATCGAGCGGCACGATCGAGTTCAGCCGGTTCGACGGATGCCCCGCCGTCAGCCGCACCTGCCAGCTGCCATCGTAAACAACCGACGAGGCCGGCCAGGCCCGGAAACCGACGGCTTCCAGCCTGCGCACCAGCGGCAGATTTGCCTTCTTTGGGGATGTCTCGGTCAATAAAACTCAGCTCCGGTAGTCACCGTTGATGGCGACATACTCCTTTGTCAGGTCGCACGTCCAGACCGTCGCGGTGCCATTTCCGAGGCCGATTTCGACCTTCACCGGAATGTCCTGCTTTTTCATGACGTTGGAGGCCGCCTCCTCCGAATAGCCGGCATCGCGTTCGCCATTGACGGCAACGCGCACGTCGCCGAACCAGATGGCGAGGCGGTCGCGGTCGGCCATTTCGCCGGATTTGCCGACAGCCATGACGATGCGACCCCAGTTGGCGTCCTCGCCGGCAGCAGCCGTCTTCACCAGTGGCGAATTGGCGATCGACAGCGCGATCGTCTTGGCGGCGGCATCGCTTTCAGCACCCGTGACGGTGATCTCGAGCATCTTGGTGGCGCCCTCGCCGTCGCGCACGACCTGCAGCGCCAGATCCTTGAGGAGATCGTTGAGGGCCGCGCGGAAGGATGCAAGACGCGGATCGTCCGCCGTCTCGACGCGCACCTGGCCATCGTCGGCCGCAGCGCCCGTCGCAAACAGCATCAGCGTGTCGGAGGTCGAGGTATCGCTATCGACGGTCATCGAGTTGAAGGTCGGATCGACGCCTTGAGACAGCATCGCCTGCAGCGCTGCAGGCGCGATGTCGGCATCGGTGACGACGAAGGAGAGCATCGTCGCCATATCGGGCGCGATCATGCCGGCGCCCTTGGCGATACCGTTGATCGAGACTTTTACGCCGCCGATCTCGGCCGTGCGGGTCGCGACCTTCGGATAGGTGTCGGTGGTCATGATCGCCTTGGCGGCCTCGAACCAGAAATCGCCTGTCGCGTCGGAATAGAGCGTGTCGAGCACGCCGGAAAACTTGGTGGCGTCGAGCGGTTCGCCGATCACGCCTGTCGAGGCCAGGAAGATCTCGCTCTCACTGCAGCCAACGGCTGATGCGGCGGACTTTGCCGTCAGCGCGGTAGATTCACGGCCCTTCACGCCGGTAAAGGCGTTGGCATTGCCGGAATTGACGACGACGGCGCGGGCAACGCCGCCCGGCAGATTGGTGCGGCAGAAATCGACGGGCGCGGAGGGGCACTTCGAGCGGGTGAAGACGCCGGCAACGGCCGCCGGCTTGTCGAACACCATCATCAGGACATCGGTGCGGTTCTTGTACTTGATCCCCGCCGAGGCGGTCGCCATGCGAACACCGCGCAGCGCGGGCATGGACACGAAGGTTTTGGGAGCGAGCGGGGAAACGGAACCGGACATGATCATCGACCTGGCATGAAAGGGGATACGGAAGGGCCCGGAAAAACCGGGCCCTCGATGGATGTTGTTACTGCTGAGCCGGCGCTGCGGCGGGCGCGTCGCCCGGCTGCGGCTGCTTGTTGGCGTCGTCATAGCCCTTGCGCAGGGCTTCGTCCGTGATGTCGATCTTGGACTTTTCCTTGGCAGCGGTCAGGAGCGCAAGATACTTGTCGCGCATGACGAGCTGACGAACCTGATCCTTGACCTGGTCGTAAGCAGGAGGAGCGGCGTCGCGCTTATCCTCGACGAGGATGACGTGGTAGCCGAAATCGGTCTTCACAGGAGTCTTGGTGTAGGCACCCTTGTCGAGCGCGAAGGCTGCGTCTTCGAATTCCTTGACCATGCGGCCCTTGGTGAAATAGCCGAGATCGCCGCCGTCAGCCTTGTTCGGATCGGTCGACTTTTCCTTGGCGAGGTCGGCGAAGTTCTTGCCGGCGTCGAGCTGCTTGATGACGTCCTTGGCTTCGTCTTCCGTCTTCACCAGGATGTGGCGGGCGTGAACCTCTTCCTGCTTCGGGAGGGCAGCGACTTCCTTGTCGTAGCGTGCCTTGACTTCAGCGTCGGTCACGGTGTCGACGACGTGCTTCTTGAAGTAGGCGTTGTGCAGTTCGCGATCGGCAAGGTACTGCATGCGCTTCTTGAACTCGGGCGTCTGGTCGAGCTTTTCAGCGGCCGCGTCCTTGGCAAGCAGCTTCACGTCGATAGCGGCGGAAAGGGCTGCGACCTTTTTCTGGTCGTCAGGCAGCTGCGCCAGCTGCGGATCGAGGTTGGCAACCGCCAGGTCGAGTTCCGACTGGTGGATCTCGACATCGCCGACCTTGGCAACGACGGCGTCAGCGCCGTCCTGTGCCCGCACCGGCGCCTGGAAGGCGACGAACGTGGCGAGTGCCATCACGGCGATTCTGTTGTAGTTCAACATCAAACATTCCTTCACAGTTAACCCACCGGCTTCAACTTCTTGAATCCTGCCCTGAAACAGGCATCAACACTGGAATGTGGCCTTTCTATATCAGCCAAATCCGTTGACATCATTCGACCCCCCTCTTATCTGTCACGCAACCTCGCGTCCAGAAAAGTTTCCTGGCGTTTCGATACGTGCGCCCGAAATTCGGCCGGGCCGCCCTTACGAGAAGCCCGGGATGAATATTCAGAAAGGACCAGTCGTATGGTCAGCTTTGGCGGTATCGCCCGCAAAATATTTGGCTCTGCCAATGATCGCCGCGTGCGGTCCTTCACGCCGAACGTCGCCGCAATCAATGCGATTGAGGAAAAGACCAAGGCGCTGTCCGACGAACAGCTCGCCGCCCAGACGGTGGAGTTCCGCAAGCTCTTGGCCGAAGGCAAGACGCTCGACGACATCCTCGTCCCGGCCTTTGCCGTCGTGCGCGAAGCCTCGCGCCGCGTGCTCGGCATGCGCCCCTTCGACGTCCAGCTGATCGGCGGCATGATCCTGCATTCCAACGCCATCGCGGAAATGAAGACGGGCGAAGGCAAGACGCTGGTCGGAACGCTTCCCGTTTATCTCAACGCGCTATCAGGCAAGGGCGTCCACGTCGTTACCGTCAACGACTACCTCGCCCAGCGCGACGCGGCCACCATGTCGCGTCTTTACAGCTTCCTCGGCCTGACCACGGGTGTCATCGTCCACGGCCTGTCGGACGAGGAACGCGCGGCTGCCTATGCCTGCGACATCACCTACGCGACCAACAACGAGCTCGGCTTCGATTATCTGCGCGATAACATGAAGTACGAGAAGGGCCAGATGGTTCAGCGCGGCCACAACTACGCGATCGTCGACGAAGTGGACTCGATCCTCGTCGACGAAGCACGCACGCCGCTGATCATCTCCGGTCCGCTCGACGACCGCTCCGATCTCTACAACACGATCGACACCTTCATTCCGCTTCTCGTCGAAAGCGATTACGAGATCGACGAAAAGCAGCGCTCGGCCAACTTCTCCGAAGAAGGCACCGAAAAGCTCGAAAATCTTCTGCGTGAAGCTGGCCTGCTCAAGGGCGCCGGCCTTTACGACATCGAAAACGTCGCGATCGTCCATCACGTCAACAACGCGCTGAAGGCCCACAAGCTCTTCACCCGCGACAAGGACTACATCGTCCGCAACGACGAGATCGTCATCATCGACGAATTCACCGGCCGCATGATGCCGGGCCGCCGTTATTCGGAAGGCCAGCACCAGGCACTGGAAGCCAAGGAACGCGTAAAGATCCAGCCTGAAAACCAGACGCTGGCGCAGATCACCTTCCAGAACTACTTCCGCATGTACGACAAGCTCGGCGGCATGACCGGCACGGCGCAGACGGAAGCCGAGGAATTCGGCAACATCTACGGCCTCGACGTCATCGAGGTACCGACAAACCTGCCGATCCAGCGTATCGACGAGGACGATGAGGTCTACCGGACCTTCGAGGAAAAGTTCAAGGCGATCATCGCCGAGATCAACGAAGCCCAGAAGCGCGGCCAGCCCGTCCTTGTCGGCACGACGTCGATCGAAAAGTCCGAACTGCTCGCCGACCTCATGCGCAAGCAGGGCTTCAACAACTTCCAGGTTTTGAACGCCCGTTACCACGAGCAGGAAGCCTATATCGTCGCCCAGGCCGGCGTGCCCGGCTCCGTGACCATCGCCACCAATATGGCCGGCCGCGGTACCGACATCCAGCTCGGCGGCAACCTCGACATGCGCATCGAGCGCGAACTCGGCGAAGTGGAGCCCGGTCCCGAGCGTGATGCCGCGATCGCTGCGATCGTCGAAGAGATCAAGGTTCTGAAGCAGAAGGCGATCGAAGCCGGCGGCCTCTACGTCATCGCCACGGAACGTCACGAAAGCCGTCGTATCGATAACCAGCTGCGCGGCCGCTCCGGCCGTCAGGGCGACCCCGGCCGTTCGAAGTTCTACCTGTCGCTTCAGGACGACCTGATGCGCATCTTCGGCTCCGACCGCATGGATTCGATGCTGACCAAGCTCGGCCTCAAGGACGGCGAAGCCATCGTCCATCCCTGGATCAACAAGGCCCTGGAGCGCGCCCAGAAGAAGGTCGAAGCCCGCAACTTCGACATCCGCAAGAACCTCCTGAAGTATGACGACGTTCTCAACGACCAGCGCAAGGTGGTGTTCGAGCAGCGCGTCGAGCTGATGGAAGCGGCCAATATCTCCGAGACCGTTTCCGACATGCGTCGCGAAGTGATCGAGGATCTGGTTCAGAAGCACATTCCCGAGCGCGCCTACGCCGAACAGTGGGATGCCGTTGGCCTCAAGGAACAGACCAACGCGCTCCTCAATCTCGACCTGCCCATCGAGGACTGGGTCAAGGAAGAAGGCATCGGCGAAGACGATATCCGCGACCGCCTGACGGAAGCGGCCAACGCAGTCTTCACCGAAAAGGCCGAGCGCTTCGGCGACGACATCATGCATTACGTCGAGCGTTCCATCGTCATGCAGACGCTGGACGCGCTCTGGCGCGAGCACATCGTCAACCTCGATCACCTTCGCTCGGTCGTCGGTTTCCGCGGCTACGCCCAGCGCGACCCGCTGCAGGAATACAAGTCGGAAGCCTTCGAGCTCTTCAACACGCTGCTCAACAGCCTTCGCCAGGCCGTCACCGCCCAGCTGATGCGTGTCGAACTGGTGCAGCAGGAGCAGCCGGAACCGCCGGCCATGCAGGCACACCACATCGATCCGGCGACCGGCGAAGACGAGTTCGCATCGGTCTACCAGGCATCGGAAGTCATCGTGGCACCCGAGAATCGCAACCCCGACGATCCCGCCACCTGGGGCAAGGTCGGCCGCAATGAGGTCTGCCCCTGCGGTTCGGGCAAGAAGTACAAGCACTGCCACGGCGCCTTCGAGCAGGCCTGACACCTGATCGAGCATGGAAAATCGAAGCCCTCGCGACCGGGATGTCGCGAGGGCTTTTTCATGCGCGCCACCCGCAAATGAGCAGAAGTCGCCCACAACTTCCACTTTCATAATCCGCTCGAAATTCAGCCGCAAAACAGTCGCTTTGTTCATCGAGCTTGCGCCGATATCAGGATTGATTTCTAGGACACTCTATGAACCGCACCCTTTGCAAGGCCCCCTATTTCAGCCAGTGGGAAACGCCGTCGATGACGCTCTCCGTGCTGGAGCGCGGCGCTTCTGCCTTGCTCGATGATCCGCTCTGGCAGCGATCCGGCGCAGACTCCGTGGAGGAATATGCGCGCTGGGCCGTCAACATCTGCGGCATGGCCTGCCTCAAGATGATCCTCGCCGCCAGGGGCGAAGACCACCGCATTATCGATCTCGCTCGAGGATGCACTCAATTCGGCGGCTATGTCGTCAACGAGGATGACCAGTCGATCAAGGGACTGATCTACGCACCCTTCGTCACCTATGTCCGCGAAACCTTCGGTCTCCATGCGAAAACAGTCACCGGCCTGCCGACACCCGATATCGCGGATGTGCTGAAGGACAGCGACTTCTTCATCGCCTCGGTCAACAGCCAGATCCGCTGGCCGGACCGCCAGCCGCTCGCAAAGGGCGGCCACCTGGTACTGGTGACGGCGGCAACCGCTGACACCATCCGCTTCCACAACCCGTCCGGCCACGACGAAGCCAGCCAGGCAGATGTCGAGCTTCCGATCGAGACCTTCGACCGCTTCTTCGCCAATCGCGGCATCGCCGTCAGGTTCGACCAATAACAACGATACAAGAGGACCCATCCGCCATGCCGACACAGCCCGAACAACCAAAATCGTCCCGGCCGCGCATTGCCATCCTCTTCGGCGGCCGCTCGCCAGAACACGACGTCTCCATCCTTTCAGCGACCAATGTCGTCGCAGCCCTCGACGCCGGGCGCTACGACGTCCTGCCGGTCTTCGTGACCCGGGAAGGGCAATGGGTGCTTCTGCCCAAGGGCACAACGCTGTCGGCGGCCGCCAAGGTCGAGGAAGCCGTCGAAGTCAGCCTTCTGCCGGGCGGCCGGGGCCGCATGCTCGCCATCCCGCAGGGCACGCACCCGTATGAAGTGCCCGCGATCGACGTTCTCTTTCCCGTACTGCATGGAATGCATGGCGAGGATGGCTCGATACAGGGCCTGGCAGCCGTTGCCCGGGTAGCGCTCGCCGGCTGCGGCCTGCTCGGATCGGTCACCGCCATCGACAAGGACATCGCCAAGCGCTTGCTCAGAGAAGCCAAATTGCCGGTGGCGAAAGCTCTCTGCGTCGAACAGGACAGCGCGCCGACTTTCGACGCCGCCGTGCGCGAACTCGGCCTGCCACTCTTCATCAAGCCCGCCCGCCAGGGCTCCTCGGTCGGCGTCAGCAAGGTGAAGACGCAAGAGGACTTCGCAGCGGCACTTGCGGAAGGCTTCCGGCACGACAGCAAGCTGCTCGCCGAAGAATTCATCGCCGGCCGCGAGATTGAGTTCAGCGTGCTCGAACATGCAAATGGCGAAATCACCGTCTCGCTGCCGGGCGAGATCGCGCCGGCCGAAAGTCACGGTTTCTACAGCTACGAGGCGAAATACATCGATGAAGCAGGTGCGGCGCTGCGTGTGCCCGCGCAGCTGCCAAAGGAGATCGAGGACGACCTGCGCAAGACAGCGCGCCAGGCCTTTAAGGCGCTCGGCTGCGACGGCATGGCTCGCGTCGATTTCTTCGTGAAGGAGGACATGTCCTTCGTGGTCAACGAGCTCAACACCATCCCCGGCTTCACCAATATCAGCATGTACGCCAAGGCGATGGCGGCATCCGGCGTCAGCTACGCCGAGGTCCTCGATGTCCTGATAGACAGGGCGTTGACACGCGGTGGCGGCTGACGCTTTGACCTGGGGACAGGTTAAGCCGAAAAGCCCCGTCACAACCGTTTCTTAACGCTGTCATGCCATTACTCTAAGGACGATTTGCCAGAGAGTTTTGCGTGTCCATTATGGCGGTCATCGAGACAGCGGAGAAGATGTTACCGGCGAGCCTGCGTCCTGCGGGCGGTCGCCTGCTTCGCATGCTCGGCGATATCTTGACCCAGCGCGGCGAAAAGGCCGCCGCCAAGCGCATGGCGCTGACCGCCTTTGCGATCCGGGTCGTCAGCGCCGCCCTCGCCTTTCTCTCGCAGATCATCCTGGCCCGCCTGATGGGCGAATACGAATACGGCATCTTCGTCTTCGTCTGGGTGCTGATCGTTCTCTTCGGCGACCTCTCCTGCCTCGGCTTCCACACCGCCATCGTCCGCTTCCTGCCGCAGTACAAGGCGTCGGGCGCCTTTGAGGAAATCCGCGGACTGACCGGCACCGCCAGAATCTTCGGCCTGCTGTCCGGCACATCAGTGCTCGTCATCGGCATGATCGGCCTGCATCTCTTCGGCGATCGCATCCAGAGCTACTATCTCGTGCCGATCTTCCTCGGCCTGCTCGCCATGCCGATGATCGCGCTCGGCGACATCCTGGAAGGCACCTCGCGCGCCAATCACTGGCCCGTCATGGCGCTGAGCCCGGTCTATATCGTCCGCCCGATCCTGATCATCACCTGCATGCTCATCGCGATCGGCCTCGGCGCGCCGCACACGGCAGTCACCGCCATGCAGGCAGCGCTGGTCGCCACCTATCTCACGGCGCTCGGCCAGTATGTCGCGACCCTGATCCGCCTGCGCCGGCACTATCACCAGGGTCCGAGCAAGATCGATTTCCTGAGCTGGCTAAGTGTCGCCTTCCCGATCTTCCTGATCGAGGGCGTCAGCTTCCTGCTCACCAATTCCGATGTCGTCGTCGTCGGCATCTTTCTAGAGCCGCACGAGGTCGCCATCTACTTCGCCGCAGCCAAGACCATGGCGCTGGTCCACTTCATCAATTTCTCGGTCAAGGCCGCCTCCGGACCGCGCTTTTCCAGCATCATCGCCGAGGGCAGCCGCGCCGAGCTCGCCGCCGCCGCCTTCGATGCTGCCAGATGGACCTTCTGGCCGGCGCTTGGTGTCGGCCTTGTCGTCCTCGCGGCCGGGCATCTGCTGCTGTCGCTGTTCGGCGGCGCCTTTACGGCGGGCTATGTGCTGATGGCCATCCTGCTGGCCGGCATTCTGGCCAAGGCGCTGGTCGGTCCTGCCGAAACGCTGCTGATGATGGCCGGCAAGCAGAATATCTGCGTTGCGCTTTATGCCGGCGCGCTGACGGCAAACGTCACCCTCAACATTCTCCTCATTCCCCATTTCGGCATAGAGGGCGCGGCGATCGCCACGGCCTCCGCCATGGGCGTCGAGGCGGTGCTCTTGCATCTCGCAGTGCGCCGCACGCTCGGCATCGCCCTCTTCGCCTTCGCCAGACCGGCCAGCGCCGGCAACGATATGGAAGCCTGACAGTATGGTGCGCAATCCTCCCGGAACCCAGACCACAGACGCGACCGCCAACCGCATGGTCCACGAGCTGGCATCGCTGGAATTCGATGCACCGCAGGCCGAAGCCCGTGTCGAGGTCGGCCGCCCGGGCCGCGAGCTCTGCGTCTACTCGGGCAAGCTCGGCTACGACCTGCAGGACGAACTGGATTTCCTCTCCAACCGCGCGCTGGAGCCCAATGTCTTCTTCACCGGCCGTTTCCTGGCGCCCGCCATGCCGCGTCTCGATGACCGCGAGGTCAGTTTCGCGCTGCTGCGCGATCAGAACGAGACCCGCAGCCGCCTGCGCGTGCTGATGCCGTTTTCGATCGAAAAGCCGGGCTTTGCCGTCGGCCCCTCCATCATCCGCGTCTGGGCCAACAGCTTCGCGCCCTTGGGCACGCCGCTGCTTGACGGCGAGGATGCGGCGGAAACGCTCGACAATCTCTTGGAGGGCTTGACTGCCCGCGACCTGCGCATGCCCGGCATCCTGGTACTGCCGGATCTCCGCCTGAACGGCATCTTCGCCCGCATGATCCGCGCCGTCGCCATCGGCCGCAACCTGCCGATCGCGACCACCAATCCCTATCTGCGCCCGATGCTGCAGAGCGACGAGGACGCCGTCGCCTATCTGCGCCAATCGGTCTCCTCCTCTCACATGCGCGAAATGCGCCGGCAATGGCGGCTTCTCGAAGAAAAGGGCTCGATCGTCTACAACGTCGCCCGCCAGCCGCGCGACATCCATATGCGCTTCGAGGAGTTCCTGGCGCTCGAAGCCGGCGGCTGGAAGGGCAAGCGCCGCAGCGCGCTCGTCACCGACCGCCTGCACACCGCTTTTGCCCGCGAGGCGATCTCCAACCTCGCGGCCATCGACGCCGTGCGTATCCACTCGATCGATTTCAACGGCAAGTCGATCGCCTCCACCGTCGTCCTGATGATGGGCGGCGAGGCCTACACTTGGAAGACCGCCTACGACGAGACCTATGCCCGCTATTCGCCGGGCAAGTTGCTCATGGGCGAACTCACCGAATGGCACCTCGACGACGCCAACATCGTCCGCTCCGACAGCTGCGCTGTCCCCGATCACCCGATCATGAGCCGCTTCTGGCAGGAGCGCGAGGAGATGGGCACCGTCGTCATCGGCCTCAACCAGAACGCCGACCGCGACGTCCGCCAGGTCGCCGCCCAGCTTCACCTCTACAGCAGCACGCGTAATGTCGCGAAGATGCTGCGGCAGAAGATCATGTCACTGGCCGGGCGGGGATAGGCGGCTGGCTCGGAGGATGTGGCACCCCCCTCTGCCCTGCCGGGCATCTCCCCCTCAAGGGGG
>UBVW01000077.1:0-11124 GCA_900469085.1 Hyphomicrobiales bacterium | reverse complement strand
GGCCGGCAGGCCAGAGAGGGTCTTTTTGCAACACGGAAACACGAGGAAAGGGCCGCAGCCTTGAGTCAGATCGCATTCTGGGGAGCCGTGGAGCTGGGGCTGGTCTATGCCTTCGTCGCGCTCGGCGTTTACCTTGCATTCCGTGTGCTCGATTTTCCGGATCTGACCGTCGACGGCTCGTTTCCGCTGGGCGCCGCGGTGACCGCGGTGCTGATCATATCAGGCGTCAATGCCTGGCTGGCGGCGCTTATCGCGATGGCGGCAGGCGCTGCGGCCGGCATGGTCACCGCCATGCTCAACGTCCGCTTCAAGATCCTCAACTTGCTCGCCTCGATTCTCACCATGATCGCGCTGTTTTCCGTAAACCTGCGCGTGATGGGCAAGCCGAACGTGGCGCTGATCAATGCCGATACGATGATCAGCCCGTTCTTCGGCCATGGCCTGCGTGATTTCTACGTGCGACCGCTGTTCGTCGGCGTGCTTGTCGTCATCGCCGTTATCGTCGTCTGGCGCTACCTTGAGAGCGATTCCGGTCTCGCCATGCGCGCGACTGGGGCAAACGCCCGCATGGCCCGCGCCCAGGGCGTCGATACCAACCGCCAGATCTACCTCGGCATGGCGATCTCCAATGCGCTGGTGGCGCTCGGTGGCGCGCTGTTTGCGCAGACCAACGGGTTCGCCGACGTGACGTCCGGCGTCGGCACCATCGTCGTCGGTCTCGCCGCCGTCATCATCGGCGAGACGCTGCTCGGCAAGCGCGGGCTTCTGATCGCCCTAATCGGCTGCGTCATAGGCTCGATCCTCTACCGCATCGCCATCCAGCTGGCGCTCTCCAGCGACGTCATCGGCCTGCAGGCTTCGGATCTCAATTTCGTCACCGCGGTGCTCGTCACGGTGGCGCTTGTCCTTCCCCGCCTTCGCCGCGGAGGGGCTGCGTCATGATCTCGCTCAAGGATATCAAGGTCGTCTTCGGCAAGGGAACGCCGCTGCAGAAGCAGGCGCTTGATGGCGTCAACCTGACGATCGAGGAAGGCTCGTTCGTCACCGTCATCGGCTCCAACGGCGCCGGCAAGTCGACGCTGCTTGGCGTCTTGGCCGGCGACGTGCTGGCAAGCGAGGGCACGGTGACGATTGGTCATTCAGACGTGACGCGCAAATCGACGGCGGCGCGCGCGGGCCTCGTTGCCCGGGTGTTCCAGGATCCACTGACGGGCAGCTGCGGCGCGCTGTCGATCGAGGAGAACCTGGCGCTGGCAGCGCGGCGCGGCGAGCGGCGGGGGCTCAACTCTGCGCTCGGGCCACGCCGCCGCGAGCATTTTCGCGAGCGCATCGCCGAGCTCAATCTCGGGCTCGAGACCCGCATGAAGGACCGCATGGACCTGCTGTCCGGCGGCCAACGGCAGGCGGTGTCGCTTGTGATGGCGACGCTTGCCGGCTCCGAGGTGCTTTTGCTCGACGAGCACACGGCCGCGCTCGATCCAGGCATGGCGGAGTTCGTCATGGGGCTGACGGAGAAGGTTGTCTTCGAGCGCAAGCTGACGACGCTGATGGTGACGCACTCGATGCGCCAGGCGCTGGATTACGGCCACCGCACCATCATGCTGCATGGCGGCGAGATCATGCTCGACGTCTCCGGCGACAGCCGCAAGGATCTGCAGGTCGAGGACCTGATCGCGATGTTCCGCAAGATGCGCGGCGAGACGCTGGATGACGACGCGCTGCTGATCGGCTGATGCCTTCTGCTGTCAGCGGGACTGGGTGAAGAAGATCTTCACGGCAAAGATCGAGAAGACGCCGGCGAAGGTGTAATCCATGCCGCGGAGTACCCGCTTGTTTTTCTGCAGCCAGCTCGCCAGCCAGTCGGAGGCGAGCACGACAAGCGCGTTGACCGGCATGCCGATGACGATGAAGAAGAAGCCGAGGAAGAGCAGCTTCTGCGTGACATCAGGGTCTCCGGCCGTGACGAACTGCGGCAGGAAGGTCATGAAGAAGATGATGACCTTGGGGTTCAGCAGATTGACCCAGAAGCCGCTGGCGATATTGGAGAGCGGCGTGCCCCTTATCTCCTCGACCTTTTCGACCGACAGCTTGGAGCCGAAGCGGATCGCCTGCACGGCCAGCCACATCAGATAGGCGGCACCGCCGGTCTTCAGGATCAGGAAGGCGGTCGGCGAGGCCGTGATCAGCGCCGAGATGCCGAAGGCGACCAGCATGGTGTGGACGACGATGCCGAGGCTGGTGCCGAGCACCACGTAAAGCGCAGGCTTCTTGCCCTGCGACAGCGCGCGGCTGATCGACAGCGTCATGTCGGGGCCGGGGGTGGCGGCAAGCAGCAGGCTTGCGGCGGAAAAGGCAAGAAGCGTCGGAAGAGACGGCAGGAAGTCCATGGCGCACCCTGAAAGCGTAACGGGATATGAGGCTTCTCTTATCCGGCTTTCAGGGAATGCACCAATCAAACCTTCTCATGGAGCCGATCGCTTGCGCTGTTACTTGCCTTCCAGAAACGCCTTGAACTTGTCGGCATAATCGGGATGCCAGCGCGACAGCGGCGGGCGGTTTTCGATGATGTCGCCCATCGCCCAGGCCATGCGGCGCTCATCGACCGGGCGGGCGACGTCGTTGTCGGGGCAGAGGATGTAGAAGTCGCCCTTGCCGATGCTCTCGATCATGAAGTCGACGGTCTGCTCCGAGGTCCATGCGGCGGCAGGCTTTTCCGCGCGGTCGCCTTTGGTCAGCCCTGTGAAGACGAAGCCGGGGATCAGCAGGTGAGCGGAAATCTTGCCGCCCTCGGTATTGCGCAATTCGTGCTGCAGCGCCTCGGTGAAGACCTTCACGCCTGCCTTGGAGACGTTGTAGGCCGGGTTGCCGGGCGGGGTGGTGATGCCCTGCTTGGAGCCCGTGTTGATGATCAGGCCGGGCTCTCCATGGGCGAGCATATTGGGGCCGAAGGCGCGGGTGCCGTTGACGACGCCCATCAGGTTGACGCCGAGGATCGCATCCCAGCCGCTGTCGGCGCTGAAGATCGAGGTCTCCGGGCCGATGCCGGCATTGTTCATCAGCACGTGCACGCGGCCGAAGCGCTGGATCACCGCGCGTTCGAGCGCTGCGAGCGCCTGCTTGTCGGAAACGTCGGTCTCGATCGCCATGACATGCTCTTCGCCGGAGATCGCTTTCAGCTCCTCGGCCGCCTTGGCGAGGCGGTCGCCGCCGAGATCGGCGATGGCGACGCTCATGCCGGCGGCTGCAAAGTGCTTGGCGGCGGCAAGGCCGATGCCCGAGGCGCCGCCGGTGATGACCGCGACGTTGGATGGCTTGATGATATCGTTGAGATCAGTCACGGATCTGGCCTTTCGCCTGGGATTGTTCGCTCGCAGCCAGATATGGTAATCTCCAAGGCCAAGTCAAACGACGGGCAAACGGATGGCGGGAGCGCAGATGGCCAAGGTCGTGTCGGTAACGATTGATGATCGCATGGAAGAATTCATCGAAGAGCAGCTAGGCGATGGTCGTTACAGCTCGACGGGCGAAATCATTGATGCGGGTTTGCAGCTTTTGCGCGACAAGGCCGAGATAGAGGCAATACGCGCTGCAATCATCGAGGGCGAAGAGTCGGGAGAGCCGGAAGAGTTTGACGGCGAGGCGTTCCTAAAAGAAATGCATCGCAAATATGTCCGCTAAGCATCACGCTTACCGGGTTTCGCCTCGAGCGCGTCAGGACCTCGATGGTGTCTGGCTATATACTTTTCAAACGTGGTCGAAAGAGCAGGCAGACACCTATAACCGCGGATTGATAGACTGCTTTTCAGATCTGGCGTCTCAAGCCAAGCGAGGGCGCGCCTTAGATAATATTCATCCCGGCTACAAGGTTCTCGCTTATCAGGCGCATTTCGTCGTCTATAAGGAGACCGCGCGGTTCATCACCATCATACGCATTCTCCATCGCCGCATGAACATTGCAAACCACCTCTAGCGACGGGGCTTCTCGATCGCCTTGCCCTTGCGTCCAGCGCCAATCTCGCTAAAAGTGCCCGGCGACACCGGGTTTTGCGGGTTTGCCGCGGCCCTCCTTGCACAACGGACCTCATCATCATGGCATCGCACAAAGACGTAAAGAAAGTCGTCCTCGCCTATTCCGGCGGTCTCGACACCTCGATCATCCTGAAGTGGCTGCAGACCGAGCTCAACGCCGAAGTCGTCACCTTCACGGCCGACCTCGGACAGGGCGAAGAGCTCGAGCCGGCGCGCAAGAAGGCCGAGATGCTCGGTATCAAGGAGATCTACATCGAGGATGTGCGCGAGGAATTCGTGCGCGATTTCGTCTTCCCGATGTTCCGCGCCAATGCCGTCTATGAAGGCGTCTACCTGCTCGGCACCTCGATCGCCCGCCCGCTGATCTCCAAGCACCTGATCGACATCGCCAAGAAGACCGGCGCCGACGCGATCGCGCATGGCGCTACCGGCAAGGGCAACGACCAGGTTCGTTTCGAGCTGTCGGCCTATGCCTTGAACCCCGATATCAAGATCATCGCCCCCTGGCGCGACTGGTCGTTCAAATCACGTACCGACCTGCTTGCCTTTGCCGAAGCCCACCAGATCCCCGTCGCCAAGGACAAGAAGGGCGAAGCGCCGTTCTCCGTCGACGCCAACCTGCTGCACTCCTCCTCCGAGGGCAAGGTTCTGGAAGATCCGGCCGTCGAGGCGCCTGAATACGTGCACATGCGCACCATCTCGCCGGAAGCGGCACCCGACAAGGCCACCATTATCAAGGTCGGCTTCGAAAAGGGCGATGCCGTCTCGATCAACGGCGTGCGGATGAGCCCGGCGACGCTCTTGGCCGCGCTCAACACCTACGGCCGCGACAACGGCATCGGCCGCCTCGACCTCGTCGAGAATCGCTATGTCGGCATGAAGTCGCGCGGCGTCTACGAGACCCCCGGCGGCACGATCCTCCTTTCGGCCCACCGCGCGATCGAGAGCATCACGCTCGACCGTGGTGCGGCGCACCTCAAGGACGAGATCATGCCGCGCTATGCCGAGCTGATCTACTACGGCTTCTGGTTCTCGCCGGAGCGGGAAATGCTGCAGGCGCTGATCGACAAGAGCCAGGAGCATGTCGAGGGTGAGGTGACGCTGAAGCTCTATAAGGGCAACGTCATGGTCATCGGCCGCGAGAGCGACAAGTCGCTCTATTCCGACACGCTGGTCACCTTCGAGGACGACCAGGGCGCCTACGACCAGAAGGACGCTGCGGGCTTCATCAAGCTCAACGCGCTGCGCCTGCGCACGCTCGGCAAGCGCAATCTGGGCAAGTGATCGACTGATTATTCGATTTCGAAAGGCCCGCCTCGCGCGGGCCTTTTTGCGTTAATGGTCAGGTTAATTCGCTGGAATAACGGTGGAGAAGAAGGCGGGGCCGTGCCGATGGCCGCTCACTCTCCGCGCGTCGAATGCGACACCGCCGCCGCCCGGCGCGAGGCACGGACAAACCAGACGTAGCTCGCCACCGCGATCAGCGCCATTATCGGGATGATGGTGCCGAAGGCCAAAAGCGGCGCGCCGATAAGGGAGGCTATGAGGCCGCCGGTGAAGCCGCCGCCCATCTGGATGAAGCCCATCATCGCCGAGGCCGAGCCGGCGATATGCGGGAAGGGGAAGAGGCCTGAGGTCGTCATGTGCGGGGTCAGAAACGCCAGGCCAAAGGCCAGAAATGCGACCGGGCCCATGATCGAGAGGTAGCTCGGTGTCACCAGCGCAACCGAAAGCGCGATCATAAGGCCGGAAAGGGCGAGCAGACCGAGACCCACGCGCACCGAGCCGTCGCCGCCGATCCTTGCGGAGGTCATCCGGAGAACCACCGAGCCGAGGAAATAGGAGCCGGATTGCATCAGCATGCCGAGGCCGAAGGCTGTCGGCGAGAGGCCGACCACCTTGATCAGGATAAAGGGCAGCATTGTTGCCTGCGCGTAGAGCGCGCCGATCGAGCCGCCGAGCACCAGCGAGGCTGAGATGAAGCGCGGTTCGCGGGCAAGCTCTCCATAGGCCCGCAGCAGCGGCCCCGGCAAGGCGCGGCGGCGGTCGGGCGTGCTGGTCTCGCGCATGAAGACGAGGACCGAGAGGCAGATCAAAAGGCCGAAGCCGATCAGCAGAAAGAACACCGATTGCCAGCCGAAGGCGGCGAGTGCAAGGCCGCCCACGGTCGGCGCGATGGCCGGGCCGATGGCGATCATGATGCCGATCAAGTTCATGATCCTGGAGGCATCGGTGCCGGTGAACTGGTCGCGCACGATGGCGCGCGCCACTGTTATCCCGACCGAGGCGCCGATCCCCTGGATCAGGCGGCCGGCGAGCAGCCATTCGATGCCGGGTGCAAACGCCGAGAGAAGGCTTCCCACCATGTAGATGCCGACGAAAAGCAGCGTCGCGGCGCGCCGGCCGAAGGCATCCGACAGCGGGCCGGCGAGAAGCTGGGCGATCGAGAAGCCGGCGAAATAAAGCGACAGCGTCAGCTTGATCGCCGCATCCGTGGTGTGGAAGGCGCCCACCAACTCCGGCATGGCGGGCGTATAGATCGACATGGAGATCGGGCCGAGGGTGGCAAGCAGCGCGCCGAGTATGCTCGTTCGCCTTGCGCTCATCCGGAATGGGGGCATGCTGGTACTCGGCTGGCTGGTGGCGGTCGCGGCGCCTGGAAGGCGGGATTTCATTCTTTCTGACGCAAGGCTCGCAATCCGGCAATGCAAAAATGCCAAGGCGCGCAAACGGTCGGGGCCGCGCTCCTTTCGACATTTGCGTTATGCCGTTTTAAGCGCCTCGACATCACCGCTTTCAAGAGCAGCCAAGTTCGCCTCGATCTTGTCCAGAGGCCAGTCCCACCATGCAAGCTCAAGCAGTTCATCGATGACCGCCGCTGGGTATCGCATGCGGATAATCTCTGCCGGGTTGCCGCCGACGACGGCAAAGGGCGGAACGTCGCGGGCAACGACCGATCCAGCGGCGATGATCGCGCCCGCCCCAATCTGCACGCCCGGCATGATCGCCGCGTCATGGCCTATCCAGACGTCATGCCCCACGACCGTATCCTTCACCGGCAAATCCTTATAGCCGAAGGTTTCCGGTTTGAAGATCCTGAAGGGATAGGTCGTGAAGCCATTCATCGGATGGTTGGCGGAGCTGGTGATGAAGTAGCTTCCGCGAGCAATCTGTACGAATTTTCCGATGACAAGGCGCTCGCGGACGCCATGCCCAAGATAAGGTGCGAGATGCCGGCGGTGTCTTCCGGTTTGCCCGAGTGGGTGTAGTAGCTGTAGTCGCCTACCTCCATGCGCGGATGGTCGATGACGTTTTTCAGATAGACGGTATCGCTGTAGATGGTGCCATCCGGGAGGGTGATCGGGTGGACGGCGGTCGCGTCGAGAATGGGCATCGGGAAACAGCTTTCCTCATGAAACCAGGGCAAGCAATGGCCAAGGCTAATCCGCGCGATCCGCGAAATCCATTGCGGCGGCGGAACGCGTTCATCAATAATTTGAATAAGATTGCGCGGCGCTTTTCGGTGATCCGGCGGGTTTTCTTGCACCTCGCTTGACGTCCCCGCCCCACCGCATAATCTCCGTCTTTTCACGGGGGATTCTTCATGACGCAGTCGTTACTCGCGGGCGCCTTTCTGGCGGCACTTCTCTATGTGCTCATTCCCGGGCCGGCGTTTCTGGCGCTGCTTGGGATCGGGGCCGGTCAGGGGAGAAAGGCGGGGGCGCAGTTCGTTTGTGGGCATCTGGTCGGCGATACGCTGTGGGCGTCGCTGGCGCTGGTGGCGATCATCGGTGCCAAGACGATCGGGAGCTTCGTGTTCGATGCGCTGGGACTGCTCTGCGGCTTCTATCTCGCCTGGATCGGCTGGAACGCGTTTCGCGCCAAGCCGAAGGGCGAGGGGCAGGCGCTTGTCGTGGTGGAGCGGCCGTTCCGGCGCGGGCTGATCTTCGGCGTCACCAATCCGAAGGGCTATCCAGTGGCGCTGGCGACGTTTACCGCGCTGGTGGCGGGGTCGGCGAGCGCCTTGCAGTTCCAGACGCTGCCGGTGCTGCTTGCCGTGTCGTTCCTCGGCTTCATCGTCGCCGACATGATCCTGATCGCCATCGTCGGCACGGGAGCGGTGCGGCGCTTCTATCGGGCGCATGAGCGGCTGATCGTGCGCTGCTCGGGCGTGCTGTTCATGGGGTTTGCGGCGCAGGCGCTCTTGCATGCGACGCCCGGCCTGATGGGTTGGCGCAAGGCCTGAGGCCCGCCGATCAGACGTCGAGGAAGCTGACGACCGATTTCAGCGTCTTCACCGTCTCCGGATCGCCGATCGACATGGCGATCTGCAGCTGGTCCTTGTAGTAGTCGCGGAAATTGAAGCTGGTGGCGTCGGTGACATCCGAGAGATCGAGAATGTTGCCCGAGGGATCGATGGTGCGCATCGGCAGCGGCTCGGAGATCGCCGCATAGGTGTCCTGGTCGAGCGTGCCGTTGTCAAAATTCTGGCGCGCGTGACTGCGCAGTTCGGCGGCGCTGATGGCTGAAAAATCGAGCCCTGCGGCTGCCGCTTCTTCGATGCCAAAGGTCGATGGAGCTGTCGCCGAAGCGCTGAAGGTGTCGGTCAAGCTATTGTTAAATTGGGAATTATCGGAATATTTCCGGAACGATAAATTCGGCGAAAACCGCAGCGATGTGATTTCCATTGCCCGCATCCACGATTAAAAAAGATTAAGCGAAAATACTGTGTGCGTCGCACCATGGTCAATCGTTAACAAATAGTTAATTCTTATATGGCATTTTTAGGGATCAACTTCTCGTATAGGTGGCGCGCCTGCTCGCCCAAGGTGGCGATACCAATCGCGGCGCTGCCTTCCTATATTGGCTCCCGAGACAACATGCCCACCCGACACGCCCGCCAAACAAGGATGTCCGTATGCCTGCCACAAACGCCACCAACCCCGCTCTCATCGACTGGAACGGTCTCAACGGTCTGCCGCGCTTCGAGGCGCTCAACGACGGCGATTTCGCGCCGGCTTTTGATGCGGCCCTTGCCCGGCACGAAGAGGAGATCGACGCGATCGCCGACAATCCTGAAGCGCCGACCTTCGACAACACGATCGTGGCGCTGGAGCTTGCCGGCGACGATCTCTCACGGGTGTCGGCCCTGTTCTGGAACCGCGCCGGCGCGCATACCAACGACACCATCCAGGCGCTGGAACGGGACATCTCGCCGAAGATGTCGCGGCATTATTCGAAGATCGGCATGAATGCGGCGCTCTTCAAACGCATCGACACATTGTGGGAGACGCGCGAGAGCCTCGGGCTGACGCTGGAGCAGACGCGGGTGCTGGAGCGGCACTGGAAGGACTTCGTCAAGTCGGGCGCCAAGCTTGAAAAGGCAGAGCAGGAAAAGCTTGCCGGCATCAACGAGAAGCTGGCGGGTCTCGGCACGCAGTTCGGCCAGAACGTGCTGTCCGACGAGAAGGGCTGGGCGCTGATCCTTTCAGACGGCGACGATCTCGCGGGCATTCCCGATTTTCTCAAGGACGCGATGGCGGCGGCGGCGCGCGAGCGCGGCGAGGACCAGAAGTTCGCGGTGACGCTGTCGCGCTCGATCATCGAGCCGTTCCTGACCTTTTCCGAGCGCCGCGACCTGCGCGAACAGGCGTTCAAGGCATGGGTGGCGCGCGGCGAAAATGACGGCCCGTCGGACAATCGCGGGATCATCCGCGAGACGCTTGCGCTCCGCGGCGAGGTTGCGAAGCTGCTCGGCTACGGCAATTTTGCCGAGTTGAAGCTCGATAGCACGATGGCGAAGACGCCTGACGCGGTAAACGATCTTCTGAAGCAGGTCTGGGTGAAGGCGGTGAAGCGCGCCGGCGAGCAAGAGGCGGATATCGCCAAGCTGATCGCCGACGAAGGCAAGAACCATGAGGTCATGCCTTGGGACTGGCGGTTTTACTCCGAAAAGATCCGGGCGCAGAAGTTCAATTTCTCCGAGGCCGAGCTGAAGCCTTATCTGCAGCTGGAAAAGATCATCGACGCCTGCTTCGACGTGGCGGGACGGCTCTTTGATATTCACGCGGTGGAGAAGAAGGGCATTGCGGCCTATCACCCCGATGTCCGCGTCTTCGAGATTCGCGATCGCGACGACAGGCTGGTGGCGATGTTCCTCGGCGATTATTTCGCCCGCTCGTCGAAGCGCTCGGGCGCCTGGATGAGCGCGTTCCAGTCGCAACACAAGCTGCCGCTGAAGAATGGTGCAGAGGGCGAGCTGCCGATCATCTACAATGTCTGCAACTTCGCCAAGCCGGCCGAGGGCAAGCCGGCGCTCTTGTCGCTGGATGACGCCCGCACGCTGTTCCACGAGTTCGGCCATGCGCTGCACGGCATGCTTTCCAACGTCACCTACCCCTCGGTGTCGGGCACCGGCGTGTCGCGCGATTTCGTCGAGCTGCCGTCGCAGCTTTACGAGCACTGGCTGACGGTGCCGGAGATCCTGAAGCAGTACGCCGTGCATTTCGAGACGGGCAAGCCGATGCCGCAGGAATTGCTCGACAAGGTGCTGGCGGCGCGTAGCTTCAATGCCGGGTTCAACACGGTGGAATTCACTTCCTCGGCGCTGGTCGACATGGCGTTCCATACACGGGACGCGGTCGCGGATCCGATGGCGGTGCAGGGTGAGGTGCTGAAAGAGCTCGGCATGCCGAAGTCGATGGTGATGCGCCACGCCTCGCCGCACTTCCAGCATATCTTCGCCGGTGGCTATTCGGCGGGCTACTACTCCTACATGTGGTCCGAGGTGCTCGACGCCGATGCGTTTTCGGCCTTCGAGGAGACCGGCGATGCGTTCAATGGCGATATTGCCAGGAAATTGCGCGACCATGTCTATTCGGTGGGTGGGTCCGTCGATCCGGAGGATACCTACCGGGCATTTCGCGGCAAGCTGCCGAGCCCGGATGCGATGCTGGTGAAGCGTGGGCTGGCGACGTTCGAGGAGCTGGCGGGGAGTGATGCCTGAGGGGTGAGCTCTTTGGGGTGTTCGCTAGCGCTGCGGTCCGCGATGCCCCCCTCTGTCCTGCCGGACATCTCCCCCTCAAGGGGGGAGAT
>UBVW01000076.1:0-18369 GCA_900469085.1 Hyphomicrobiales bacterium | reverse complement strand
TGCGGATTCCGTTTCCAAATTGACAGGCTGGAGGATCAACGCCGTGCTCGTGTCGCTTGGCACCGGTGCGCGCGTTTTCAAGCCACGAGGGGAGCAGCTCAGAGCTGAGAAGAATTCTGAGATTGCATTTCAAACGCAACGTTAGCCGATAGCAACAGGCTGTCGGCTAACGGTCAAGCAAACCAGGCGGCCCGATCAGCAGCCTGTTTCGTTTTCATAGCGTCACATCTTGCCCATGCTCTTCATGGCATTGTCCATGTGCATCTTGCAGTCGTCCATCTTCTTGGCCTTCATGGAATCATGGGCCATCATCATTTCCTTGGACGCCATCTCCTTCTTTTCCTTCATCATCGGGTCCTTCATGCCATCGACCTGCGTCTGCATTTTCATCATCGATGCGTCGTCGCACTTGGCCATCATCATCGTTTCTGCCGCAAACGCCGGCATCGACGATACGGCTGCCAAAGCGATGGCTGCGAGAGTAATTTTCAACATAGTCTTCTCCTCCAAGTGGGCATGATTGCCCGTTTCAGACCTGCTATATCCCGGCGTACCATTCGTAGCCGCGATCTTCCCAGAACCCGCCCTTGCCGCCCCAAAGGCCGGAAAAGCTGTCCTTGATCTCGATTCTCATCAGATATTTCGCGTGCTTGTAGCCAAGGTGCCGCTCGACCCGGAGCCGCAGCGGCGCTCCATGCGCAACCTCCAAATCCTTGCCGTTCATCGCATAGGCAAGGATGGTCTGTGGGTGGAAGGCATCGATCAGATCGATGCTTTCGTAGTAGACCCCGCTGCCATCCATCGTCTGCTCGAGTTCGTCGGCACAGTGAAACACCGCATACCGCGCGCCCGGCTTCAGCCCGACGCTCTGCAGCAGCGGCCCGAGCGGCGTGCCCGTCCACTTGCCGATGGCGCTCCAGCCCTCGACGCAGTCGTGGCGCGTGATCTGGGTGCGCTGCGGCAACTTTTTGAGATCGGTAAGCGACAGGTTGACAGGGCGCTCGACCAGCCCGTCAATCTTCAGCCGCCAGTCGGCAAAGCCGTTCTCGGTCATCCGCACATAGTCTTCGCTGTCGGGTGCCGTCGAGCCGTTGGGTTTGAAGACCGGCGAGATATCCGCTTCGGAAAATTCCCGGGCCAGCTTGTCCTTGGAAATCAGCAGCCGCTGGCCGCGCATCGTCAGGCGCTCGGCCATCTCGAGCACGTTCTGGACGTTCGAATTCTGAGCGATGTCATCGCAGCCGGTAAGGCCGATGACACCGAGACTGGCCGCAGAGCCGATCAGCAGGCGGCGGCGTGCGATGGAGAAGGTCATTCGCTCTTCCCCCCGGTTTCGATAGCGTAGCGACCGGTAATCATCGAACGCATGTTGTTCCAGAGGCCCGACAGGATGACCATTGCGACATGTACCATCACGAAAGCCACGATCGACCAGGCGCAAATGAAGTGGATCGACCGCGCCGACTGCCGCCCGCCGAACAGATCGAGCAGGAACGGATAGCCAGCGTCGATACCAGGTGACATGGTCAGCCCCGTCGCCAGCATCGACGGCAGCATCACGAAGATGACGATCAGGTAGCTGAGCTTCTGCAGCGCATTGTAGTGGCGCGCTTTTTCACCCTTGGGGAAGCGCAGCCGGGCGTGATCGACGATCTCCTGCTTCAGGTGGCGCGGTGATAATTCTTCGGCGCTCGGCGCCAGATCACGACGGAAATGTCCGCGGGCAAAACCATAGAGCGCATAGAGCGAACCGTTGATGACGAACATCCAGGCAAAGAAGAAATGCCAGCGCCGGCCGGTGGCCAGATCCTGATAGCCGGGAACCGTCGCCCAGGCGGGAAAGCCACGCTCGGTCGCATCGTCGCCGGTGCCCGAAACGCCGAGGATACCTGTCGTATTGATCTGCAGACTGCCGATGTTCAACACGCCGCGCGTGCCATTGTCATCGCCGACCGCCGTAATCGACAGCCACGACGGATCGGCATCGGCGCCATATTGCCCCCAATAGAGAGAGGGATGCGCATTGAAGATCTGCAGCCCGCTCATCAAGAGCAGGCTGAGACAGAGAACGTTGATCCAATGCGTGATGCGCGTCACCAGCGAGTGGCGGCGGATGAAGGTGGTTGTCGGGGCGGTTGGCGGTGTGTCGCTATAGTCGTCGAGTATCGCCATGATCGTGCTCGATGTCCCGGTTGCGTGACGTTCACAAACAGCTACGTAGCCCCGGACGAGTTTGTTACAGCAACGATCAGATTAATTTCGGAAGCGCGAACGACGCAGGTCCGTCCAATGGCCATGCGGGCATCTCGAACGCTTGCGCCACAGCGAGCACCGGGGTCACAAAGCCGTGAAGGCTGTAACAAAGCCGAAGCGATTGCGAAGCAGATGGAGAGGTAGCACATCTGGGAGAAGCGCAATGACGACATCAATCGTATCAACACTGACGATCCTTGGCCTTGCGGCGGCTTTCACCACGCAAGCATCGGCAGCACCGACCTCTGCGGAGCGATCGCTCACGGTGGTCGAACTGTTCACCAGTCAGGGCTGCTCGTCCTGCCCACCCGCCAATGCCAATCTCGTCAAGCTGAGCAACGATCCCAACGTGCTGGCGTTGAGCTTCTCTGTTACCTATTGGGACTATCTCGGCTGGAAGGATATATTCGGCAAGACGGAATTCACGGCGCGACAGGTCACCTACGAACCGGCCCTTGGTCAATCCGGGCCTTTCACACCACAGATGGTCATAAACGGCCATCGGTCGACCGTCGGCTACGAGCTGAAGGACATTCGCAGCACTATAGCCGCCGAGCCGGCCTTCACGGGGCCTGCGATCACATTGTCGAACGACATGGCCGTGCTCGACGGAACCAGCAAGCTGTCTGCCCCGGCCGATGTCTGGCTGGTTCGATATGCGCCGGGCACGGTGGAGGTGCCGGTCGCCAGAGGCGAAAATGCCGGCGAGACCTTACCGCATGCGCATGTCGTGCACACTCTCACCCGTCTCGGCACTTGGAGTGGCAAGCCATTGAACCTGCCGATCCCTACCACCAAGGGCGATCTCAAGCGCGCCATACTCCTCCAAGAGCCGAACGGTGGCAAGATCCTGGCCGCGGCGACTGACTGACGACACCTCCTTGCCGCAGCATGCGCCATGCACAGGCCGCAGACGACAGCGGGGGATGAAACGCACACCAGACGGATTCTAATGTCAGTTCCATTCGAACCGATCATGCCGCCACCGACATGGCCAATCGGCTGGAAACGGAGGCGCGCAACGGCAAACAGGGGCTGGATGACCGATTACCCTGCACCCCTCGGCTTCATCATGATCAACATCGCCGTCGATCAAATGGACCAGGACACGCAGCAGAACGCCCAAATGTTGGAGAAGCAAATGCTGCCGGTACTGCGCTTTAAACACCTACTGGCGACTGACTCTGCGTCTCCGGCGCGAGTTTCATAAATCAACGTTGTGCCAATACAACGACCGGCGCGCAAAATAGCATTATTCTCAATTGCTTAGCAGACCCGCGCGTCGGGCTTACGGTTCGAATTCATTCACACAGCGAGCGACCATGTGCCGATTGGGCAGACAATGTTTGAAAATATCAACGTGGTAGATTTTTAGTTTTATTTCGTCCCAAGTCGGGCGGACGCCCATTCTCGCAAACAAATCTGGACTACCAGGGTGCTACGAACGGCGGAAGGGACTTGCTCGGACGAGATTGCGCCGCGACGTTTAAGATGACTTCTGTAGCGCAGGATGGCTTTGGGTAGTTTTTGGCATCCCAAGTGAACGGACTCGAGCCTCTCGGTTAGAGATCACTTTCCGGCGTCTCCCTCGTGGAAGCCATGCTCCAAGCCTCCTAATTATGCTTTTCTATTGGAAGCGGGCTGCGTGAGCCTCTGTGAATGCCGAGTGGCCATCGAAGGAAGCATTCACCAATAGAGTGCCAAAACGGCACACCCAAAATTGTTTTTGTGACTGATAACGCAACCGAGTGGCGAATCCCTCAATAGAGTGGTACACTCCTTTTTATAGGGGTTTTGGCAGCGCGCTTTTCGTGTTCCCCGTGCCCAATCGATGGCCGATGCCGCCGCGTCGGCCCTTGCAGTCCAAGAAGTGTTCTTAACTGGCAGGTCTTGAATGCGTCTACGGTTTCCTTACTTGCTTTCCACTGCTGTTTTGTTCTCCGGGTGCAGTGTTACCCCTGAAACCCTTTCACAAACTGATCTCGCGAAGATCGCGGACAGCAACCTTTCGCGGGTCACAGCAGCTCAGACGCCGGTCACAGGATCGATAGATATCTATGAGGCTACAGCGCGGGCGTTGAAGTATAATCTGGACCAGCGCGTCGAGCTCATGCAGGAAGCGGTGAATATCCAGGAGCTGAACCTTGCCAGCTATCAGGGTCTTCCCAATCTTGTCCTTAATTCCGGATACACCGGCCGAGACAACGTGCTGGCCAGTTCAAGCGTTTCCGTCCTGACTGGACAGCAATCTCTCGAACCGTCAACAAGTTCAGACAAGCAAATCCTGGAATCCGATGTAACGCTTAGCTGGAACGTTCTCGATTTCGGCTTGTCCTATGTTCGCGCGCGGCAGGCGGCCGACAAGGTGCTGGTGCAGAGGGAGGCGCGGCGCAAGGCGCTGAACCGCATCGTCGAAGATGTTCGGACGGCCTACTGGCGCGCCGTGGCGAGCGAGCGTCTGCTTCGGCGTCTCAACGCCCTTGAGGGCAAGGCCCAAAAGGCGATCTCCGATTCGCGTTCGCTTGCAGAGGAAAGGCAAACGTCACCAGTCGTTGCCTTGACCTACGAACGTGAGCTGCTGGAAATTCGGCGCCAAGCCAAACAGATCGCCGGGGAACTTCGAACCGCTCGAAGCCAGCTCGCCGCCCTGATGAACCTACCGCCGGACGCGAACTTCCGCCTGTCGGGAGAACGGGTGGCGACCGCCAGGCCCCCAACGGACGTCGACCCGCGCAGGCTGATTCGGGTCGCGATCATGAACCGCCCGGAGGTCCGCGATGTCGCCTATCGCATCCGCAGCAACGAGAAGGAACTGGATGCGGCCCTGATCGAGACGCTTCCAGGGATCAACGTCTTCGTTGGTCCCAGCGTCAGCACGGATTCCTTCCTTTACAACGAAAACTGGCTTGGGTGGGGCGCTCAAGCGAGCTGGAATTTGCTGAAAGTATTCCAGTACCCGCAGAAGAAAAGGCTGGTGGAATCGCAGTCGGAACTGCTCGACCAGCGCTCTCTTGCCCTGACCATGGCGATCATGACACAGGTCCATGTCAGCCGGGTGCGTTACGTGCAGGCCCGCGAGGATCTTGCTATCGCCGGTCAGTTGAAGAACGTCCAGCACAGGTTGCTAGATCAGATTGCGGCCTCGACAACGACCGAGCAGACCAGCGAGCAGACACTAATTCGCGAGGAGATGAACACGATCGTGTCGGACGTCCGCTACGATCTTGCCTACGCCAACCTACAGAACGCTTATGCAAATATCTACGCGTCAATCGGTCTCGACGCCTATCCACCTGTTGATATCGACAGAGCGAGCGTGGCGCAGATCAAGGATGTCTTGCGGCAGACATGGGTGGCAAGGGGCGATTTGAAGATGGTTCTCGCGTCTGCAGACGACATGATCTCGCAGAAGCGTGCCGAAGCAAAGCCTCCCGCCCAATCGGACGGCTCGTTGCTGGCTCGATCCAACGTCGGAAGCGAGGCGAAGGGCAGGGCGCCGACGGTTGCCGTTTCGTCGAACTCGGCCACGGATTGACGTCATGGCCAGCGCGGGGCACTTCGTTGGTTTGATGGGCGTCGCGATGCTGCTTGCGATCGGGACCAGCTCCGCCCAGGATACGTCAGAGCCGGTGCGGGGATTGGTGCGCGCCGTCGACGAGGCACTAATCTCCACGGAACTGAATGCACGTATCCTGCAGATCACCCGACGGGAAGGCGAGAGCTTCGCCGAAGGGGACGTGCTACTCCGGTTCGATTGCGGCAAGTACGAGAGTGAACTGGAGGCGGCTCGTGCGGAGGAGAAGTTCAATCTCCTGGCCCTAGACAACAGCATCGCGCTCGACAAACGCAAGGCGATCGGAAAGCTGGACGTTCAGCAGAATCGTGCAAGATATGAAAAGGCGAAGGCTGAGGCAGCAACGCTCGCCGTACAAGTAGCCGAGTGTACGATTGCAGCCCCTTTCGGCGGTCGTATTGCCGAGATGCGCGCCAAGGCGTACGAGATGTCAAAGCCGGGCGAACCCCTGATGCGCCTGGTTAATACCCACCACCTCGACATAGAATTGATCGTTCCCTCGGTGTGGCTGAGGTGGCTCGAACCTCGCCTCAAATTCCGCGTCGTTGTCGATGAGACTGAAACGGTGCATGATGCGACCGTTGAGCGTGTTGCCGCGACGGTGGATTCCGTCAGTCAGACGGTCAAAATAATCGGGATCTTCGCCGACAACTCGGCAGACATCCTGCCTGGCATGAGCTTGAGTGCGGAGATAAAACAACCACCCTCGAGGTAGCGTGTTGAGTATCGAGGCGACTCCAAAGACGGTCATTCAGATCGATAGTGCTGCTGCTGGCGCTCCGAATCAGACGCTATTGCCCGAGATCTCTGGCGGTGCGGAACCCTTCCAGGAGGAAGCAGTCAGCGCGCTTCGGCATCTGTTGTCGATTGAAACCGACATACGGACATGCAGAAGCGTCGACGAACTGAGCGTCCTGCTCGTCAACGAGATCCGAAAATTCATGGGCGCGCGCTCGGCGTACTTCCTCGCTCTGCGTTCGGGGCGGCCACGCCTTATAAAGGTATCAGGCACCACGGAGCTTGATCACAATGCGCCGACTGTTCGATGGCTTGAAAAAGAGCTTCGAAGGTCCCCGCCGTCTGACGGATGGAAAGATCCGTCTCGCGTGAGGATGGAGGTTGGGGCCGAGGCCGTCGTCGAAGAAGCACGGGTCTTTCCATTTTCGGAAGGCTATTGGCTGCCATTGAAGCACCTTGAGGCGAGCCCTGACTTCGGGGTCTTGGTCCTTGGGGAGCATGCATTTTCCGAGGGCGCCATAACGATCGGGGCGCGCATCGCGGCAACTGCGGCGCATGCCGCTACCGTCCTAACGCGCAAGACACCGCGTCGCTACATACGCCGCTTGTACAGATGGTTGCTTTACGGGCTGTGTCTCGCCGCCGCCGCTTCGATGTTCTACCCCGTGCCGATGACGGCTCTCGCGCCAATGGAAGTCGTTCCGAAAAATCCCTTCGTCGTCGCGGCGCCGATAGACGGCGTCGTCGAGACCGTTGTCGCTGCGCCAAATTCCGCCGTTAAAGAGGGCGATCTCATCGTCCAGTACGTCGACACAGTTCCACGCAACCAGATGCAGATCGCCGAGCAGGAAGTGAGCGTGGCGGCCGCAAAGCTACGGCAATTGCAGCAAAGTTCCTTTGTCGACGAGACAGCAAAGCGGGAGCTGGCACAGTCCAGAGCTGAATTGAGCTTGAAGGTTGCCGAACGGGATTTTGCCAAGGACACCTTTGAAAAATCGCAGATACGCGCACCGAGAAACGGGATTGCGGTCTACGCGGACCGAAAGGAGTGGGTAGGCAAACCCGTCGTTACAGGCGAGCGTATTCTCGAGATTGCGGACGAGAACAGTGTCGAGCTGCGCGCCAATCTACCGGTCGCCGAAGTCCTGAACTTGAAGGCAGGGGATCGTGTACGCGCCTTCCTCAATGGCGATCCCCTCAACCCGCTTGATGCGACGGTGACCTCGACGAGCCATCAGGCCCGCCTGGTAGAGGGGCAGGGACTAGTCTACCTGGTCAATGGAGAGTTCGCCAGAGACGTGATCGCGCCGCGTCCAGGGGTCAGGGGAACGGCACAGCTCTTCAGCGACAAGGCGCCGCTTGGCTATTATCTGTTCCGGCGACCGCTGACATGGCTGCGCCAGAAGGTCGGTTTATGACGACGCCGTCGGGACCAGGATCGATCATCGTACCGGCGCTTCGCGAAGACCTTCGATTGCACAGGGGAGCCGCGGACGCAGAGGAGCCATGGCTTATTTACGACCCGATCGCCCATCGTTATCACGAGATCGACGAGCACGCGTTCAACCTCCTGCAAAACTGGCGCGGCGGACTTGGGGTGGAGGCGCTTGCGGCCCACATCAGCGGTCAGTTGCAGGAAGAGGCCTCGGCCGACGATCTCTACCAATTGATGCTGGTCCTCGATCAAGCTGGATTGCTGGGCGAGCCGCTTGGAGGCTGGAGATCGACCTATCGACATCAGCAGGACAGGCGGCGCGGGCCTATCTCGTGGTTGCTGCACAACTATCTCTTCATTCGCGTTCCCTTGTTCAAGCCCGATGATTTTCTCAGAGAGACCTTGCCCATCGCGCGCGTGTTCGCGTCGCGCACGATGCTCCTAATTCTCTTCCTTCTCGGAATCGCCGGCCTATTCCTTGCGTCGCGGCAGTTCGACACCTTCTCTCACACTTTTCTCTATTTCTTCTCCCTGGAAGGTGCGCTCGGCTACGCCTGTGCGCTGATCTTCGTGAAGATCTTCCATGAACTCGGACATGCTTACATGGCCAAGCATTTCGGGTGCCGGGTTCCGACCATGGGTATCGCGTTTCTCGTGCTTGCGCCTGTTCTCTACACCGACGTAACCGATGCCTGGCGCCTGCAATCGCGCCGGCAGCGAATGCTTGTTAGCGGGGCGGGGATGATGGTGGAACTCGCCATCGCGGCTATTGCCACATTCCTCTGGGCTTTCTTGCCAGATGGTATCATGCGAAGCGCTTGCTTCTTCATCGCGACGGCGAGCTGGGTGCTTAGTCTAGTGATCAACCTCAGCCCATTGATGCGCTTCGACGGATACTATCTTCTCAGCGACTTCTGGCGCATTTCCAACCTGCAACCGCGCGCCTTCGCGATCCTGCGATGGTCGATCAGGGAGATGCTTTTCAATCTTCAGGTACCCTGCCCGGAGGAGTGGACGTCGCGTCGCCGCATCGTTGTCACGTTCTACGCGCTCGCCGTTTGCATCTATCGTCTTGGATTGTTCATTGGTATCGCTCTCGTCGTTTACCACATGACGCAGGTAAAACTGCTCGGCATTCTTTTATTTACGGTCGAGATCTTGTGGTTTGTCGTGAGGCCAGTGACAAGTGAAATCCGAGCGTGGTGGGACCTGCGTGGGAAGATCCGTCAACGCCGCCGCTATCAGGTGTCCGCAGGCGTCGCTGCAATTCTTGTTCTATTGGTGGCGATTCCCTGGCCCCATCGCGTCGAGATGCCCGCGGTGCTGGAGCCGGTTTCCGTACAACGAATTGCTGTACCGGTCGCCGCCCAGATGATGCAGATCATGGTGAAAGACGGAGACCACGTCAGGCAGGGCGACGTGCTTTTCACGCTTCAGTCGCCGAAGTTGTCGCTTGACCTTCAAAAGGCAACGACCGATCGCGACTTGGCGCTGCTGCGCCAGTCCCGTCGCGTTGCGGACCAGGTTGACCGCAAGGCCACACTTGTTATTGCGCAAGAGATATCCAGCATCGCCGAGCAGATGGCCGGACTTCGCCGACTTGAACGAGAACTGACGATTCGCGCCAGCGTGGACGGTGTCATTCAGGACATGCTTCCTCATCTGCATGTCAATCGTTGGATCGCAAAGGGACAGGAGCTTGCTCTTGTGGTGGCGGAGGATGGCCACCAAGTGCGCGGCTATGCGCCTGAGGACCTCGTCGCCACAATCAAGGAGGGCGCGCAGGGACAGTTCATTCCCGACGAACCTTTGACGCCGAAATCCGATGTCCGTATTGTATCCGTGAGCGCCGGCGGCGTTTCTATAGTGGAACTTCCGTACTTGTCGTCCACCAACGGGGGATCGATCGCCGTCAATGAGGACAAGCATAAGGGAGCTGTTCCCGTCGAGGCACAGTATCAGTTCCTCATGTCCACCACGGCTCAGCCCGTCACGCTTCCCGTTCTTCGTGGAGTCGTCAGGGTCGACGCCACCCCAGAGAGCGTCTTCAGCAGCGTCGCCCGGCGAGCAGTCGCTGTCCTGATACGGGAATCCGGCTTCTGATCGCATTCGACTAATAAACCAAAGACTTAGAAAACAAGTTTGAATGCTTTCCAAACTGCGGTATCGTGAAAATTGTATTCCCATCTAGGCCTGCGACCCTGCGTCAAGTACGAGGTGTGTCTATGTTCCGTGAGTACCGTGGCAATACAAGCGTTTGTCCAGGAAGCGGCCCCGACGAGGGTATGGAAAAAAAGCGCAAGAGACCGGTGATCCGAACTCTCGAACCTCGCATGGTGTTCGACGCAGCGGCTGCAGTCGGGGTTCATCAAGCCCCCCCGGTCGCGCACCCTGAGTCTGCCCACGAGGCCCCACATCATCCGGTCGAGCCTGCTGGTTCGCAAGTCCCGGCGGCCCAGGAGACCGCCCCCACCGCAAAGGTCGAAACTCCGCCGCCGCTGCAGGCCGCTCCTCCCGCGGCGGTTGGCCATCCAAGCGTATCCGGCGATGCTGCAAGGGATATCAGCGCCACAAGCGATATTTCGAAGCCGGAGCATGATGATGCCGCGTCCGGGAGGTCCGATTTGGCTGCAATCCTGCAGGGCATCGATCATCGCATCGATCTGTCGCAGGCTTCACGGACAGCAATCCCTGGCACTCTCGACAGGCTAACCCCGGAGCTGACCCGTATAGCGGAAGCTGCGGCACGACCAGGCGATCCGTCGGCTGACCTGTCAGGAGCTCAGCACTTCCTAGCAGCCGCAACCTCGAACGGCGATGCTGGATATATCGCCGAAGGCGCCGCTCATTTCGACTATAGGCGCGATACAAAATCTACAACTTCCCCAGAGAGGGAGCCAGCTGACCCCGCCGGCGCCGATGGATCAGGGACCGAGGTCCGCGTCGCCTCCGCGGACCCTGATGGACCCCCCCTTCACGACGAGCTGGTGAAGGCGAACTCGCCTGCAAGGCCGGCATCCGATACCCATCTTGGTGATACATCTGACCGGGCAGTTACCGACCTGCGAACGATCGAGGCGAAGGCCGTCGATGCCGTCACCGACGCCCCCTCGAACGAGGTCTACTTCGTCTTTGAAAACGTACAGGACTGGCGACAGATCGTCGCCAGCCTCGATGGATCCGCTCGCGTCTATGTTTTGGATTCGAGCAAGGACGGCGTTCAGCAGATCGCAGCGATCCTGAACGGCGAGCACGACATCAACGCCATTCACGTCATATCCCACGGTTCCGAAGGGAGCCTGAACCTCGGAACGGGGGTTCTCGATTCAGAAAGCATGCAGGGCGAGTATCGCGACGAGCTGACGGCGATCGGGCAGGCGTTGACCGAGCAGGGCGACATCCTCATCTATGGGTGCGACTTCGCAGCCGGTGCCGACGGTCTAGAAGCGGCTGTCATCCTTGGAGGTATCACAAAGGCGGATATCGCGGCCTCGAGCGACCGCACCGGCGCCGCCGCTCGAGGCGGCGACTGGGATCTGGAGCACCGAACGGGAACGATTGAGGCCGCCGTTCTGACTGATGCCGACTATCAGTTCCTGCTCGCGCCGCCGACCATCGATCTTGACGGAAACACGGGGTCCACTGGCAACTTCACGGCAAGCTTCACGGAAAACGCCGCCGCCGTCCCGATCGTCGCAGATGGGGCCCTTGGCGCAACCGTTGCAGATGCCGACAACGATCTCACCAGCCTTACCATCGTTGCCGATTCCGCTCCAAACGGCGACGCCGAGCATCTGTCATTCGGCGTAGTGTCGGTGGGATTGGGCAGCGATTCCACGAACACGGTAACGGTTGGAGCCACCACCTATCTGGTTGCTTACACGGCCGCCACGCGGACATTCGTGATCACCAATAATGCGGGCGGACCGATTCCGAGCGGGGGCGACACCAATACCCTGGTGCGGTCCATCACCTACCAGAACACGTCAGATAACCCCACCAACGCTGGCGCCACCACCGGGCGCGTGTTCTCGTTCACAGCTACGGATGCTACCTCCGTCACGTCCGCTGCAAGCACGGCAACGGTCACGATCACGGCGGTGAACGATGCTCCGGTCGGAACTGATGACACCGTGACGACCGCCGAAGACACTGTCGCAACAGGCAATGTCCTCACCAACGATACGGATGCCGATGGAGACACATTGACGGTCACGCAATTCACTGTCGATGGCACGATCTTTACGGCCGGCCAGACTGCGACACTTGATGCAGGAACGCTGGTGATCAACGCGGATGGTTCCTATACGTTCACGCCGCTTGCGGATTATAACGGGCCAGTTCCGGCCGCCACCTATACGCTTTCTGATGGAACGGCGACTTCGACCGCAGTGCTCACGATCAGCGTCACCCCGGTGAACGATGCTCCGGTAGATGCTAACGAAACCAATACGGTCTCCGAGGACACGACGCTGACTGTCGCCGATGGTGCCACGGGCGACCTGCTCAACAACGCCACGGATGTGGACAGCAGCACCCTGACAATCAGCGGCTTCTCGGTGGTCGGGCAAGGCGGGCCATTTGTCGTCGGTACCGGCTACGCAATCGCTGGCGTCGGAACGATAACGATCAATGCCAACGGGTCATATTCATTTGCACCGGCCGCCAACTTTGTCGGGACCATTCCGCTCATCACATACACCGTTTCGGACGGCGCAGGTGGCACCGATACGTCGACGTTGACGTTGACGATGGTTGCGGCCAACGATGCACCTGCTGGAACCGACAACACCGTCACGATCAACGAGGATACGGCCTACACTTTCTCGGCCGGCGCCTTCGGCTTTACCGACCCGAACGACACGCCGGCGAATGCGTTTCAAGCAGTGATCATCACGACCCTTCCGCCGGCCAGTGAAGGCACGCTTCTCCTTAATGGCACGGCCGTGACTGCGGGCCAGACGATAGCTGTCGCTGATATCCCAAATTTGGTCTTCCAGCCGGCTGCCAACGTAAACGGCAGTAGCGTTGGCTCATTCACGTTCCAGGTTGTCGACAATGGCGGCACTGCCAACGGTGGGTTGGACACCGATCAGACGCCGAATACATTTGCCTTCAACATCACGGCGGTGAACGATCCACCGGTGGCCAACGACGACACGGAAACCACACCGGAAGATACGACACTCAACGGCAATGTGCTGGCCAATGATACCGACGTTGACAACGACACCCTGTCGGTCACGCAATTTTCTGCGCTCAATGTCACGGCCACGGCGGGTCAGACCGGGAATATACCCGGTGTTGGCTCTATAACGATCAACGCCGATGGCAGCTATACATTCGTGCCCGTTGCCAACTTCAATGGGCCGGTGCCGACAATTACATACGTGATCTCAGACGGCCACGGCGGCACCGACACCGCGCCGTTGAATATCACGGTCGTAGCGGTGAATGACCCGCCGATCGACGGTAATGAGACCAACACCGTGACCGAGGATACGACGCTGACGGTCGCCGATGGCGGCGCCGGCGATCTGCTCAACAATGCCAGTGATTCCGACGGCGGTACGCCGACAATCACCGATTACACGATCCCGGGAGTCAACGGCGGCAATCCGATTCCCGCGGGCACGGCAACCCTGATCGCGGGGGTCGGCACGATCACAATCAACGCCAACGGTAGCTATTCGTTCGTGCCCGTTGCCAATTATGATGGACCGATCCCTGTAATTACCTACACCGTTTCCGACGGCCAGGGCGGCACCGACACCTCTACGCTCACCTTGACGATGACGCCTGTTAACGACGCACCAGTTGGCGTCGATGACGCGGCGACCACCCCGGAAAACACGCCCGTTTCAGGAAATGTGCTGGGCAACGATACTGACATCGACAACACGACGCTCACCGTGACGTTCTTCACAATTAATGGAACTACCTTTGGGGCGGGCACAACCGCAAGCATTGCCGGTGTCGGCTCGCTGGTGATCAACACCGACGGGTCCTACACCTTCACCCCGGCACCGAACTACGACGGTCCGGTTCCACCGGTGACCTATACTGTTTCGGACGGTCAGTTGACCGATACCGCCATTCTGACCATCACCATCACGCCGGAAAACGATCCGCCGGTTGCCACCGACGATACGGGCTCCACGCCCGAAGATACCACGCTGAGCGTTCCGGCCTCGTCGGGCCTGCTGACCAACGACACGGACATCGACGGCGATTCGCTGGCCATCGCGCAATTCGAGGTTGATGGTACGACCTATACCGCGGGCCAGACGGCGACGATTGACGGTGTCGGCGACCTAACCATCAACGCCGATGGCAGCTACACTTTCGTCCCGCTACCAAACTACAACGGCCCGGTGCCTGTCGCCACCTACACCGTCTCGGACGGTAAGGGCGGCACCGACCAGGGCACGCTGACACTCAACGTGACGCCGGTGAACGATCCGCCGGTCGCCAGCGATGACACCGGCACGACCCCTGAGGACACGCCGCTAAGTGGCGGCGTTCTGCCCAACGACACGGACGTTGATGGCGATACGCTGACCGTCGTCAGCTTTACGGTGAACGGCAACACCTTCATTCCTGGTGCTACCGCCACGCTTGCAGAAGGCACGATCACCATCAACGCGGATGGCACTTACACTCTGGTTCCAGCCGCCAATTATACCGGCCCCGTGCCCGTTATCACCTATACGGTCTCCGACGGGCATGGCGGGACCGATACCGCGACGCTGACGCTTAATGTCACCCCGGTGAACGATCCTCCTGTGGCCAACGACGACAATGCGTCGACACCACAAGACACAACCCTTAGCGGCAACGTCATCAATAACGATAGCGATGTCGATGGTGACACAATCATCGTCACCGAATACACAATACCGGGGATCAACGGCGGCAACCCCATCCCTGCGGGAACGGCGACGCCGATCCCCGGCGTTGGCACTATCACGGTCAATCCGGATGGGAGTTATATATTTGTGCCCGCACCCGGGTACGTGGGGCCGGTTCCGGAGGTTGATTACACGATCTCGGACGGCAACGGCGGCACCGACCAAGGGGCATTGAATATCAATGTCATACCGTCCGGCGGCGCCGGGGCCAATGATGACGTTGCGACAACGCCGGAAGACACGACGCTGACCGGCAATGTCGTTTCTAACGACGTCAGTCCTTCCGGCACTATCACCGTTACCAACTTTACCGTCGCTGGAGATCCCACGGTTTACGCTGCTGGCTCGCCCGCAACGATCACAGGCATCGGCACGCTGACGATCAATCCGAATGGCACTTATACATTTGTTCCGGCGCCCAATTATTTCGGCCCGGTTCCGGTCGCAACCTATACGGCGACGAATGGAACAGCGAGCGACACGGCAACCCTTACGATTACCGTGACGCCGGTAAACGATCCACCGGTGGCTATCGGTGACACCGGCACAACCCCGGAAGACACGACGCTCACCGGCAACGTTTTAACCAACGACACCGATATAGACAGTGCCACACTGACCGTCACCGAGTTCTCGGTGAACGGAGTTACAGCAACAGCCGGTCAGACGGGCACGATCCCAAACGTTGGCCAGATCACGATTAACGCCGATGGCAGCTATGTCTTCGTCCCCGCCGCAAATTACGACGGTACTGTCCCGGTTATCACCTATACCGTCTCAGACGGCGCGCTGACCGACACTGCGACGCTGACCATCACCATTACGCCGGTCAATGACCCACCGGTCGCCGCCAACGATACCGGCACGACACCCGAAGACACGACGCTGACGGTTCCCGCTGCCTCTGGGCTTCTATCCAACGATACTGATGTCGATAGCACCACGCTGACCGTGACCGGCTTCGATGTTGGCATCCGCCACTTCACGGCCGGCGACACAGCAACGATTCCCGGCGTCGGCCAGTTAACGATCAACACCGACGGTAGCTACATCTTTGTGCCAGCGCCGAACTACAATGGTCCGGTCCCTGTGGCGACCTACACCGTGTCCGACGGCACGTTGACCGATACCGCGACGCTGGCCATCACCATCACACCCGTCAACGACGCGCCAATCGCCAACGACGACGCCGCGACCTTGCCAGAAGACACGACGCTGACAGTTCCCGCTGCCTCGGGACTGCTATCAAACGACAGCGATGTGGACAGCGCCACGCTCACGGTGGAGGGGTTCGAGGTTGAGGGAGTCCTCTTCGGTGCGGGCACGACGGCAAATATCCCCAACGTGGGCGCGCTGACGATTGAGGCAGACGGCAGTTACACCTTTACGCCTGTCCTCAATTTCAACGGCACGGTTCCGCCCGTGACCTACCGGATTTCGGATGGCAATAGCACAGCCACCGCGGTGCTGACCATCACGGTAACGCCGGTCAACGATCCTCCGGTGGACGCCAATGAGTCCAACACGGTCACCGAGGACACGACGCTAACGGTAGGCGGCGCCGGAACCGCCGGCAACCTCCTCAACAACGCAACGGATGTGGACGGCATCGATACACTGACGGTCACCGACTACTCGGTTCCGGGGCTCAATGGCGGAAATCCGATCGCCGCGGGGACAGCAACCGCTATCCCGGGCGTTGGCACAATTACCATCAACACGGATGGCAGCTACACGTTCGCGCCTGTGCAGGACTACACCGGACCTATCCCGGTGATAACCTATACCGTCTCGGATAACGCAGGCGGCACCGACACCTCGACGCTAACCTTGACGATCACACCGGTCAACGATCCGCCGGTTGCCAGCAACGACCTCGCGTCGACGCCGGAAGATACGACGCTGACTGGCAATGTGCTTGGAAACGACGTGGACGTGGATGGCGACACACTGACGGTCACTTTATACGAGGTGAACGGCAATGGCTTCCTCCCCGGTACGCCGGCCGTGATTGCCGGCGTTGGCACGCTGACCATCAATGCGGATGGCAGCTACACCTTCGTGCCTGTGGCAAACTATAATGGTCCGGTGCCGGTGGCGACCTACCGGATTGTGGACCCAAGTGGTCTCCAGTCCACCGCCGACCTAATCGTCATTGTAACACCGGTCAATGATCCACCTGTTGATGGCAATGAAACCAACACGGTCACCGAGGACACGATCCTTACCGTGCCGGCGGCTTCCGGCCTCCTCGCCAACACCACGGACATCGACGGCGGAACACCGAGCGTTATCGGATACACGGTTGACGGACTGACAGGAACGGTCGGCAGCGCTCACCTGATCGCTGGCATCGGCACCATCACCATCAATGCCGATGGCAGCTACTCCTTCGTGCCTGTCGCCAACTATGCCGGCCCCATACCGGTGATTACCTACACCGTCTCGGACAACGCTGGCGGCTCGGACACCTCAACACTGACCTTGACGATGACACCGGTCAACGATCCGCCAGCTGGCACCGATAATACGGTGACGATCGCCGAGGACACGGCCTACACCTTCTCGGCGGGGGACTTCGGCTTCACCGATCCAACCGACAACCCGGCGAATGCGCTGCAGGCCGTGATCATCACGACACTGCCATCAGCATCCGAGGGCAAACTGCTCCTGAATGGAGTTGCCGTAGCGGCAGGCCAGACAATAGCGGTAGCGGACATCCCGAATCTGACGTTCCAGCCCGCAGGCGATGTGAACGGCAACGGTATCGGTACGTTCACCTTCCAGGTCGTCGACGACGGCGGCACCGCCAATGGCGGCCAGAATACCGATCAGAGCCCGAACACGTTCGCCTTCAACATCAGCCCGGTCAACGATCCCCCGGTTGACGGTGACGAAACCAACACCGTCATCGAAGATACGACGTTGACGGTTGCCAATGGCGCGGCGGGCGATCTGCTTAACAACGCCAGCGACGTCGACGGCGATGCGCTGACGATCACTGATTACGCGATCCCTGGGGTCAATGGCGGCAATCCGATCGCGGCGGGAACAGCCACCCTGATTGCAGGGGTAGGCACCGTCACCATCAATGCCGATGGCAGCTACAACTTTGCCCCCGCCGCTAATTATACGGGCGCCATTCCGGTGATTACCTACACCGTCTCGGATGGCCATAGCGGCACGGACACCTCGACGCTGACGCTGACGATCACCCCGGTCAACGATCCGCCGGTTGATGGCAACGAAACCAACACCGTCATCGAGGACACGACGTTGACGGTTGCCAATGGCGCGGCAGGCGATCTGCTCAACAACGCTAGCGACGTCGACGGCGATGCGCTGACGATCACTGATTACACGATCCCTGGGGTTAATGGCGGCAATCCGATTGCGGCGGGAACAGCCACGCTGATCGCAGGCGTCGGCACCATCACCATCAATGCCGATGGCAGCTA
>UBVW01000064.1:0-95431 GCA_900469085.1 Hyphomicrobiales bacterium | reverse complement strand
TCCTGCCCCCGCAACCAAACTTTTTCCCGAAAATGATTTGTCATTCAAACATGGCGCAGAAAGCTCCGGCACACATGCGCCGAGGAGCTTATCCGGCGAGTACCGGCGTCGCTCGGCTCATGCTGGCGACGCAGGCTCGGTGCTTCCGTTTCCCCCCGCTGTTCCATGAAGGGCACCGCGTCCCCGCGGCTTCCTGACCGATGGACGGGTGGAGATCGACGACAATACCGTCGAGCGGACAATCAGGCCCCCGCTCGCAAACATCAGCAAGCGCATTTACTCTCAGTTTTACCGTAACGTACTTACCGCCAATCAGGTTTCGGACAATGATCCGCATTGGCCGCAATGCGTATCCGTATGACGGCCGTCTATGTGGATTTTCCCCCAACGTGAGGCTTGATCGATGAGATTTTCTCGAAAGCTTGCAGCGATTGGTTTGCTGCTCCTAAGTGGCTCGGCATACGCACAGGGAACAGCACCGGCCGACCCTGGCAAGCCGAATATTCTCGTTATCTTCGGCGACGACATCGGACAGACGAACATTTCGGCCTACACGATGGGTGTCGTCGGATATCGCACGCCGAATATCGATCGCATCGCCAAAGAAGGCGCGATCTTTACCGACTACTATGCCGAGCAGAGTTGCACCGCGGGGCGGTCAACTTTCATCACCGGCCAGTGCACGCTGCGAACCGGTCTTTCCAAGGTGGGCCTTCCCGGAGCGCCCATCGGTCTGCAGGCCAGCGACGTGACCATCGCGTCGGCCCTGAAGGACAAAGGTTACGCCACCGGCCAGTTCGGCAAGAACCATCTGGGCGATCGTGACGAATTCCTGCCAACCAAACACGGCTTCGACCAGTTCTTTGGCAACCTCTACCACCTGAACGCGGAGGAAGAGCCGGAAGACCGCAACTACCCGCAGGACCCAGCCTTTCTCAGGCAATTTGGTCCGCGTGGCGTGATCAAGTCGTCGGCGGACGGAAAGGTCGAGGACACGGGCGCCCTTACGCGCAAGCGTATGGAAACCATCGACGACGAGACATCCGCCGCTGCCATCGACTTCATGAAACGTCAGCATGCCCAGGGCAAGCCGTTCTTCACCTGGTTCAACACGACACGCATGCACGCCCGCACCCACGTGCGGGAGGAGCACCGCGACAAGCCCGGGCTGACCGCACGGACGGAATATGCCGATGGGATGATCGAGCACGATGCAGTCGTGGGAGAGGTCCTGAAGTCGCTTGACGACATGGGGATCGCCGACAACACGATCGTCATCTACACGACCGACAACGGCCCGCACGAAAATACCTGGCCAGACGCAGCGAATTCGCCTTTCCGAAACGAGAAAACCTCCAACTGGGAAGGCGCGTTCCGGGTGCCGGCGATGGTGCGCTGGCCGGGACACATCGAGCCGGCGACCCAGCTAAACGGCATCTTTTCGGGGCTTGATTGGTTCCCGACGCTTCTCGCAGCCGCGGGCGACACCGACATCAAGGATCGGCTGCTGCAGGGAGCGGCGATCGCGGGCAAGCAATACAAGAACCACCTCGACGGATACAACCAGCTTGACTATCTGACCGGTAAATCGCCTGATAGTGCTCGCAACGAGTTCTTCTACTTCAACGACGACGGCGATCTGGTGGCCCTGCGCTACGAAAACTGGAAGATCGTTTTCGAAGAGCAGCGCGCGATCGGCACCATGGCGATCTGGGCGGAACCGTTTACCAAGCTGCGCGTCCCCAAAATGTTCGATCTCAAGGCCGATCCTTACGAAAAGGCCGACATCACGTCCAATACCTATTGGGACTGGCTTTTCACCCACGCTTACCTGGTGGTGCCGGCGCAGGCCGAAGTGGCGAAATTCTTTGCGACGTTCAAGGAATATCCGCCGGCACAGCGTCCAGCGAGCTTCTCGATCGACCAGATTCAGGAGCAACTCCAGCAGTCGCTGAACTCGATGGCCCAATAGGCGACGCAATCGTCATGGGCCTGGATAACGAACCCAGGCCCATGACGGCAGTGATTGAGGGGGGATTGCCTTGCAATCTTCCCTTGCTCGCGTGCTCAAGCTGGCGGGCGCCGAAACCGGTTCAATCAGAAATCCCAGTCCTCGTCCTCGGTCGCCACAGCCTTGCCGATGACGTAGGACGAGCCTGATCCGGAGAAGAAGTCGTGGTTCTCGTCGGCGTTTGGCGACAGCGCCGAGAGAATGGCGGGATTGACCTTGCAGGCCTCTGGCGGAAACAACGCCTCGTAGCCGAGGTTCATCAGCGCCTTGTTGGCATTGTAATGCAGGAACTTCTTGACGTCCTCGGTCAGGCCGACGCCGTCATAGAGCGCCTCAGTGTACTTCGCCTCATTGTCATAGAGCTCGAGTAACAGGTCGAAGGCAAAGTCCTTGATCTCCTGGCGCCGCGTTTCTGGCAACCGCTCGAGCGAGCGTTGGAACTTGTAGCCGATATAGTAGCCATGCACCGCCTCGTCGCGGATGATCAGCCGGATCATGTCGGCGGTGTTGGTGAGCTTGGCGCGGCTCGACCAGTACATCGGCAGATAGAAGCCGGAATAGAACAGGAAACTTTCCAGAAAGACGCTGGCGACCTTCTTCTTCAGCGGATCGCCGCTCTCATATTGCTCCATGATCAGCGCCGACTTCCGTTGCAGGAACTCGTTCTCTTCCGACCAGCGATAGGCGTCGTCGACATCCGGCGTCGAGCAGAGCGTCGAGAAGATCGACGAATAGGAGCGTGCGTGCACCGCTTCCATGAAGGAGATGTTGGAGAGCACCGCCTCTTCATGCTGGGTTTCTGCATCCGCCATCAGCTTTACCGAGCCGACGCCGTTCTGGATCGTGTCCAGCAGCGTCAGGCCGGTGAAGACCCGGATGGTCAGTTGCTGCTCCTCCGGCTTCAGCGTCGCCCAGGACGGGATGTCGTTCGAAAGCGGCACCTTTTCCGGCAGCCAGAAATTGCCGGTCAGGCGGTTCCAGACCTCGAGATCCTTGTCGTCCTCAATGCGGTTCCAGTTGATGGCGCGCACGGCCGCCGCGACCTTCGGGGTTTTGGTCTTCACTTGAATGTTCATCTTGGTCACCTGAGATCAAAGGGCGCAGGAGACGCAGCCCTGCACTTCCGTACCGGTCAGCGCCATCTGGCGAAGGCGGATGTAGTAAATCGTCTTGATGCCTTTCTTCCACGCATAGATCTGCGCCTTGTTGATATCGCGCGTCGTCGCGGCATCGCGGAAGAACAATGTCAGCGACAGGCCCTGGTCGACGTGCTGGGTGGCCGCCGCATAGGTGTCGATGATCTTCTCCGGCCCAATCTCGTAGGCATCCTGGTAGTAGTCGAGATTGTCGTTGGTCATGAAGGCGGCCGGATAGTAGACGCGGCCGATCTTGCCTTCCTTGCGGATTTCGATCTTCGAGACGATCGGGTGGATCGAGGAGGTCGAGTGGTTGATGTAGGAGATCGAGCCCGTCGGCGGCACGGCCTGCAGGTTCTGGTTATAGAGCCCGCCTTGCATGACTGCCTGCTTCAGTTCCAGCCAATCCTCCTGAGTGGGGATATGGATCCCTGCCGTCTCGAACAGTTCGGCCACGCGCGCGGTGGCGGGCTTCCATTCGGCCTCGGTGTACTTGTCGAAATATTCGCCCGATGCGTATTTCGAGCTCTCGAAGCCCTTGAAGCTCTGGCCCCGTTCGACCGCCAGCCGGTTGGAGGCGCGGATGGCGTGATAGGTCACCGTGTAGAAGTACATGTTGGTGAAATCGACGCCCTCGTCGGAGCCGTAATAGATGCGTTCGCGGGCGAGATAGCCGTGCAGGTTCATCTGACCGAGGCCGATCGCGTGGCTGTCGGCATTGCCCTTGGCCACCGACGGAACCGAGGTGATGTTGCTCATGTCGGAGACGGCGGTCAGCGCCCGGATCGAGGTCTCGATGGTCTTGCCGAAATCGGACGAATCCATCGCAGCCGCGATATTGAGCGAGCCGAGGTTGCAGGAGATGTCCTTGCCCATATGCTCGTAGGACAGATCGGCGTTGTAGCGGCTCGCGTCGCTCACCTGCAGGATTTCCGAGCAGAGATTGCTCATGGTGATGCGCCCTGCGATCGGGTTCGCCCTGTTCACCGTGTCCTCGAACATGATGTAGGGATAGCCGCTCTCGAACTGGATTTCGGCAATCACCTGGAAGAAATCGCGCGCCTTGATCTTCTTCTTCTTGATGCGGCTGTCGGCCACCATCTCCCGGTATTTCTCGGTGACCGAAATCTCGCTGAAGGCGACGCCATAGACGCGTTCGACGTCGTAGGGCGAGAACAGGTACATATCCTCGTTGTTCTTCGCCAGTTCGAAGGTGATATCAGGGACGACGACGCCAAGCGACAGCGTCTTGATGCGGATCTTCTCGTCGGCGTTTTCGCGCTTGGTGTCGAGGAAGCGCATGATGTCGGGATGATGGGCGTTGAGATAGACGGCACCTGCGCCCTGCCGGGCGCCAAGCTGGTTGGCGTAAGAGAAGCTGTCTTCCAAGAGTTTCATCACGGGGATGACGCCCGACGACTGGTTCTCGATCTGCTTGATCGGCGCGCCTGCTTCACGAAGGTTCGTTAGGGACAAAGCAACGCCGCCGCCACGCTTGGAAAGCTGCAGCGCGGAATTGATGCCGCGCGCAATCGATTCCATGTTGTCTTCGATCCTGAGCAGGAAGCACGACACGAGTTCGCCGCGCTGCTTCTTGCCCGCATTGAGGAAGGTCGGTGTCGCAGGCTGGAAACGGCCCGAGATGATTTCATCGACCATGTCGCGGGCCAGTGCCTCGTTGCCCTGCGCCAGCGCCAGCGCCACCATGCAGATGCGATCTTCGTAGCGCTCGAGATAGCGCTTTCCATCGAAAGTCTTCAGCGTATAGCTGGTGTAGTATTTGAAGGCGCCAAGAAAGGTCGGGAAGCGAAACTTCTTGTCATAGGCGTGGTCGAACAGGTCGCGCACGAAATTGAACGAGTATTGGTCCAGCACCTCCTGCTCGTAGTAGCCCTCGGTCACTAGGTAATCGAGCTTCTCCCGGAGATTATGGAAGAACACCGTGTTCTGGTTGACGTGCTGCAGGAAATACTGCTTGGCCGCCTGCCGGTCCTTGTCGAGCTGGATCCTGCCGTCCTCGTCATAGAGGTTCAGCATCGCGTTCAGCGCGTGGTAGTCGAGCGTTGCGTCCGCCACCTTCGCATCCGCCGCCTTCACAGGGCGTTCGAGAATTGCCGTGTCCAAAATCGTTCCAATCCTTGTTTGACATTGGCGACGTCCTCTTCAGTGCCCAGGAGCTCGAACCTGTAGAGGTAGGGCACCTGGCATTTCCTGGATATGATGTCGCCGGCAAGCCCATAGGTCTCACCGAAATTGCTGTTGCCCGCGGCAATCACGCCCCGGAGGTTCGAACGGTTGTCCGCATCGTTGAGGAAACGGATCACCTGTTTGGGCACGGCGCCCTTGCCGCCGTCGCCGCTATAGGTCGGGACGACGAGCACAAAGGGCGAGCGCGCTTCGATGGTCTCGCCAGTGATGGGGATACGCCGGGCGGGAAGGCCAAGCTTTTCGACGAAGCGATGGGTGTTCTCCGATCGGCTGGAAAAGTAGATTACCTCGCCCATCGTCGTGTCCGATCAGGCGAGCGCGCTGATCATGTCGGGGCGGAAGCCCGCCCAATGCTGCTCTCCGGCGATGACGACGGGAACCTGGCGGTATCCGAGGTCCTGCACCAGCTCATAGGCAGCCGGATCGGTCGAAACGTCGATGATGGTGTAGTCGATGCCCTGACGATCAAGGGCGCGGGTGGTCGCTGTGCACTGAACGCAGGCGGGCTTGCTGTAGACGGTGATGCTCATGGTGTCCTCGTGGGATTGAAAAGGCGTGGAAAATCGTCCGGTCGTCTGCGGACGCCCGAAGGAAAGATCAGAATGGAAATGGCACGCGCCGACGGCACGCGGATCGACGCTACTCGCGTTTGCGATGGACTATATGACTGGTCATGGACTTCACCCCGAAGCTTGCTCATGCGGCGATCAGGGGCAGCGCGCACGCGCCAACATTGCGCGTATCGACGCGACCAACCGGACACCCCGCCCGTGGACGTTACGCTCTGAGGCAGGTCTCCTGGCTCGCGGGTCGTCACATCCATCCTCGCCTTCCCAAAGCATCAAGCTTCAGTGGCTTCTTCGAACAGATGTTCGCCGCTTACAGTTGCGGGGGCAGCTCCGGAATTGCTAGTCCGTCATGGACGTCGCGCACCGTATTCCCGTCTTAGCTCCGATCCTTGCGAATCGAGAGAACCTCGAACACTACATATAGTAGACAAGGTGAAGTTTCCGTCAATGGCTATGACTGTGAATCGAAGCGATCATTGGGGATTAAAACCGCGTGCTAGAGCAGTTCCAGCAAAAGTGCGAAGCGGTTTTGCGTCCGGAACTGCGTGAAATTAAAGGGTTAGAGCGGTTTCGCGATTCGAAGAAAAGCGGAACTGATCTAACGAATTTGGAGAGGCAGACTGACATGTCACGCCGATATCCGCCGTGACAGCCAATTCGCAATGCGACCGACCTCACGCCGCTTGCGGATCGTGGGATGGCGCTTAGGAAACGTGCGTCACTCAATAGAAGCTTTTTCTGAACGGCGTGACGGCGGCCCCCATCGCCGCCGCGTCGGTTCCGAGTTCGGAAATGATCAGCTTCGGATAGGGACGCGTGACGCCGTAGCGCGGGCGGTCGAAAACGCGTGTCCGGTCGATCAGCATCTGCGCAAGGCCCGGCGGCACCTGCCCGCCGAAAACGATTGCCTGCGGGTCGTAGACGGCCCAGATGGCATTGACCAGGCGATTGTAGGCCGGTGTCACCTCGTCCACCCATTCGCGCACGCCCGGCCAGTTTTCGTCGAAATTCTTGCACATGAAACTGATCGACGGAACGTTGACGCCGTTGCGGTTGAGTCTTTCGATCAGCGACTGAAGCGCGGGTCGCACCTTCATCTCCTCGCTGTCATACATGCCGGAAAATTCGCCGGCATTGCCATTGCCGCCGAGAAGCAGTTCGCCGTCGCTGATCAGGCCGCCGCCGAAGCCATAGTTGAAGCTGAGATAGGCGAGATGCTTGATATAGCGGCCGACGCCGAACATGGATTCGGCGATCGTGCCGGTCTTGCCACCATTCATGGTCCAGACCGGACGATCGAAAAAATCCGAAAGCATCGGCCCGAGCTCGATCAGCGACCATTCATGCAGCGGCAGCGAGGCATTGTAACGGGTGCCGCCCATGTGAAAGCCGGCAATGCCGAAACCGATCCCGAAAAACGCCTCCTTGGTCAGGCCCAGGCGCTGCTGGCTGGCCGTGATCTGCTCGCGGGCGAGTTCGAGAGATTGTGCCATGCTGCGCTCCCACAGCGGAATGCTGATTTCTGCCAGAATATTGCCGGCCAAGTCCATCAGGCAGATATCGATCACGTCGGTATTGACGGAGATCCCGCATGAATAGGCGTGTTGTCCGTTGAGGCGCAGCATCGGGCTGGGCTGGCCGCTGCCGAGGCCGGGTTTTGGCGCTCCGACGCTGACAATGCCGCGCTCCGCCAGCGTATCGACAATGCGGTAAACCGATTGCTGGGTCAGGTCGGACTGCGCCGTCAGTTCAGAGCGCGACAGACCGGGATGACGCCAGATCAGTCGCAACAGGCTGCGTTCATTGGTGGAGACGACACTGTCATCGCCCGGGCGCAGAAAGTTTTGTGAAATCAGGTTTTCCGGCGAATAAGCGACCATATCAGCTCCTTGCTCGCAAGGAGTTACCACGCCGGTGTGACAACTGCTACGGGATTTATCTGCGCAAAATCTCGGAATGCATAACCCTCGACGGTTGATCCTCGAGATTTTGAAAAGGACCTTCACTTAACTGTCACAACGAAAGTGTAACAAGCGCCTCGTCATTTCCCCCGACCACGCTCGGGCACTCAAAGGGCGAAGCTTATGAAACTCTCCACTCTGGCGGCGACAGTCGCGCTCATCGGTTGCGCCTCGACGGCGCAGGCCACCAATATTGAGTTCTGGTACGGCAATACCGGCAATGTCGAAACCGCCATCAAGGCGCAGTGCGATGCCTTCAACGCCGCGCAGAGCGAAGACCACGTCAACTGCGTTGGCCAGGGCTCTTACGAAGTGTCTATGCAGAAGGCGATCGCCGCCTACCGCGCCAAGAACCATCCGGTGCTGATGCAGTTCTTTGATGCCGGCACGCTCGACCTGATGCTGTCGGATGCCGTTGAACCGGTTCAGGATCTGATGCCTGATGTGAAGTGGGATCAGTATATCGCCGGTGCACGCGCCTACTACGAAACATCGACCGGCAAGCTGTTCGCCCAGCCCTATAATTCCTCGACGCTCTTGTTCTACACCAACAAGACCGAGCTGCAGAAAGCCGGCGTGACGGAGACGCCAAAGACCTGGGAAGAGGTCATCGAAGCTGCCCGCAAGCTGAAGGCGGCCGGTCATGCCTGCCCGTTCGTCACCGACGGCGACACATGGCGCGTGCTCGAGCAGTTCTCTGCCCGCCACGGCCTGCCGATCGCCACCAAGCACAATGGTTATGACGGCCTGGACGCCGAATATGTGATCAACACCACCTTTGCCGCCAAGCATCTCGCCAACCTCGTCGAGTGGCGCAAGGAAGGCCTTGTCCGTCTCGCTGCCGACACCAAGGCCGGCAACTACACGGCCGCCTTCAACGCCGGCGAATGCGCGATGATGGAACAGTCCTCGGGTTCGTACACCGCTGCCGCCAAGGCGTTCGACGGCAAGTATGAACTCACCGTCGACATGGCGCCGATGTACAAGGGCTACGAGCGTCACAACACCTTCGTCGGTGGCGCCTCGATCTACATTATGAAGGGGCACACGAAGCCGGAAATCGACGCCGCCAAGGCATTCCTGGACTTCCTGCGCCGCCCAGACCAGCAGATGTTCTTCACCGCCGCCACTGGCTATGTCCCCGTCACCAACGACGTTCTCGACACGATCGCCAAGAGCCCGGACGCCAATTCATCGAAATATGCGACCGCCAAGGTCGGCGTCGAATCGATGAACCAGCCGGCCACCCCTGACACCCGTGGTATCCGCCTCGGCTTCTATGTGCAGTTCCGCGACGTGTTCATGGAAGAGACCCAGAAGGCCTTTGCTGGCCAGCAGACCATGCAGGTGGCGCTCGACAACACCAAGAAGCGTGGCGACCAGCTGCTGCGCCGCTTCGAGCAGACCTACAAGGGCAAGAAACTTCCCTGATCCATCCACGATGATCCACACCAGGGGGTGGTCTGCCGCCCCCTGGTCATTCCCGTCACCGGAACTGTCTTATGTCCTCGGAATCCTCACTCTTCAGCAATCGCTGGCTGCCGATCCTGCTCGTTGCGCCGCTGATGCTGCTGATCGTGCTGTTCTTCTATGCGCCGGTCTTCCAGGCCTTCTACTGGTCGTTCTTCCTCGAGCAGCCGTTCGGCGGCGGCTCGGAATTCGTCGGCCTGCAGAATTTCGAGCGTGTCCTGTCCGATCCGGAGTTCTGGAATGCCAGCGCGCGCACGATCGTGTTCATGCTGACGGCGTCCTCGCTTGCCGTCGTCGTGCCGCTGATGCTGGCCATCGCAGCCGACCGCAAGATCCGCCTGTCGCTGCCGGCCCGCAATATCCTGGTCTGGCCGAAAGGCATTGCCGGTGCCTCGATCGGCGTCGTTTTCGCCTTCATCTTCAATCCGTTCGTCGGCCTTCTGGCACCGCTCAACCAGATGTTTCCGGGGCTGTGGGCGCCGGGCATCGATGGCACCGACGCGTTCATCACGCTGATCATGGCGCATGTCTGGAGCGGTATTCCTTTCAATTTCGTCATCCTGCTGGCCGGTCTGCGCTCGATCCCGCACACCATGTATCAGGCGGCGGCCATGGATGGTGCCGGCCCGTGGCGGCGCATTCTCGACGTGCAACTGCCGCTGATCATGCCGCAACTGTTCCTGACGCTGGTGCTCGAATTCACCGAAAGCATCACTTCGGCCTTCGCGCTGATCGACACGATCACCGGCGGCGGCCCCGGCGGTTCGACCACGCTGCTTGTCTACAAGATCTATGTCGACGGTTTCCGCGGCTATGACCTCTCCGGCGCCTCCACCCAGACCGCCATCCTGATGGTGTTCGTCATCATTCTCGCCGCCTGCCAGTTCGCCTTCATCGGCCGGCGCATCAATTACGAGCGCTGAGCCATGATCGAAAACGCACGCTCCATCAACATCGTCGCCGGCATCATCCTGGCGATCGGCATGATCTACATCGTCGGACCGCTGTATCTGACGCTGTCCACCGCCTCGCAATCCTTCGAAGACATGCTGCGCAACGGTCTTGCCTGGTATCCCGGCGACCAGTTGTTCGTGAACATGGGCAAGATCTTCACCGAGACGCGCATTCCGATCCAGATGTTCAACAGCCTGATCGTCGCCTTCTCGAACGCTGTCGCCACCTGCGTCCTGTCGCTGCTGTCGGCCTATGCGATCGTCTATTTCCGTATCCGCTGGGCAGGTTTCGCCTTCGCGCTGATCCTTGCGACGATCATGCTGCCGCTCGATATCCGCGTCATCACCACCTACCAGGTGGCGGCCAACATCTTTTCGCCGCTCAACGCCGTTCTGGATGTGACCGGCCTCAACGATGTGATCGCCTCACTGTTCGGCGCTCCGGTTCATCTCGAAGTCAGCGTGCTCGACACCCATTTCGGTCTGGTCGCGCCGCTGGTCGCCCATGGCACTGGCACTTTCCTGTTCCGCCAGTTTTTCATGACGCTGCCGAAGGACCTGTTCAAGGCGGCGCGCATGGATGGCGCAGGGCCGATCCGTTTCCTGATCGATATTCTCTTGCCCCTGTCGCGCCCCAGTTTCGCGGCGCTTTTCGTGCTGACCTTTCTCAGCGGCTGGACGCAATATCTGTGGCCGCTGGTCGGCGCCTCGACGCCGGATATGCAGACCGCCGTTGTCGGTCTGGCCCGGCTGGTGCCGGACGCCGACGGCCAGGTGCCGAATTTTCCGATGATCATGGCCGGTGCCGTGCTCGTCTCCCTCGTACCCCTGACGATGATCGCGCTGTTGCAACGCTTCCTCGTCCAGGGCCTCGTCCTCTCGGAGAAATGACGATGACCGCCATCGATTCCGCCATTCGCGCTGCCGCAAGCGAGATCAAGCTTGCCGGCGTCACCAAGGCCTATGATGCCAAGACCGTGGTCATCCCGCCGATGGACGTGACGCTGCGCCCCGGCGAATTTACCGTCATTCTCGGCCCGTCCGGCTGCGGAAAATCGACGCTGCTGCAGATGATCGCCGGCCTGGAGCGGGTGTCGGGCGGCAAGATCGCCATCGGCGGCCGCGAGGTGCAGGACCTGGAGCCAAAACACCGTGGCTGCGCCATGGTGTTCCAGAACTATGCGCTTTATCCGCATATGACCGTCGCCGAAAACATGGCCTATAGCCTGAAGGTATCAGGCGTCTCGAAAATCGAGCGCACGGCCCGGGTCGAGACCGTGGCCAAGATGCTCGGTCTTGGCGATTATCTTGCCCGCAAGCCGGGTCAGCTGTCGGGTGGCCAGCGCCAGCGCGTCGCCATCGGCCGCGCCATCATCCGCGAACCAGGCGTGCTCCTGTTCGATGAACCGCTCTCCAATCTCGATGCCCAGCTGCGCCATGACATGCGCGTCGAACTGGCCGACCTGCACCGGCGCATCGGCGCCACCAGCGTGTTCGTCACCCATGACCAGGTCGAGGCTATGACGCTCGCCGACCGCATCCTCATTCTCAACAAGGGCGCCATCGAGCAGTTCGACACGCCCAAGGCAATCTATCACAGCCCGGCCTCCGTCTTCGTCGCCAAGTTCATCGGCGCGCCGCCGATGAATATCCTCAGTGTCACGGGGGATGGCGCGGTGCTGCGCACTGGGGATGGCCAGATCGTTGCGGATTGCGCGAGAAAGGGGCGCTTTCAGCTCGGCATCCGCCCGGAAGACATCATCGTCAATGCAGGCGGCCCGATCACCGCCAACATCCGCTACCGAGAGGATCTCGGCTCGCATGAAATCCTCGAAGCCGATCTCGGCGGCCAGCCGTTGCGGATCGCCACGCCCTTCGGTGCCGAAATCGACGCGGTTTCGGCGCTCCAGCTGTCCTTCCCGAAAAGCCGTCTGCATCTGTTCGACGGCGACACCGGCAAGGCCATCCCGCAATCCTTCGAAGAGCCGAATGCCATTCGCCAGCCTGTGAAAGAATATCAGTGAACTACAGAGACTTCATCACCGATCCGGCGCGCCAATATGCCGTGGTCGTTCATCGCGGTATCTGGCGAGACGCACCTGAAAACAGCCTAGCAGCCATCGAGAGCGCGATTTCCGGGGGGTACGACGCGGTCGAAATCGACATCCGCCGCAGTGCCGACGGCGGGCTTTTCCTGCTGCATGACGATACGCTAGAGCGCATGACGGGGCTCGACCAGCCGCCGGAAGTGCTGGGGTCCGAGCAGTTGTTCAACCTGACTTTGCGCAATCGCGATGGCGGCGACGACAATGCGTTCACGTCGGAAAAGCTGCCAAGCCTTGTCGAGGTCTTCGACCTGACGCGCGATCGCATCTTTCTGCATCTTGACGTCAAGCACCGCGCCGTGATCCCAGATGTCATCGCCTGCGCCAAAGCGATGGGCGTCGAGGCGCAGGTGGATTTCTGGGCATCCGTCAAAGGGCCGAGGGATCTCGCCTGGGTGCGGGAAACCGTCTCGCCGCATGACGTGCTGTTCATGGCAAAGACCCGTCTCAACGTGCCCGACGCCGACATGCAGCTCAAAGCCCTGTCCGATCTGTCGCCCTCCGTCTGCGAAATCTATTTCGACGATCTCGATCAGGTCGCAGCCCTGCGGCAGCGGCTCGGCGACACCGCCATGGCGCTCTGGGTCAATACGCTCGACAGCGTCTCCTGCGCCGGCTTCACCGACACTGCCGCCCTGATCGATCCCGATGCCGTCTGGGGGCGTCTCATCGATGCCGGCATCTCGGTGATCCAGACCGACGAAGCCGCAGCTCTCACATCCTATCTCGCGGCTCGCCGCGCCTGACACGACCCAAGGATAAACAAAATGACGCATTACAAGGACTATATTGCCGATCCCAAGCGCGACTGCGCGATCGTCGCCCATCGCGGCGCATGGCGCGGTGCACCGGAAAACAGCCTGGCCGCGATCGAGCGAGCCATCACCGTGGGCGCCAATATCGTCGAGATCGACATCCGCAAGAGCGCCGATGGCGAATTGTTCGTCATGCATGACGAGACGCTGCTGCGCATGGCCGGCATGGATGTCGATCCCGAAACCCTGACAATGGCTGAGTTGCAGGCGATCGCGCTTCGCGAAGACGACGGTGGCGACCACCGCGCTGCGAGCGACCAGCGGATTCCGACCTTGAAGCAGGTACTGGAGATCACCCGTGGTCGCATCTTCGTCGATCTCGATCTCAAGGATCGCGGCCTGTTTTCCGAAGTTGCCGCCTGCGCCCGCGAGATGGGGGCGGCATCCTACGTCGATCTGAAGACCCGTGTGATGACGCGCGAGGAACTCGGCTGGGTGCGTGCCCAGGATATCGAAGGCGTGCCCTTCATGGCGATGGCGAAATTCACCGCGGCCGAGTTCGACGACACGATGGCGCTGCTTTCCGAGATCAGCCCGTTCATGTGCGAGATGCGCTTCGACCATATCGACACCATCGCCAACAACCGCCAGCGTTTCCGCGACGCCGGCATGGCGCTGTGGATCAACACGCTCGACCAGACAGGCAGCGGCGAATGGCGCGACGACAAGGCGTTGATCGATCCCGACAGCATCTGGGGTCTTCTGATGGATGCCGGTGTCAGCGTTTTCCAGACCGACCGTCCGCAGGAACTGAAGGCCTATATCGAGGCACGCCGCACATGAAGACCATCAGCGAAGACCTTATGAACGCCTTGATGGCAGACATGCGTGCGGTAGCGCAGGCAGAGATCCTGCCGCGGTTCCGCGCCATCACCGCCGATGCCATCCGTGCCAAGACGGTTGCCGACGATCTCGTCACCGATGCGGACATTGCCGCCGAACGCGCTCTCAGCCAGCGCCTGGCCGAACGTTTCCCCGGAATTGCGATCGTCGGTGAGGAAGCCGTTTCGGATGACCCGACAATCCTGTCCCGTCTTGCCGATGCCAAGCTTGCCGCTGTCATCGATCCTGTGGACGGTACCTGGCATTTTGCCCACGGCGTGCCGATGTTCGGCAGCATTCTGGCGATCGTTGAAAATGGAGAAACGACCGCCGGCATCATCCACTATCCGGTTACCGGAGACTTCCTTGTTGCCCGGCGCGGCGAGGGGGCCTGGCATGTGGCCACGGACGGTGTCAGGACGCAGCTCGCAGTGGCCGCGCCGACGCCGATCGACGAGATGCATGGGTTTATACCGCTGCACATGTTCGAGCCGGACCTGCGGATGGAGCTCGCTCCCCGCGTCCTGCGGTTTCTGCGCACCACGACCTGGCGATGCTCAGCATGGGAGTATCGCATGTTGGCAACCGGTGCGATGAGCTTTTGCCTCAACGAAAGCCTGAAGCCATGGGACCATGCCGCAGGCGTATTGATCCACGCGGAGGCCGGCGGTCATGCTGCCGTGGCAACCGGTGCGGCCTACCACCCGACAATGACCGATGGCCACCTCCTGCTTGCGCCGGACAAAGCGTCATGGGATGCGATTAAACATGCGCTCTATTCGTCGTAGTCGCATCTGGTCCGTAATCGCAATCCACGGTGGACGTGTCTTGCGTGGCCAATTCCGTTGATTCCGGTCAGCAGAGTGGCGCAGGACGCTTTAAACGCAGGCCTCATGAAGGGCGACAATCTGCAAGCGTCCATGCCATGAGGCCCCGGCAACCAAATCTTTGCCCATAAACCACACGACCTACCGATCAGACTTCGGCCGGCGGTTGTCGCGGATTTGCAGCAGGATGCTGCGCCCGGCGGCCAGCAGTTCCGTCAGGAAGGCGAGGAGCGAGAGCATCAGGGCGACGATGGCGCTGCCGAAGAACCAGACGAGGTTCAGCGGACGTATGCGGATGGCAAGGGCGCCGGACAGGAGATTGAGGATCGCGCAGCAGGTGCAGATGCCGGCAATCACACCGAGAATGACGGCGATTTCGAGCACCAGCGTGCGCCTGCGCAGATAGACAAGCTGCCGCTCGCGCTTGTCGTCGGCCTCGTCCTTGTCGACCACCTCGTTCAGCCGGTCGGAGACGCGTCCGAGGCGGGTGGCGTAGATGCCGACGAAGGCCGCCGTGCCCGCGAGCAGAAAGACCGGCGCCAGCGAGGTCTGGATGATGCCGGCATAGTCGATGACGATTGTCGGGGTGTCCATCAGGGTCTCCTCGCCAGCCTCATGCCCATCGTCGCGATACCCCTCGAAGGCCTGAAATGGCGCAAGGATCACTGCAATAGCTGGCTGAGACTAACGCTGACTGTCCCGGCAGTGCAAGATGCACGCCGGCCGCCGGTTGTCGGCGGGGCGGGACGAGGTGCGGCATCGGAGATCCCGGCCCAGGCGCATCGCGATCGACAGCGCCGGTCGAGGCGCGACGGCTTCGGCGGGATGGAATGCCGCAGCTGGCGTCACTGCGATTTGAGATCGTATGCCTGATGGGCGGACCGGAGGTCCTCAAGGGTCTTGCCGACACAGTTGCCTCCGCCTTCGCCGCCGGCCACTGCCTTGGCTTGGCCGTCGAGCGAGATCGTGCCGGCGATGCGGTCGGAGGCGACGTAGGTCGCAAGGCCTGCATCCGTCACCCTGGAGAGATAGAAGACGTGGGTCGTATCCTTCTGCTGGCAATGGATGACCACGGGGAAACTCTTGAAGGGATCATCAGCGGCGTCAGCCTTCGCCGTCCCAGGGAGATAGGGCAGGGCGATCGCGGCGGCGGCCATCGCCAAGGCCGGACCCATCCGTTTTGCCGAACGTCGAAACACGGTAACTGTCACGGAGGCCTCCTGTTGTTCCAGTGCGATGTCGTTTTCGGTCCACTGCGGCGCTCTCGCATCTGGCCTAAAGCGCGAGCGTGGCAAGCGCGTCTCTGTCCATCAATTGCACGCATCTCTGCAGCTTGCCCTTGAGGCGGATAATGCGTCTCTCGCGCAGCTTGGTGAAGGAGCGGGCCACCGTTTCGATGGTCAGGCCGAGGTAATCGGCGACATCGCTGCGGCACATCATCAGGTCGAATTCGCTCTCGCCGGGATGGCGGCCGGCCATTTCCTCTATGAAGACGGCGACGCGCTTCAATGCGCTCTGCTCGATCATCGCCAGCTGCCGCGATTGCGCCTTCGCCAGATTGGCCAGCGCGATGTTGAGGAGGTTGCCCGTGGACGTGTTGTTTCCTGTGGTCGCGAAAGGACGGATTCTCGCCTCGCATACGGCCTCGGCGAAGTCGGCGCGGCGGTCGCCCTGTTCGAGGCCGAACCAGTCGCCCTTCGCGCAGAAGGACAATATGTGCCGGTGCCCATCCGGCATCAGCCGATAGATCCTGATCGCGCCGGCTTCGACCTGGTAGAAGGACAGAACCTTCTGGCCCTCGCTATAGACGATCTGGTCCTGTTTCAGCCTGATCGTCTGATCGGCATGGGCGGCGGGTTCGAAGGCGCGCGGGCGCGTGGGAAGTTGGATAGGCTCCTGTCGCAGATCGTGAACGTGCAACATCGTATCTCCCTCCGTTCCCCACAAGAATAGGCAAATCGGGCGGCGTGGCACATTCGAAATTCCCCTTACGTAGTGCTACGGAAGCTGTCTTCCTCTGCGCGGTGTATAACGCCCCAGGGGTCAAAACCTCAGCCCTACAGAACGACCGGGTCTTTCCGCAGGAGGGATCGATGGCATCGAGCGACGGTGAGAACCGTGACGCCGAACAGAACCGTGCCGAGATCATCGACCAGCTCGAGCGGATCTTGAGAAGTCACGAGTTCCAGGCGCCGGATCGCGGTCGTCGTTTTCTGCGCTATGTCGTGGAGGAGGCAGTCGATGCGCGAAGCGAGCGGCTGAACGCCTACAACATCGCACAGGCGGTTTTCGGTCGCGGCGCGGATTTCGACGCGCAGAGCGATCCGGTCGTGCGGATCGAAGCGGGCCGCATCCGGCGTGCGCTGGAGCGCTACTATCTCGTCTGCGGACGCGACGATCCTGTGCATATCACCATTCCCAAAGGACATTACGCGCCGCGCTTCGAGCGGCGAGCCTTGGCCGAGGGATCGGCGACCCGGTCTGGCCTGCGCTCCGGCGAGGCGAGCGCCCCGGCGCAGCCGGGGCGGAGTGCGCGCAGGCCTGGCTATCGCGATCTTCTGGTGCCGGTCGGCGTTCCCCTGGTCTTTGCGGTGCTTGCCATGCTGGCGCTCATCCGTCCGCTGGAGGAATACCTCACGCCCCCACCCGGTCGACCGACCGCAGCGCAGGGCCAAGCAGATGGTGTGCGGATCCTCGTGGAACCGATCGCAGTCCTCGGCGCCCCGGCTGGCGGTGCGGAGATCGCCAGGGGTCTCAACGACCAGATTATCTCGCAGCTGACGACGCTGGATGGCGTGGTGGTTTTGACGCCCGCCAGCTCCAAGAGGGCTGCGGCAACGGAGGCCGGGCTGTTTGCGTTGCAGGGCAACGTCACGTTTGAAGACGATGCGCTCCATGTGCAGCTGCGGTTGATGCGCAGCGCCGATGGGCGCGTGATCTGGGCGAAGCGGTTCGATCACGACACGACGGGGCAGAACCTCTTCGATCTCCAGGACGCGATCGGAACGCGTGTTGTCAAGGAGATTGCCGCTATCGGCGAAATCAAGGATGCGTCGCGCCCGCGCGACTAGCTAGCGCGGATGTGGCCGTTCACCACTGCTTCATCTCTGGCGATCGATCCTGAGGTCGGCGATCTCGGTGCCCACGCCCAGTGCTCGCAAGCCGCCGAAAAAGCGCTCCTGGTCTTGCGGGCGCTGCAGGCGTCGCGTCACTTCGTCACGAACGTTCTTCATCATGTCCGGGGCGTGCGTATCCAGCCACTGCTTTAGTTGGGTGGCCTCCTCGGTCTTGCCTTCCGCGCCAAGTATGGACAACAGAACCAGACGATGCATCGGGTTGTATTCGAGGTCGCACATCCGCGACCAGAGCTCGGCGGCCTGCAGATCGCCGCGCATGAGCGCGCAAAGCGCCATGCCGACTTCGTAATAGCCCTTCGGGCCGGCATCCTTGTTGACGGCGCGGGAGACGAGCTCGCAGCCGGATTCCCACTTTCCGGACATGGCCAGCCGCAGCCCGTATTCGCCGGCGACCTCGGTATCGTTGGCATTGATCGCATAGGCCGCAGCGCCGAGTTTCAGCGCCTTGTCGATATCGTCGGTGAAGAAACTGACCAGCATTTCAGCCTGCAGCGCGCGGGTATTGTCGGGCGCAATCGCCGTCGCGCGCTCCGCCGCTTTCGTCGCCTGCAGCATGGCATCGGGCGATGGCTGCGCGCCGATCTTGTAGCGGAACCGGATTTCATCGAGATAGACGAGCGAAAGCAGCGCCCAGGACGTGGCATTGTTCGGGAAGCGTCCGGTCGCGCGAAGAAGACAATCGCGGGCGGCGGCATGGCTGCGCGCATCCATGCCCCTGCGGTAGCTGTAATAGGCAAGCGTACAGTCATACGCCCCGCCCATTTCGGTCAACGAGGGCTCGGCGATCTTGTCGGTATCGGTGACGAAGATCGCGCCATAGGGCTGGGCCACCGAGACGGCGATATCCTGTCCGATATCGGCCTGGATTTGCAGGACGCTCTTGGCGCGGAGATCGGCGTCGTAATTGTTCGCCCAGATGACGGCCGCATCGGAGCGCCGGATCAGCCGCGAGATGGAGCGCAGCTTGTCGCCATCGCGCTGCACGCTGCCCTGCAAGGCAAAGCCACGCATGTTTCCATCATTGGCTCTCGATGGGTCGGCGATGACGATGATGTCGTCGAATGTTGCGAGTTGGCCGATGACTTCGTCTCTCAACCCCTGGGCGATATCGGCGGTGGCTCCTTCTGCTCCATCCGATTGAAACTTTTCCACGACGATCATCGGGCTGGAGGTGTCGGCGATCGGGGATTGTTGCGTGCCGATCCGGCTGCCTGGGAAGCCCGCGGGCAGCAGGACGTAGCCAGCTGCGACGGCGATCAGGAGCGTTGCTCCAGCCGCCAGCGCAGCGAGGAATCCAGTATCGCGCGTCTTGCGATCGGCTGGCGCCCCGATCGCGGCCCGCTCCGAACGAGGCTCCGGATCGGCGGACGAATGCGACGGTTCGGCGTGGTTGAAGTGCGGAACATAGCCGCCCTTGGGGATGGTGATCACGATCGGATCGGCCTGCCCGGCGACGAGGTAATAGCGTTCGAGACCGCGCCGAATACGGCCGGCTTCTATCCTGACGACAGGGTCGTTCTGGGCGTCGAACGAACTCTGTCTTCCGAAGATCTCGTTGGCGATGGTAAACGCCTTGAGGAACTGGGCGCGTCCCTCCAGCGTCTCGGTGACCACGAAGCGCAGGAACTTCCGGCCTCGCTCGGGAGAGTGAAACTCGTCGCTGGCGAGAACACGCTCGAGTTGTTGGAGGATATCGTCCGGTTTGGGTTCCGGTTCGCTCGAAAAATCGGCCGTTGCGCTACTCATGATGCCCCTCCGACACGATCACGCAATTATTTTTTTAGTCGCCTCTAATGGAGCATAGCTTATAACCATGTGTGGTTTCAATGGCTTTGTCTGGCTCAGCTTAAAGTAGCCTGGCCGGTGCCGCTGGCAGAGCCGAACCGCGCGGCGTGACGGACTGCGATATCCCACCGGAGGTGATGACCATGCGCAGCAGTTCGGCAAGGTTGCGCGCCTCCATTTTCGCCATGACATTGGCGCGGTGCACCTCGACCGTGCGCGCGCTGATGCCGAGGTTGAAGGCGATCATCTTGTTCTGCAGGCCGTCGAGAACGGCGGCGAGAACCTGGTGTTCCCGGTCGGTCAGCTGCCGCATTCTGTTGGCAACGGTCTCGGTATTTACCGGCGCGGGCGATGGGGGCGTGCAGCGCGAGGCTGCCTGGTTGATCGCGGCGATCAGCGCATGGTCTTCGAACGGCTTCTTGATGAAATCCGCGGCTCCGGCCTTCATGGCCTGGACGGCCGTCTCCACGTTTCCATCACCGCCGACGAGGATGGTCGGGATGTTTGCGTTCAGCGCGCTTAGCCGCTCCAGCAGTTGAAGCCCGTCGGCGCAGGACATCCGGGTGACTTTGACGAGGCATGCCCTGCCGGATACGGGCAGCTCGTCCAGGAAGGCCGACGCGCTCTCATAGGCGCGGACCGCGAAGCCCGAGGATATCAGCAGGAACGTCAACGATCGCCGCGGTATCTCCTGGTCGTCGACAAGGTGCACGGTCAGGTCATTCGCCATCGGGTAAACTCTCCCTCAAATGCAACGAAAGCGCGAGAGTGCGGTTGCTCAATCCACCCTCTACCTAACTGTATATTACCATGCAGCCGCCCTGTTCAGGCGTAGCATCGCGTAACATCTATGGTAGCTGGAGCGTTGAAAACATTGCTCTTGGGTGCATCGGGACGACCTTGAGAGCCACGATGCGTTGATCCGGCTCAATGCGTGTGCCCTTCGAACGGCTTATTATCACGGGACTTTCTCCCATTCTCGACGGAGCCCCTACGATGAGAAAGCTGGTCCTTGCGACAGGAATTGCGATCGCCGCCGTCACGGCAGCCGTCATGGCCGCGCCTGTCGGTGCGCAGCAGGATCGCAAAGAATATCGCCGCATGAACTGGGCCGAAAACCTGCCCGACGCGGTCAAGGCCTATCACGGCAAGCGGTTCTCGGTCGTCAGCTACCGCACGGCGATCGAAACCGGCGCGCTGCATCAGCCGGGCAATCCGGATGAAGTGAAGGCTGTTCGGGCCGCGGCGCGGTCCAACAAGTGGCTGGTCGAACAGCTGAAGGCGAAAAAGCTGACGCCAAACGATATCGAATGGGTCACGCGGGCGCGCAACGGCAACCTCGTCTTCTACGTGGAATGATCCTGGCCGTCGCAAAGGCCTACTGCTTGCGGCAGCAATACCGCTCTGCGCATTGCTTGCGATCAATGACAGGGTCGAACCCGCCCCGTTAGGCTCATCCCATTCATGGATAGCAGGGCGATCGCTATCCGGGCGGCTTGGAGGAGAGCGCGATGCGCGGTTTCGGGGTTCATTCGGAAGTCGGGAAGCTCAGAACGGTCATGGTCTGCCGACCGTCGCTCGCCCATCAGCGGCTGACGCCGGGCAATTGCCACGATCTTCTCTTCGATGACGTGCTCTGGGTTCACGAGGCGCAGAAGGATCACTACGATTTCGTGCTGAAGATGCAGGAGCGCGGCGTCGAGGTTCTCGAGCTGCACGAGATGCTGGCGCAGACGCTGGTCGACAAGCCGGCGCGCGATTTCGTGCTCGATCGCCGCATCACGCCCAACGTGCTCGGCTCGCAAATCGCCGAGGCAGTGCGGCCCTGGCTCGACGAGATGCCGGCAACACAACTTGCCGCTTACATGATCGGCGGCATCGCCATTTCCGACCTGCCCGAGGTGAAGGCGAAGGCGCTGATGCTGAGCGCGCTGTCGGAAACCGAGTTCGTCATTCCGCCCATCCCCAATACGCTCTTCCAGCGCGATCCCTCATGCTGGATCTATAATGGCGTCACCTGCAATCCGATGTTCTGGCCGGCGCGGCAGCCGGAGACGCTGATCCAGCGCGCGGTCTACAAGTTTCATCCGCTCTTCCGCGACGGTGACTTCAAGATCTGGTGGGGCGACAGCGACGAGGACTTCGCCAATGCCTCGGTCGAGGGCGGCGACGTCATGCCGATCGGAAACGGGACCGTGCTGATCGGCATGGGCGAGCGCACCACCTATCAGGCGGTCGGCCAGGTCGCGCGCGCCTTGTTCAAGAACAAGGCCGTCACCCGGGTCATCGGCTGCCTGATGCCGAAGAGCCGGGCGGCGATGCATCTCGATACGGTCTTCAGCTTCTGTGATCGCGATGTCGTGACGCTCTTTGCCGAGGTCGTCGATCAGATCCGCTGCTACAGCATGGTGCAGACGGATGACGACGGCAATTTCGACATTCACCTGGAGACGGAACCGATGCTCGATATCGTCGCCAAGGCGCTCGGCGTGGGCAAGCTCAGGGTCGTGGAAACCGGTGGAAACGCCTACCAGGCCGAACGCGAGCAATGGGACGACGGCAACAACGTCGTCGCTTTGGAGCCCGGCGTGGTGGTCGGCTACGACCGCAACACCTACACCAACACGCTGCTTCGCAAGGCGGGCATCGAGGTCATCACCGTTCGCGGTTCCGAACTCGGCCGTGGTCGCGGCGGCGGGCACTGCATGACATGCCCGATCTGGCGCGACCCCGCCTATTGACAGCAGACATCCTGAAACAGCCCTACGGAGCAAGACCATGAGCTTCAATCTGCGCAACCGTTCGCTTCTGACCGTGCAGGATTATACGCCACGCGAATTCCGCTATCTTCTCGATCTCGCGCGCGATCTGAAGCGGGCCAAATACGCCCGCACGGAGCAGCAGCACCTGAAGGGCAAGGAGATCTGCCTGATCTTCGAGAAGACCTCGACACGCACGCGATGCGCCTTCGAGGTCGCCTGCTCGGACCAGGGGGCGAATGTCACCTACCTCGACCCATCAGGCTCGCAGATCGGCCACAAGGAATCCTTCAAGGACACGGCGCGCGTGCTTGGCCGCATGTATGATGCGATCGAATATCGCGGTTCGGCGCAGCAGGGGGTGGAGACGCTGGCGCGCTATGCCGGCGTGCCCGTCTACAACGGCCTGACGGATGAATATCATCCGACACAGATGATCGCCGACGTCATGACCATGCGCGAGCATGCCGACAAGCCGATCGCCGATATCAAATACGCCTATATCGGCGACACACGCTCGAACATGGGGCATTCGCTGCTGATCGTCGGCTGCCTGATGGGTATGGATGTCCGGATCTGCGGACCGAAATCGCTGTGGCCGGCAGAGGAATACATCAAGATCGCCAAAGAGTTGCAGCAGCGGTCCGGCGCGCGGCTTCTGATCACCGACGATCCGAAGGAGGCGGTGAAGGGCGTCGACTTCATCCACACCGACGTCTGGGTGTCGATGGGCGAGCCGAAGGACGTCTGGCGCGAGCGCATCAAGCTGTTGACGCCCTATCAGGTCAATGAGGCGCTGATGAAGGCCAGCGGCAATCCGCAGACCAAGTTCATGCACTGCCTGCCGGCCTTCCACGACACGGAGACGACCTTGGGCAAGCAGATCGCCGAGGATTACGGCATGAGCAACGGCCTGGAGGTGACCGGCGAGGTGTTTGAATCCGAGGCCAACGTCGCCTTCGAGCAGGCTGAAAACCGGCTGCACACGATCAAGGCGCTGCTTGTCGCGACATTGGGAGACTAGGATGCGGATCGTCATCGCGCTTGGCGGCAACGCTCTTCTCCGGCGTGGGGAAGCGATGACCGCGGATGTCCAGAGACGCAATACGCGGGTGGCGGCCGAGGCGATCGCGCCGCTGGCCGCCGAGCACCAGCTGATCATCACCCATGGCAACGGGCCGCAGGTCGGTCTCTTGGCGCTGCAGGGTGCTGCCTACAAGCCAGACGAGGCCTATCCGCTCGACGTGCTTGGCGCCGAGACCGAGGGCATGATCGGCTACATGCTCGAGCAGGAGCTCGGCAACGTTCTGCCCTTCGAGCAGCCGCTGGCGACGCTTCTCACCATGGTCGAGGTCGATGCCGACGATCCCGGTTTCCAGAACCCCACCAAGTTCGTCGGTCCGGTCTACGAGAAGGCGGATGCCGATCGTATCCGCGCGGAAAAGAACTGGGTGTTCAAGCAGGACGGCGACAAGTGGCGCCGGGTCGTTGCCTCGCCCGTTCCAAAGCGCATCTTCGAGATCCGGCCGGTGCGGTGGCTGCTGGAGCAGCGCACCATCGTCATCTGCGCCGGCGGCGGCGGAATTCCGACCATGTACGAAAAGGGCAAGGAGCGACGTCTGGCGGGCGTGGAAGCCGTCATCGACAAGGACCTCTGCTCGGAGCTGCTGGCGCGTGAGATCGGCGCCGATCTGCTGATCATGGCGACCGACGCGCCCGCCGTCTGCCTCGATTGGGGCAAGCCGTCGCAAAAGGCCATCCACAAGGCCCGCCCCGATGACATGAAGCAGTTCGACTTTCCGGCTGGTTCCATGGGGCCGAAGGTCGATGCCGCCTGCCATTTCGCCGAGACAACGGGCAAGGCGGCGGCGATCGGCGCGCTTGCGGATATCGCGGGTATGGTGCGGGGCGAGTTGGGCACGATCATCGATGGGCGCTTCGGCGGGCTGAGTTGGCACGGCTGAACCAGCAGATCGGAAGCCGCAGGAGAATTACAGGGAGATGGCGGGGCGTATCGGCGCCCCGTCTTGCGTATCGACGCTCTGTGCCCGCGCAACATAGCCGTTCCGCCTTTGCCAGACATAGACGGGAATGCCGAGCATCAGGAGCACCATGCCGTAAAGCACCGGTTCGGCGCCGGCGCCGTAGAGCGTGAACATGGCAAAGAGGAAGGCGATCAATTCGACGATGGTGACACGGGGCGTTTTCTGTCCGTTGCTCAGTCGCGATGCGACAAGGGTGCCGGCAAGCGCGCAGAAGGCGTAGGGGACGACTGCTGTCATCGTGCTCAACCCCACCATCAGCCGGTAGACCGCCGCGAAACTGTCCGATCCGACCGCCTGGACGAGGACGAGCAGGGTCGCGAAGGTGGCGGAGACGACCATGCCGATCGCCGGCACGCCGCGGGCGGAGATGCGGGCGAAGAGCGGCGGAAACAGGCCGTCGCGGGCGGCGGCCATCGGCACCTGGCCCATCAGCAGCGTCCAGCCGTTGAGCGCGCCGATCGAGGAAATCACCACTGCGACCGAGATCGTCAGTTCGCCACCGCGCCCCCACATCAGCCCCGCCGCTTCCGAAAAGGGGGCGACGGAGTTGACGAGTTGCGAGCGCGGAACGACGCCCATCACGACGACGGTGCCGAGCACATAAAGAGCCGCGGCGATGGAGATACCGAGCACGGTCGAACGGGGGATTGTTCGGCGCGCGTCTCGGACATCGCCAGCGGGAACGGTGGCCGATTCCAGACCCAGATAGGCAAACATGGTCAGCGGCGCCAAGGCCGCGAATGATTGCAGCAGCGACTGGCCGCTCGGGTTGAATTCGGCGAAATGCGAGGTGTCGATATAGAGAAGACCGATGATGGCGACGGCGCCGAAGGGGATGAGCTTGGCGTAGGTGGTCACCTGTGCGAAGAGCCCGGCAGCATGGACGCCGCGCAGGTTGACGAGCACGATCGCCCAGATGACGCCGAGCGTCAGGATCGTTGCGGCGATGCGATTGCCGAGTGCCGGGAAGAGGTCGATCATCACGCCTGTAAAGGCGATGGCGATGACGGGAAGCGACGACCAGATCGAGATCCAATAGCCCCAGGCGATGAGAAAGCCGGCGAAATCGCCATAGGCGAGCCGGGTATAGGCGTAGGGGCCACCGACGGCCGGTACCATGCCGGCAAGCCGCGCGAAGGTGAGGCCGAGGCAGATCGCGCCGGCACCCATGATCATCCATACCAGGATCGCCAGATTGCCATAGGGCGCGACGGCGGCCGGCGAAAGATAGAAGCCGGAGCCGACCATGTTGCCGACGACGATGGCGGTACAGGCGGCGAGACCGAGGCTCTTGCCGTTCTGCGAGGTTGTCATGAAATCCCTCCCGGAGATCGGTTCACCGCTTTGGACCATAGCCGCGACAGGTGCGACAACGTTTCGAACCGTGTGGCCCCCGACATCCTCTTCCCAATCCACAAGGCTCGCAATCCGGATCAATGCGTAGTCGGCGGCCGCGTCTCACACCTTCACCATTCGTTCGAACGCGGTAGAATGCGATAGGGAGCCAAGCGGAGACAAGGATGCGGAACGAGCAGCGCTTTTTGACGATATCGATCGCCGCCACTGTGGTGGTGGCGGCGCTTGGCATCGTCTTCGGCATCATCTCGGGCTCATTTTCCATCGCCTTCGACGGCGTCTATTCGCTGGCCGATGCGGCGATGACCGGGCTTGCGCTCTGGGTGTCGAGCCTGATCGTGCGGTCGGCGGAGAATAATGCCAAGTCCGGCCGCATCCGCAACCGCTTCACCATGGGCTTCTGGCATCTGGAACCCATCGTGTTGCTGCTCAACGGTTGTCTGCTGATGACCGTCGCCGTCTACGCGCTTATCAATGCCATCATCAGCATCATCAATGGCGGGCATGAGCTGCATTTCGGCGCAGCAATCGTCTACTCGGGTGCCACGCTTGTCGTCTGCGTGGTGATGGCGTCGATCGGGATTGCGTTGAACCGCAGCCTGAAGTCCGATTTCATCGCGCTCGATATCAAGGCCTGGATCATGTCCGGCGGTATCGCCTTCGCGTTGCTCGTCGCCTTCGTGATCGGCCTCGCGGTGCTGCCGACGCCGATGGCCTGGATCGCCCGATATGTCGACCCCGTGGTGCTCGGCCTCGTCTGCCTGGTGATGATCCCGCTGCCAACAGGCACGATCTGGAAGGCGCTGAGCGAGATACTCCTGATCGCGCCCGTCGATCTGCAGGAGCATGTCGACCGAGTGGCGTCGGAGACCGTGGAGCGGCTTGGCTTTCTCTCCTACCGCGCCTATGTCGCCCGTGTCGGAAGGGCGACCGAAGTCGAGCTCTATTTCATCGTTCCGGAGGGGCTGCCCGCCAAGACGATCGAGGAATGGGATGCTCTGCGCGACGACATCGGAGACCGGATCGGCGGCGAGGGCGCCAATCGCTGGCTGACGATCGCCTTTACCGCCGATAGGGAATGGGCCGAATAGTCGCGATCTCGCCTCGCCCTATGCTTTTGCCTGCACGTTGACTGCAATCAACGACTGTCCTCAACCTGCCGTGTACCATCCGCCCGATCTGAGACGCACGTGGCTGCATGACAGCCGGTGTCCAAACTTGGGTTTTGGAGGGGCGCATGGAATTCCACAAGTCATTTCCGATCGCAGTCATCGACGAGGATTTCGACGGCAGGAGTGCCGCCGGCCGCGGGATGCGCGATCTGGCAGCCGCCATCGAGGCGGAGGGCTTTCGCGTCGTCTCCGGTGTCACCTACGAGGATGCGCGGCGGCTGGTGCATATCTTCAACACGGAGTCCGCCTGGCTGGTTTCCGTCGATGGGACGGAGGACAAGGCGTCGCGCTGGCAGGTGCTGGAGGAGGTTCTAAGCGCCAAGCGCCGCAAGAACGACCGGCTGCCGATCTTCCTGTTCGGCGACGACACGACCGCCGAAGACGTGCCGGCCGGCGTGCTGCGGCATGCCAACGCCTTCCTGCGGCTGTTTGAGGATTCCGCCGAGTTCATGGCGCGCGCCATCGTGCAGGCGGCGCGCAACTATCTCGACCGGCTGCCGCCGCCGATGTTCAAGGCGCTGATGGATTATACGCTGGAGGGAGCCTATTCCTGGCATACGCCGGGCCACGGCGGCGGCGTCGCCTTCCGCAAGAGCCCGGTCGGGCAGCTCTTCTACACCTTCTTCGGCGAGAACACGTTGCGGTCGGATATCTCGGTGTCGGTCGGCAGCGTCGGGTCGCTGCTGGACCATGTCGGGCCGATCGCGGAGGGGGAGCGCAACGCGGCGCGCATCTTCGGCACGGACGAGACGCTGTTCGTCGTCGGCGGCACCTCGACCGCCAACAAGATCGTCTGGCACGGCATGGTGGGGCGCGGCGATCTGGTGCTCTGCGACCGCAATTGCCACAAGTCGATCCTGCATTCGCTGATCATGACCGGCGCGACACCGATCTATCTCATCCCCTCGCGCAACGGGCTCGGCATCATCGGGCCGATCTCCAAGGATCAGTTCACGCCAGAGGCGATCGCCCGGAAAATCGCCGCCAGCCCGTTTGCGGGCGAGACCAGCGGCAAGGTCCGGCTGATGGTGATCACCAACTCCACCTATGACGGCCTCTGCTACAATGTCGACGCCATCAAGGTGTCGCTCAAGGGGGCAGTCGAGGTGCTGCACTTCGACGAGGCCTGGTATGCCTATGCGAATTTCCACGAGTTCTACGACGGCTTCCACGGCATCTCGTCGACGCAGCCGGCGCGCTCGCAAAACGCCATCACCTTCGCCACGCATTCGACGCACAAGCTTCTCGCGGCCTTCTCGCAGGCGTCGATGATCCATATCCAGCACGCCGAACACAAGAAGCTCGACGTCACGCGCTTCAACGAAGCCTTCATGATGCACACATCGACCTCGCCGCAATACGGCATCATCGCTTCCTGCGATGTCGCCGCGGCGATGATGGAGCAGCCGGCCGGCCGTGCGCTGGTGCAGGAGACGATCGACGAGGCGATCAGCTTCCGCCGGGCGATGAACGCGATGCGCGGACAGATGGCGCAGAGCTGGTGGTTCGACGTGTGGGAACCCACCATCGCCGCGGAGACGCCGAGCGATACGCATGCGGAATGGGTGCTGAAGCCCGGCGACGCCTGGCACGGCTTTGCGGGCCTTGCCGAAAACCACGTGATGGTGGATCCGATCAAGGTCACCATCCTGTCGCCGGGGCTTTCGGCGGATGGGACGATGCAGGAACATGGGATACCGGCAGCCGTGATCACCAAGTTCCTGTCCTCGCGCCGTATCGAGATCGAAAAGACAGGGCTGTACTCTTTCCTCGTGCTGTTCTCGATGGGGATCACCCGCGGCAAGTGGAGCACGCTCGTTACAGAGCTCATCAATTTCAAGGATCTCTACGACAGCAACGCGCCATTGACGCGCGCCCTGCCGGCGCTCGCGGCAGCTCATCCCGAGGCCTATGGGACGATTGGTCTGCGTGATCTCTGCGAGCAGATCCACGCCATCTATCGCAAGGACGATGTGCCGAAGGCGCAGCGCGAGATGTATACGGTGCTGCCCGAGATGGCGCTGCGGCCGGCCGATGCCTACGATCATCTCGTCAAGGGGCGGATCGAGAGCGTCGAGATCGACAAGCTGATGAACCGCATCCTGGCGGTGATGATCGTTCCCTATCCGCCGGGCATTCCGCTGATCATGCCCGGCGAGCGGATCACCGAAACGACGAAGTCCATCCAGGATTACCTGCTTTATGCGCGCGATTTCGATCGCAAGTTCCCGGGCTTCGAGACCGATATTCACGGCCTGCGCTTCGAGGCCGGTAGCAACGGGCGCCGTTACCTCGTCGATTGCGTGGCGGAGGGAGCGGTTCCATGATCCCGCGCGACGTGAAATCGCCGACGGTTGCGATACCGTTCAACAAGATGCTGAAGATCGTCGCGGTCGTCGATCGCGACAACCGCCAGGTCCAGGAGTTGCTGGCGCAGCTGGCCGCCGACAATTTCGAGGTCGAGCTCCGCGGTGATTACACGGCCGACGTTTCGGAAGATGCGTCGGTGGGCGCCTATATCGGCTCCGTGGAAGGCGGCCTGTTGCCCTATGCGCGCGGCTTTCTCCGCTCGGTGCGCGAGGCGGGTTTTCGTACGCCGGTGTGGGCGATGGCGGATACGCTCGGTATAGCCGACATGGATGTGGTCGAGATGGCGGGCGAAGTGGATGGCTTCGTCTATCTCGGCCAGCAGACGCCGGCCTTCTACGCCAAGCAGATCGTCTCCAGCCTGATCAATTACGGCAAGTCGCTACTGCCGCCGTTCTTCGGGGGCATGATGGCCTATGACGGAGAGGCCAATATCGCCTTCGATTGCCCCGGCCACCAGGGTGGGCAGTTCTATCGCAAGTCGCCGGCCGGCCAGCTGTTCTTCAAGTATTTCGGGGAGAGCATCTTTCGCAACGATCTGTGCAACGCAGACGTCGATCTAGGCGACCTCCTGATCCATGAAGGCCCCGCCGTCGAGGCGCAGAAGCAGGCGGCGAAGATATTCGGGGCGGACCGCACCTATTTCATCCTGAACGGTACCAGCACCTCCAACAAGGTGGTGACCAACGCGGTGCTGCGCGCCGGCGATCTGGTGCTGTTCGATCGCAACAATCACAAGTCGCTGCACCAGGGCGCGCTCGTGCAGGCGGGGGCAATCCCGATCTATCTGCCGACGGCGCGCAATTCCTTCGGCATGATCGGCGCCGTCGACTGGGCGGCTTGGGACGAGGGCTGGCTGCGCCAGCAGATCGCGGCGCATCCGCTTCTCTCAGACAAGAGCCGGGCCAATGCCGAGCGGCCTTTCCGGCTCGCCTGCATCCAGCTCGCCACCTATGACGGCACCATTTACAACGTCCGCCAGGTCATGGAGAAAATCGGCCACCTCTGCGACTACGTGCTCTGGGACGAGGCCTGGATTGGCTACAACGCGTTCCATCCGCTGTTCGAAGGCCATAGCCCGATGCGGCTCAAGGATCTCAAGCCCGACATGCCCGGCCTGTTCTCGACGCAGTCGGTGCACAAGCAGGGGGCGGGATTTTCGCAGGCGTCGCAGATCCACAAGCGCGACGAACATATCAGCGACCAGCGCCGCTTCATCGAGCACAAGCGCTTCAATGAATCGCTGCTGATGCATGTCTCGACATCGCCCTTCTATCCGCTGTTCGCCTCGCTCGACGTCAACGCGAAGGTGCACGAGGGCAAGGCCGGCGAGATGCTCTGGGACCGCTGCATCGGTCTCGGCATCGAGGTGCGCAAGAAGCTGCGCGGCTTCGTCCAGCATTACGAGAGCAAGGCGACAAGCGTTGAGGAGCAGTGGTTCTTCGATCCCTTCGTGCCGGACAAGATCTCCGTCACGGGTTCAAAACACACAGGCGATCTCGCGGGCATCCGGTGGGAAGACGTGCCGACCGATGTCTTGAAGCGCGAGCAGCAGTGCTGGCGGTTCGATCCGGAAGCGACATGGCACGGCTATGCCGGCTATGCGCCCGGCTACACAATGGTCGATCCCAACAAGCTGACGCTCTTGACGCCTGGCATCGACCGGAAAACGGGTGCTTATCGCGATTTCGGCATTCCCGCGACCGTCGTTGCCAACTATCTGCGCGAGCAGCGCGTCGTGCCGGAGAAGTGCGATCTCAACAGTCTGCTCTTCCTGCTGACGCCCGCGGAAGACGAGAGCAAGCTCAACACGCTGGTCGCCAAGCTGGTGAAATTCAAGAACCTGTGGGATCGCGACGCGCCGCTGCAGGACGTGCTGCCGACCGTCTTCGCCGCCAACCGGGAGCGCTATCAGGGCTACACGCTGCGGCAGGTCTGCAAGGAGATGCACAGCTTCTACCGCGATGCCGGCGTCAAGGAACTGCAGCGCCTTTGCTTCCGCTCCGAAAGCTTTCCGGAGCCGGCGCTCTCGTCGAAGCAGGCTTACGAGGCGCTGGTCGCCAACAATGTTGACTATGTGCCGCTTTCGCAAGCCGCCGGACGCATCTCGGCGACGCTGGCGCTGATCTATCCGCCGGGCATCGGGGTGATCGTGCCGGGAGAGCGCTGGGACGAGCGGGCGCGGCCGATGCGCGACTATTTCCTCGCCTTCGAGGAATCCTTCAACCGCTTCCCGGGCTTCAACTACGAGGTCCAGGGCGTGTTCCAGGAGCGGATCGATGGGCGCATCAAGTTCCACACATATGTCGTGCGCGAGTAGGGCGAGGGGAGAGTGCCATCATGACCGATCACACAATGCATGCCGCGGCCGATACCACGGCCAAGAAGAAGATGAGCCTGATGCAGCTGACCTTCATCGTCGCCGTCAACATGATGGGGTCGGGCATCATCATGCTGCCGGCGAACATGGCGCAGGTCGGCGCCATCTCACTGCTCTCCTGGATCGTCACGGCGCTCGGCTCGATGGCGATTGCCTATGGCTTCGCGCAGGCCGGGCTGTTCAACCAGCGGCCCGGCGGCATGTCGGCCTACGCCGAGGATGCCTACGGCAAGGATGGCTATTTCTTCGTGTTCTTCCTGTATTTCCTGTCGCTGGCGATCGGCAATGTCGCGATCGGCATCTCGGCGGTGGGGTATCTCGCCGGCTTCTTTCCGGTGCTGACCTCGACGCCCGTGATGACCTGCGTCGCGCTGATCGCTCTCCTGTGGCTCACCACGGCCGCCAATTTTGGCGGCCCGCGCATCACCGGGCGGATCGGGGCGATCACCGTGTGGGGTGTCATCATCCCGGTCGGCCTGCTGTCCATCATCGGCTGGTTCTGGTTCAGTTCGAGCACGTTTGGTGCTGCCTGGAACCCGAAGGGGCTGACGCTGGCTCAGGGCATGGGATCCAGCATCTCGCTGACGCTGTGGGCATTTCTCGGCATGGAATCGGCAGCGCAGAACTCCGATGCCGTCGAAAATCCGAAGCGCGACGTGCCGCTCGCCTGCATGTTCGGCACGCTCGGCGCTGCCGTCATCTACATCCTGTCGACGACAGTCATCCAGGGCATCGTGCCGAACGCCGATCTTGCGGCATCGACCGGTCCCTTCGCGCTTGCCTATGCCACCATGTTCAATCCGACGATCGGCTCGATCATCATGGCGCTCGCGGTGCTTGCCTGCGTCGGGTCGCTGCTCGGCTGGCAGTTCACCATCGCGCAGACGGCGCGCACGGCCGCGCAGGAGCGGATGTTCCCGGCGATCTTCTCGCGGGTGAACCAGATGGGCGCGCCGGTCCAGGGCATGATCATCCTCGGCATCGTACAGACGGGCCTTGCCCTGATGACCATTTCGCCGACGCTCAGCGAGCAGTTCTCGGCCCTCGTCAACCTCGCGGTCGTGACCAACGTGCTGCCTTACATCGTGGCGCTTTCGGCCCTCTTCGTGATGATGAAGAAGGCGGGCGTTCCACCGGGGAAGTACCGGCTGAATTCGATCATCGCCACGCTCGGCATGCTTTACAGCGTGTTCGCGATCTACGCTTCCGGCAAGGATGCGGTGCTTGGCGGCATGCTGGTGACGGGTATCAGCTTCATCATCTACGGCCGGATCGCGCCGCGCTTTGCCACCGGCCTGAACCGTGTCGCGGCGGCCGAATAGTTCCGGGGAGGATGCGCCATGAAAAGCAACAAGCGTTTCAAGATCCTGCTGACCGCGTCGATCCTCGCCGGCGCAGCCGCCTCCACGGCGCTGTCGACGGCAGAGGCCCAGACGCTCGATCGCATCAAGACGAGCAGTGCGCTGAAGCTCGGCTATGAGCCGGATGCCCGGCCATTCTCATTCAAGACCGAGCAGGCAGCGCCTGGCGGCTACGCGGTCGCGCTTTGCGGCAAGATCGCCGACAGCCTCAAGACGGCGCTGAACCTGCCGCAGCTGAATGTCGAGTGGGTGCCGCTGACGGATAAGGGACTGGAGCCGGCGATAAAGGAGGGTGCGGTCGATCTTGTGTGCGGCGCCGAGCCGATCACGCTTAGCCGCCGCGCCGAGGTGTCCTTCTCGCTGCCGATCTTTCCGAGCGGCACGGGCGTGGTCCTGAGCAAGAGCGCGCCATTGGCATTGACCGAGGTGCTGGCCTATGGCCAACCGACTGACCGGCCGATCTGGCGTGGCTCTCCCGCCCGCACCATCCTCGAGCACAAGACCTTCTCGTCGATCGCAGGGACGACCAGCGAGCGCTGGCTGGCCGACCGTATCAAGACGTTCCAGCTGGCGGCGACCTCGGTGCCCGTCGAGAGCTACGCGATCGGTATCGAGCGCGTCGCGGACGGCAGTTCGGCCGCGCTGTTCGGCGAGATGCCGCTCCTCATGGATGCCGCCGCCCGCAGCGACAATGCCGGCAATCTCGTGGTGCTGAGACGGCATTTCACCTATGAGCCGCTGGGGCTCGAACTGGCGCGTGGTGACGAAGACTTCCGTCTCGCCGTTGATCGCGCTCTCAGCCAGACTTATGCCTCTCAGGACTTCGCGGAACTCTTCACGACATGGTTCGGCGTGCCCGACGAGGCGATCGTTACCTTCTTCCGGCAGACCGCGCTGCCGGAGTAGCGTGGCTGCCTGTCCGCTTCATCACGCTTCTCCTTCGATAAAAACGATATTCGCGGCATGGCGGAACAATCCGATGTCGCCTCGAATTCGTACAGGGAGTGACGTGAACGCGGAGGTGAACCATGAACCGGGAGCGCGGACGGAGGAGGCTGATGCTCAGACTGCCGGATATCCGGCATGTGCTGTCGGGCGTGCCCACGGAAGCGCTCGGTGACATGTTCGAATCCTACGCACTGGCCGCCGATGCGCTCGACCGGTTTCGCAGCGAAACGCCGCTGCAAGAGGGCCTGATCGAGGAATATTCCCAGCTGTGTCATGAGATAGAGCAGGAAGTTATCGTCTACTGCTCCGGCGGGCTCAGATCTCGGGGATGAAATGTCGGGCAGCACTTCGCGTCGGCTCGATCAGCCAGGGTGCTGCACGGTCGGGTTTGTCTCTGCGATATCGCGCGGCGGCCAGGCCCAGGCACGCAACAGCTCGTAGAACACGCTGAGCACGATCGGCCCGAGAAACAGGCCCAGCAACCCATAGGATAGCGTCCCGCCGATAACGCCGATCAGGATTACCAGCATCGGTGTCGAGAGACCTTTCGCCATCAGCAGCGGTTTCAGCACATTGTCGACAAGCATGATCGGCACCGCCACCACGGTCAGCGCAAAGGCGACCGGTGTTGGCCACGAGAACCAGCCCCAGATGATCGCGGGCACAAGTACAAGCCCCGGACCCAGCTGCATGACGCAGAGCATGAAGATGATGAAGGTCAGTGCTCCCCGCGCGGGCAGGTCGAAGAAGGCGAAGCACAGGCCGCACATCAGCGTCTGCAGGAAGGCCACGCCGATGACGCCGCGCGAGACATTCCGGACCGTCGTTCCCGCCAGCTTCGCGAAGCCGACGCCGCGGTCACCGGCGACACGGCTTGCCAGAACCTGAATGGTCTCCGCAAGCCGCGTCGACTGGGTGAGGAAGAAGCCGGAGAGAATGACGGAAGCGACGAAGCTCAACACACCGCCGCTGATCGAGGCGAGCTTAGCCACCACGATGCCCATCACATGCAGTATCGGCTTTTGAAACTGGATGATGTTGGAGGCGAGATCGCCTGCGACCTTGTTCCAGGCGGCGTAGAGGCGTTCGCCGATGACGGGCCATTCGCGAATGCTTGCCGGCGCTGCCGGCAGCGTGAAGTTCTCCGCCTGGAGCTTGCTCACCAGCCCTTCCACAGCCTCGGCGAAATTGACCGCAACCAGCGCCAGAGGCGCGATGATGAGGACGAGGCAGGCGACGACGATGACTGTCGCGGCAATCACCGGACGGTTTCCGATCAGGCGCGAGAGCGCATTGAACATCGGGTAAAGCGCAACGGCAAGGATGGCCGACCAGATGACGATCAGCGCGAAGGGCGCGATGAGCAGCACCGTCCAATAGGCGAAGAGCCCGATGATCCCAAGTCGCACAAGGTCGCTGACCCTTGCCTCGATCGAGATCTGTCCGGCGTCCTTCGCTCCAATTGTGGCGTCGTTCGACCGGTCCATCATCATATCCCGCGCCGCGCGTTGCCGTGCGATCCCGGTGTCATTGCGTCACGTCGGGCACGACGTGGCGGACGCTGCCGTCCTCGACGAAATTCGGCGGCCGTTTCTGGCGCTTCCCGAGATCGGGCTCCTCGAACTTGATGCGCTCGTAGGGGATGGACTGCAGGATGTGCGAGATGCAGTTGATCCGGGCGCGCTTCTTGTCGTCCGAGGGGACGATCCACCATGGGGCGTGATTGCTGTCGGTCATCCTGAGCATCTCGTCGTAGGCGCGGGTATAGTCCCACCAGCGCTGATAGGACTCGACGTCCATCGGGCTCAGCTTCCACTGCCGGACCGGATCGTCGATGCGGCGCCGGAAGCGACGCTCCTGCTCCTCCTCGCTGACCGTCAGGAAGTATTTCAGCAGCGTCACGCCGCTCTCGACGATCGCCGCCTCGAAACGCGGCGCGAGCTCGAGGAAGCGCTGTACCTTCTTGTCGCTGCAGAACCCCATGACGCGGTCGACGCCAGCGCGGTTGTACCAGCTGCGGTCGAAGATCACGACTTCGCCGGCCGCCGGCAGATAGTTGATGTAGCGCTGCATGTAGATCTGCGATTTCTCGCGGTCGGTCGGGGCGGGGAGCGCGATCACGCGGAAGACGCGCGGGCTGACCTTCTCGGTCATCCGCTTGATCATGCCACCCTTGCCTGCAGCATCGCGGCCTTCGAAGACGATCACCACCCTGGCGCCCGACTTCTTGACCCATGCCTGGAGATGCGCCAGTTCCACCTGAAGACGCGCGATCTCCTTGTCGTAATCCCACGCCTTCTTTTTCTTCTTGTCCTTGCCGTTCGACTTTGCTGACGGCTCCGGGTCGTGACCCTTGGTTTCCAATATCTCGTCCATGGTTCTCCCTCCATAGGTTTTAAACCGTGCTGCCTGGCGATGTCGTGCCTGTCTGGTCGTAATTTCCGATCAGCGCCCGCAGCGCTTCTTCCCTGCCGTTGAAGATGTTTGCCGGGCCGATCGCCCTGATGACGCCTGCGCGGTTCAGAATGTCGCGGCTCTCCTCGCTGAGATCGGCGATCGCGAAGGTGATGTTACGATTGGCCAGGATCTCGGCCACGGCCTCGAGCGCGGTGGCGCCCGTGCTGTCGATATGGGTGATCGCACTGGCATCGAGCACCAGGCATCGGGTTTCGGCAGGCAGGTTCCGCGCCACCGAAATCAGGCGGTTCCGGATGTAGTCGGCGTTGTAGAAGAGGATGCTGCCCTGAACGGCGAAGACGGCGGCGCCGTCGATCGGACGCGCTTCGGGGTCGCGGGCAAGGTCGAAGAAGCCGTGCCGGCCTTCGATGCGGCCGAGCAGGCCATCGCGCGGAAACATCGTCTGGCGCAGCAGGTAGACCAGCGTCGCGGCGACCGCGACGATGACGCCGTTGAGCACGCCGAAGCTGATCGCGCCCCACATGGCGATCAGCGCGAAGATGAACTCCATGCGGCTGATACGCCAGATTTTGCGCAGTTCGTGGACGTCGATGAGGCTGATCGCCGCCATCGCCAGGATTGCGGCCAGCGCCGGAATGGGAAGGATGCGGAGCGCGCTGTGCAGGAAGACGAGGGCCGCGATCAGCGTTGCCGCCGATACGAGGCCGGCTGCCTGCGAGACGCCGCCCGTCGACAGGTTGATTGCAGTGCGGGAATCCGAAACGCTGATTGGAAACGAGCCGAACAGCCCCGGCGCGATGTTGGCCGCGCCGAGGCCTATCAGCTCCTGGTTTGCATCGACCTCTTCGCCGGTGCGCGAGCCGAAGCTGCGGGCCGCCACGATGCCCGCGCCGAAGCTCACCAGAAAGATCGCGGCGGAGCCGAGTATGATCTTGTCGAGCGGCATCTGGTGGAGCGCGGGCAGCGAGAAGCTTGGCAGGCCACTCGGTATGTCGCCGACGACGGCGATGCCGCGCCCCTGGAAATCGAATATGGCCGAGAACACGACCGAGAGGACGACGACAAGCACCGGCCCGGGAATCTTGAGGTTCAAGGCCCGGACGAGCCACAGCAGCGCGAACATGAAGAGGCCTAGAAGGAGCGAGGGCCAGTGGATCAGACCGCTCTTGCCGGCGATCTCGAGCAGCGGCGGGACCAGCCCGTCGGATTCGATCTTCACGCCTGTGAAGCGGCCGATCTGGCCGACGAGGATAGACAGCGACACGCCGGCGAAGAAGCCGACGAGGATGGGGCGCGAGAGGAAGCTGGCGAGAACGCCGAGGCGCAGCAGCTTGGCGGCGATGCAGCAGATGCCGACACCAAGCGCGAGTGCTGCCGCGATCGCGACCCGATCGACCGGCGTGCCGGCGGGGTAGGCGGCGACGATCGTTCCCATCGCCGCGGCGAGTACCGTCATGGTGGCCGCATCCGGGCCGACGACCAGGAGCCGGGAGGGTCCGAAGATCGCGTAGGCGATCGGCGCGACGATGCTGGCGTAGATCCCGGTTTCCGGCGGCAGGCCGGCGATGGCGGGATAGGCGATGGCGCTTGGCAGGCCGACGGCAGCAATCGACAGGCCGGCCGGGATATCGCTCCGGAGCCAATCCTTGCTGAAGCCGCTCAGGCCTCGCAACATCGGAAGACTGCCTATCACCGCGGGCTCCTCATCATTTCGTCATCGGTATTCCCAATGTTCAGGCCAGCCCCGCCCGGTGGACGGGACCGGCCTTCTCCCCTCAGTGTTCCAGGAAGACGTAGTTCATCCAGCTGCTCATCCGCAGCAGCACCTTTCTCAAGACCGCGACATGGTGCCAGTGGTGGGTGTAGACGGCGACCTCGGCGACGACACCGCCGGGAAGCTGGTAGCCTTCGGTACTCTCCAGGATCTCGATGCTGGCGATCGTCTGGCCGGGTGCGGCGCGTTCGGGCGATTGCGGGTCGATCAGCGCGCCCGACGGCTGCAGCTGGCCTTGCGCCATCACGTCTATGATCGCATCGACGCGTGCCTTGAAGATCTTGCCGGGGACCGCCTTGAAGGCGACTTCGGCATCGTCGCCGACGTTGACGCGCTGCAGCGAGTTCTGGATGAAGGCCGCGCCGAGCATGCGGTCCTCGCTGTTGATGAAGACCATCACTGGCCGGAGCGGAAGCGGGTTCGCCATCATCCCCGGGCGAAGGAAGACCTGTGTGACGTAGCCGTCGCTGGGGGCGCGCACCGTCGTCTGATCGAGATCGTATTGCGCGTTGGCAAGTTCGGCCTGAAGGCGGGCGACGGTGGGGTTGGTGCCGTTTATCTGCGATTCATAGGCCAGTCGGGCCTGCGCGGCCTGAGCGCGGGCGGTATCGACAGCCGCCTCCGCCGTGAGATAGATGCCCCTGCGATTTTCGACCTCAAGCTCGGAGTAGACGGCGCCCCGGCCGCTCGATTTCGAATTTTCGTTCGATGCCTGGAATTTCTCGAAGGCCTGCAGCGAACGGTCCCTGGAGGCTTCGGCGCCGACGACGGCTGCGTTGGCGGCGTCGAGCGCTGCTTTCAATTGCAGCACTGTCTGCTTTGCCTCGGCGAGTGCCGCCGTCTTCTGATCGACCGTGAACTGATAGGGGCGCGGATCGATGCGGAAGAGGACGTCGCCCTTCTTCAGCGGCGCATTGGGCGTTACCGGTACCTCGATTACCTGCCCGCCGACCGTGGGGATGACGGGCGCGGAGGTGAAGTAGACCCTGGCGTCGCTGGTATAGGGATGATTGTAGCTCATCAGCAATAGCAGCGTGGAGATCAGGAAGATGCCACCAAGAACGGCCGTTGCCAGCGTCCACTGGTTCACCGGAATGCGGAAGATCTTGAAGATGGCGTAACAGAGCGCCGCGTAGGTCAGGATGAGAAGCAGGTCCATTAGGCGTTCTCCTTCTCCGATGTCTGGCCTTCGAGTTCGGCGATGCGTGCATGCAGGCGTGCGATTTCAGCGTTGGCCTCCTGCGCCGGCGACAGCTTGCCATCGGTGCGGATGCCCCAGCCGCGATCCTCGCGGTAGAGCGTCGCCCAGATGAACAGGAACGGCCAGATGGCGTGGAGGGTGAACAGGCTTACCCATCCGGCGACGTGGATCGCATCCTGATGCGGGTGGTTTCTGGCCTTTGCCATCAGGTGCGGGATGTCGTGGATGGCGATCACTGCGTAGAACAATGTGATCACGACGAAAAACAGGACGCCCAGTGCAAAATAGTCGAGGAACACGGTCTTTGCCTTTCGACAGCGAATGGTCGAACTCTGCGGGTGCGGTGAATACGCAAAAACAATAGACCCGCGTGCGTGGCGACGCCCGTAGCATCACGTAACATCTATCGGATCAATGGCGGATGAGCGGCTTATCGCCGTTGTCGGGACTTCTCCGATCAACGACGCTTCTGCATGAACTGGGGCCGTCTGCCGCGCTCGATCGTCAGCATCAGAAGGCGCTGATGCCGTGTATCTTCGCGTATCTTACGTCTGCAGTTGCTCGAAGCCGCCCTATAATCAGCTGCTCTTCCTGGGGGAGATCGGCGGTGGGGGGTGCGATGAGCTGGAGAGGAAGCAATACGCCGCGACTGTCCGCTCTCGCCGTCGCCGAAGTCCATTTTCCCGACCAGGCCAGCAGGGTACGGCATCTGTACCAGGTCAGCGACGCGTTCCGCAGCATGTGCGAGGACCTCGCGGTGATACTGGAGACGCTGAGCCATCTCGACGATCTTCCGCGCATGGAGAGGGAGGCACGTCGGGAGGAATACAAGGAACTGGAGAAGGCGCTTCTCAGCGAAATCGGCGAGGCGCTGTCACGATCGAACATCGTATCGCTCAAACGCTCCTGAGCGCTCGCACACGAAGCGTGCCGAGCAGCAGCATTCATCGCCATTTGCACGGAAAGGTCGATGCGTCATGAAGGCAAGATCGTTCAAACTCACCGCCGGCTTGACGGCGCTGGCGCTCATTTCGATGCAGCCCGCGCCGTTCACGTTCGCGCAAACGGCGGCTCCTTCCACGGCGCCAGCTCCGGCGCCGACGCCTGCCGCCGCCGCAGACCTTCTCTCCGAAGACGAGCTGGAAATCCTGGTCGCGCGTATCGCGCTCTACCCCGATGAACTGGTCGCCGCGATTTCGGCAGCGTCGCTTTTCCCGGTGCAGATCATCGAAGCGCAACGCTTCCTTGAGGCAAAGAAGAAAAAGGCGGATCTCAAGCCCAAGGACGACTGGGACGGCAGCATTATCTCACTGCTGAACTATCCCGATATCGTGAAGATGATGAGCGACGATCTCGACTGGACGCAACAGCTCGGCGATGCGCTGACCAACCAGCAGAAGGATGTGCTTGTCGCGATCCAGCAACTGCGCGACGAGGCGGTGGCGAAGAACATCATCAAGACGGACGACAAGGTGACCGTCGTCACCGAAAACAACAACGTGGTGATCCGGCCGACCGATCCCGAAAAGATCTACATCCCGCAATATGAGCCGCAGATGCTCTACGAGCCCGGCTATGCGGCCGAGCCGATCTCCTATTACCCAAGCTCCTACGACAACTACTATTATCCGGGCGCCGCGTTCTTTGCCGGTGCTGTCACCGGCGTCGCCTGGGCGGCGATCGTCAATTGGGACGATTGGGGCGTTTGGGGCGGCCGGTGGAACGGCGACGTCGATATCGACTGCAAGAATTGCTTCAACGACCGCAACTTCAACGGCAAGGTCAAGTGGAACGACGTCGACTGGACGAAGGTCGACCGCAGCAAGTTGAGCATCGACAAGAGCCAGCTCGCCAATATCGACCGCACGGCGATCCGGTCCGGCCTTGAAGGCGACAAGCGCAACCAGCTGAAGAACCAGGTCGGCGATCGCCGCGCGGATCCGGGGGCAGGGGCGCGCAACGCGGCGGCACGCGCCGACGACATCCGCAAGGGGACCGTCAACGGCCTCAAGGCCAACGGCAAGCCAGGCATTGCCAACAGACCGGCGGACCGGCCGAATGCCGGGAACCGTCCCGCGAACGCGTCGCGTCCGGATGCGCGTCCCGGCAATGCCGGAGCCAACCGTCCGTCGAAGGGCAATGTGAAGAAGAATTCCGGCGCGCCGAAGATGGCGGCGAGGCCCGACAACCGCTCACGGCAGCCCAATGCGCTCGGCAATCCACAATCATCCGGCCGCCGTGAAGCGATCGCGTCCCAGCGTGGCGGCCAGAGCATGGGCGGCGGCCAGCGCGGCGCGCCGCGGGCCCAGAGCCGCCCGGCACCGAGATCATATGCCGGCGGCGCCGGGCGTGGCGGTGGCGGTCATTCGCGCCCGCCGCCACGGCGCGGCGGTGGCGGTGGAAGACGATAGGATCTGACCGGGTTTCCCAAGCCAATGGAGGCAACCATGGCATTGCGACTGAAATTGATGCGTTTGATGGTCGGCGTGGTGCTGCCCTTGACGTTGGCAAGTCCGTCCATGGCGCAGACAAGCCTTTCGGAGTTCGTCGGTACCGCTTCGCAACCGTCCTTCGATACGCCTGAGTTGGCGCTCGACAAGCTGAAGGCGGTGCTTGCGGCGAACGACGTGAATGGGCTTGCGGAGCTGCTCGGCCTCAAGGCCGACAAGCTCAAGGGCAACAACGCGGCGATGGTCAGCTATGCGCTGATCCGCGAGGGCGCATCACGGCTGATGAAGCTGGAGGATCTCGACGGGCGCAAGGTCGTCGCCATCGGCGACAGGCTCTGGCCGCTGCCGTTTCCGCTGACGAAGGGCGCCGACGACAAATGGTCGTTCGACACGCGCACCGGGCTGGAGGAGATCGTCAACCGGCGTATCGGCGAGAACGAGCTCGCGACGATCGAGACCATCCATAATTTCGTCATTGCCCAGCACATCTATGCCTCGGAGGATCGTACCGGCGAGGGCATATACGAGTATGCGCAGAAGCTGATCAGCTCGCCCGGAAAGCGGGATGGTCTGTACTGGCAAGCAGGTCCCGGCGACGAGGACAGCCCGGCCGGCCCGCTGATCGAGACCGCCGCCTTCGGCAAGGCCAAACGCGGCGAGGGCTACTTCGGATATCACTACCGGATACTGACGGGACAGGGCGACAATGTGCTCGGCGGCAAGCAGAGCTACATCGTCAACGGTCACATGACGGCGGGCTTCGCGGTGATCGCGTGGCCGGTCAAGTACCGGGTGACGGGTGTGCAGACCTTCATCGCCAATGGCATGAGCGTCATCTACCAGCGCGATCTCGGGCCGGAGACGGAGAAGAAGGCGGCCGCGATCAAGAGCTTCAATCCGGATAGTAGTTGGTCTGTCGTTTCCGAATAGACCGAAGCGCGCTCGGGTGGCGGTTGTCCGAAACGACCGCCACCCGTCAAATCGATGCGCTATCGCAGCCCCTCTTGGGGCTTTATTTCACTGGGGGTTCCCAGGTCAGGAACAGGCCGACATCGCCGGGCATGCCCCCGGGGAAATCGATGATCATGGCCTTCAAGCCATAGCCCTGCGGCTTGGCCAGTTGCTCGAACAGGTCGAGAAGCTCCTTCGCCTTGCCTTGCAGCGTGTTCTGCCATCCCGGAAGGCTGTTGTTGATGGCGCGGCCGCCGTCGTCGCAAAAGGTCGAGGGGAAGCTGTAGATCATCGCCTCGTACTTGCCATCAGCCGCGGCCTTCATGACGAGCCGCTTGATCATCGCGCGTTCCTTCTCGTCGATATGCTTGCGGAAGAAATCCTCGACGAACTCGGCATGCTTTTCCGCCTCGCGCGCCTTGATCTTCTCATCGCGCTCCATTTCGGCGATCTGGAGCTCAAGGGCGCGCTTGCGCAGGTCTTCGGCGCTGGCCATGGAATGGGGTGCGGATGTCTGCGTCGCTGTCATCTCTACGTCCTCCAAGTTCATCCTCCACGGATGATAGGGCTTATGGAGAAGCGAAGGCAGTATGATACGCGGGGGTGGCTGTAAGATACGGTATGTTACGGTCTCGGCCAGATCGGCTTTGAAAGGCTCGAAATGCGTGTTGCATTTCCCGCAGATTTCGTTGCTCCGCGCGGTATCCCGCCTATTCGCAGACAGCGTGACGCCAGCTTCGACCGCTATTGGTCGCCTCACGGTGTAAGCTGATACAATTCGGGATATGCGCAATGTTGAACATCGTCGTACCAATGGCAGGGCATGGAAGCCGCTTCGCCAAGGCCGGCTATACTCTTCCCAAGCCACTTCTGCCTGTGCACGGCGTGCCGATGATCCGGCTGGTGATCGAAAACCTTCGCCCGTCCGTCGAGCATCGTTTCATCTTCATCTGCCAGGCCGCCCATATCAGGGAGCACGGGCTGGGTGAGAAGTTGCGCGCCTGGGCGCCGGGCTGCGAGATCTTTCTCGTCGAGCAGGTCACCGAGGGTGCTGCCTGCACGGTGCTTCTCGCGCGCGACGAGATCGATAACGACGCGCCGATGATGATCGCCAACTGCGACCAGTATATCGACGTCGACATCGACGATTATCTTCAATCGATCGGTGATCTCGACGGGATGATCATGACGATGACGGCCGATGATCCGAAGTGGAGCTTCGTTTCCTTCGGCGCGGATGGCTATATCGACAACGTCGTCGAGAAGCAGGTGATCTCCGATCACGCGACCGTCGGGATCTACAATTTCCGCAAGGGCTCGGATTTCGTGTCCTATGCGGACCGGATGATCGAGCGCGACTTCCGCGTCAACGGCGAGTTCTATGTGGCGCCGGTCTACAATTTCATGATCGAGGACGGCTCGAAGATCGGCGCCTATTCGATCGGCTCGGTGGATGCGGGGATGTATGGTCTGGGCGTGCCCGAGGATCTCACCCATTTCCAGAGCCTGCCTTTGTCCATCGATGTGACGCGGTCGCTGGGTGCCTCGCTATGATCGAAGTTCTGAGCCATCGCGGCTATTGGAAGACGCCTGAGGAGAAGAACTCGGTCGAGGCCTTCGTTCGCTCGTTCTCGCTGGGCTTCGGCACCGAAACCGACGTGCGCGACAGCCAGGCGGACGGCGCGCCTTCGATCGTCATCTCGCACGACATTCCGCGCGGGGGAGAGATTTCGTTTGCCGAGCTGCTCCGGATCGCCAAGCAATACGGCTCGCCGCTGCTGGCGCTGAACATCAAGGCCGATGGTCTGCACGACATGCTGGCCGAGGTGCTCTCAAGCGAAGGCTACAGCAATTACTTTCTGTTCGATGCATCGGTTCCCGATCTCATCCAGGGCGTGAAGCGCAAGATGACGTCGTTTACGCGCCTCAGTGAATTCGAGCGCGAGGCGTCGCTCTACGACGATCCTGGTGTGAGCGGCGTATGGATCGACAACTTCCTGCCGGGGCGCTGGTATGATGCGGCGCTGATCGAGCGCATTCTCGCCGACGGCAAGTCGGCCACGCTGGTGGCGCCGGATCTTCACGGTCGTCACGACGAATATGAACCATTTCTCCAGTGGCTGGTGTCTTCGGGGCTCCATGAGCGGGACGGGCTTTCCGTCTGCACCGACTTTCCGGAGCGCGCGCAACTGATATTGACTGGCCGGGACGCAGCATGACCACGCTTAAGGCGATTATTTTCGACATGGACGGCGTGCTGATCGATGCACGCGAATGGCACTATGAGGCCCTCAACCGGGCGCTCGAGCTCTTCGGATACACCATCCCGCTGCACGAGCACCTGACGATCTTCGATGGCCTGCCGACGCGGCGCAAGCTGGAGATACTGACGACGACGCGCGGGCTTCCCGAGGCGCTGCACGGCTTCATCAACGAGATGAAGCAGCTCTACACGACCGAGATGATCCACACGAAGTGCAAGCCGACCTTCAAGCAGGAATACGCGCTGGCGCGGCTGCGAGAAGACGGTTACCGGCTCGCCGTGGCGTCGAACTCGATCAAGAGCACGGTGTCGCTGATGATGTCGCGAGCTGCACTCGATGGCTATCTCGAGTTCCAGCTGAGCAACGAGGACGTCAAGCACGGCAAGCCGAGCCCGGAGATCTACATCAAGGCGATCACCATGATGGGCCTGACGCCTGAGGAATGCCTGATCGTCGAAGACAACGAAAACGGTATCAAGGCGGCCAAGGGTTCCGGCGCGCATGTCATGGTGGTGAACGATATCGCGGATGTGAACTATCCGGCGATTACCGAGACCATTCGAAAAATCCACGGTTGATGAGCTTGCGATGAATATTCTGATCCTGATAGCCGGCGAGCCTCGCATCCAGGCGATGGAAGCCTATCCGACGGCGCTGGTGGAAATCAACGGCGTACCCCTGGTGCAGCGGCAATTGGCCGAATGCGCCAAGATCCCCGGCCATCGCATCATCGTGGCGATGCAGAAGAAGGATCTGGCGCGCTACCACCTCGACGAGGTCGTGCGCCTGCTGTCGCCCGAGGCTGCGGTGGTGTCGGTCGAAGACGGCACGGAGGGAGCCGCCTGCACGGCACTGCTCGCCGCCGGCTATATCGACAACGACCAGCCGTTGTTGATCCTCAACGGCGACGAATTCCTGACGGTGCCCTTCGATGGCGTGATCCAGAATTTCGTGGAGCGTGAGCTCGATGGTGGCACCATGACCTTCAAGTCCGTGCATCCGCGCTATTCCTTCGTCCGGCTCGACGACCAGAACATGGTGGTCGAGGCGGCCGAGAAGCACCCGATCAGCGACAACGCGACGGCCGGCTTCTACTATTTCCGGCAGGGACGCGATTTCGTGCGCGCGGCAAAGAACGCGATCCGCAAAGACGCTCGCCACAACAACATGTTCTATGTCTGCCCCGTCTACAACGAGATGGTGCTCGAGGGGAAGAAGATCGGGATCTTCCCGATCAACGCCAAGGACTTCCATCCGATCAAGTCGGACCGCCAGCTGATCGAATTGTCCGTGGCGGAAGGTGACAAATGAGCGGGAAGCCACTCACCCTCAACGATATGATCGGCGGCTGGTTCATCGGCGACTTCGACCCAACCGTCGTCAAGACTGATGCATTCGAGGTCGGCGTGAAGCATTACGTGGCCGGCGACAAGGATGCGGCGCATTACCACAAGATCGCACGCGAGATCACGCTCGTCGTCTCCGGCACCGTCAGGATGATCGATCAGGTGTGGGAAGCGGGAAGCATCATCGATATCGAGCCTGGCAAGGTCAATCAGTTCGAAGCGCTGACCGATGCGACGGTGACCGTCGTCAAGATCCCGAGCGCCAAGAACGACAAGTATCTCGTCTGATCTACCTGAAGCAGGGCGGTCGCGGCTGGTTTCGCGGGCGCTATACTTTCAAGACAGTCCTATAAAGCAGAACGCCCGCATCGATGGTCTCGGTGCGGGCGTTCTTGTCCGTCTGCTCGGCGGTTATTCCGCGCGGATTTCATGCAAGACCATGCCGGTGCTGCCCGCCATGCTGGTCAGGCGCGGCCGGTTGAAGACCGTGTAGAGCGGGTTGTCGCATTCGGGGTTGGCGAACAGCGTGTTGGTGTCGAAGTAACCGTCCTCGATGAACTTCAGATTGTCGTGCATCGTGCGGAGATAATAGTACATCATGTGCAGATGACCTCGGTTGGCCAGCTGGTTCATGATCAGCGCGTTGTGGAAGGCGGGAATGGCGGCCTTGCCGATCACGTGGATCGCATCGCCGACACGGCGGTGATCGCGCCAGTAGTCGCGATATTCCTTCCAGGTGAAGTGGATGCTGTTGATGTCGATCTTCAGATCCCAGGCGTCGAAGGGCTTCTTGAAGGCCAGGTCGAAGCGGACCACCACCAGCGCATCGAAATCGGTCTTCTGGAAGATGTGCTTCAGCGCTTCCTTGTAGGTCTCCGCCTGCGAGCTGCCGTTGGGGTCGAGCAGGATCAGTTCGCATGGCGCGAACTTCTCGCGCAGTTCGGCCAGCGCCGGGCTTTCATATGTCGCCAGATAGACCGTGGCGTCGGGGTTCCTCGCGCGGATCGGCGCGATTACGTTTTCAAGCAAGGACGCGGCGTTGTCCCGCCCGTCCATCGGCAGGCCGAAACGATCCTTTTCAAGAAAGTTATGGCCTCTGATCAATATAGACAGTCGCATTCTAGTCGTCCCTATCACCCAATAGCTCCATGAACGCCATTTTACTTGTGCCGGGCTTGCCTCGGGGACGAATCGGTACGCGCTGCAGCGCTCGGGGATGCTCGCCGCGGCCGGATTGGCGGCAATGGCCCAAAAATGGTCGGCAATTATTGCCCGCAGAGCGCCCGATGCTACTGGAGCGCTGAGCCGCCATTTGTTATCCGGCGCTTCGAATCACGATGTAACTGAATGCATCATGATGATCTTTTGTTGTTTCTATAATGTTTCTAATTGATAATCTTGCGACCAAGGAAGCAAAACGTGTTCCGGAAGGGTTTTTTCTCCTTCCTATTCTATTGTTTTGATTTGAAGCGTTAAGTCCGGTTTGGTGTGCGCGATCATTGTTGCAATCGCCAGTCGATTGGCCGATTTCGGCTTGAAAAAATACATAGTGTGCCAATTGCATCTAAAAAATTGGCGATTTAAACTTCCGGCGACCGAATCTGTAACAAGAGTGCAACTCAGCTACAGTCGACGTTAACTCGAAATTAAAGACTGCCGAATAAGAGTTTTACTGCTCGCGATAGCTCTACCGAGGAGTGCGGTTGGCCGGTGGGTCCATGATGGACGCTGGTAAACGGTGCCGGGGGTTAAGAAGTTCGCGTTCACTGGCGTAGGGATCAGAGCCGCTTTGGCTCTGGGCGCATGATGCCCTCCTTTTGCGCTGGCTCGTCCGAGCCATGTTTAGTTTGACCCAATTTTGTTCCGACAGGAAACCCGGATCGTCGATGCCGACGACGCCGTGTGGCTCGCTGAGTGCGGCTATACGCGTCCGACCGACGGGGCGGGATGATGTCTTTTGATCAGCTAACGCGAGGGGCGCTCGTCCATGACTTCCATTGTTTCTTCTCTGACCGTCAATCAGATCCGGGCGCTGTCGACGACCGCGATCGCAAATCTTTCATCCGATGACGTGGCGCAGCTCACGACAACGCAGATCAAGGCCCTGAGCTCGACGCAGCTTGGCGCTATCGAAACCCAGGACTTCGTTGCTCTGACATCCCAGCAGATGAGCGCCGTGACGGCGACCGCGCTGGTTGGTCTCAAGCTCGAACAGCTGGCCGTTCTTTCCACGGCGCAACTCGGCGGTCTCTCGACCACCCAGGTGGCCGCTCTCTCCACGACCGAAGTTGCAAACCTCAGCTCCGAACTGATCGGCGCTCTCTCGACCGGCCAGGTCGCTGCCCTTACCTCCAAGCAGATCGCTGCCATGGGTACGGAAGACGTCGCGGCCTTCACGACCGGCCAGATCGCCGTCCTGAAGACCACGCAGGTCGGCGCTCTCAGCTCCGCGCAGATCGCCAATCTCTCCACCGACCAGGTCGCCGCGCTGACCTCCTCGCAGGCCGCAGCGCTGACTTCGGTTCAGCTCGGCGCCATCTCTTCCGACGGTATCGCGCTGTTCTCGACCGACGAGATCGCAGCCATCAGCACGAAGGCTCTTGGCGGCCTCACCACCGATAGCATGGCGGCGCTCACCAGCGACCAGGTTATCGCCCTCAAGACCGGCCAGATCGCCCTGCTCAGCAGCGCCCAGTTCGGCGCGCTCAGCTCCGAGCAGGTCGGCGTTCTCACAGGCTCGCAGATCGGCGCTCTCGGCTCCAAGCAGCTTGCCTCGCTCTCCACCGACGTCATCGCATCGCTCTCCACCGACCAGATCGTCGCGCTGAAGACGACGCAGGTCGCAGCTCTCACCACCGATCAGCTCGCAGCGCTCGACGCCAACCAGGTTGGCGCCTTCAGCTCCAGCCAGACCGCAGCGCTTTCTTCCGCGCAGTTCGGCGCGCTCACCACCGAAGACATCGCGACCTTCACCACCGACGAGATCGCCGCCATCAGCACCAAGACGCTGGCCGGCCTTTCGACCGCGACGCTCGCGGCCCTCGACACCACCCAGTTCGCAGCCCTGAAGTCGACCCAGATTGCCCTGCTGACCACGTCGCAGGTTGCATCGCTGGGCTCCGAAAAGGTCGCCGCGCTGAAGAGCGACCAGGTCGTCGCACTGACGTCGAAGCAGCTTGCAGCTCTCACCACCGATGATGTCGCCGCTCTCAGCACCGACAACGTCGCCATCATGAAGACCGCGCAGATCGCGGCTCTGAGCAACGGCCAGATCGCGGCCATGTCTTCCGAGCAGATTTCGGCGCTCACCGGCGCACAGATCGGCGCGATGAGCTCGTCCGAGCTCGCCGCTCTCTCGACAGACGACATCGCGACCTTCACGACCGATGAAATCGCAGCAATCAGCACCAAGGCTCTTTCCGGCCTTTCGACCGACGTGATCGCTTCCCTTAAGAGCGATCAGGCTATCGCCCTCAAGACGAGCCAGGTTGCGCTGCTCAGCACCGCCCAGATCGCATCGCTCACCACCGACAACGTCGCGCTTCTCACCAGCGACCAGGTCGGCGCCCTGAACTCCAAGCAGATCGGCGCACTCAGCGCAGACGAGATCGGCGCGCTCACCACCGACAACGTCGCGATCTTGAAGACCGCGCAGGTCGCGGCCCTCAGCTCGGCGCAGATCACCGCGATGTCGTCTGACCAGGTCAAGGCTCTGACCAGCTCTCAGATCGGCGTCCTCAGCTCCGCACAGCTCGGCGCGATATCGACGGATGGTGTCTATTCCTTCACCACGGATGAAATCGCAGCGATCAGCTCCAAGGCTCTCACGGGTCTGACCACCAACGACGTTGCTGCTCTCAGCAGCGACCAGATCGTTGCGCTGAAGTCGAGCCAGATCGCCCTCCTGAGCAGCGCTCAGCTCGGTGCCATCTCCACCGACAACATTGCTCTCCTGAAGAGCGACCAGGTCGTCGCCCTGACCTCCAAGCAGCTCTCCGGCCTCTCCAGCGACGCCGTTGCCGCTCTTTCCACCGACAACGTCGCAGTTTTGAAGACGGCACAGATCGCCGCCCTGACGACGGCGCAGATCGGCTTCCTGTCCACCGACCAGGTCAAGGCTCTGACGAGCGGCCAGGTCGGCGCTCTGACGGCCGGCCAGATCGGCGCGATGTCCAGCGATGACATCAAGACGTTCACGACCGACGAAGTCGGCGCGATCAGCACGAAGGCCATCGCACAGCTCTCCACCGACAGCCTCGCTGCCCTGGATAGCGATCAGGTCAAGGCTCTGAAGTCGACACAGGTCGCGCTTCTGACCACCGCCCAGGTCGCATCGCTCACGACGGACCAGGTCGCAGTTCTCGGCAGCGACCAGGTCGGCGCCCTGAACTCCAAGCAGATTGCAGCTCTCTCCACGGATGAACTCGCGGCCCTCACGACCGACAACGTCGCCATCCTGAAGACGGCACAGATCGCGGCGCTGAGCAGCCTGCAGATCGACGCTCTGACATCCGATCAGGTGACCGCTCTGACCAGCACCCAGGTCGGTGTCCTGTCCTCCGGCCAGCTCAGCGCGCTTTCGAGCGACGATATCCTGAGCTTCAGCACCGATGAAATCGCTGCGATCAGCACGAAGTCGCTTTCGGGCCTCTCCACGAATGCCGTCAACGCTCTCGGCAGCGACCAGGTCGTTGCCCTGAAGTCGAGCCAGATCGCTGCGCTGGGCACCATCCAGCTGAACGCGCTGACGACGGACAACATCACCAAGCTGCTGAGCGACCAGATCCTGGCGCTGAGCACCAGCCAGCTTGCCTCGCTGTCGACCGATGAGGTTGCCGCGATCTCGACCGATAATGTCGGTATCTTGAAGAGCACGCAGGTTGCCGCCCTGACGACGGCGCAGATCGACGCCATGTCGACCGATCAGGTCAAGGCACTGACGACCGGTCAGGTCGCGGTTCTGACGGCCAGCCAGATCGGCGCAATGTCGAGCGATGATATCGTGACGTTCTCGACCGACGAAGTCGGCGCGATCAGCACGAAGGCCATCGCACAGCTCTCCACCGACAGCCTTGCTGCGCTCGACACGGCTCAGTTCGCCGCTCTGAAGTCGAGCCAGGTCGCGCTGCTCACCACCAGCCAGGTCGCATCGCTTTCGACCGACAAGATGGCCGCCATCGGCAGTGACCAGCTTGGCGCCATGAGCTCCAGGCAGATCGCGGCCCTGACCACGGATGACATCGCTGTCCTCTCCACCGATAACGTCGCCCTGCTGAAGACCGGCCAGATCGCGGCCCTGACCACGGACCAGCTGAACGCGCTGACATCCGATCAGGTCACCGCGCTGACCGCCACTCAGATCGGTTCGATGTCCTCGGGCCAGCTCGCGGTCATGACCACCGACGACATCACGTCGTTCTCGACCGATGAAATCGCGGCGATCAGCACGAAGGCGCTTGCCGGTCTGAGCACCGCCGACGTCAACGCGCTCAGCAGCGATCAGGTCAAGGCGCTTACGTCGAGCCAGATCGCTCTGCTCAGCACGGCTCAGGTTGCCGCGCTGACGACCGACAACGTCGCGCTTCTATCCAGCGATCAGGTCGGCGCACTGAAGTCGAACCAGATCGCGGCACTGTCCACGGACGAGGTCGCGGCTCTCAGCACCGACAACATCGCCCTGCTGTCGTCGGGCCAGGTTTCCGCTCTGAACAACACGCAGATCGGCGCCATGTCCTCCGACCAGATCAAGGCTCTGACCAGCGCTCAGGTGGGTGTCCTCACGGCAGACGAGTTCGCCGCAATGTCCACCGATGACATCGCGACCTTCTCGACCGACGAAATCGCGGCGATCAACACCAAGATCATCGCGGCTCTGTCGACCGACACGCTCGAAGCACTGGGCACGGATCAGTTCGCTGCACTGACCACCGGCCAGGTGGCACTGCTGAGCACCTCGCAGATCGCGTCGCTGACGACCGACAAGGCAGGTGCTCTCAGCAGCGACCAGATCGGCGCTCTGACCGCGAAGCAGATCGCGGCAATCAGCACGGCTGACGTAGCGGTTCTGTCCACTGACAACGTGGCGCTGCTGAAGACCGCGCAGGTCGCAGCCCTGACGACCGCGCAGATCACGGCGATGTCGTCCGATCAGATCAAGGCTCTGACCAGCGATCAGATCGGTGTACTCTCGTCGGCCCAGCTCGGCGTGATGTCCACCGACGGTGTCTCGGCCTTCTCGACAGACGAGATTGCTGCGATCAGCACCAAGGCGCTGACCGGTCTCACCACCGACGACATCAAGGTGCTGAGCAGCGATCAGGTCAAGGCTCTGAAGACCGGCCAGATTGCCCTGCTGAAGACCAGCCAGCTCGGTGCGATCACGACCGACAACATCGCTCTGCTGTCGTCCGATCAGGTCGGCGCGCTGACGTCGCTCCAGGTCAAGGGTCTGACCACCGACGAAGTCGCGGCTCTGACCACCGACAACGTCGCCGTGCTCAAGACGGGCCAGGTCGCATCCTTGACCACGGACCAGATCACCGCCATGACGTCGGATCAGGTCAAGGCACTGACGAGCGGTCAGGTCGCGGTTCTCACCGCCGCCCAGATCGGCGCCATGGACACGGACGATATCTCCTCGTTCTCGACCGACGAGATCGCGGCCATCAGCACCAAGGCTATCGTGGAACTCTCCTCGGCCAGCATCGAGGCAATGAGCACCGATCAGTTCAAGGCTCTGACGACGAACCAGATCGCGCTTCTGACCACCAGCCAGATCGCCTCGCTGTCGACCGACAAGATGGTCGCCATGAGCTCCGATCAGCTCGGTGTGCTGACTGCCAAGCAGGTTGCGGCGCTCAGCACCGACGATGTCGCGGTCCTGACCACGGATCAGGTCGCTGGCCTGAAGACCGGCCAGGTGGCTTCGCTGACGACGGCCCAGATCGATGCGATGACCTCTACGCAGGTTCAAGCCTTCACGAGCAGCCAGATTGCGGTGATGAGCTCGGCGGAGATCGGCGCAATGTCCAGCGAGGACATCGCGACCTTCTCGACCGACGAAATCGCGGCGATCAGCAACAAAGCTCTGGCCGGACTTGCTACCGAAGACATCGCGGCCATGAACAGCGACCAGCTGGTTGCCTTCACCTCGACCCAGGTCCCGGCCCTGAACGATGACCAGGTCAACGCGATCATCGCAGCCTACGCAGCGCTGAACCCGTAAGCCGGAACCAAACCGAAATAAGAACGCCGCCCGATCATCTCGGGCGGCGTTTTTCGTTTCGGGAGGGTGACCGAACAGCCTTGCCAGCAGGCGTTCCACGCCTTGTTGACGGTCATTCCGCCAGCCCGACGCAAGGTCTATCCGATAGCAAGAAGCCCGACGCTTTCGTGCGTCTGTTGACACCCGGCCATCCGGCCGCCTTGCCGTAGGACGTCCATGAACGCGAACGCCGCAATTGCATCGAGCCAAGTCTCTCCAATCACGAATGTTTTGGAGCAGGCACGTCATCAACGCCTGTCGCTCGGCGACCTGATCGCCATTGCGGAAGGTCTTGCGAATGCCGACCAACGGCCGCAGGCAGCGGAGCTCTACAAGACGTGGATCGCGTTCAACGACAACAATCCGCTGCTGCATCTTGCCTATTTCAACTATTCCGTGGTGTCGCGTCAGGCTGGCGACATGGCCGGTGCGATCAGCGCGCTGCGTGCCTGCCTGAAGATCGATCCGCGTTTCGGCCCGGCTCATATCAATCTCGGCCGGGCGCTCGAGGATTGCGGTCTCGGCCACCAGGCCGTCGAGCAGTGGCGCGCCTACGTCGAGACGACCGCCGACATCACCAGCGAGCGCATCGAGCATCGTTTGATGACGCTGCAGCATATCGGCCGCGTGCTTGAAGGCGGCAACGTGCTGGAAGCTGCGGAAACCACGCTGTGGCAGGCGATCGAGCTGCAGCCGAACCGGCCGGAAGCCGGCCAGCACTGGACGTCGCTGCGGCAGCGGCAGTGCAAGTGGCCGATCCTGACGCCGTCGATTCATGTCAGCGCGCGCCAGCTGCTCGACGCGATGTCGACGCTGACGCTCTCCTGCTATGCCGACGATCCGCTCTACCAGCTGGCCAAGGCCTATCGTTACAACAAGACGCTCGTCGGTCGCCCGAACCTTTCGGCATTCCCGCGCAAGCCCGCGCGCATGAAGACCGGCACCGGCCAACGCCTGCGCGTCGGCTATGTCTCGTCGGATCTGCGCGATCACGCCGTCGGCTTCGCGCTCAGCGAAGTGCTGGAACTGCACGACAAGACGACAGTCGAGATCTTCGGCTATTATTGCGGCGAGCCGCGCACCGGCGATGCGACGCAGGAGCGCATCAAGGCTGCCGTCGATGGCTGGCGCGATATCAGCGCGCTCAGCGACACCGATGCGGCCAATCTCATCCGCAACGACCAGATCGATATCCTGATCGACGTCAACGGCTATACCAAACATGCCCGCACGAAGCTGTTCGCGTATCGTCCGGCACCCGTGATCGTCAATTTCTGCGGCTATCCCGGTTCGATGGGCAGCCCGGTGCACCAGTACATGATCGCCGACGAGACGATCGTGCCTGTCGAAAACGAGATCTATTACACCGAGAAGGTCCTGCGGATCGCCTGCAACCAGCCGATCGACCGCAAGCGCCAGATCGCCGCGCAGCCGACGCGCACGCAGGCGGGCCTGCCCGAAGATGCCTTCGTCTTCGCCTGCTTCAACGGCATGCAGAAGATCAGCGAGCCCTGCTTTGCCCGCTGGATGACGATCCTGGCTGCAACGCCTGGCAGTGTGCTCTGGCTGCTCGCGGCCGACGATGCCGTGAACGACCGCTTGGTTCAGGCTGCCGTGAAGGCCGGCATCGCCGCCGAGCGCATCATCTTCGCGCCGAAGGCACCGAATGCGCATCACCTGGCGCGCATCGGGCTGGCTGACCTCTTCCTCGATACGTTCCCCTATGGTGCGCATTCGACCGCTGGAGACGCCATCACCATGGGTCTGCCGGTGCTCACCGTTCCGGGCAAGAGCTTCGCATCGCGCTTCTGCAACAGCATCGTGGCCGCCGCCGGCGTGCCGGAACTCGCTTGCAGCGGGCCGGACGATTACGTTGCGCGCGCTATCGGCTTCTTCAAGGATCGTGCGAGCCTGGCCGCTATCCGCCAGTCGCTGAAGGACAAGCGCGAGGGCAGTGCGCTGCGCGATATTCCGGGTCTCGCCCGTCGTCTGGAACAGCTGTTCTGGCAGATGCAGGGCGAAGCCGAGCGCGGCGAGACGCCGACGCCTGATCTCAGCAACCTCGATGCCTATTACGAGATCGGCGCCGAACTCGTGCAGACGCTCGGTGAGTTCGAGGATGATGCGAGCTATCGCCGCCACTATCGCGAGAAGCTGGCGCAGTGGAACGACTACGCGCCGCTCGCCATCGATACGCGCCTGTGGACCGAGCCGACCGCTTAACGGCGGGCCATCGCTTAAGGGATTTCGATGCCGGCCTAGCCGGCCCACTTGCCGCAAGGCCGCAGGGAACGGGTGCTTTAGAGAATGCAGGGGAATGGAAAGATCGTGATCGTCGGCGCCGGATTGTCGGGCGCCGTGATCGGGCGGGAGCTGGCGCTGGCGGGGCACAAGGTGGAGATCCTTGATGCCCGCGACCATATCGCCGGCAACTGCCACACCGAGCGCGATGCCGATACCGGCGTGATGGTGCATGTCTACGGGCCGCACATCTTCCATACCGACGATGCCGAGGTCTGGGACTACGTCAACGGCTTCCAGACCTTCATGCCCTACAAGAACCGGGTGAAGACGACGAGCCAGAGCCAGGTCTATTCGCTGCCGGTCAATCTGCACACGATCAACCAGTTCTTCGGCAAGACGCTGCGCCCGGACGAGGCCAAGGCGTTCATCGAGGAGCAGGCCGACAAGACGATCACCGACCCGCAGACCTTCGAAGAGCAGGCCATGCGCTTCGTCGGAAAGGATCTCTACGAGGCCTTCTTCAAGGGCTATACCGAGAAGCAGTGGGGCTGCTCGCCAACCGAGCTGCCCGCCTCGATCCTGAAGAGGCTGCCGGTGCGCTTCAACTACGACGACAACTATTTCTTCCACAAGTTCCAGGGCATGCCCGAGAATGGCTACACCGACATGATCGGCCGCATTCTCGACCATCCCAATATCAGCGTGAAATTGAACACGCGGTTCGAACGCGCCGAGCATGCGGATGCTGGTCATGTCTTTTATTCCGGCCAGCTCGATGGCTATTTCGACTACGAAGCCGGGCGTCTGGGCTACCGGACGCTGGACTTCGAGCGCTTCAGTTATGATGGCGACTATCAGGGTTGCGCGGTCATGAACTACGGCGATGCCGCGGTGCCGTTTACCCGCATCACCGAGCACAAGCATTTCTCCCCCTGGGAGGAGCATCAGGGTTCGGTTTGTTACCGCGAATTCTCGCGCGCCTGCGGCCCCGACGATATTCCCTACTATCCAATCCGGATGGTCGAGGAGAAGGAACAGCTGGCGCAATATGTTACGCGTGCCGAGAAGGAGGAGGGGGTCACCTTCGTCGGCCGCCTCGGCACCTACCGCTATCTCGACATGGACGTCACGATCCGCGAGGCGCTCGATACGGCGCGGCTCTATCTCTCGACGCTGTCGAAGAGCGCCCGCATGCCGGCCTTCTTGCACCGTCCGGTCTAACCGCGTATCGCTCCTTGCTTCGTTTGTTTTCAAGGCGCTGGCTGTAAAGCCGGCGCCTTTTTCGTTTTCGGCATCCTGTGTGTAACAAAACCACCGTCCCGCTCGTAGATGCTTTCAGATAACGCGAACGCCAACTTGAGGAGACCTGGAGATGCTGAACAGACGTCGCCTACTTTTGAGCGCAGGCCTTGCCGCGATCGGCCTGCCGCTTGTGCTTGGGCGCTCGAAGAGCGCTGCCGCCGAAACCTTTGCCGTCAATCACAGCGATGCCGAATGGCGCAACATGCTGACAGCGGATCAGTATGATGTTCTGCGCCACGAGGGGACCGAGCGTCCCTTCACCAGTGCGCTGCTGCACGAGGAGCGCAAGGGCAATTTCGCCTGCGCGGGCTGCGAGCAGGATGCGTTCTCCTCGGCAACGAAATTCGACAGCGGCACCGGTTGGCCGAGCTTCTGGGCGCCGCTCGACAGGCAGGTCGTCGGCACCACGCGCGACACGCAGTTCGGCATGGTGCGCGAGGCGGTGCATTGCAGCCGCTGCGGCGGCCATCTCGGCCATGTGTTCGACGACGGACCGAAGCCGACCGGTCTGCGTTATTGCCTCAACGGCGTTGCCTTGACCTTCCATCCGGCTGAGAGGAAAGCATCATGAACAGTTACAGACTATCCAGAACGCGGCGTCCGATCCGCGCCATCGCTTTCGGTGTCGCCATTGCGCTGGCGGGTGGGGTGGCGTTGCAGCTCACGCCATCCGTGGCGAAGGAAGTGCATGTCATCCCGCCGCCCGCTGTCGACGAACCGGCGGCAAGCGGCCGCGAAACGGCGACCTTCGCCGGCGGATGTTTCTGGGGCGTGCAGGGTGTGTTCCAGCACGTCAAGGGCGTGATCAGCGCGACGTCGGGCTATGCCGGCGGGGCGAAGGGCACGGCGCAGTACGAGACCGTCAGCGGCGGCGATACCGGCCATGCCGAGTCCGTCAAGGTGGTGTTCGACCCGAAGACGGTCAGCTATGGCCGGTTGCTGCAGATCTATTTCTCGGTCGCGCACGACCCGACGCAGCTGAACCGGCAGGGACCGGATACCGGCACGCAGTATCGCTCGGCGATCTTCCCTGGGAATGACGAACAGGCCAAGGTGGCGAAGGCCTATATAGAGCAGCTCGACCATGCCAAGGTTTTCGACGGTGCGATCGTGACGAAGATCGAGCCGGGCAAGAGTTTCTATGCCGCGGAGGGGTATCATCAGGACTTCCTGACGAACAATCCAACCTACCCCTACATCGTCATCAACGACCTACCGAAGGTCGCCGCGCTGAAGCAGCTATTCCCTGGGGATTATAGCGAAAAGCCGGTGCTGGTGGCGGCCTCCGGGTCCAACTGAGCATCGCCTGAATACAGCAGAAAGCGCCCGCCCGGTTTCGAGCGGGCGTTTTTCTTTGTATCGATCGATCTTATCACCTCATTATACCTGAGTGAAAAAATTCCACAAATATCGCGATTTATGCGGAAAATATCGCGCCGTAATTTGAACATGTGCAAAATAATTCTCAATTATGGCGCAAATCGAACGGGTTTAAGCGCCCCAGTCCTTGTCACTCGGCTCCGGCGGGCGTACGGCGCTAGCGTCAAATTGCCCTGCGCTGAATTGACGCTTCAGCAACACTCGGTGGCTGCCTCCCACAGCCACAAAGGAGCCAATCATGAGAGACCTCCCGGGCCTGCCGTCCCGCCGAAGCTTCCTGAAAGCTTCCGCGGCGACCGCGGCTATTGCCGGTATCGCCGTTGGAGCGAAAGCCGAACAGAAACCCGAACCCGTCGCGCTCACCGAATACAAGCCGGACTGTCTTCAGCCCACGGAGTGGGCCTTCGTCATGGCTGCGGTCGCCAGACTGATTCCGTCGGAGGGCGATGGCCCCGGCGCGATCGAGACGCGCGTTCCCGTTTTCATCGACAAGCAGCTCGCCGGCGACTACGGCAAGGCGTCCGACTGGTACATGGTCGGTCCTTATGAGCCGGCAGCAAGCCCGCTGCGCGGCTGGCAGACCCCGCTCGCCCCGCTGGAAATCTACCAGCAGGCGATCCCGCTGTTCGACGAGTGGTGCAAGACAACCCACGGCAAGATCTTCGCCGAGCTTGATGCCGAAACCCAGGACAAGGCGCTCACCTCGCTCCAGAAGGACGAGATGAAGATCAAGCCGGAACTGCGCGAATTCTTCGGCATCCTGCTTGCCAACACCAAGGAAGGCTACTTCTCCGACCCCATGTATGGCGGCAACCACGGCATGGCTGCCTGGAAGTATATCGGCTTCCCGGGCGCGCGCGGCTCCTACAAGGAATGGGTCGGCAAGCATAACGTCAAGTATCCGCTTGGCCCCGTCTCGATCTCCGGCGAAAGGGGCTAACGGTCATGGCACGTACAGAAAAGAAAAAAGACGTCGTTCTCGTCGGCTTCGGCTGGACCGGCGCAATCATGGGCATCGAGCTTGCCAATGAAGGCCTCGAGGTTCTGGCGCTGGAACGCGGTCACGACCAGGCGACCGTTCCCGACTTCCAGTACCCGAACATGATCGACGAGCTGAAATACGGCATCCGTTACGGCATGATGGAAAAGCCGGCGAACACGACCGTCACCATCCGCCGTTCGCTGGATGAGACCGCGCTGCCTTACCGCAGCCTCGGCACCTTCCTGCTCGGCACCGGCGTCGGTGGTGCAGGCACGCACTGGAACGGCCTGAACTGGCGTCCGATGCAGTCGGAATATCGGCTGAAGTCCTATGTGACCGAGAAGTTCGGCGCCAGCGTCATGACGGAAGACATGACGATCCAGGACTATCCGATGACCTACGACGAACTCGAGCCGCATTTCGACCGCTTCGAGAAGGTCGCCGGCATTTCCGGCCAGGCCGGCAATGTCAACGGTAAGATCGTGGAGGGCGGCAATCCGTTCGAGGCGCCGCGGTCGGACGATTATCCGATGCCGGCGATGCCATCGACCTGGGATGGCGTCAAGTTCCGCGATGCGGCGAAGGCTGCGGGCTACCACCCGTTCCCGAGCCCTGGTGGCATTGCCTCCAAGGATTATGTCAACGAATACAACATGCAGATGGGCCCGTGTAACCATTGCGGTTTCTGCGAGCGCTACGGCTGCTACAACTATTCGAAGTCCTCGCCGCAGACGGCGATCATCGACGCCTTGAAGCGCAAGAAGAACTTCGAATACCGCGTCAACTCGGAAGTGCTGCGCGTCGAAAAGGCGGAAGACGGCAAGACCGCGACCGGCGTCACCTATTTCGACCACAAGACGGGCGAAGAGGTCTTCCAGCCGGCCGATCTGGTCATCCTGACTGCATTTGCGCTGAACAACGTGCATCTGATGCTGGTGTCGGGTATCGGCCAGCCTTACGACCCCAACACCAATGAAGGTGTCGTCGGCCGCAACTACGCCTACCAGATCACCGGCGGCTACACGCTGTTCTTCAAGGACGAGGACTTCAACCCGTTCATCGGCACCGGCGCCAACGGCTTCTGCATCGACGATTTCGGTATGGACAATATCGATTTCGCCAAGGAAGGTTTTGTCGGCGGCGCCTATTGGCGTGCCGGGCAGACGAACGGTCAGCCGGGCCACACCATGCCGCTGCCGGCAGGTACCCCAAGCTGGGGCGCAGGCTGGAAAAAGGGTATCGGCGAGTGGTACGGCCATGCGATGAACATCGGCGCCCACGGCTCCGTCATGTCCTACCGCGGCCACTATCTCGACCTTGACCCGACCTACAAGGACCGCCACGGCCGTCCGATGCTGCGCATGACCTACAACTGGCATCCGAACGAAATCCGCCAGACGCAGTTCATGAAGCAGAAGATGGAACCGCTCGCCAAGTCGATGAACCCGACCACGATGCAGGAGGGTTTCAAGAAGGAAGGCGCGATGTTCGACGTCCGGCCTTACCAGACCACCCACAACACGGGCGGCACGGTCACCGGCGACGATCCGAAGACGTCTGTTCTCAACCGTTACCTGCAGTCCTGGGATTGCCATAACGTCTTCGTCATGGGCGCCAACACCTTCCCGCAGAACACGCAGTACAACCCGACCGGCATGGTCGGCGGTCTGGCCTATTGGGCGGCGCACCACATCCGCAAGGATTACCTGCCCAACCCGCGGCCGCTGGCATAAGGAGAACAGAGATGAAGACACTCATTCGCGTTCTCGGCGTGCTCGTCGTTCTGGGCGTTGTCGCCCTTCTCGCCTTCATCTTCGTGCCGGTGCAGCGCACCGGCCCGACCGCTCAGCTGAGCCCCGACTTCAAGCCGGCCAAGGGGCAGGGTGAATATGTCATGCGCGCTTCGGATTGCATGGCCTGCCACACCAGCGAGGGCGGCAAGCCTTTCGCCGGTGGCCGCGCCATCCAGAGCCCGATGGGCACGATCTGGACCACCAACATCACGCCCGACAAGGACACCGGCATCGGCAACTGGTCGCTCGCCGATTTCCGCGCGGCTCTTTACGATGGCGTAACCCCCGATGGCACGCATCTCTATCCGGCCATGCCGTACGAGAACTACCGCAAGCTGTCGGAAGAAGATGTCGTGGCGCTCTACGACTACTTCATGCATCAGGTCGAACCTGTCTCGAACAAGGTAGAGGAAACCAAGCTCGCCTTTCCGTTCAACATGCGCTTCGGTCTCCGGGCATGGAACTGGCTCGCTGCCAGCTACGCGGCCGGCTTCAAGCCTGAAGAGAGTGAGGACGAGCAGTTCAACCGCGGCAAGTATCTTGTCGAGGGTGCCGGCCACTGTGCGGCCTGCCACAGCCCGCGCAACCTGTTCATGGCGCAGGACGGCATCGACAACACGTCGAAGGCCTTCCTTTCCGGCGGCGAGATCGACGGCTTCACGGCTCCCGATCTTCGCGGTCCGGCAAGCGGTCCGCAGACGTGGAGCACCGAACAGCTGGCGGCTTATCTCTCGACCGCTCGCAACGCGCACTCGTCGGCAACCGGCGAAATGATGCTCGTCGTTCGTGACTCGCTGCAGTACATGACGCATGAGGACAACCTCGCCATCGCCACCTATCTGAAGAAGATCGGCAGTGGTGGTGCGGCTGCTGCGCCCGAAAAGGCCGAGGTCACGGATACCGAAAAGGTGCTTTCGGACGCCAAGCCGGACATGGCGCTGGGACCGCGTCTCTATCTCGACAACTGCGCTGCCTGCCACATGGTGAGCGGCAAGGGCGCCGGCGAGACATTCCCGCAGCTTGATGGCAACTCGCTGGTTGCTGCCAAGTCGCCCAAGGGCCTGATCAGCGTGATCCTGCACGGCGCCGAACTGCCGTCGACGCCGGATCGGCCGATGAAGCTGCGCATGCAGGGCTATGAGAACCGTCTCTCCGACGATGAAGTGGCCGCGCTCGCAACCTTTCTGCGCGATGGCTGGCACAACAAGGCTGCTGCGGTCTCTGCCGCCGACGTGACCGCTGTTCGCGGCGAGAAGCACTAAGGCCTAGCTGGCCTGGACATGGAACAGCCCGCGAGATTGGATCTCGCGGGCTGTTTTTGTTTGCGGGTCTCTGAGAGGTTTCACACTGATCACCCCTTATCCCGGCCTTGTGCCGGGATGCAATCAGGTGCGCGGCTTCAGGTTCTCCGGGTCATAGATCGGCTTGTAGCCGACGCTGACCACTTCAACCGGGTAGGTCTCGGCGAAATACTCGACGTTGAGCTTGCGGCCGACCTGGCAGTATTCCTGCGGCAGGTAGGCGAGCGCGATGTTCTTGCCGACCGTCGGGCCGTAGGCGACGGAGGTCGTGTAGGAGATGCGGCCGAGGCTATCGACCAGCGTCTTGCCTGTTTCCGGGTCCATCACCGGCATGGAGCCGACGGGGTAGCGCTTGACGCCCTTCGAGTCGGTGTTTTCGGTCATGACAAGCGTGCAAAGCATGGCCGGCTGGTGTTCGCGGGCCTTGTACTCCAGATGCTTTGCCTTGCCGCGGAAATCGGCTTCCTTGACCTTCGGGCGGGCGAGGTCGGCTTCCAGGAGGTTATACTGGGTGAGCAGGTCGCCGTTCTGCAGGCGCAGCGACTTTTCCATGCGGCGCGAGTTGGCGTAGGTTTCGACGCCGAAGGGCATAACGCCGGTGGCGCGCAGCGCATCCCAGACAGCGAGGCCGTCCTCGTACTTCATGTGCAGTTCCCAGCCCTGTTCACCGACATAGGAGATGCGGAAGGCGGTGACCGTCTTGCCCGCGATCTCGATCGGCTTGATGGCCGCGAAGGCGAAGTTTTCGGGATCGAGCGCTGCCGGATCGGCGACCACCTTCTTCAGCGTGTCGCGGGCGTTCGGGCCCCAGATGCCGATCGTGATGAACTTTTCCGAGACGTCGGATATCGTCACGTCGAGGCCGCGATCCTCGGCTACGCGCTTCATGTAGTGGAAGTCGCGCGGGCCGGCATCGGCGCCGTTGATGAGACGGCAGCGGTCGGCCATGCGGATGACGGTGAAGTCGGCGCGCACCATGCCTTCGTCGTCGAGGAAGTGGGTGTAGATACCCTTGCCGATGTTGCCGTCGCCGCCGATCTTAGCGGCGCAGAGCCACTCGAGCAGATCGACATGGTCTGGGCCTTCGATATCGACCATGTGGAAGTGGCTGAGGTTGACGATGCCGCAATCCTCGCTCATCGCCAGATGCTCGGCGTTGGAGACGCGCCAGAAGTGGCGGTTGTCCCACTCGTTCTCGCGGACCGGAACGCGGTCGGCGTATTTCTCCAGCAGGTGCTCGTTGGCCTTGTAGCCGTGGGCGCGTTCCCAGCCGCCGAGCTCCATGAAGTAGCCGCCAAGTTCTTTTTCGCGCTCGTAGAAGGGCGAGCGCTTGGCGTTGCGGCCCGACGCGTAGGGTTCGCGGGTGTGGACGGCGGGGAAGTAGATCTTCTGGGCTGCTTCATAGCAGCGGCCGGCGATGAAATCCTCGGTCAGCTGGTGCGGGTAGAAGCGGGCATAGTCGATCGAGTTGTGGTCGATCTCGGTGCGGCCGTCGGTCATCCAGTCGGCGATCAGCTTGCCGTAGCCGGGGCCGTCCTTGACCCAGATGGCGACGCAATACCAGAGGCCGCGCACCTTCTGGCTCTCGCCGCAGGAGGCGCCACCACCGGCCGAGACCTGCAAGAGGCCGTTGAAGGAATGGCCTTCATTGTAGCCGAGCTCGCCGAGAACAGGCGTCAGTTCCATGGCCTTTTCGAGCGGCTCGATGATCTGTTCCATTTCCAGGTCGCGCTGCGAAGGCGAGAGGCGCGCCTCGTGCTTTTCCAGGAGTTCGCGCGGGTGGCACATGCGGGGATTGGTGGTCTCGTAGTAGCCCCACTCGATCTGGCCGCCCTCGGTGGTCTTCGGGTCGCCGGTGTCGCGCATGTAGGCGGAGTTGCCCTGATCGCGCAGCAGCGGGAAGCCGATTTCCTTGCCCGTGCCTTCGAATTCGTTGTAGGGGCCGAAGAAGGTGAGGGGGTGATCGACCGGCATGACCGGAAGGTCCTCGCCGACCATCTCGGCGATCAGACGGCCCCAGAGGCCGGCGCAGACGATGACGTGGTCGGCCATGATGGTGCCGCGATGGGTGACGACGCCCTTGATGCGTCCGCCCTCGACGATCAGCGACTGGGCCGGCGTGTTGCCGAACATGGTCAGCTTGCCGGACTTCTCGGCGGCGTCGACGAGCTTGCCGGCGACGGTCTGCGAGCGCGGAATGACGAGGCCGGCGTCGGGGTCGAACATGCCGCCCTGGACCTGATCCTCCTCGATCAGCGGGAACATCTCCTTGATCTCTGATGGCGAGACGTAGCGGGCGTTGGTGCCGAAGGCCTTGGCGGAGGTCAGCTTGCGCTTGATCTCTTCCATCCAGGCGTCTTCGCCGGTGCGCGCCACTTCCAGGCCGCCGATGCGGGAGTAGTGGCCCATCTTCTCGTAGAAATCGATCGAATACTGGGTGGTCCAGACCGAGAGATAGTCGTGGGAGGTGGTGTAACAGAAGTCCGAGGCATGGGCGGTGGAGCCGATGTCGGTCGGGATGCCCGACTTGTCGATACCGACGATGTCGTCCCATCCGCGCTCGATCAGATGATGGGCGATGGATGCGCCGACGATCCCCCCGAGACCGATGATGACGACCTTAGCCTGCTTAGGAAACTCTGCCATTGAGTGCGACCCTGATTGAATATTGAGATCGGATTTTAGGCATAGAAACGCGACGTGTAGAGCCTGTCTACGACATAATTATCAAACTGCACGACCACTGCCATGTGGCTTGTGGATGAAGGGCGAGGGCGGTGTCGACTTTCGCGGTGTTCAGGACGGATCCGAGCGGATGGGGCGTTCCGGCCTGTTGCGCGGTTTCCGCGACATGGTAGAATCCCTTCTAATATTCAGGCAGTTGCCTCTATTTCCGTCAACCTCGACGGGCCAGGACCGGTGATGAAGACTGCGAGTGCGCCGATGGCAAGCTACGGTGTCGAACCAGGGATACGCTTCGCGCTGCTCCTTGATGGGCGCGGTGGCTGCAGGCAGATCGACATGGATGATGTCTGCGCCTGGAAGTCCGGCGATGGCGTGATCTGGCTGCATCTGGAGCGTGATCATCCGGCGGCCGCCGAATGGGTGAACCGCAAGGGCGGTTTCGATAGCTTCGTGGCCGAAGCGCTTCTGGAGGAAGAAACGCGGCCGCGCGTCGAGCCAGTCGATGACGGATTGCTGATCATCCTTCGCGGCGTTTGCGCCACCGCTCCCGATGAGGCCGAGGAGCCCCATTCCGGGCTCGATCTTGTGCCGCTGCATCTGTGGGTCGACGGAGATCGCGTCGTTTCGCTGCGCGACAGCGGCCACTATATCACCGCGCTTCGCGATATCAGGGCGGCGCTGGAAAAGGGCAAGGGGCCGCAGCGCAGCGGCGACCTTCTGGCACTGATCGGCGAAAAGCTGGTGCGGGATCTCGAACCTGTTCTCGACGGAATGGACGAGGAGGTCGACGAGCTCGACGAGATGATCTTTCACGGCGAGGCGAGCGAGGTGCGCGAGCGGCTGAAGCTCTTGCGCCGCCGTTCGGTGCAGCTGCGTCGCTATCTGGCGCCGCAGCGCGATGCGCTGAACCGCATCGAGCATGACGACGCACCCTGGCTACTCGAACGCGACAAGCTCCGGCTGCGGGAAGTCATCGACAAGCTGATGCGCTTCATCGAATATCTCGACGCGATCCGTGATCGGACGGGCATTCTGCACGATGACCTGTCGACCGTGATCAGCGAGCGCATTGCCCGCAATTCGAACCGGCTCGCAGCGCTTGCGGCGCTGCTTCTGCCGCCAAGTGTGGTCGCCGGGCTGTTCGGCATGAATGTCGGCGGGATACCCGGGGTCAACGATACCTGGGCGTTCATCGTCATTGTCGGCTTTGTCACGGTCACGTCAATCGCGACGCTCTGGGCGCTTCGGCGGATCGGCTGGCTTTAGGCATGTGAGGGGTAGCCGGATATCAAACAAGCGTGATTCTGGCCAAGCTTCATTGACAATGCAATTTCGAGGGAAATATCACTGCTTCCACCTCTGCAGCGTGTGGCCTCTTCTATCCGTGTCCGGGCCACCTGTTGCCTTCAACCAAGGCTGAAGATCAGCATGATCGATACGCGTTTCTCCACGGCGATGCAGATCGTCGTCAGCGTTGCCGTCAATGACGAAGCCGATGTGCGCTCGACGAGCCAGTCGCTGGCGGCGGGGCTCGATACGAATGCGAGCTTCGTGCGCAAGCTGCTGCCGCCGTTGACGGAGAGCGGCATTCTCGTTTCTGCAGCAGGAAGCAAGGGCGGGATCAGGTTGGCGCGGCCAAGCAAGGAAATCCTGCTCAGCGAGATTTACGCAGCCGTGACCGGAAACAGAAAACTCTGGGCGACGCGCCACGAAATCCCGCATGCGGGTCTGGTGGGCGAGAATATCGGCGATCTCTCGGAATATCTCTGCGACCGGGCAGAGCAGGCGGTGGTCGACATGCTGGGAGCGGTCACCGTGGAGGATAGCGTGGCGGAGCTGCGTCGCCTCGATGTGGAGCGGCACAAGATCACGGCCACCGAGACACGTGCGACCGATCGGCGTCACGCCGCAGAATAATCCATTCCGCCAATAGCAAAAGGTGGCTCAGCAGGGAAACCGAACCACCTTCCGTAAACTGATCGGAGGTCAATCTGATCAGAAACACCTGATTCGGGCGCCATTCCCCGCTCACGCCGGATCAGAGGATCCGGCGTGATTGAAGAGTGGCGCCCGAAGATTATTAGAACGCGCGCTGCAGGCGGAAGAAGCCCGTTGTTACGCCATCAGCGTTGTCAACGTCGAGGTAGTTGACGGTTGCCTTGGCGTAGAGGTTGTCAACGATCTGGTAGTCGACGGTTACGCCGTACTTCCAAGCGTCAACGTTCGCGAAGTCCGTGTTGCCGTTGATCGCGCCGTAGTTGCCGTAGTACTGAACGGCCGGAGTGATCTTCAGCTTGTCGGTTGCCTTGATGGCGTATTCAGCAGCGAGAGCCCACTCAGACTTGCTGTAGTAGGAGTTCGGGTTGCTGGAGTAAACGCCAGCGAGACCGAGGGTGCCAGGACCGATTGCAACGGTGCCCATGGCGCGAACGGCGCCTTCTTCGTTGTCGGTGTCGTAGCCAGCGGTGATCTGGTACGTGAAGATGCCAGCCTTGCCGCCGAGGCCAACTGCGACGCCAACGTTGTTGGAGCTTTCGCCGGTCTTGTAGACGCCGTCTTCGAGTTCGTCGACCGAGACACCAGCGTAGAAGTCGCTGGTTTCATACTGGTAACGCAGCGAGTTGTGCAGGGTTACCTTCGAGCCGATGTCATCGGTTTCGCCCGAGAGACCATCGTCCCACCAGCTGTAGAACAGACCAGCGCGGATGCCAGCGATGTCGATGTAAGCGGAGTCGAGAACAGCGGACTGCGAGGAAGCGTTGTCAGCATTCGTCTGCAGAACGATTACGCCGGTGAGCGGGCCGTATTCGGTGTCGCTCTTGGCGGTGAACTGAACCTGACCGCGGGTGTACATGTCCCAGTCCGAACGGTTGGCGACAGTCGAGCCGTTGCCGGTCGTTGCGCTGGCGTTCGGGCCGCCGTTGATCTGCGTACGGATGTAGCCGCTAACCTTGAGGCAGGTTTCCGTGCCCGGGATGTAGAAGTAGCCGGTGCCGTAAGCGTCGCAAACGCGAACGTATTCTACAGCTTCCGGTTCAGCAGCGACGATAGCGTCTGCAGCCTGAGCGCCCGAGACGGCGGCAAGAGCCGCTGCCGAGCTGATGAGCATCATACGAATAGTCATAGTTGAGTCCAATCTATTTAGGATTGGGCACAGGTCACTGTTGCCGAAAACGGCTCTACCTACCCCAATTTCAAACAAGCCCTCACGGGGACGTGATGTCTCCGTGGCAGGCAAATTACATTTTGGTTTAAATGTATCAATTACAGATACAGTCATAATTCGTCATATTTGCGATGCAAAAAGACGGTGTTGCAGAAAGGCAACTTTTTCCCTACGTGCAACGGCTCGTCGGCGGCCCGATCTAAAAAGCCGAACCATCTCAAAGCTGTATGTCGAAATGCTTATGCACGTGTTTCGTGCTGCAGTGCAATATTATGGTCGATTTAGCGCTGTCCTCGGCTCATGACACAGCGCTGCATCAGCGAATCGCTCGCCTATAAGATGACGGATCAAGGGATCCTTGACGTCGAGTTCCAATAGGCTGCCCGATGTCGTCAGATGCTCCAGGAGCTTGCGAACGCCTTCGCTGAACAAGGCGCTCGACTGGTGTGCGTCGTCGCTCGCTAAAGTAGTGATCCCGAGAATGTGGATATCGCCGCGAACGACGATTTCGTCCGGCTTCGTCACCGCGCAGTTGCCGCCCGCCGAAGCCTCGAGATCGACGATAACGGTTCCTGCCGTCAGGAGCGTGAGCGACGCTTCGTCGATCAGAACAGGTGCGCGTCCGGTCGATGCGCCAACGCTGGATACGATCAACTGCATTTCACGCAGCTGGCCGGCAAGTTGCCTGCGGTCGCCCGCAGCCAAGGCGTCGGGTTTCGCACCGCGCGTGCGCGTGAGCGCGGGATCGATCATCACGAATTTCGCGCCCAATGCCTCGGCCCGTTCGCGGTCGTCGTCGGAGACACCGAAGAGGTGGGTGAGGGCGCCGAGGCGCTTTGCGGTCGCAACCGCCTGGAGAGCTGCCGCGCCGCTGCCGAGTGCCGCCATCTTGATCGGACGCGCGCGCGCGCCATCCATGACAAGCATGGGATGGCCGATGCCGAGGTGGCGGGCGCCTTCGAGAACCGCGGCGTGGCCGCAGATCGTCGCCTGTCGTGTCGCCACGTCCATGCTACCGGCCTCGATAACGCCTTCGAGGCGCGCGAGGTCGAGCGCAAGGCCCCTGTCTGTCGGCTCTCTGGCGTCGAGCGGTGAGCCGAGATAGATCAGAGTGGGGGATCCGGCGAAGCTGCGCGCGTCCAGCGGCTTGCGGATGCCGACAATAAGATTGCAATCGCGCGCGATCGTCTCGCGGTTGGCCGGCTGCGCACCGGCCGCAACATAGGCCTCGTCCTCGTAGCCGGCGGCCGTGCCGCAGCCACGCTCGAAGGTGATTGGGAAGCGCGCGGAGAGATGGCCGACATCCTCGGGCGTCAACGCCACGCGCCGCTCACCGGGCATAGTTTCCCGGAGCAGTCCAGCGTGGACGGGGGCGAGGTTTGGCATTCGGAACTCTGGTGGTGAAAAATCGACGGGTGCGCGGGGCCGCTATAGGGGGCTGACCTCATGGTTTTATGACAGTTTTGTAATTTTTCACCGATAAGCGCGATATATTCGCGGAGCTTGCAACCGCTGGTGAGATTCCGGTTGAGACACGTTCCAGAAGTTTGCAAGAATGAGGCCCTGATGGAGCAGCATTGCAAAGAGATGCGGTTTTGCGCTGCCGCATTTGGATGTAATGATCCTTGCGAAGCGCTTGGCTGCTGGAGGCATTCGTGAATTTCTATTCGGTCTATGATCAGGGATTTGTCCGTGTTGCGGCTTGCACGCCGATCTGCGAGATCGGCGATCCTGATTTCAATTCGAACGCGACGATAGAGATGGCGCGCCAGGGCCATGACAGGGGCGTCGGACTGATGGTCTTCCCGGAACTCGGGATCTCGGGCTACTCGATCGATGACCTGCTCGGCCAGGATGCGTTGCTGCGGGCGGTGGACACGGCGATTGCGGATATCGTGGCGGCGAGCCGCGGTCTGACGCCGGTTCTCCTCGTCGGCGCGCCGCTGCAGAGCGAAGGACGCCTTTATAATTGCGCCGTCGCCATTCATGCCGGCCGCATTCTGGGCGTGGTGCCCAAAATGTATCCGCCGAACTACCGCGAGTTCTATGAAAGGCGCTGGTTCGCGACAGGGCGCGATGTGCGGGGCCGCACGATCCGCGTCGGCGGTGAGATCGTGCCGTTCGGGCACGACCTTGTGTTTTCAGCCGACGATCGCCCGGATTTCGTCATTCACGTGGAGATATGCGAGGACGTCTGGGTCGCGGCGCCCCCCAGCACATATGGCGCGCTTGCGGGTGCGACGGTGCTGGTCAACCTGTCGGCAAGCAATGTCACCGTCGGCAAGGCCGAGACGCGCAAGATGCTGTGCGCCTCGCAGTCGTCGCGATGCATCGCGGCCTATATCTATTCGGCCGCCGGACCGGGTGAATCGACCACGGATCTCGCCTGGGACGGTCAGGCCTGCGTCTACGAACTCGGCGAGATGCTGTGTGAATCGGAGCGTTTTCCGACGACGTCGCAAATGTGCGTCGCGGACGTCGATCTGGAGCGGCTTCGGCTCGAGCGGCTGCGCACCGGCACCTTCAACGAAGCCGCCGTGGTCAACCTCACGCCCGACCGGGCGTTCCGGCGCATCGGCTTCCAGTTCGACGCGCCTGCAGGGGATATCGGCTTCGAGCGTGAGGTTGCGCGGTTTCCGTTCGTGCCGGCCGATGAAAGCCGGCTGGACCAGGATTGCTACGAGACCTTCAACATTCAGGTGCAGGGCTTGATGAAGCGTCTGCGCTCGACGGGGATCAAGCGGCTTTGCCTGGGGATTTCGGGCGGGCTCGATTCCACGCATGCGCTTCTTGTGGCGGCGCGCGCGTACGACAAGCTCGGCTGGCCGCGGTCCGACATATTGTGCTTCACCATGCCAGGCTTCGCCACCGGCGACGAGACCAAGTCGAATGCCTGGGCGCTGATGCGCAGCATCGGAGTGACGGCGGAAGAGATCGACATCAAGCCGCTGGCGCTGCAACTGCTGCGGGACCTCAAGCATCCGTTCTCCGGCGGGCAGCCCGTATACGACGTGACCTTCGAAAACGTGCAGGCAGGCCTGCGCACCGACTTCCTGTTCCGCGCCGCCAACCAGCGCAACGCGCTGGTGCTTGGTACCGGGGACCTGTCGGAAATCGGTCTGGGGTGGTCGACATACGGGGTCGGCGACCAGATGAGCCATTATAATGTGAACGCCTCCGTGCCGAAGACATTGATCCAGCATCTCATCCGCTGGGTGATCCGCACCGGCGATTTCGATGCCGACGCCAAGGCGACGCTGGAGCGCATCCTGGGTACGCTGATCTCGCCCGAACTCGTTCCTGCCGATGAGAACGGCGTGATGCAGAGCACGGAAGACAAGATCGGTCCCTACGATCTGCACGACTTCGCGCTGTTCTACACCACCCGCTTCGGGCTGCGTCCGTCGAAGGTCGCTTTCCTCGCCTATTCTGCCTGGAGGGATGTCGATGCCGGCGTCTGGCCGCCGCACTTCCCGGAAGACAAGCGCCGCGCCTTCGATCTTCCGGTGATCAAGAAATGGATGGAAACGTTCCTCTTCCGCTTCTTCACGATCAGCCAGTTCAAGCGCTCGGCCTCGCCGAACGGGCCGAAGGTGACGTCGGGCGGCTCGCTTTCCCCTCGCGGAGACTGGCGCGCGCCGTCCGACGGCAATGCCCGGGTGTGGATCAAGGAGCTGAAGGCCAACGTTCCTGACGCCGCAAAATGACGGAGATGGTGGCAGCATCCTTGCCGAAGCATGCCGGTGGCACACATAAGAGATCATGGCTTACGGAGGTATCTGCTCGTGGAGTGTGATGGTCCTGATGAACCGTTGCGTTACGAGATTCGCCGCGAGCACTCGGGGCGGTGGACGGTCGTGGATTCGATGACCGCGCTGCCGGCGGCGAGCAATGGGCGCGACCTGATCGGGCTTTCCCGGGAGGACGCGCGCGATATCGCCGACGAGCTCAACCGGAGCATTGCGCAGGGTCGTGATCCGTTGATCTGACCGGCGCAGCGCCTGCTGGAGATGCGACATGGCAGATCATGACGATCGCCTGAACGATCAACGCCCCACAGATCAACGCTCGGCGGATCAAGCCACCGAACGGCCAGGTCGTCTGGATGATGCGGAAGAGCGCATGCTCAGCGAAGGCCGCAGGCTTTCGGTGTGGGCGCTGATCGGCGCGGCGGCCTTTGTCGTTGCGATGATTGCCCTGACTTTCGCCATCTTCAAAAGCGATGGACCTGACCCGGGTGCGGCAACGTCGCCTTCAACCATAAATAGGCCGCCTTCCGAGGGGCCGTAGGGCAACACTTCGCCATATAAACTCTATAAACGATGTCATTTGTTGTCTCTTGACAGATTCAGCGCTATTCCCTGCCCCACAGGGGATCACGTGAGGAGCTTAAGGTACTCGGAAATGCTGACGAAAAAAGGAAAATACGGCCTCAAGGCATTGGTTGATCTCGCACGGCTCGCGCCCGGCGAAACGGCGTTCATCAACGATGTGGCGGCTCGCAACAATATTCCGAAGAAGTTCCTCGACACCATCCTCCTCGAACTGCGCAATGTCGGCATCCTTCGCTCTAAGAAGGGGCCGGGTGGCGGCTACTCACTGTCGAGGCCGGCATCGGAAATCAGGATCGGCCATGTGATCCGCACGCTGGACGGTCCTCTCGCACCCATCCGCTGTGCAAGCCGCACGGCGTTCGAAGCCTGCGACGACTGTTCGGATCCGGAGACCTGTCAGGTGCGCCGGTCGATGACCGATGTGCGCGATGCGATTGCCGATATCCTCGACAACATGACGCTCGAGCAGTTCGTCGCATCCGGCAACAGCAAATGGACCGAGAGCGACGAAACGGTGCCAATGTCGGTCGCCTGATCGACGGCGTTTCGAACCGCATCCCAATTTCCGATGGTTTCGCGATGAGACCTGTCCCATGACCGTCCTGTCGATTCATAGGATGCTCACTATATGGTGATGGGATGGTCCTCGCTGCGCGACTGCGCGAAGATAGCGCGTGTTTTTTAAGAAATAAGAGTGCTACTGACATTCCATTGCCCGCGTGGGCGCTGTCTTGGGTCGTGTTCGCCGCTGCCTGATGAAAGACGCGGCCCTAGCGACCTATGACATTATTCAGCATGAGGTTACCTATGCCGTCGAACTCTCGCACACGGCTCCAGCTTGATCCCGGCGATATGCCGATCTACGCGATTGGGGATATTCACGGGAGGCTCGATCTTTTGCGGCAGGCCGAGCAGGCGATTTTCGACGATGCCTCGCGCCTGCCGGGGCGCAAGCTCATCATTACGCTCGGCGACTATATCGATCGCGGGCCGGCTTCGGCGCAGGTGATTTCACATCTGATGCAGCCGGTGCCTGACGATTTCGATCGCATCTGCCTGACGGGCAATCATGAAGTGATGATGCTTGATTACGTCGACGGGAAGATGTCCTACGACAGCTGGATGATGACAGGTGCGGATGCGCTTCTGCATTCCTACGGCATCGATACCAACCAGATGCCGGTGCTGTTTCGCACGGCGTCCAAGCGCGATGCGTTCATCCGCGATTCGCTGCCGAAGGCGCATATCGAATTCCTGCGCTCGCTGCCGATCATGATCGACACGCCGGCGGTGCTTTTCGTGCATGCCGGCATCGACCCGGCGCGGTCGATCGACAATCAGCAGGACGACGATCTGGTTTTCATCCGCCACCGCTTCTTCGAAAGCGATCTGCCGCTGCCGAAGCTCGTCGTTCACGGGCACACGCCGGTCGAACAGCCCGACGTGCAGGAGATGCGGCTCAACCTCGATACCGGCGCCTACCGCAGCGACAGGTTGACTGTCGCGCGGTTATGGCAGGGCGAAGTACGCCTGTTCTCTACCTGATCAAGCGTCGGCCTTGGCCGGTTCCTGGGTCTTCGGCATCTCTTCGGTGTAATAGCTCGTGTACTTGTGGCGATAGCGCTCGGTTCCGCCGAAGCTGGTGAACTTGCCGAGTTCGGCCATGTCGGTCTTGTTGAGGATGACGCCGAGGATCTTCGACTTGATCTGCGGCTCGGCGTTGAGCACATCGCGCACCAGATTGGTCGGCGTCGAACCCCATTCGGTCACGAACAGGAAGCCATCGACCTGCGGCGCGAAGGCCTTGGCGTCGATGACCGGGCCGAGCGGCGCAAGGTCGACGACGATGTAATCGAACATCTTGCGGGCGGCTTCCATCAGGTTGAACATGCCCTGCGATGCCAGAAGCTCGCTGGTATGCATCAGGTTGTCGTTATTCAGCACCGGAAGGATTGCGAGCTTGGTTGCCGGATCGACCTTGACGGCGCCGGCCCAGGGGATCTCGCCGAGGACGGCTTCGACTAGGCCGTGCTTCGGCGGCGACTTCAGCATGCGGGTGAGGCCCGGGTTGCGAAGGTCGGCGTCGATAAGCAGCGTGCGCTTGCCGCTGGAGGCGAGCAGGGCCGCGAAATTCGCCGCCGTGGTCGACTTGCCTTCGCCGGGCATGGCGGAGACGACGCCGATGACGCGGTCGGTGCGTCCCTGGAACATGACGTCGCTGGCAAGCTTGGCGTTGCGCAGGGTCTCGGCGAAGACCGAGCGCGGCGCTTCCAATACGACACGCATGATGCGTTCGAAGGTGGCGCCCTCGTCGTCCGTGTAGTCGCCGGATGCGGTGGGGAGCTGGTTCGGGTTGCGGAAGATCCGGCGCTCGCGCGGCGGCTTGCCGACCAACGGTAGGTAGCCGAGGAACTTGAGCCCGAGAATGGTGCGGACATCGCCTTCGACGCGGAAGAAGCGCTCGCGGAATTCCTGGAACACGACAAGGCCGCCGCCGGCCATCAGACCGAGAACGATCGCGAGACCGAGTGTCATCGTCCGCTTCGGGCTTGATGGCGAGACCGGGATGCCAGCTTCGGAGATCACGCGTGCCTTGGCGATCGGGAAGGACTGCTGCTGTGCGGCTTCCTCATACTTTCCGAGATAGGATTCGTAGAGCGTCTTCAGCGCAGCGGCCCGCTGTTCGAGATCGTTCAGCTGGACGATGGACTTGTCGGCTTCCGAATTCTTGCCCGTCAGATGGTCGATATTCTGGCGCAGCGACGCCTCGCGCGATTGGGCAACCTGGTATTCATTGCGGGCATTCGATGTCATCTGCTGCAGTTCCTGGAAGATCTGGCGGGTCAGATCTTCCTTTTCCGAGCGGAGTGCCACGGCCTGCGGATGGTCGGCGCCGAAATTCGTCGTGACTTCCTGCTCACGCTTGCTGACATTGATGTAACGCGTGCGCAGGTCCTGGATGACGGAGTTGTTGGCCTGGCCGGAGGAGATGGCAGAGTTGTTGACCGCGCCCTCAGGGCCGAGATCGATGATCTGCTTGAATTGGTTGTAGCGCGCCGAGGTGCTGGCGGCGTCCGATTGGGCAACGATCAGCTGCTTGGTGAGATCGGCCAGCTGCTGCTCGGACATGAGCTCGCCGTTGGCGGAAGTCAGTCCGTTCTTCGCCTTGAAGTTGGCGGCCTCGAGCGCTGCCTGCTGCGAACGCTCGCGCAGGTCGGTCAAGCGCTGCTGCAGCCAGACGGACGCGCTTTCGGTGGCGTCGAAGTTGGCGTTCAACTGGTCGCTCAGATAGGCGGTGGCGTAAGCCTTGGTGATGCGTGCGGCCAGGAGCTTGTCGGTCGAGCGGAACGATACGGCGAGAACCGCGCTTCGGTTGACGCGCGAGACGGCAAGCGCTTCCTGAATGAGGGCGGCGGCCTTCTGGCGGCGGCCGGCGCGAGCGTCGTCTTCGGATACCGGAGGACGACCGGGAAGGACGGCACTGGCGAGCAGCTTGACGCCCGACTTGATCAGGCCAACCGGGGAGGCGGGCGGATCGAGGATGGTGGCGTTATCCTGAAGGTTCTCGGCATCGACGACGCGCAGCGCCAGCTGGTTGGACTTCAGGATTTCCACCGCGCTGGCGATCTGCATGTCCACCTGCTGCGAGTTCGCCACCGGCGTGGCGTCCTGCGCGTACTTCGTCATGCTGTCATCGAGCAGGATCTGCGTCATCGACGTATATTGCGACGTGGAGAATAGAAGGTAGATCACCGCCAGCGTCACTGTCACCCCGACGCACAGCGCGATCGAGCCGACGCGGCGCATCAGGATCGCGATCAGGCGGTCGATGTCGATGAAGGAATCGGAGTCGTCGGGCGATTTTGGCAGAGAGCTGTGCAAGGTGAGATTCCGTTGGTTCATGGCTCTATCCTTTGCGGGAACGGGTCGTGCCATCGATGGCTGTGAGGTCGGCCTGCGGGCCAATCAGTTTGCGGAGCGACGCGATAACGCGGTTGGCCCTGGCTGCGATGGGCATGCTCAGATGCCCGACAGCGGAAGGGGTGCCCCAGGCTGTTCTGATCGTTCCGAGGATCGACCGGTCTTTGATATTCTGGACGAGAACGAGGAAGGCTCTTCCCCGACGCAGGCTATTTGCCCGGAAGTCCTGGGCCGCGGCTGCTTCCGCATCCAGCGTGTGATTGCGAAGGAAGGTCTTATCCCCTTCGATCATGGCGTCGATGTGGTGAAGCGAAAGAACGCGGGAGATCGACCCTTCGCGAATATTGTAGTCGTAGCCGGCCAGCGGCTCGAAAACGCAGCGTCCGCCGAGCGCCATGGCGCTGGCCAGAAACAGATAGTCCTCGCCGATCTTCAGGCTTTCGTCGAAGCGAAGCGCATGGCTTTCGATGAAGGCGCGCTGAAAGATCGGCTTGAGATAGCCGAAATTATGGGTTGTCTGGAAAAGGGCGTTTGAGCGAATGAAAGCGGGAAGTGTCAGCACCGGCATCTGCGCCAGCGCGCTCTCGGCGAACATGGTTTCGGGCGCGGTGCCGTCCGATCGGATCACACGCAGATTATCGACCGCGAGTTCGGCGCCGACCTTTTCGGCGCGTGATATCATCCGGCGCAGCCGATCCGGGTCAACCGTGTCGTCGCTGTCGAGCACCGCCAGCCAGCGGCCGGTGGCAGCATCGATCGCCGCGTTGCGCGCGGCGGACGGGCCGCCGTTGCGGGCGAGCGCAATCAGCCGGACGTTGCGGTCGGCATAGCTTTCAGCGATCGCCTTGGTTTCGTCAGCCGAACAGTCGTCGGCGACGATCACTTCGACCGTGACGCCGCGCTGGGCAAGCGCGCTGTCGATCGCCTTTCCGAGCGTCGCCGCCGCGTTATACGCAGCGATGATAAAGCTGACGTCGGGCATGTCTTGCTTCATGCGGCCTCCGCCGTTCCGTACTGGCGGATTTCGCGCACGCCGAGCAGGCCGCTGACGACGCCGGAATGCATGACGCCGCGCAGACCGTAGCGGTAGCGCGGCACGACCGAGAAGACGCAGGCCAAGGCGGCGGCGTAGCAGAAGCCGGCCTTTGCCGCGGCAAGCGCGATCTGCTTTATCCGTCCGATGCCTGAGCTTGCTTCCTGCAGCAACCGTCCATGGGTCTGGCCAAAGCGGAAGCGTCGCTTGGCGAGCCAGGCGAGATCGGCGCGGTTCTCGGTCACGGGTTCGTAGACGTAAGCCTTCTCGGCAAAGGCGATCTTGCCGCCGGCCTCGTGCATGTGGCTGAAGAATTCCGTGTCCTCTCCACCCGTATGACCGAGCGCGAGATTGAAGCGGCGGCCGGCAAGGCTCTGGGAGGAAAGGCGCAGCAGGACGTTGCAGGTGTAGCCGGTGCGGATCTCGCCGTTGACCCAGACGGGCAGCGTCGAGTGAAAATCGCCGACCCGCATCCAGCGCGGCGCCGTGTCGGCATAGACGCTGCGGACGGGTCCGAGAACGGCGTCGGCCTTGGTGGCGCGGGCGGTCGAGAGCAGCTCGACGAGCCAATCCTCGCTGGCATCCTCGTCGTCGTCGATGAACGCCAGGAAATCGCCGGTGGCGTTGTCGAGGCAGGCGTTGCGGGCGATCGAGATGTTCGATGCCGGGCAATGCACATAGGCGATCTCGTGGGCGATACGCGGACGAAGCGCCTCGACGCGCTCCCTGGCGCTCGGTGTCTTGTCGTTGTCGGCAACGATGATGCGCAGCCGCGAGCCGGGAGGAACCTCCAGAACGGCCAGCGACAGCAGCGCCTCGTCGAGCGAAGCGCGGCGATAGGTGCAGATGCCGATGTCGATCTGCAATTGTCTGCTCTGCTGTTTGGGCTGGTTCACGACGCCGCCTTTCTGCCGCGGAAGCTCAGGAGTTCCATCCAGAAGCCGGCCGACCAGGCGAAGTGCATCACCATGGCGGATACGGCGGCCAGCGGCCCGTAGGGATTGCGCTGGCCGACGGCCATCCAGAAGCCGTAGCCGACGCATGCGACCGCCCAAAGGCTGAACGGAATGACGGCGGCCCAGTTCACCACGGCCAGAAATGCACCGATGAAGACGGGAACGACCAAGAGCGGCAACATCTGGCGTAGGTTCGGCATGCTGCCATGCTTGAGGATGTTCTTGGCGCGACCGCGGCCATAGCCGAGATACTGCCGGAACAGTGTGGCGACGCTGGAGCGCGGGTAGTAGACCATGCGGGTCTTGTCGGTCATCCAGATGCCGAAGCCAGCCTTCTTCAGGCGATAGTCGAGTTCGGCGTCTTCATTGTGGCTGAAGGTCTCGTCGTAGCCGCCGACGGCCTCGAAGGCGGCGATGCGCATCAGCGCGTGGTGACCGTGATTGGTCCAATGGCCCTTCGCGCCCTCGCGATGCTTCGAGCCGCCATTGCCGAGCTTGGAGTTCTGGGCGAAGGCGGTGGCCTTTTGGAACATGCCGAAGCCGACGGTTTCCATGGACACGACCACGGAATCGGCCTGGGTCGCGACGGCTTCCTCCACGAGGCGGCGGCAATAATCGTCGGGATAGTCGCCATGGGCATCGATGCGGATAAGATAGTCGTAGTCGCGGCCGAAGGTGGCGACGGCCAGATTGGTGGCGGCGCTCTGCAGGCGGCGGGGATTGTCGAGCAGCACGATGCGCGGATCGGACATGCTGATGCGGGCGACGATCTCGCGCGTCGCATCCTTGCTGCCGCCGTCGGCGACGACGATCTTGGCGTTCATGTGATCGATCTCGCGGCTCAGCTTGGCGAGCAGCGGTTCGATGTGCTTCTCTTCGTTCAAACAGGGGATGATTATCAGACTGGAGACGCTGGAACTGGCATCAGACTGCATGGTTGTCCACCCTTCTTGAGATACGGTTTTCGGTGCGGATGCACTGCTGTCGCCCCTCGCGACGGCAGCAGGCACAAGGCGGGAAAGGCCGGCGACGAGCGCTTCGCAGTCGCTGCGGTCGGCAAGCCAGGTTTTCTGATCGGTTGCGGCGACGGCGTCGCTGAGCGCGTGGTAGCGCTCGCCGGTCATGGTTTCGAACAGCGTGCGCAGCGCGGCCGCATTGGCTTCGGGAAGCGTCAGCCCAATCTGCTTTTCAGCGAGGAAGCGCGCCGTCTGCGTTCCCTCGAGCGCGATCGGAACGGTGCCATAGAGGCATCCTTCGTAAAGGCGGTTCGGCAGCAGCCAGCTGGAGTTCAGACCTTCCTCGAAGAAGTCGATCGCCCAGGAGAAGTGGACGTCGTCATAGATCGCCCTCAAATCCTCGGGGTTGCGATAGGCGCCTTCGAAGCGGAGATAGGGCTCGTTGGCGACGAAGCCGTCGAAATCCTCGAATTCGGAATAGGCGGGGCGGCCGCGCAGCACGATCTCGACGCGGCCTTGCATGAGGCGGGAGAACTCGGCGAGCATGGTCAGCGACTTGCGGCACCGCAGCGCGCCGAACCAGCCGATCTTCCAGGGCTGGCCGGGCTGCTTCAGCGGGCGGGCGATGGTCGGCTGGATGGCCTCGTCGAGCGCGATCACCTTGTTTTCGATCAGCAGCGTCTCGGCCTCGATGCCGGAGCGCTTGGCGAAATGGTGCTCGATGAAGGCGGGCGAGCTCGTCATGATCAGGCGCGTGTTGCGGCCGAAATGGCCTTCCGCGCCGCGCATCGCCTTTCCAAGCATATCGCCGCGCGACAGCAGGCGGTGGATATCGAGGCATTCGTAGACGACAGGTACATCGCCGCCGAACAGCGTGTTGGCGCGATCGGCGACGGCCAATGCTTCGAGATTGCGGCCAATGATGACATCAGGCCTCGCGACGCCCTTTAACAGCGCTTTCAATCCAACCATGGCTTTGGCGACGGCGCTCATGCGCTGCGCGAACTTGGCATCAGCGGTGCGGCCAAGCTCGATCGGCGTGACGCCGTGCACTTCAGCGAGACGATTTTCGCCGCGCCTGAAACCGGCCAGCGTCACCTCAGCGCCGCCCTCGCGCAGCATCAGAACACGCCGCCGGACGGCGGGATCCGCCAGATCATGCACGAGATACAGGATTTTGAGCATGGCACTCCTTGTCATTTGCGCGCCTTCGGCGCCGATCAGTTGAGCGTGCATGCGATCGATTCAGGGAACTGGCACTTGTCGCCGGGGGCCGTGTAGGCGAAGCGCTCGACCTCGAGCGATGTCGGCTTGGTGTAGGCGAACTTGCCCATCCAGTCCTTCAACGTGTCGGTGCCCCAGAGGCTGAAGAAAATCTTCTGCTTGCTATCGGGGATCTTCGAGGGATCGGTGACATCCTGGACGAGCTTGCCGTTCAGATAGTAGCGCAGCCGACCGGGCTCCCAGACGAAGGCGTAGTCGTTGAAGCCGTCATCGGCCTTGGCGCCAACAGGAACCAGCTTCTCGTTGCCGCCCTTGGCCTTGATGTACTGGTTGACCTGCACTTCGCCGGAATTCTTGCCGAGGACCTCGAAATCGATCTCGTCGTGCGGCTGCTTGTCGGCCGGGCCGATATAGGTGAAGAAGGCGGAGTTCAGGCCGGAACCGGTCGCCGCCTTCATGCGGGCCTCATAGGTGCCGTAGCCGAAACGCTTCTTGGTCTGGATCTCGCCGCAGAGATAGCTGCGGTCCTTCGACTGTCCTTCGGCGAAGGAGAGCTGCAAGGCGCCGCCTTCCACCTTCACCTGGTTCTTCGACCAGGTGCAGTTCTGATGCGGGCCGTTGTTCCAGCCGTCGGAGATGTACCAGATGCTGCGGTCGAGCTTATCGAAATTCTCGACGAAGGAGGCTCCGCCCGGTTGCTGGGCTGCCTGCTGGGCGAAAGCCGGGGGGGCGCCGATAAGCAGCGTGCCGATGATGCCGAGTGTGGGGCAAAGTTTTCGCGCATGGGCGATTTTGGTCGTCATGTGTCACCTTTGCTGTGTAACGAGTTTGGAAGGAGCCGCGCCCGCCGGAACCGGCTTTTCATACGGCTTCTTGGTCCGCGCGCCGGTCATGACGGCGTAAAGGCGAGGGGCGATCTTGCGGCAGAGATTGTTCGAGAAAGCCAGGAACGGGAACAGGACCGCCAGCGAGAGAAGGAAGAAGGCCGGGTAGAAGCCGACGCCCGCCTTGCCCCAGACGATCCACATGAAGATCAGCAGCGGATAATGGCCGCAGAAGATCCAGAAGCTCAGACTGCCGGTCTTCGACAACCGCTGGCCGATCTGTGTCTCGATCAGCGGCGCCGACAAAAGCCAGAAGCCGAGCGCGCCGAAGATGGCGAGCGTGTTGCGCAGGAACTGAACCCAGTCCGGCAGGCTCGGGCCGGTCATGTAGATGACGGTGGCGAGCGCCGCGCAACTGGCGAGCAAGAGGACCGCCCCGAGGGTTGCGAAACGGTCGAGCGCCTTCAGGTCGATATTGTTGAGACCGATGTATATGCCGAGGCTGAAGGAGAAGAGGATCGATCGCTTCAGGACGATATAGAGCGATGCCTCCGGGATCACGGCGACCACCAGCAATACCGCCAGCGTCAGGAGCGGCGCATGGCGGATCAGCCATGCCAGCAAGGGCGACAGCAGGATGCAGACGAACAGGTCACGCAAGAAATAAAGCGGTACGTTGACTGGAAAATCTTCGACGGCGAAAAGCTGGGTCATCAGCTCGCGCGCCGAGGCCTGCCATGGGTTCGGCACGTAACCGTCGCCGAGACCGACGCCGAGCGCCAGTAGGATCGCCAGGAAGAACAGGCCGTTCCATAGCAGGAACGGCAGCAGCACGGTCTTGGATTTCGTGCGTACCGTTTTCAGGTAGCTGAAATTCTCCAAGCCGCCACGGAACAGGAGATAGCCGGAAATCGCACTCAGGCAAGGCACGCCCACCCTGAACAGCGCCTCCGCCAGGAATACTCTCAGCCAATCGAAGGCGCCGTAGGTCCCGACGAAGGGACTGGTCTGGTCGCCGAATGGTATGTGTACGAAGACGATGCCCGAAATGAGCACAATCCGCATCAGGTTGATCCGTGAGGACACGTTGGTATCAACATTCACGTTGTCAGTCACCCCTTTTGGGTCGCAGCTCCCCTTTGCAACCGTTTCAATCAGAGCAGACTTCAGCCCGCAGCGAGGGAAGTTAGGGCGAATTCTCGGAAGAAAATATGGCACTGCAGCAAAAGTGATCGCTCACGGCGTTTCGTAACGGATACTACTTTCCGTAACACCGCGCGAAAAATGCGCGGCTGAAGTGTTCCTGCGTCGGCTAGAAGCCAGTGTCAGCAGTGCATTCAAGAAAATGATTATATTCACTGGCTTAGCCGCAAAAGGCGTGGTGCAGCGCACGAAAGTTTTTATCAAATGAGAGCAAATGTTACAGTAGCCGCCCGCAAGTGGTTCACCATTTATGGTCGGAATGGGGCGGTTTGATCCGGAATGGAGCGTTTGCGGGCCGGGCAGCGGCGAACGGTCTTCGTGGCGCCTTTGACAAATTTCGGCCGAAATGCCCCTGATGCTTGTGCGGTGCAGCAGCCGGCCTAAATGGCACGGCTGTCGGCACCGACCGAAGCACCAATTCGAACCTCTCAAGGAGAGAGTATGGCGACGTTCACGATCATTATTCCGTTCTACCAGCGGGATGACGGCATCCTCAGACGGGCGCTTGCGTCGGCTTTTGCGCAGAGTTTTCAGGACTTCGATATCATCGTCGTCGACGATCAGTCGCCCTATCCGCCGGCAAGCGAGCTTGCGCCTCTCAGCGCGGAAGAGCGGGGGCGAATCACCGTCGTCAGCCAGCCGAACGCCGGGCCAGGCGGCGCGCGCAATACCGGGCTCGACCATGTTGGGGCCGACACGCGCTATGTGGCGTTCCTCGATTCGGACGACATCTGGACGCCGGATCATCTGAAAAACGCGTTCACCGCCATGGATACGCTCGGCGGCGATTGCTACTGGGCGTCGATCGAGGGCGGGGCTGAGTTCGACTATCACTTCGGGATCGCGGCGCTTGCGAAGATCGACGGCGCGCGGCAGCTGATGGAGACGCCACACATCCTTTCGGTTCCCGATATCGCGGGAGTGATGATCAACGATTGGGCCTTCCTGCACATGTCGTGCATGGTCATCGGCCGTCCTCTGATCGAGACCGTGCGTTTCGATGCGGCATTGCGGTTGGCTGCGGAAGACGTCCTGTTCTTCTGCGACTGCATGCTGGCGGCAAAGCAGGTTCTGCTCTGCGCCGATGCGGGCGCGCTGCGCGGCGAGGGGATCAACATCTTCCACGGCGTCGACAACACGTCGCCGGAATATCTGAAGCAGCAGTTCATCACTTGGATGGCGCTCGACAGGCTGGAAAGCCGCTTCGCCTCGCGGCCGCACGAGATCGCGACCATCCGGTCCTACAAGAGCCGGGCGCGCAAGCAGGCGCTGTGGGGGCAGGTGGGAAAGCTCAAACGCCGCCGCCGGCCCGATTTCGGCTTGCTTGCCCGTTGGCTTGTGCAGGACCCGCGGCTGATCCAGAGCGCATTCCAGCTGGCCGCGGGCAAGCTTGTAAAGTAGCCGGCCTATTCCGCCGGCGCGTCGAGCAGATAGCGAAGGCGGTCGCCGTTTGCGGTGACCGCTACCCCATCCGGATTGCGCCAGCGCTCCGTCTTGTCGGCAAGGATGCCGCTGGCGATGGCGGGGAATGCTGACGGATGCGTCGCGACATAGGCGATCGCGGCGCCGGCGCCATTCTGGTTTTTGATGTCGAGGAAGCGGCGCAGTTCGTATTTGGCGCGAATGTGCTGCTCGTGCCGGCGCACGGCTTCCGCCGCCATCGGCTTCAGCTTGAAATCCTTGAGAAGCGAACGGTCCGCCTCGTAAAGGCGGCGCAAGTCTTCCGTGCGGTGGCTGCCGCTCAGCGAATTGCCGCGTACGACAGCACCATAGCCGCAGCTATGGATCACCTTGTAGCGGGCGCCGAGCGCCAGCGCGCGGATGTAGAGATCGTAATCCTCGCCGAGACGCATGTCCTCGCGGTAGCGGAGCCGATGCTTGTCGAGAAAGGCACGGCGCATGACGGGCTTCAGGAAGCCGATCTCGCCGCGACGCACGCCACGCTTGGATATGTTGCCGTCCACGAAGGTTGTAAGATCGAGATAGACAGGGTTTTCGGCGAAGCGGTCGAGCTTCTGTGGCGCCTGGGCGACCGTGTCGGCATCGACGAAGGCGATGTTGTCGGCCACGAACTCCCAATCATCGTCCGAGAGCATGCGAGAGAAGCGGCCGGCGAAGAAGAAATCGTCGGCGTCCAGAATGGCGATCAGCGGCGATGTAGAGATATCGATGGCATGGTTGCGCGCGGCGGATGGGCCCTTGTTCTTCTCGAAGCTGACGATCTTAAGCCGGCCAGTGGCGTCGTTGCCGCGTTCGGCGGCCTGTGCGGTGGAATCGCTCGAGCCGTCGTCGACGACCACGACTTCAGCGACCTCCGGTTCCAGAAGTGCTGATCTGACGGCGATTTCGATCGTATCGGCCGCGTTCTTGGCGGCGATGATGACGCATATGCTAGCTGTTTCAGCCACGCTCTACCTCCGTTGTTTCGCCCAAGACCTAGGACGTTGCAGCGCAGCAGACAACAAAGAGCGCTTCACATGATGTTACGAAGGGTGGGTTCGTGAGCGGCGAACGGGCAGTTAAGGCTGCCCTCGGCGCTTAGCGATTGAACGGCTCGGAGCTGTTGAACGGCGGTACATGCAGCTTTTCGGCCTCTTCGGTACGGCCGGCCGCGCGCTTGGCGCCGCTGCGCTCCTTGCTTTCTTTCCAGACGAGATACAGGACACCGCCAAAATAGCCCGCCTGCAGCAGGATCGCGCAGATCACGGTCTTGATGAGAGTGCCGGATAGAGAGCCGCTCAGCCAATAGGTCGCGACGGCGAACACGGCGAGTGCGCCCAACATGCTGACAAAAACGCGAGGTGCATACATTTGTTGCCTCCCCAGATGGTGCCCTTCAATGAACAGCCATTGAATACGCGGCCACACCAGGACCCTTTTGTAGATTCGTTTTACAGGACTTCGTCATATAACTAAAGCAGTGAAGACGTCGTTTGCGCCTGTATTCAGTAACTACAAGCGTCATCTTAAAGGTTTGTTCCGGGTATTGGTAAAAATGCCACTTATCGGCGCGCCCGCCCAGCAATCGGAAAACGTCGTTAAAGTTGGGTTGCGATGTGAGGATTGCATCGAATTCGGCAATGCACGTTCTTGTTTATGCCACAATCGATACCCGCTGAGGTGTAGTGGGCGAGTTTCGCATTCAACTTTTATTACAAAGTTTTAATTTCAAACGATTTGTGAGTGCGGCGCAAAATTGATGCTGCGATGCAATAAAACGTCCCCGTCCAAGTCTAAAAACAGGTGTGTTTGAGAAGTGATGGTCGCAACCAAGAACTTTTGACCGGGACATGTCACCCCTGTAAACTTCGCTCAGGGTGTATTGGCAAGAAGTCTAACGGCATTTTATTTCGACCTCCAAATATAGTTTTGATCGCTTTGGTGGAATCTAAATATGTTTCAGCGATCCCTGAAATACAAAAAGTTGAACAAATGTTTCCAAAACCGTTCGATAACGAGCGGTTTTAAAAACGTGGCTTAAAAAAACAAATTCCCCTCATACACTCCCAACTCGTCAGCGCTAGCTAAGCGTCCTGAGCCTTAACCGACCAAACGGCAAACATAAGTGGAGTTACCTCTATGAAGTCTGCGACGAGATCGGACAGTTCGCCATTTTATGGCGCAGTTCACGAAAACGCGTTCCCGCCCACAGGCGGCTTCGCAAAACGGGCATTCGATGTGTCCGCCGCCTGCCTCGGGCTTCTGTTTCTGAGCCCAATCTTTTTGATGGTGATGCTGCTTGTGAAGCTCACGGACAAGGGTCCGGCTTTCTATGGCCATCGCCGTATCGGCCACAACGGCCAGGAATTCCGTTGCCTGAAGTTTCGGACAATGGTCACCAATGGCGACAAGGTGCTGCAGGACTATCTGCGCAACAACCCTTCCGCCATGGACGAGTGGCGCGCTACGCGCAAACTGCAGAACGACCCTCGGGTGACTGCCGTTGGCGCCGTGCTGCGCAAGCTGAGCCTTGATGAGCTTCCCCAGCTCTTCAACATCATTCGCGGCGAGATGAGTGTCGTCGGTCCGCGTCCCGTCGTTCAAGACGAACTTGAAATGTACGAGCACGCTGCCGTCTTCTATCTGCAGTCCCGCCCGGGCCTTACCGGTCTCTGGCAGGTCAGCGGACGCAATGATGTCTCCTATGCCGCTCGCGTCGCTTTCGACACGCACTACGTCGAAAACTGGTCGATGGCACGGGACGTTGCGATCATCGCAAAGACCATTCCCGCCGTCTGCGCTCAGCGCGGAAGCTACTAACGGCATCCTTAAGCCCGACGAGCACGGGTTTTGGCTCGCCGTCGGGATGAAACACGGGGAAAAATATGAACGAACGTTTATTTGGCAGTAAGGCTGGGCGATCCCGTGCCATTCGATCCGGTGTTGCAGTCGCTGCCGGGTTGAGTGCATTCCTGCTGTCTTCATTCATTGCCAGCGCGGAAGACTATCGCCTTGGCACAATGGATAAGGTGAAGATTCGAGTGGCCGAATGGCAGACCGCGGATGGGACGATCCGCGACTGGTCTGTCGTCAGCGGCGACTACACGGTTGGCCCTTCCGGCAGCATTTCGCTGCCATTCGTCGGCGATCTCGCCGCTTCCGGGCAGACGACCGACGCCATCGCCAAGCAGATCGGCATGGCCCTGCAAAAGCAGTTTGCCCTGAAGGACCGGCCATCGGCATCTGTTGAATTGTCGGAATTCCGCCCTGTCTATCTCTCCGGTGACGTGGAGAAGCCGGGTGAGTTTCCGTTCGCGCCGAACCTCACCGTCGCCAAGGCCGTCAGCCTTGCCGGCGGTCTGCGGCGTGCCGATTCCGGCCAGCGGTTCGCGCGCGATTTCATCAACGCCAAGGGCGACGCGGTCGTCTACATGGCGGACAGGGCGCGGCTTCTGGTGAAGCAGGCCCGCTTGCAGGCCGAAATCGACAACAAGGATACATTCGAGATCCCGGCTGAGCTGAAAGACAAGGCAGAGGCGAGGGCGCTCGTCGATAGCGAAACGGCGCTCATGACCTCTCGCAAGAAGCGGCTGACGCTGCAGCTTCAGGCACTCGACGATCTCAGGGCACTCCTGCAGAGCGAAGTCGAGACGCTTGCGAAGAAGACACAGACGCAGACCCGGCAGCTTGAGCTTGCCACGGCCGATCGCGACAAGGTCGACGATCTCGCCGAAAAGGGGCTGGTGCTCAGCGCCCGCAAGATGACAGCCGAGCAACGCGCGGCCGACCTCGAGGCGATGCTGCTCGACATCGACACGAACTCGCTCAAGGCCAAGCAGGATATCAGCAAGGCCAACCAGGACGAGATCACGCTTCGCAACGACTGGGACGCCCAGCTCGCGCAGGAAAAGCAGAGCACGGATGCGCAGATCGACCAGCTCAACCTGAAGCTCACGACGAGCAACTCGCTGATGGCCGAGGCGCTCACGCAGTCGACGGACGCAGCCCGGTTCGATACGTCGACCGGTGCGGCCAGCATCGCCTATTCGGTCATTCGTGACGTGGACGGCAAGCCGAAGGAAATCCCGGTGCAGGAAAGCACCGCGTTGCAGCCCGGCGATCTGATCAAGGTCACCGCCGGACTGGCTATGAGGTAACGAGGCAGTATGCGTATCGCTAAGTCGGCGCTCATCCAGCCCGGCGGGAATGTGGCCTATGCCGTTCCCGCCGTGGCGCTTTCGCTTTTTACGTTCGCCTACTCGCTTCGGTTCGGGCAGGTGTCGATCCTGCTTTACTATGCTCTCTGGCTGCCGCTGATCGCCGTCGATTACCGCAAGGTGCTCGGCAACTACAATCGCTACCTCTGGATTTACGCCTTCGCGGCGATCGCTTTCCTGTCGGTCTTCTGGTCGGCGGCGCCGAGCGTATCGATGCGCGCGAGCATCCAATATCTGACGCAGGTGCTGTGCGCACTCATCGCGGTCAGGGTGCTGGATGCCAGGACGCTGACGCTCGGCATGGTCGCCGGCATCGGCATCGTGCTCGTCTATTCGGTGCTGTTCGGGCATTACGAACTCGACGTGATGGACAATACCTACAGCTTCGTCGGCGCCTTCGCGTCGAAGAACCAGCTCGGTTTTTACGCCTCGCTCGGCCTGATCGCCTGCTTCGCGACCGTTTTCATCTTCGGTGAACGCCGTCCATCGTGGCTGGGCGCCACCGGCGTCGTCGGGTTGCTGTCGGCCTATTGCCTGATGATGTGCCAGTCGGCGACGTCGGTCTTGACTGCCGTCGTGGTTCTGGCGCTGATGGTCGGCCTGCGTGTCGTGCTGACGCTGACGCCCGACCAGCGCAAGCTGCTCGTCATCGGCGGCGGGGTCGCGGTGATCGTGCTGGCGGTCGCCGGCGTCTATCTTGGCGCGGTGGATGCCGTGCTCGGGATTTTCGGCAAGGATTCGACGCTCACGGGCCGCACCTATCTGTGGCAGCAGGGGATCGCGGCTGCGGCCGACAACCCCTATTTCGGCGTCGGCTATCAGGCCTATTGGGTTCAGGGCTTTTCGGAGCCGGAGCGGCTCTGGGAAGAGTTCTTCATCGGCTCGCGCAGCGGCTTCCACTTCCACAATACCTACATCGAGACAACGGTGGAGCTCGGGCTTGTGGGAGTGGCGATCCTGGTGTTCACGTTCCTGAAGATCCTATGGGGGCATCTTCGTCGCCTGATCGAAGATATCAGGAATGATGAATCCTACCTGCTGTTTGCCATTTGCGTGCTCCTGGTGATCCGCTCCTTCGTCGAGATCGACATTTTGACGCCCTATAATGTCGGGACGTTCCTGTTCTATTTCTGCGCCGGAAAACTGATGAGCGTGCGCCGACAGCCTGATGTTGCGGCATGGGCGCGGCAGGCACGACAGCCAGAACCATTGATGCATTAGCACCCACAGCATTGGCGGCCGGCATCGAGCGGCTATTTGAGGAAACCGGATGAAGACCCTTTACGGCATCCAATATCTGCGCGCCTTCGCGGCGCTTGCTGTCGTCGTTTTTCACGCGGCCGAGAAGTCGGGCGAGCACTTCGCCATCGGGGCCGCCGGTGTCGATGTGTTCTTCGTCATCAGCGGCTTCATCATGTGGGTGATCAGCGAGCGTAGGCCGATGACGCCGCAGGGCTTTCTGATCGACCGCCTGCGCCGCATCGCGCCGTCCTACTGGCTGGTGACCTTTATCATGATCGCCGGCGCCGTGACCGGGCTGTTTCCCAATCTGCAGCTGACGACATCGCACATCCTGGCGTCGCTGTTCTTCATTCCCGCGCATTCGCCGAGCACGGGCGACATCTGGCCGGTGCTGGTGCAGGGGTGGACGCTCAATTTCGAGATCTTCTTTTATGTCCTCTTCGCCGGCGCGCTGTTTCTGCCGCGCAAATGGCGTTTGCTCTTTCTGCTCGCCTTGTTCGGCGGCTTCTTCCTGGCCGGGCAGATCCTGCAGCCGACGACGCCGGCCCTCTACACCTACACGCGGCCGATCATCCTGGAGTTCGTCGGTGGCGTCCTGATTGCCGAGCTCTGGCTTCGCTGGTGGATTGCCGGCACCAGCCTGGGGCTTGCCTGCGTGGGGGCCGCCCTTTCCGGTTTCGCCGCCATCCATCTGATGGGCGCCGAGTTCAATGCCGGGATCTGCGGTCCGCTGGCGATGGTGCTGGTCTACGGGATGGTCTCGCTGGAGGCGGCCGGAAGTCTCGGTCGCATGCCGCTGCTCACCTATCTCGGCGACGCCTCCTATTCGATCTATCTCTGGCACACGCTTGCGATCTCGGTGGTCGCCAAGGCGGGACAGATGGTCGGTCTCTCGTCCACGGTCATGGCACCGGTGGGCGTTCTCGCCGGCGTGATTGTCGGAACGGCGGCCTACGAACTCGTCGAGAAGCCGTTGAGGAAGCTGCTTTCCGGTTCGCGTTCGAAACAGGCGACACTCGCCCGCCGACCCTCATGACGAGGCGGCCGGCGGTGCCTGCGTATCCGGTTCCACGGTCTCAGCCGGCTTGGCCGCTTTCCTCCTGAACGACCGCAGCGCGACATAGAAGACGGGGGTCAGGAACAGCCCGAAGATCGTAACGCCGAGCATGCCTGAGAAGACGGCGGTGCCGAGCGACTGGCGCATTTCAGCGCCGGGGCCGGTGGCGATGGCGAGCGGCAGCACGCCGAAGATGAAGGCGAACGCCGTCATCAGGATCGGGCGCAGGCGCAGGTGGCTCGCCTCGACGGCCGCCTCCACCGGCGACTTGCCTTCGTCCTCCGCCTGGCGGGCGAACTCGACGATCAGGATGGCGTTCTTGGCCGCAAGGCCGATCAGCACGATCAGGCCGATCTGCGTCAGCACGTTGTTGTCCATGCCCCTGAACCAGACCCCCACCAGCGCGGCGAGAACGGCGAGAGGGACGATCAGGATGATCGCCAGCGGCAGCACCCAGCTTTCGTATTGCGCCGCGAGCGCCAGGAAGACGAAGATGACCGAGAGCGCGAAGATATAAACCGCCGTATTGCCGGTGTGGGTTTCCTGGTAGGCGAGCTCCGTCCACTCGAAGCTTGTGCCGGGCGGCAGGATCTTGGCGGCCAGCGCCTCCATCTTCTTCAACGCGTCGCCCGTCGAGGTGCCAGGCGTCGGGTTGCCCTGCAGCGGGACGGAGACATACATATTGTAGCGCTGGACAAGGGCAGGGCCGCTGGAATCCTGAATGTCCATCAGCGTGCCGAGCGGCACCAGAGCACCCGTCGCCGAGCGGACCTTGAGGCCGAGAATGTCTTCTCGGTCCATGCGGTATTGCCGGTCGGCCTGGGCGCGAACCTGGTAGACGCGGCCGAAGGCGTTGAAGTCGTTGACATAGGCGACGCCGAGATTGATCGACAGCGCATTGAAGATATTGGGGATCGGCACGTTGAGGAAACGGGCCTTGTCGCGATCGATGGCTAGATAATATTGCGGGCTGGCATCCGAGAAGGTCGTGAAGACGCCAGTCAGGCCTTCCGTCGTCGCGGCCGCGCCCATCATTTGCCGGGCGAGGCCGAGCACGCGGGTCATGTCGGGATTTTCAAGATCGAGGATCTGCATCTTGAAGCCGCCGGAATTGCCGACGCCGCGCACGGAGGGCGGCGGGATGGCGATGATGAAGGCTTCCTGGATGCTCTGCAGCTTGCCGAACAGCTGGCCGATGATCTTGTTGGCGGTCTCGCCGCCTTCCTCGCGCTCCGCAAACGACTTGAACGGCACGAAGACAACGCCGGCATTCGACGCATTGGTGAAGGTCGCGCCGCTGAAGCCGGCGAACTGCACGGCGTTGCCGACGCCGGGGACCGTGCGGGCGATATCGCCGACCTGTTTCACCACCGCGTCGGTACGCGCCAGCGATGCGCCATCCGGCAGCTGGACGACGACGATCGCGTAGCCCTGGTCCATGGTCGGGATGAAGCCCGACGGCACCTTGTTGATCATGAAATAGGTGGCGCCGAGCAGGCCCGCGAAGACGAGCAGCGAGCACGTGATGCCGATCCAGCTGCTAACCAGGTGCCGGATGATCCACGAATAACCGTGGCTCAGGCGATCGAAGCCGTGGTTGAAACCATTGGCAAGGCCCCGCCCGAAACGCAGCGCGATGTTGTTGCGTGTGTGCTGGTGATCGTGGCTTCTCAGGAGAATGCCGGCCAGCGCCGGCGAGAGCGTCAGCGAGTTCAGCGCGGAGATCGCCGTGGTGACCGAGATGGTCACGGCGAACTGCTTGTAGAACTGGCCGGAGATGCCGGGAATGAAGGCGGTGGGAACGAAGACGGCGATCAGCACCAGCGAGATGGCGAGAACGGCGGTGCCAACTTCGTCCATCGTCACATGCGCGGCGTCCTTCGGCGACATGCCGCGGGCGAGATTGCGCTCGACGTTCTCGACCACGACGATGGCATCGTCGACCACGATGCCGATCGCGAGCACCAGGCCGAACAGCGTCAGCATGTTCAGCGAGAAACCGAAGGCGAGCAGCACGGCGAAGGTGCCGATCAACGAGACCGGGATGGCGATGATCGGGATGATCGCGGTTCGCCAGGATTGCAGGAACACAAGGACGACGATCGCCACCAGGATCGCGGCTTCGGCGATGGTTCGATAGACTTCGGAGATCGATTCCGAGATGAACTCGGTGGTGTCGTAGACGATGCGGTACTCCAGCCCCTGTGGGAAGGTCTGGGAGATGTCCTTCATCAGCGTCTGGATCTGGTGCGCGGTGTCGAGCGCGTTGGTTCCCGGGCGTGCGAAGATGCCGAGCGCCACGGCGGGATCGTTGTTGAGATAGCTGTTGGTGACGTAATCCTGCGCCCCAAGCTCGATGCGGGCGACGTCCTGCAACTGCACAAGGCGGCCGGCGCCCGTCGACTTGACGATGACATAGCGGAATTCGCGCACGTCGGAGAAGCGGCCGTCGGTTCTGACCGTATATTCGAAGGCGTTCTTGCCTGTCACCGGCGGCGCGCCGATCTTGCCGCCGGAGACCTGGACATTCTGGTCGCGAAGCGCGGAGACGACGTCATCCGATGTCATGCCGTAGGCCGAGAGCTTTTGCGGATCCAGCCAGATGCGCATGGAATATTGCCGCTCGCCGAAGACCTGCACGTCGCCGACGCCGTCGAGGCGCACGAGCACGTCGCGGATGCGGTTGCGGGCATAGTTGGAGACGTAGAGCTGGTCATAGCGATGCGAGGGCGACAGCAGGTGCACGACCATCATCAGGTCGGGCGAGCTCTTGTCGGTGGTGACGCCGAGGCGTTGCACCTCCTCGGGCAGGCGGGGCAGGGCGATCGAGACGCGGTTCTGGACGAGGACCTGAACCTTGTCGAGGTCGGTGCCGAGCTTGAAGGTGATGGTCAACGACATGGCGCCGTCGGCGCTGGAATAGGAGGACATGTAAAGCATGTCCTCGACGCCGTTGATCTGCTGCTCGAGCGGCGTGGAGACCGTGTCGGCGATAGTCTGTGGGTCGGCGCCCGGATAGGAGGTGCGCACGACGATGGTCGGCGGCGCGATCTCGGGATATTGCGAGACAGGCAGCTGGGTGTAGGCAACGCCGCCGACGAGAAGCAGCACGATCGAGATGACCGCCGCGAAGATCGGGCGGTCGACGAAGAAATGAGCGAACCTCATTGTGGCGTCTCCGTCGCGGCATTGTCCGGCGGCGTGTCGCGCCGCTCCGGCGGCAGTTCGGTCATCTGCGGCGTGATCGTGGCGCCGGGGCGGGCGCGCATCAGGCCGTTGACGATGATCGTCTCGGAACCATCGAGACCTTCGCGGATGACGCGGTAGCCATAGAGCCGCGGGCCGGGGCGCACGGGTTTGGTCGACACCTTGCCATCGGGGCCGACGACAAAGACGACGCGTTCGTTCTGGTCGGAGCCGATCGCCTCGTCGGGCACGAGGATCGCCTTGTACTTGTTGGAGGCTTCCACCTGCACACGGCCGAAGAGGCCGGGCTGCAGGATCAGGTCGGGATTGGCCAGCCGAGCGCGAATGCGGATGGTGCCGCTTTCGTTGTCGATGCGGTTTTCGGCGAAGTCGAGCTTGCCGGTGAAAGGCTTGGCGGTCGGGTCGGAAATCGTCACCGTCACAGGCACCCCGCCGCCGCCCAGCTGCAGATCCTTGCCGAGCTTGCGCGCGGTATCGGCGAAGTTCAGCAGGCGGCGCTCATCGACGTCGAAATAGAAGTCGATCGGGTCCAGCGAAACGATGGTGGTCAAAATGGTCTGGTCTGCCTGCACCAGATTGCCCGTGGAGATCAGGCGGCGGTCGATGCGGCCGCTCAAGGGCGCTGATATCGTGGTGTACTCCATGTCGAGTGCCGCGCGATCGGCGGTTGCCTGGGCGCCGCGGACATTGGCCTGCGCCGATATCCATTCGCGCCGGCGATCGTCGAGCGTCGAGACCGACTGGCTGCCGCTGGTGGCGAGGCTCTGCGCGCGGTTGAACTGCGCCTCGGCGTAGGTCTGGGTGGATTTGGCGACTTCGAGCGCGGCGTTGGCTTCGTTGAGCGCGGTGACGAAGGGGCGCTGGTCGATGACGAAGAGCTTGTCGCCCTTCTTCACCAGCGCACCGTCCGTGAAGTCGACTTCGTTCAAATAGCCGCCGACGCGTGCCCGAACGGAGACTTCGTCAACCGCCTCGAAGCGGCCGATGAACTCGTCGTTGTCGACGACTTCGCGCACAACGGGCTTGGCCACGGTGACGGGCGGCGGGGGCGGGGCGGCGGCCTGCTGGGCGGATGAGGCGAGGGGTAAGAACGCGACGCTGCTGAAGGC
>UBVW01000014.1:0-344571 GCA_900469085.1 Hyphomicrobiales bacterium | reverse complement strand
ATGCCGGCCTTGTTGCAGGCGTCAACAAATTCAGGGCTTTCTGAGAGCAGGCCGTAGCCCGGATGGATCGCATCTGCGCCGGAGAGCTTGGCGACACGGATCACTTCGTCGATCGACAGATAGCTCTCGATCGGACCGAGATCACGCGCAAGATGCGGACCGCGGCCGACCTGGTAGCTCTCGTCCGCCTTGAAGCGATGCAGCGCCAGTTTGTCTTCCTCAGCCCATATCGCCACCGTTTTTATCCCAAGCTCGTTGGCCGCTCGGAAAACCCGGATCGCAATCTCGGATCGGTTTGCAACGAGTATCTTTCTGATGGTCATCCGAACTCCGTCCAATGCATGGCAGGGCAATGGCGGGCCGTGTGCAATTTTAAATGCTTATTGTCAAATTACGCAATAAAAATTGCGAAGCGCAAGATTTGGTGGACCGCAAAAAATGTTGCGCGATTAGAAACTTGGCAATAAATCTTTCTTGGGAGATATTGGAGGATAGTATGGGATCGGAAAATCAAGGCTCGTTGGGCTTTCCCCCGGCGATAAGACGTCTCAGGCTAGGCGTTGTGGGAGGAGGTCAAGGAAGTTTCATCGGCAAGGTGCACGCTCGCGGCGCGAGGCTTTCAAACCGCTGGGACGTCGTAGCGGGCGCACTTTCTTCCCGGCCGCAGGTTGCTCTTCAATCCGGCCGCGAATGGCTGCTCAATGAGGATCGAATCTATTCAGATTACCGGGAAATGGCTGCAAAGGAGGCAGAGCGTGATGACGGCATAGACGCCGTCGCGATCACCACGCCAAACAATACGCACTATGAGATAGCCTGCGCATTTATGGCAAAAGGCATTGATGTCATCAGTGACAAGCCCCTCACCACCAATCTCGAGGACGCTCTTGATCTCGTCCGTCGTCAAGAGGACACCGGGCTGATCTTTGGTGTGACCTACGCCTACGCGGCGCATTCAATGGTCCGTCAAGCGCGCGCGATGATCCGCCAAGGGCTTCTCGGCAACATCCGCCAGGTTCATGTTGAGTACTTTCAAGAGTGGGCCATGGTGCCGCCAGATCAAGCAGGGGCCGGGGCAGCTTGGAGAGTAAAGCCTGAACTTGTAGGTCGGGCGTTTACGACGGGCGACATCGGCACTCATTGCCATCATATGGGGACCTTCGTAACCGGACTTGAAATGGAACAGGTTCGTGCTGAATTTCATACGCTCGGTCCAGATAAGCCGCTGGAAGATACTGCCTTCATGCATGTGCGCTATGGCGGTGGGGTGCCGGGTACGATCATGATCTCGCAGGTGGCCGCGGGAACGCATTGCGGGTTCCAGATCAGGGTCTTTGGCGACAAGGCCAGCCTGGAGTGGAACCAGGAGAATCCGGAATATCTCCATTACAAACCATTTAACGCACCAGCGCAGATGTTGTCGCGCGGCGACGGCGCTGGGATTGATATCTCGGCGGCCCGCTTCGTTCATATGCCGCGCGGACATCCCGAAGCTCTCTCCGACGCGTGGGGAAATCTTTACGAGGAGTTTGCAATCGCGATCGAGGCTCGCAGGAATGACTCTCAGCTTCCGGACGGAATGCTGGAATATCCTGACGCATGGGACGGCGCGCTTGGGGTCAAGTTTATTGAGGCCGCTGTGGACTCTGCTGAAGCCGGCGGCGTGTGGAAGTCCTGCATTATATAAGCCGCCTGCAATAAACTAGGGAAATTTCGTTGACAAGAAGCGAACATTGCAAATAATGTTGCATGTGACAGTTCGATGGCGTCAAGCGGGAGGAGATGCCTTGACAGAAGAGTCGACCGTATAGCGCGCTAGAAGCGCCCTGAGTACTGTCGGCCAGTGCGCACGGCAGACCCAAATTCCCATTTCGCCGAGTGGTGCCCCGGTTACTCCGGGAACGAACCGTCGTGACGAGACACCGGTGTGGGGTGCAATCAATCGTTGGAACTAAGTGCCAACGTCCATGGGACGGTGGGAGGAGAGGCTTTGACCGCAATAGATTCTAACAAAGACATACTTCTGCAAGCCAAGGGAATATCCAAATATTTCGGCGCGATCACTGCGCTTAATGGCATCAACTTCCATGTTGGCGAAGGGGAGGTCCTTGGTGTTGTCGGCGACAACGGCGCGGGCAAATCAACGCTCATGAAAATCCTGTCTGGCCTATATGCGCCTAGCGAAGGCGAACTGATCTTCCAGGGCAAAAGTGTCCACTTCACCAGTCCCAAGGAGGCCAGAAAGCTCGGGATCGAAATGGTCTACCAAGACTTCGCGCTGGCCGGGAACATGCCGATCTATGAGAACATCTATCTGGGGCGCGAACCTGGTCCCAAAGTCGGTCCGCTGAGGATCGTCGACCATTCGAGAGCCCGGCAGATGGCTGCCGACCATCTGGACAAGCTCAAAATCCACGTCAAATCCATCGATCAGAACACCGAGAATCTGAGTGGTGGCCAGCGTCAAGCAGTCGCAATCGCTCGAGCCACCGCATTCGACGCAAAGCTCGTCATTATGGACGAACCGACAGCCGCACTTGCCATCAAGGAAGTCGGCAAAGTCCTGGACCTCATACGATCTCTGAAGGAACACGGCGTCGCGGTGATCATCATCTCACACCGAATGGACGACATCTTTTACTGCTGCGACCGCGTCATCGCGCTCTTTCAGGGCACAAATTTCGCTGAGTCCAGGCTCGCCGACACGAACCGAAACGAAGTCATCGGCTGGATCATGGGCACAAAAGGCCATTCAGCACAGCTCGCCCACGACCAGGTGAAATGAAATGATGTTTTATCATCCCAAGCTTTCTAAACATCTTGAGACCTATGGAATTATTGCCGTCGTCGTAGTGATGATGCTGGTATTGGCAGTGATCAAGCCTGAAGTGTTTCTCTCAGCTGAGAACCTGTCTAACATTATCAAGCAAAACGCGTCATTGGCCCTTCTGGCGCTTGGTATGCTCGTCGTGATCATTACCGGGGGAATTGACCTCTCGGTCGGTTCCACGATGGCCCTCGCGATGGTCTGCATCGCTCTCGCCGGCCAAGCTGGCGTTCCTTGGGAGCTATGCCTTCTTGTTGGTCCGCTCGTGGGCTTGGCAGTCGGTTGGATCAATGGCGCGGGCCTAACGTGGTTGACCCTACCTCATCCATTCATCATGACACTCGGGACGCTGAATATAGCTCGAGGGCTGACCTATCTCATTACCGGCGGTGCGCCTGTCACGGGCTTGGCTCCGGAAACGCGCTTCCTTGGGTTGAAGTATTGGACGCTGGGTCTGTTCGATCCACCGGCTGGTATCCCCGTCAGTCTGGTTGTTGTCGTGGTATGCGCGGTAGGCCTCTGGCTATTCCTAAGGTTCACGTCAACGGGTCGTCACATTTTCGCAATTGGCGGTAATCCGCATGCGGCGCGAGTGTCGGGCGTGAACGTCGATCGTGTCCTGATCATCGTCTACATGATCTGCGGCTTTTTCGCCGGCCTGGCAGGATTGCTTCTTGTTGGCCGCACTGGAAGCGGCTTTCCCAACGCAGGTATCGGCATTGAGTTGGACGCTATCGCAGCCGTGATTATCGGTGGGGCGTCGTTTTTTGGAGGCAGGGGAAGCGTTCTTGGCGTTCTCGCAGGCGTCCTGATCATGGGCCTTTTACGCAATGGCCTGAACATCAACAACGTGAGCGCCTTCTGGCAGATGATCCTAATCGGCATCGTCATTATCGCCGCCGTCTACATCGACGTTCTTCGACGGAAGGCCGCGGTCAGAGCTTAAAGCCAATTCCGACGCGTCCCGTCTCTGCGCGCTCGGTGGATTTCCAGAGACGATTTCAATCGGGAGGATTGATAATGAGGACTGTGCTTCTGTCGAGCGTTGCCTTTGCGATGATGATGGGAACCGCGATGGCGGACACCTACGTCGTCAGTATGAAAGGCCCCGCTGCCGGGAATCCGTACTGGGCGGCCTTTGAAAAAGGCGCAAAGGAAAAGGGCAAGGAATTGGGCGTGGAGGTCCTCGTCGTCGCGCCGCCAAGCGAAACCGACATTCAGGCCCAGATCAGCCAGATCGAAGACCTGATTGCCCAGAAGGTCGCCGGCATCGCCCTCGCACCGACCGATCCAGCTGCGCTCGGGCCAGTCGTCGATCAAGCGAAAGAAGCCGGGGTCAACGTGGTGTTCGTCGACGGCGCTGGCTCGAACAAGGACGTTCCGTTTGTCGGCACAGACAATCTTGCAGGGGGAAAGCTTGCAGGAGAGTACATGTGCAAAAACCTTGAGAAAGGTTCTGACGTCGCGATCTTGCAAGGCGTTATGACCACGACGAACGGGGCAGACCGCTACAACGGGGCGAAAGAGGCCCTCGAGGCGTGCGGCATGAAAATCGTTTCAGCTCAGCCTGCCGACTGGGACCGAGCAAAGGGCCTGTCTGTGACCGAGTCAATTCTCAGCGGCAATCCGAAACTCAAGGGTATCTTTGGTTCCAACGACAACATGGCGCTGGGTGCTGTCGAAGCTCTGAAGGCTGCCGCGAAGTTGGATAAGGTGATGGTCGTCGGCTACGACGCAAATCCCGACGCAGCAAATTCGATCCTCGCCGGGGAAATGACTGCATCGGTCGCGCAGGCTCCGGCGAAGATGGCTGGCTTGGGCATCCAGACTCTCGTCGACCTCAAGGCCGGCAAGAAGGTCGAGATGGTTACAGACCCTGGCACAGTGCTGGTCACCAAAGAAAATGCCAACAACTACAAGTAACGCATAGGGTTTCGCCTCCCAAGGCACCTGCGGCGCTCCCGGTCTATGGGCCGGGAGTGTCGTTCAAGCTAGAGCATCGTTAATTGCAAAAAATCTTGACACGCAATTAATATTGCTTATTGCTTTGAGTCACATTTTCTATGGCAGGCGCGTCGTTAAGGGTGCGTAGGAGGAGGAGACATGTACGACACTTTTGGTCTGTTCATCGATGGAAGCTGGTCGGGTAAACCAACCGGCGCGTCGACTGAGATCACCGATCCTGCGACCAACGAGGTCCTCGGCGTTGTGCCCGCGGCTTCGGTAGAGGATACTCACGCGGCGATCGCTGCGGCTGAACGCGCGTTCGATAAATGGAGAGCGACAGCTGCTTGGACCCGCGCCGATCTGCTCCATAAGGTGGCAGACGTTATGGCGGCGCGCGCGAGCGAAGCCGCTCGTCAAATCACGTTAGAAACCGGAAAGCCGCTCGTCCAAGCCGGGCGCGAGTGGGGATTGGCGGTTGATCAATTCCGCTGGTACGCCGAGGAAGCTCGCCGCATATACGGGCGCGTGGTCGAAAGTCGCGTTCCCGGCGGCCGTTTTGAGATCAGCCATCAGCCTGTCGGCGTTGTAGCCGCGTTCACTGCTTGGAACTTCCCAGCAGCGTTGATTGCGCGCAAGGTGGCTCCCGCCTTGGCCGCTGGCTGCTCCGTTATCGTCCGCCCATCGGTGGAAGTACCTGGTGTTGCGATGATCATGTTCGATTGCATCCGCGAGGCCGGTGTACCCGCCGGGGTGGCTAATTTGCTGATCGGCCCGACGTCCAACACCTACAAGCCAATCATGGCGTCTAAAGTGGTTCGGAAGGTCTCGCTTACCGGATCGACAAACGTTGGACAGCAGATGATCCGCGACAGCGCCGAAACGGTGAAGCGTGTAAGCATGGAGCTTGGCGGCAACGCGCCGATGATCGTCTTTGATGACGCGGACCTTGAAAAGACCCTCGATCTAGCTGTCGCGACGAAATACGCAAACGCTGGCCAAGTGTGTGTCACTCCGGATCGCTTCTACGTGCATGAATCCCTGCATGACCAATTCGTCGAAGGGTTTGCGCGTCGTGCTGGCGCGCTGAAGCTCGGCAATGGTCTGAAAGAGGATACTCAGATGGGCCCGCTGATCAATCAGCGTCGGTTGTCTGCGATTGAGGCGATCGTAGAAGACGCCCGCTCCCGCGGGGCCAAGATCGTCACCGGCGGCAAGCGTCCTGCCGAGATGAATACCGGGTTCTTCTTCGAGCCCACGGTTATTTCCGGTCTCGCGGATGACGGTCTGGCGTTGGCGGAAGAAAACTTTGGTCCTATCGCCGCGATCACGCCATTCTCCCAACAGGACGAGGTCTTTGAGCGAGCAAATGCCTCTGAAATGGGGCTCTCGGCCTACGTCTTCACCAGAGACCAAGGCCGCGCTCGCGAGGCTGTTGAGACGCTCGCTGCGGGTATGGTCGGGGTCAACAGCTTTGCGCTGGCGGCGGCGGAGGCCCCGTTCGGCGGTATCAAGGCAAGTGGTATGGGCCGTGAAGGTGGCGTCGAGGGCATTCTCGACTATTCCAACGTCAAGCTGGCCCAAATGGTCATCTAAGGTAGTCAAACATGATCAAGAACGGAATTAAACGCCTCTGGGCGGATGGGAAACCTGTGCTCAATGGTTGGCTATCAATCGCCAATTCATTCAGCGCCGAGATCATGGCTGCACAGGGCTATGACTCTATTACAATCGACATGCAGCACGGGATCGTCGGATATGACAGCGCTGTGCCGATGTTGCAAGCGATGCGCGCAAGCGGCGTCACTCCTATGGTCCGCGTCCCCTGGCTCGACCCGGCCGACATCATGAAGGCATTGGACGCAGGCGCGTATGGGGTCGTCTGCCCCATGATCAACACGCGAGCCGAAGCCGAGCAGCTTGTCTCCTACGTTCGATATCCCCCAAATGGTGTTCGTAGTTTCGGTCCAAGCCGTGCGTTGTTCTCCGCAGGAGCTGGCTATGCCAACGAGGCCGACGACGAAATGGTCTGCCTCGCGATGATCGAGACGGCTCAGGCATTTGAGAATCTCGAAGATATCCTGGCGACGCCGGGCCTGGACGGCGTCTATATTGGACCTGCCGATCTCACGCTTGGTTTGCAGGGGCGCAAGTATGCGCCCGGCTTCGATAGAAGGGAGCCGGAGATGATCGATGCGATCAAGCACATTCTTGAGCGCGCCCACAAGGCAGGGAAGAGAGCTGCTCTTCACAACGGGACTGCAGACTACGCTGCCGAGGCTGTGGGCTGGGGCTTCGATCTTGTGACCGTGTCCAACGATGTCCGCCTGCTGGCTGGTGCAGCTGAGGCAAGTGTCAGAAAATTCCGTGATCTTACCGGGGGCGATGCCGCGAAGTCCGAGGCAGCCGCCAAGGGAGGCTACTGACATGGTGCGTATACTTGTTGCGGGAAAGCTCCATCCGGACGGGCTTGCAGTCCTGGACCGGCCTGATGTTCAGCTCGACTATGTCGAAGAAGTGTCGTCGGCGAGCTATGAGCCATATCTGGAGACCGCAGACGCCATTCTCATCAGGACGCAGCCGCTGCCGGGGGACTACATTGCCGCCGCGCCTCGACTGCAGATCGTATCGCGTCATGGTGTGGGTTACGACGCAGTCGATGTTAACGCGCTCAACGAGCGGAACATTCCCCTGACCGTCGTCGGCGATGTCAATTCGAGGGCAGTCGCAGAACATGCGGCGATGCTCATGCTGGCTGCAGCACGCAGGACTGTATTGTTCGATCAGCGCATGCGGGCCGGGGATTGGAATTATAGAAACAGTCTCGATTGTGACGAGCTGGATGGAAAGACGCTTCTGGTGGTCGGCTTCGGCAGGATTGGACGGCGACTATCGGAAATCGCATCAGCACTCGGAATGGACATTTTCGCATACGATCGATTCCAGGCGGATGAGTCGATCTTGGCGCGTGGAGCGAAGCCAGTCTCTGACTTGATTGAAGGACTTCGTGTTGCGGACGTGGTGTCCCTTCACGTGCCTAAGGTCGGACAACAGCCCCTCATCGGAGCTGCAGAACTCGCGGTTATGAAATCTACGTCGATCGTGATCAACACGGCACGAGGGGGACTGATCGACGAGGCGGCTTTGGTCGAGGCGCTCAATAATGGGCGTCTCGCCGCAGCGGGCCTCGACGTCTTCGCTGACGAGCCGCCCGCAACAGACAGCCCGCTTCTCAAATGCGAAAGGGCCATCGTCTCACCGCACAACGCAGGGCTGACTGAGGCGTGTGCCCGACGAATGGCAATTTCCGCAGCTACGAACATCCTGAATTTCTTCGATGGAAAGCTCGACCCGGCGTTGGTGGTGAACCACGACCAGATACAAGCGCCCACCGGAGCAGCGATCGGAGCATAAACAATGGCGCTCCTTTCGCTGAAGGAAGTCACGAAATCATACGGCCAAGTTGCTGTTCTCAAAGGTATCGATCTTGACGTCGAGCCTGGCGAGGTGCTTGCGCTGGTTGGAGAGAATGGTGCGGGTAAGTCGACGCTTATGCGCATCATCGCCGGTCTTGCCCAACAGACAGCGGGGGCAGCAAGGTTCGACGGTGTCTCGGCTCCCGCCTCGCTTGTTCGTGCGGAAGCCGCAGGCATCATTATGGTCCATCAGGAGTTCTGTCTCGCACCACATCTCACGGTGGCCGAGAACGTTTTTCTTGGCCGAGAAGTGCGCAAGGGACCGTTCACCGACACAAAAATCATGCAGCGCCTCGCCAAAGAAAGCCTCGCGCGGCTCGGTTCATCGGCCAATCCGCGAGCGAAGCTCAAGGACTTGCCGGTTTCCGACTGGCAGTTGATAGAGCTTGCGAAGGCTTTCGCGCGCAATCCGCGGCTCGTGTTGATGGATGAGCCGACCGCGGTGCTCTCCGGCACCGAGGCGGCGCGGTTGTTCGAACGCATCCGCGAATTCCGTGCGGCCGGTGGGTCCGTCATCTTTACGTCTCACCGTCTCGACGAAGTCAAGGAAATCGCTGATCGGGTCGCGGTCTTGCGCGACGGACAGATCGTTCGCCTGGAGCGGGCGTCCCAATTGAGTGAATCGCAAATGGCGGAGGCTATGGTTGGTCGTCCGCTTGCGGAAATCTTCCCGACCAAGTGTCCTCCGGCGAACCCAGTTGAAGTGCTCGGCCTCAACAACCTCGCCAGCCAAGGCTTTGTCTCCGAGGCGACGCTCTCGGTAAGGCAGGGCGAGATTCTAGGCATTGCCGGCTTGGTAGGCTCGGGCCGCACCGAACTCTTCGAGGCGGTCTGCGGACTGCGTCCGGCAACTTGCACTGAGTTCCGATTGAACGGCGTTGTCCGGAAATTGCCGGCCGCGCGCGAAGCATGGCAGTTGGGTATCGCCTATCTCACGGAGGATCGGAAAGCCAAGGGACTGCTGCTGGGCAAGCCACTCGCCGTCAACCTCGCACTGACATCTGGAGCGCTTTCCGGACGAACGTGGATCGACAAAAAGGCGGAGCGGGCAAAGTTGCTCGACGCCGTCTCGACCTATGACATCCGCACCGGAGACATCGACACAACCGCCGGCTCTCTCAGCGGGGGTAATCAGCAAAAGGTCCTCATCGCCAAGACCCTGGCCACCGACCCGAACGTTGTGATTTTCGACGAGCCGACACGGGGCGTCGATATCGGAGCAAAACAGCAAATCTACAAGATCATCGCCGATCTGGCATTCCGGGGAAAGGCGATCGTCGTCGTGTCCTCCGAGATGCAGGAGGTCGTCGGCCTGGCGCACCGCGTTGTCGTGATGCGCAAAGGGAAAGCTGTCGGGGAATTGGCAGGCGATGGCATCAACGAGGGCGAGATCATTAGGCTCGCTATGGGCGTTCAGGAGGAGTTAGATAATGTCCGATATATCGGCAACGCACGTCGGTAGTGCCGGCGGCTCGGGCCGTCAGAAAGCGCTCAAGGCATTCGAGGCTGCAGGTCCTCTGCTTGCACTGATCTTCCTGATGATCATCGGCTCCCTGATGAGCAGCAGCTTTCTAGGTGCCGAAAATCTTTCGAACGTGTTCACGCGAAGCGCGATCATCGGGATCATCGCTATCGGGGCTACCTTCGTCATCACCGCTGGGGGACTGGACCTTTCGGTCGGCTCGCTGAGCGCATTGGTGGCAGGCGTAGCGATCATGGTAATGAACCAGGCTACAGGGTCATTCGGTACGGGATGGCTCCTTGTTGCCGCCGGCATCGTGTTTTCGCTACTGCTTGGAGCCGCAGCGGGTTTCTTCAACGGTGCGATGATCGTCAAGGGACGTGTGGAAGCGTTCATTGTGACCCTCGGAACCATGGGGGTCTTCCGCTCGATCCTGACGTGGCTCTCCGACGGGGGCTCCATCTCGTTGGACTTCTCCCTTCGTGATGCGGCTCGACCGATTTACTATGGAACGATCGGTGGGATTGCCGTTCCAATCTTCGTTTTTATTGCGATCGCGGTAATTGCCGAAGTGGTCTTGCGGCGCACGCGTTTCGGACGTCATGTCGCTGCCATTGGCTCAAACCGTTACGTGGCTCTGTACTCGGCAATCCCGGTCGATCGAGTGCGCATTCTGACCTACGTCATTCAAGGCCTATGCGTTGGGATCGCCACCGTCATCTACGTTCCACGCCTCGGCGCTGCGACGCCCTCGACGGGAATGATGTGGGAACTCGAAGCGATCGCTTCAGTCATCATCGGGGGAACGGCGCTCGGTGGAGGCTTCGGACGTGTCTGGGGCACCGTCGTCGGCGTTCTCATTCTCGGCTTCATCTCCAACATCCTGAACCTCACCGGATTCATCTCGCCGTACCTTAACGGTGCTGTCCAAGGTGCGATCATCGTCATTGCAGTGCTTCTGCAGCGTGATCGATCCCAAGGTTAGCATCTCCAAATCTTCAACCTGAACCGAACCGGCGACCGCCGTTTCAAAACTCACGCCCAATGGGAGGGGAACGCATGCTCAGTAAACTCAGGAATGTCGTCATGGCTGGAGGATTGGCTCTCGCCGGACTGTCAAGCACCTTGTACGCAGCCGACGCGACGATCGGGATTTCGATACCCGCGGCTGACCACGGTTGGACTGGCGGCCTGGTCTACCATACGAAGCGTACCGTCGAAGCGATGAAGAAGGCATTTCCGAACATCGATTTCGTTGTGGTAACGTCGTCGAGCGCGACGCAGCAGGTCAACGACATCGAAGACCTGATGAGCCGCAAGATCAACGCGCTCGTTGTACTGCCTCAGGAATCCGATCCGCTCACCGAGCCGGTTAAGGCTGCGAAGGCCAAGGGCGTGTTCGTCACGGTCGTAGATCGTGGCCTCGCCGAGAAGAACATCGAGGACCTCTACGTGGGCGGCGACAATCCGCAGTACGGGGTTGCGGCTGCAGAGTACTTCAAGAAAAAATTCCCGGACGGCGGCAAAGTCGTCGTGATGCGCGGCATCCCCACGGCGATCGACAACATCCGCATCGAGGCGTTCCAGAACGCACTCAAGGATTCCAAGATCGAAATTCTCGACATGCAGTACGCAAACTGGAATCCGGACAAGGGTTTCGAGGTCATGCAGGACTATCTCCAGCGCTTCCCCAAGATCGACGGTGTTTGGGCTGGCGATGACGACGCCGCGCTTGGTGCAATGGAGGCAATCAAGCAGACGGACCGCAAGGGCGTGAAAGTTCTCGGCGGCTCGGGCATGAACAAGGTCATTAAGCTCGTCCAAGACGGCAATGAAATGGTTGACGCGGACATCTTCTATCCGCCAACCCTGATCATCCCGGCGATCGAACTCACAACGATGAAGTTCGCAACCCAGGCTCCGATCAACGGGCGCTATGTCCTCGGTAGCCCGCTCATCACCAAGGACAACGCTGCACAGTACTACTTCCCTGACGCACCCTACTGAGTGCTCTGCTATCGTGGAGGCGCAGTTCGCGCCTCCACATAATTCATTGCGAAATTTGGATTCTTGCAATACCTGTGAGCGGCAACTCACCTGTCGCACCGACGGGAACTTGTAACCGGGATTGGAGACGCCAGCATGCCACGGACGAAAGAAACGACTGAACCTCCAGTCCAGCTTGCTCACTACGAGGGCTTCGTCAATGAGGTTACAAAGCAATACGACAGTTTGAGTGACCGCTTCCAGCAGGTCGCGCGGTTCATCACGCAAAACCCGAATGTCGTCGCGATGCAGTCCATCAACGTCATTGCCGAGCAATGCGGCGCGCATCCATCGATCTTGGTGAGGTTTGCCCAGCATTTCGGGTTTTCAGGGTTTAAACAGCTCCAGGCAGTTTTTCAGACCCGCTTGTCCACGGCCGCGCCGGGCTACCGAGAGCGTATCAGCGCGCTGGATGCCGATCTTGAGAAGACCAAGAAGAACGGAAATCTCGGCTTCCTGCACGATTTGGTCGTTCGAGACATAGCTACGCTTCAAGGTCTTCTCAACACGGTAAGCGAAGAGAACCTCACCCAGGCGGCTACCGTATTGAACAACGCCGACACGATCTTCATCGTCGGGCAACTGCGATCCGAGCCAATCGCGCGCTTTCTTCGCTATGTTCTGTCGATGTTGCGGAGGAGGGTGGTATTGCTCGATCCCGCAGGCGGTCTCGCGCCGGAGATGGCACAGGTAATGGGCCCAAAGGATGTACTCGTGGCGATCTCCTTCAGACACTACGCCAAGGAAGTCATCGCAATCGCCGATGTCGCCGCCCAAAACGATACCCCGATGGTCGCAATCACGGACAGCCAGCTGTCCCCGTTGGCGAAGAGCGCGGCTGTGCTGTTCACTGTTCCAGAAGACGAATATTCGTTCTCTCGCAGCTTGGCAGCGCCGATGTGCCTTACGCAGTGCATTGCCGTGTCGCTTGCGGCGATGTTGCAAGCAGACGATAAGGATAATCCCCGGATTCCGACGGTTACAGGAAACCTTAGACGCAAATCCTGACATCGCGTGAAATGGTCTCGCTTGGATCACGACGCCCGCGCGTTCGAATAGCATCGTGGCGTTCTGAATGGCCTACGGTCAGAGAATCCTGCGTTAGCCCAATGATCGAACCTCATCGCCAGAGCGCTTGGACCACCAGGATTAATAGGAAAGCGATTGCGACGGCGCAACCCATCCGCACGACCGTACGGTTGGCTTGTGCCACCACTCGTGGCTGCGCGTCCCTCTTTGGGTTGAATTTGGTGCGATGATTTCGTGATGGCCGCGACTGCGATGTCTTGTTTTCTGCAGCCATGCTGTTCGCCCTTGGTGCTGAGTTACGTGGAAGCAGTATAGCACAAGGTCGGTTGCAGTAATCGCGTTGATACGGGCTTCGACATACACATACATATGAGAGTCGCGCCGACCAAGCCGGCGCGACGGTCTGGTCCTATTTCAGTATCTCCGAGACGGATACAGAACGGCTCTCCTTCAGCGAAACCACCGCCGCCTCGGCGAGTGCCAAGGCCTTCACGCCATCGTCGAAGTCAGCTTCGGTCGCCGAACCAGAGATCGCGGCCTTGATGAACGACTCAAGACCTGCGGCAAACGCTTCGGTGTAGCGCTCAATGAAAAAGTTGAGATAAGGCTCGCCACCGCCAGTGCTCTCGCCGCCAAAACGTTGCAGCTCGTGAGGGCGGCGGTTACCGGAGATGACCATGCCCTTCGAGCCCAGGAGCTCAACACGCTGGTCATACCCATATGTAGCGACGCGCGAATTCGTAATCGAGCAGAGTTTACCCGTCGCCGTCTTCATAACGACCATGACAGAGTCCACATCGCCAAACTCGGTGGCAAGCGTCGGGTCAATGATGGCGCTGCCTGTCGCGAAGACCTCGACAGGCTCTTCCGCTAGCATGTAGCGGGCCAGGTCGAAGTCATGGATAGTCATGTCTCGGAGAATGCCGCCTGACGCCTTGATATAGTCTCGAGATGCGAAACCGGGATCGCGGGAGGTAATGATGACCTGCTGGATGTCGCCGATGTCGCCGGCACGTGCTGCATCCCGGGCGGCTCTGTGGCCTGGATCGAATCTGCGGTTGAACCCGATTTGGACGGGAAGCTTCGATCCGGCGATGGCGCGCCTGCATGCAAGCACGCGCTCAAGCGATAGATCGATTGGTTTCTCACAAAAGACAGCTTTGCCTGCGGCGACAGCCTTCTCGATGAGATCGGCATGGGTAGGTGTCGATGTGGCAATCAATACAGCATCCGCCTGGTGAATGGCGTCTTCTGCGGTTGCTGCTACCGGGCACTTGAACTGAGCTGCGACCTGTGTCGCGGCATCCGCAATCGGATCGAATACAATTGCGAGTGTGGCATTCGGTGCGCGGTCAATTGTTGCTGCATGCATTTTTCCGATTCTGCCGCAGCCAAGTAGAGCGATCTTGAGCAATTTTTCCTCCAGGGTAGTCGCGTCCCAAACAGATCAAGACGTCGCGCAAGGAAAATTGCATAAATATCAATTTGTCAATAAAAATTCTGTCTGAATGAGACGCTAGAGGCGTCTTCGTTAGACCACAGGTGCGGAATTTCCTAGTGTCGATTGCCTTGGAAAAACGGTACGTCGCTCCGCAAAACTTGAGAAATTGCGCATGCACCAGAAATACAATTTTTATTGCGCGTATTTTAATGAACGAAAACAATTGCATCTCGCTGTTTCGCAAAGCCTATAGCAAAATCACTTGCAATTATCGGAATGTCGCAATAAAAATTCCCAGACAAAATTGATCGACCCATTTTGTCGGTCTGGGAGGCATCTATGAATACCGTTCGTCTGACCATGGCTCAAGCCCTGGTGCGCTACCTTTGCAACCAATTTACTGAAATCGACGGAAAGCGCGAGCCGCTTTTCCCTGGCGTGTTCGCAATTTTCGGACACGGCAATGTGACGTGCCTTTCTGAGGCTCTTGAGGCAGTTCAGGACGTTCTCCCAACGTGGCGCGGCCAGAACGAGCAATCGATGGCCCTTGCTGCAATCGGATTTGCGAAGGCAACCCGCCGTCGTCAGATCATGGTTGCTACGGCGTCGATTGGCCCTGGCGCGCTCAACATGGTCACGGCAGCTGGCGTCGCCCACACGAACCGACTTCCTGTTTTGCTGTTGGCTGGCGACACTTTCGTCAACCGCCGACCCGATCCCGTCATGCAGCAGGTCGAGCACTTCGGCAATCCTACGGTTACCGTAAACGACGCGTTCAAGGCGGTCACTCGCTATTGGGACCGTATCACTCATCCAGAGCAGATCATTTCGTCTCTGCCGCAGGCCGTCGCCGTCATGCTCGACCCCGCGGACTGCGGTCCTGCGTTCATCGGTCTGCCACAGGACGTCCAGGAAATTGCATGGGAGTATCCCGAGAGCTTCTTTGAGCCGACGTTGCACCGTTCACCGCGTCAGCGCCCGGATCGCGGCAGCCTCGAACAGGCTGTGAAAACGCTCAAGAGCGCCAAGCGTCCGCTGATCATTTCCGGCGGCGGTGCCCGCTACTCCGGAGCCCAGGACCAACTCGCTGCGTTCGCCGAAAAACATGGCATTCCGCTTTGCGAAACAATTGCCGGTAAAGGGACCGTCACTCATGACCACCCAGCGCACGTAGGTCCGATTGGTATCGTAGGTTCTACTTCGGCGAACGCCATGGCCGCGGACGCCGACGTGGTCCTTGCGGTCGGCACGCGCCTCATGGACTTCACGACGGGCTCTTGGACGGCATTTTCGCCAGATGCCAAGTTCGTCGCGATCAACGCAGCACGCTTCGACGCCCATAAGCACCAGGCCGTTGCTGTGGTCGGCGACGCGTTGGAGAGTATCACCGAGCTCGAAGAGGCCATCGGTGACTTCAAGGCGAGCGCCGAATGGACTGAAAAAGGTCGAGCCGAGTTCGCGAAGTGGAATTCGGCACTGGACGGCTACCAGAAGCCAACGAATGCCGCCATTCCTACCTATGCTCAGGTCGTTGGTATCGTGAACGAGAAGGCCGGCGAACGCGATCTGCTGATCACGGCCGCAGGCGGGTTGCCCGGCGAAGTTATGAAGAACTGGCGCGTCAAAGCGCCGAACACTTTTGACTGCGAATTCGGCTTCAGCTGCATGGGCTATGAAATCGCGGCTGGCTGGGGTGCAGCCATGGCCGACCCTAGCCGTACTCCAATCGTCATGATTGGCGATGGCACTTACATGATGATGAACTCGGACGTGTACTCGACCGTGCTGTCAGGCCACAAGATGATCCTCATCGTCTGCGACAACGGCGGATACGCAGTTATCAACCGTCTGCAGAATGCCAAGGGCACTCCAGGTTTCAACAACCTTCTCAAGGATTGCCGTGTGAAAGAGCCGTTCGCGGTTGACTTTACCAAACATGCCGAAGCGATGGGTGCTCTCACGCGCCATGTTGAAAGTCTTGCCGATCTCGGTGCCGCAGTTGAGTGGGCAAAGTCGACCGATCGCACCACCGTTCTCACCATTGTCTCCGATGCCTTCACTTGGACACCGGGCGATGCCTGGTGGGATGTCGGTGTGCCTCAGGTTAGTGCACGCAAGGAAGTCAATGCCGCTGCCGAAGACCAGCAAAAAGGCCGCAAGCGCCAGCGTGTTGGTGTGTGACAGGCAGGGTTGAGGTTGAAAATGGAAAACCAGTTCGAAGACAAGATTGCCGTCATCACCGGAGGCACCCAAGGTCTGGGTGCCGCAACAGCGGAACTGTTCGCTAGCCGTGGTGCGGAAGGCATTATCATTTGTGGGCGATCGGAATCGAAGGGCAGGGAACAGGTCGCCAAGCTCGAGAAACTCGGCTCCCGTGCCCTTTTTGTACGCGCCGACCTTTCGGTCGTGGATGACTGCCGCAATGTCATTGCGGAAGCGGACCGGGCGTTCGGCCGCGTAGATACCTTGATCAACGTCGCCGGCGCAACCGACCGCGGAACGATCATCGATACATCCCCTGAGCTTTTCGACAAGCTCTTCGCGATCAACATTCGCGCTCCGTTCTTCTTGATCCAAGAAGCTGTGAAGCTTCTTCGCCGCGACAAGATCGAAGGCACGATCGTGAATATCTCCACGATGTCATCTATGGCTGGACAGCCGTTTCTCGCGGCCTACAGCTCGTCAAAAGGCGCACTGGACACGTTGACGAGGAATACAGCCTACGCCGTTCTGCGGAATCGCATCCGAGTCAACAGCCTCAACATCGGCTGGATGGCGTCGGAAGGAGAAGACCGAACACAGCGCGAAGTCGACGGCCAGCCCGACGACTGGCTGGTTAAGGCCGCGGCAGAACAGCCGAACGGAAGACTGATCGAACCCGCTGAAGTCGCTCGGGCAATCGCATTCCTGGCCTCGAATGAGTCAGGATTGATGACAGGGGCAATCGTGAATTTTGATCAGGGCATCTGGGGTGCGTACGACGGCGTTCCCCATCCCGCTGCAGCTCTTTAAATTCAGGTGAAAGAAATGCGTACAATCAAGGGTCCCGCAGTTTTCCTCGCTCAGTTCGCGGCAGACGAAGCTCCGTTCAACACCCTCAAGGGCCTCGCTGGATGGGCCGCTGACAAGGGCTTTAAGGGAGTTCAGATTCCGACATGGGACACGCGGGTAATCGATCTCGAGCTTGCCGCGGAGAGCCAAGATTACGTGGATGAATTCAAAGGCACGTTGTCTGAACACGGCCTGGAAGTGACCGATCTCGCCAGCCACCTCCAGGGTCAGCTCGTCGCGCTCCACCCGTCGTTCAACTTGCCGGCGGACTCGTTCGCTCCAAAAAAGGTTCATCGCAATGCCAAGGCCCGGCAGGAGTGGGCCGTCAACCAGCTGCTTTGTGCCGCAAAGGCATCGAGGCGCTTTGGCATCGATCGCCACACCACGTTCAGTGGCACTCTTCTGTGGCCATACTTCTATCCATATCCGCAGTGGCCGGATGGCCTGATTTCCGACGGCTTCGACGAGCTCGCACGCCGCTGGCGACCGATCCTCGACGCGTTCGACCGCGAAGGCGTTGACGTCTGCTACGAAATTCACCCGACTGAAGACCTGCATGACGGTCTGACGTTCGAGATGTTCCTTGAGCGGGTCGATAACCACCCGCGCTGCAACATCATGTACGACCCGAGCCACTTGGTGCTTCAGTCGATCGATTACCTCACTTACATCGATCACTACCACCAGCGCATCAAGACCTTCCACGTCAAGGATGCGGAGTTCCGCCCGACGGGGAAGACGGGTGCATACGGCGGATACCAGCCCTGGATCAGCAGAGCCGGCCGCTTCCGTTCGCCGGGCGATGGTCAGGTCGATTTTGGCGCGATCTTCTCGAAGCTTTCCGGCTACGATTTCGACGGCTGGGCGGTTCTCGAGTGGGAGTGCGCAATCAAGAATTCGGAGGACGGAGCGGCCGAGGGCGCTCGGTTCATCAGCGACCACATCATCCGCGTCTCGGAACGCGCCTTCGACGACTTCGTCAAATCGGACGCGGACCGTGCGGTAAACAACGAAATTCTCGGAATTGAAGGGTAATTCGGTGAGCAACTCGTCTCTCTCAAAACGCAGGTTGCGACTTGGAATGGTCGGTGGTGGTCTCGGCGCGTACATCGGGGGCATCCATCGCTACGCAGCTCGTCTCGACAACCAGTTCGAGCTGGTCGCCGGCGCGTTCGACGTAGACGCCGCTCGCGGCCACACATTTGCAGCGGATAATTTCATCGAGGCTGACCGTTCGTACGATAGCTTCCAGTCTATGGTAGAAGGCGAGCGCAACCGCCCTGATCGTATTGACGCAGTCGCGATCTGCACACCGAACCACACGCATTTTCCGATCGCCAAGGCATTCATCGAAGCCGGTATCGAGGTCATCTGCGAAAAGCCGATGACCACCACGATCGAAGACGCTATCGCCTTGCACAACCTGGCCAAAGAGACCGGGCGCTTCGTCGGTGTCACTTATACCTACAGCGGGTACCCGATGATCCACGAGGCGCGGGCGATGGTTTCGCGCGGCGACCTCGGCAAGATTAGGGTAGTGCAGGTTGAGTATCCGCTCGAGTGGATGGCGACCGGGATCGAACTGCAAGGCAATCAGCAGGCGGCATGGCGCACCGATCCAAAGAAGAACGGCCGCGGCGGTTCGATCGGCGACATCGGTACGCATGCCTATCATCTGGCCGGCTTCGTGACCGGATTGAAGGCAGAAGCGATCGCTGCCGACCTCGCTACATTCGTCGAAGGTCGAGCATTGGACGACAACGCTCACGTCATGATCCGCTACGAAGGGGGCGCACGTGGCCTTCTTTGGTCGTCGCAGGTCGCAATCGGCCAATCGAACGGTCTCCGACTTCGCGTATTCGGCGAGAAGGGCAGCCTTGATTGGCATCAGGAGTCACCGAACGAACTCGTGTTCACGGAACTGTTCGGCGCTCCGAAGGTGATCAAGCGAGGCCGGGATGATCTGAGCCTAGAGACACGTGCGCGCACGCGGACGCCACCTGGTCATCCTGAGGGTTACATCGAAGCGTTTTCCAATCTCTACCAGGGATTTGCGGAATCGATCCGAGCAAGAGCCGATGGGCGCGAGCCCAATGCGTCGGGAACAAGTGTCCCGACATCATATGACGGTTTGAAGGGCGTGGCATTCGTTGACGCGGTCGTCGACAGCCATGAACAAGGCGGCGGTTGGCTGAAGCCGAAGTTCGCCTGACATGAAATGACCTGAAGGTCGAACCTGACGGGAACGGGTTCGGTAACAGGCTAAGGCATCCATAAGAAATCACACCGCGGCCGGGCGGTGGAACCAGCGGAATGACCTTCCGTCGGATTGGATAACTGTTGCCGGTCTTCAAGCGGTCGCCGAGGGGCCCCGCGTCACTGTGGAGGAGAAGAAAATGAAACTGAAGAAGTTGATGCTCAGCGCTGCGTTCATCGCTATGACGTCGGCCGGTGCCCATGCCGAGACGATCGGCGTCGCCATGTCGCTCTTCGACGACAACTGGCTCACAGGCCTTCGTCACTCGATGGAAGACCATGCGAAGGGTCTCAAGGACGTCACGGTGAATACCGAAGACGGGCAGGGCGACATTGCCAAACAGCAAAGTCAGGTCGACAACTTCATCGCTGCTGGCGTTGATGGCATCGTCATTATGCTTGTGGACGCCGACTCTGGTGCGGCTATCTCCAAGCGCGCGGCTGAAGCTGGCATTCCCCTCGTGTTCGTCAACAATGCTCCCTCAAACGTCGACAGCCTCCCGGACAAGCAGGCATTCGTCGGCTCCAACGAAGAACAAGCGGGCACTTTGGAAACCGAGACCGTTTGTAAGATGCTCGGCGGCAAAGGCAAGGCTGTCATCATTCAGGGTCAGCTGGGTACCACTGGTCAGCGCGGTCGCACAAAGGCAACGCACGATGTTCTCGCGACCGACGCCTGCAAGGGTATCGAAGTTGTCGACGAACAGAGCGCAAACTGGATGCGTACTCCGTCGCTCGACCTCGTGACCAACTGGCTGTCAGCCGGACGTGATTTCGACGCTGTCATTGCCAATAACGACGAAATGGCAATTGGCGCAATTCAGGCGCTCAAGGCCTCTGGCAAGTCGATGGACAAGGTCGTCGTTGGCGGTGTTGACGCAACAGCTGATGCTCTGGCGGCAATGCAGGCGGGCGATCTGGACGTGACTGTATTCCAGAATGCGAAGGGTCAGGGCGTAGGCGCGATCGATACCGTCCTCAAGCTGGCGCGCGGCGAGAAGGTCGAGAAGAAGACCTACATCCCGTTCGAACTCGTCACTAAGGACAACCTCGCCCAGTACACTGCGAAAAACTAACGGTACCTGGGGCGCGGTACCAAACCGCGCCCCAATGTCTAAATGGGGAGGCCAGTTATGACATCAATCAGTCCGTCTACGATGGCCGCGGTTCGCCGTAGCGGTGCCGTCCCAAATGCCGAGTTCCTTCTTGCGGCTGAAGGTATTCGCAAAGAATTTCCAGGGGTGTTGGCGCTTGACGACGTATCGTTTCGGCTCAAGCGCGGCACTGTCCATGCGCTGATGGGGGAAAACGGCGCTGGCAAATCAACGTTGATGAAAATCCTTGCCGGGATTTACACACCAGACCAAGGCGAAGTCACACTACGTGGCGTGCCGATCAGACTGCAATCTCCGCTCGACGCGTTGGAAAACGGAATTGCGATGATCCATCAGGAATTGAACCTGATGCCGTATATGACAGTTGCGGAAAATATCTGGATTCGACGGGAGCCGCGGAACCGGTTGGGTTTCGTGAACCATGGCGAAATGCATCGCATGACCGCCGACCTCTTCAAGCGTCTGAAGATCGACATCGATCCCGAGATCGAGGTGCGGCACCTCTCGGTGGCAAGCCGTCAGATGGTCGAAATCGCGAAGGCGGTATCCTATGAGTCCGACGTCCTCATCATGGACGAGCCCACTTCCGCGTTGACGGAGACCGAGGTCGGGCACCTGTTCTCGATCATCCGGGACTTGCGGTCGCACGGGATCGGGATCGTCTACATCACGCATAAGATGAACGAGCTGTTCGAAATCTCCGACGAGTTCTCCGTGTTCCGCGACGGGCGTTATATCGGTACCCATGCGGCATCTGACGTCACCCGAGACGACATCATCAAAATGATGGTCGGGCGCGAAATCACGCAGATGTTCCCTAAGGAAGAGGTTGCGATCGGCGAAGTCGTCCTCTCGGTCAAAAATCTGACGCTCAAGGGCGTCTTCGAAAACGTCTCTTTCGACGTCAGGGCCGGGGAAATTATGGGCGTGGCTGGCCTTGTCGGATCGGGGCGTTCGAACGTCGCCGAGACTATCTTCGGTGTGACACCAGCGAGCTCGGGTACGATCGACCTCTATGGTAAGCGGGTGGACGTCAAATCGCCTGCCGTCGCGATCCAGAACCACATGGCTTTTCTCACCGAGGACCGCAAGGATACTGGGTGTCTTCTGATCCTGGATATCCTGCAGAATATGCAGGTCGCCGTTCTTCACGACCGGTTTGTCAAAGGCGGCTTCGTTCAGGAGAACGCAGTCGAAAAAGCCTGCGAGGATATGGCCAAGCGCCTGCGAGTGAAGACACCGGGTCTGTTCGAGCGGATCGAAAACCTGTCCGGCGGCAATCAGCAAAAGGTTCTGATTGGGCGATGGCTACTTACCAACCCACGGATTCTAATTCTCGACGAACCTACTCGTGGCATCGACGTCGGTGCAAAGGCAGAAATCCACCGGATTGTGACGGAATTCGCGAAGGCAGGCGTCGCCGTACTGATGATCTCATCGGAGATGCCGGAGGTCCTCGGCATGAGCGACCGCATCATGGTCATGCACGAGGGCAAAGTAACTGGCTTTTTGGATCGTAGCGAGGCCACTCAAGTCAAGGTCATGGAACTCGCATCCCGCTGAAGCCGGATCGGAGGAGATTTATTATGGAAAGCAAAGTCCTAGCCGAAACGGCACCCCAAGATCACCCAGCGCGGAGGAAACGTAGGCTGCCGACTGAACTGAGCATTTTCCTGGTGCTTGTCGGTATCGCACTCGTTTATGAAATTCTGGGATGGATTTTCGTCCATCAGAGCTTTTTGCTGAACTCGCAGCGTCTGACGATCATGGTTCTTCAGGTCTCGGTGATCGGTATCATTGCGGTCGGCGTCACGCAGGTCATTATCACCGGCGGTATCGACCTTTCGTCCGGATCGGTCGTTGGTATGACCGCGATGGTCGCCGCCGGTTTTGCGCAGTCCTCGACTTGGACGAGGGCGATATACCCGAATATGACTGATTTGCCCGCCATCATACCGATTGCAACCGGCATCTTGATCGGCCTGGCGGCAGGATTGGTTAACGGTTGGCTAATCGCCTACACGAAAATCCCGCCGTTTATTGCCACGCTTGGTATGATGGTTTCTGCCCGAGGCATTTCCAAGTGGTACACGAAAGGTCAACCGGTTTCCGGACTAACGGACCAATTCAACTTCATCGGCAGTGGTGCCTGGCCCGTTATCGTGTTTCTCGTCGTCGCCCTGATTTTCCACATCGCGCTTCGGTACACGCGCTACGGAAAATTCACCTATGCGATCGGCGCTAATCCGCAAGCTGCCAGAGTTTCAGGCATTAATATCGAAGCACATCTCATCAAGGTCTACGCAATCGCTGGTGCGTTGGCTGGCCTGGCGGGTATCGTGACCGCGGCGCGTGCCCAGACTGCCCAGTCCGGCATGGGCGTGATGTACGAACTCGATGCTATCGCTGCGGCCGTCATTGGCGGTACCTCGCTCGCCGGTGGTGTGGGACGGATTACGGGCACCGTGATCGGCGTGATCATCCTCGGCGTTATGTCTTCGGGATTCACCTTTCTCCGTGTGGATGCCTATTACCAGGAGATCATCAAAGGCGCGATCATCGTTGCCGCAGTCGTGGCAGACGTTTACCGACAGAAGCGCAAGAAGGTCTGATCGCCGCTGGAATTGGGCATGATCGACCCTGCGGTCAAGCCGCAACCAACGCCGGCTTCGCCGGCGTTCGCCTTATTCTTTCCCTCTTAAAACTTGGATATGAACATGAAGGTCGGGACACCGAAGGAAGTGGCCTCCGCTGAACCGCGCGTTGCGATGACGCCCGGGTCTGCGAGGCACCTGCAGAAGCTTGGCTATGAATGCCTGATCGAAACCGGCGCAGGTCTCAGGGCCGGGTTTGCAGACACCGTCTACCAAGACGCCGGGGTGAGGGTCGTCGGCACTGCCGCCGCTCTCTATGCCGAGGCAGACGTCATCGCCAAAGTCCGACCGCCAGAGTTATCGGAGGTCGACGAAATACCGTCCGGAAAGACCCTCATCGCGTTTCTGTATCCGGCGCAGAACGCTGCCTTGCTCGATCGTGTTGCAGCGGATCGTGTGACTGCAATCGCGATGGATATGGGCCGCGGATTTTCCGTGCGCAGAAGATAGATGCGCTGTCGTCGAAGGCGAACATTGCCGGTTATCGCGCGGTGATCGAAGCCGGCGGCAATCTCGGTCGGTTCTTCATTGGCCAGATCACTGCCGCGGGAAACGCGAAAATTTCGGCCGAGGCGCGGGGATCAAGTGAGGCGCCGGAAGCACCGCTGGGGGGCCACCGCCCCGGACGGACTTGGCGGATGCGCACGCAGAGTGGGCGCTCGCGAACCTGTTGGATGCTCGTCTCGTTGTCGTTCCAAGAATGGGCCACGCGCTTGATCCCGCCTTCATCGATACGATTGTCGACCGGCTCGACCGCTTTCTGGCGAGGGTTAGAAGCATACCCAAAGAAGGTTGCACCCATGGCTCGGGAAAAACATTATTCTCTACTTCAGAGAGTATTGAATCCGTAGTATGAGTAGATCCTAAATTGAAGGTATTCTACGGTAAGTGCGGGGGCGCTCTGGTGGAACTCAATTCGATAATCGGAGACATTTACGACGCCAGCTCGAACGACGATAAGTGGCTCGACGTTGGAAAAAGGCTCTTCGGATACCTCGGGGCCGAGGCCGGGAGCCTCCGTATTCAGGCGCCCGGTGGTGGATCGGTCAATGTTTTCGAGGCGCGGCCGGCGAGCGACCACTACGCGGAACACTACCTCCGCATCGATCCCGTCCGAGCCGCCATTTGCAGGCTGAGGCCAAACAGTAACCTGGCTGCCACAGTCCTGCTCGACGATGAGCTCGTAGAGCGCACTCAGATCCGCACCGTTTTGCGGAAGTCGAATGCTGCCAATCTACGTGATTTCGAACGCATCGGGGCGCTATTGGGTTCGTTGAGACAGTGAAAGCGCCCCGCCCGCCAAGCGGCGATCGGGCGTACGCGAAATAGATTATGCATGCCTAGACTTGGTAGCACTTGCGGTAAATAGCTTCTCCACGGCGACTGCCAATTATTTGCGGGGTCGGGCGTTCAAACCCACTCCGGCGAAACCACCCTTTCCTCCACTGACGATTGGGCCTGACCGGGTCTTTCAATGCCGAAAACGCGGGGGCGCTCTTGATTTAGTGGCGCATCCTCGTAAGAAGCCTACAAAACATGTGTCGAAAGAGACATACAATTCGCCCGTAAGAAAGGTCAAAAACGTCGTCATAGTCACGCGTGTTGAAACGAGAGAGGGAACTCTTCGCGTCGTGTCCGGAAGAAATAGCGAGTTCGTCGCCGGCTGGTAGCCGTTTATATCCTCTTCGCCATGACGATAGATGGCAGGCGCGCGATCTCCGTGAACCCGATTTTCCGGTAGAAATCGGCGACTGGCTCGTTCATGTGATTGATGCCGAGATGCACGCCATTGGCGCCCGCACGCTTTAGCGAGATCAGAAGCTCTTCAAGCAGCGTCGTCCCCAGGCGCCTTCCCTGCGCCTCGGGCAGCAGATTGATATGCAGGTGTGCCGGATAGCGCGATACGATTTCACGTGGTGAAGTCTCAGGGCACCGGATGTAGTTGAGCACGTATCCATCACCTGGGGCTGACGGCTTTCTGTCCGTGAACTCCCGGCGTAGTTCCGGCCACCAAGCGCGCTCCAACTCCGCTTCGAAACCTGCCGTATCTACGGCGCCTACGGCGTACCCAACAACACTGCCGAAGCGCGTCAGCACAAAAGCGGTCTCCGGGTTCAATGTCAGGTACGGCAGCGCCCAGATAAGGCCGGGATATCGGTGATCGCTGTAAAGGCTTCGGCCATCCCGACCCACGTCGGCCGTCCGCACGCAGATCTCGAGGATCGCCTCCGCGTCGCCATGCTCTGCCTTACGAATGTCGAACCCTTCGTTCATGCGGTCACCTTGACGGGCACGCCTTGCAACGCTGCGTCGAACTTCTCCCAGGTCTCGGCCATTTCGATCACTCGTCTGTCTCGCCGCGCTTCGTCTATCTTGATAGCGGTGAGGCCGGCTTCAAGCGCATCGATCACTCCGACAGGCAAGGAGGCTCCGTGCAGGAGGTTCTGCGCGATATCGGCGGCCATCTGATCGTCGGCGCCGTAGTGGTCGCTCTCATCTCCCGCGTAGCGTCGTTCTGCCAGCAATTGACCTGTCGATGCGGCGTGGACTGTGAAGTTGTTTCGGACGAAATCGCCTTCCGCCGTACCCTTCGAGCCGACGACACAGAAGCGGCGGAACTGGTTCGGAACATTCAGATTGGCGTGAAACGCCATCGTGGCTCCGCCTTCGTATTCGATGAGCGCTGTCTGATAGTCAATGATGTCGGCGTCGCTGTCGAAAACCTTCTCCGTGGTGTTCCACCCGCTTGGCTTGCGGAAATATTGATCGCGCTCGGCGTTCGTCATCATCTGCGGTGCGTTTTGCGGGACAAAGGATTTGCGCCCACCGAAGCTTGAGACCGCGCTCGCTCTTTTCCCAACAACGCTCGCATAGATGTCCAGGTCGTGGCAGCATTTCTCGAGGATGTAAGGGCCGGCGAAACGCTCGTAGCGCCTCCAATCACGCATGAAGAACGCGCCATGATACGGGGCGATATGTTCGGATGCCTCGATGGAGACGACCTCACCGATCTGGCCCGTCGCCTGCGCGTGACGGAGATCGCGATAGAGGTCGGAGTAGCGCAAGACCAGGCCCACGAGGACCCGGTCGTTTCCGTACTTCGCAAGAAGCGCCGCAAGCTCGAGCGTTTGGGCCTCGCTTATGACCACGGGCTTTTCCGTGAAGACCTTGAGGCCGCCGCGCAGCCCACTCTCTATATGTCCTAGATGAAACGTGTTGGGCGAGCCTACCATCAGGAGGTCGGCGCCGGACTGAGCTACCATCTCATCGACCGTATCGAACCGGCGGGAAACGAGAAGGCCCGCTTTCTCGATCTGCTGTAGCCCTGCGGGCTGCGGGTCTACGAGCCCGACGATGGCCAGGTCGGGAATTGCCTTCTGGAAGGACTGAAGGACATTTGCCATGCGGTAGCCAAGGCCGGCGACAGCAACTTTCATGGGAATCTCCAATGCATGTCATTGGTCGAAATGCGGCCTAGCCAGCAACTCGATCAAACTGTGTTTCTGGGTCGATAGGGGTCTTGCGGCCGCGCATCAACGACAGACGCCGAAAATCGGGACTGCCATGTGCGATGACGGGATGCATCGCCGCGCCGACGGCTGAAGCGCTCGGGCCAAGCGTGCTTGTCAGGAGCCTTGGTACCTCACGCGCTCTGCGTGCCGAGACGGAAGGCATCAATGGATATGTGCGGTCGACTAAAGATCCGAGGATTGTTGGCGATATCGTTCCTCCGACAATTACCGTCTGTGGATCAAACAAGTTCTCGATAATGGAGACGAGAACGCGGAGCCTCTTCGCGTTAAGTTCGAGCCATTGCATCAGTGCAGTGTCTCGCTTCTGATAGAGCCTATCGAGGGCGCCTTCCGCTTCCAGCAGTTGAGGCTCGCAATTGATCGCTTGCGCGAGTTCATCGAGCGAAAATGGCGTGGCTGCAACTCCGGCTTCCGGCTGCAACTCGCTTGGCCAGTTCAGCAATCCGATCTCGCCGGCATTGTTGAACGCCCCCTGGAACGGCAAGCCATCGATTATGATGCCGGCACCCAAGCCATGGCCGATAAACACGTAGACGAAATGCGTCAGGTCGATTTCGCGCGGGGTGCGCAACTCCGCTATTGCTGCCGACGTTGCGTCGTTTTCGATAATCACCGGCTGACCGGAGGCGCGTTCGAGCGCATCGGCCAAATCGAAATCGCCCCAGTTTTGCCAACCAGGCGAGCCGACATAGTGTTCGAAATCGGCTTCCTGCAAAGTTGGCATCGCCACGCCGATCCCCCAGCAAGGCCCACTCCGGCTTCGCTCGGTGATTTCCGCTGCGACGCTAGACATCAAGGCGACTGTCCCGTCCGGATCCATCCAGGGACTTTCGTTGTCGATGCGAATGATTTCCCTGCCCTTCAGGTCGCACAGCACGCCCGACAACCGATCGCGATCCAGGTGAAAGCCGATCGAGCATCCAGCACTGTCTGCCAGCGTCAGCAGCTTCTGCGGGGCGCCACGCCCACCGGCAGCGTGGCTTGCCTCAGTGATCAGTCCTCGGTCGATCAGGTCGCGTGTAATGTTCGAGATGGTCTGTGGCTGCAGCCCGGTCAACTCAACCAGGTCGCCTCGACGAATCTCGGATTTCTGGCGAATGAGGTCAAACACTAGTCGCCGATTGTAACGCCCGGAATAGGCGTGATTGTTGCCAGAAATCGCCACGGAGCCCCCAATAATCCATTTAATAGATCATATATTGGGGAGCATGTGCCTGTCTAGTCAGCATAATCGCTAAGATTTTCATTTTCTGTGCGCAATATGCGGTTGCCAATGGATGATTTATGCCATTTAATAGATTTATTGATATGGGCGAAAAAACAAAGGGGAGCCATCAATGATCAAGAAGTCTCTGGGTGCAGTGCTGGTGGCAGGCGTGGCGCTTGTCGCGGGGCGCGGCATGGCGGCCGACCTCGTCGTTTACACATCGCATGGCGAAACAACGTCGGGGCCAGTCCTTGATGCCTTCAAGAAGGCTCGCCCTGATATCACTGTGACTGTTGTCCGCGGCGGTACAGGCGAGGTTGTTGAGCGTCTCCGCGCTGAATCGAAAAATCCGACGGCCGATGTGCTTTGGGGTGGCCCCACTCAAACGTTCGACGAAAACGGGTCTCTTTTCCAGGCTTACGAAAGCAAGACTGACGGCGACATGATCACCGTCGATCCGAACCACATATGGCATCCCTATACCGTTCTGTTGCAGCCGATCATCGTTAGCACCAAGCGGGTGAAGACCGACGATCTTCCCAAAACGCAGTCGGATTTGGCCTCGGACAAGTGGAAAGGGCTTGGGTCGCTGATCATTCCCGATCCGGCGAAATCCGGAACGGGCTACACGATCCTGTCGGCGCTTGCTGGGCAGATGGGCTGGGAGTTTGTCGGCAATCTTGCCAAAGGTGCCCGCATCGCTCCGGGATCCGATGATGCCTTCAATGCGGTTCGCGACGGCGAAGCGGCTGTCGGTTGGATCAATGAGGATCTTGGCGCTAAATGGAAGGCCGAGGGACTTCCAATCGACGTCATCTATCCCACTGACGCGGTGACCGGCCAGGTCGATGCGCAGGCTATCGTTGCGGGCGCTCCGCATAGTGACGAGGCAAAGGCATTTATCGATTTTCTCGGGTCGAAAGCTTCCCATGAAGTCGTGCGCGACGCAACGGTCCGGCGTTCGGCCCGCAACGATGTTACGCCGCCCAGCGTTCTCCCCGATATCGGCAGCCTTAACATCATCTCTCCTGTCGATCCGAAGCAGGTCGTGGTCGCACGCTTCCAGGAACTGACCGGCAAATGAGATTCTGGCGCGATAATTGGCTGGTCTTTTCGATTGTCGCGCTCCTTGTCTGCATCGCGACTATTCTGCTGCCCCAAATAAAGCTCCTGAGCGCATCCGTCATCGGTGATGGAGGTCGCTTCTCGATCGTTCATCGTGCGGCGGGACTGGAGCCTGTCCCTGAAATGACGAGCCAGTTCACTCCTGACATCGTCGAGAAGAACAAGGTACTGCAGGTCACCAAGTCAGGGCAGTTCGCGCTCGATATGCTGTATGTCGATCCGACGACAATACTTTTGCGCTCTGAAAAGCCGATCTCGGTGACGTCCGAGGGGAGCAACCAGCTCGCGATCTCCGTCGACGGCGTTCGGCTCGTCGTCAGTCAGCAGGCGCCTCGCGGTCTCTTCAACAAGGCGGCGCCTCAACCACTTGCCGGCCAGGCCAATCCGGATGGGAGCCTGTCCTTGCGTCATGCCCAGAACGCTTATCTCAGCTTCGAAGCGCGCGAGCCGACGATCACCGCATCGAATTACCTGGCGTTCGTGACTGGCAGGGACACGTTGCGAGCCAGTTTGAACAGCCTCATCGTGTCGTTATCGGCTACAGCGATCGCCGCCATACTCGGGGTTTCGCTGGCCTATGTCGTGGCGCGCTTCGAGGTCCGCGGATCAACCGCGATTGTGTTCCTGACAACGATGGCGTCAGTATCGCCGCCATTCCTCGGCGCCTATGCATGGCGGCTCCTTCTTGGGCGCAACGGTGTGGTGACGTCATTCCTCGGCATCGATTTCACCATCGTTGGGATGCATGGGGTCATATGGGTCATTGCCTGGCTCGTCTTCCCGGTCATTTTCCTTTTGAGCTATAGCGCCTTCTCAGGACTGGATGCCTCCCACATCGAGGCTGCCGAAAGTCTCGGCGCGAGGCCGGGAAAGACACGCTTTTCGATCGAGATACCGCTGGCGATGCCGGGTATCATCACGGGGCTCTACCTTGCCACCATGGCTGCGTTGTCGGATTTCGGAACGCCGAGGATCATCGGGTTGGATCTGAGTGTCCTTCCGGTCCTGATCTATACGTCGTTTCTCAGCGAAGCCGGACGCAACCCTGCACTTGCAGCGACGGGGTCGGTCGTTCTCGTTGCAATTTCAAGCCTCTATCTCATGGCACAGCAGGTCTATCTGGCGAGGCGGGGCTTTGCGGTCGTATCGGCACGCCGGCCGGACCGCCGCAAACTTTCAACGACGGGCCAGGTGGCGGCGTGGGTGTTTGCGTCGACGGTGTTGTTCTTTGCCTTTGTCCCTCATCTGACTGTGCTCGCAACGAGTTTCATGGAGTGGCGTGTTGGTCTGCCGCGGTTTTCTCTGACGCTATCCAACTATGCAACCATGTGGCAGAGCGGGCTGACATCAGCATGGGTGACGCTGTCGCTTGGATTTGCCGGGACCATCGTTGCCTTCGCCGCGGGTCTCGGCATCGCCTTTGTCCTCGTGCGCAAACGCTATCGTCTGATCGCGCCAGCGCTGAGCATGACTGTGATGATGCCTTACGTGATTCCGGGTACTGTCCTCGGTATCGGCTTGATTATGATGTTCAACGAGGCGCCCCTGCAATTGACAGGGACTTGGTTTATCCTTGCCCTTGCCTATGTGATCCGGAACCTGCCCTTTACGGTTAAGGCATCCGAAGCTTCCCTTCGCCAGGTTCACCCTGCGCTGGACGAAGCCGCGCTCAGCCTCGGCGCCCGTCCGTTCAAGGTCTTCATGAGCGTGACCGCGCCACTCATGCTTGCAGGCGCGATCACCGGTGCCACGCTGACTTTCCTGCATATCGTCACCGAGCTTTCATCGACGATCGTGCTCTATCGGCCGCCCTGGAAGCCAATGACCGCTGTCATCTTCGAGAACACGCTTGTCGACGCCGACTTTGGTGTATCGGCGGCGCAAACGATCCTGCTCATGATGATCATCTATATCCCGCTTTACCTGGTCGTTCGTTATGGCCAGTCGCAGAGGTTGCAGAATGCCTGATGCCATCCATCCAGCAGCGCCCGCACGGGGTTGTGAGGTCAACATCCAGTCGGTTTCCAAAGCCTACGGTCACAACGCGGTGCTCAAGGATGTCTCCATGACCGTGCGGCCTGGTGAGTTTTTTACGCTTCTCGGCCCTTCGGGTTGTGGGAAGACGACGCTGTTAAGGGCGATCGCCGGGTTTCATCCCATTAACAGGGGGCGGATCGAATTCGATGGGAAGGACGTCTCCGCACGTCCGCCTTGGGAGCGCGACATCGGTTTCGTATTCCAGAATTATGCGCTTTGGCCGAACAAGACCATTTTCGAGAATGTCGCCTACGGTCTGCGTCTCCGCAAAGTGGGCAAGAGTGACATTGCGCGGCGTGTCCGGGACGCGCTTGAGCAGGTCCAGCTTCGCAATGTTGAAGACCGCTATCCAGCCGAGATGAGCGGTGGCATGCAGCAACGCATTGCGATGGCGCGTGCACTGGTGATCGACCCGCCGCTGCTGTTGCTAGATGAGCCAATGTCAAATCTCGACGCCCGGCTGCGCGTGTCGCTGCGGCAGGAGTTGCGCGAGTTGCAGCAGCGGATCGGCGTGACCGCTATTTATGTAACGCACGACCAGGAGGAGGCGCTTGAACTATCCGATCGGATCGCTGTGATGAACGGGGGCGTGGTCGAGCAGCTTGCTGTTCCCGAGGACATCTATGCTCGTCCGGCATCCCGTTTCGTGGCTGAATTTGTCGGTGACGCCAATTTCTTGGACGGCAACGCTGAAGGCGTTGGCTTCCGTCTTGCAGATGGACGCACGATGGCCCTTCACACCGGTGAGATTCGGGGTGCATCCACACTGTTCATACGGCCGGAGCGGCTTCTAATGACGGCGGCGGGCCAGGGCCATATCGATGCCGTCGTCGAGGATGTTCGCTATGTCGGGCGTAGCTTCGTGCATCGGATGGCATTGGGCGAAGCGCTGTCGGTATGGGTCGACGCACCTACACGGTTGGACAATGGGCAGCAAATGGGCCTCGACTTCAGCGCCGCGACGTTTATGGGGAGCCAGCCGTGAAGGATGATGAAATCGATCACTTGTTCTTGGCGGCCAAACAGGCCGCGCGGGCAGGCGGAGCAGAACTTCTCTCGCGCTTCGGCCGCCTCGGAGCCGACGCCGTTAGTCAGAAAGGGCACGCCGACTACGTGTCAGAAGCGGACACGTCGGCAGAGGTCGCAATCCTGAAGGTCCTTAACGAAGCCGCGGCCGGATACGGCTTTCTCGGGGAAGAAACGGGTTACCACGCGGGTGAGAAAACGGAGACCTGGGTCGTAGATCCGCTGGATGGGACAAGCAATTTCGTGTGGGGCATTCCGTATTTCGCGGTCAGCATCGCGTTGTGCGACAAGAGTGGCGAAGTGCTCGGAGTAGTCTTTGATCCCATTCGAGACGAGATGTTTTCCGCCGTCCGAGGAAGGGGGGCATGGGTGAACGATGTCCGGGTTCCGGCGCTTGTGGCAAAGCCACCCGAAAGCGCGATGGTGTCGATTTCAATGCCCGTTCCGGGACAATTGAGATGTATCACCAAAGGCCAGTTCCTGGCCGGGCTGCAAACAATCATGGAAAGAGCTGCAGGCGTGCGTCGACTTGGCTCGGCCGCTCTGGATCTTGCCTATGTGGGCAGTGGGCGCCTCGATGGATATTTCGAAGACGGTTTGAGCTACTACGATCTTGCTGCAGGCAAACTCTTCGCACTAGAGGCAGGAGCAACCGTTACCAACTTTGAAGGCGAAACTGCACGAGAGGGATCGATTGTCGCGGGGCAGCGATCTTTGCATTCGTGGCTAGCCGGTGCCTTCCAGTAGCGCTCATACCGGTCTTATAGATCGCGGCCTTGTTGGGATTATCCTGTCAAGCATTTAACCCAGCTGGGCGCTCCGGTTCGTATCCCTTCAAGAACAAGACGCTGTGATTGGTTGGTTCGGGTTAGTTGGCCTCGCTCTATCTCGACATGCGGAAGTGTTAGAATTCTTGTTCGCTCCAACGCACTTTTGCTGGATCGACGCCACCCAGGAGTATCAATCTTTCCGACAACCCAATTGTTTTTTGAAATTCACCACGTCTCCGCGCGATCCCCGCATGGTCGCGATTGTCGTCGGTGCGCGTTCCTTTTTGGCTCAACCATCGGGCCTCGATTTTCATTGTGCGGGGCCATCCGCACAATGGCTTATCGAGACAAACCTGTCGCGGACGATTTCTACACGACCGGCGGGCCCGCGGATATTGCCATCGAGGAAATCGTCAAAGTCAGCTTGATCGAGCAGTGCGCGAAACTGTTCGGCGATGAAATTTCGAACGTCGTTGTCAGCCGCCGTGACCTCGGCAAGGAGCTCCTCCCTGCCGTCGACAACAAGGAGGATGTCTTCAGCGTCACGGCTCATGATCAAGTCGCCGTTTCCCCTTCCGGTGTAGGCTTCGAGCTTCGTCGCAAGAAACATTGGCGGCGTCAGGATCCGGATCGTGAGGTCTTCCGAGAGCTGGTAATGCTGTGCCGTCTCGATTCCACTCGCATACCATCGATTTCCGAATCCTAGGATAGCCGGATCATCGGCATGAAGTCGACTGTGAGCTTGCCGAGACGCATGCGGCAGATCACCGCCTCGTCAGCGGCCTCCATGAAGCCCCGGTGTCGAAGCTCTTCCTGGAGCTGTGCCCAGGCAGGAAGGCCCGCCAGGTCAACGATCAAATCGATGTCATCTGTGGCACGCACATCCTCGAGCGTGACCGGATCAGTAATGAATAGCGCGGTCGTGCATCCGCCAACGAAGACCAAGCGCGAGCGGAGGTCTTCGCCAAGGGCCGAGGCAACGGCTTTCATCATTTCCAGCAGTTGAGCGCGGATCGCTGTCATTTACTCATGATCCTTGACTTGAGGTGGTCGGTCGCGAGAGCAACTTCCCGCTGGTTCCCAAGCCGGATCGCATCGACCAACGCGAGGTACTCATAGAGTGCGTCGTCCTTCAGGACTGCGTCCGGCACGGTCTTGAAGAGCGGCTCCACCGCCTGCCCCATCTCCCTTCCGTTGGCATAGGGCCAAACGTAGTTGTACGTCCCGCCGCTGATCAGGAGTTCCGTGAGCATAGGTGCGGCGAAGGCGGTCGGTATGCCGCGCTGCATCGGCCCAACTTTGGCGGGGAAGACGAACTTTAGCCCGGTGGTAATGAAGCCGAACAGGTTCCTTCGGCTTGGCCGAGGCTCATTCTTGCTGTTGTCTTTTCGCGCGATGCCTGATGCGACACTGCGCTTGATCGACTGCGCTATTTCGGTCTTGCTGATCCCGAGTAGCGCCTCTAGGTTCCGAACAGAATATGGGTCTCCGCCCACGGATTGCGATCGCAACTGATCAATGCCCTTGGTGAGTTCCTGGTCTTGCAGGCTTACCAACTTTAGCAGGACGACGATATCTTGGCTCTTCATAAACACTGTCCTCTGTCCTAGGACTGAGGACAGTTAGCTCTAAGCAATGTGTCTTGTCAATCTCTTGACACCGCGACCTATCGCGGGAAAAGCGGAACGCCATTCAGCTGGACATAATGCGTACGTTTCGCGAGAAATTTACCAGAAACCATGAACAGTTTTCGGCTTTCGCTGGGGTGATTGCCAAAGCTGTTATGGCATGATGGAACAAAGGTTGGACGGCGACGCCACATGTCATAACAAGAATATCATACAATATCGAGACTTCCGAGCGATAAGCACGGTTTGGTTTGCCACACTGTCTGGCGAGGTCACGCGTCCCTCGGAAAAAGGGAAGAGCGTTTTCTTTTGAGGTAGCTACCGCGTTCCTCTCGCTGGGATAGGAGTCCGTGCTGCACTAAGGTCTCGCCACCCATGAGCAGGTGCACCGGCCAGCCACGAACTTCCTGCCCCTCGTAAGGTGTATAGTCGGCGCCGTGCAGCAGAATATCATTCGTTAGGGTAACTCTTTTGGATCGTGTCCCCGCGCGTGGTGTAGGTCGGCGGTAGCAAAGCCGCTCGCGAACGCGCCCTTAGCGCGCTGTAGCGAGTGAGCGGCTTTGCGGGCGGTCATCGATAATCTCCGGTATGGTTGGGTTGCTGACACTCAACCAGATACGAAGGATACATTGATGACCAACGACATAATGGACCTACGCGAGCTCGTGGAGAAGCCCGGACGCGGATATTCTGCGCGACATGATCGGTTTTGCTGCTGAGCGACTGATGGAATTGGAAGTTAGCGCTGCATACACTATCCCAAGGGACACGATCAAGTTCCGGAGTTGACCGTGCTTGCTTTCTGAACGTTTAGCACCGCTTGTTCGCTTGCTGCACATCTGTCAGATCCAGTCAGAGATGAATATAAACACCTGCCGCGTGATAACGGCTATAGGACATGCTCTTCGAAAGCACTGAAAACATGGAGGTTGAGAGTATATGATAGGCCAACGCATCCTGAAAGCTTTCCGGATCTTGTGTGGCGTCGAATAGTGGTTCTGGGAACGGACTGATCGGCGTCGGTGCAGGTCCAGGCTGTGTCGGCGTAGACCGGACAAAGGAACCGTCGACCGCTGCGCGTTGGGGCTTTCTGGTGGAAGGCGGGCGAGCGGCCTTCCCGGCGGCCGCCTTTTTTACCCGATGTGCCATCGGCTTTGGGGGCCGCCGTTCTTCGGCCGCTGGCGCTGCGCCAAGCCAGCGGATGATTGCATCCAAGCCTGGGCGAAGATGCTTTTTCAGTTCCGCCGTCAATTCGACTTCGATCCCACAGGACTGACCGATCGTTGTCCAATCGATATGGCCATTTAGGAACGGCGGCGATTTTCGGTAGATGATTAAGCTCAGGAGATAGGGGCGGACGTTCTCCAACACTCGTTTGGATGCGATCAGCAGGATACGCAGCTCGCAGAATTCGGATATCTTTCGCTGAAAATGCCGTGTTTGGTCATGCTCATTTCGTTTCTCTCGGCACCTATGCCGAGGGTGAGCGGGAATATGAGGCGAGCTTTAAGAAGGGATGTATCAGATTTCTGACCGTACAGAGGCGGCCGGCCTGACGATCTCGTTCCTGCTTCTCACTTGGTGTTCGTCGATGCACAGGGTGATGTCTCTCCCCTTTTACAGAGGGGTTAATCTTGATATACCGTCCATCGGAAAAGGTATAACGCTTGTTGGATCACGATGAAGAAGATTGATCTCGTCTATCAGACAATGCTGGCGGAGCTGGGACAACGGTCGATGGACGCCGCTTGGACGGCCGACTTCCCCCCAGAAGGCCGTTTTCAGCGCGTTGTGGTCAAGGAAAAAAGCTACTGGTACTTGGATATCCCGGATGGTTCTGGCGGAAAATCTCGGCGCTATGTCGGTCCTACAGAGGACGGTGAGATCACCCGCCGCGTCGAGACACATCAGCGTGAGAAAGATGATCTTCTTGCACGACGGCGGATGGTAAGTAGTCTCACTCGTGAAGGCGGGATGATTGCGCCGGATACGATGTCAGGAGCGATCGTGGAAGCACTTGCATCTGGCGGCCTCTTTCGGCTCCGCGGTGTGCTCATCGGCACGGTCGCGTTCCAAACCTATGCGGGCTTACTGGGCGTCCGGTTGCCAGCGGCTGCAATTCTGACCGGGGATGCCGATATCGCTCAGGATTATGCAATCTCTCGCGAGGTTGAAGACACTCTTCCTCCCATTGTTGATCTCCTGCAAAACGTTGATCCAAGTTTTCGGCCGGTCCCCCACCGATCAGGTTCGATTGCCTCGTCCGCGTTTCAGAATGCAACTGGATATCGTGTAGAATTTTTGACTTCGAACCGCGGATCTGATGACTATATCGACCAGCCTGCAAGCATGCCCGCTCTTGGTGGCGCAAGTGCGGATCCACTCCGGTTTCTCGATTTCCTGATCAGAGATCCTTTACGAACGATCCTGCTGCACAAGAGCGGCGTCCCAGTGACTGTTCCAGACCCTGCCCGATATGCGGTGCACAAAATGATCGTGGCCACAAGACGCAGGACCGACGGGCTGAGTGCGATCAAACGCGACAAAGATATTCGCCAAGCCGAAATCCTTTTTGAAGCTCTTTATGAGACCCGCAGGGCGTCCGATTTCGCGATTGCGTTCGAGGAAGCGTGGCAACGTGGGCCAGCGTGGCAAGAGGCTCTTCAGAAAGCTGCAAACAGCATGCTGTCTGCGCAAGGCCAAGATGCGCTGAACCGAATCAGAAGACAAGGTAACACCGAGATCGGTTTAGACCCGCCGGAGGGCGTCCCTTTGAGCACTTAGAAGTGGGATCCAAAAGCCTTCGTTGCCGACCCTTTCCATCGCTTCGCCTAGATACTCCTTGTCGCCATTGGCCGAGATAGTGCCGACCTGGGCAATTTCGGAATTGCTGGTGATCTTGCGTGCGCGGGCTTTGAGCTCGTTGATGACGGCATCGACGCCAAGATCGATGCCCCGCTTCAAGTCCATGGGGTTCATGCCTGACGCCACCGCCTTGGCGCCTTCCTTGACGATCGCCTGGGCAAGAACGGCAGCAGTCGTTGTGCCGTCGCCGGCGAGATCATTGGTCTTCGATGCCACTTCGCGCAGCATCTGTGCGCCCATGCTTTCGAACTTGTCTTCGAGTTCGATTTCCTTGGCGACCGAAACGCCGTCCTTGGTAATGCGGGGCGCGCCGAACGACTTATCGATGACGACGTTGCGGCCCTTTGGCCCAAGCGTTACTTTTACCGCATTGGCGAGCACATCGACCCCACGCAGCATGCGTTCGCGGGCATCGGTGTTGAATTTGACTTCTTTCGCAGCCATTTGTTCACTCCTTCAATAGGCAGCTTTTTGACTGATGAGTGGCTCTGCGTGATTACGCGGCCTGCTTCTGCTCGTCCTGGGCTTCGACTATGCCCAGTACGTCGCTTTCCTTCATGATCAACAGGTCTTCGCCGTTGATCTTGATTTCGGTGCCCGACCATTTGCCGAACAGGATGCGATCGCCAGACTTGACATCGAGCGTCTGGATCTGACCTGCTTCGTTGCCAGCGCCAGGCCCGACGGCGACGACCTCGCCCTCGGAAGGCTTTTCCTTGGCTGTATCAGGGATGATGATACCGCCTTTGGTCTTTTCTTGGGACTCGACCCGACGGACGAGAATACGATCATGAAGTGGTCGGAACGACATGTTTTCCTCCATTGGACAAAAAGATGACGTGAATTCCCCTATCGGACCGGGTGACCAATCCGGGCGGAGGCGAACCTCACTCGAGCGCTCGCGGGCAAAATTTATTTTCGAGATTTTTTGATTTCAAGAGGGGCGAGAGAAAAAATTAGCACTCGATGTATCTGGCTGCTAACATGCTGGAAAGGAATAAGAAACGGCATCGAACGTTAAGGAAACCATTGATGGATGCAAGATTTTGCGCCACCTTTGGCGGTATCATGAAACGGAGATGAAGCATGCAATTCTCGTCGGATCTGGAGCGTCAACTCAACGGCTACGGTCTCACCACCGCGCATATCCTCTATCGCATTCCCGATTACGAATCTGTCCTGCAAACCTACGTTTGGCAGGACTACGATCTCGCACCAGACTTTCCAGAAATGCGCAAATTTCTGGACTTCTGGCGCGACAGCCTCGACGGACCGCTGCACTCCGTCCGCTATACACACCAGCGCCTGATCGGTCCAAATGAATGGCGCCGTGTCGAGGGCGAGTTCAAGCTTCAATGAACTCTTGAATTTGATTTTTCCGCTTCCTAGCTGATCGACCGCCGAGGCGTTGACCTCGGTGTGAGCGCCGATTGCGTATGGAGTGACACCTTCATGGAAGAGAATATCAACATCATCAAGAGCGCTGGTATCGATGAACGCGAAGAGATCATCGTCGATTTCGCCCGATGGCTTGAAGCAGCGTCGCAGGACGCACTGGTTTATGGCGAAGGTCGCTTTGCCGTGATGTCGGCCAGCATGGCGGAAGCAATGCGGGTCAATGCCGACGAGCTTGCTCGCGATAATCCTGAAAACACAGAACGTGTCCTCCAGCAGGCCAGCGCGATGATGGCACAATTCAAGGCTGCGTATCCCCATCGGGTTATCAGTCGGTCTGTTCACTAAGGATGATGAGGCAGACGTGGTCTCGGGCCGTGGTCTAGGCCCGGAAATCCCCCGCGAGAATGCGAGCGAAAACATTGAAATCAGCTGAGCCTACTTGAGGCAAAATTTTTCGCGCCGCGGATCTTGAATCCAGAATTCTCAAAAACCAAATCGTTTTTCGCCAGCTGCTGAACATAGAGCTGGCATTACTGGAAGCGCCGTCTTTCGGCGCTTCTGTACCCATGTTGCTTCAAGGAGGATATGGCTATGGCAACATCTTACGACTACGCACCGCTTTTCCGTTCGAGCGTTGGCTTCGATCGGGTCTTCAATCTTCTCGAAAACGCCCAGCGCGCCCGCTCGATCAGCGACTGGCCGCCCTATGACATCGTCAAGACAGGCGAGGACAGCTACCGAATCTCGATTGCGGTCGCAGGGTTTGCCCAGGAGGATCTCGACATCACTTTCCAGTCCAACCTGCTGACTGTCACCGGCAAGAAGCAGGAGACGCCTGCGGATGCCTACCTGCATCGCGGCATCGCCGGACGCCCGTTCGAACACCGGTTCGAGCTTGCCGACCATGTGCGTGTGAACGGCGCGGATCTCAGCAATGGCCTTCTGTCGATCGATCTTGTTCGCGAAATCCCGGAAGCCCTGAAGCCGAGGAAGATTTCGATCCAGAGCACGCCCGCCTTAACGTCGGTCGCTCCCGCGCAGATCGAAGCGCAGCAGGCGGCTTGATCGTTAAGTTCATCCAATAGGTCAGGGGCGCCATTGCGGTGGCGCCCGTCAACATTCCGGGTTGGAAAGGAGAGCGCGATGAAACCCGATATGTTCAGACAACCTGTCACCATTCTTGTCGGCTTGGGCTTCCCTGCCGAGATCCGCGGCGTACTAGATGCCTACCGACACCTGGTCGAATGGCCGGTGTCGTTCAGAGACGCGGCGCATTCGGTTGCCCTGAAAGCGTGTCATGCGGCGCTTCACGGGGAAATCGAAGCAGAGACGGCACGCGGATTCTTCGCAGCATTTGCGGCGAAGCATGATCTGCTGGCTCCTGAGACGCCAGCGATTGCTGCTTCTCGCATGCGGCGCGACCGCGATCCCCACGTGCAATGAGGCCATGGCCATGGAAAACGCCATCTTGCAGCAGGCAATCGACTGTGCAGTCACCATAGGCCCTGCAGTATTGATGCCAGGCATGCAACTCCAGCGACCGATCGATGTCTTGAGATCCCCATCTCTGTCGGTCGATGACAAGCGCGCCATCCTTGCTGCGTGGGCATCCGAGTTCTATGCGGTCGATTCAAAGCCGGCTTTTCGGCGATTGCCAGGGATGAATGAGCCTGTCTCAATCGACGAGATCCAGTCTGCGCTCAAAGAACTGGACGAGCGGTATCATTCGTAGAGGGGCCCCACGGGTGTTCCAGGTCGCGGACGCGTCCGAATTTCGAGCGACCCGCGACCGTTCTTGCTGTTGGTGGCTTATTCAGCGCTCGATAAATTCGTCACATTGGCCGTTACCGTTTATTTCGGAGCTGGCGTTCAACCCTTGCGCGCAGTCGAGGGCTGTCAAAAAACTAATCGTTGACGGAACGTTACAATTCGCATACTGGTGCGTCATCGATCTTTTGCTTGCCGAGCTTTGTCTACCGCGCGATTGGCACCGCGCTCTAAGCGAACTTCTCTTTCAAAAATAGTCGGTTTTCATCCGCGTGGCACGAGCTTCGCGGTTCCTCACTCTATGCTTTGAAAGGGTTCATCATGACCACTGGCACAGTAAAATGGTTCAATTCCACTAAAGGCTTCGGCTTTATCCAGCCTGACAACGGCGGCGCTGACGCCTTCGTTCATATTTCCGCTGTCGAGCGCGCCGGAATGCGCGAGCTGGTCGAAGGCCAGAAGATTGGCTTTGAACTCGAGCGCGACAACAAGTCGGGCAAGATGTCGGCCTGCAATCTGCAGAACGCTTAATCGGTATCTGCTTCCCTTTGACCACGGATGTACTGGCATTGCCGGAAGCAATTATCAGTTTAAGGCCAGGCAGTTCGCCTGGCCTTTTTCGTTTGGCCTCACAGCCAAGATCCAGGACATTCAATGACAGAGACATATAGTAAATTCCGCCAGCGGGCCGAGACCGCCTTCGGCAATCTCCAGACCGAATTTTTCGCCAAGAACAATGCGGCGGAAGAGCTCGAATCCGTGGCCCAGGCGCGCGATGCCAAGACGTTCAGGCTGCGCGAAGCTCGCCTTGCCAAGGAGCAAGCCGACCGGATGTCGGCAACATCTGCGCTGCTTGCCAAACGATCGAAATCCAACTGACCAACCCAAATGCAAAAGTCAGGATAAAATATTTGAGACACGCCAGAAACAACGAACTTACCGACCGACGCTCTGCTGCTGCGGACGCCAAGACAGCTCTTCTTATGGCCTACAGAGCTGCAAAGATGGCGGCCGAGCCTGCACAGGCCGCAAGACAGGCCGAGCGCATCTCCCTTGTTGAAGCGCGCGAGGCGCGCCGTGCGGAACGGGATCGACTGAAGCATGAGGAGCGCACCCGAGCTGAGACCGTTGCCGCTCAAGAACACGCGGCCATCGAGGCAGCAGCCGCGGCCGAGATCGAGGCGCGACAGTCGGCCGAAAATGCCCGGATATCGCGCGTTGTTCAAGATGAGGCCGCTCGCAAGACTGAACGCGACAGACGTTATGCCGCCCGCAAGGCCCGGCAAGCTTAGTATCCATGGGCCCACCCTCTATTGGATGGGTCCGTGGAATAGATCAGGGCGTGACGCCGTCATGCCCGAATTTATTCAGTCTCGAGGAGACAACCATGGCACCGAATACGAACGAGCTTCAGGCGATCAATACGGCCTGGCAAATCGCGATCCAGGAAATCCTGCGCATGGTCATTAGAGACATGTATCATGCCGGCGGTGAGGCGTCATTTAACATGCATATCAAGCGGATCGAAGAAGCTGCAGTCGATAGTATCTACACGGATTTGAGGCTTCGCGCCACTGACGAGTGGACTGAAGTGCTGGTCAAGGAGAGGGCTAGCAATTTTGTGACGACGTTGCTGACCTCGTTTACGTACGACCGTGCCTGATCACGATAGGTAGTCATCCGAGCCGCTAATCTCAGTTCGCGGTGTCGCGCCCAACCCATTCGGGCCGTTGTCCGGCGCGTCACCCTAATACCGGATACCAGCCGTCAGGATGATCGGCTGTTTTTCGAAACCAGCTTTGCGCCTGTAAAATTGATCGGAACGGACCAAGCCTCCGTTTCCCAGTTGTAGGATTCCGTGTTTAGGGCCTATGTCCACGCGTCCTTCGTCGTGTAGGAGATGAATGGCTGGAGGAACGTCGAGTTCACGTCGGCCCGGTCGCTCTGTACGGCGAAAGACCAGACGTGGTTTGCCAGCATGCCGAATGTCCACGCACCGTCCTGTTTGAGCACGACCGCCATCGGAACGGCACCCAACTTGCCGCTTCCCAGGAACTCGTCAGTAGCGGGGGGCAAGAGAAAAACCGGACCAGCGCCCCAGATGATACCGCTTTCGGTCGGCTTCGACGGCGAGAAGAAAAGCTTTGCGTAATGTCGCCCAAGGCCGGGTGCAGGATTGGCGTTGAATGAGCGTTCAAATCTTTCCTCGGCTTCAAAGCGCGGCGTTTCATCACGCATGATCAGCGCAAAGACATCTGGTTTGTCACCGGCGTAGACTATGATCATGCTTCGCACGGTCTGAACCCAGACGAGGTCGAGATTATCGGCGGGTGACACTTCGACCGTCACATCGTCGATCGTCTCTCGCCGACGAGCAGCCGTTCGACCGGATATTGTCCCTCTTCAAGCGGGTGGTTGTTTCGATACCGTAACGTGAATCGACGTCGGTAGCCTGCTATGTCTCCTCACCGAGGTCGTTAATCGCATTTGCACGGTGAATGATAATCGCCGCGTCATTGGCCCAAACAATCGCGCCGGCCTGATCGAGGAGAATGATACCGTCGCTGAGCCCGCCTATGACCTCCTGCAGGCTGCCGCGGTTGAGACGTGCGGGCTCTGGTCTGTCGTTCATTGCAGGATCCTCGGATGTTCCGCAGCCTACCGTGAAACCTATTTCGCCGCAGCCACTTCGTCTTCTCGGTCGAGTGATGTGGATCGTGCGTCACTTGACAGGACCGCGCGGTTGAGTTGCTCGGCATCGTAGGGCTTGCAGAGGACGACCCCGTCGGAAGCGCTCACGGCCGAGGCGTCACCGGTCGCAAAGATGATCCTTGACGAAGGCTGCAAGGCGCGAGCCCGCTCCGCAAGAACCTTGCCCGAGGCGCCGGGAAGGCTGATGTCCGTCACGAGGACGTCGAAGGGAACCGTCTCCAGCGCAGCCATGGCTTCCTCGGCGCTTCCCGCGTCTACCACGATGTGGCCTGCTTCCTTCAGGATATCGGACGTGTTCATCCGGATCAGCGCATCGTCTTCAACCAGGATGATCGTGAGCTTAGCAGCGCTTTCGGGCGACGGACTCTCAGCGAGTTTTGCAGCCGGAGGCGCGGAGGGCAGGGCACCGGATCTCTGCCGCTGGTTATTGATGACGTGGCGGAATTTTCGAGCAAGGGCATCCCGAGTGTACGGTTTCGAGAGAAGCTCTACGCCGGCGTCGAGCTTGCCGCCGTGCACGATGGAATTCTCGGTATATCCTGATGTGAAGAGCACGGCGATATCGGGCTGGCGCTCCTTCGCCTTGCGCGCCAGCTCGGGGCTTTTCAATGTGCCGGGCATGACAACATCCGTGAACAGGATGTCGATCGGCATGCCGCTGTCGATGACGTTCAGCGCGCTGGCGGCATCGACAGCCTTCAGCACACGGTAGCCGAGATCCACAAGGAGAGCGACGACTGTTTCGCGTACGGCGTCGTCGTCCTCGACCACAAGGACGGTCTCCGTGCCTCCGGCGATTGGTCCATTGTCGACATTGATCTCCATGTGCTCCGCCTGTACGGCTCTCGGAAGATAAAGCTTGATCGTCGTGCCGTGACCGATTTCCGAATAGATTTTCACATGCCCGCCGGACTGTTTGACGAAGCCATAAACCATCGAGAGGCCGAGGCCGGATCCCTTGCCCTCCGCCTTTGTCGAGAAGAACGGTTCGAAGACCTTGTCAATAATCTCGGGCGACATGCCGGTGCCGGTGTCTGTGACGGCGAGCATGACGTATTGGCCTGGCGTGACATCGTCATGCGTGCGGGCATATAGCTCGTCGAGATGCGCATTTGACAGCTCGATGGTAAGCTTGCCGCGGCCATCCATCGCATCACGCGCGTTGATGGCGAGGTTTAGCAACGCATTCTCGATCTGTGCCGGATCGATGAACGTGTTCCATAGTCCGCCGGCCACGACCGTCTCGACCTCGACAGCCTCGCCGATCGCCCTGCGAAGCATGTCGTCCATGCCTTGCACGAAGCGGCTGATGTTAACCACTTTCGGTTCAAGTGCCTGACGACGGCCGAATGCAAGCAACTGGCTTGCGAGCTTCGCGCCCCGGCTGACTCCGGCCATAGCGTTTGCGACACGTTTCTCGGCGCTTTCGTTCCCGACTATGTCCTTGGCAAGCAAAGCAAGATTACCGGATACGACCTGGAGGAGATTGTTGAAGTCATGCGCTACCCCGCCCGTCAGTTTGCCGACGGCTTCCATTTTCTGCGCCTGTGCAAGCTTGATCTCCGCTTGTCGGCGCTCGGCGATTTCCGCGATAACCCGAGCCTCAAGCGTTTCGTTCATCTGCCGCAGCTGTTCTTCCGCCCGCTCGCGATGGCGAACTTGCCGCGCCAAAACGTCCGCCTGGTCGCGCAATGCGGCTTCGGCTGCACGCTGGTGCGTGATGTCGGTGTGCACGCCGACCCATTCGAGGATGTCCCCGGTCCTGCTAAGAATGGGTAAAGCACGGACCGCGAACTGGCGCCAGGCGCCATCATGTCTGCGGACCCGGTGCTCGTAGACGAACATAGTCTTCGTTTCGACAGCATGCTGCCAGGCCTCCACGCTTCCAACGGAATCGTCCGGGTGGACGGCGTTCGACCATCCGTATCCCTTGTATTCATCCGGCGTTTGTCCGGTCAGGGCAGACCATGCGGGCTGCTCGCCGACCATGCGGCCATCGGCGCTGTTGGTCCATAGAATGCCGTGGATCGCGTCCATCGCGGTGCGGAAACGAGCGTTGCTGAACTCGATCGCTGCCTCGCGCGCTGCATGCTCCTGGATGTCGATGCCGAGAATATGCACACCGGGAACCGAGCCGTCCGGCTCGAAATGCGGCACGTAGCGGACCTCCAGTCGCCGGACCGAGCCGTCTGCCCTGGGCATATCTGTTTCGGCCGTAAAAGTTTCGCCGGCCAGTCCGCGATCGATAGAGGCTTTGCGGTCGGCATACGCTTTTTCCCCGATCATGCTTTCGACATGCCGGCCGACCATGTCTTGCGGATCAATATCAAACCAGTCGCGGTAGGCAGCGTTCGCAAAGCGGTAGATGTGATCGCGATCGACATAGGAGATCAGCATCGGCACAGCGTCGGTGACCCGCCGCAGCTCCGCCTCTCGCGCGGCTAGCTTTTTCTCGGCGGAGATTCTCGCGCTATTATCGACGATCGTGCACATCACCCCGCCAACCAAACCATTGGCCTCGTAAACGGGTGTGTAGAAGAGGTCCAGCATCATCGTCTGGGGACCGTCCGGGCGCTGGAACACGATCGGCTGGTCACGATGAAACACGGTCTCGCCACTAAGGCCAGCTTCGAGGATCGGTCGATTCCAGTCCCAGACCTCCGGAAATGCTTTTGCCACCGGTGCTCCCAGTGCCGAAGGATGGCGCTCGCCGGCAATCTCCCGATAGGCGTCATTGTAAAGCATGATGTGATCGGCACCCCACATGAGCACCTTGGCGACGGGGGAATTCACGATATTGGCGACGGTCGTCCTCAATTCGATGGACCAGCCATCGACCGCGCCAAGGACGGTGCTGGCCCAGTCCTTGCTTCTGATGAGATTGCCACACTCACCACCGCCAATGGGCCAGCCGGGAAAAGGAGCCGATCTCGGCTTTGCGTCCGCGTCTCTGAGGGCTCTAAGACCTGCGCGCACGACCTCGCTGGCATTCGCGAAATAGCCGGATGCCCGGCATTCGTTGATGAAACCCTCAAGCTCGGGGGTGAGCGATACGTTGCGTGACTGACGATGGACCATGACCGTTCGTGCCATCGGTGCGGGGCTGTGTCAACAGATGGCATGCGACACGAAATTCAGTATCTCGACTGGAACCAGAATACTCTAAAGCGCGTCGCGAAAAGCAGGCTTGTGTGGGCTTTAGAGTGGGGACACTGTGGATCAGCGCGATGATTGGCACCTAACTGACAGGATTCACTACGAGCATGGTGGTGGCGACCCGTTCGCGGCTGCTGTGCGCGCAACCAGAATGCCAATGGTCACCACCGATCCGGCTCAGCCAGACAACCCGATCGTCTTTTGCAACGAGGCTTTCCAAAAACTGACAGGATACACACAGGACGAAGCTCTAGGGAGGAACTGTCGCTTTCTGCAAGGTCCTGATACCGACCGGCGTTCGACCGACAAAATAGCGGAGGCGATTTCGAGGGGCGCGAGCATTGCCGTCGAGTTGCTGAACTACCGCAAGGACGGCTCAACGTTTTGGAATGCGCTCTACCTGAGCCCGGTCCGCAACGACGATGGGTCTATCCGGTTCTTCTTCGCATCCCAGCTTGATGTGACCAACCATGTTGCTGCCAAAGAGCGCGCGGTTGCACAAACAGAGGAAATCGAGAACGAAGTCGCCAAAAGGACCAGTCAGCTTGAAGCCGCACTGGAAGCCAAGACCTTGCTTCTCCATGAGGTCGATCATCGGGTCAAAAACAACCTCACAATGATAGGGTCTCTGCTTCGATTGCAATCGCGCACGATCGGGGATCCGGCAATAACGGCAAAGCTCGAGGCCAAGATGGAGCGCATCGATGCCCTGGCATCCGTTCATCGGACACTTTACCAATCGGACGATGTAACGAAGTTCGACCTGGGTGAATTTGCAGTGACGCTTGCGCAAGATGTTGTCGGCTCGAGCGGGCGATCGAATATCCTGCCGACAACGGATCTGGAGGCGATCCTAATCCCTGCCGGCATGCTTCTTCGCTCGGGCTCGTTCTCAATGGAATTCTAACGAACGCCATCAAGCACGGCTTGCGCGAGGGGCGCGCGGGGACCTTGCGGCTGTTCGGAAGATCCAACGCTAATGGTGCGGAAATTCAAATTGAGGACGATGGCATCGGCGTTTCCGACGAGCCATCGAAGGGGCTCGGGCGAATGCTGGTCGAGCGTTTAACGAAGCAAACTGGTGCGACGGTGGAATGGTCGAACCTCGACCCCGGTACGCGTGTGACCATTTACCTGAATGATTGGAATTGAAAATGGAAAGGCCCAAGCCACCACTGAGCGTGCTTGTTGTCGAAGATGAGCCATTGCTGGCCATGGACGTTGAAATGATGGTTGAGGATGCGGGACATCGCGTGATGGCGGAAGCGGCGTCGCTTTATGACGTCGAGGTGCTCGATCCCGCGCAATCTCCCGACATTGCATTCGTCGACATGCTGCTCGCGCTTGACACCACTGGCCTGCAAGTCTGTTCTTTAATCCAAGAGCGGTGGAGCAACACGATCATCATATTCGTGACCGCGAACCCCAAGAAGATCCCCGATGATTTCAGCGGTGCGCACGGGGTCATTCCAAAACCCTTCTCTCGTCACGGATTTATGATTGCGCTGAACTACCTCCAGGAGAGCGTCTGCGCGCCGCCGCCGGTTACGGCGCTTCCGGGAAGCTTTTTGCCGTCGGAGCACCTGGCCGCAAGATGGTGAAGTCCAATCGGTTGGCAGGCAGCGCACCGGCGGAATTCAGGCACTCGTTGCTTTAGTGTGGGAGGCTTGTAATATCCGGCTGGTGAGGTTCAATGATGGTCATCGGCATTGTTGCAGGTAGTAACGGCAAATATCATGGCGCGACAAAGTTTTCTGGTCGCTCGGATATTGCAAAGCCTCATGTTCCGCCTATTTCCACACACTATAACATTTGACATACAACCTGGAACTGTTCCAGCCGAACTTGTTTTAGGGTCCAGGCGTCGGTGAGGCCTCACCTGCAGCTTGATAGGCATAACGATGGGGCATAATTTTCCGAAAAGCAAAGGCGTAATTCTCGTTGTTGAAGACGAGCCGTTGCTGCGCCTTCTGGCGGTCGATTTCATGGAGGAAGACGGCTTCGAGGTCGTTGACGTTGGAAGTGCCGATGAAGCCGTTTCCATCTTGGAGACGCGCAGCGATATCCGCATTGTCTTCACCGACATTGACATGCCGGGCAGCATGGATGGTATGAAACTCGCGGCCGCGGTGCGCGAGCGCTGGCCACCAGTCGAGATCGTCGTCGTGTCGGGTCATAAGCGCCAAAACGACATCGTTCTGCCGGAGCATGCAGTATTTTTCCCCAAGCCTTATAACATTGAGGCGGTAACCGCGACACTGAACCGAATGGCGTCGGCGATCTGACTTTGGGGCTGCCAGGCATTCAGGGAACGAAACTGCGGACGGCGCATTATAAGGCTGGAAAACAACATTATTCCGTAGGGAGACTTCTATGGGTAGCACCGCTGATAAGATTTCCGGCATAGCAAACGAAGTCGTTGGCAAGGCCAAGCAGGGCCTCGGCCACGCGATCGACAACAAGGAAATGCAGGCAGAAGGCCTGGTCCAGGAAGGCAAGGGCGAAGCCCAGCAGGCCAAGGGCAAGGCCAAGGACGCGGTCAAGACTATTGTCGACCGGGCCTAACCCTTTTAACATTCACATTGCGAGCCTGCCGCTTTAACGCGGCGGGCTTTAGTTTGTTTTATAACTACGCATGATATTGAAGCGCTTCGGACAGTGGCATGGGCAAAGCCTCAAGCGCCGGGCGGGCATCAGATATCCTCCGCATCAGACAGACGCCCAGACCCCTGAGGGTCTGGAACTTTCCGCCCGTCTCAATCCCCTGGCACAGCGGCAACACTCCCATGTTGTATAGCATCGCCACCGTGTGGTGAGGGAAGCGGTCGCGCGCAATATCCTTGCGCGAAACAGCATCGACGATGCCAGCCGAGCGCGGCCTTAAGCGATATCACTATCAGAGATCCAATACTTGCCGCACCTTCTCACCGAGCTGGTCAAGGCTGAACGGCTTTTGAAGAAGCTGCGTCTCTTTGTCGAGAACACCATTGTGGACCACCGCATTGCGGGTGTAGCCGGTTGTGTAAAGAATCTTAAGACCGGCGATCAGCTTACTCGCAGCATCGGCAAGTTCACGACCAGTCATTCCAGGCATGACGACATCAGTGAACAGCAGGTTTGGTATAAGCCCGGCATTGATTAGAGTGAGGGCTTTGGCGCCGGAGCTAGCTTCAACGACCGTGTAGCCTAATTCTCGAAGAGCCTCCGTCGAGAAAGCTCGAACCCGTTGGTCATCCTCCACGACGAGGATAGTTTCGGAAGGACTGCCACGACCTGACGGCATCACGTTTAGAGGATTATCTCTCGGCCCGCTGTCGCCATCATATCTCGGAAGATAGATTTTAACCGACGATCCAACTCCCACCTCGGAATAGATTTTCACGTGTCCACTAGACTGACGAACGAAACCGAAGATCTGACTAAGGCCGAGGCCCGAACCCTTGCCAACCTCCTTTGTCGTGAAGAAGGGATCGAACGCCTTCGCCATAACTTCCGGGCTCATGCCTGCGCCAGTGTCAGATACGGCGATCATCACATACTGGCCGGCGGCAACCGCATTGTCGTGGGCGTATTCATCGGACAGGTACGAGTTGGCAGTCTCAACAGTCAGTTTCCCACCAGCCGGCATGGCGTCGCGGCCGTTGACCGCGAGGTTAAGGATAGCATTTTCAAGCTGACTGTTATCGGCATGTACTTTCCAGAGGCCGGCGGCGAGAACCGTTTCTACGGAAACAAGCTCGCCCAGTGTGCGCGTCAGCAGCTCTGACATTCCGGCAATCATCCGATTTGCGTCAATCACCTCCGGCTGGAGCGGCTGCCGTCTGGAAAAAGCGAGCAGGCGTTGTGTCAGGGAGGCAGCACGATTTGCGCCATCCTTGGCGGCTTCTATGTAGCGACCAACGTCCGTTTCGCCGCGCGCCAGCCGCTTTTCAAGAAGATTGACCGAGCCAAGGACGACGGCGAGCATATTGTTGAAGTCGTGGGCGATGCCTCCGGTCAATTGGCCAACAGCTTCCATCTTCTGTGCCTGTCTTAGTTGATTCTGAGCCTCGACAAGCTTGGCCGTGCGCTGCTCGATCTCTCTCGTCAGCTCTTCGCGCGATTTTGCCAGGACTTCACGTGCATCTACGATCTCCTGGATATCGGTGCAGGTGCCGAACCAACGGGTGATTTCGCCAGCTTCATTCCTGACCGGCTGAGCACGTCCAAGCACCCAGCGGTAGTCGCCGCTGCGATGACGGAGGCGATATTCGATGTGGTAAGTTTCGCCCGTTGCGAGGCAGTGTCGCCATGTTGACCAGGCTCGATGCTGATCTTCGGGATGAAACATCCCATTCCATGCTTCGCCATCCGTCGACCCTTGAGGCACGCCCGTGAGGTCATACCAGCGCTGATTATAGTAATCGTGATGCCCATCGGGACGCGTTGACCAGATCATTTGATCGATCGAGTTTGTGATCGCGCGGAAACGTTCCTCGCTCTCGCGCAGAGCATCTTCAACGATACGCCTGTCAGTCACGTCAAACGAAACGCCGGGGAACCGGAGAGGCGTACCGTCTGGCGCACGGGTAACACGACCCTGCGCCGAAACCCATCGGATCGAACCATCGCGGTCAACGAGACGGTATTCCTGGGAAAAAGGGCTTCCAGTTTCGAGAGCTTCATCAATGCTGGCTTTCAATCGAGCCAAATCATCAGGATGAACCAAGGCAAAGAACTGCGCGATCGGAGCTCCGCCGGCTGCCAGCTCCCTCTCGACCCCATAGATCCTCGCGAAGCGAGCATCCGCGACCACGCGATCGTTCGGGATGTCCCAATCCCAGGTGCCGACCGTCTCGGATGCGCCGAGCGCATACTCTAGCCGCTCCTCACTTGCTCTGAGGGCTCTCTCCGCTGAAAGCCGTGCGGTCGTCTCTGTGCCCTGGTTGAAGATCCCGACCACGCGCCCGCCTGCTGCAAACACAGGAGCGAAGCTGTAGTCCCAGTGCGTATTCTGAACGCGTCCTCCGCGAAGCATCGGCAGCATCTGGTCAGCCACCCGGAAGCCCTTGCGACCCTGGATCACCGAGTTTAGCTGGGGCTCAACAATGTGCCAAATGTCCGACCAGACCTCCGAGGCAGGTCGCCCGAGAGCCCAAGGATGTTTTTCCCCGGCGATCGGCGCCCAGGCGTCGTTATAAAGCAGTCGCAAATCTTTGCCCCAGTATATCGCGGTGGGAATATCCGTATTCAGGCAAAGGGCCAGTGTTGACTGCAACTCATGTGGCCAATCGATTATCGGACCGAAGGATGATCCCTGCCAGTCGAACGAACGGATGCGTTCGGCCATTTCTCCATCTGCGGCCGAAAGCGCGTGCATCATCTGTGACTTTCCAATGTCGTTCTCGTCATCGTAATGGTGTTTCTAAAGAACGAAATCCCTCAGCCATTGATCGCTTGGGAGGGCTCCACCGCGTCCAACACCTATAACCGTCGAAATCGGGAGATTAGAACGCGAAGAGCGCAGGCGGTCCATTCCACACTAACGCATCAAATGAGTGCCACTGCCTCAGCGTCGTCACTGATCCTTGAGAAGATCCAGCCGAGTTTTTGACATCTTTCATCGCCCGCTGAAAATGCCTTGGCCTGTGTCTCGAAGGGACCGGACAAATATTCGAATTCATCGCCATATGACATGAATAGGCTCTTGCTGATCGTGTCATAAAACACTGTAATGCCATTTCTCACTATCCGCACGAATGAACACCCCCTGCTTGATCCGGTATAACGTCACAGGGCAAAAAGAGTTCCAATCGATACTAAGTGAAATCAGCACTCCCCTGTTAGAGGGAATCAGACTAGTTGCGGTCATCTTGTGCAGGCGCCCGTCATTATGATGAGCCAGAACAGATGCGCGGCAAAGGATCGACTTGCAACAGCCCACGACTACGAGGTCAACTTGAAAGCCGAGATCGAGATCATGGCGCTTCACGACGAGCTCGACCAGATTCTAGACGTCGAGATCAGGGAGCTGTTCGCCAAGCAGCAAGAGCAGCTTACAATGTTCTCCAATCTCATCGGGGCGATGAAACTGTGATCCTATCGAGGGTCCTTTAGTCTGACTATCTTCATAGGCGGCGTTAGAAGAACGTCAAAGTGCGCGTACCCTTGCGCGAAGACCTCAGCGAGATCGAGGTCTCAAGCAGGTTGGCGACGGAGGGTGACCATCTTTATCTCAGCGGATGATTCATAGGCGACCGTGATCATTACGGGAGCCTTTGGATGGCAGCGAAGCGGTATGAACTGAGCGACGTGCAGTGGGATAAGATCGCGTCGCTGCTTCCGGGTAAGATTGGCGATCCCGGCCGAACCGGTTCGGACAACCGTGTATTTATCAATGCTTGCCTTTGGGTTTTGCGCTCGGGTGCGCACTGGCGTGACCTGCCCGAGCGCTATGGCAAATGGAAAACGGTGCACAAGCGCTTCAGTCGCTGGTGCCATGCTGGCGTTTGGGAACGCGTCTTCGAGACGCTGACGGCCGACCGCAACAATCAGTACCTGATGATCGACAGCACGATCGTTCGCGCCCATCAGCAGGCTGCCTCCGGAAAAGGGGGGCCAAAGATCAGGCGCTGGGGCGCTCCCGAGGTGGACTGACCACCAAGGTCCACATGCTGGCCGATACGCTGGGCCGACCGTTGCGGTTCATCATAACGGCGGGCCAGGTCGGCGACATCACACAGGCGCCCGCGCTTCTGCAGGGACAGACAGCAAAGGCCCTACTGGCCGACAAAGCCTATGACAGCAACGCCTTGCGCACGATCATCGCAACCATGGGAGCCGAAGCCGTCATCCCTTCGAACCGAACGCGAAAGATCATCATCGAACATGATGAAGTCATCTACATAAACCGCAACCGCATTGAGCGCTGCTTCGGCCGCATGAAGCACTTTCGCCGTTTCGCAACACGTTACGACCGCAGAACACTTCACTTTCAAGGCTTTGTACATCTCGCCGCCGCCATGATCTGGATGGCGTGAATGTCGATCGGACCTAGCCCATCGATCGGCGGTGGGGGCTACGACCTGGGACCGTTCATTTATTCCTGGCTGCTTATTATCATCACATTCATCTGGTCGCTCTGTGTTCTGGGGGTTGCTGTCTTTAGCCGGAGTCGGACCTCACCGCTGCAGACCGTTGGCCTGCCGGCAATTGGCGCCATTACAACGCCATCGTCTTTCTGGTATACAAAAACAACCTTTTCTGAATATTTCGGCCATCGGTAATCGGCGATCCGACATCAGGGGATGTCGACGTTCTGCGTTTTTTTCGTAGTCACGGCGTCACAAGCATTTCCTTCTGTGGGTATTGATGGAGTTTGCGGACGCGTTCCTTGCCTCAGCAGCTTCTGGCGTTTCATTTCTGCGGCATTGTCCAATGCCTGTCGTACCCTGTCGGTTTTGAGAGGTCACCACTCACAGTCTACCTTCAGACGCCGGCGACGAAGGGTCAGAAGACAGGTCACGGTTGTCTGAGATAGATTGAAACTGTTCTAATAATCAATGGGTCGGCCGATCCGGGATTGCCCGATAGCCCGTTCAGGCGACTGTCAGTATCGACTTCTAGAACCCTGATATCATTGACAATCAAAGGTGGATTCGAGCGCGTCGTCCAGAAGTTTGTTGCCGCAGCTGCTGTGCGCTGCATTGCCACACCGGTGTTTGCTGCCTCTACCATCAAGGTTGTCGAGGGAGGTGAAGGCGGCGGCCCCATGACACTGACGCTGGACGAATCGACCATCAAGCCCGGTGAAACCACATTTCTGGTCCACAACGATGCGATGAGCGAAGAGCACGGAATGCTGGTCGTGAAGCTGAAGTCAGCCGACCAGGCGATCTCCGTGGTAAGGTCCAAGCACCGCGTCGATGAGAAAGCCCTTAACAGCATGGGCGAAGTTTCCGAACTGAAACCTGGTGCGTTCGGCCAGTTGAAAGCCAAGCTTGCTCCGGATCGTATGTCCTTCTGTGCAACACCAAGGGCCATGATGAAGCCGGTATGCATGCCATGCTGACGGTCACAAAGTAACCCGATCCGCCCATTGGCACTTTCCTCTCTCTCGGAGATCGTCACATGCGATGTCCGAGAGCCTTCACATCGGATGAATAGGTGTATTTGTGTTCCATTCTGCGCCGCTAACCTTTTCCCTGCCTCAACGTGTCCTGCACTGGCTGAATGCCGCACTGGTCTTCTTCAACCTATTGCTTCCGGATGGCATGAGTGAATGGAAAGGGAGTATCGAGCGAACCGGCGCGGCGTCCGCAAATCTGGTGGCAAGCGCAAATATTCACGCCTATGTCGGCATCGCCATTCTCGTTCTTGTCGTGCTTCGGCTGATCCTTCGCTTCATCCGCGGCGTCCCGGCACCCCCGCCACATGAGCCGGCAATTTTCCGCTTGGCTGCCAAACTTGCCCATGCAGCGCTCTACATATTGGTTCTCTCAATGCCTTTGACCGGCATGGCCGCATATTACCTGGGATACGGCGTCGCAGGGAATCTGCATGCCGATGTCCTGAAAGTCGTTTTCTGGGTGTTGATTGCCGGTCACGTTCTGGGCGCGCTTGTTCACCAGTTCTATTGGAAGACAAACGTGCTGAGGAGGATGACGATCGGTTAAGCGGATCGTGGAGGAGATCACTGTCGGTGCCACTCGCGCAGCCAGGCGGCGAACGAGAAGTTCGCGGATTTGCGCGCCGCCTAATCCGGCTTCTCCTGCTTGCGGCGCATGATCATCGCCTCGACTGGCTCAGGCGGCTGGTTGGCATAGCCACCTGCCGCCGCGACCGGTCCGTCAGGGCTTCAAGCCCGTCCGCCTTGCAGCGATTGAAGATCTAGTAGCCGGTCTTGCGCGAGATCCCGAAATCCCGGGAAACCTCGCTCATCCCTTCGCCCTCCAGCTGTCGGGCGACAAATCGAAGACGCTCATCCATGAACGAAGTCTCTCTCCACGGCATCCACACCGTCTGATCAAAATCGAAAGTGTACCTCAGGTCTCCGGTCAAAAAGTCACCTATCTCTCGGGTCGGGCACCTGTTTAGTGAAACGCAGCGCCGTTTTCTATGACGCTACCAGGTCTTTGGCGAGTTCGCTCACCACAACCCTGAGCCAGCGATGAGCGGGATCGTGACGATATCGCACATGCCAGGCCATCTCGACTGGGAATGTTCCAAGATCGACAGGTGCTTCTACGACCTTAAGCCGAGGGTCACGCTCCAGGCTGCGGCAGATCAGGCGCGGCAATGTTGCGCAATAATCGGTCACCGCGACCATCTCGGGAACTGACAGGAAATGTGTGACGGAGACAGCAACCTCACGCTTTAGGTTCTGCTGTCCCAACGCCTGGAATACGCCCGCGCGAATCCGACCGGGTGGCAGGACGTTGACGTGTTTAAGGCTTTCATAAAGATCCCGCGTTAGGCTGGCTCCGACATCCGGATGGTCGTTGCGGACGATGCAGGCCAGTCCGTCGTCCATGAGATGTTGGACGACGAGGTTGTCAGGGGGATCTATGACCCGCCCAAGCACCATCGACGTCGTCCCCGAAATCACGCCAGTGTCAGCAAGATCATTGCCGAATGGTGTCATGCGTAGCTTGATGCCGGGCGCCTGCTTGCGCAGCCTGGCCACCAACGCTGGCATCAGGACCAGTTCTACGTAACTGTTCGGCGCGATCAGGAACAGACGCTCCGCGCTTGCCGGATCGAATTCCTGCTGATCGACTATCACATCGTCCAACTGTGCCAGCGCCGCCTCGATGGTCGGCGCAATTTCCTCGGCAAGCTGTGTCGGCCTGATGCCGTAGCGCTCCCGGATAAACAGCGGATCGTTCAGCATGTCGCGGAGCCGATTCAGTGAATTCGACAGCGCAGGCTGCGTGATGCCGAGACGGCTGGCAGCGCGCGTGACGCTCCGCTCCTCCATGAGAGCCAAGAAGACGGGCAGAAGATTGAGATCGTATTTCATCCAGATGTAATTGCACGTGAATATCTAAAATCCAACAAGTAAATTTCTCAAATATCTCTCCACATGACATGATTACTTCATCGACAGGCCAGCAGCGCTGATCGACAATCCAGGCCGCCCCGGCCGCAACATCAAAGGATACAACGATGAAAGTTCTCATGGTACTGACTTCGCACGATACGCTCGGCGATACCGGCCGAAAGACCGGGTTCTGGCTCGAGGAGCTGGCAGCTCCCTATTACGTCTTCAAGGACGCCGGCGCCGAGATCACGCTTGCTTCGCCCAAGGGCGGCCAGCCGCCGCTCGACCCGAAGAGCGACGAACCGATGTTTCAGACCGAGATCACGGCTCGTTTCAAGGCCGACGCCGACGCTAACGCTCAGCTCGCCCAAACAGTACGCCTCGACAGCGTCGACCAGAACGATTTCGACACGGTGTTTTATCCAGGTGGTCACGGCCCGATGTGGGATCTCGCTGAAGACAAGAATTCCATCGCGCTCATCGAATCCTTTATCGCCGCCGGCAAGACCATCGCGTTAGTTTGCCACGCTCCGGGCGTGTTGCGCCATGTCAAGAATGCCGACGGCTCGCCATTTGCTCAGGGTCGCTACCTCACAGGTTTCACCAACACCGAAGAAGAAGGCGTTGGCCTGACCAAGGTCGTGCCCTTCCTGGTCGAGGAAGTGCTCATCGCCCAAGGAGCCGTGTTCTCCAAGGTGAAGGACTGGGGTGTTCATACGGTCGTCGATGGCCAACTTATAACTGGGCAGAACCCGGGATCTTCCGGTGAGGCCGCCGAAGCTCTGATCACCGCCCTGCGCCAGACCCGTATCGGGGCAGCCTGATCATCAGCATCGTGGACGACCGCCACAGACGGCGGTCTGCCACCCGAAAATCGGATATCGAAATGATCAGCCTCAAACCAACGCTCTCGGCTGCACATCACGGCCTGGGCTTCAACGACCTGAAGATCATCGAGTGCCGCGAACTCATCCGCGCGATCTCAGGTGAACCCTCGTCCATCGTGACGTTCCAGGACGGTCTGCGGATCGAAAAATCCGTGCACGCCATGGCCGCGTCCCATCGGGAACGCCGCTGGGTCGACGTCTAGCCGCACAGCACTAAAAGCTTCGACCCGAATGCCCGCGACGACTGCCCGTCGCGGGCTTTCGCGTTGTGGGAAACCGTGCCGCCGCGTCCCGCTTGACGCCGATACAAATTCCGCGGTGATGATGGTTTTTGATCATCGAGGCTTTCGCTTCCCGCAGGCGACCCTGCTATTTTGACGTCGGGAGGAGAGACGCCGACCCTAGGGTATAACCCCGGATATTGTGGCACCTCTCCGGATACTTAACGAGAGAGGGCAAGCCGGCTCGGCCTGCCGGAAGGAACGATCATGGACGATCAAAAGTTCGGGGCGGGCGACTAACGTAGCGATTGGGAGGCGCACATTGAAGTGCTGCCAAGAGGCAGTATTCGTCAGGCAGTACCTGAATATTTGCGTTTCGACTTTCGAACCGAGCCGCCCTCGTTCTCCCAAGCTGCAACTGCAGCAACGTCCGGATTTAGCCTTTGTCGTCTCGAGGCTGGATAGTTCACAGTAGGGATGGTCGCTCCTTCAATGCGACGGATGACTGCAAGTTCTGCCAGGTGGCTCTCACCTTCAGTCGCTTCCATTTCGGATGTCGCGTAGTCGGCACGCTTAAGGATGCGTCTCAGCGTTGCACGTTCCTCCTGCGTGGGACACATTGGTTTGCTCCTTGAGTTTGGGGACGGATAGCTCTGCTTTTTAAAGAGCGTCTCTTCCAGTCCTATTTTCAACCGCCAGCCGGCTTGAACGGCTTCCGGCCAGCATTCATAAGAAGTTGGCGTTCTGTCGCTGTGGGCCCCAACAACTTCAGCAATCGCTTCTCTTCAAGCGGGCCAAGCCGGAAGCGCTTGGCAAAGTCACCAATTGTCCAGATTTTTCCCAATCTAGCTGCACGAGATTCTTGAGCGTTCATGGCCGATCTCCAAATCGTTTACCGTGTTCCAGTTCAGAAGCGACCCTGCCGACATCTTCGGCGAGCGAGCGTCGGCTGCGTTACCTGTTCGCCCATGCGCATCATGGGGGACTGCTCAACGCATAAAGGATCGCGAGAACGATACCGATCGCCAAGGCGCCGACCATTATTCGCCTACCGATGCGGGTTACCATAGCGTTCTGATCCTAAAGGCGGAGCGAATTTAGACAACAGCCGGATTGCGCCCTACCTGGCGCCCTCGGCGTCCCTTCTAATCGCTGACTCCAAGTCCGCGTGGTCGATTTTGAGAGACTGCCTGGAAGCAATACGTACGCCTACGGCTGGTATTTCAAGATACGTTGCAGTTCTTCTATAGGCTGGAAACGACAGTCCTTCGATCAACTGTTCGTCTACGACAACGGAATACGTACCTGCGTCGAGGGGCGCCACCAATGGGCTCAGGACGAAGCGGTTGTGGAAGGTCACTTCGGATCTTGTCGTGCGTTCTGACATGGGGGCACCTCTTATCGGTCGATGGGCTATCTCCGCATAACCCCTGAATGATACGATTGAGAACCGCGTGGTCGAGCGCTACCAGAAAGTGCCTTGTAGTGTGATGTAAAGGATGAATGCCACGGCTATTAGCGGTATCGATGCGACAAAAACATCTCCGTAACTTAACGCGCCAAAATAACGTAATATTCTTTGTCGCCTGGAAAAACTTGCGGTGGAAGACATTTCTTCCTCCTGCCTGGGGCTAGGGTTGTTGCGACCCTAAAAGCAGCGCCCGTTCCATGGCTGCCACTACCAGGAATATGGGAAGGCGGGGCGCAATTTGCAAGGTGGCCGATAGCGGAGCTTGCGTTCTCTCAGGAAGGCTCAAGACACAGTCTGTGGGCAGGCTCCCCACAGATAGCAGGTAGAAAGGGGGGCGTGTGAGGCCTATCGTGACGTCAGCACGTCACGTTCAGCGGTTAGGCGCCGGTAAATGATATTGAGCTCGGCATGTCTGGTTTCCTTGATGTTCGGGGATGCCATCTCGGCGTCCAGTTTTTTAAGCTGCAGCGCAATTTCCGCTGATCTTGCTTCATTTCCATCCGATGGTTTGAATTCGATCATGTTGATCTCCCTTAAGGGATCACCAACTGCTCCTTTTGGCGCAATAGCAAGCAGTAAGTGCGTGCTCATTGAATATAGACCGCGCCAACACATCCAATAAACCATACCGACGGCAAATATGGTTTTGCGCTTATGCAGATATTCTCCGATTGCGGAACAGCTATATTCGGTGCAGAGTCTATTCTTCAGGAAGCAATTTTCACGGGCGCTTCCGCTTAAGGGCCTCCACACCCTAGCCCCAACCCAAAGGTTGACGAAATGTCTTCCAACGGATTTGCCGCGAGACTGAATTCCGACGAACTAGCCATCATTCAACGTGTCCTATCGGATGCAGGATACACCGGCGATGTCATGGTGACAGCGCCAGCGGACTTCAACGCCGCGGCCAAGTTGTTGATCGGTCTTTTCAAACGTGGACTGAGAGGTCATGCCGATCTCACCGCAGAGCTCCAAACGGAATTTGGTCACCACAGATACGTTGCCCAGGTCGAGGCCAAGGCGCTTCATCGCCATGCAATTCGAGGATTGTTGACCAAGCGGCCCTAAACGAAAACTCATAGCGGTTGGTCATTGTAAGATGTCACGGCACAATAAGCCGTGCGTATGTCTCGGCTCCCCGAGCGCCGGATTTCCCTGACACCAGAAAATTGGAGAGATTTGCATGAGAGAGTCACCAAAAAACAAAGTCAGTTTTGATATCTCCGGACGGCATCTACGTGAACTCAAGATCGTCCTTCAAAGTCAAGACGTTCGGGAGGTTGAAGACTATCTCGACAGCAAGTTCGATGAGAAGAGACTGACGGAGAGACGCCATCTGCTGATGTTTTTCGAAGCCGACAAAGCGAGCCAGGCAGAACGGATCTGGACGCAGCACATCGTGAAGCGCCTTCACACATAAACGCGGTTACTCAGTTTCGACTGCCTTCCCGCCGCATGCAAAGGAGATTTATTCGTGTCCGTGATCGTCGGTGCTGGGGTTAGCCAATCAGCGACCATAGTAAGCTCGTCTTCTACAAGCAATGCATCTACAATTCCCCTTTCGCTAGTTGGGTTGCCAAAAGACGGGAGCTCGCCGAAAAATTGGCAAGGTCATTACGCAGACGTAGTTGTTGAGTGCCGCACACCCGCCTCAACGAGGTCGCAAGAAGCTGGTTAAAAAACCAAGGCGCGATCACCTGATCCTCCTCATTCGGGCAGAGAATGGCTCCGATGATTTTTCAACGCCCGCGTACCAGCGCGATGTACGCGATAAAGGCAAGGCTAATTGCTGGCGCCGATTTGACCAGAAACTCAATATTGCAAAAACGACCGATCTAGACCGCGGCGTTCTTCCAGCGGTGGCGACGTGAACGCTCAGACATCAGCATTCGTATGTTCAAAAGCTGATCTCTTCAAGCCCGGCAGGATTTAATCCAGATCCTGCGCGCTCAGCGTCAGGCTATTGTTGCGGCGGCGCTCATAGAGCTTCGTCGCTGCTTTTTGAACGGCGGCCCGCGCACTATCGAAGGCATTGAGGCACTGCGCCTCCGTTGTCTGCTTCAAAGCGGACGCCTCAATAAGGAATTTGACTTCGAACATGCCGTCGTAGCCGCTGAAGCGAACGCCGTTTTTCGTCTCGTCGAAGCTTCTGCTTCTGTTGGGAAAAACAAGTGCCATTCTGATCCTATCTTCGTATCTGCAGAGAATGGAGCTGAGGCATCGGAGAAGCCTCTGTCTTAGTGGGGGAGTGGGTCGCATCCAGGTATCTTGAGATCAACAACCGCAAGAGCAGGTCGCTCAGTCTGGTGAGCGCCGCTCTCCTTGGTCGTGCTTCCAAATCAGCGGTCAGTGCAAGATTGTATCCGTGCCGCGTGGCAATCCGCGTATGGCGAGCGGATGTAGCGTGTGGCTTGCGACACTTTCTTTCCGTTCCGACCGTCCGAAGCGGTCTTCGAGTTCGGTCTGTAGTTCGATTGGGTCCGTCATTTCCGGCTGAAACAACCTGATCAGACCTTTCGCGGCGGTTCCTATGGACCTGACGGTCCGCACATCGCTTTAGTAGGCCGCATCGGTCAGCACTTTTCGAAGGATGTTCAGATCGGAAGCGGTAAGCCTTTGGGAAGAAGGTGGGGAAGGTATGTCGTCCTCCTTTCAGTCGGGGCTAGGGCGTGAGGACCCTAAAACAGCAGCGCCCTGAACATGGCATACTGAAGATATAAGCCTGCGCCTTTTGATCGGCGAAAGCAATCGAATAGCGTAGGTACGCGACCTCCAACGCCGCAATGGCCATCGAAGGGGCGCAGAGTTTCCAGATTAACACTGGGCGCCTTTGGATGCTTAGCGGCAGCAAAGGATCTTGAGCAATTATTAGCTATCCAAGTTTGTGCCCTCCGCGCCCGCTCGATGTATAGTTGGCGCTCTACGAATACTGCGTCGTCAGTCTTTTTTGCTGTAACGGGCAACTACTGTCTCCTTTGACCGCTGCCCATCATCCGGGGAGCCATTCTGCTGAGTGTTCGTTCACAGGATAAAGGGCATCATTGACTCGCTAGTGCTCATCGCATCTGAGCTGGTGGTAACCGCCCGGCGTGGATCTGTTCCTGGGATCTACCTCTGGCTGTTCGGAGCCCGCTTTGCACCCCTTAGCGAGTTCCTTCTGTCGACCGATTGCTTGGGCTAGACGGTCGACGCTTATTTCTTTCGAACTGGACTCGCGGAAAGAAAAGACTGTTCAGGGCGTGCGATCGAGATGTTTAGACTTCCGATCCTTCCCCTGCATGACGATGTTTCGTCGATGACAAGAGGCTTGGGCGGGGGCTGGCTTCTTTTTAGTTGAAGCCGCAGAATCCTCATTGAACTGTGCATCCGATCGATGAGCACGGTTTGGCCTCTACCACATTGTCTGGCTTCGTCACGCGTCTCTCGGAAAAAGGGAAGAGCGCTTTCTTTTGAGGTAGCTACCGCGTCCCTCTCGCTGGGTTAGCAATCCGTCCTGCACTATGGTCTCGCCACTCAAGAGCAGGTGCACCGGCCAGCCACGCACTTCCTGCCCCTCGTAAGGAGTATAGTCTGCGCCGTGCAGCAGGATATCGTTCGTCAGGGTAATTATTTTGTCCGGGTCCCAAAGGGCAATATCAGCATCCGCACCGATAGCGATTGTACCTTTGCGGGGGTAGAGCCCATAGAGTTTGGCGTGATTGGTCGAGGTGACGGCAACGAATTGGTTGATATCGATCCTGCCCTTCATGACACCTTCCGAGAAAAGGATCGGGAGGCGCGTAGCAACGCCGGGAATGCCGTTTGGAATCCAACGGAAGTGGCGTTTGCCTTGTTCGTTCAATTTGCCTTCCGGGTCGTCGAAGCGGAAAGGACAATGATCGGACGAAAACAAATCGAACACGCCCTGTTCCAACCCCTCCCAGCAGGCATCTTGGCTCGCCTTGTCACGCGGCGGCGGAGAGCAGACATATTTCGCGCCCTCCATCTCGCTCTGATCGAGGTCGTCGGCGGTTAGCATCAGATATTGTGGACACGTTTCACCGGCAATTTTTTGGCCCCGTTGGCGGGCACGGCGGATTTCTTCCATCGCCTCGCGGTTGGAAACGTGAACGATAACGATTGGCACATCGACAATTTCGGCGAGCGAAAGTGCCCGGTGTGTAGCTTCGCGCTCGGCGGCGACGGGCCGCGTCGTGGCGTGAAATTTCGGCGCGAACTTGCCTTCTTCCTCATGCCGGCCGATCAGATAGCGGATCGCATCCTCGTTCTCGCAGTGAACCATGACGAGAGCGCCGGTGCGGCGCGCCGTATCCAGCGTGGCGAGGATTTCGTCGTCGTGAAGCCGTAGGCCTTCATAGGTCATGAAGACCTTCAACGAAGTGTATCCGTCCTCCACCAACGCTGGTAGTTCCTGACCGAGGACTTCCGGGGTCGGATCGGTGATGACCAGATGGAAGGCAACGTTTACGTGGCATTTCCCTTCTGCCTTGGCATGATAGATTTTCAATGCCTCCCGAAGCGACTGTCCCTTTTCCTGCATGCAGAAGGCCAGAACTGTGGTGTTGCCGCCAATGGCGGCGGAGCGGGTGCCGCTGTCGAAGTCATCGGCCATGACGATGCCATCACCGGAGGGCTGGTCGAGATGGACATGGCTGTCGATACCCCCAGGCATCACGAGGAGGCCGGTGGCATCGATCACCTCATCGGCATCTGTCAGGTCAGCCGCAAGTGCAGCGATACGACCATTTTTGATGCCGACATCGCTGACGAATGTGTCGCTTGCCGTCACCACGGTCCCATACTTGATCACCGTGTCAAAACGCATCGTTCCATGTCCCTCTCGTCGGTCACAGCTCAGCTTGCTTTCGCAATTCCCGCATCGCCAGCCAGAATACGGTCAAGTGCGGCCGTGAAACGGTCGACCTCTTCCAGCGTGTTGTAATGGACCATGGACACGCGTAACATGCCGCCATGGTCGGTGAGTTCAAGATATTCGGCGAGCCGTCTCGAATGGAAATCCCCAAAACGCATCGCGATGTTCTCGCCATCCATCGCCTTGCAAAGCTCGCCAGCCTCACGGCCATCGAAGCGGAAGGCAATAGTTGGCACGCGTGTCTCGTCTTGGTTGGCCTGTCCAACGATCCGGCAATCGTTTCGGGTGCGTAGGTAGCTTAACAGCCGTTGCGTCAGAAGGTTTTCCTGTGCAGTGATGGCCGCAAAGGCTGCCTCGATTTTCTGGCGCACCGCTCCTGTCTCGCCCGCCTGTTCACCAAGTGCGACTAGATAATCAACGATGCCGCAGGTGGAATAGGCAAGTTCATAGTTGGGATTTCCCGGCTCCAGCTTGCCCGGCACTTTGTCCTTGCCGTAAAAATAGTGGTAAAGCGTATCCAGTTCGAGCAACAAGTCGTATTTGCCGTACATCAGCGCGTGATGTGGACCGTAGGTCTTGTAGAGGCTGAAGACGTAATAATCGACGTCTAATGCCTCTACGTCGACGGCACGGTGCGGGGCGTAAGCCACAGCATCGACGCAGATCTTTGAGCCACGCGCATGAACGAAATCGGCGATCTCGCGGATCGGATTGATCGATCCGAGGATGTTGGAAACGTGTGCCACGCAGACTAGCTTGGTGCGATCGCTTATTAGCGATGCGAGGTCGGCCAGATCGAGCGTCAGCGTTTCCTTGTTCAGCGGCCAGAATTTGAGCGTAACGCCCGCATCTTGCAAACGGTCCCAGGGGCCAATGTTGGATTCGTGGTCGCTGACGGTGACAATGATTTCATCGCCCGCAGACAATTGGCTTTGCATGGCGCGGGCAAGGTTTTGTAAGAGCGCCGTGGTGGAACTGCCAAAAACGATTTCTTCAGGTCTCGACGCGTTGACCAAATGCATGGCCGCAGTGCGCGCCTCATAAAGCGCATTGGCTGCGCTTTGTGAAACCGCGTATGAGCCGCCGATCTGCACGTTCTTTTCGATCAGAAACGTATTGATGCGCTCCAGCGCGCCTTTCAGAATTTGCGATCCGCCAGCATTGTCGAAGAAAGTCCAACCGCGTGACAGGCCTGGAAACTGACTGCGCACGTAATCGAGGTTAAGCGGTGAAGGGGTGGTCATTCCTGGTGTCTCCCGAATGGTTTTTTATTCAGTGATTGAGGACTGCGCGGAGGAAGCCGCGTGTCCTTGCCTCTTGTGGATTGTCAAAGATCTCCGCCGGCGTGCCGGACTCAACCAGCCTGCCGCCGTCCATGAAGATCACGCGGTCTGCCACCTGACGGGCAAAGCCCATCTCATGTGTGACAATCACCATCGTCACCCCGGTGCCCGCCAGCTTGCGCATGACATCAAGTACCTCGCCGACCATTTCGGGATCGAGCGCCGATGTCGGTTCATCGAACAGTATAACGCGCGGCTCCATGGCCAGCGCCCGAGCAATCGCCACACGTTGCTGTTGGCCACCTGAAAGCTGGCCGGGAAACTTCTCTGCCTGCTCGGAAATTCCGACGCGGGCCAGAAGCTCGCGCGCCTTGCGTTCGGCCTCCGGTTCCGGTGTCTTTCGAACCCGCATGGGGGCGATCATGACGTTTCTCAGAACGGACATATGCGGAAACAGATTGAACGACTGGAACACCATGCCGACTTCGGCCCGCACCTTGGCAAGGGCTGGGCCGGGCGCAACGCGAATACCATCTACTGTGATGGTGCTATCTGGCTGAAAGGCTTCCAGATGATTGATGCAGCGAATAAGGGTCGATTTGCCGGAACCAGAAGGGCCTATAATGCACACGACTTCGCCTTCAGCCACATCGAGATCAATGCCGTGCAGCACGGTGAACGTGCCATAGGCTTTAGTCAGCCCACGGATTGAAATCAGGGAGGATGTGGTCTTTTCCATCAACGTTTCCCCCGATTGAAATGTCTTTCGAGACGCGCCACAACGGCAACCATCGGCCAGAGCAGTGCGACGTAGATTAGGGCTGCACCGATCAGTGGCGTGGGGTTGGCGTTGAGCGCCTGCGCTTGTGTTGCCTGTTTCAGCAAGTCTGGCATCGCGACGACCGAGGCAAGTGCGGTGTCTTTCATGACATTGATGCAGTTGTTGGTGAGCGGTGGAATGACGATCCGGATGGCCTGCGGAAGAATGATATCCACCATCGTGTTGCGGTTGGAGAGGCCAAGCGCTGCGGATGCTTCAAATTGACCGTGGGGAACAGCCTCGATGCCAGCGCGAAAGATTTCCGCGGTGTACGCGGCGGACACCAGAGACAAAGCGGTGACAGCAGACAGGAATGGCGACAGCCGAATAGCGACGAACGGAAGCGCGTAATAGACGACGATCAACAGCACCAGCAGCGGGATCGACCGGAAGATGTCGATGTAGATGCGGATCAGCAGCGTGACAACGGCCGGGGCATACAGGCGCGTCACCGCCAGAAACAAACCGCCGATGAGGCCACAAAGGATACTGGTAATTCCGATCTGAATGGTGACAACCAAGCCCCACAGCAACTGCGGCAGGCTGTTGAGAAATACGGGAACATTGAAGAAGGTATTGATGAGGTTCATGCCGGACAGGCTCCCTTGGCAATCTGGCGGGACGCGAGTAGTCCCGCCGGATGCTGTGCAAGCCTTACTTGGCCTTCGGCATGTCGAGGACGGAAACGGTCGAGGTCGTGTCCTCGGCCTTTGCGCCGAACCAGGTTTCATGCAGCTTGGCGATGAAGCCTTCGCCCTTCAGCGCGGTGATGACATTGTTCACTTCAGTTGCGAGTGGATCGCCCTTGTTGAACATGATCGAGTATTTTTCACCGGTCGGAATGCGCTCGACAACCTTCAGTTCCGGCTTGTCCTTGGCGTAGTAAAGCAGTGCCGGAATATCCGAGATATAGCCATCGACGCGGCCGGCAACGAGATCGAGCATGGCGGGCTGCAACCCTTCGAACTTGCGTATTTCGCCAAGCTTGTAATCACCCTTGTGGGCTTCTGCCCACATATCGCCCGTCGATCCGGTGTCTACGCCGACGACCTTACCGCCCATGTCCTTGAGGCCGGTGATGCCGGAAGCTGCTGTCACGGTCAGAGACTGGTCGCTATCGTAATATGGTTGGGCAAAGCTAACCGACGCCAAGCGCTTTTCAGTGATGGTGATCGATGAAATCGCCATGTTGATGCGACCGGACTGAACAGCAGGAAAGAGACCGTTGAACGGTGTGTTGACGAACTCCACGGACTTGCCGAGGCGCTTTGAGATTTCATTGACGAGATCGACTTCGAAGCCGACGACTTTGCCGCTGGCATCCTGGAATTCCCATGGAACGTTGCCGATATTGGCACCGACCGTCAGATCGGCAGCCTGGACGTTGAAGACGCCAAGCGCCGAGATCAACCCGGCTAAAATTGTACTTTTCATGCGCGAATCGTGAAGCATCTGCGAACCCCTTGTTTTATGATTCAAGCCAATCTACGTTGGTCTAACTGGTCAGACCAGTACGGCCAGACAAGCACGCGCTTTAATCCTTTGCAAGATCTCATTTGAAAAATGTATTGAAAGAGGCAGTGCGGGTTTCAGGGAACAAGGATCGGATGCTCACTAAAACGCTTTTGCCACAATCGGTTGCCCGCGAAATCCAGGCCATGATTCAGTCTGGACAATTGAAAGCAGGTGATAAAATTCCTTCTCAACGTGAGTTTGCCCAGAAATTCGGCATCAGCCGGGCTTCGTTACGCGAGGCACTACTTACTCTTGAGACATTAGGGCTGCTTAAAACGGAAGCCGGGCGAGGGACATTCGTGTCCGCCATTGATGGGACGGCCGGCCAAACGGGCAACATGGCGCCATGGCGTTACTCCGAAAGTTATTCTGTTTTTGATGTCTTCCAGACCCGCATCCTCCTCGAGGGCGAGATCGCGCGCCTTTCCGCAGGACGACTGTCACAAGCACAGCTGGATAAGATGGAGCAGGCGACAAAAACCATGGAAGACTGCTGGGCCAAACAAGACCTGCTCGCCAATGTTGATGCCGATCTGGAGTTTCATGGCATCATCGTGTCCGCCTGCTCCAACACCATGCTGAAAGCGCTATACCATACCGTACGAGATCAGGTGACTGAGACCCAGCGCCAGCCGATTCCGATCACAGATCCGGAGAGAATGCGGCAATCCATTGCAGAGCACCGCCGCATCATAGGTGCCCTTAAGGACAATGACGGAGATGGAGCATGCAGTGAAATGGAGACACATATCCGCAATACTGCACGCTGCGCGGGGTTGCAGCCGTAAAGAAAGTGATCGGGGTGATGCATGCACGACACTGACCTGACTGGTCGGCTCTGTTAAGCGCACAATCCCCTCGCTATCCGTGAACAAAACATTCTTTTTCGACCTGATTTAATCCTGGGTCGTCGGTCCAGCTCCCTCGAAGAGCGCCACCCAGACCGCCAAATTGACTTATTCACACTGAATGAGGCTCGATGCGTATGACACAACGCAAATTGCCAGCCTCTTTAGGCTGGCGACCTCGTGATTTCAGTCTCGATAGTCGCACTATTTTTTAACGACACACCCTCGTTTCGGCTCGAACTGTCCCTACTAAGCCGCCGAACCATGCTGCAACGGCGCCGAGCAAAAGCGCAAGGAATGCGATGATTGCACCTGTTGACAACGCCTTCGCGGCAGTTTGTGCTGCCGCGAGGGCTTTTTGCTTTGCCACTTCGACCGACTGCTTGTACTGCGCCTCGTATTCCATGACTTGCGCCTTTGCCTGATCCGCAGGAATGTTCTGCGCACGCGCGAGTGCCGTGGCGGCCTTGCTTCGGGCATCTTCAGTTGTGGCCTGATCGCCGGAGATCACGGCTCGGAGCGCTGCAACAGCAGTGTCTTGCAGTGCTTGCGGATCGTTGCCTGTCGCTGTCCTGATCCGTTGTTCGATGCCCGAAAACGGGTTATCCGCGCCTGCCACGGCGGGTGCAGCCGCCGTTGCCACCGACGTCGCGGTTTGGCCAAAGCCTCCGATGATTTTTGCGATCCCACCGACTGCGCCTCCAGCAATCGCACCTAGCGAGGTCGTCAAGAGGTAAAGGACGAGCAAGGTGGTCACAGCCCATGATGTTAGGCCATGATAAACACCCGTCGATCTGTTGGGCCGGGCCGAAAGGTAGCTGGCGATGTAGCCGCCAACGAAGGAGGCGATAACCCCTGAAGCGACAAACCATAAACCGCTGCTTATCGATAGAGCGCCGGCGCCAGGATTGTCCGAGGCTGCGGGATCTAAGACCGCGGTACCTATGCCGAGACCGAGAAGTGTCATGAGAATCTGAGTGGAAAGGGCGACGGCAACGCCCGCCAGTACAGCACTCCAAGAAATCTTGTTCAAGGATGCGCTATCGAGCAGGTGAGCGTGTCTGCCATCTGTGAGGCTCGATACACCGAGGGGCTCAGTCATAACTTTTTCCTTTCTTCGACGACTACGGTCGTCGTCAGGTTAGTGGATCATGGCGCCCGCAGACCTGTCCCGCGATCCTTGAAGCCATCTGATCGTTGCTGCCTTTAGCGAGGCTCTGTTAGTGCGCGAATGCGGTGAATGATTATCGGGCCTTGTTCAGTTGCAAACGTGATACGCCGGCGGCAACATTCAAACCTGTGCCGGCTTCCGCGCTCAGCGGCTGGAGGCCGAAATTCTTGGCGTTGCCACCAACAAGCGCGTTCGCGCCGAGACCAACGCCCACAGAGGCGCCAGCGGATGCGCCGACATAAGTTCCTGCGAGGCTGCCTTCACCAATCCTGGTCGGCGCCGTATTGACGACGATCCAGCTCAGATAGGACTTGCCCGTCACGCCGACATCAATCCCAAGCTTGCCAATCGTGCCGGTGTACCGTTCGATCTCTCCAGTGCGCTGTTTGAACTGGCAATCGACGACGCGGCTTGAGGCGATCAGCAAACCGATGCCGCCAGCGACTTCGCACGACAGTGTTCCGAGCCGCTCTTTAGGATGCGACGCAACTTGCTGGCTGTGCTGGCTTTTATTGTGATGCGTGCCAGCTGCTGAAGCAACGGAGACCAACGCGAAGGTGCTGGCCGTTGCGAGAGTGAGCATCTTTTTCATATTCGGTTCCTTCTTTCTAATGTCATATTTTGTGTTGCACGGGTTCTCAGGCGAGACCTGCCGGAGAAGTGATCCGGAGGGTGCAAATCACTCGACACGCGGTGAAATTTGCAGCAATCGAGGTGGCGTGACGCGCGGCGGGGTCGGATGACGCCGTTCCAGTCAGAATGACCAAGCCATCGGTGATTTCCACGTCGATGACGCAGTCTTCGAGACCATGGGTGTATGCCAACAGGCATTTGATCGCAGCGCCTGCCGCAACCGAATCCGGGGCAAGCGGCGCGCTCGTGAAGAGTGGGAAAAGCATGGTGATGACCTTCGATGAAAGATCATGGCTCGCCATTCTTGGCGAGCCACTCGACCGCAAGGTTCTTACTTCAAAGCATCCTTGATAGCGTCTTTGCCTTTGCCGACGGTGCTTTGCACCTGGCCGGCAGCCTTGTCGACCTTGCCTTCGGCCTCAAGCTTGTCATTGCCAGTAAGCTTGCCGGCAACTTCCTTGATCGTGCCTTTCAATTCCTTTGCGGCACCTTCGATACGGTTCTTATCCATAATGCAGCCTTTCTTTAGACAGCGTTTTCAATCATCTGACCCCGGTTCACCGGCGTCATGATGTTGGAGATAGAACCGCTTGGGATGAAATTTCAGAGTTCGAAATACTAGCGCGATTAGTATCAAGTAACCTTTTTTCGCGTCGGACGTCACTTTCCGCGCGTTTTTCGCTTTGTTGTTGGCGGTGATTTCGGATCAGGTCCGCCCGTAAAGCCGCGCTCACGAGCCCAGATGACTGCAGCAGCCCTCCTGTTAACGGCGATCTTCGCATAAAGCGATGCCACGTGGTTTCGAATGGTATTTTTGGACAAGTGCAGCGTCTCGCCCATCTCGCTGTCGCTTAGGCCATTGCAGATAAGGCCCAGGATCCCCCGCTCCCGCTCACTAAGCTCCAGCAGTCCTGCGGTCGGTGAGGCCGTCGAGCCTTGCTTGAGCGTTGCGAGCCGCTCGACAATGGAGCGACTGAACCAGGATGTATCGGCCATGACGCTTTCGATGGCCTCAACGAGCTGTGCTTCACTTCGCCGGCGTTCGGTCACGTCCTGAAGAGCCCAGATCACGCATTGCTCGTCATTGATGTCCACGCGCTCTGCGGACACCAAACAGTCGGCAATCCCGCCATCCTTCTGCTTCATTCGCATTGGTTCGTTGCGAACGAACGTATTGTCGCGCAACTTGTGCTCCACTGCGCGTCTACCTGTAATGTCCTCCCAAAGGTGAAGCTCGCCTGCGGTCCGGCCTACAACTTCCGTCGGCTTATAACCCGAAATATCGACGAAGGCGTCGTTCGCTTCGATGAATACCATGTCGTCAAGGCGGGATATGGCGGCCGGCGCCGGAGAGAGGCGGAAGGACTTAGAGAACCTTTCTTCGCTCTGACGAAGAGCATTCTGGGCCTTTCGCCTTGCATCGAGGTCAGCGAAGGTGAACAGCATACACGGCTCTTCAACGACGGAAATCGGCTCTCCGGCGACGATCACAAGGCGGTCGCCGCCGTCAGGCAGAGGGACAAGCGCCTCGCGATGTCTAATCACGCGCCCCTCATCGAGCTTCGTCAGTGCGTCGTCACCCGTGTCGCAGTTGGCGAACAGGCCGATCGCGTCCACGGTCTTGCCAATAACGTCCTCTCTGGAGAACCCTGTCATTTCCAAGAAACCCTGGTTGACCCGGATGAAACGGTGATCCTCCAATCGGCAGATAAGCCCCGGCGCAGGATTGGCGTTGAACGATCGCTCAAATCGCTCTTCTGCTTCAAAGCGTGGCGTCTCATCTCTGATAATCAAGGCGAGCGCGTCCGGCCTGTCGCTCGCTTCGGTGATGACCATCGTGCGAACGGTATGCACCCAAACAAGGTCGAGATCGGAGGCCGGCGATACCTCGACCGTTACGTCGTCGATTGTCTCGCCGTCCAGGAGGCGCTCGATCGGGTATTGGCCTTCCTCAAGCGGATGATTGTTGCGATATCGTAGCGTGAACCTGCGTCGATACTCCGTTGCGTTTCCGCCGAGGTCTTCTATACCGCTCACCCGGTGCATCGTGACCGCCGCCGCATTTGCCCATTCAATGCGACCGTCCGGTGCAACGAGAATAATACCGTCGCTAAGTCCGCCAATCAGTTCCTGAAGACTGCCCTTATTGATTCTTGGAAGCTCGGGGTTATCGCTCATATCGTTCTCACTTGGGGGCTGCCCGCTTCAACGTCGGAGTTGCCGAAGTGATGATGGTTCAGTGTTTCGCTGCATTACTCAGCGTCACCGTTGCAAGAAGGCTAACGAACATCTTCGGCATGCTTTGGGCTCCTGCTTGCATCGCGACCTTGGCCATTATCGCATCACGCCGCTTATTGAAGCATCTGCCTGATAGCTTCGACAATCTGCTCTTCCCGGTACGGCTTGGCGAAAAAGACCGTTTCAGCCGGAATTTGGTCGCCAGGGTCCTGGATATGTCCGGAAACCAAGATCAGTTTGATCGGCGGCCATCTATCACGAATAATGGCCGCAAGGCGCATGCCGTCGACGCCGCGCGGCATATCGACGTCGGTGAACACAATGCGAATATCGTCGCGCGCCTCCAAGACAGCCACGGCTTCTGTCGCATCTGCCGCGGCAAGCGCTTCATATCCTGCCGCTTCGACGAGGTCGACGGCAGCCAGACGCAACAGAGGCTCGTCCTCTACTACCAGGATGATCGCAACGTTGTTTGTAATATCAGCCATCATCACGATTGCCTCAGCTGCGAAACCAATGCTTGCATCGTCACTCGCAATCCTTCCGGATCGTAATTGATTTCGACACCGCCTGTTCCCATAAATCCAAGTCGTATGAGTTTTGATCCAAAACCTTTAACCGACGGAGCAACAACCGGCGGGCCATCATGCTCGTTCCAGTCAAGAACAAGCGTAGTGTCTCCGTTGCCGTCTTGAGTTGTCCAATGAACGGTGACGCTACCCCTGTCGTTCGACCATGCTCCATATTTCAGCGCGTTGGTGCCAAGTTCATGCATCAAAAGAGCCAGCGACAGAGCCGAGCGCGGTCCTAACTCCAGGTCTGGACCCGACATCGAATAACGATCGGGTAATGATAGCTGACGTAGAACGGAATCGATGACGGCCACCATACGCGCGGAAGACCAATCCTGCCCGAGTAAGACCTCGTGGGCTTTGGAGAGCGCGTGGAGACGGTTGGTAAAGGCCTCGACTGGCGCTCGTTCTGTCACCGGGCGCAAGGTCTGCGTTGCAATCGCCTGGACCATGGCCATCGTGTTCTTGAGGCGATGACTGATCTCGTGGTTCAAAACCTGCTGTTCCTGTTCGGCTCGGATCCTGGAGATGGCTTCACGCGTGCGATCGGCGATCGTTCGTACGAAATCGCGCTCTTCCGCGGTAAAGTCATGAGGTTTGTCGTAGTGAACGAACATCACTCCAACAAACGCACCGTGCTCTATGATCGGAACATTGACGAGAACCGAGATTCCGATCGAATGAAACAGCTCGGCCGAGTCTGACGTCCGCGGATCTTTTGCCACGTCTGGGATAATCACCGTCTCGCCGCGCTTGAGATCCTCGAAGTAGGACCCGTAATTTCGAAACTGGTGAAGGCCAGCGACGGTAGAAACCCCTTTTGCTCGCCAGTCTGGTAGCATCTCAACGGTCTCGGCAATCGGATCCACAATGCCGTAGCCTGCTCTTGTGGCGCCTGCCAGGTTGCGCGCCATGATCTCGGCTGCGGCAAATGCTACATCAGTGACATCGTCCAGTTCGCGGATTTTGTCACCCAGCTCCAGAAATGCCAGCTGCCGGTCCTCCGCAACTTTTTGTGCCGTAGCATTCCGTGCGACCTTGATGAACTCTGAAATCGATGAAGCACCGCGGCTTGGAAGCGGGCGAAGGGTCCCGTCGAGAAACACCTTTGATCCGTCCGCTGTCTGGTGCCATCGCCGATCGACTGCGACGCCTTCTGTTGCAGCTTTCCGCACTTCCGTGGCTGGAACGTCTGCCGCGCGATCCTCATCCGTAAAGATCTCCGCGAACGGCCGGCCGAGCATCTCCGCTTCCGACCAGCCAAACGTCTCTTGTGCCCCGCCAAACCAGCTGGTGATGCGGTGCTCGTTATCGACTGTCAGAATTGTATAGTCTTTAGCCCCCTCGACGATGAGCCGCAGTTTTGTCTCGCTTTCCTGAAGTGCCTCAAGCGCCCGCATGCGGTCAGTCACCTCAACAAAGATGATGACAAATTTGTCGTTACCTGTCGCTTGCACGTAGCCATCGAACCAGCGACCAAGTGAACCGACTTTCCGGGTAAACCGCTTATTTTGGTCGGTTTCGACCACCTCTGCTACGTCGGATACCCACTCTTGCTCAAAACTCGGGAAAATCTCACGCATCGTCCGGCCGGACACGTTTTGGTCAGGGTAGCCTACTAGTTCACTCCAAGCCGGGTTGACCGTTTCATATCGCCAGTCGACGATCTTGCCATCCGTATCCCGAACGACTGAGCCGACGATAATGCCTTCCTCGAGCTGCTCGAACAGCGAACTCCATTGCCGTTCGGACAGGAAGGTTGCAATCTGGTTCGATACCACCTTGCCAATTCGGCTGAGCAGCTCGAGCTCGCTATCCGTCCAGATACGCGGCTCGCCATCGATCGCAGCCAATGCCCCGATGACCATACCGTCCGGCATCGTGACTGGCACCCCCATATAGGAGATCACGCCTAAATCGGTGATAGCGAGATTGTCCCTAACGAGATCGTGGATCGTCGCATCACCTATGATCAAAGGCTGTTTGTCGCGGACGACATGTTGACAAAATGAGTGTGTCAGGGGGGTCTCAGCCGCCTCGGCCCACTTCTCTGGCAAACCGAGGTGAGCTATGAAGACTTGGCGGTCTTCGTCGAGGATAGACACAAGCGCCACGGGACAGTTCAGTCCGGCTTTTACAACCTCGATAATATCCTGGAATTCCGACTGGATCGGAGCGTCAAGCAGACCTGAATTTCGAACGGCGCCAATGCGCTCCGACGGTGAACTCACTGGGTTTCCTTAACCGCGCAAACGCAGAGTTGATTATGCAGCAAGAGCCGCAAGGACGGTGGGTGAGAGGACAAGGCTCGGCGGCGGAACTGCAGATGGCGGTCTTCCATCGACAACGCCTTGAAGAAACTGCATGGCATTCTGCAAACCGTTCATTGTGTACGGCTTTTCAATCGCTCCGAGTGCTCCGGCGAAATCCTCTGGGATGCGCTTGAGATTACCAGACACAAAAACGAAAGGTATTGTTTTCTCCGACAGGTATCGGCCGACATCTATACCTGTCGGGCCGTCGAGCAACTGGATATCGACGAAAGCAAATTGGGGCGAGGTCTTCTCGGCGAGTTCGATTGCTTCCCGGCTATCAGCGGCCGTCCCGACGACATGATGACCGGCATCCTCCACTTCGCTCTCCAGTTCCATCGCTAGCAGGACTTCGTCCTCGACAATTAAGATATTCAAGGCAAATCCTTTCATTCTTTCACGGATAAGGTGACGCTGACGGCTGTTTCGGGACCGGTAATCTTGCGCTCGATTTTGGCGCGAAGTTGCAGGAGACACGCCTCCAGCATCTTTTGGCTGAACGCGGCCTCTTCTTTGTCGACGTCCACCGGCGAAACGGTATCGACGACCCGGATCAGGAAGTGCCCATTGAGCCGTCTGATCTCAAGATGGATCTCGCCACCCCCGTCGCTCAGACCCCTGCGGATGGCGTCGCCGACGAGCTCGTTGATGATCAGGGCTAAGGCAGATGCCTTGGTCGCTGGGACGACAACTTCGTGAAGATCCGTCGTGAGCCGGATGTCGGAGCGCTTAAGCGCACCTATCTTGTCGAGCATCAGGGTGTTTGCAAAATCTGCGACGTCGAAATATCCGATCTCTTCGTCGTTCAGAAGCTTACGTTGGACGGTACTGAGTGCTTCGACTCGATTGAGCACCGACATGAGTGTTCGCTCGACGACGTCACTCTCAGTCATACGCACCTGAAGTTTCACGATCGATGCAATCGTCAGAAGATTGTTTTTCACCCGATGGTCGACCTCGTGCACCAAGGCCGTTTTAGCGCGAAGGGCATCCGTCAGGTCCGCGGTTCGCAATGCAACTTCTTCTTCAGCGGTATGACGTGCCTGGGCGAGCTCCGCCTCCTTGCTTTTGATATTTGTGAAGTCGAGTTGCGAGGCAAAGAAATAGATCACCGTTGCCGAGGCATCGCGAACAGGACTGACGAAAAGGGCATTCCAGAATTCCGATCCATCCTTTCTGTAATTAAGGATGTCGATCGACAGGTCCTGCTCTGCCGCAATGGCCTGGCGAAGCTTTTGCACAGCTTCCGGATCGGTATTCGGTCCCTGAAGGAGACGGCAGTTCTTGCCGATCAGTTCTTCGTTGGAATAGCCAGTCAGTTTGCAGAACGCCTTGTTACAAAAGATGATCGGGTTGTCAGGTTGACGGGGATCGGTGATGAGCATGGGCATGCGCGTTGCCTTGAATGCGGCCGCGAACGGGTCTTCAGAGGCGTGACCATCAACAAGACGATTCCCTGCGTCTCTGGCGTCTTGCCGGGTCTGAGCGTCATCTGTCATAAGGAGTCCTGATTTATCGGCATACAATAATGCGCGGCTCAAAAATTGGTTCCAAGCCAGGGTGCAGTTCGCATAAAAGCGCCTCCTCACGCCCGCCCATCGGTTGGACAAGAAGCGCATCGTTAGGACGTGTTCGACGCCGGCCCAGACGCCGCCGACCGCGCACACAGAAAAAGCCCCGCATTCATGAGGAGCTTCCTTTTCGGTGCGGATAGGCAAAGACCGGATCGGCCTGCCCAACCTTATTTCATTGCGTCCAAGCTCAGAGCCGCCTACAGCAACTCATCGCGCTCACGCGGGCCTTTATTGTAAAGTCGGGCGACCGTTGCCGTTAAACGTCCAATAGCGGTCAGGTCGTTGACGATGCCCTTTGAACTCGCGACCTCCTTGACGACACTCGCACACAGCGTGCATCTTCCTTCGAAATCGATACGACCATTTTTTACCGCTCCGATAGCCCGCCACGAGGGAACGCGCGGGCCATATCTTACATTAAAAGTCCATGCCGGCGGCAGCTGTGAGCGGGCGCGGCGTCCTGCTTTGGCTTCTCGGCGATCATCGCCTCTGTCGTCACCAGCAGACGAGCGACAGACGCCGCATCCTGGAGTGCGGTCCGTACGACCTTGGCCGGATCGATCACGCCCTGAGCATAGAGATCACCGTATTCGCCGGTCTGGGCGTTCCAGCCATAAGAGAAGTCACTCTTCTCACGCAGTTTGCCAACGATCACGGAGCCTTCGGCGCAAGCGTTTTCAGCAATCTGGGCGAACCGGTGCTTGGATGGCGCGGCGGACGATCTCGATGCCGACCTTCTGGTCCTGGTTGGCGGTCGCAAGATTGTCGAGTGCCTTGACGGCGGGCAGTAGCGCGACACCACCGCCTGGCTGGATGCCTTCCTCGACGGCAGTGCGAGTCGCATGAAGCGCATCGTCGACGCGGTCCTTCTTCTCCTTGACCTCGACTTCCGTCGATTCGCCGACACGGAAAATTACTGCTCGTTCGGGGTGATTGACGAGTAGTTTCCCACCGATGGCACTGCGGTGAGTGCTTAGTGATGGATACTTGAGTTGCCTGCACCGGGGACGGATCGGCGCGAGTTCTATGAAGGTCCTCGCTGGATGTCTAGTGAGGAATATTCGCGGAAGGATAAAGTGCTGCGCCAACCTTCTGAGCCGCAGCCGCCAAGCGTTTATCCCTCGTCCACAAGCTTGATCGTCGATCGAGTAGGGTTGAAGTCAACAGATGTGCATCGGTATAGCCGATCCCCATGCTGAAAACCGAATAGGGGTCAATGATGGTCATTACCTCTGCATGGGTCGCGACCACTGCCTCACGCTGAGCTGCAAGAAAAGCTAGAACCGCATCCGTTCGCGCAGACTGCGTAGGGCCAGTTCGCCGATAACGAAAGGGTGGCATAGCAACCGATCATCTCCGATGATTTTGGTCAGATCCAGGTCGCCGTGTCGAAAATGGTCAATCCAGATTGAGCTATCGACAAGGATCACTTGCTCACTTCGCTCCGGCGGCGAGGCGCTACCTCAGCCTCGGGCATAGTGCCGCCAAGGGCGATTAGCCGTTTGCCGGATTCGACGCGTACTAAAGTCTCGAGTGCTTGACGCACAAGAGCCGCCGTCTCCTTTGTGCCTGTAAGGGATCTGGCCCGTTCCATGAGGTCGTCGTCAAGACTAATAGTAGATCGCATGGTAACTCCCAAATTTTGATACACTCATCGCACCAATTGGTGCGATAATCTATGCCTCCTGAGCCGGCAATTGACACTATGCCTATTGCGGATCGCCGGTTCGATTCATTTCACGGCGTACGTCGCGAGCTAGTTCAACTTTTGCCCGACCAAGGATCGTCTTGAAGCTCTACCCCCTCCTGCAAGCTGTGCAATATTTCGATCAGCCGCGGCGCCAAGTCGCGGATTTCGGTGAGGTGAATTGAGGTCAGCCGCTTGAGCACAGTTTCGGCCTTGGCAGTCAGCGCCAGCGTCTGGCGGCGTTTGTCGTTCGGGTCGGCGGCGCGTGACACATAGCCGGCAGTCACCAGTCGGCCGACGAGTTCGGTTGCCGAATGCGGTGCGATCAGCAGTCGCTCGGCAAGCAGGCCGATGGTCATCGCCTCTTCGCTGCGATGGCCCCTGATTGCCAGTAGGGCCTGATGCTGCTGTGCCGGCAGGCCTTCCTCTTGGGCTGCGGAGGCGCTGAAATCCATGAAGCGGCGCAGCGTGTAGCGCAGATTGGAAAGCGCCTCGTAATCGGCGTGCGTGAGATCGTCCTTCGGCTTCCTGGCCATCAATCCTCCGCCGTCATTGCATCCACGCCGTTGTCCGCACCTGCCGGTGATCCCTCGTCCCAGGCAAAGCCTGCATTAGCTCTTCTGCCCGATCTGTCAATTGGCCAAACAAGCGGTACTTGATTTGTATCGTAATGCGATATATTTGGCTACCCATCGTCAGCCTGCCAGCAGGAACCCAGATGTCCCCACACAGCAAACACCGGCCCCACGATTTCATGGGCGGCCTCTCCCGGCGCGAGGCCGGAGATTTCACCACGGACAAGCGCGTCATCGCCCTCATCGGCATGGCGTTGATCGTCGGCACCGGCGGCGCCTTTGCTGCCTGGGTGCTGGTCAGCCTCATCTCGCTGGTCACCAACCTCGTCTGGTTCGGGCGCTTCAGCATCCATGCCGTATCGCTGGCCGAGGCGCCGCGTTCGCTCTGGATGGTCGCCATCCCGGTTCTCGGCGGCCTCGTCATCGGCCTGATGGCGCGCTTCGGCTCCGAGAAGATCAGAGGACACGGTATTCCAGAAGCGATCGAGGCAATCCTGATCGGCGGTAGCCGGATGTCGCCCAAGGTCGCGATCCTCAAGCCGGTCTCCTCGGCGATCTCGATTGGAACGGGTGGCCCCTTCGGCGCGGAAGGTCCGATCATCATGACCGGTGGGGCCATCGGCTCGCTTTTCGCGCAATGCTTCCATTTGAGTTCTGCCGAGCGAAAGACGCTGCTCGTCGCCGGCGCCGCTGCCGGCATGACGGCGATCTTCGGCTCGCCGATCGCTGCCATAATGCTTGCCGTCGAGCTTCTGCTGTTCGAATGGAAGCCGCGCAGCTTCATTCCCGTTGCCGTCGCCGCCTGCGTGTCGGTCTGCTGGCGCCCGTTCCTGTTCGAGGCTGGGCCGCTTTTTCCGAAGCAGTTCCACATGGATCTGCCCTGGTGGGGCATACTGCTCTGCGCCGGCATCGGCATCGTCTCTGGTCTGCAGTCCGGCATCCTGACGACGCTGCTCTACAAGGTCGAGGACCTGTTTGAAGCGTTGCCGATCCACTGGATGTGGTGCCCGGCGCTCGGCGGGCTGATCATCGGCCTCGGTGGCCTGATTGAGCCGCGCGTCCTTGGTGTCGGCTACGATATCATCGACGGTCTGCTCAACAGCAAGATGTTGCCGCAGGCGGTGCTGACGATCCTGCTCGTCAAGGCGGCGATCTGGCTCGTGGCGTTGTCTTCAGGCACGTCGGGCGGCGTGCTGGCGCCGCTGCTGATTTTCGGCGGCGCTCTCGGCTGGCTTGTCGGACTTGTTCTGCCCGGCGATCCCGGCTTCTGGGCGCTGCTGGGCATGGCCGCGATGATGGGCGGCACGATGCGCGCGCCGCTGACCGGCACCTTCTTCGCCGTCGAGCTTACCGGCGACGTCTCCGCGCTGCTGCCGCTGCTCGCGGCGACGGTTTCGGCCTATGCCGTCACCGTGCTGCTGCTGCGCCGCTCGATCCTGACCGAGAAGATCGCCCGCCGTGGCCAGCACATCACCCGCGAATACGGCATCGATCCCTTCGAATTCTCGCGCGCCCGCGACATCATGATCTCTGACGTCGAGAGTTTCCGAGCCGACATGACTGTCGCAGAAGCGATCGGCGAGTTCGCTACAAAAGAGAAGACCCATCGTGTCTATCCCGTTGTCGACGAGCTTGGCATTCTCAAGGGGGTGGTGTCGCGCGGCGATGTACTGCGCTGGCAGCAGGAGAGGGCGGAACTCGATCAGTCGCTCGCCGATCTCGTCTCCGATGCTTCCCTGCCGCTCGCCCATCCCGATGACACGGTCGGCTACGTCGCCGACCTGATGTTGGCGACCGACGCGGGCCGTATCCCGATCGTTGATCCAGAAAGCGGGCAGCTGGCGGGTCTCGTAGCCCGCAAGGACCTACTGCGGCTTCGCCACTCCCTGCAGGCCAACGAAACGGAACGCCAACCATATTTCGGGCGTTGGTCGGCTTCGATGCGCGGTTGATCATGGGCCTACGGTTTTCCACTCTTCCCGCTCGACGATTTCGTCGAGCAGCCGGTGGCCTACATGCGGGCACCGGGCGAGGCGCCGCATATCTATGCCGAGTTCGAAGCATCCGTTGAAAAGGGCGAGGGCCGCAAGCTGGTTCTCGACGGCATCTGGCCTGCGGAATTTTCCGAGCGGGCCGCGAATGCTTATGCCATCATCTCCTCGCGAGAGCGCAGGCTGTATGGCAACATACTGCTGCGCAAGGGTGTCGTCCGCAGCTGAAACTGCGGGCATCGAAGGGAGGAATTCATGCTCGACAGCCATCAACATTTCTGGAAAGTGGACCGCGGCGACTATGGCTGGCTCACGCCTGACGTCGGTTCGATCTACCGCGATTTCATGACTGACGATCTCCGGCTCGAGATGCGTCGCGCAGGCGTCACACGAACGATCGTCGTGCAGGCGGCGGAAACCGAGGCGGAGACCGACTTTCTTCTGGGTGTGGCAGCCGAGACGGATTTCGTCGCCGGCGTCGTCGGATGGCTGGATCTCGATGCCCAGGATTTTGCCGACCGCCTCGCGCATTATCGGCGCAACCCGCTGTTCATCGGTATCCGGCCGATGCTGCAGGGCCTTGCGGATGACGATTACATCGTCCGGCCGCAGGTGCTGAGAAGCCTGAAGGCGATCGCAGCGTCAGGCCTGCCCTTCGACATCCTGACCTTCACGCGGCACCTTCCGTTCGTCGTCCGGGCGCTTCAGGAAACGCCTGGCCTGCGCGCGGTGGTCGATCATATTTCCAAGCCGGAGATCGCCGCAGGCACGCTCGACCCCTGGCGCGAGCGGATCGCTAAGATCGCAGCCTTCCCGGCGGTGTCCTGCAAGATTTCAGGCATGGTCACCGAGGCATCACCCGATTGGGCGGCTGACGACTTCAGGCCCTATGTCGATCACGTCGTCTCCGTCTTCGGCGAGGATCGGCTGATGTTCGGCAGCGACTGGCCGGTCTGCACGCTGGCGGCCACGCATGCCGAGGTGTGCAATCTCGCGCGCACGCTGCTGGCGCCGCATCTCGGTCCCGCCGGCCTCGAAAAGGTCTTCGAAACCAACGCGGCCCGCTTCTACGGCGTCTAGCCGGACACGACATTAAAATTGGAAACGCAATGTCACTGCATCAGAACCTGATCGCCGGCGAATGGGTCGGACGCGATCCCTCCGCCAATATCAACCCGTCCGACACCAATGAGGTGGTCGGCGAGTATGAACGCGGGTCGGCGCAGGACATGGCCGATTCCATCGCCGCCCCCAAGGCCGCGTTCCCAGCTTGGTCGCGCTCCGGCATCTGGGAGCGCCACGTCATCCTGAAGAAGGCCGGCGACGAGATCATGGCGCGCAAGGACGAGCTTGGCGCGCTGCTCGCCCGCGAAGAGGGCGAGACGCTTCCCGAGGCGATCGGCGAGACGATCCGCGCCAGCCAGATCTTCGAATTCTTCGCAGGCGAAGTGCTGCACCTCGCAGACGAGACCATCCCCTCGGTGCGTCCAAACATCGGCGTCGAGATCACCCGCGACCCGCTCGGTGTCATCGGCATCATCACGCCGTGGAACTTCCCGATCGCCATCCCGCCTGGAAGATCGCACCGGCGCTCTGCTACGGCAACACCGTGGTCTTCACCCCCCCCGACCTCGTGCCCGGCAGTGCTTGGGCGATCGTTGATATCCTGCACCGCGCTGGCCTGCCGAAGGGCGTCTTGAACCTCGTCATGGGAAGAGGGGTCTGTCGTTGGCCAGGTCATGCTTGACAGCCCGGATATTGCCGGACTGAGCTTCACCGGATCGACGGGAACAGGCCGCCGCGTCGCGGTGTCGTCGCTCGAACATAACCGCAAGTTCCAGCTGGAGATGGGCGGCAAGAACCCGATGGTGGTGTTCGATGACGCCGACCTCACTGTCGCCGTCGAGGCCGCCGCCAATCCCGGCTTCTTTCCCACCGCCCAGCGCTGCACCGCTTCCTCACGCCTGATCGTCACCGAAGGCATCCACGAAGGCTGCTGTCCGCCTTCACGGTTCGTCATTGACGGCATTGGCGGATAAGGTTGGTTGGAGCCAATCGGCGTTGTCACGCCTTTTGAAGAAGTGACGCGATGGCAACCTCGCCACGGCGCGACGTGACACAGAGACGGTTTGAATGAGGGCGGTCGAGCAGGGCTAAACTTGCTTGCGGGTCTTCTTATTCAGCTGCTTGAAGACGGAATGACGTCTTTGGCTGCTCGATCCCGCTGAGGATTTCGAAGTCATCAATCATGAAATGCTGGTCCGATGCAGGCACCGCCAAGTTCCAGAAATCCCGAATTGTGCCAAATGCGGTGGAAACCTCCACGACGGTAAGCCGCCCGTCGTTGTGCTTTACGGAACGAGCCCAATAGAATGCGTTCGGAACAAGATTATTCATGTCGCTACTCCTGCCGGACAGGATCGTACGAGAGGAAGTAGAGACGGGGCCACGGAAATAAGACACTCAAGTGGCGCTGTCCCCAGGTTTGAGACACGATAGCAAAAATGTCTTGTAAAAGTCCCGGTGCGCGACGGCGCTTGAATTCTTATCCCAGAAAAACCATTTGACGGCGATTTCTGTACGAATGGAGGTATCAGTGACGACACAAGATGAGCGGCAGCCCGAGCAACACGTATTTGAAGCCGATGTCAGCCGGCTCCTGCATATGATGGTGCATTCCGTTTACTCAGACAAAGATGTGTTCCTCCGGGAATTGATCTCCAACGCGGCGGATGCCTGCGAAAAGCTGCGGTATGAGTCCATTTCCAAGCCGCAGCTCGCGTCCGATGGCGCCCAGCCGGCGATTCTCGTGACGCTCAATGAGGAGGCGCAGACACTCGTTATTGAGGACAACGGCATCGGCATGAACCGCGAGGAGATGATCGACGCGCTTGGCACAATCGCGCGCTCCGGAACAAAGGCGTTTATGGAGCGGCTAGAGGCGGCCAAGGCTGGCGAGAAGGCGGAGCTGATCGGCCAGTTCGGCGTCGGGTTCTATTCCTCGTTCATGGTCGCCGATCGGGTCGATGTCATCTCCCGTCGCGCCGGCGAGGGCGAGGCCTGGAAATGGTCATCCGACGGTAAGGGAAGCTATGACATCGTCGGGATCGATGCCGGGCAAGCACCGGCACGCGGTACGCGCGTCGTGCTACATCTCATGGACGATGCGAAGAAATACGCCAGCAAATGGACGGTCGAGAAGATCATTCGTGATCAATCCGGCCACGTGCCTGTTCCTATACGTCTCGTAGAAAAGGAGGGCGCGGAGCCGTCACAGGTGTCCGATGGTGCAGCGCTCTGGCTCAGGCAGAAGAGCGAGATATCCAAGCAGGACTACGACGATTTCTATCGTAGTGTCTCGGGCCAGTACGATGAGCCGCTGGCTAACGTGCATTTCCGCGCTGAGGGCCGCCACGAATATACTACACTTGCCTTCATACCGGGCTCTCAACCATTCGATCTGTTCGATCCAGGCAGACAGGGTCGGATGAAGCTCTACGCGAAGCGCGTCTTCATAACCGACGAAGCCGACTTGCTGCCGCGTTACCTGCGGTTCGTCCGCGGCATCGTCGACACCTCGGATCTGCCACTCAACATTTCCCGTGAGATGATCCAGGAAAGTCCCGTGCTTGCCGCTATCAAAAAGGGCGTAACGAGTCGGATCCTTTCCGCTCTGGAGAAGATGGCCGAAGGCGAAGCCGAGACGTTTTCCAAAGTATGGGATCTGTTCGGCCCCATTCTCAAGGAAGGTATCTACGACGACTTCGAGCGGCGCGCGCAGTTGCTGAAGCTGGCGCGCTTCCGCAGTACCGTATCCGATGGGGCAACTCGGAGCCTGGCCGACTATCTGGCCGGAATGAGGGAAGGGCAGTCGGCGATCTATTACATTAGCGGCGTCAGTCTGGACCAACTGAGATCGTCGCCGCAACTCGAAGGTTTTCGAGCCAAAGGGATAGAGGTTCTTCTGCTGACCGACGGCGTAGACAGTTTCTGGCCGACCAACGCCTCAGATTTCGAGGGCAAGCCTTTTAAATCGGTTACCCAGGGCCTTGCCGATCTTAACGCTGTGACCGGCGAGGGCGGCACCGATGAGGGTGACTGGCTAGCTTCTCCTGAAGTTACAGCGTTCATCGATTTCGCTCGAAGCACACTGGGTGAGGAAATCGGTGACGTGCGGGTTTCCGATCGGTTGACCGAAAGCGCGGTCTGCCTTGTCGCGTCGGAACATGGCCCCGATCGCCAGCTCGAAAAGCTCCTCCAAGGGGCGGGGCGGTTACAGACCGCATCGAAGCCAATCCTGGAGATCAACGCGCACAACGAGCGTGTTAAGGCCATAGCATCGATCTACGATCTAGCGTTTCGCGAGGATGCGGCGTGGCTGTTGCTTGACGAAGCACGCATTCTTGACGGGGACAAACCAGCCAATCCGCGGGCTTTTGCCGACCGACAGGCCAGGCTGTTTGCGCTGGCCATCGGGCAAGGCAAGTGAAAGTTCCTGGCGAGGTGGTTTTCGGCTGCCTCGCCATAAGCTTAGGCAGAGAAGGGTTCATCGCGATCGGCGGTGTTTTGCGTTCTCCGGGAATGCACAGCGCCTCTCGGTTCACGATTTCAGGTTATCGCCAGCCGCACTCAGTGCACAGCCCGCCAAACTTCTGTTATTTAGAGAATCTTTTAATACTAAGTTCGTTTGGACTTTGCGGGTCGAAGGTTCGGCTCCCATCAAGAGCAAGACCCATTCGGATGGGCCTGCCATCCTATTCTTCAGGAAAGGCCGTACCAGGCTCCGCGACCCGCACAGTGCAGGACAAGGTGCCCTTGATCCACTAGGGCCTTTAGGTGATCCGTGATAGTGTGCCGGCTTGCGTCGGTGATGCGGGCAGCCTCAGAGACGGTGATCCGCCCATGTTCGCGCGCCAACTCGAGCAGTGTGACGGACAATTCCGGCATGTCGGCGAGAATGATGCGCTCCCGCTCCATTTTCTTCTCGAGCCGGGTCTTCTGACGATGGAGTGCCCTCAAAAAGAACTCGATCCATGGGTTCCAGTCAGGCTCGGCGCTGCGGATCGTTACCTGCGTGCGCCGCAGGGAGATGTAGTAGCTCTCCTTGCTTTGCTCGATAATGCTTTCGAGCGAGCTGTAGGGGACATAAGCGTAACCCGCGCGCAGGAGCAACAAGGTGGTCAGAACACGCGATAGTCGGCCGGGCTCAGCGGGAACAGGAAATACAGCCAGACCGCATGGGCGATGATCTCCGGCGGAAGCGATGGTTCTTGTAGCTGACGGTCGGCGTGTTCATAGAGATCACTTAGTCTTCAACCGTTAAGCTACCAACGACGTGACAACGCCGGTGCGCGCCCTCGTGGGCGGCGACAGAAGCTAGCTCTGCATAATGACCCAGCCTTGCCTCACCGATATATAATTCCATATAAGAGACTTCGGTGATACGGGTTTATATATCAAGGTTGCCCTACTTCACAGAACTAGCTATATAGTTTCCTGTATAAGCGCTATCATACGATATAGGATAATGATCGTGGCATATAAGACCCAGCATTTAACGCAGCAGTTACGCGCTGCTAGGGAAGCACAGAGGCTAAGCCAGCGTGAGCTGAGCGCACGCTCTGGCCTGACCCAGAGCCATATTTCCCAGATTGAACGTGGGACAATGGAGCCAGGTCTTGGCAGCCTTGTAGATGTGGCGCGCGCACTTGACCTCGAAATCGTGCTGGCACCGAAGAAACTGATGCCAGCGATCCGCAACATCCTTGATAGCAACTCGGCGTCGACTGATGTCCTGACGTCCGACCAGCGTAAGTTGGTGGCGCGTCTCGAACGCGGGACTTCGAAATTTAGTCAGGGGATCGGGACGAATTCAGACACATTCGCCCTTAAGGACAGCTTGGTTCTGCTGCGGCATTTACCTCTGACACTAGATGAACTGGACATTCTCAAACGGACCGCAGAGCGGCTCGAACACTACCAGGCCGGAAAAATGCCGCGACAGGAAATGAGAGAGATCGCCCAGGAGATAAGACGGCTACGCAACGCCGCAGCGCATCGCGATCGTGATGACGCTTTCCCGCGCTCAGCCTATGCCCTGGGTGAGGAGGACGATGATGCCTAAAGTAACTGTACTTGATGTCAAGCTTTACGGAGAACCGGTCGCAACCCTGACGAACCTACAGGACGGCCGCACCATTTTTGCGTTCAACGACGACTATGTTGAAAACGAAAAGAGGCCGACGCTCGGGCTGTCCTTCAAGGACCCGTTTGGCGCCCTGATCACCAAATTCCGGCCATACAGCATCGTTGTCCCGCCATTCTTTTCGAACCTCTTGCCCGAAGGACCGCTGCGCAAATACCTCGCCGAACGTGCCGGTGTAAAACAGACCCGGGAGTTCTTCCTGCTGTGGATGCTTGGCCGAGACCTGCCTGGCGCTGTGACCGTCCACCCATCGGAAGGGGATGACCTACCGCCGCACGACGAGCAGTCGATTATTGAAGCGCGACCGAATGCGTTGCGCTTTTCGTTGGCCGGGGTGCAGCTGAAATTCTCCGCCTTCGAGAACGCCACCAAGGGCGGCGGCCTGACTATTCCAGCCCAGGGGACAGGTGGATCATGGATCGTGAAGCTGCCCTCCCAGCAGTATAGCGGCGTGCCGGAGAACGAATTCTCCATGATGACCATCGCCGGAATGATGGGCATGGACATACCGGAGATCCAGCTGGTCGAGCTGGATGCGGTGAACGGCCTGCCACAGGGGGTGGGAGAACTGCACGGGCAGGCGCTAGCCATTAGGCGTTTCGACCGTACGCCGGAGGGGCCGGTGCATATCGAGGATTTTGCGCAGGTGTTCGGCGTGAAGCCGGATGACAAGTACAGTAAGGGCAATTACCGGATGATCGCCCGCGTCCTCGGCATCGAGACGAGCACGGCCGACGTGGCGGAGTTCATCCGCCGGTTGGTCTTCAGCACACTGATCGGCAATGGCGACATGCATCTGAAGAACTGGTCGCTGATCTACCCCGATCGCCGTACTCCTGCCCTCTCACCGGCTTACGACCTTCTGTCGACCATCCCCTATATCGAGGGAGAGGATACGGCCGCACTTAACTTTTCACGCACGAAAAGAATGGCGGAGCTGTCGACGGACGAGCTTGCACATCTGGCGGCCAAGTCGGCCCTATCCGAAAAGTTGGTCCTCGACACCGCTCGCGAAACTATCGGGCGCTTCACGGATGTGTGGGAAGCCGAGAAGAAGAACTTGCCGATGGCCGCGAGTGTTCGCGAGACTATCGATGCACATCTGCCTACGATCGAGTTATATCGGGAACTGACTGAAGCTACATAGAAAACGTCATTATCGGAAGAGAATGCCCCATCGCGGAGGCTGAAATCATAGATCTATATAAGTTGCATCTTCCGAGTATTTCACTACTGGAACAATGTTAATCCCGACCTATGCCGCGAAAAGGTATATAACTCAGCCACTTGGAAACTCGAGAAAGGAGCGCAAGTTCGATCACTCTCAAGAACCACGATGTGTCTTAAGCGAGATAGCGCGCGTTGTCGTATTCATTCGCTCCTAGCCGCAGGCGATCGACGGTCGTTGCACGAAGAGGCCGAGCAGGGTCCCGCCGAAGACCCTCGTCTGAGCTGCCGTGCTGTCCATAGCCTTGTCCCTATTCCCCGAACGGAAGCTCAATCTCTTCTCGGTTTCGTTGCGCGCCCTCAAGCAAGCTCTTCGAGAACTGGACAGCTTCTTCGACCGATAGCATGGCTGCCCCTGCCCTGATGCCCTCTTGCCATGCGGCCCCCCGCTCCCAAGCCTCGTTGTAAGCTAAGGCAAGGTCGGACGTCCGCCGTGTCTGCTGCAGGGCTTCGAAGAGCAGAGCAGCCTGCCGGACATCCTTCTTGCGTTTCGCTGGCCCCTGTCCGTCAGTGTGCCGGCGGCTGGCGACGATGAGCTTATGAATTGCGTACCGAGACGGGTCTGGGACGACTACCGGGACACCGCTGCGATGAAGCAGCATGGTTCTAACAGGCTCTCGGATGAGGAAGTCGAGGAAGCGGAGCGGATCAGCACTGGCGCCGCCCAGTGCAGGCATCTTCGCCGGATGGTCAATGTAGTCGTCGGAGCCGCGATTGGACGTCAGGAATTCGACCCGGTAACCGTCTGCGTTCTGAAACGCGGAAGAAGCCGCTCCTCCCGATCGATGCGGGACCGGCCGGAAGCTGGGGTCGACGCCTTGGAGAAGGTCAAGGATCGGTGGCAGGCTGTCTTCGACTTCGCGTGATATCGCGTAGTCCTGGGCGATGTCCGCATCACCAGTCAGGATCGCCGCCATAGGCAGGCGGACCCCGAGCAGGCCGGAATAGCATTGGAAAGCGACCGTGCCGATGAGAACGCCGCGGAGCCGGAACAGGCCACCTTCGGCAAGAGCCTCGACGATGTCCCCGGACATGGCATCGGGAGCGATCATCCCGCCTTCGCGGGTGAGGCTGTTGACCATGCGCCTGCGGGCGCGGAGGTCATCCTTCTCGCGCTTGTGGTCGGCAACCCGCTGCGCAATGTCCGGATCCTCCGCAGGACCGACATAGCGACGTGTCGTACCCCCATGTCCATCCGGGATGTCGAAGTACCAGTACCGCTTGCCTTTGATCGTGGCAGGCGTGAATCTGCCGATGGGAGGGAAATCGGCTGTCCATGCGGCGTCGGGCGAGCGCTGGCCCAGCTCGGCGAGCATGGTCTGGTACATAAGGTCGATTGATTTCATCGCCAGCTCCGGAGTTAAACTGTTTTACAAAAACAGTATAACCAACGAGGGACTAGAGAACAAGATGAGGTGTCCGGAACGGTCTGAGACAAGCCGGCCACTGCGACTTCGTTGTAACGTTTCTGCAAAACGCCGCCTGGACGCTCTCGGCTTTCCACAGCTCGGTGTCGCCAACACGACCAGCTCGCGACTGGCCGCGTCACTGACGTCCCCAACCTTATAATTGAAAGGTAACCTATCGTGCGGCCATTCAGAAGACAGCGTGATGTCTTCGCTCCGCATTCGTCTGGCGCAGCCTTGTCCACGCGGCTGAAAGGCCGCGAATCGGACCTCATCGCGACGGCGATCTGCGCGACCTGCGTTATCATAGTCCAATCCTTACACGGACCTCTTGGACGAGCGTCAACGTGTCGAGCCGCCTCAAAATCCGATCGCAAGAGTCGGATCCCAAAAGAGCGTGGGCAATCTTTGGCCAAGTTTCCAAGGCTTGCCGGACGGCATGCTCGACTGCGCGCGTGATGAGCTTTGGGTCCAGCCTTATAAAGCTCGCAACCCGTTCGAAGCGATGCAAGTTAACTGCCTCGAAACTGTGCGTCCTGACGAAGCGCAACGCCATCTCGTCCTGGTGGAGATACAGGACGGTCGGCACGATATCGTAGGCCGGCGATAGCCTAATCTGGCCGGCTCGCGGGAAATAGAAGGACCAGTTCTTCAGGTGATTGTCGCCATTTCCTAGAAGCACGTCGGCGACGACACGCCTGACGGCTTCAAGAACGTCGTCACGGTGATCGGTACTAAAACGGCGAACCATGTTGATGACCGTTTCGGTCGTACCCATCGTATACTTCCGGTCACCTACAGCGCCGAGAACCTGGCCGGCATCCTCGATCTGGATGCGGCCGCCGGCAGACCTGTCGAACCGATCGACGACAAGCACGTTTTCTCCGTGCTGCAGCAATTCGGCTGGTATGCCCCGGATTGCGTCGCGAGAGATGAGCCGGCACGGCGCGGTTCTGACGCCCATGGCGCTTGCCATCTGCATGGCGGCAAACTCTGCTTCGGGAAGATTGGGAAATCGTTCACTGCCCAGTTTGATGATGCTACGACCAGTCTCTCCCCGGGCGGGAGCCGTCAGACGGTCGCCATCCGCGTTACCGGTAAATTTCAGCTGGACGCCTGCCAGCGAGAATTTCACCGCGCCTTCGGGAAGCGCTGCCTTGAAGCCATGGACCTTTCCGAGATCCAGCGGTCCTGCCGACGCCGGTATGTCGGTCTCCGGGACAACGAACACCGCGCCGGGCAAGTCCGCTCCGAGGCGGGTCAGTACGTCGAATTCGTCGTGATCGCCCGGACCCATTTCCGTCATCACCAGGTCGCGCAGGGCTCCTTCCGGCAGAAGCCCGGAAAACCAAGGCGGCAATCTTCCGTGCAGCCCGATTTTGTCTCCTCGCGAGGCGAGCCTTTCGCGTGTCCCTTGGTCGGAATCGGGATCATACCAGCCGAGACTGAGGATTGGCCTTTTCGCGTCCCGCAGGAAGCTTTCCGCAACGACGAAGGACACCGCACCATCGGCATCACGTGTCAGGGTCCCTGCCCGGACGGCCCCTCCGTTTTCGTCGAGCATGAATACGCCCAGAACCGCCGCTGCTCTCGCCATTACCTTCCCTTCGTCTCATCGTCGTCGAGGTCGATGAAGAGCTCGTCGAAAGCTCTTGGAACCTCGGTCGAATGTCTTGGAGCAGGTATGTCATCGATCAGCAGCCGCACGCTTTCCATGCGCGATTTCGGGATCAGCACGGGGACGAGATCAAGCGTATCGCAAAGTTCGGCAAACAGCGTCAGACGGTCCCTGCCCAAGCGATCGTTGGCAAGGTCACGTTCCAGTTCCGATATCCGGGCACGATTTCGACCAAGTCGCTCGGCCAGCGCCGCTTGGCTTAGGTCACGCTTTTTCCGGGCTGCAAGCAGTTGTTCACCGAGTGCCTGAAAAACAGTTATGATCATGCGGAATTCCGCTTTTATTGTGAGGCCAATGCGGAAATCCGCACATACTTCCTTTATACAGGCAAGCGGAATTCCGCAACATATTATAAAAGTGGACGGAAATCCGCTCGAATCCGGTTCGTTTTCTCAGTACGACTTGAAACTGCTATCATTTTTACGATATCGCGACCAAAACATAGATAGGATTGAATCAATGGCTGCGGTGACCATTCGAAACATTTCCGATGAAACGCATCGGGCGTTACGCGCAAGAGCAGCTCACCACGGCCGTAGTACCGAGGCCGAAATTCGTGACATTCTTGAGGCTGCTGTTCGTCCATCTGGGCGTGTCAAACTCGGATCATTGCTCGCGGCCATTGGTCGTGACGCTGAATTGTCAAACAGTGACGTCGAAGCGCTGCAACAACAGCGCGACAGGACCCCGGCAGAACCGATGACGTTCGAATGATCTTGCTAGACACGAATGTAATATCTGAGCCTTGGAAGCCGGCTCCTGATACTGCTGTGCTGACTTGGCTGGATGCACAGTCCATCGAAACGCTATTCATTTCCGCGATTTCAATTGCCGAAATTCGTTTCGGCATTGCCTCAATGCCCCCAGGGAAGCGTCAGACAATTCTCCACGACCGCCTTGAAGGTGAAGTCCTTCCGATCTTTGACGCGCGCATTCTGCCCTTTAACGTAGATACCGCTCAGTTCTTCTCGGAGCTGATGGCTGGCGGCCGAACATCCGGAGATGCAATAGGGGAGGCTGACGGATACATTGCTGCTACGGCGGCAGAAAACCATCTCGCGGTCGCAACACGAGATACAAGCCGGTTTGAGGCAGCCGGATCGAGAGTTATCAATCCTTGGGTCGCCTAAACCTCTCGAATCGTGGGACGCTGGTTCGAGTCTGATCAACTTCATAATACCACCATGGCGTTGCCGCTTTCTCGGGGTTCTGCTCTCACTGAAACTCATGCTAAATGCGGGGTGACACCGGTCGATCGATCGCGTGCGCATTGAAGGGACGGGGAATGGGCTGGAAGACACCGAAATTCGAATATGTGAATGGTTACAAAATCGTCGAAACCGATGGGCCGACGTTCAAGGTTTATGATGGATCCGACCAGGTGGGTGAGGATTTCCCATACCCTGGCGAGGCTGCTGCTTTTGCCAGGTCCCTTCCCGCGCGTGATGTGCCGATAGCAAGAAATCCTGTTTCAGGGTCCTGACTCTCCCGGCATAGCTCTGCGTAAATTGACATTCGTTTCAAAGCGTCGAAACAGCATCAATCATAGAGACGCTGCATGACAAGCCGATCTGGGTTGGTCACGAGCGAAAGGACCCACTTACAATTGATGGGCTAGGGCGTACCAGACTTCGTCATCGATCAGGCTCCCCTACGCCAAGGGAGATGGGCGCTATCCACTTGCACCGCCCCACGGCGAGCCCGCATTGGAACACCGTGTCGGCACATCAGCGTCATTGCAGCATTCTGCAAAGGTGCTTGCTGACGAATTCAACGTGACACACCTCCGAAACGTCACTTATTATGTCCTGCCGCTTGACTTGCGGTTGATGTCTGTATTTTAATCAGGCCTGCGAATTAGGCAGGTTCTGATCCGCGTCTCACATGACTTTGATGTCGCTGGGCAGTTTCGCCCCATGACGCCCCGCTAACGAGCGGGGCTACGTCATGGGGTTTTTTGTATTGGGCTATCATGAACGACGCGCTGAAGATCGGCATTCTCTATTCAACCACCGGCCCTTATGGCGCGATGGGCATGGACGCCCGTGATGGTGCGATGCTCGCTGTCGAGGATAATGCCAACAAAACCGGACGCGTTATCGAGCCCGTGCTGCACGATCCGAAGGCCAACCTGCAGGGTTATCTCGACGGCGCCCAGAAGATGCTGCGCGCCGATTGCCGTCATATCGTCGGCACCATCACGTCCGCCGCCCGCAAGGAAGTCATTCCGCTGGTTGAAAAGCATGACGGCCTCTTGTGGTACATGTGTCCCTATGAGGGGTTCGAGGCCAATGAGAGCGTCATCTATCTCGGCGGCTGCCCGAACCAGCACCTGATCCCTGCCTTCGAATATCTCATCCCCCGATTTGGCGCGCGGCCCTATCTTACAGGCGCCAATTATGTCTGGGGCTGGGAGATGAACCGTCTGGCACGTGAGCTGATCGCCAATGCCGGGGGCGAGATATTGGGCGAGCGCTATCTGCCGCTGGAGGAAACGGTTGTGGAGCGCATCATCGCCGAGATTGAAGAGCGGCGGCCGAGCTTCATCCTCAACAACCTGATCGGGCCGTCCAGCTATGCTTTCCTCGAAGCGATGAAGGCGCTGGGCGATAGCGACCCCTTTTTCCGGCCGGAAAGCTGCCCGGTCGTCAGCTGCGACCTGATGGAATGCGAGCTTGAGCTGATCGCCAAGGGGGCGGCAGCCGGCCAGCTCTGCGCGGCCTCCTATTTCGACACGCTGGACACGCCGGAAAACCGCGATTTCAAATCCCGCGCCACATTGCGCTACGGTCATGAGCGGCGCATTTCGAGCGTCTTTGCCAGCGCCTATACTGCCGTCGATCTCTGCATCGGCGCGATAGTCGCGGCCGGCACGGACGAGCCGGGGGCGGTGCGCCACGAAGTGCATCGCCGCAAGTGGCCATCGCTGCTGGGAACGCTCGAGATCGACGCCCGGACCAATCACGCCGCCCTGCCGTTTCATCTCGGCCGCATCAACGACGACAACGGCTTCGATGTCATTGCTTCGCGCCCGGCGCTCGCCGCCGATCCCTATCTCACAGCGCGTGGCACCGCCATGCCCGCCAAGCTGAGGGTCGTGTCATGAGCAGGACACCGAATTTCACCGGTTGGCGGGCCGTGATCCTGCATCGCGAGGACAGTAATACGGAAAGAATGGAGCGCCAGTTGGGGCTGCTCGGTATCCTCTCGACCCGCCGCTGGGAGCCGATGACGAGCTGGGCCGACACGGATCTGGTGCTGGTCGATGCCGATCAAGGCTGGGACGACATTCTGCCGCCGCCCGATGCCCCGACTGGTGGCCCCTCGAGCAAGCCGCTGGTAGCGCTGCTCGGGTCGGAAGCGCCAGGCCGCATTGCCTGGGCGATGGGCAGGGGTGCGAGCGCTATCATCGCAAAACCGGTTTCCGCCTCCGCGATCTTCCCGGCGCTTGTCATGGCGGTATCGATCCATCGCGAACGCCTGGCGGTTGCTGAAGAGCTACGCCATTTGGAAGAGCGGGTGCGTATGCGGCCTCTCGTCCATGCGGCTGTCGAAAAGTTGCGCGCTGCGCGCGGGCTCGGTGAAGACCAGGCTTATGCGACATTGCGCGGTTTTGCCATGCAACGCCGCCTGACGATGGAGCAGATCGCCGCCATCGTGCTCGGTGGGGCGGAACCCCTGCCGGAGGTCGGCTGATGGGCATATTCCGTTCACTCCTGCGCCAGCCAACGGCGGTTTTCGGGCTGATCATTGTCGTGGCCGTTGTGGTGCTGGCCGTTGCCGCTCCGCTGATCGCACCGTTCAATCCCGACGAGCAGATGTTCGATGGTCTGACGCTGGAAGGCGCGCCCATGCCGCCGGGCGGACCTTTCCTGCTCGGCACTGACACGCTCGGCCGCGACCTGTTTTCACGCCTGCTCTACGGAGCGCGCACCTCGCTGATCATCGGCCTCGTCGCCAATGGCATCGCGGTCGCCATCGGCCTGTTCATCGGCATCGTGGCCGGCTATCTGCGCGGCCTGCCGAGCAATATCCTGATGCGCTTCACCGACTTGATGATGGCTTTTCCCGCCTTGCTGCTTGCCATCGTCTTGGCGGCGCTCCTGAAGCCCAGCCTCTGGATCGTCGCGATGGTGATCGCGCTGGTCAACTGGGTGCAGGTGGCGCGCATCGTCTACACCGAGACGCGCGGCCTGGTGGAGCGCGACTTCATCATGGCGCAACGCTCGCTCGGCGCCGGCCATGGCCGCATCCTGTTCATTCATATCCTACCGCATCTGGTGCCGACGGCGATCGTCTGGGGCACGCTGGGCATTGCCACGACCGTGCTGCTCGAAGCGACGCTGTCGTTTCTCGGTATCGGCGTACAACCGCCGGAACCGTCCTGGGGCAACATCATCTTCGAAAGCCAGAGCTATTTTCAGGCCGCGCCTTGGCTGGTGTTCTTCCCTGGCATCGTCATCCTGATGACGGCGCTTGCATTCAATTTGGTCGGCGATGCGCTGCGCGACATTCTCGATCCTACGCAGCGGGGGAGGGGATGATGGCCTTCATGCTGCTTCGCCGCCTGACCCAGGCAATGCTCATTCTCATCGGCGTTGCCGCCATCACCTTTGTCCTGCTCTACGCGCTGCCGGCGGACCCGGCGCGGATGATCGCCGGCCGCAGTGCCACGGCCCAGACGGTTGCCTCCATCCGCCACGAACTCGGCCTCGACCAGCCGCTGCTGATTCAGTTCTGGACCTATCTCACTGGGCTCGCGCAGGGCGATCTCGGTCGCTCCTACGCGCAGAAAACCGAGGTCTGGACGCTAATCGTCGCGCGCCTGCCGGCGACGCTAACGCTGATGGCGGCCGGCATCCTCGTCGAAGTCGTTCTCGGCATCACCTTCGGCACGATCGCGGCGGTGAAGCGCGGTGGTCTCGTCGACCGGTTGGTGATGATGGCCTCCTTCGTCGGTGTATCCGCACCGCAATTCGTCGTGGCATTGCTGCTTCTCTATGTCTTTGCCGTCACCCTCGGCTGGTTTCCGATGAGCGGCTATGGAAGCTTTGCCCATGTCGTGCTTCCCGCCGCCACGCTCGGCGTGCTCGGGGCCGGCTGGTACGCGCGCATGGTGCGCTCGGCGATGATCGACGTGTTGAACCAGGACTATGTGCGCACCGCTCGCGCCAAGGGGCTGTCGTCGCGTCGGATCATCTTCCGCCATGCCCTGCCCAACGCCATCCTGCCGATCGTCGCGATGATCGGCATCGATATCGGCCAGTTCATGGGCGGCGTCGTGGTGGTCGAGGCAGTCTACGGCTGGCCCGGCATCGGCCAGCTCGCCTGGCAGGCGATCCAGCAGGTCGACATCCCGATCATCATGGGCGTGACGCTCACATCGGCGCTTGCCATCGTCGCCGGCAACCTGCTTGCCGATATCATCGCGCCCTTCATCGACCCACGCATCAGAACATCCTGACCAGAGCCAAAAAGGGGAACTTACAATGCTCAAGAGCTGGTTACTTGGAACGACCACCGCCGCGGCGATCATGATTGCACCTTTCGCCGCGATGGCAGAGGGCAAGGATATCGTCGTCACCTACAAGGACGATATCGTCACGCTCGATCCCGCCATCGGCTACGACTGGGTCAACTGGTCGATGATCAAGAGCCTCTATTCTCGATTGATGGACTATGAGCCGGGCACCGCCAAGCTGGTCCCCTCGCTCGCCGAAAGCTTCGAGGTCGCGCCCGACGGGCTCACCTATAAATTCAAGCTGCGCAAGGGCGTGAAATTCTCCAATGGCCGCGATTTGATCGCCTCCGACGTTAAATACTCGATCGAGCGGGCCGTCGATCCGAAGACCCAAGGGCCGGGTGCCGGCTTCTTCGGCGCGATCAACGGCTTCGAGGACCTGACCGGTGGCAAGGCGACCGGCCTTTCCGGCATCGAGACCCCGGATGATGGCACGGTCATCTTCAAGCTGTCCCGCCCCGATGCGACCTTCCTGCACGTGCTGGCGATCAATTTCGCCTCGGTCGTGCCGAAGGAGGCCGTCGAAGCGGCTGCCGGTGATTTCGGCAAGCACCCGGTTGGCTCCGGCACCTTCACGTTGAAGGATTGGGTGATCGGCCAGAAACTCGTGTTCGAAAAGAACCCCGCCTACTATGTCAAGGACACGCCGAAGATCGACAGCTTCACCGTCGAGGTCGGCCAGGAGCCGCTGGTAGCGCTGTTGCGTCTACAGAAGGGCGAGGTCGACATCGCCGGCGACGGCATTCCGCCGGCAAAGTTTCTGGAAATCAAAAACTCGGCCGATGGCGCGCAGATGATCGTCGATGGCGAGCAGCTTCATACCGGCTATGTAACGCTCAACACCAAGGTGAAGCCTTTCGACGACCTGAAGGTTCGCCAGGCGGTCAATCACGCGATCAACAAGGAGCGCATCGTGCGCATCCTCAACGGTCGCGCTACGCCTGCCAAGGAAGTCCTGCCGCCGCTGATGCCGGGCTACGACAAGGATTACACCGGCTACGCCTATGACGTCGCCAAGGCGAAGTCGCTTCTGGCGGAGGCCGGTATGGCCGATGGCTTCTCGACCGTGCTCTACGCCACCAATACCGACCCGCAACCACGCATCGCTCAGGCAATCCAGCAGGATCTCGCGGCAATTGGCGTCAAGGCTGAAATCCGCGCGCTGGCACAGGGCAACGTAATTGCCGCCGGCGGCACCGAAGGCGAGGCGCCGATGATCTGGTCGGGCGGCATGGCCTGGATTGCCGACTTCCCGGATCCGTCCAACTTCTATGGCCCGATCCTCGGTTGCGCCGGTGCCGTGCAGGGCGGCTGGAATTGGTCGTGGTATTGCAATGCCGATCTCGACAAGCGTGCGACCGCCGCAGACTCCATGTCGGATCCGGCGAAGGCGGGAGAACGCGAGGAAGCATGGAAGAAGATCTTCACCGATGCGATGAACGACGCTCCATGGATCCCTGTCACCAACGAGCGCCGCGTCGTTGCCAAGTCGCTGCGTATGGGCGGTGAAGACAACATCTATATCGATCCGACCCGCGTCATCAACTACGACGCGATCTTCGTGAAATAGCACCAAGGAACTCGCCTTCCCGGCACTCCGCCGGGAAGGCCCATATCTTGCGGAGAATTCCCATGTGCAGCATCTGCAACCACACCATCCACAGCGCACAGCATAATTTCGGCTGGAACCGCGACTTTCCTCCGGCGCTGACGGCAAAGCCGGGCGAGACCATCCTGTTCGAATGCATGGATTCGTCCGGCGGACAAATCGACGCCGACGCGACACTTGCGACACTCGCCAATCTCGATTTCTGCAAGATCAATCCGGTATCCGGTCCCGTCTATGTCGAAGGCGCCAAGCCCGGCGATGCGCTAAAGGTGACGATCCGCAAGTTCCACCCGTCGGGCGTCGGCTGGACGGCGAATATTCCGGGCTTCGGCCTGCTGGCCGATCAGTTCAAGGATCCGGCACTGCATGTGTGGAAGTATGATAGCGTTTCCATGGCGCCGTCCGCTTTTGGTCCAGGCGGCAAGGTGCCGTTGAAGCCCTTCACCGGCACGATCGGTGTCGCGCCGGCCGAACCCGGCCTGCATTCCGTCGTGCCGCCTCGCCAGGTCGGCGGCAATATGGACATCCGCGATCTCTCCACCGGCGTGACGCTGTATCTGCCGATCGAGGTGGAAGGTGCGCTGTTTTCCGTCGGCGACACGCATGCAGCCCAGGGCGACGGCGAGGTTTGCGGCACGGCGATCGAGAGCCAGATGAATGTCGAACTGACGCTCGATGTGGTCAAGGGCGCCAATCTGAAGACGCCGCGCTTTACCGTCACTGAACCGGTCACACGTCATCTCGACGGCATGGGCTATGAGGTGACGACCGGTATCGGTCCGGACCTGATGACCGGCGCCCGCGACGCCGTGATGCGGATGATCGACCTTTTGACCGCCGAACACGGCTATAGCGCGGTCGACGCCTACATGCTCTGCTCGGTCTGCGGGGACCTGCGTATCAGCGAGATCGTCGACATGCCGAACTGGGTGGTCTCCTTCTACTTCCCGCGGATCGTTCTTTCGTGACGGAGGCGAATGGCAGCGGAAACCCGGTCCTGCGGGTCGAGAACCTTTGCGTCGACGCGCGAACGCCGGAAGGGCTGAAGCGCGTCCTCGACGATATCAGCTTCGACATCAAGCCCGGCGAAACGCTCTGCCTTGCCGGCGAGAGCGGCTCCGGCAAGTCGGTGACTTCGCTCTCGATTATGGGGCTATTGCCGAAAGCTTCGCTGCGCGTCGCGTCCGGCAATGTCATCCTTGGTGATCAGGACCTGACGCGGCTTTCCAACAGCCAGATGCGGCATATCCGCGGCGGCGAGATTGCCATGATCTTCCAGGAGCCGATGACCTCGCTCAATCCGGTGATGAGCATCGGCGCCCAACTGACCGAGGCGATCCGCGAGCATCAGCAGTCCGACAATGCAGATACGATCGCCCGGCAGATGCTGGAGGCAGTCCAGATCGCCGATCCGGCGAGGCGCATGAAGCAATATCCGCACGAATTGTCCGGCGGCATGCGCCAGCGCGTGATGATCGCCATGGCGCTGTCATGCAGACCCAAGGTGCTGATCGCCGACGAACCGACCACGGCGCTTGACGTCACCGTGCAGGCGCAGATCCTCAAACTGATGCGGGAACTCAAGGGTGAATTCGGCACATCGATCGTGATGATTACCCATGACATGGGCGTGGTCGCCGAGATGGCCGATCGCGTCGCGATCATGCAGCATGGCCGTATCGTCGAGCAGCGCGCTTCGCTGGATCTGTTTGCCAATCCGTCTGAACCCTACACTCGCACGCTCTTGTCGGCCGTGCCGCGGCTCGGCGCTTTCGCCGGAACCGATGGCCCGCCACGGGTTTCGACGAATGCGCCGCAGACGAAGGAACAAGCGACGGCGCCGATCCTCAATGTGCAGGATATGAGCGTCAGCTATGGAAAAGGCTCCGGCATGCTGTTTCGCCGGCAGGCACCATCAGCAACGGTCCGCAATATTTCCTTTCAGATCATGCCGGGGGAGACGATGGGGCTTGTCGGCGAAAGCGGCTCGGGTAAGTCGACGACCGGAAAGGCGGTTCTCGGCCTGATACCATTCTCCGGATCAGTAGAGCTCGACGGCTATGACATATCGCGGCTGTCGCATCACGAGATGCGACCCGTACGCCGCTCGGCGCAGATGATCTTCCAGGACCCCTATGCTTCGCTGGACCCACGCATGTCGGTCGGCAAGGCGATTGCGGAACCAATGACCATTCACGGCATCGGCACGGCCGCAGAGCGGCGCGAACGGGTCGCGGACCTGTTGCGGCGGGTCGGGCTGACTCCGGATGCGGCGACGCGTTACCCGCACGAATTCTCCGGCGGTCAGCGCCAACGCATCTGCATCGCCCGCGCGCTGGCGCTCGAACCGAAGCTGATCGTCGCCGACGAAAGCGTGGCGGCTCTCGATGTCTCGGTGCGCGCCCAGGTTCTGGACCTGATGCTGGAACTGCAGGAGACGATGGGGCTCGCCTATCTGTTCATCTCGCATGACATGGCGGTCATCGAGCGCATGTCGCACAAGGTTGCGGTCATGCGTGGCGGCGAGATCGTGGAAGCTGGCACGCGTCGGGAGATATTCGAAAATCCCCGCGACGACTATACGAAGGCCCTCATGCAGGCCGTGCCTGTTCCTGATCCGACGGTCTACCGGAGGTCTGCTGGCAGCCGGGGGTAGGCCTCCGCAAACAACGCCCTGGCGGTCAGGCAGACGAAATGAGTCGACGGCTTGCGCCGCTTTATCAGGCCGCCGTGGCGGTGGTGCCGTAGGTGATACCCTTCTCTTTCAGCCAGCGGCGATAGGCGATCGAACTTGCGTCGGCACGGGTTGGGATTTCGGCGCGAGCTTCCATCGGGAGCAGCGAAGGGCGCTGGTTTTCCAGGATGATGCGGTCCTGCAGGAAGATCAGCTGCTGGAAATGAACCAGTTCGGTGGTGGTCGAGACGTCGTCGATCAAGAACATCACTGGATGGGCGATGCAACGGTCTGGATCTAGCGGTTGGACGAACAGGCAAATCACGTCCCAGCGATTGGCGGAGTTCGGGCAGGTCTTGTAGAGCAGCGTGGTGAACGGCGTCATGACCCGGTAGATATAGTCGGTCATGATCCCATTGGTTGCCGAAAGCGCTGCCTGCGGTTGGAAGAACTGGCAGTTGGTCGCCCAGACCTCGTCGACGTCGCGACGAATCTCGGCATTGTAGTGCATGACCTCCGTATGCGGCTCCGCACCCAGAATATCCGTGTGCACGAACGGGAAATGCGCCATGTCGAGGAAGTTCTCGATGATGCGAAGCCCCGACGCGCGCACCATGACCGCACCGCAATTGACCACGCGGCGGTCGTCTTCATCGGCTTCCGGTAGCGGGAACAGTCCGCCCTTGGGTTCCCCAAGTGTTGCCCAGACAAGGCCGAAGCGGCGGATGATGGGCAACGGTTCATCGGCATCATCGGCCATGACGACAAGAGTGCCATCAACGGCGCGGTCGATCGTCAATCCTGTGCCCAGCAGGCGCGTGTTCATGCGGCCGAAGGCGATCTCTTTTTCTGTACCAAGCGGATACCACTGATCGAGGGCCGCCTTGTCGGAACATCTCATGACATGCTCTCTTTCATTGCAATGGATATCATCTTTCGCAGTTCATTGGTTTATCGGCAATGGCCTGCCGGCCGAGCAGCCGACGCATCAAGCATCATCGGACGTCACGGTAGTAGGGTATGCCGATCGCCGACGGAGCGGCCATGATCCGACGCATGCGCTGCCAGGCAAGGACGGGCACGATGATGAAGGCCATGGTGCCGAGATAGGGCAGCATCGACAGGAAGGCCGGCGCGACCGGCCAGCCGCGGGCTTGCCCGACGAAGCCGAGTGCGGTGATGAAGCCGAAAAGCAGGCCTGAAAGCACGGCCGGGATCGGCCGGTATCCGGCGAAGATGACGAGCGCAACGGCGATCCAGCCGCGCCCTGCGACGACACCATCCGACCACGACGGCACGAAGGTGAGCGTGAGGTAGGCGCCGGCACCGGCCGCCAACGCCGAGCCGGCTGTTACATAAGCGAAGCGGATTAGGTTGACCGGAATGCCGGCGGCATCGGCGGCAGCGGGGTTTTCGCCCACGGCTCGAAGGTTGAGACCATGGCGGGTGCGGAACATGAGATAGCTTAGGCTGACCGGCAGGATGAGAAAGATCAGATAGAGCAGGATATTCTGCGAGAAGAAGGCAGGGCCGATGACCGGGATCTTGCTCAGGATGGGCACTTCGATCGGCGCAAAGGTTGCTCGAGCCGGCATGCCGGAATAGGCGCGGCCGATGGTGGAAGCGATGCCGCTGCCCATCAACGTCAGCGCCAGTCCGCAAAGCACCTGATTGGCACGAAGGATGACGGTCGCGAAGGCGAACAGCGCGCCAAACAGCGCGCCGACCGCGAGAGCGGAGAGGAAGCCGATGGTGGGCGAGGGTATCGCGGCAACGGTTGCGATTGCTGTCAGCGCACCCATCGCCATCAAGCCCTCGACGCCCAGATTGACGACGCCAACGCGTTCGGCAAGCACCTCGCCAAGTGCTGCAAGCGCCAGTACGCCGCCTGCCAGGAAGGCCGTTGTGAAGAGGCCGGTCAAAAGATCCATGTCGCTCTCCTCAAGCCTTGTCACGCGCGATGCGGTAATGGGCGAGCTCGTCGCCGATTGCCGTCAGAAACAGAATGAGGCCGGTGATCGCCAGAACCGTCGATGTGGTCAGGCCCTGGGTTTGCAGGATGATGCCGGAGTTCAGGATGAAGGCCATGAGTGCCGCCGAGAAGATGACGCCGACGGCGGAGCTTCTAGCGAGAACAGCCACCATGATACCGAGGTAACCGTAGTTGTTGGAGATGCCGCCCTGCAGACGGTGCACCGTGCCGGCAATCTCAAGCATGCCGGCTAGACCGGCAATCGCGCCAGATAACAGCATGACGGTGATTAGGTGGCGGCGCACCGGCATGCCGGCGTATTTGGCAGCCGCAGGATTGGAGCCGACAAGCCTCACCTCATAACCCCAGCGGGAGAAGGCTAGCAGGCCGGCGACAAGCAGAGCCACAAGAATTGCGATCGGCAGACCCCAATGGATCGAACCCCAGAACTCTGGGATTTCGGCGGAAAGGCGCGGCGTTGCCGAATTCGCCATCCTGTCGCGCCAGGCGTTGGTGGAGACGAAATAGACGAGCAGGATGGCCACGAAGTTCAACAGCAGCGTGGTGATCAGCTCGTTGACGTTGGCATAGGCGCGCGCAAGCGTCGGCACGAGGATCCAGACGGCGCCGCCCACCAGGCCGGCGATGAACATCAGCACAAGAATGAGGGCCGGCGGGCCCGGCACGAACAGGCCAATGGCGGCAGCCGCGAAGGCGCCGGCATAGAACTGCCCTTCCGCGCCAATGTTCCATGCACCGATCTGCTGGGCGACTGCGACCGACAGGCCGGTTAGGATCAGCGGAATAACGAGAACACCCAGGTCCTCCATGCCGAAGCTAGAGCCAAAACTGGCGTCGACGACCTCGGAGGCAAGTTCGATCGGATTGGCGCCGGTCATCGCCAGAATGACGCCTGCAAAGACGAGCGCGAGAACGATGGCGGCCGCCCGGGCAGCCAGCGCGATGCCGGGCGAGGCGGACGGCAGGCGCTGCAAGCGGAGGGAACCTGCCATGCTATGCGACCTCACGGACCTGGGTACGGCCACCCATCAGCAGGCCGATTTCGTCGATGTCGGTCTTGTCGTTGTCGACGATCCCCATGATCTTCCCTTCATAAAGCACGGCAATGCGGTCGGAGAGGTTGAGCAGTTCTTCGAGTTCCTCGGAGATCAAAATGATGCCAGCGCCTGCATCGCGCAGCTCGACGATGTAGCGCAGCATCGTGTTGATGGCACCGACATCGAGGCCACGGCTCGGATAAGCAGCGATCAGGACCTTGTCGGCAATGCGCATCTCGCGCCGGGCGACAAGGCGCTGCTGGTTGCCACCGGACAGATTGCGGATCGGCATTGCGAAGTCTGGAATGGCAACCTCGGCGGCCGAGGCGATCTCCTTGGCAAGTGCGGTTGCAGCACCGGGTTTGTAGCTTCCGCCTGACGAGACCGGCGGCTTCTTGTATTCGCGCATCACGGCATTGACTGTGATGCTCAGCGCCGGCGCGAGGCCGCTGTGCAGACGGTCTTCCGGAATATGACCGATGCCGCTTTCGGCAAAAGCTGCGGCGTTGCTCTTGTCGACCGGTTTGCCCGCAATCAGGATCCGGCCGGCACTCACCGGGCGGATGCCGGTCAGCACCTGGCTGAGCTCGCGTTGACCGTTGCCGGCGACACCCGCAACGCCAACGATCTCGCCCGCCCGAACATCGAGCGAGATGCCGTGCAGTGCTTCATTGCCGCCGTCACCGATCGCCGAGACATTTTCGAGTGATAGCACAGGCTGTGCCGACATCGGGGCCGCGCCTGCCGGGCGCTGGCGCATGTCGGCCGGCACGATGTCACGGCCAACCATGAGCTTGGCAAGCATGCGCGGATTACAATCGGCCGTGTTTTCGGTGGCGATCTTGCGGCCGCCGCGCAAAATGCTGATGCGGTCGGAAATCTCCAACACCTCATCCAGCTTGTGGCTGATGAAGATGACGGCATTGCCGGCGGCCACGAATTCGCGCAGCGCCTTAAACAGTTCGCGCGCCTCGGCCGGCGTCAAAACGGCTGTCGGCTCGTCAAGGATAAGGACGCGTGCCTGTCTGGCAAGTACACGCAGGATCTCGACGCGCTGCTGTTCGCCGGTCGAAAGATCGCTGACGCGGGCGCCTGGATGGGTCTTTAGATTGAATTTCTCGGCCAAGTCGGCGGTGCGCTGCTCAAGTACCTGCGCGGAGGCACGGCGCGGCGTTTGCGACCAGCCGAGATGGATGTTCTCGGCAACCGTGAAGGCCTGGACCAGCTTGAAATGCTGGTGCACCATGCCGATGCCTGAGGCGATCGCTTGCAGCGGCGTCGCGAATTCCTTGGCGTAACCGTCGATGATGATCTCGCCGGCGTCCGGCTGGTAGATGCCGGTCAGGATGTTCATCAGCGTCGACTTGCCGGCGCCGTTTTCGCCAAGCAGCGCATGGATTTCACCCGGCATCACCTCCAGATCGACATTCTCGTTGGCAATGACGCCTGGAAAGTATTTCGCGATGTCCTTCAGCTGGACGAGCGGGGGAGCTCCTGCAGGCGGCGTGTAATGGGTCGCATTTTCGATCATGGAATGGCACCGGAGCGTGAAGGCGGGGAGCCCGGCCGGCTAGAGCGGCCGGGCTCTTGGCTTGGGAGGCCGGATCAGGAGGTAAGGCCGGTAACACCCTCGACCGACCAATCCCAGTTGTAGAGTTCGAGCTCGGTCATCTTCTGTCCAGCGGCAACGCGCACCTTGCCGGTGGAATCCTTCAATTCGCCGGTGAAAGGCGACCAGCCGCCCATGATCTTCTCGCGGACGGCATCGGCCGCTGCGGCAACATCTGCCGGAACCTTCTCGCCCCACTTGTCACGATCAACGCCGGCGCCCATCGCAAACAGCTGCTCGCTCGGCGCCCAGGTGCCGGCAAGACGCTTGCCGACCTGATCGACATAGAACTTGGTGAAATCGATCAAGATCGATGAGACATAGGAGTTCGGGCCGTAGCGACGGATGTCGGTGTTCCACATCGCCGCCCAGACGCCGCGCTTTTCTGCGACCTGCAGGTAGCCCGCTTCGTCCATGATGCCGAAGAGGAAGTCGCAGCCATTGTCGATCAGGGCTGTACCAGCCTGCGTTGCCGCCTGCGGATCGAACCAGGAGTTGATGACGATCGTCTGCACCGTTGCATTCGGGTTGACGGTGCGTGCGCCCATCAGAAAGGCATTGGTCGAGGCGTAGACGGAGGCAACCGGGAAGGAAGCGACGTAGCCGAGTTTGCCGGTCTTAGACAGATGGCCCGCGGCGACACCGAGCACATAGGTCGGATACCAATGGGCCAGATAGTACCAGCCGAGATTGTCCATCGTGACGTGGCCGTTGCATTCCATGAATGCCACATCGGTCGCGCGCTTGACCACCTCATGCAGGAAGTCGCCGTTCGACGAGGTGTCGAAGATCATGTTCGCGCCTTCGGAGACGAACTGGCGATAGGTGCGCGTTGCGTCGGCCGAGTAGGGGATGTTTTCGACTTCAAGGATCTTCTTGAGCTTCGGATAGGCTTCCTTTACGGCCAGCAGGCCCTGGTGGTGTGCCCATGTCCAGCCCTCGTCGGAGATCGGCCCGACATGCCCGAAGCCGATGACGGCGTCTTCTTCCTTGATCGCAGGCAGTGGCGAGGCGGCTAGAGCCTGGCGGGCGAGGCCAGCCGGGAGCAACATTGCCGCTGCACCAGCAGCACTCATGTTCAGAAATCCGCGGCGGGAAAGCGTACGTAAGTCAATCATGTGATCCCCTTCTTGTTTCTACGCGGTTGGCCGCGCTTTTGATCTGTAACCGTTCGACCCTACCGTTCTCGACGCAACAATTATGCCAGTTGCCAAACGGAAGCTGGTCCGTCCCGAAGCGGATCCCTGCAGTGCTCTTCCAGCGGCTCTCGGTCGCCGTGGCCGCACGGATGGCGACGTGGCCTAGTGTGTTTTGCGCGCGGCAATCACGGGGTGGAAACAACGGGACCAGGCGAAACTGACAAATCACCAATGTTCCGAATAGTGCGAATTTTTCGATGATACCAATGCGTAGAAGGCAACAAGCCACGACGAAAAGTGGCTTGAATTTCGGTCCAGACAATGCCTAGAATGCCCAAAAGTGATGCATGGTTATTTTTTATGCATTCCGCTTTAATTTTGAGCGGAGGCACGCGTCAGGATGGAGACGATAAGCGAGCAATGTCCGGACTAATTCAAGGCGCGTATTTCACCTTCCGAGGGCAGATGGTGTGCGAGAGCTTCACCGAATTTGCGTTGCATCGCGCCCGACGGCTGGATCTGGAGATCAGCATGGGCGCTTGCGATACAGCGTCGGCCACCTTGTCCGTTCGGGGGCAGGAAGATCTGGTTGACGCGTTCGAGATGGCCTGCAGCCTCGGCCCCTATGATTGCATCATCGTCGATATCGAACGCGCAACCGCTTGAACAGGAGTGGACTATGAAATTGAATGAGGGGTGGGTGCCCGTCGGGCTGTCCTCGTCGATCGAAGCCGGGACATCGGCAGGTGCGACGATCGAGGGCAACGAAATCGTCGTCTGGCGCGACAATAGCGGCAACGCACATGCCTGGGAGGACCGCTGTCCGCATCGCGGCATGCGCCTCAGCTTCGGCTTCGTCCGCGGCGATCATATCGCCTGCCTCTATCACGGCTGGCAGTACGATACGACGGGACAGTGCCGCTACATCCCGGCCCACCCCACACTCGACGTCCCGCAGACGATCAAGGTTCCGATCTACCGGGTCGAGGAAAAGTACGGCATCATCTGGACGACGACGGCGGAAGATGTTTCGATCCCGGAGACCGGCGCTACGGAGATTACGCCGGTGCGCAGTCTTTATGTCGACCGATCGATCGATGCCGTCGTTGCTGCGTTCACTAGAGCCGGCATGACAAGCCTTGGCATCAATGCCGGCGAATTCGTCAATGGCGACGATGTCCTGTTCGTGGCATTTCAGGCAACGACCGAAGCCAAGACTGCCGCGCACATTGTCCTTTTCGGCTCTCTCGTGGTCTCTGGCGGCGCGAAGCAGAAGCACTACGCTCAATGGGCCGAGGGGCTGCGGTTCGAGCTCGAGGCCGAGCAGCGCGTGACAGAGGTTGCCTGATGTCTGATATCACGCTTTACAACTACGAACTCGACGAACAGAGCTATCGTGCGCGTCTCGCGCTTTCTATGCTGGGCCTCGAGTGGGCGACAATTTCGGTCGATATGTTCCCGGGCGCGGAGCAGAAAAAGCCCGCGATGCTGGCACTGAACCCGCTAGGTACGCTCCCTGTCATGCGCGATGGCGACCTTGTGTTGCATGGCGCCGCGGCAATCCTGCTCTATCTCGCCAAGGCCTACGATCCGGCCGGAAAATGGCTGCCTGAAGAACCCGCGTCCTTCGGCGCCGTGGCGAAATGGCTTGGCTTCAGCGAGACGGCGATCGCGCCGGCTATCGAAGCCCGACTGCAGGCGCTGTTCGACACATCAGGCGATGCAGTCGCACTGCGTCAGGCCGCGCGCAAGGCGTTTCGCATCATGGACGACCACATGACCGCACGTCACTTCGACGGCAAGGAATGGTTCGTCGGCGATGGGCCCACACTCGCGGATCTAGCGCTCTTTCCCTCCTTCGCGCTCAGCCGCGACTATGGTGTTGAACACGACGAATATCCGGCGCTTCGCCGTTGGATCCGTCGTTTCCGCGCCTTGAAGGGCTTCCACACGATGCCGGGTATTCCCGACTACCACTGATTCTCAGATCGGAGTTTTCATGAGCCCTTTGACCCGTTTTTCCGTGAAGCCCCTTTCAACACTGACACGTACCCTCGCCGACGTCGCCTTCGGGCGGTCCGATCCGGACATCGTCATCCAGGGAGCGCGCGTGCTGTCGACTTATTCCGAGCGCATCCTCGGCGATAAGGAAATCTGGGTTTCGAATGGCCGTATCGCGGCGGTGAAGCCATCGGGAACCTATCGCAACGGGACGGCTAGGCTCTATGACGCGCAAGGCGGAATTATCGCGCCGGGCCTGGTCGATCCGCATATTCATATCGAGTCCAGCATGGTGACCGCCTGCGCATACGCGGAAGCAGCGCTTCTCAACGGGACAACCACGATCTTCTGCGACAGCCACGAGATCGGCAACGTCATGGATGTCGCCGGCGTCGAGGCGATGCTGGAAGATGCGCGTCATGCGCCCTTGTCGATCTTCCTCACGGTCCCGAGCACCGTGCCGGCGACATCCCCGCAGCTTGAGACCGCCGGTGGCGATCTGACGCCCGACAAGATCGCCGCCCTGTTCGACAAATGGCCGGAAGCCGTGGCGCTCGGCGAGAAGATGGATTTCGTGCAGGTCGCGATGGGCGACGAGCGCAGCCATGCGATTTTGGCCGCGGCACTGCAGCGCGGGCGCCCGGTCTCCGGCCATGTCTACGGCCGCGAATTCGTTTCCGCCTATGCCGCAGCCGGCGTCACCGACACACACGAGGCAATCGATCGCGACATCGCAGACGACTTGCTGGAGGCCGGCATCTGGCTGTTCCTGCGCGGTGGCCCGCCGACGACGCCGTGGCACAGCCTGCCGCACGCCATCAAGACGATCACCGAGCTCGGCGCTTCGCACAAACGGATCGCGGTCTGCACCGACGACCGGGATGCCGACGATCTGCTGCTCTTTGGCCTCGACTGGGTGACGCGCGAAGCCGTCAAGGCGGGCATGACGCCGGAACAGGCTTGGGCCATGGGCTCACTGCATGGCGCAACGCGCTTCGGCATGGAAAACGACATCGGCGGCCTTGGCGGCGGTCGGCGCGCCGATCTTGTCCTGCTCACCGACGACCTGAAGCCGGTAAACACATGGTACGGCGGCGAACTGGTCGTCGAAGACCGCAAGGTGACACCCGTTCTCGAGACCGCGCTGTCCAAGCCCTATCGCTATCCCGATGCTGCCTATCACACGGTCAGACTGCCGAAAAATCTCAAGCTGACCCCCGACCTGCCAACCGAACCTGTCATCGCCCACACCATCAAGACCGAACTGCCCGGCATCACGCTTGGCCATTCCAAGATCACGCTGGAACCTGCCAATAACTGGCAGACCCATTTCGATCGTCACGGCCTCTGCTTCGTCACCGTCGTCGAGCGCCACGGCAAATCCCCAGGTAACGTCGCTCATGGTCTGCTGCACAGTTTCGGGCTCAAGAGGGGCGCGGTGGCCTCGTCTATCGGACACGATAGCCACAATATCATCGTTGCGGGCACCAACGAGGCAGACATGCAGGTCGCCATTCAGGCGATCGAGGAAAAGCAGGGCGGCGTCTGCGTCGTCATGGATGGCAAGATTACCGCCATGGTGCCTTTGCCGATTGCAGGACTGCTCTCAGACAAGCGCGTGCACGAAGTCGCAGAAGAGGTCAAAGCGCTCAAGATCGAATGGGAAAAGGCGGAGTGCACCATCGCCTATATGGGCTTCAACCTGATCCCCCTGTCGGTCATCCCCGAGATCCGCATTACCGACAAGGGTCTCGTGCTGGTGCCTGAAATGGCAATACAGCCGCTCTTTGAGACGATTTAATGGATCCATACCGCCTGGGCCTTGTTGCCACCCGCATCCACTATTTTCAACTGGTTGCAAGGCTTGGTTCGATCCGTCAGGCATCCCAGGCTCTTAACGTCGCTCCGTCCTCCGTCAGCCGCATCCTGCGGCAGTTGGAGGACGAACTTGGAGCATCCCTGTTCGAGCGCGTGCGCCAACGCCTCAAGTTGACGAGTGCCGGCGAGCTCATGCTCTACCGCGCCCGTCTCAGCCTCTCCGAGCTGAACCGCGCCTGCAGCGAGATCACCGATCTGCATGGCCTGCATCGCGGAACCGTCTCCGTCGCCGTGATCGAGAGCGTCTCGCGCGGACTGTTACCGGAAGCGCTCCAGGAATTCTGGCAGCGCCACCCTGGTATCACCGTAGATGTCCGCGTCATGGGCTCCCAACCGGCCGTCAACGCGGTGGCCGAGGGTGAGTGCGATCTTGCTGTCATGTTCGACACCAAGGTGCCACGCAATGTTCGACGGATCGCAACGGTTTCTTTGCCGCTCGGTGTTCTCGCCTTGCCGGACAGTCGCTTTGCCGCGAAGACGGAGCTGCGGCTGTTCGATCTTGCCGGCGAACGCATCATCCTGTCGGATTCCAGCCTGACGCTTGGTGCCTGGCTCGAAGAAGCCTTCAGCCGCTCGCTGGTCGACATCACGCAACGCAGCCGCACTAACTCAATCGGGTTGATGGTGGATCTGGCCAAGCGCAATCTCGGCACGGTGTTGCAGACACGTGTCGGCATCGAGCAGGAGATCTTGGACGGAACGCTGACATTCATACCGCTGCGCGATCCCAAGCTCAGCCCAAGAAAGCTGATGCTGTTGTCGCGCTCGGAAAAAGAGATGTCCGACGCGGCCTCCGCTCTCGGCAAGCTGCTGTCGCAGGCGATCGAGCGCTTGGACGAGAAAGGGATATGAGTTGTTGCGTTTAACGCATCACTTGGATCGAAAATTGCAGACTATTCGAAACATTTTCAGTTTGCGACCTTCCCTATGAAATGAGGACGCACCATGAAAAAATCCGCAGTTGATGCCGTCATCCGAGGCCTGAAGAAGGCCGGCGTGAGCATCGTTTGTTACCTTCCCGATTCCCTTTTCAAGGAGTTGTATCCAGCGCTCGACGCCGATCCTGATATTCGCACCATCCGGGTCACCAACGAGGGCGAGGGCGCGGCGATCTGTGGCGGTGTGTTCCTGTCTGGAAAGCGGGCCGCTCTGATCATGGAGAACTCCGGCCTGCGGGCGTCGGTTGAGCCGCTTGCCCGCATGGGCCTTGGCGCCGGCATCCCTGTCGTCATGCTGATGAGCTATCGCGGCGAGATGGGTGAAAACAACTGGTGGGCCATTCCTCACGGCATCACCATGGAGCCGGTGCTCAATGCGCTGCGCATTCCCTATCAGGTGGTGCGCGAGGAAGAACGCATCGAGCGGGCGATCGCCGACGCGTATGAATGGTCTTACGCCGCCTACTACCATTCGGCCGTGGCTCTGGGCGGGGAGATCGTTCGATGAAGCGCTTCGATTGCATGACGGTCCTCTCGGCCCGGCTCAAGGACGAACTGGTCATCCTCTCGCTCGGCGCCAGCGTCGATGAATGGTACAACGCCGCGCCGCACATGCGCGAGGCAAGTCTGTTCCAGCAGCAGCTCGGCTGCGTCACGCCGCAGGCCTTTGGCTTGGCAGCCGGTCTGCCGCATCGCCGCATCGTCTCCCTCGATACCGATGGCGGAATGATGTTCAATCTCGGCATCCTTGCCACGCTCGGCAACGAGCAGCCGAAGAACCTCTTCGTCGTCGTCTGGGACAACGAGTGCTACCAGTCCATCGGAGGACCACCAACCCACACGGCGTCCGGTCGCGTCGATATTGCAGCCATCGCGCGCGGGGCAGGGGTCGAACAAGCCCATACCGCCCGCTCGCTGGAGGAATTTGAAACACATTGCCAAGCGGGTCTGAAGGCGGACGTCCCCTATGTCGTCGTTGCCAAGGTGGCCGGCACCGTTCAGCCGGACATCAAGCGCAAGCGCAGCGACGGCCGCGAGGACAAATACATCTTCGTGCGCCATGTCGAGGCGACCGAAGGCATCGTCATCATGGGTCCCAGCGAACACAACTGAGGCACAGCGAAGATAAGGAATGCCGCATCCAATGCCTGCTCCGACCATACCGGAAAAGCCCATTGCCGCAGCCTACGACTATATCGTCGTCGGCGCCGGCTCGGGTGGTTGCGCGGTTGCGCGGCGGCTGATCGATGGCAGTGATGCCACTGTTTTGCTGATCGAAGCAGGCGGCCCCGGCATCGGCATTGCCGAGATCGACAATCCCACCTCCTGGGTGTCGCTCGGGCGCAGCAACTATGACTGGGGATACGACTACGCACCGAACCCGCGCGTCAATAACCGGACCATCGGCATTCCGCGCGGCAAGGTGCTTGGCGGTTCGAGCAGCATCAATGCAATGATGTGGTATCGTGGAGACCCGCGCGACTACGACGGATGGGAAGCGGCCGGAGCACAAGGCTGGTCGTTCAAGGACGTCCTGCCCTATTTCAAGCGTGCCGAAGACTGGGAGGGCGGGGCATCCGAACTGCGCGGCGCCGGCGGCCCTCTTCGCATCGAGCGCAGCAAGGCGCCTCATCCCGTCGCCGAAGCGATGCTCGGGGGCTCTGCCGAACTCGGCATCCCCGTCATCGACGACCCCAATGGCCCGTCCAACGAAGGAGCGGCGCTCTCCAACCTCAACATGTCGGCGGGCGAACGCTGGAGTTCGGCGAGAGGCTACCTCTGGCCGATCTTCGAGAATGAACGTCTGACGATCCTGACCGATGCGCTGGCGATCGGTCTCGGCGTCGAAAATGGTCGCTGCGTATCGGTCAAATACCTCCACGCGGGAGAGGTGCGGGAGGTCCGAGCAACCACGCATGTCATCCTGGCGCTTGGCGCGATCGACACGCCGCGGCTCCTGATGATGTCGGGCATCGGCCACCCCGCGGAGTTGAAGCGGCTTGGTATCGATGTCCGCCTTGCTCTTCCCGGCGTCGGCCAGAACCTCCAGGATCACCCGCTGGTTCAGGCCTGCGTGTTTCGTGCCAAGCAATCGCTCGGCCCGGTGCGCGACAATGGCGGCGGCGCGGTCATCAACTGGAAATCGTCTGCAGCTTTGGCCCAGCCGGACCTGCATGCCTTTCCGGTGCAAGGCAGCAGCGCCGAACCGCGCATTCGCGAACTCTACGACCTCTCCGGGGATGTTTTCTCGATCGGCTGCGGGCTGATGCACTCGAAGAGCGTCGGCTACATGCGGTTGCTGTCCGCTGAACCCGGTGGCGCGGTCGAGATCCAGCCAAACTATCTGGCGGAACAAGGCGACCTTGATGCGCTGGTAACCGCTGTCGCAACCATGATGGAGCTTGCCGCGACACGGACCTATGCCGATTGGTTCGGCGGCTACGCGGCGCCCTCGCGGCAGCTCTCAAAGGCAGCGATCGTCGACTACATCAGGAACGCCTGCTCGACCTTCTTCCATGTCAGCGGCACTTGCGCGATGGGCAGCAGCGAGGCGGCCGTCGTCGACCGCAGACTGCAGGTGCGCGGCATCGATGGCCTGAGCATCGCCGATGCCTCGGTCATCCCGATTATCCCCACCTGCCATACCCACGCGCCGGTGACGATGATCGGCGAACGCGCCGCCGACTTCGTTCTCGAGGAGGCCTGAAACTTGCATGCACTGCGTGAACCCGAAACGAACTGGATGATGGCATGACCACGGATAAGCAAATTGTCGCCGGCGACTACCTATTGACGATGGACGCTGAAAACCGTGTTGTCTCGGATGGCGCAGTCTTAATCGATGGCAGCGTCATCGAAGCAGTTGCCCCCCTTAGCGAGCTTGTCGCGGCCAATCCCGACGCCCCCGTCCGGAAAATCGCAAATTCCGCAATCATGCCAGGACTGGTCAACGCCCATGCGCATTCCGGCTTTCTGCGAGGCACGGCGGAACACCTGCCGGTGTGGGACTGGCTGACGCTGCACATCAACCCGATGCATCGGGCACTTCAGCCGCATGAGGCCGAGGCCGCATCCTGGCTCTGCTATGCCGAATCCGTCCTCGCCGGCACGACGACCATTGTCGACATGTGGCGGTTCATGGAGGGCAGCGCCAAGGCGGCGAGCGCAATCGGCAACCGCCTCGTGGCGGTGCCCTATGTCGGAGAACATCCGGAATATAACTATTTCGATACGCTCGACATGAACGAGGCGATGATCGAGACGTGGCACCGCAAGGCCAATGGCCGCGTGAATGTCTGGGTGGGACTTGAGCACCTGTTCTATGCCGACGAGGCGGGCCAGCAGCGCGCAATCCAGCTCGCCAAGACCCATGACACTGGTTTCCATACCCACTGCAGCGAAGCGGAAATCGAGCTCGCCGAATTTGACAAGCGCTATGGCAAGCGGCCGATGTATGCGTTGGCGGATCTCGGCTTCTTCGAGGCGCCGCGCACGATGATTGCTCATGGTGTCTGGCTGGATTCCGCCGAGGTCGAGTTCATCTCGAAGTATAACGTCTCGATTGCCCACAATCCCGTCAGCAACATGAAACTCGCCAGTGGTATCGCCCTCGCGGGAGAGATGCTTGCCGCGGGCGTTCCTGTTGGCATCGGCACGGATGGCGAGAAGGAAAACAACAACTTCGACATGTTCGAGGAGATGAAGGTTGCTTCCCTGCTCGGCAAGCTGAAAGACCTCGATGCCGCCGCCATGGATAGCTGGGATTTGCTTCGCATGGCCACTATAACCGGCGCCAAGGCGATCGGCCTCGACCACGAGATAGGTTCGCTTGAGCCGGGCAAGCGCGCCGACCTAATCGCCGTGCGCACCGACACGCCGCGCATGACGCCGCTTTTCGGCGAGGGCCCTTACTTCAACCTGCAACACAATCTCGTGCACGCCGTGCGTGGCGGCGATGTCAGCCTCACCATGGTCGATGGCAAGGTCCTCGTCGAAGACGGTCAGCTGAAGACCGGCGATCTCAACGAGATCATCGCCAAGATCCACCGCATTGCACCGCCGCACTTTGCCCGCCGCGCCGCCTGGCTGGCCGAAAACCGCGAGGGCACCGCGCAATGGACTAAGCCGAGCTGAGGAGACTGATGTGGCCAAGACGACCGACCGTGCAGCGCTGAACGAATGGTACGCCGTCGAAACCTCCACGGACCTGACTACCAAGCCGACCCGCGCTCGCCTGCTTGGACAGGACATCGAGCTTTTCCGCCGCGAAGACGGTGAGGTGGTCATTCGCGAGGTCGAGGGCGGCTGGCCCTCCGGTCCAGCACTTCCGGTGCGCGAGAAATACGGTTGCGTATGGACGACGCTCGGGCAACCCAACAAGGAGGTCTTCGACATCGCCGAAGCCTTCGAAAGCGACCGTCGCTTCGTGCCGTGCGGTTGGGTGAAGATGCGCGCCTCGGGGCTACGGGTCGTCGAGAACTTTCTCGACATGGCGCATTTCCCCTTTGTGCACGCGGATATTTTGGGGGCCGAACCGCATACCGAGGTGCCGGGTTATCTCAGCGAAATCCGCCGCGATGTCGATGAGGTCTGGGCAACCAACTGTACCTTCTTCCAGCCACGCATTGCCGCGACCGAAAGCGAGGGCGCTTTCGTGCAGCTCACGTATCGTGTCCCCACCCCCTTCGTCGTTATGCTCTATCGGGTATGTCCGACTGCACCCGAGCGGCTCGATGCAATCGCGCTCTTCATCCACCCGATCGAAGAAGACCTCTGCCGCGCACAGCCCGTGATGTATCTCGTCGACAGCAGTTCGACACAGACGGGTCTGCTTAATTTCGAGCAGGTCATCTTCCTTCAGGATCGCATCCTCGTTGAAAATCAGCGTCCGCTGCTTCTCCCGCTCGAACCACGACAGGAAATTCCGACACGCGCGGACAGTTCCTCCGTCGCCTATAGGCGCTGGCTGAAGGAAAAGGGCTTGCTGTTCGGCACGACGGCGGGAGCGTCCTGAGCATGATAGCGGGACAACTCTCAGTGCTTCGTCCGACATCCTTGCGGCAATCGCTGCAAATGATGCTGGATCACGAGGGTGCCCGGTTCGTCGCCGGAGGAACCGCCCTGCAGCTGGAATGGGCAAAGGGATTACCGAAGCCGCCGACGATGATCAGTCTCGGCGACATTCCGGGCCTCGCTGGCATCTCGCTATCCCGCGACATGATCCGCATCGGGGCCCTGACACCCTTGTCGACACTTTGCTCGGATGCCACGATAAATGCCCGCGTGCCCATGCTAGCGGCGGCTGCACGAACGGTTGCCGCACCCGGCGTCCGCAATCTCGGGACGGTCGGCGGCAACATAACCGGCAGAGCAGGATGCCTCCTACCGTCATTGCTTGCACTCGATGCCACCCTCGACGTCTCAAGGATCGGCGGCGGAGCGCACGAAAACTTGTTGCACTGGCTGTCGCTGCCGATACGACAGGACGAGATTGTGGAAGCCATTTACCTGCCGTCGATGGCACCTGAGTGTCGCTGGACCCAGCGCAAGACAGGACTGCGGGCCGCGTTCACGCCGAGCATGATCGGCGTTGCCGGCCTGATTGAGCTTGACGGAGACCATGTGCGCACGGGGCGCTTTGCCGTCGGCGGTGGTATCGTGCCACCGGCACGTTTGCGTCGGGCCGAGATGCTGCTTGCAGGTGCATCCTGGAGCAACATCGATTGGGAGGAGCTCAAAGCCCATCTGTTCGAAGAGGTTTGCGCACCCGATGACGCATTTCGATCCGCACGCTATCGGCGCATGGTTGCTGCAAACGCCTTGACGCAAGGTCTTCGCCCAACCGCGAACGCGCGGAGACCGGTCAACGTCGTGACCGAAGACAAACGCATTGCCGACGAGATCCTTCTTAGCCGGGCCGAACTGCCACATCGTTGGCACCGGCGCCCCGACGTTGAATCAAAAACCTCCGGCCAACTGCCATACCTGACGGACAAACGCTCCCCGGATATGCTCGTCGGGCGCATCCTTCGTGCAGGCCTCCCACACGCCCGCATCGTCTCCATCGACACGAGCGCCGCCGAGGCGCTTGATGGCGTCATCGCCGTGGTCACCCATCGCGACATCCAGGGCGAAAACGCCTTCGGTATCGTCGTGCAAGATCAGCCGGCATTTTGCTTCGACAAGGTCCGTCACGCAGGCGATATCGTTGCCGCCGTCGCGGCTCTTGATGCCCAAACGGCCGAGGTGGCTCTGGCTTTGATCAAGGTCGAATACGAGCTGCTTCCCACCGTCAGCGATCCGCAAGCAGCTTTGGCTGAGAATGCGCCAGAGGTGCATGCCGCCGGCAACCTGCAGACCATACTGCATTTTTCCCGTGGGGACATCGCAGTTGGCTTCGAGCAAGCCACCCATATCGTTGAGCGCACCTATGTGACGTCGCGCCAGATGCATGGCTTCCTGGAAACCGAAGGGGGCTATGCACAGGTGGAGCCCGATGGGACGCTTTCGGTTTTCGCCGGCGGTCAGCATGGCGCCCGCGACCGAATGCAGTTGTCTCGCATCCTGGCAATGTCGGAAGACAGGATCCGCGTTGTCACGAGTCCGACGGGTGGTGCCTTCGGCGGCAAGGACGAACTGACGGTCCAGCCGGCGCTGGCGCTTCTGGCGATGAAGTCGGGCCGTCCCGTGCGTATCCAGCTTTCGCGCGCCGAATCCGTTGTCGCCGGCATAAGACGCCATCCAATGACGATCCGGATGCGGACCGGATGCGACGCCGATGGTCGGCTCCTTGCACAGGATGTGGACGTGCTTGCCGACGCTGGTGCCTACGCCTCGCTCGGCCCCGGTGTGCTCGAAACGGCACTCGAACATTCGGCTGGTCCCTATGTCGTGGAAAATGTCACGACACGCGGCCGGCTGGCTTACACCAACAACGGTCTATGCGGTGCCTTTCGCGGTTTCGGCGCCAATCAGATGACTTATGCGATCGAATGCCAGATCGATATTCTGGCCGAGCTCTGTGGTCTCACGCCGCCGGAAATCCGCCGGCGAAATCTTCGGCAGCCGGGAACGCCCGGCTATTTCGGCCAGGTGGTTGCACCTTCCGAGCGCCTGGCCGAGATGCTTGAGGCCGCGGCCGCAAGCCCACTCTGGAGCGCAGCGACTGACGATGATGATCCCGACGAAATCCCAGGCGTTGGGATGGCGCTGAACTATCAGGGCAATGGCCTCGGCTCGGTCGTACCAGACCCGGCGGGCGGACGCTTGAGATTGACCGAGAGAGGCACGATCGAAGCAGCCTACGGCCTTGACGAAATGGGGCAGGGGTTGCTGACCTCGATCAAGGCTGCGGTCGCCGCCGAGCTTGGCTGCCACCGCGATGAGGTGGAACCGTTGATTGGCGATACCAAGCTCGCCCCCGATTCAGGCTCTACCACGGCATCGCGCGGCGGCTATGTCGTTTGGCAGGTTGCGCGGGCGGCCGCTAAGCGCTTCGTTCCCGACCTGCTGGCCGCAACATCCGGCCTCCTTGGACGCCCCACTGAAAGCCTGAGACTGGGACCTGGCGGTTTCAGCGATGTCAGCGGCAAAGGCGGCGACTTGCTGTTGAGCTACCGGGATCTCTCTCGCGCGCTTGCACCGAATGATTTGCCCGAAGCCACGGTGGCGTTCGACTTCCCGAAGACCGCCTACACCGCCGGAAACGCGCGATACATCTTCGCCTTCGGGGCCTGTCTCGCCCGCGTCGCTGTCAACCGCATCACCGGCGCCGTTCGCGTGCTGGATGTCCACCAGCATACGGCAGCCGGTCCGATCATCGATGTCGCGGCTTATCTTGGCCAGATCGAAGGGGGAGTGGTTCAGGGCTTGGGCTTCACCCTGACAGAAAATGCGATCATCGACGACGGCCGCTACCTCACGACAAATCTCGACACTTATATGTTGCCGGGAATACGTGACACGGCGGCAAGCATGTCGGTTTTTGCGCTTGAGGAGCTAGACGAAGGGGACGAACTCGGGCCGCGCGGCGCTGGCGAATTGGGCATTGGGGCTATTAGCCCAGCGATCGCCAATGCGGTTGCCAACGCCATCGACTTTCTGCCTTTGACGATACCGTTCTCGCCCGAGGCGATCCTCGACGCCATGAGGGGCCGCAAATGAACTTGGCACTCACCATGCCGGTATCGTTCCGCCTTAACGGATGCGACCAGGTCATCGACGTTGTGCCCGATATGCGGCTTTCGGATATCCTGCGTGAGGAGATCGGGCTGGCAGCCAGCAAGATCGGCTGCGGGATAGGACGCTGCGGCGCCTGCACGCTGCTGATGAACGGACAAGCCGTCAACGGTTGCCTGGTCATGGCATGGCAGTTGCAAGGCGCCGAAATTACCAGCCCCGAAGGGCTGCATGACCTCGAGACCGCCACCATCGTCATGGCCGCGCTGACCGAAGAAAATGCATTTCAATGCGGCTATTGCGCGCCCGGTTTCGTAATGGCGCTGACCGCACTCTTCATCGCAAACCCGCAGCCGGCAGAGCCGGAGATCTTGACGGCGCTGGAAGGCAATATCTGTCGCTGCACCGGCTACCATTCCATCATGCGCGGCGCCCTTAATGCCGCAGACAGACTTCGTGCCGCCCGGTCGGTCGAAGGCATCGGAGATCATCAATCATGACCTTGTCCATTCCTTCCCTCGAACCGTCTACCCACGGTGCTCGAGCGTTCCTCTCCAAACCTCGCAAGACGCTTTTGATCGACGGCGCATGGGTCAATGCCACGTCCGGCCGGACCTTCCCGACATACGACCCCGCCAACGGCCGCCTGCTGGCGGAACTGGCAGCCGCAAGCGAGGCCGATGTCGATGCCGCCGTTGCCGCCGCCCGGCGCGCTTTTGACAGCGATCCCTGGCGCGGTCTCACCCCATCGGCCCGCGGCAAATTGCTGTGGCGGATCGCCGATCTCATCGATGCACATGTCGACGAACTTGCCGAACTGGAATCGCTTGATCAGGGCAAGTCTTTGAAAACGGGCCGCTTCGGTGAAATCCCGGCGTCGGCCGAACAGTTCCGCTATTTTGCCGGATTTGCGACCAAGATCCTGGGCGAAACCATCCCGACATCGATAGGGTACCAACCTGCCGGTAAAAAGATATTCGCCTATACGACGCGTGAGCCCATCGGTGTGGTCGCGGCGATAACGCCGTGGAATTCGCCGATGCTGATGGTAGCGATGAAGCTCGCCCCGGCGCTGGCGGCCGGGTGCACGGTTGTTCTCAAGCCCGCCGAGGAGACGTCGTTGACCGCCCTCCGGCTCGGTGAATTGATGATAGAAGCCGGATTGCCAGCGGGCGTTGTCAACATCGTGACCGGCCTTGGCGAGACAGCGGGTGCGGCGCTTACAGGTCATCCTGACGTCGACAAGGTGGCCTTCACCGGCTCCACCGAGGTCGGCAAGCTCATCGTCGGCGCGGCGCGGGGCAATCTCAAGAAGCTAACACTCGAGCTTGGCGGGAAGTCGCCGGCGATCGTCATGCCTGATGCGGATATGGACCTTGCCATACCCGGCATCGCGCGAGGTATCTTTGCCAATGCCGGTCAGGTTTGCGTCGCCGGCTCTAGGGTTTATGCAAATCGCTCCGTCTATGAACGCTTGGTGGAAGGGCTTGCGCGTGAGGCCGACAAGTTGAGGCTTGGGCACGGCCTCGATCCGCAGACCGATCTCGGCCCGCTGGTCAACCGCAAGCAGGCCGATCGTGTTGCAGGCTTCATCAGCGAGGCGGCGACCGACGGCGTGGAGATTGTCGCCGGTGGCGCGCAGGCGGGCGAGGAGCAGACCTTCTATCGTCCGACCGTCGTAACAGGTGTGCGCCAGGATATGCGTATGATGCAGGAGGAAATCTTCGGGCCGGTGGTCGCTGTCACGCCGTTCGACGATGTCGATGAGGCGATCAGCTACGCCAACAATTCGCCATATGGGCTTGCCGCCAGCGTCTGGACAGCGGACCTCAGAGCCGCGCATCGGCTATCCGCCCGCGTTCGTTCCGGTACGGTATGGATCAACTGCCATTCTTACTTCTCGCCGGAACTTCCCAAGGGCGGACACAAGCAATCGGGCTGGGGCTATGAGAATGGTGCTCCAGGCCTGGAAAATTACCTGGAACTCAAAACTGTCTGCGCGGTAATTTAGCGCCCATCAGCATCGGAACGCGAGGAAGGTCATCAACTTCGGGCTGACGCATCGGTCGCGTTTTGGGAACTGACCGTATTATCGCTGGATGGTTGGGTATCCCGGTTTCGCAACTGGCTGTCGAGCGCGGTCGGGCTCCCCAACTGTTCGACCGGGTCGTCTGCCCGATCGGCTGGACAGATGTAGAGGACAAACGCCCGGCCGTCCTCGCGACGCTCGCCGCCGCCAAGACCGCCGAATTCGAACTTCCGCAGATCTTCGGCCGACAGAAGCGTCTACAGATACTTCACTGAGCCGGGATAGCGCAGCAGCAGACCCCCGTGCTTGTCCGAGATCAACGCATTCGCATTGTCGGGCATGCCGCGTCGTTCGAGGTAGTCGGGTGAATCAAAGAGCATCCGCTGGCAATTGAGGATGCGCCCATGTGAGGGCCTGTTGGCGTGGGTGGCGGATACTGCCAATCACGTGTTTGAGGCTGCAACTCAGATCGTGCCTCCCAGTTCATGACAAATAGGTTGGCCAAAGGTCCGATTCCCATCAAGAACAAAATGTATATGAGAGTGCGCGATTTGCTTACTGATCGCGGGATATCTGAATTGTGTTTGATGTTGTGGCTCACCAGTAATTTGATGACGAGCGAGGGCTTGGCTGAAGCCGGTATTGCGTTGGGCAATTGGCTGGGTGAACCCACTGCACCGAAATAGGTGTTGTCGCCCGCAACGGGCGACAACGATAAGTCAGATGGCGTTCGCCAGCTTGCTTTCGATGTAGAGCCGGCGAAGCTTTAGCGTTTCAGGTCCCGGCTTGCCATCGCCGACCGGCTGCCCATCGATCTTGGTGACCGGCAGAACGAAGTTGGTGGCCGAGGTGATGAAGGCCTCGGCGGCATTCTTCGCTTCTTCGGGCGTGAAGGCGCGTTCCTCCACGGCAAGACCGGCGTTGCGGGCGATGTCGAGAACGCTGAGGCGGGTAATGCCATGCAGGATCGCGTTAGACAGGCCGCGCGTGATCAGCTTCCCATCCTTGCTGATGATGTGCGCGGTCGCCGAGCTCGCCTCCGTGACGAAGCCGTCTTCAACCAGCCAGGCATCGTCAGCACCCACGGATGCGGCCTGCATCTTTGCCATCGAGGGATAGAGCAGCTGAACAGTCTTGATGTCGCGGCGTGCCCAGCGCTGATCGGGAACCAGCGCCACGGAAATTCCGGTCTTCACTTTCGGATTGTCGAGCACGGCCTTAGCCTGGGTGAACAGGACCAAAGTCGGCGTCGCGTCCGTCGGGAAGGCGAAGTCTCGGTCGGCCGCGCCACGGGAAATCTGCAGATAGATAAGCCCTTCCTGAAGATTGTTCTTCAGGACGATCTCGCGGTGAACGGCCAGTAGTTCCGTTTCCGTCAGCGGGCAGGCGATGCCGAGTTCGGCCGTGGAGCGCTGAAGGCGCGCCGAATGGCCGGCATATTCAAGCAGCTTGCCGCCGACAACGCCGGTGACTTCGTAGATCGCGTCGGCGAACAGGAAGCCGCGGTCGAAAACGGAGACTTTTGCGTCAGCTTCGGCGAGCCAGCTGCCATTCAGATATACGGTACGGGTCAAGATCATTCCTCGTTCAGATTTCAGGCTTGGAAAAGGGTGCGATATCTACGCCAGCGGCGATGAGTTTTTCGCGCAACGCACGCGCCGTCGCCGCAGCGCCCGGCGTGTCGCCGTGAATGCAGACCGTGGCGGCGTCAACGTCAAGGCTTTTGCCACCGACCGTCGGGATCTTGTTGTTGCAGACCATCGAGAGCACCTGATCGACGCTCTGCTCGACATCATGAATGACGGCACCGTCCATCTGCCGTGGCGCCAGCATGCCATTTTCGAGATAGCGGCGATCGGCATAGACCTCGCAGGCGACGCTGAGGCCGGCGGCCTCGGCGGCCCGCATGGTCTGCGAATAGGGGAGTGTGATGAAGACGAGGTTCGGATCGACGGCCCGGATGGCGCGCACGCAAACTGCCGCCAGTTCCACATCCTCGGCCGCCATGTTGCCGAGCGAGCCGTGCGTCTTCACATGCGTGATCGGCCAGCCGAGCGCCGACGCCATGCCCTGGATCGCGGCGATCTGATAGATGATCTGCGCCTCTATATCCTCAGGCCGCTCGCCCGAAATTCTGCGCCGGCCGAAACCGTAGAGGTCCATGAAGGACGGGTGGGCACCGACGGCGACGCCATGCGTCTTGGCGCTCTGGATCGTGTCACGCATTACCACGGGATCGCCAGCGTGGAAACCGCAGGCCACGTTTGCCGTGGTGATGATCTCCATCATGGCCGCATCGTCGCCGATCTTGTAGGCGCCGAAGCTCTCGCCCATGTCGCAGTTCAAATCTACTGATACCACGGCTGAACTCCTTGTTTGCGAGGGCGCCGCCGGTCATTTGTCAATTCTTGCGGGGCGTAGGATAATGCTTGACATACAGTTGGTGTACTGAAATGACAAGGGTATTGTCGATTGAGAATCTCGCTTGTCGAGACGTGTTTGATGGTGATGGTGGAAATATCTCTCGCTTTCCGTTTGCGCTCGGCACTGAAGCCTCTGGAGCGGCATTCTAATGCGCCCGCGCCCCTCTTACAGGTAAAGTCGCGCCCATGGCCATGATGCAGTCGGTCGATCCCAACTATCCGCGCATTATCGCGTGCGGCGACAGTGCGCTCGTGGTCGAATTCTCCGACCAGATCGATGAGGAGACGAATGAGCGTGTCATCGCCTTGGCGGACATGCTGGCGACGCGGCCGATAACAGGCGTCATCGAAACCACTCCGACTTATCGTTCGCTACTCGTCGCTTATGATCCCATCATCATACGTGGGAAGACCCTTTCCTCTTCGATCGCAACATTGCTTGGTCAGCTGTCAGTGGGCAGCGCAACCGCACGCCGGATCACCGTACCCGTTCTTTATGGCGAGAAGGTCGGGATCGATCTCGATGAACTCGCGGATATGAAGCAGATGTCGCGCGAGGAGCTGATCGCGTTGCATGTGTCTGCGGACTATCGCGTCTACATGATCGGCTTCGCGCCGGGCTTTTCCTATCTCGGCGGCCTGCCGCAGCAATTGCATACGCCGCGCCTGGCTGTTCCGCGCCAGCGGATCGAGGCGAGCGCGATCGGCATTGGCGGCAAGCAGGCCAGCATCAACTCCGTTCCCGGCCCAAGCGGATGGCGTTTCATCGGCCGCACGCCGCTTAAGCTGTTTGATCCATCGCGGCCCCAGCCATTCCTGTTGCGCGCCGGTGATCGCGTGCGCTTTCGTCCTGTTGATGCTGACGAGGCCGAAAGCCTCGATGCTGCGGTCAGCCGCGGCGAGGCGGTGGAGGAGTGGGTGGCACCATGACCATACTCCATATCAAGCAGGCCGGGCCCATGCTGACGGTCCAGGATCTCGGCCGTGCCGGGCTTATGCATCTGGGCGTCTCCGGCGCCGGCGCGATGGACCGGATGTCGATGCTGATCGGCAACCGGCTGGTCGGCAACGCGGATAGTGACGCGGCGCTGGAATTCGCCCATGTCGGCGGGGCGTTCGTGGCCGAAAAGCCGGTGCGTTTCGCGGTGACCGGTGGCGCCGTCGATATTACCGTCGATGGTGAGATCAGGCATGGTTGGGAAAGCTATTGGCTTATGCCGGGCGAGGTGCTGAAGATCGGCGCCCTGCGGCAGGCCGTTTGGGGGTATCTCGCCATCTCGGGCGGCATCGATACGCCCAAGGTTTTGGAGGCGCGCTCGACGCATCTTCGCTCCGGTCTCGGCGGTATTGAGGGACGGCGTCTTGCGATTGGCGATGCGCTGCCGCTTGGTAAGACCAACAAGTCGCCAATCCTTGCATTGCGCAAGCCCTTCTCGCGATTGAACGGTCCGGTGCGCGTCGTTCCAGGGCCGCAGGCGGATCATTTCGACGTCACCGCCTGGAAGAATTTCCTGCAGCAACCCTTTAGTGTTACTCCAAGCCGGGACCGGATGGCGCAGGTTCTCGATGGCCCCGCCATCCGTGCCTTCGCCGGTCACGATATCGTCTCGGATGGGACGCTGGCCGGCTCGATCCAGGTGCCGTCGTCCGGGCGGCCGATCGTGCTGATGGCGGAGCGCCAGACCACGGGCGGCTACCCGAAGATCGCGACCGTTGCCTCGGTCGATCTGCCAAGATTGGCGCAGACGCCGAGCGGCAGCACCATTCGCTTCAAATCCATATCTCAGGAAGAGGCAGAAGATCTGCTGATTGCGCGCAATGTCGCGCTCGCAGATATCCTTGCGTATCTCGAAGAAAAACCAGAGGACGCGGCAAAGGTGGAGGACCGACAGATATGAGCGAACCGCTTGCCAAGCAGGCCTATGCGAAAATCATCGAGATGATCCTCGCAGGCGGGTTGAAGCCAGGAGACGTATTGCAGGAGGCGAAGCTCGGCGAGGAACTTGCCATGTCGCGCACGCCGGTTCGCGAAGCGATCAAGCGCATCGAGGCCGAAGGACTTGCCGTCCAGGAGGGGCGCTTTCTCAAGGTTCGCACGCTGACATCAGGCGAGGTGAACGAGATCTTCTTTCTCAGAAGTGTCATCGAAGGCTATTGCGCCCGCCATGCGACAACGGTCGCTCCCGCTATCCTCGACGGTCTCGAGAGGCGCGTGACCGCCCTGATGACCGAAGGGCCGGGCGAGGAAGACGAACAGCGCCGGGTCGATGACGATTTCCATCTGACGCTGGCGCGTTCCACGTCCAATCAGATGGTGGTGCGCACCATCAGCGATCTCAGGCGCCGGACCTGCATGTTCGATCACAGCCTCGTTCCCGCACGCTATCTGAAGGGTTGCGAGGAGCATCTCGAGATCATCGCGGCGCTGCGCGCCAAGAATGGAGAGCAGGCTGGAAAGCTGATGAGCCGACATGTCCTCAATGCCCGCGACGCCATTATCGGCCGACTTGAAATCAACGAGCAGAAAGCAGTGCGATGAAGTGCCTGATCGTTCAGCCCATTCACAAGGATGGCCTTGATCTCCTGCAGCAGGCCGGCGTGGAACCCGTCCTGTGCCCATCGCCGGATGCTGAGACCGTATCGACGATGATCATCGGTTGCGACGCCGCCATCACCCGCGATGCGGGCCTCTCGGCTGCGCCCATCCTAGCAAGCGATCGCCTGAAGGTTGTTGTCGTTCACGGCGCGGGCCACGATGCCGTCGACAAGCGCGCGGCGCATCAAAAGGGCGTGCTGGTCTGCAACACACCCGGCGCGAACGCGCAATCGGTCTCGGAACTCGCCTTGGGGCTCACGCTCGCGGCGGCCCGGCTTGTTCCAGCCGCAGATCGTGCGGTTCGCTCCGGCGAGCGCGGCTTTCGCGAGGCCCATACGTTTCATGAATTGTCCGGCAAGACCGCGCTCGTCGTCGGCTGGGGCGCGACGGGCGCCGGATTGGGGCGGATGCTTCACGCAGCGCTCGGCATGCGGGTTCTTGTCTTTTCGCCGAGAAGCTCGGATACCGGTTCGTTCCAGCGGGTGAGTACGCTTGCCGAGGGCCTCGCACAGGCCGATGTCGTCTCTCTCCACACCCCCATGCGTGATGAGACGCGCGGGATGATCGGTCCCCGTGCTTTCGCGGTCATGAAACCGGGCACGATTCTCGTCAACACCGCGCGCGCAGGTCTGATTGAAGAACCGGCGCTTGCCGAGGCACTTGCCGGCGGGATTGTGGCCGCGGCCGCACTGGATGTCTATTCGCCAGAAGCACCGAATGGTCCGCTAGGCGCGTCCGAGCGCGTTATCTTCACCCCGCATCTCGGCGGCACGACGCCAGAGGCGTTGCAGCGGGTCGCAGTCGGCGCCGCGCGCAATGTGCTCCTGGCGCTCTCCGGCGAGAGGCCGGCCACGACCATTGAATTTCTGGCGGAGGTAGCCGCGTGAGCGCAATCATCAGGGACACGATCGATCGCTTGCTGGATCGCATCAACGCCATTTCCGATCCCGGCCCGGGCTTTACCCGCCCATCCTACAGCCCGCTCGAAAGCCGCGCGCATGATGTGGTGGCCGAGGAGGTAGAGCGCCTGGGAATGGCAGTGACGCGAGACGCCGCGCTCAATCTCTTCGCGCGCCTGCCGGGACGTGATCGCGATGCGCCGCCGATCTATGTCGGCTCGCACGTGGATACGGTTGCCATGGGGGGCGCCTATGACGGCGCAGCCGGTGTCGCTGGCGCTGTTGCCCTTGCGGCGGCTTTCGTGGACAGCGGACAGGCGCCGCCGGTCGATCTTGTGGTCATCATCACGCGCGCTGAAGAGAGCGTGTGGTTTCCCGTGTCCTACGCCGGCTCGCGGGCAGCGCTCGGACGCCTGACTGCGCCAGAACTGCAGGCGAAGCGGACCGACAATGGCCGCACTCTCAGCGACCACATCCGCGCGGAAGGTGGGGATCCCGATGCCATATTGGGCGGCCCGGGCCTTTCGCCGGCACGCTTCATCGAGCTGCATATCGAGCAGGGGCCTGTGCTGGACGATGCGAAGGAAGCGTTTGGCATCGTCGATGGCGTACGCGGCGGCTTGCGATATCGTGAGGCGCGCATCGACGGAACATGGGCGCATTCGGGTGGAGCGCCGCGCGCGGCGCGCTCGGACGCGATTTTCGCGCTCGCCGATCTGATCGTTGCCATGGATATGCACTGGCGTGACATCCTCGATGGTGGCGACGATCTCGCCGTCACCTTCGGTCGGGTCGATGCGGCAAGCTCGGAACACGCTTTCGCCAAAGTGCCAGGCCGGGTCGATTTCTGCGTTGATCTGCGTAGCGACGATGTCGCGGTTCTCGAACGCGCCGATGCACTGCTGCAGGCCGAGGCGGCATCGATCGCCGCGTCGCGTGGCGTGCGCTTCGACTTCGGACAACAGTCATGTAGCCAGCCGACGCGCTTGTCGGCTGATCTCGGCAACATGATTGCCGATGCGGCGCAACGGCTCGGCCATTGCCCGCGCCGGATGCTGTCGGGAGGCGGCCATGATGCGGCAGCCTTCGCGCAGGCGGGCTGGGACTCCGTCATGGTGTTTCTGCGCAACTGGAACGGCAGCCACAATCCCGATGAAGCCATGGACAATGCGGATTTGGCCGCGGCAGTCGAAACCTTGTACGCCGCGATTGCCGGCGAGATGGGCGGTTCACGATGAGTGAAAAGGAAAACCTGACACAACAGGTCTATCGCGATCTGAAGCAGCGTATCCTGGAAGGGCAGTTTTCCTCCGGCGATATGCTGACGGAACGTTCGCTCGCGCAGGACTCCGGTATTTCCCGCACGCCGCTGCGCGCGGCGATCTCCCGCCTGGAGAAAGAGGACGTGATATCGAGGCTGCCGAACGGCGCGCTCATGGTGCGCCAGGTGACCGTGGAACAGTTGCTGGAGATCGTCCAACTCAGGCGCTTGCTTGAAGGAGCAGCAGCCGAGACAGCGGCCACGCGACGGCTCCCGCCCGATCTCATCCAGTCGCGCGAACGCATGCATGCCTACGCCAATGGCGGCGATATCGCCTTCGATCACTTCTGGCTCGACGATGATGCATTTCACAATGCTGTCGCCTATGCCGCCGAGCTTCCTCTGCTCGCCGCCATGCTGACCGAGATGCGCGGCATCGCCCGCCGCTGCACAATCACTCGCACCCACGACCGCTTCGACCAGCAGGCGCTAGAGCACATCGCAGTCATCGATGCGATCGAAGCCGGGGACGGCGTCGCTGCAAGACTGGCGATGGAGGCCCACTTCAACAGTGTACGCACCCGTTTCCTGGGCTGGCTGGCGCGGGGCTGAGGCAATGAACATGCAATCCAAGATACCCAATGACAGCCTGAACGCTCTTCGCGGAAGCGAGGCTTCGTTTTCGCATGATGAATTCGCCCAACGTCAGGCGCGGGCAGTGTCGGCTCTGGCAGCCAGCGGCCACGAGGCGCTCGTCGTCACTGGGCCTGAGACGATCTATTGGATGACAGGACGCCAGACTGCCGGATACTTCGCGTTTCAGGCGCTGATCCTGACGGCATCGGGCGAGCTCACGTTGCTGGTGCGGCAGCTGGAACTCTACGGCACCGTAGCCAATACCTGGCTTTCCGACATCGTCGTCTACCAGGATGGTGAGAGCCCTGTCTCGGCGCTGGTGGAACTGTTGCGAGACCGCAAGATCACGCGACCGGCGATCGAACTCGGTGGTTGGTTCCTGCCGCCTAGGCTCGCAGATGAGATCGCCAGGGAGCTTGGACAGGAACGTCTTGCAGATGGCTCGGATATCCTGCCCCCACTGCGCATGGTCAAATCCGCCGACGAACTCGCCGCGATCCGTACTGCCGCGCGTTATGCCGAAGCGGGCATGATCGCGGCCATCGACGCCTGCCGGGGGGGCAGCAACGAAAACGACATAGCAGCCGCCATGCTGCAGGCTGCAACGCAGGCTGGTTCAGAAGCCATGGCCATGGAGCCGCTCGTCTCGTCGGGGCCGCGCAGCGGCTTGCCGCACATGACCTGGCGCCGGCGCCGGCTGGAGGCGGGCGATCCCGTGTTCCTCGAACTCGCAGGCAGCCATGCCCGTTATCATTCGGCGCTCATGCGCAGCGTCTGGATGGGCGGGCCGCCTGGTGACGCACAGCGGATGATGGATTGCTCGCTGCTCGCCCTTGATGCCGCGCTAGCGGCGATCCGTCCGGGCGCACCGTGTTCGGCGCCGCATGAGGCCGCACAGAGCATCATCGACGAGGCCGGCTACACCGCCGCGTTTCGCAAGCGTATCGGCTACTCGATGGGCGTCGCCTTCGCGCCCGATTGGGGCGAGGGTAGTATCCTCAGCCTTTTTACCGGCGTCTCGCGCGTGATCGAGCCCGGTATGGTGTTTCACCTGCCTGCCACGCTTCGCAGCTACGGCCATTGGACGGTCGGTGCGTCGGAGACGGTGATTGTCACCGACCAAGGCGCCGAGCCGCTATCGAGCCTGCCCAGAACCCTCACCATTCGCTGATCAAGATCATTTCGCCATCACAAAGGAGACCACCGTGCGATCACTCTTCCATCTCGCCTACCACGTCACCGATCTCGACGCGTCAAGACGCTTCTACGGCGACGTCCTCGGGTGCGCCGAAGGCCGTTCGACCGATACCTGGGTCGATTTCGATTTCTTCGGTCACCAGATCTCGCTGCACCTCGGCAAGCCGTTCGAAGTGACTCGCACCGGCAAGGTCGGCGACCACATGGTGATGATGCCGCATCTCGGCGTCGTGCTGCCGCTTGAAGATTGGTTCGCGCTTGCCGAGCGTCTGCAGAAGGGCGGTATTGCCTTCGACATTCCACCGGTGATCCGCTTCGAGGGCGAGCCGGGCGAGCAGCGGACCATGTTCTTCTTCGATCCGAGCGGCAACCCGATCGAGGTCAAAGGCTTCAAGGACTTCAATAGCGTTTTCGCACACTAAGCAAAAAGGACCGGGCGATTATCTCGCCCGGTCCTTCTTTACTCAGGTGGCGGTTGACGCTCAGCCTAGAATACGCTCGGCGACTTCGTCAGCAGCTCATTGCCATCCTTGCCGATGATGATGATGTCTTCGAAGAAGGCCGCGCCGACGCCGTCGAGCGATAGGAACGCCTCGACGCCGAATACCATGTTCTCTTCCACGACATCTTCGGGCATCGACATGGTCGTCGAGATGCGCGGCAGCTCGAAGCCGAGACCGATGCCGTGGCCATAGAAGGGGAAGTTCTTCATGATCGGCGAGATCGAGCCGCCGAATGCCGCCGTCATGCGATCACCTTCGGCCGCGACGTCAAGCAGCTTCGTGCCGGGTCTCAGCATATCCGACAAGCGGTGCACGATGTTGCCGGCGGCTTCGATCAGGCGCAGCTGTTCGCTGTTGGCTTTGCCACGCACAGCCGTACGGCCGGGATCGAGATAATATCCCTGAAACAGCGGGCCATGAAGCGTGCCGGTGACGATATCGCCGACATCCGGCACATCGGCGCTGTAGCCCGTGAGCGGGAAGCGCTGGTCGAAGCCAAGCGTGTCTCCGTGGTTGGTGCCGATCATCTGGATGCGGCCACCACGTCGCACGACCTCGCGGGCGGCTTCGCCAGCCGCTTCGCGCTCCGACATGCCGCTGATCAGGCTTTCCATCAGGATCGTCATTCCCGCCGTCGCGGTCTCGCCCGCGACGCGATAACAGTCGAGTTCGCGCTTACTCTTGATCCGCCGGACGGATCTGACAAGGTCGTCGGCAGGGACCCATTCAATATCGGGCGCAATGGCTTCCAGCTCGCGGTAGTATTTTACCGGGATCAGGTTTGTGCCAACAAGCGCGACGGGGCCCTTCACGCCGCGTTCGACGAGCGAGCGGGCAACGCTTTCGAAGGGATGGTTGCTGCTCAGCACGTCATCTACCGACACCAGATCGCGACGAACTTCCGGCTCGTCGATATGTAGCTGCGGCGCAAGTCCTTCCTGTAAGATGACGCCCGCGAAGGATCGCGCGGTCCAGATCAACGAGTCCATGCCGCTGCTGATGGCGTAGTGGTTGGAGAGGTAGAGGATGTCACCGCAATTGTCGGTCGTTCCGCCGCCGCGTCCGAAGACGACTGTCGTGGCAAAGCCACGCCGCTTCATCTCGTTTTGAACGCCGTTCCAGCGCGCCTCGTATTCGTCCAGCGGAAAATAGCGCTCCATCATTTCACTCCGTATGCACTCATGCGTTAAGGCTTTGATTTTCGGTACACCACCAGTATCCGAACGTCAATTGAGCCTTTTAGCCTTCTGCTGATTAACGCGCCAACCGGCAGAATGTGCTCACACGATAAGCATCACGTGTCTAAATTATATACAAGGAGGTCATTATATAGGCTATAATTTATTGAAATTGCTACTTGAACTCCACTGGTATACTGAATAGGGTTGCCGGGACTTGATCGATCGGACCATCCCAGCACCGATCGCATCGAAGAAAGACGAGTTTGAAATGAGCCTAGACGCAGACATCGTGCCCGCCTCCAAAGGGCGCTCCTTCAAGATGAAGGCAGGGCAATTCGCCCTCGTTATGAACACCCACGGCAACCAGGTCGTCGATGCCTGGGCACTGGCCGACAGCGATCACTTCGAGACGTCTTCGCTAGATCACACGCGTTCGATGAACAGCAATGTCTTCTTCACCGAGGGTATGGCGCTGATGAGCTCCCGACGCCGTCCGATGCTGACGATGGTTGCTGACAGCGCCAAGGTGAGGCATGACACATTGCTCTGCCCCTGCAATCGCGAGCTCTATCAGCAGCTCGGATGCCAGGAATATCACCGCAGCTGCACCGACAATTTCCACGAGGCGCTCTCCGACGTGGGTATCGAAATGCCCTTCACGCCAGCCTCGCTGAACCTCTTCATGAATGTGCCCGTTACGTCAGATGGCACCGTCGATCGCGTCCCGCCGGATACCGCTGCCGGCGACTACGTCGTCATGCGAGCCGAGATGGATCTGATCTTCGTCCTCTCCGCCTGTCCGCAAGACATCACGCCGATCAACGGCGCCGCACGCACCCCGCGCGACGTGGCGGTGAACATTCTCGATGCCTATCCGTCGGAGGTGCCAGAATGAGCGAACCGCTTCTAAAACTCCGCGAGATCCGCAAGAGCTTCGGTGACAACGAAGTGCTGAAAGGCGTTTCACTGGACGTCAAGGCAGGCGAGGTGGTTTCCATTATCGGCGCCAGCGGCTCGGGCAAGAGCACCTTCCTGCGTTCGATCAACGCGCTCGAAATGCCGCAGTCGGGCTTCATGGACTTCGAAGGCCTGTCTTTCGATTTCCGTCCGGCCTCGCGTCTCTTTCCGACAGCGTCGCAGCTGCAGTCCTTGCGTGCGCGCGTCGGCATGGTGTTCCAGAGCTACAATCTCTGGCCGCACATGACAGTGCTTGAAAACGTCACGCATGCGCCGATCCGCCTCTTGAAGCTGCAGCGCGCGCAGGCGATCGAGGAGGCCGAGGCACTTCTGTCACGGATCGGCCTGTTCGAAAAACGCCACAGCTATCCATCGCGCCTGTCGGGCGGCCAGCAGCAGCGCGTGGCGATCGCCCGTGCGCTTGCCATGAAGCCGCGCCTGATGCTGTTCGACGAAGTCACCTCGGCGCTCGATCCGGAGCTTGTCCATGAGGTTCTGGTACTGATGGCATCGTTGGCGTCCGAGGGCATGACCATGCTGCTCGTTACCCACGAGATCGCCTTTGCGCGCGACGTCTCCTCGCGCGTCTTGTTCTTCGACAAGGGCGTAATCGCCGAAGAGGGACCGCCGGATATTCTGAGGCATCCCGAAAGCGATCGCCTGAAGCAGTTCCTTCATCGCATCCTGCATGACGACGTTGGTCATTCCTTCTCGAACGATCAAGGTCAGGGAGCGCAGGCGTGATGAGCGGTTTTATCGAAGAAGTTCAGCTTTATGGTCCAGGCTTTCTCGAAGCTGCCTGGACGGTATTCGGCCTAACGATCCTGACGATTGTCGTCAGCTGGGCATGCGGCCTTCTGGCAGCGCTGGCGCAGCGTTCCAAATGGAAATCCGCGCGCGTGGCGGCCGGCTTTTATATTTGGTTCATTCGCGGCACGCCGACGCTGATTCAGGTGTTCATCATCTATTTCGGCCTGCCGCAGATCGGCATCCGGCTTTCGCCGTTTACAGCCGGCGTCATCGCGCTCGGCATCAACAGCGGCGCCTATGTCGCCGAAATCATCCGCGGGGGCCTGAACGCCATCCCGCGCGGCCAGAACGAATCCGCGCTGGCGCTTGGCTTCAGCCCGAGCGAGACCATGCGCACGATCATCCTGCCGCAGGTCTTCCGCATCGTCCTCCCTGCCGTGACCAACGAGGCGATCTCGACGCTGAAGAACACCTCGCTTCTCTCGACCATCACCGTCGTCGAACTGACGCTCTATGCACAGACGCTGATCGCGGCGACCTTCCGTCCCTTCGAATTCTACATAGCCGTGGCGATCATCTATCTCGTCCTGACCACGATCCTCACATTCGTCGCCTCCTGGCTTGAGCGACGCTACGCCAACCTGGGTTGAGGCCAGCCATGAGTGTGCTTCCGATCGACTCGCTTGAAACACCAAGATTCTGCGGTGTTCCGACCTTCATGCGCCTGCCGCAGGCGACGACGCTGAGCGGGCTGGACGCAGCCGTGATCGGGCTCCCCTCCGATTCCGGCGGTCCGTACCGCACCGGTGCGCGTTTTGCTCCGAACGCGGTGCGGGCTATGTCGGTGATGCTGCGTCCGATCAGTCCCTATCGCGGCAACATCAACGTCTTCGAAGCACTTGCCGTGGCTGACGTTGGCGACGCTAACGTCGTGCCGGGATACGAGATCGAATCCCTTGAGCGCATCGAGGAATCTGTCGCGGCATTGGTCAATGCCGGCATCGTCCCCTTCGCGATCGGCGGCGATCACTCGATCACGCTTGCCGAAATCAGGGCGCTGGCCAAGGTTCATGGCCCTATCGCGCTTATTCATTTCGATTCCCACACGGACACCTGGGACAAGTATTTCGCCGGAAAGAAGTACAGCGCTGGAACGCCGTTCCGCCGCGGCGCTGAGGAAGCCATCATCGATCCCGCGCACTCGATCCAGATCGGTATGCGCGGCTCGCTGTTCCAGAAGGACGATATCAGCCAGTCTATCGATCTCGGCTATGACGTGCTCACGACCGACGATGCACTCGACCTCGGCCATCATGGTCTCGCCCAGCGGATCGCCGATCGCGTCGGCGGGCGCCCGGCCTTCATTTCCTTTGACATGGACTTCATCGATCCGTCTGCGGCACCTGCGGTCCAGACCCCCGAGGCGGGCGGACCGACGGCGCGTGAGACGCTTCAGATTCTGCGCGCCCTTCACGACATCAACCTCGTCGGCTGCGACGTCGTCGAGGCCAATCCGCTCTACGACGGGCCAGGACAGATCACCGCCTTGATGGCCGCCACCGTGGTGGCGGAACTTTTGGCTTTGCTTGCTTCCCAACGCGCCAAGGCGAAGGGCTGACGAAAACCGGCGTGCGATGCCGAGTGAATGCACTGAACCAACATAAAGGGAACTGAACCATGAAATTGAAGTCTCTTATCATGACCGCTGCCGCCCTTGCAGGCATGGCTGTCGGCTCTCTCGCCCATGCCGCCGACCTCGAGCTCCTTCAGCCGGGCAAGCTGATGGTCGCCACCGAAGGCACCTACGCGCCGTTCAGCATGCGCGCGCCTGATGGCAAGCTCGACGGTCTCGAAATCCGCGTCATGACCGAAGTCGCAAAGCGCCTCAACCTCGAATACACGCCCGTCCTGATCAAGTGGGACTCGCTGCTCGTCGGCCTTCAGGCCGACCAGTACGACGTCATCAGCGCCGCCATGGACATCACTGAAGCGCGCCAGCAGCAGGTCACCTTCTCGAACGGCTGGCTGGAATCCGGTGGCCGCATTGTCGTCGCCAATGATTCCGCTATCAAGAGCGCTGGTGATCTCAAGGGCAAGACGGTCGGTGCTCTCGTCGCATCGAGCTGGACAAAAATCGCCGAAGAGAAGGGCGCGACCGCCAAGGGCTACAAGGCCGAATCCGATGCCATGCAAGACCTTGTCAATGGCAATGTCGACGCTGTCATCACCGATGCGATCGCCGCTGCCTACGCCATCAAGTCCGCGAAGATGCCGCTGACCATGACTGACGATTATGTCAGCCATGTCCAGAAGGGCTTTGCCTTCAAAAAGGGCAAGCCGCACCTGGTCGAGGCAGTCAACAAGGCGCTGGCCGACATGGTTGCCGACGGCACCTACGCCAAGCTGACGACCGATCTGGTCGGCTTCGATCCGACGCCAAAGGACCCGATCAAGACCATTCAGTAATGATCGCATGGCCGGGCACCGAAAGTGCCCGGCCTTTCTTTCTTGATGTTGCTCGGCGTTCATGACGGGCAACCAAACAGAGCATATTGATGTCGTCTCTCATCGCGCTTGTCACGCGCTTATCCGAAGCCGCCGAAAACAACTGGCTCACGGTCCTCAGCGCGGCTATGCCGCGTGAAACCATCCGGTCCATTCGTGCGCTATCGACCGAAGAGCTCGATCTCGTCGATATCGCCATCGTCGCCAATCCCGATCCCGTTGATCTCGAGCGACTGCCGAACCTGAAATGGGTGCACAGCCTCTGGGCCGGTGTTGAGCGGCTGGTTTTGGAACTCAAAGGCTTCTCGCACCCGATCGTGCGTCTCGTTGACCCGGATCTAGCGCGGACCATGGCTGAGGCGGTGCTCGCCTGGACGCTCTATCTCTCCCGCAACATGCCCGCTTATGGCATACAGCAACGCCAAAGCCTTTGGCGGCAGCTCCCTTACCGGTCAGCACCCGATACCCGGGTCGGGCTGTTGGGCCTCGGCGCTCTTGGTTGCGCTGCCGCCCGGCAGTTGCAGCTGGCGGGCTTTGCGGTCAGTGGCTGGAGCCGCACCGAAAAGCAGATTGACGGTGTAGAAACCTATTTCGGCCGGGCTGGCCTAGACGCCATGCTTAGAACTTCGGACATCGTGGTTTGCCTGCTGCCGCTAACCGCTGAAACGACCGATCTCCTTGGCGCGAGCGAATTTGCTCTTCTGCCCGCGAATGCTGGCATTATAAATTTTGGGCGTGGCCGCATGGTGAAAACGGGCGATCTCGTCGCTGCGCTTGATGCAGGTGTTGTCCAGCACGCAGTGCTTGATGTCTTCGAAACCGAACCGCTCGATGAACAGAGCCCATTATGGCAGCATCCCGGCGTAACTGTGCTGCCGCACATCTCGGCGCCCACGAACCCGTCGACCGCAGCAAAGATCGTTGCCGACAGAGTCTGTGCATTCCGTGCGAACGGCATTCAGCCTGCGGGCATAGACTTCAATCGAGGTTACTAGCGCCACTCTGTAGCGTTTTGAAGTGCTTTAAACCGGTAGGGATTGTCAACAGCCCGAAGCGCCACAGCCGAAAGTCAGTGAAACATCGGGAGCTGTCTCAGCGAAATCTTTCGTTGGATCGTTTGATTGGATCCGCAGACCAGTACAACGATAGCAACCAGGCGCGTCTAGAGGGCATTTAATTCCAAAGAAGAGCCAGGCTCTGCGTCTGCGTCACTAGGGTCAGTAAGTTCCAAAAATGCCAAGATGACGTTTCTCAGTGGTTAGACAGTTCATCGAGGGGCCGCCGGTTAGAATCCTTTCAGGAGCCGAGCGCAGAAACGAATGTTGACTAATCTCTTAAGCAGCATCTTTGCGCGCGTCGTCGCCGTGACTGGCGCGGTCCGCGATGGCAGGTGGTGGTCGGCGATCCGGCCAAGCTATCGCCCGGACCCAACTGATGCGAGAGTTCATGTAAAGCTAGTGACCTTTGAAGGCTGCACTCCGAACCGTCGGCTGAACAGGCTGGGGATATGACTGAGGCTCGCGTAGCCGACGGCTAATGCGACGTCGGTCGCCGACCCAGACCGATCAAGCAACAGCCGCCTCGCCTCATAAAGTTATTCAAGCCATAGGGGACAAAATACCAAGTCGGTGGTTATCCGGAAATACGGCGGCTCGAGGTTTTTTACCTAAGTGTTGGTGAGCCAAATGATTGAATAGGTTCAACCCCATAACATCACGATGACGACTCTTTTTTGCTGTGGCTGGCAGTACGCGTTTTGGCCCCTTCGGGCGGCTAAAGAGGTAGGCGGCTCGTATCCGTTCAAGAACACAAACCCCATGTATCATGCAACCTGCCACTCGGCGGCTTTCATCGATGCCAATGGTACATCCGTCGTGTAATTCTCACGCATGAAGTTTACGCAATTGTCCTGGAACTGATGGGGTATGGGTGTGTGCCAACTTATCCGTCATACTAGATCTGTGAAAATAATATAGCGAGTGAACCGTAGGGCAGAATGGCATTGAAGCATGTCTGTCGCTGCCTCAGCCAACTCCGCTTTTGCACAAGCAAGGTGGGTATCGCCTACAGACAGGAGTGACCACCGCTTGCAAACAAACCGTGTCTATACTATTTTTGCGAAAACGATATAGAGGCCATCTTGATCAAGCAGATTGATCTCATGTTTCGGACCATGGTCGCTGAACTCCAGCAACGTGCATTCGATGACGATTGGGCGGAAGACTTCCCTCTGGCAGGTAGATTCGTGCCGGTCGCTGTCGATGGTCGGCGGTACTGGTATTTCGACCAGCCTGACGGTGAGGGCGGGCAGAAGCGCCGATATGTCGGGCCTGCGGACGATCCTCAAATTTCCGGACGCGTCGAAACGTTCAAGGGCGAAAAGTCGGACTACAAGGCCCGACGCAAGTTCGTGTCAACGCTAACGCGGGAAGCCGGTTTGATCGCCGCTGATCGCTTTACCGGCGATGTTGTCCAGGCGCTTGCCAAGGCCGGCCTCTTCCGGCTGCGCGGCGTTCTCATCGGCACCGTGGCTTTTCAATGTTACTCGGCGTATCTTGGGATCCGTCTGCCCTCGGCGGCGATCTTAACAGGTGATGCAGATCTAGCCCAGGATTTCGCGATCTCCGCGGAAGTAGCCGACACAATGCCGCCGATTCTCGATCTCCTAAAAGGCCTTGATCCCACGTTCCGGGCCGTGCCTCACATCAGCGGTAGCGTCCGGTCTCATGCCTTCCGAAATCAAATCGGCTACAGGGTCGAGTTCATGACGACAAACAGGGGAGCGGAGGAATATTCGGGCAAACCCGCCAACATGCCTGCTCTCGGGGGCGCGTCGGCCGAACCGCTAAGGTTCATGGATTTCTTAATCCGTGATCCCGTTCGCTCAATCTTACTACATGGTGCCGGCGTTTCGGTGGTCATCCCCGATCCCTGCAGATACGCAGTGCATAAGCTTATCGTAGCCGGTCGCCGCCAAAGTGACGCTGGGGGCCAGGCCAAACGGGATAAAGACCTGCGACAGGCAGGAATGCTATTCGACGCCCTGCCGATCACGGGCTATGGCCCTTCATTGGCTGATGCCTTGGAGGAGGCTTGGGATCGAGGGCCTGCTTGGCAACTGGCGATTTCGGAGGGCGCCGAAACCATGCCAAAAGAATATTGGAGTGGGGTCAATCGGATGGTTGGTATTCTCGAAAGATGAAGATGGCTGAAATGTCGGGCCCGTCTTTCTCTCCTCGCGCTTACCATATGTTCGTCCTCGGTCAATCTGGTCTCATAAGCAGTTCGTAGATTTCAGCTCCTCAAGAGGTGCGCGCTAACAATTGGCGCCTTGAAATGCCACTCAACGTTATCAGGCGTGAACCCCAATGTGGGACATTCACGCCCAGGGTACGCCGCGCAAACTGGCGGAGGCATCCTGTCGAACATGTTGTGAAAGAAAAGCTGCGCAGTTCGCGGTCAGACGCGGAACTGTTTTGTCACTATCAACTATGCCCTCGCGCTTTCGGGTATCGGCGTCGCAATTCGCGGGACTGCTTTCAAGGTCATTAGTTGGTGGCTATAAGCTTGCCACGAGCGGGACCGCACTGAATACTCAGCGCGGTCTCGGCCATGCCATCAAAATGCACGCTGAAGCCGGAAGAAGCCCGCCGTCACGTCGCTGCCCTGATCTTGGTTGAGGTAGTTCACTGTTGCCTTGGCATATAGATTCTCGACGAGTTCATAGTCGAGCGTCACGCCGACCTTCCACGCATCGTTATTGTCGTTGAAATCACTAACGATGATGCCGTAGTGGCCGTAGTACTGGAACCCTGGGGTGATCTTTACCTTGTCGGTCGCGGCAATGGCGTATTGAACTGCAGCGATCCATTCGGCAGTCTGGTAGTACGAATTCGGAGCGCTGGAGTAAATCCCGGCGAGGCCGAGGGTCCCTGGGCCGATTGCTACGTTACCCATCGCGCGGATTGCGCCTTCTTCGTTGTCGGTGTCGTAGCCACCCGTGATCTGGTAGCTCAGTGCACCGACCTTGCCGCCAACACCGAACGCAATGCCGACGTTGTTAGGAGCCTTGCCCGCGCTGTAATATCCATCTTCGAGTTCGTCGACGCTGACCCCGATGTAGAAGTTGTTGGACTCGTACTGGTAGCGAATTGAATTATGAAGAGTGACCTTGCTTTTGATATCGTCGGTATCGCCAGAGAGGTCATCGTCCCACCAACTATAGAACAAGCCGGCACGCAAACCCGCGATGTCGATGTAGGCAGAGTCGAGCTTTGCGATCTGTCCAGAAGCGTTGTCTGCATTAGTCTGGAATACCAACACGCCAGTCAGCGCCCCGTACTCCGTGTCGCTTTTTGCAGTGACCTGGAGCTGCCCGCGAGTGAAAACGTCCCAGTCCGAGGTGCCTGAAGTCGAAGCGTTCGCGGTCGCCGCGTTGGGCCCGGCATTGGCCTGAAAACGAATATAGCCATTAATCTTAAGGCAGGTCTCGGTGCCAGGAATGTAGAAATACCCGCTGCCGAAAGCATCGCAAACCCGGACGTACTCAACAGTTTCGGGTTCAGCAGCGACGATCGCGTCCGCGGCCTGTGCAGTTGAAAGAGCGGCCGATGCTGCGGTCGAACAAATAAGAATTGTCGTGATTTTCATGGTCGGTTCAATCTTTCGAATGGGCACAGGGGATCATTGCAGAAATCGAATCCGCTATTCCGGTGCCGTTGGATTTATGTTGAAGGCGTGCGCTCAAGCGCGCCCGCTAGATCTTCAGTACAGAGATCTCGTCAGCTGCTGATGATGACGTGAGACATAAGCGGATTTCCCCCTAATCCTTTGAGACTTCCAATTGCAACATCGGTAATCGCGGCGTCGTCGTGCTCACGTGAGCATCATTTACCTGCCGGACATCCCCAGTTCCTCAACATGACTAGCTGCGGTTCGGCAGAATTCGCAAATATGAAATCGCGCGAATTAATAAATTTCAATTATAGAAACTAAGTCCGCTTCAGGCCGCAGTCAGCGCGGGGAGAAAGCGTTCCTCGAGAGAACACAACGATGACACCCACGATGAACGCAGCAATGAAGATGCACGCGAACGACCGCGACAGCATTCAAGGTCTCATCAACAAGACCGGACGAGCCCTCGAGCCGGCGGGTGTTCGCAAACGCCCGCACCCACACTCGCCGCGGGCATTGCGAGAAGCATGGCGAACACGCGTTTGTCTGGACCGACGAAGGCAATCCTGATCTCACTCTGAGAACTCCGAAGCAAGGCGGGGCTCCATCACGCCTTTACTGAAGCTGCCAGTGACGCCCGCCGGCTCGGAAACTTTCCGGCCTATTCTGTTGCAATCGATTGGACAGCTGACGCGATAACCCCAAGGGCATTTACGTCGAGTACAATAACTCCGTCCTGCATTTCGCCTATCTGCCTTGGCTTTGCACCGCTGTTGTCCCAAATCCATGCTTTGTCTGCCGGTTCAAGGAACCATGGAAGCTGCTGAAGTTATCGTTCGTAACGCATGCGGACTTTGTCGTCAGGAACTGGGTGACCGCCCTTCGCGATGCGAAGCTTGATACGTTCGATCGATCGTTCAGGGCTGTCCAGGATGACGTAGATGATCCAAACGGCAAATCCCAACGTTCTTGCCGCGTCAACGAGGCGCCGATACTTATCTGTCGATAGTTCGGTTTCGACGCCGATCGTCTTATGAACGTTTATTGATGTGTCAAGCCACGACTCGATGCGTTGGACTGCAACCAAATTTTCATCCAGCAGCGGCCTCGCTTCTACCTCGCTGATCCTAGCAGGCAGCAGATCGGGATTGACGATCCAGACAGATCGCCCTTCCCATTCGAGGTCGGCATTGGCGTAGACACTGCTCTTCCGTGATCCATTAGGCCCAGCAACGATCAGGAGGACCGGCTGCTCAAGCTTTTGTGGGGGCACGATCAACGACGCCAGTCACAGCCTTGTTCTCTCGGCGTGCCTTGGCGACGTTCTTGCTAAAAACATAGTTCAGATCCTGCCCGAGGGTCTTGCTCTGCTCGTCAATAGTACGCACGACCAGGAGCTGCCCGCTGTTTGCATCGCGAACACGCTTCTGAGTAACAGCCGTGCCGCGCAGATCAGCCTTCGGTCCGCTAAACTTTTTGACGACGACTTTAGCCATGTCTGCTCTAACCTTTAAGGGAACATAGCAAGCGCCGTGCTGTGCGAAAAGGCCAAACATTTCATCTCGTCAACCGCAAGTCGCGAGAATGGAGATTTTCTTTGAGCTTTATCCGAACTCTTGGACAGGGACAGCATGACGCTGTAGCTGATCTAGCGGCTTGCAAATCACGTGAAGCGTGCAAGACAAGGCGAAATACTTTAGGCGTACCTCTTTCATTCTCGTTGCGTGTAGCCTGTCGCCAGCTTGCGGCAGGCGCGCAGGGTGAGGGCCATGACCGTCAGAGTCGTGTTCTACCGCCGGCGAATGAACTGGCGTCGGTGACCAGCAAGTTGGGAACATCCCAACTCTGGTTCCAGGAGTTGAGGACGGAGTTTTTCCTGGATACACCCATGCGTGCTCCACCGCTTTCGTGGATGGCGGCACCCATGCACATTGTTTTCTTGAACCATTTGCGGAAAAGGAATCGGCTGAGCGCGCTTGCTTCCGGGAAGGCGCCGCGGCCCATTTCCTTGAGGCCAAGAGGCGAGCCGATGAAGTCGAGCTTGCCGCCGGCGCCCTCGACCATGTTGATCAGCGTTTTTTCCTGCTTGTGAACAAGCGCGGTTTCCGTCTCGTGCATGACGCAGCGGATGTGCGGGACCGGAATGCCCCAGGCATCCTTGCGCCGCGCATCCAGCGTGATGCGGTTGTCGGCGTACGGTAGCATCATGCCGAAGCCGAAGAAGGCCAGGCTCGCGGCGTCGTTCTCTCCCACCGGCGCGCGCCCGACGCTGCCTTGGTAGGCGAAATCGCCGCGCTGCGGGTTGCCTTCGACGTTTTCGCAGCGCGGCACGAAGATACCACCCGATGGATTGTAGAAGGGGTCCTGCGGTGCGGAATCGTCGTGCGACCATCCCTTGGAAGGCGGGTAGGTGCCGAAGGCAAGGCAGGGCAGTTGGTCCATGCAATATCGGCCAAGCTACCCGTCGCGAAAGAGAGCTTCCACGGCGCCCGGACGACTCAGGTGTCCTTGTCCAGAAGATGGATCGGCCGTCCGGCTTTCTCCGCGGCGATCGCAAGAACGTTTCGACGATCGTCCTGAGACAGCTTTAATAACCTCAGCCATAAGCGCTTTCCTACACTGCGGGCAAGCCAGCTCGGAAACTGAGGGGCAGTGGCCCACGGCGACAGGCCGGTCGAGATAGCCCGCCGCGCCCGCGCGTAGTTGCCTAATTGGGTAACGCTCACCCGCGCCAGATGTGGCTAGGTAACTCGCACAGCATCGGCCGATGGAAATCGCACAATCCACACTTTTACTTTTGCGGTGAATCGTTGCCATGGACCCCAAGGGGGCCTCCCCGCTCGCGCACCATTTGGCGGAGGCGCGAGAAAACCGCCGAAGACTGGCGGACGCCGTCATGTTCGAACTCATTGGTGACCCAGACCCGGATATTGCCAACATCTCGCGCAGTTTCCAGCGACAGTTGGGCATCGACATACATATCATCGAAGTAGACGGCGGCGGCCACGGGGATCTCGCTCGAGGCCAATCGAGAGGGATCGTAAAGCGGCTCGAACTGGTGGTAGCGTGCAAATGCCTCGACCGCATTGCAGAACGGCCGCAGCGAGCGAATTTCCTCGAACATCCACGGATACATCATCTCGCCGGTGAGGAGCAGCGGCCGGCGTGCTTCGCCAAATTCTGAGAACTCGGACCTAACCTGCTCGGCAGCCCAGCCGGTCGCACCCGAGCCCTGGCCGTAGATGCTTTCCTGCAGAGCGGCAAACATCGGATTGCCGTCATACGAGGTCAGCGACATGACGGATGCTAGGAAAGTGTCGGAGAAGCGTGTCTCCTCGTGGTCGGAGAAGGCCTCGTCGATCAGCCAGTGAATATTCTCATATCCCGGCGCCATACCGAAATCGATGCCGATTGTCTGCAATCGGCGGACCGTCAGCCGGTCGCCATCGGGAAGGCGGATATCCTCCGCCGCAATCTTGTCCGCGATCCGACCAATGCGGTCGCGATCGGCAGGGTACCTCGTGTAGTATTCGCGGTTCTTGGCGGCCACGCGCGGATAGGTACGTCTGTAGACGTCGTCCGCGGACGCCGAAAGTCCCGCAAGGCCGCCTGTAACATAGCAGGCGGCCAGCCCCTCGGGAGCCCGAGACAGATAGGTCAGGGTAAGGAAACCACCGTAACTCTGACCGAGAGTCTCCCAACGCGCGCCGCCAAATACGGTCTTCCTGAGATGCTCACAATCGGCGATGATGCTGTCGGCCCGGAAGTGGCTAAGATAGCGAGCTCCAGCATTTCCGTCGGCAAACAGCGCCATCGTGGCGCTCTCGATGCGGGTGCTTCGGCCAGTGCCGCGCTGGTCGAGCAGCACGACGCGATAATTTCTAAGTGCTTCACTGAGCCACGATGGACCGCTGCCCACGGGACGCGGGGACTTGCCGCCCGGGCCGCCCTGCAGAAAGAGCAGCACAGGCAGCGCCTCCTTATTGCGTGACGGATCGCAAACTTCACGCGCGAACACCTTGATCGTTGCGCCATCCGGCTTCTTCCAATCGAGCGGCACATCAACGAGATGGTCTCGGACGTGGATGCCGGGGATGGTGTATTCGCTGACGAGCATAGTGATATCCTGGACAATGTTGCGCTTCAGACCGGGCTACAACCGCGACAGGCAGGCATCAAGCTCAATCTCCATGATAGATGAGGCTGATCGACTACCTAACGGCATCGCCCGGGGAACGCCGAGCGCCGGTTGGGAAGTCGAACGGTTAATGAATAATCCTAGCCTTCACCTTCAGCGTGTCGACATGGAAATCTCGCAAATACAAATTTTCACCTGAATGACCGGCTTCGGCGTATCGCCTGGATCAGGACCACCCCCAATGTGTAAACTCGTGACCCCTGTCGGTTGGGAGCTTGAATTGGCAACGCAATGGGCCAACCGAGAACGACCTGCTCTGGCCGGCAACTGTGCCGGCCAGAACGCTTCTTAGGTAATCGTCCCGGACGCCATCAGGACGAAAGCGAACGGCCTCCAGCTGGGTCAAAAAGGTGCATTCGGTTCATGTTGAAGGAAAGCGGCATGTGCGAACCTGGACGCGGTTCACTTTCCGGATCGACATTGGCGCAAAGGCTGACCGGTCCAATGTTGAAGTAAATCATCGTTTCCGGGCCAAGTGGTTCGACGAGATCGATAGTCGCCTCTATCGTTTCGAAGCCAGGTTTTGGCATCAGGCTCGATATCGATTCAGGCCGGATGCCGAATACGACCGGCTTGCCCGTATGTGACTTGTACTCCGCCGTTCGGGATGCGGGAACGGCAAGGCGGCTGCCATCATCGAGAACGACAACCAACCCGTCGCCAGCGCTCTCAAGCTTTGCGTTCAGGAAGTTCATCGACGGCGAGCCGATGAAGCCCGCCACGAACTGACTGACCGGGCGATGGTACAGCTCCTGAGGCGGTCCGGCCTGTTCAATGATGCCACCGTTCATGACCACAACACGATCGGCCATCGTCATCGCCTCGACCTGGTCATGGGTGACATAAACAGTCGTTGTCGGGAGCAATTGGTGCAGGCGCTTGATCTCAGTGCGCATCTGAACACGCAGCTTGGCGTCGAGATTGGAAAGTGGCTCGTCGAACAGGAAGACCTTCGGGTTGCGTACGATGGCGCGCCCCATGGCGACACGCTGACGCTGCCCGCCCGAAAGCTGACCGGGGCGCCGCGACAGGAGTTCGGTGATATGCAGTGTCTCTGCGGCGCGGGTGATGCGCTCGTCAATCTGCGCCTTGGGGAGCTTCTGTTGTTCGAGGCAGAAGGAGATGTTTTCCCTGACACTCATATGCGGATAGAGCGCATAGTTCTGGAAGACCATAGCGATATCGCGTTTGCCTGGGCCGAGCCGATTGACGACCTGATCGCCGATGACGATATCGCCACCGGTTATATGTTCCAGGCCAGCGATCATGCGCAGCGTCGTGGACTTGCCGCAGCCCGACGGACCGACGAAGACGACAAACTCGTTGTCCTCGATCGTGAGGTTGATGCCGCGCACGGCTTCGTAGATGCCGTAAGATTTGACCACATTGCGAAGTTCAAGGCGAGCCATGGTGTTCCCTCTACTTCTCATGCAGCCAGACGGCCATGGCGCCCGGCTCTCTGTTTGCCCAAAGGTGGTACGGGATCGCCTTGAAGCGCGTTGGCTTGAGCGCCGGCGGCTGCGTACGATAAAGCGTCTCCTGCCAGTCGGATGCATCGGCTTCAAGTGCATCACCTTCAAGGACGGTCGCTCCACCAAGAAGCGTCTCGTCGAAACTTGCGGCGATCTCGCCCTCAGCCGGAAGCCGCAGCCGTTGCGGTTCGGTGCCGAGATCGGCTTCCTCCACGCAGAAAATCACCGGACCGCGCCGCAGCGCAAAGCGACCGTTGTCTTCAGTCGCCGCGGGATGGGCATAGAGGCGGTCGACCGGCATGTCGAAAGCCAGCCTGATGGTATCGCCGTCCTTCCATTCGCGTTCGATGGCGGCGTATCCCTTGGTGACGTCGAGCTTGGTGGCCGCGCCATTGACGAAGACATGTGCATCGCGGCACCAACCTGGAATGCGAAGCCGCAAGGTGAAGTGCATTGCCTGATCGAGGCCAAGTGAGATGGCGACGTCGCCGTTCCACGGATATTGGCTCTTCTGCTGCAAGCGAAGGAATGCACTGCCAACGCGAAGCTCGGCCGTGTTCTCACCATAGAGATGGATCGCCACCTCATCGGCCTTGGTGGAGTAGAAATATTGACCGAGCGATGTGATGAACCGGGCGATGTTGGTTGGGCAGCAAGGGCAGTAGTGCCACTTCCAGCGACGGTTTTGCCCATGGCTCTCAAGGACGTTCTCGTAGAAGTAATGTTCGCCGTCGCGCGAGATTCCTGAAAGGGCGCCATTGTAGAGCACCGTCTCGAGCTTGTCGGTAAACTTGCTGTCGAGCTCGATCTGAGTCATGCGATGGCTAAAAAAGCCGAGCGCGACAGCCGCACAGGTCTCAGCATAGGCGGTTTCGTTCGGTAGATCGTATTCGCGCGTAAAGCCTTCGTTGGACGCCGATGGTCCAAGGCCACCGGTAACGTAAAGCTGGCGCCCGACCAGATTATCGAACAATCGGTCACAGGCGCTCTTCAGGCTCTCATCATCATTCTCAAAGGCAAGATCCGCCATCGCGGAAAAGAGGTACATCGCGCGCACGGCATGACCGACAACCTGGGTCTGTTCTCGCACCGGCGTGTGGGCCTGGCTGTAGGCGTAGGTCTGGAAGACGTAGCCTGCGGGATCCTCGCCACGTTTGCGCGCTTCCTCGTCGTAGTAAGAAGGCATCTGGCCGCGCTCGTCGACAAAGTAGGTCGCCAGCTTCAGGTGCCGCGGGTCCTTGGTCACGCGGTAGAGCTTGACGAGTGCGAGCTCAATTTCTTCGTGCGCGTCGTAGCCGCGAAGCTTACCCGGCTCGCGACCGAACGTATCGATGATATGGTCGACCGCGCGGATCATCACGTCTAGGAAGCAACGCTTTCCTGTCGCTTCAAAATAGGCGACGGCGCCTTCCAGAAGGTGGCCCATCGAATACATTTCGTGAAGATCACGCAGGTTGGTCCAACGGTTTTCCGGCTCGCGGCGGATGAACCAGCTGTTCAGATAGCCATCGGCCATCTGGCCGTGTTCGAGTTTCTCGACGATCGCATCGATCTTCGCCTCGACATCAGGGTTGGGATGGTTCTTCAGCGTGTAGCTGGCGGCTTCGATCCACTTGCCGAAATCAGAATCGAAGAAATGCTGCATCGACAGGCCGCTCGGTTGGATCGGGCGAGCGAGCGGACCGGCCGGCTTGTCGAAATCCAAAACTTCGAGAAAGCCCTCCTCGTCAAGCCGCATGTGCTGGGTCGGAATGGTGACGTCGCGGACGGTGTCTGTCCAGCTTTTCCAGAAGCCGCCGTCGAAGGTGACGCGGGTATGGTCGGCGGGGACGTAGCGGTCGATCGGTAACCGCGGCTGTGCTTTCTGGGCGTTAGACATTAAGGCTCCTTAAGCGGACGTGCCGCTTCTTATTTCACGGCGCCGGCCGTTAGGCCGCGCACATAGTAGCGTTGCAGAAGAAGGAAGAGGATGATGCAGGGGATCATGGTGACCGCGATGCCGGCCTGCAATGCACCCCAATCGATGATGCCGTAGAGGCCCGATGACACGTTCACCAGCATGATCGGCAGGGTGAACTTGTTCTGATCCGACAGGAAGATGAGGGCGGCCAGGAACTCGTTCCAAGAATTCAGGAAGGCGAACATCGCTACCGTCGCTACACCGGGCAAGGCGATCGGCAACATGATGCGCCGCAAGATCGTCGCCTGCGAGGCGCCATCGATACGCGCCGCCTCGATCAGCGCCTTGGGCACGGCATCAAAGGCATTGCGCATCATGAAGACGGAGAACGGCAGCTGAAAAGTGACGTAGATCAGAACGAGCCCGAACAGGCTGTTCTGCAGGCTGAGCATCTTCAGGATGAGGAACAGCGGTGTCAGGATCGACTGAAAGGGGATCATCATCGTTGCCATGATCAGGACGAACAGTATTGACTGACCGGGGAACCTAAACTTGGAGAAGCCGTAACCAGCGGGCACCGAAACGATGATTGTTAGCAGCACCGTCCCGACAGCGATCAGCACGGAGTTGCCCGCATAGACGTACCATCCGGCACCGACATTCTCGAGGCGACGGTAATTTTCCAGCGAGAAGGTTTTCGAAAACAGCGCAGCCGGATTGGCGAGCGCTTCCGCGGCTGGCTTGAACGAATTCGCCAGTGACCAGACGATTGGCATGATGAAGAAGATAGCCAACAGGATCGAAGCGAGCAGGAAGAGCAGATAGCCGGTAGGGCCACCGCGAGGATTGCTGCCCGTATTGGATTGGGTGGAGGTCATCAACCTTCCTCCGCACGTTCGCGCAATAGCACGAATTGAATGGCACTAATGGCAACGAGAACGATGAGCAGCGCAAAGGAGAGCGCAGAGCCGTAACCGAGCCGGTAAGACGAGAACGATGCGAGATAGATGGAGAACACCGCCGAGATCGTACTGTTTTCAGGGCCGCCTTGCGTGATGATGAAGAACTGGTCGAAGGCGAGCATCGACGAGGTGACATTGAGAACCAGGGCCAGCACGAGCGAATTGCGCATCAGCGGCAGCGTGATCCGGCGAAAGCGGCTGAAGACGCTAGCGCCGTCGATCTTGGCAGCCTCGATCACGTCGTTGGAGATGCCCTGCAGACCGGTCAGCAGAATGACCATGGTGAAGCCGGCTGTCTTCCAGACGACCATCAGTATGATCACGGCAAGCGCCGGCCAGAAGCTTTCAAGCGGCCGGGGTGCTGCGCTGATAAGGCCAATGCCGCGCAGGACCTGGGCAAAGACGCCGCTGTCGGGATTGAGCAACCACATCCACAGTGTGGATGCCGCACCAAATCCGATGACGACAGGCATGAAGAAGATCGTGCGGAAGAAGCCGGCAGATCGCAGCGGGCGATCGACCAACAGCGCCAAGGGAAAGGCCACCGCAAAGATCGCGGCCGTTACGAGGACCGTGTAGAGCAGGGTGAAGCCCAGCGAATGCCAGAGCTGCATATCGCCAAGCAGTTCAGCGTAATTGGCAAAGCCGATGAACTTCTTCCGTCCGAGCAGGGGCCAGTTGTAGAAGCTCATCCATATCGTCATGGCGAGCGGAACCAGAAACAGCACCAGGATGAACACGAAGCCAGGCAGGATGAATGCCAATCCAAGCCAGCCCTGCGGCTCCGGTTCTCCGAAGATCGGCTGCTTCATATCCTTTGTCGGGGTGTCGACCACAGTTATTCCTCGAAGAACTCGAAATGCTTATCACCGATTGGAGAGGGGCGGGGTGGAAGAGCCCACCCCGCACTCAGCCGTTACGGGTTGGTACGATCGAGGATCTTGGTGAAGTCTTCCTGCGCCTTTTTTATCGACCCATCGACGTCATCGCCGAAGATCGTGCCCTGGATCAGGTTGAGGAATGGGCCGGTGCGGCTGACGAACAGTTCATCGGAGGAGAACGTATAAGGCGTGCGGGCTTTCGCCAGGATGTCATAGGCAATGAGGTTGCGCTGATCGAACTTGGCGTAGGCTTCCTTGGCGAGATCCGTACGTGACGGCATGCCGGATTCCTGCGTGATATAGACCTGCTGCTCGGGCTCCATGTAGAACTTCACAAAGTCCAGGGCGACCTTCTTCTTTTCCTCGCTGAGGCCCTTGATGAGTGCCAGGGTATCACCGCCGGCAAAGCTCGACGCGCCGCCCTTCGGACCCGGGATCGGAGCGACGGCGAATTTAACATCCGGGTATTTGCTGGTGAGCAAGTTGACGATGTAGGAACCGGTCATCAGGATGCCGACCTTGCCCGATGCGAAGGCCTCAACCGCATTGTTGCCGTTGCCCGAGCGCGAGGTCGGGTGGATGGCGCCGGACGTCCACATGTCGCGGTAAGCGGCAACGGTTTCGCGCAGCGCTGGCGTATCGACGGTTGCGGTACGGCCGTCATCGCTCAGGACATCGGCGCTTGCGGCCCAAAGATGCGGCAGGAAGTCGTAGATCAGCCAGCTGCCGGAATTGGCGACGAAATAAAAGCCGTAGGTTTCCTTGTCGAGAGCATGGATCTTCTTGGCGTCGGCAGCAATCTCCTCGAGGGAGGCCGGTGCCTTGTCCGGATCGAGACCCGCTTTCTTGAAGAGGTCCGTGTTGTAGGCGATGATCGAGGCATCAGGCAAAGCGGGTACGCCGTAAACCTTGCCATCATAGGTCGCCAGGCGAATATGCGACGGGCTGAGGGCGGCAGCGTATGGAAGGCCCTTTACGAAATCGCTGATGTCTTCGAGGCTGTCGTTTGCGGCGAAGGTCGGGAGATAGATGAGGTCGAGCACCGCGCCATCAGGTGCCGCTCCGCCGGCGATCGCGGCACCCAGCTTCGGAACCATCTGCTCGGCAGTGATCTGTGTTACATTAACCTTGTCAGAGTGGGAGGCGTTGTATTTTTCAGCCAGCCCCTGGAGCACAGCCCCCGATGACGTGCGCACCCATAGCGTGATTTCTTCAGCGTTGGCGAGAGACGTGCTCGCCAATAGTGCAACAGCTGCAATGGTAATTTTTAGACGGCGCATGCGAGTTCCCCTTCTCTTATGGGAGGCTCCAGACCTCAGAACAGAGGCAACGTTAGATGAGAAAATATTACATGTCGACATGAGTGCGCTGCAATATGAGCGACTTTTTGATAAAACCTTTTAGCTCCTGTATTTTTTCTGTTAAAAGGTTTTATCAACGAGACTAGGAGAAGCCGAATTTGAACGATTCTGACCATGGGCGTCGAACAATTCGCGACGTAGCGAAAGCCGCGGGGGTGAGCATTTCGACAGCCTCAAACGCGCTTAACGGTACTGGCCGGACGAACGCCGCGACACGTGAAAAGGTTAAAAGGATTGCCGACGAACTCGGCTTCCGGCCGAATGCACTCGCGCGTGGGTTGCTTATGAAGCGCAGCCATGCGATCGGTATGCTGACGAATGATACCTATGGTCGACTGACGCTTCCTATGGCGGCGGGCGTCTCCGAAATCCTCGTCGACCACGGCGTCTCGCTCTTCCTATGCGCGACCAACAATGATCCGCGGCTGGCCAAGCTCCATCTCGATGCACTGCTAGATCGCCAAGTCGACGGGATTATCTTCACCGCAACGCGGATCGATCTTGAGCCGCCACCCGAACTCCTCAAACTCCGAGTTCCGGTTATCTACGCGTTTGCGCAAGGTCCTGCCGACAGTGTGAGCTTCCATCCTGATGATGCCCAGGGCGCGCGCGTCGCCGTGCAGCATCTCCAATCCCTTGGCAGGGCACGCATAGTCCACATCACCGGCGAGGAGAACTACCTTGCTGCGCGCATCCGTGCGCACGCCTACGAGGAACTCGTCGGACCTTCCGGTCAGGTTATGTTCGGCGAGTGGTCCGAGGAATGGGGACACTCCGCGATCGATGATATCTATTCTCAATCGGGCCCAAAGCCCGATGCAATCTTTTGCGGCAGCGACGAAATCGCGCGCGGTGTTATCGATGCGCTTCGCGATCGGGGGATTTCGATCCCCGACGACGTCGCGGTGGTCGGGTTCGACAACTGGGAAGTCGTCTCGAAACAGACGCGACCACCCCTGACGACGATCGACATGCAACTAAAGGAGATCGGGCATCGTGCAGGCCTCGCGATCCTGGGGCTTTCGCGCCAGGAGAAACTTGAGCCGGGCATCGTGCGGCTTCCCTGCAGTATCTTTAAGCGAAACTCCGCGTAACCAGATGATGGTTGCCGCCTCGTCAGTCCCGACCGCAGACCGCGCACCGGCTCGTAACTATCGTCGAAACCACGCCAGAAGGTTCGAAAGCCACTTTTGAGGTTCGAACTAAGTCTAGCCATTTCGGCGATGTGATGACGCCGGCGTCTTCCTTCATCACAGCGTTTACTGTACGGACCTGGTTTCGTTCCTTATGTCGGCCGTAAGGACGTGACGGCATTCGGCCGCGCGCACTTGCGTTTCCCCGGGCCCCGCCAACTATGACGAGCACGACGTTATCGCCACGGCGATCGTGCCCGGCGGCCAGCCGAGTCGCCTATTCGATGTTGCCATCGTGAACGATGCCGGTATTGTATACCGGTCCGACAAGGCGGTGTGATCTTCCTGCGGATATCAACATTACACCCTAAAGATTTTTCAAATACTGGTCTTGATGACGAAATCGATCAATCCCCCGTCTGTTCGCAAGCCCTTCGGCAACTACAATCACGGCCTCCTCGTGCCGCCAGGGGCGTCGCTACTGGTCACATCGGGCCAGCTCGGCATCGCGCTTGACGATAGCATTCCGGAAGGCGTCACCGCCCAGGCGGAACTCTGCTTCAAGGCGATCGGCGCGATCCTGGAGGAGGCCGGCCTGACCTATGCCGACGTGATCCGCATCTCCGGCTTCGTGACCCGCCGCGAGGACTTCCCGGCCTATATGGCGGTGCGCGACCGCTACACGCTAGACCCCAAGCCTGTGTCAACGCTGATCGTTGTCGGCGGCTTTACGCGATCGGAGTTTCTGGTCGAGGTAGAGGTGACGGCGGCAAAGGTGCTGACGCCGTAACGCATCGATGATGATTGAGAGAATTTCAGCCTATCAAAGTCTGGTGAGCTGTATTCATACAGCGACTGTCGTTGAAACGGGCAGGATGGCGACCCGGAGTTGGTCTAAAACTGCCTCATCGCCGTCTCGACCTTCCGCATGAATGCCGCCCTCGTTTCTTGCGTACAGTTGTTCATGTCGTAGTGGGCGAGAAAGGTCACCGGGCGCACCGGGTTGATCTGCGCTCTCAGCACCCGCTTGACGATCCTCTTTGGCGGATTGCCGGAGACGAAGGCGCGGAACGGTGTCGCCCCGTAGGTCAGCACCGCGCCAAGCTTGCGGATATGCCTGAGACGGGATTCCACTTTCCCGTCCACCAGTTCGAAGGAAACGCCCGGCAGCCAGACGCGGTCAAAGTAACCCTTCAGGATTGCCGGAAAGCCGAAGTTCCAGATCGGGGTTACGATGACCAGTCCCTCCGCCCGCTTCAGCCGCTCGACATGGTCCTTCACCAGCTCGGTATTCTCAGGGTAGTCGTGGTAGACCAGCCGGTCGTGCCGCGACAAAACCGGATCGAATTCCTCGGCGTAAAGGTCGCAGGCATCGACCTCGTGGCCCGCCGCCTCCAGGCTCTCCTGCGTCTTTTGATAGAGCGCCTTGCCGTAGCTCGATTCCACCGGATGCGAGTGAAGGACGAGTACCCTCATGCGCTCTCCATCACCGAAGCGAGACCTGGGAAGAGATAGTTCTGTCCGGCGGAGAAATCGAAATCGGGGTTCTCCCAGGCGATCATCTTGCCCGGGTTGAGCAGCCCCTTCGGATCGGTCTCGTACTTGAAGGCGAGCTGCACCTTGTCCGTCTGCTTCATGCCGCCTTCTTCGAGCGTGTAGCGGTGCGGGTTGAAGATCGGGCAGCCATGGTCCTGGTGGATCTTGATGATCTCCTCCAGCCGCTCCGCCGTCGTGTAGCGCACCAGCGGCAGCCCCGAGCACTGGATCTGCCCGTCGAACCGGATGAACTCGAGATGGCCGGGCACCTCGTCGCCGAAGAGCTCGACCATCTTGGCGACCTTCGCCACATGGTCGGGGCCGGGATACTGGACCTGAAGATAGGTATATTCGGGATCGACCTTGAGCGCGCGCAGCGTGGTGTGGTTCCAGGCAAGCTCATAGGCATGCGGAATGCCCTTCATGCTCTCGACCTTGTCGGAGCGGAAGATAATTTCGCCCTTCTGCGAGGCCGTGAACGCGGCGTAGGCATCGATCGAATGCGGCGCCACCATCACCACCACGACCGACTGCCCTTCGCGGATATAGGGCTTGTGGCGGGTGAAATAGCTGTAGGGGATGGGAGCGGCGATCGGGGCGATCTCCTTGGTCAGGATGCCGTTGCACTTCGCCAGCGCATCGGCGTAGCGCACGCCATCCATGAACTGGTCATAGCCGACGAGCACGTCGACCCAGTCGTAGGCGGGCGCCAGCGGCATCTCGATCTCGGTGATGATGCCGTTGGTGCCATAGGCGTGGCTCACCTTCTGCAAATCCCAGCCAGTCAGCTCCAGCACTCGTGGCTCGGCCTCCATCGTCACAACCCGCAGCCGGATGATGTTGCCGATATCGCGCAGGCCACCCCAGGTGATCGAGCCGACGCCACCGGACCCGCCGGCGATGAAACCGCCGATCGTCGCCGTCTGCGCCGTCGATGGATGGAAGCGCAGCTCCTGGCCGGAATGCGCCTTGGTCTGCTTGTCGAGCTGGGCAATGACGATCCCCGGCTCGCAGATGACCCGGCCCGGATGGATTTCCTTGATCTGGTCCATGGCTGCCAGATTGAGAACGATACCGCCCGAGAGCGGCATGGCCTGGCCGTAATTGCCGGTGCCGGCACCGCGCGGGGTCACCGGAACGCCGTGGGCGAACGCCACCTTCAGCGTCTGGATGACCTCGGCCTCGTTCTTCGGAGTGACCACCAGATCGGCGGTGACGCCATCAAGCTGCGCCTTCAGCACGGGCGAGTACCAATAGAAGTCCCGGCTTTTCTGGCGCACCAGCGCCGGATTGTCCTCGATGGCGATGCCCTCGAGTTCCTGTTTGATCTTCTGGTAATCCGGCATGTCAGGCTCCAACGACGCTATCGAGTTCACGGTAATCCGGCAGGCTGCGGTCGATGACCTTGCCGCGGCGTAGCACCACGCGGTCGGCCTGCGGACGGGATAGAAATTCGCTCCAGCGCCGGGCGCTGAAAAGCACGAGATCGGCGGGCAGGCCGACAGCGATGCGGCCCATATCAGGGCGTCCGGCGATGTCGGCGGCCGATGTCGTCACGATGCGAGCGGCGCTGTCGAGCGGGTGGTCGAGCTGCAAGATACGCACCGCCTCGCGGAACACTTCGACCGGATCGAGATCGCCATAGGCGTAGAAGGGATCGCGCGTATTGTCGGAGGCGACGGCTGTCAGCACCCCGGCGGCATCGAGCTCCTTGAACAGCGTCACCCCTCGCCAGCGCGGCGTTCTGTTGGGATGGCGGTCCTGAAGGTACATGTTGCACATCGGCAGGGAAATGATTGAAATTTTCGCCTTTTGCACCAAGTCGATGGTGTGCTTGGCAAGCTCGTCGCCCTGTCTTGCGAGCGAGCAGCAATGGCCGGCTGTCACCTTGCCGGTGAAGCCGTTGCGCAGCACCGCCTCGGCGATCGCTTTCAGCGTCTCGGCGCCGGGATCGTCGGTCTCGTCGACATGCAGGTCGACGTCGAGGCCATTGTCGGCGGCGGCCTTCAGCAGCGTGTCGAGCTGCCAGGTGAGATCCGCGCTCATCTTCGTGACGCCGCCAAGCAGGCAGCCTGTGTCGCGAACGATTTCGACGAGTTCGGCGAAGTAGGCCTCGTTGACCATGTCGTCCATCGGAAACAGGGCAGCTGCCTGCAGCGCGATCTTGTCCTTCCAGGCGTCGCGCACCTCGGCGAACACCTCGAATGAGATGCGATGCTGCGGCGCTGGTGAATCCAGATGCGTGCGGATCAGGCTGGTGCCGTGCGCATAGGCCGAGCGAAGCGAAAACTCCATGCGCTTGCGCACATCGGCGGCGCTCCAGTGGGTCGCACGGTCGATGCCGACGGAGGTCAGCGCCCCCATGAAGGTGCCATCGGGATTGCTGTTGCGCGCCCAGATATGCCCCTTGTCGAGATGCGTATGCACATCGGCGAAACATGGCCAGACCATGCCGTCGCGCATGTCGGATTTCGCCAACTCCTGCGGCGCCGAACCGGGCGGCAGGACCGCCGCGATCAGTCCATCCTCAATCACGAGATCGGCTTTCACTAGCCCCTCGGCCGCCACACCCTCGTAACCCTTGACGGTGATAGCGGGCAGCGTTGCGTGGCTGAGCACGAAGCGTGCGGAATTGGGCGGAGACATGAAGGAAGAGGTCATCAGTTTTCCCGCTTCAGGCTGCTCTCATGCCAGCGGTGCAGGCTGAGCCAGGAGATGAATGAGGTGATCGCGAAGATCGCCACGCCGAGCAGCGACAGCATCAGCAGGGCGGCGAAGAGGCGAGGGATGTTCATGCGGTACTGTGCCTCGAGCAGACGGAAGGCCAGACCCGATCCGGCGCCCGCCGAGCCTGCAGCGAATTCGGCAACGACGGCGGCGATCAGCGCCAGCCCGCCGCCGATCCTCAGCCCCGTCATGAAATAAGGCTGGGCGGCCGGTAGCTTCAGATAAAGCAGCGTCTGCCAGCGCGAGGCGCCGTAGAGCTCGAAGAGGTTGATCAGGTTGTGATCGACGCTCTTCAGACCCTGCACCATGTTCGACAGGATCGGGAAGAAGGCGACGAGAAAGGCGCAGATCAGCAGCGCCACCTGCGTCGACGGCGCATAGATGAGGATCAGCGGCGAGATCGCTACGACAGGGGTTACCTGGAGGATGACCGCCAGCGGATAAAACGCGATCTCGATCCAACGCGACTGCACGAGAAACACGGCAAATCCGACGCCACCGATCAGCGCCAGGATCAGCGACATAAAGGTAATCTTGGTGGTGACCCAAAGGGCAGGGGCGAGTGTGCCCCAATCGCTGATGAAGGCGCTGGCCACGGCCGCCGGGCCCGGCAGGATATAGGGCGGCACGCCCGACAGCTTGACATAGAGCCACCAGATCACGACCAGCGCTGCAACAGTCAGCACCGGAACCAGGATCCGCAGCGCCAGATCGCGGCGGCGCGCATTGATCGGCTTGGCAACCTCGATGGCGGGTGTCTCGGCGATATCGGCCATCAGTGGTCCTCCTTCGCGGCATTGATCGCGCCGATCAGCGAGTGCGAGACCGTCTCGCAAGCCTGGCGGTATTCCTCGGAGGTGCGGTAATGCGCGTCGCGCTCGAGGCTGGTGACGAGCGGCAGATCGGCATGCACCCGCCCCGGCCGCGCCTTCATGACGACGATGCGGTTGGAGAGGTAGGCGGATTCGAACACCGAATGCGTGACGAAGATCACCGTGATGCCGGTCTCCTTCCAGAGCCGCAGCACATCGTCGTTGAGTTTTTGCCGGGTGATTTCGTCGAGCGCCGCGAAGGGCTCATCCATCAGGAGCAGCTTGGGCTTTGTCACCAGTGCGCGTGCGATCGATACGCGCATCTTCATGCCGCCCGAGAGCTCGCGCGGATGGGCCGCCGCGAAATCCTGCAGCCCGACGGTCGCAAGCACCGCCATGATTTCCGCGCGCGCCGCAGCTCTCGATACACCGCGCAGCTTCAACGGCAGGTGCACATTATCGAACACGTTCTTCCAGGGCATCAGCGTCGGCTCCTGGAACACGAAGCTGATATCGCCCTCCGGCAGGCCGCGCGAATTGATGCGCGAACTCGGCCAGTCGATCGTCCCTGATGACACGTCGCCAAGCCCGGCCATGATCCGCAGCGCCGTCGATTTCCCACAACCCGATGGTCCAAGCAGGCTGATGAACTCGCCGCTCTCGACCGTCAGCGTCATGCCCGAGAGCGCGACCGTGCCGCTGGAAAAGACCTTGGAGACCTGCTTCATGGCAACGAGTGGCCGCCTGCGCGCTTCGGCTGGTGTCGCTGACGGGGTGGGCTGCGATGAAGTCATGAGGTCCGTTCGTTTCCTGGGTATGCCATGGCCCTCCTCTCCACACCGGAGAGGAGGAAGCCCGACTTACTTCTTCAGCGCCATGCCCGCGCCCTTGCAGACGTATTTGGTCGTGAATGCCTTGGTGTAATCCGTGTCTGCCTTCAGCACCTTGATGCCGACCATCTCGTCGAAGAACTTCTTGTAGTGCGCGTCGGTCATGCAGCCGATGCCCTTGTCCAGCGCTTCGCCGGACTCGACGATCCCGTATTCCTTCATCTTGGCGATGGAATAGGCGATCTGACCATCGGTGATCTCGGGATTGTCTTTCTTGATCAGATCGTTGGCCTTGGCATTGTCGCCATAAAGATAATTGTACCAGCCCTCGATCGAGGCGTCGACGAAGCGCTGCACCACGTCGGACTTGCCGTCGATCATCGGCTGCGTCGTGGTGATCGCCGTGGAGTAGGGGCTGTAGCCATTGTCGGCGAGCAGGAAGACCTTCGGCTCCCAGCCGGTCTGCTTCTGGATCTCGTAGGGCTCCGACGTCAGATAACCCTGCTGCGCCGAGGACTTGTCGGCGATGAAGGGGCCGGGATTGAAATTGTACGGCTTGTACTGCTCGTCCTTGAAGCCCGAATAGTTGGCCTTCATCCATTCGAAGAAGGTGAGATAGCCATCCTTGCCGAGAAACAACGTGTTGAGTTTCGCCAGATCCTCGAACTTCTCGACGCCGGCGTCGGGATGCGCGATCAACACCTGGGGGTCCTTCTGGAAGATCGCCGCGACATCGACCAGCGGAATACCCTGCTCCACGGCCGTCAGTTCACCCTGCGAACTGCCCATGTAAAAGTCGATCTTGCCTGAGATCAGCAGCGCCGAGTTGGCCGCATTCGGCCCGCCCTGAACGATCGTCACATCGAGACCATGCTTGGCGTAGGTGCCGTCGGCAACCGCCTGATAGAAGCCGCCATGTTCTGCCTGCGCCAGCCAGTTGGTGCCGTAGCTCACCTTGTCGAGCGCGTAGGAGGGAGCGGCCGCGCAAAGCGCCGTTCCTAGACCGAGCAGTGTCGTAAAAGCCATCGTCTTCAATGCATTGGACATGTCAGCCATTCCCCTTTGAGGCCAAGGAGCGTCTTCGACAGCGCCCCATTTCTTTCATTTGAGCGATTGCTTTGCTGTTTGAAAAGCATCAAAATTCGTGCACAACGATGCCTTTTTGGCATCTCATGAAGCGTCTGTTTCTAATTTGTGCGCGGCGCTTAAAATAGATGCACCGAGGGTCGAATGCTGCACTCCAGAAAGCTCCAATACATCGACGAGATTGCCCGCTCAGGCTCCATCCGCAAGGCCGCCGCGCGCCTCAATGTCGCATCCTCGGCCATCAACCGGCAGATCCTGGCGCTCGAGGAGGAAATCGGAGCGCCGTTGTTCGAGCGCCTGCCGCGCGGGCTGAGACTGACGGCCGCAGGCGAGCTGTGCATCGAGCATATCCGCGAGGTGCTGAAGAATTACGATCGCCTGGAAGGTCGCATCCGCAGCCTGAAGATGCAACAGGCCGGCAAGGTGCGGCTGGTCACGACGGTTGGTCTCGCATCCGGGCCGCTTGCGGAAATTATCGCCCGCTTCCAGATCGAGCATCCGCGCGTCTATTTCCAGATCAGGAACGACGCCGGCACGACCACGGTCAATCCGGTTCTCTCGGGCGAGGTCGACATCGGCCTCGGCTTTAACATTCCGGCCACACCCGGCATACGCTCGCTCGGAAGCTTCGATATCCCGATCGGTATCGTACTGCCGCCCGGCCACAGGCTGATCGGCGACGGACCGATCAATCTCGGCGATGTCGTCCAGGAACGCCTGCTTCTGGCGCAGCAGGGCACCAGTCTGCGCGATGTCATCAATCTGGCGCTGGCGCGGCTTGATGTGTCCGTCGAACCGGTGCTTGAGAGCAACGCTTCGGAAATGCTGAAGAAACTGGTGAAATGCGGGGCAGGGCTGACCATGCTGAACCCGCTCGACGTGGTGACCGAATGCCGTGCCGGCGAACTTGTGTTCCGGCCGATCGCCGAGCCGCATGCCCGCCATCAGCCGATGAAGCTCTTCGCCCGCGCCCGCGCGCCGCTGGACGCCGCCACCAGCCTGTTCGTCGAATATCTCTTGGCCGAACTCGCCGGCCTCGTTCACGAGCTGCAGGACAAGGGGCACATCGCGCCCGACAGATCAGCCGGCGCGTGACGACATTGTTGCCCGGGCCGCGGCCTATTTGCTGTACAGATTGGTGACCGGATAGCGCTTGAGGTCCCCGAGCATCTCGACGAAGCCATTGACCTGATGCCGGCAGATCGCCTCGCCCTTTTCGGCCGTGCCGCGCGAGGCATCGCCGACCACGCCGTTCGGATTGAGATCATGGGCGATCCAGGCCAGCGAATGCGGCGGCAGCGGCTGGATGAACTTCGACTGTTCGCGCATCCATTCGGCCTTCGAGGTGAAATTCTCGGCATTCTCCATCCGCACCAGATCCGGCCGGAAATGCAGCATCAGCGAGGTCTCGACCTCGCCGCCGTGAATGCCGTAGCGCGTCTCATGCTCACTGATCATTCCATCCGGATGGCCGAAGCGGCCCCACTGCGTGGAGACCACGGCCATCTGGTAGCGCACCCGAAGCTCGCGCGCGACGATGCTCATGATATCGACATTGCCGCCATGCGAATTGACGATCACCATCTTGCGCAGGCCGGCTTCCGCCACCTTCGCGCCGATCGCTGTCCAGACGGGAATGAGGAGTTCGGCGCTGAGAGACAGCGTGCCCGGGCCATAGATATGCTCGTTGGCCTTGCCGATCTCCTGCGTCGGCAGCACCAAAATGTCGAGATCGTCAGGCCGCTGGCGGCGCAGTTCCTGCAACATGCCGTTGGCAATGGCGACATCGGTTGCAACAGGCAGATGCGGCCCATGCTGCTCGGTGGACGCGATCGGCAGGATGGCGATCGTGGTGTCGGCGGACAGCCCGGCGAAATCGTAGGTGTTGAGCTCGTTCCAGTAAAATGGGGTTGCCATCGCCGTGTCCTCTTCGATCTGATGGACATTGACTAGGCTCTAAGCCGCCATGCGAAAAGCATCAATTTGCGTTCATGCCGCTGCCTTTTTGCGAGAGATATGCGCGATGGCGACGGAGGAGGGCGCGCAACAGCGCAAAGGCCGGGCAGGGCGCCCCGCCCCGCATGCCCGTGTGGATGGATCGTTCGGAAAATAGCGGTCCGCTCGTCTCTACCGCTCGGGCCGCGGCATGCGCAGCACATAGCAGCCGAAGGGCCGCTGGATGGTCGGCGTCACCAGAAACACGATCAGCGACACCATGACGGGCGTGATGACAAGCGTGCGGTGCCAAGTCTCCCATGTGCTGGTGAGCGGCATTAGAATATAGAGCAGCGTGGTGATCAGCGGATAAACGGCGATGATCAGGAGGAAGGACAGGCGAAACCGGCACGGCTTCGGCAGCCGGTGCGGCGGCGTCTTGGTCGCTTCACTGGAAGACGTGGCCGCATCATGGTTGTCGGCGCTCAGAGTTTTCCCCTCTTATAAGAACGCATCGTTTCGATGAAAACCATAACGAAACGATGCGTTTCATTCAAGCCTGCGTTGTGCTACGAACTCTTGGGATACCGGAGGAGTTTCATGACATCGACAGTGATAGCCGAGCGACGCACCTCGATCGGCGCGCAGCGCAATCCGGCGAGCCAGGAAGCGATCCTGAAGGCCGCCGCCGACATTCTGCGCGAGACAGGATTGAGCGGCTTTTCCATCGAGGCCGTCGCCAGGCGCGCGCACGCCGGCAAGCCGACTATCTATCGCTGGTGGTCATCGCGCGCAGCACTTCTGCTTGACGTCTATCATGATCAGAAGCACGTGGAGCCCGTTCCTGATACCGGCACGATCGAAAGCGACCTGTTCGCCTTCGTCACCGCGCTCTTCGACTATTGGCGCGACAGCGACGCAGGCTCGATCTTCCGCTTCGTTATCGCCGAAGCCCAGAGCGACGCCACGACCTCAGCAGCACTCAGAACCTACATGGCCGAACGCATCGACCAGACCGCCGAACTCGTGCGCCGCGCGACGCGCCGAGGCGAGATCTCCGCCGACGTCGATCCGGAACTCACCATCGAACTCCTGGCCGGCTTCGCCTGGAGTCGCTTGCTCACCGGCCGGCTCGATATGGAACCTCAACGGCTTCACAGACTCGTCCGCCAGATGGTTTGGGGATTGAAGAGCCATGGTAATTGCGGTGGGGATCGGTGAGGCGCGGCCGTGGGCGGCTTGTTATTTGTTAGAGCAAGTTTCCACATCCGCGTACACTCGCTGCGATGCGAGGGAAATGTGCCAAAAATTTGCGTCGCGCCATTCTTCGGGCTCGAGCATTTTTGAGCTTGTGCGGTTTAGATAATGGATGGGCCCCAGATCCCAGGTTCCTTTCTCTTACCGTTTCCAAACGCCGAAATCAGTAGGAAGATCCAGGTACTGTTGTCGCGGTTGAAACTGCCACCCTTTGACAGCGGCGGCGCGAACACAGGAAACGGACCGACGCGCAAGCCCGATAGAGAAAATGAATGGTTTCGCTTCCCACGCCGTAGTAGATGAGGCGGCGCGTAAGGCTGGTCGAGCCTAATGGCAAACCATTTAGTTCGTGGTCTGGGCCCGGAAGTCCCGCACTGCGCACAGAAACCGCTTGGATCAAATGAACTCTCAAAATCACGAACCAAATTCACCAAGCCGGGATACGACCGGCGCTTGGATCAAGATTCTGTCGCAGTACCGGCAGCCTCGATTTGGTCGCAGCGTATTTGAACTTGTGGTAACGGCTGTCCCTTTCGCTGCGTTCTGGGCCGGAGCATGCATCTTTATCATGCAAGGCTGGTGGCTGGGTAGCGTGCTTGTTCTGCCTGCGGCAGCCTTTCTCCTGCGGCTCTTTATGATCCAGCACGACTGCGGGCACGGCTCGTTCTTCGCGCGGCGAAGATTGGACACATGGACGGGGCGTGTAATTGGCGTTCTTACCCTTACGCCCTACGACTACTGGCGGCGAGCTCATGCCGAGCACCATGCCTCTGCTGGCAATCTTGACGAACGCGGGGTGGGTGACATCGCCACACTCACTGTCAACGAGTATCACGCCCTCTCTCCAGCGAAGAGATTTGGATACCGCCTCTACAGGCATCCTGTTGTGATGTTCGGTATCGGCCCGATTTGGGTATTCCTTCTGAAACAACGGCTGCCGATCGGTATGATGAGAGCCGAATTCTTGCCTTGGGTGTCGACAATGGCAACCAATCTGGCGATCGCGCTCGTCGCTGCATTGACAATTTGGCTTGTTGGGCTCGTACCGTTCCTCTTGGTGCATCTTCCTGTTGTCTTGTTGGCGGGAGCTGCCGGCGTTTGGCTATTTTACGTACAACACCAGTTTGAGGAAACGCATTGGTCAAAGGCCGACGACTGGCAATTTCCTAAAGCCGCCCTCCATGGCGCTTCGCACTATGACCTCCCGCTGGTGTTTCGATGGCTAACGGGCAACATCGGCGTTCACCACATTCATCATCTCGCCAGCCGTATCCCGTACTACCGTCTTCCGGAAGTACTACGCGCTCATCCAGAGCTAGCGGGCATTGGCCGCATTACGTTATGGGAAAGCTTTGGGTGCGTCCGACTGGCGCTGTGGGATGAACGGCGGGGCCGGCTTGTTTCTTTCCGGGAAGCCCGGAAACTGCTGGCGTATCAATAGAAGCTTGATGCAAGCTGCAGGCGATTGTATTTGCCTCACGACGCTATTTTAAGGCGGCGCGAAAGTGGCGCGCATTGGGAGCCGACACGTCAACGTTCAAGCTTGTGCCGCGCGCCGAACCCTTGGTCGTGCCAACTTCTTGGCCACCACCTCTGGCCGGGCTGGACCTGTATCTGTCAGGGCACCTCTGATGGCGTCGCTCATTGTCGTGCAGACGAAATCCGCCTTTACGTCGTGGTAAGGCGTCTGGTCTGGCCGGCGATCGGACTTAGGGGTTCTGCCACGTCTATTGCGCCGTGAAGAAGGTGAGCAGGACCTTGCCTTTTTCACCGAGGAGGCAAACAAAGCGGTCGGGTTTGCCTGTCTGCTGTTTGCGACTGATGTACGCTTCGCCAAGGACGACGGTCTTCACTGGTACATCGCCGACCTTGGTATCCGCCTTGCTGACCGCAAGACTTTCAATGTCGAGAACGAGGTCCGTTATCTCCGGCGAACGCTCCTGAAGGGCGAGCAATCCGGTCGATTTACATGCGTCGACGGCCGGATCGGCAGGCGCCTGGCCCTGTGCCTGAGCGCTCCACGAAAACACTGCCAATACTGCGGTCCAAACAACCAGTTTTCTGATTTTCATTAGCTTTCCCAAAAGAAGTGCCCGCACTAGCGCGGGCTGGTACATCGCTGGACATCAAGCTTTGTCGACAACTTTCTTCACAGCGTCCTTAGCATCGCCCTTGGCTACCTGGGCCTTGCCCTTGGCTTCCTGAATGCTGCCCTTGACTTGCTCTTCGTGATTGCCGACCGCCTTGCCCGCGGCCTGGCGGGCCTTACCTGCGACTTCGTTTGCCGTGCCTCTGACTTTGTCTGCCGTGCTTCCCATGGTTGGATCTCCTCGGTTCGGGTTCCTCAGAAAAGCGCAGGGCGATATTTCGTTCCACGGGTTGACGACACCGCTGTAAAAATAGCTGTTCGATCGGTGGCGATATGCGCGCTGCATCGCGGCGGTTAGCTTCGGGAGTAGACATCTCTCGAAGGTTAGCGGACGATAAGTTCAACAGCTTGCCTCGCCACGTTGACGAGGCATTGTTCAATGTGCGTGATTGAGCTGGAAACTTCTCCGACGCGTTATCGCTTGCAACAGGCAGCGATGCGGGTGATCTGCCGACAAAAGATCAACTGCTAGCTATAGCAAGGCTCGCAACCTCCCGCTAGGTGGTGCCGTGCGACTTCTTCAGATCATGTGGTGGTAACCCGATTGTCCTAAGATGAGCCTAAACTCCAGCAGGCCTGAAGTCCGGCAACATTAAAAGATCCCGGTTGCAAGCCTTCAGCGAGTGGATAAGGGCGGCGGGGGAGTGTTCCTTTCGCCCGCCCTTGGCACTTGAACTGCGGGCCGCGGCCTCGAACTGGGACTGGATCGACCAATACTGACGAGCGCTCCATCCAAGAAGAAGCATGGCGAGCAAGACCATTGATGAGAAGAAGACTAGACTGTGCCTGCCATTCGACACGATAAAGATGGCCGCGCAGAGCGGACCAAGGGCGCCACCTATCTGTCCACCAACCTGAAAGATGCCTTGCGCCAGGCCTTGTCTCCCACCAGAGGCGTAACGTGCAGCGCGCGTAGCTTCCGGATGGAAGATTGATGAGCCGATGCCCACGAGCGTTACTGATGCCAAGATTAGGACGTATGATGATGCATAGGCGAGGCTGATTAGGCCCGCGAGTGTGAAGGCCATTCCGAATACGGCCGAGTAGGGCAGAGGGTGCCGGTCAGTGTAAAGGCCTATTGCTGGCTGCAGCAACGCGCCTGCGATCTGGAACACCAGCGTTATGATGCCGATCTGCATGAAGTCGAGCGAGAAATCGGACTTCAATATGGGGTAGACCGCGGGAATGAGCGACTGGATGGTGTCGTTGCAGAGGTGAGACAGGCCCAACGACAACAGGACCACCAGATGCACACGTGGCTGTGAAACGACGGACGGCGCCGTCTCCGAAACGCTCATTCTTTCCTCCAATGGGCTAGAAGCCCCACACCCTCCCGATTTGTTTAATGAAGCGAAATGGGCCCGTCGAGCCTCTCCTTCGACACTGTGGGAATATTGGCCGGGCGCCCCCTATCGCTGCACCGACCTTTCTGTGTCGCTGTTCGGGCCGACTTGAGGATATGCGTCGTCTGCTTGCGGGTTCGCCGCGCTGATTTTCTGACGCCTCTCGCGGTAGTTGAACCTAAACTTCGGTTTGTCAGGACGACAAGAAGGACGGGGATCGTGTTCCCCGACCGGGAAACACAGATCGCCCGATCCCTTTCCATCGGCCGTTTGGTTCCTACTTCCCGAAGTTCTTAGCTTGAGATGCCGCCAACCCGAGTAAATCCAGGAGGCTTGAAATGGCAGATAGGATGTCTGAGCGTGCGAAGGTTGACTTGGACGCCATCATCCAACAGCTCTACAGCATCGCACCTGAGGTGGATAAGCTCGCTGCAATTTGCGGGAGAGCGTTGCAACAAAACGTGGATGCGGACGGCGACTATATCTCGCAACGATCTGTGAAGGCCCTTTCTGACATCCAGAAAGCAATCTCATTCTTGTACGCTTCGGGGCATGCGGCCATGACAGAGAGAGACCGTTTCTTCGGCGGACAGAAAATCGAGCCATGACATGCGATTTGACCGAAAGAAATCAAATTCCAATTACGCTGGCCACTATGTGATGTCGGGGCAGAAGCTTGCCCCTTTCTCCATATTGCGGGGATACCGGTAACCGACATCATAGGATGATGGTGGCGTCACTCCATAGCCGTTTAGCGCCGACAAACGCCAGCCGATTGTCACCACGGCGGCATCCATCTGGCAGCTCGTCCAACTCATCGACCTGACCTCCACCGATTACGATGTAGTCCGGCAGGAGAGCCGCCTGCAAACGAGCAACAACGTCAAAAACAGAAGCTTTCCATTTCTTCGCGCCCCTGCGTTCGAGGCCGCGCCTCCCCACATAATCCTCAAAAGTGCCGTGTTTTTTGTATGGCAAGTGAGCAAGCTCAAGTGGCTGCCCAACATTTTCGATAACCATCGCTGAACCCAAGCCTGTTCCTAGACCTAGAAACAGCAGCCTACCGCCATCGTAGCTGCCAATCGCTTGCATCAGTGCATCGTTGACCAATTTAACTGGCTTCCCGAACGCCCCAGCGAAATCGAAATCTTTCCAACCGGGACCAAGGTTGACAGGCTCTAGTGACGGTCGATTGTTCTTAACCGGGCCGGGGTAGCCAATCGACAGAACGTCGAAGGAAATCCCCTCAGAGAGTTGTTTGATAGCGTCGACTGCGTGTTTCGCAGACAATGAAGCTCCCGACTTCACTTTGCGCTCGTCGTAGCCATCCTTCATTATCTTGATATGGTTTCCGCCGATATCGACGGCAAGAACCTGTTGGTCCGCGACTCGGTCAACTTTGGTATGTGTCATCAAGCTTCCTGCGTTGTACGACTGGTTGGATAGATCTCGTTGGGTTCCCTGAATTATCAAGGGCTAATGCGAGACAAGGAGCCGTCGCAGTCTGCCTTTGTGCATTTTGACGACGAGAGATCCGTGCGTGATACGCGCTTAGACAGAGATGCCATCAACACGTCCCTCTCTCATGAGAATCGAGAAGACGAGGGCGATCTGCGGCAGCGCCCGTGTTGGGTTTCAACGTCTCTAAGTCTCTGACCGCTCGTCCGCCGGGCCTTTCCGACGAGCTAGATTGAGGGCACTGTTAATGAGACCGACATGGCTGAAAGCCTGGGGAAAGTTGCCAAGCATTGCTTCATGATGTGGATCGTATTCCTCAGATAGCAGCCCCACATCATTGCAAAGTCGTAGAAGCCTTTCAAAGAGCCTCTCGGCATCCTCCTGACGCCCGATCAGGCTAAGAGCGTCTACGAGCCAGAAACTGCACGCCAGGAACGCCCCTTCGCCTGGTGGCAATCCATCCTCTACCTCAGTTGTCTCATAGCGCAGAACCAGTCCGTCACGCATAAGCCGGTTCTCTATTGCGGCAACGGTCCCAAGGAATCGTGGATCATCTTCGGGCAGGAACCCGACCAGCCCTATGTGCAGCACACTGGCGTCGAGGGTCTTTGATCCATAGGCTTGGACGAAGCTCCCTATACTCTCGTCGTATGCCTTTTCACAGACCTCGCGGTGGATTTCATCGGCGGTCGCACGCAGCTCCTTTGCAGCTTGCAGATCGCCAGCCTCGGTCGCCATCCAGCAGGCACGATCAAAAGCAACCCAGGCCATGACCTTCGAGTACGTGAAGTGCTGTCGGTCGCCCCGGACTTCCCAGATTCCCTCGTCGGGATCGCGCCAGACCTTTGAAAGGAAGGGGATCAATGCGGAATTCAGCGACTTGCCACGGGAATGCGGGGGAAGACCACCCCTTATGGCTTGTGTCATGGCATCTGCGACCTCGCCATACACATCGAGCTGAAACTGCTCGGCTGCAGCATTTCCAATCCTGACTGGAGTGGAATGCCGGTATCCTTCGAGCCAGGTTGCTTCCCACTCCATCAGGTTTCGTTCACCGGCCACACCGTACATGATCTGCATCTGGTGAGGCGATCCGGCAACAGCACGCAGCAGCCAGTTACGCCACGCGGCGGCTTCGTCGTAATAGCCAAGTTTCATAAATGCCATCAACGTCAAGGTCGCGTCGCGAAGCCAGCAATACCGATAATCCCAATTACGCGTCCCGCCAAGCTGCTCTGGAAGCGACGTCGTCGCGGCCGCCACGATCCCACCAGTCGGCATGAAGGTGAGCGCTTTGAGCGTGATAAGCGAACGCTTGACCTGTTCGGTCCACTCGCCAACATCGGGGCACTTGGTGACAAAGTCCGACCAGAAAGTAGCTGTCTCTCGGGTGGCGTTTTCAATCTTTGCCACCGTCGGTATCTTCAAATGGGACGGGCAGTAAGTTAGCGTGAACGCAAGTCGCTGCCCAGCTGAGACCTCGAAAGACGCCTTCGTTCTCAAGTCCTCTCCTTCCAGCTTGATTGGCGAGGTGAGGACCAGCATGTCCGGGCCGGCGATGGCGGTGAGTGTTCCATCCTTCGTCTGCGTCACCCATGGCACTGTCCGCCCGTAGTCGAAGCGGATCACAAGCTCAAAGTCGAACGCCACGTGGCCACTTATGCCCTCAACAATTCGAACTAAGTCATTCACACCATCGCGGAGCGGCATAAAGTCACGCACAACTGCGACACCGGTCTCGGTCTCGAAAGTCGTTTCCAGAATGAGCGTGTCTTTCTGATATCGCCGTTCCGTTCGATATTTTTGGGACGGGGAGATGGACCACCTGCCATTCTCTTCGTTTCCTAGCAGGGCTGCAAAGCAGGCGGGAGAATCAAATCTGGGGAAGCATAGCCAGTCGATTGATCCTTCGCGGGACACAAGAGCTGCAGTTTCGCAGTCTCCGATTAGGGCATAGTCTTCAATCCTGGCTTTCAATCTAGACTCCGATCTTCTGCTTAACCCGCTTCTAACTAGCGCGTTGAGGAGATCGTCAACTGCAACTGCATCCGCTCTGTCATCAATCTGCACTCGATCCCTAACAGATCCCGTGCATCAATTCCTGGATGTCTATAGCGCGTATTTTGGGTTCGATTTTCATCAGGATGGTCAATCGCAACCTTGCGTAAGCGGGCGACGGGCGCGTAATTCAAGATGATCGGACAAGCAACAAAGCACTTAGTTCGACCCTGAAAGCGATGACCATGAGTGCGCACTTTCTACTATCGGCAGCTTCAGACAGCTTGGAAATGCTGTTCCTGAGTAAACATGCTGAGTGGCGGTCCTGAACTTGGATTCATCGGCGAGCGTCGAGGGCACTCCGGATTGAGGGTTACGGTCAAATCGCGGGAAATTTGAGGACGCAATCTGCAGACGCAAGCGGTGTCCCTTTTTAAACAAGCGGCTGATATGACCGAGACGGATCGTGACCTCGACTGGCCCGTCCCCACCCGCTGTAGGTCTCCACCGAGCGATGCCATCCACGACACCGAGACTGCGGCCCTCTAGATCGACCTCACACAATCTTGCAGTCCAATCGCAAGTAGGAGCAGAGGACGTTACCCAGAGATTTGTTGCCACAAGACCGGTTACGTCCAAATCCTCTCGCAAGGGCGGCCCGGTGAACACGATTACATCATCTCGCGCTTCGACCTTGTATTGCTCAATCGGGCCGGAATTTCGTCCCTGCAGAAGCCCGGGAAGAAACGTGGCGCCGCCGGCGCTTGGCACTGGCGATCGAGGATCAGAAACGAAGCTGGCGCTTGCTGTCGATGCCGGCAGCGTATCCAGGCTGTTGCGTTCGCAGTTGAGAAAATGAGAGACCAGGGTCGTGCCCGGCAAAGGCCAATCCGGAGCTGCATGCCAGCTATTCGATCCTGAACGAAAATAGCGGACCACTGGTGACGCTGGTTCGCGGCCCGACAGTATATCGTCGAAGAAAGCGAGGTTTTCTTCAGGAAGATCGACAGTAGAGGCCGCATATCCCAGCCATTCGCTTCCCTGCCAATCGCTCGGATTTCCATGTGACCATGGGCCAATGATCAGGCGGTCTGGCATGTCTTCGCGATCCGGCCACCTCGACTTGGCTTTTGCAAAAAGCTCAAGGGATCCTTCGAGAAAGATGTCGTTCCAGCCTGCAACGACCAGCATTGCTGTCTTATTGTGCTGTGCCCAGCCACCGGCCTCGATAGTCCGTTCGCCGCCTATCGCCTCTGGATCAAACCACTCACGCGCGTAGGGTGCCAGCTCGCTCAATGCACTATCGAGAACGGGAAGCCGATCAAATGCCGAGGTAGGGTCCTGCTGGAGACGCTGGAGCAGAGTCAATGCGCGTTCGCGCGCACCCGGCGGCATTGCCTTCAATCGATGCTCGAGGTGATCGGGGCCGAGCGACTCGATTATCCACAACAGCGTGAATGCCAGTTCCAAGGCGCCGCCGCGGTACATCCAGGTGTCGTCGTGGCGGAGCGTTGTGAGCTGTGGCGCGATCGCTGATAGACCGGGTGGGTTTTCGGACAGTGCTAGCACCTGCGTGGCGCCGACATAAGATGCGCCGAACATCGCGACGTTTCCGTTGCAGAACGGCTGCGACCGAAGCCAGCCGATCGTATCGGCGCCGTCGCGTCCTTCAAATTCGAAGGGGACGAACTCGCCGCCTGATTGGTAACGCCCACGCGTATCCTGTATCGCGATAGCATAGCCGCGACGAAGCGCCGTCTGAAACTCGAGCGCCGAAATATACTGCGACCCGAACGGCGTCTCCTTCCGATAAGGTGTTCGTTGCAAAAGTACGGGGCTGGCTCCCTCCGTCGCCGGAAGCCAGATGTCGGTCTTCAGGATGACGCCGTCGCGCATCGTGACATCCACGTTGTCGAGCAGCTTGAAAGTCGCCTGCATCGCTCTCAACGCCCCCCGACGAGACGCTGCCGAAGCTGGTCGAAGGAAACGGCGAGAATGAGCAGGATGCCGGTGGCGGCCTGCTGCCAGGACGAATTGATGTTCATCAGCGTCAGTCCGTTGTTCAACACGCCAACAATCAGCAGGCCGATGACTGTGCCAAACATCGTGCCGGTCCCGCCCTTCAACGAAGTTCCCCCAAGAATGACCGCAGTGACGACAGCAAGTTCCAGGCCGAGGCCGGTCGTGCCGGACGTCGATCCAAGCTGCGAGGCGCTCATGAGCCCGCCGAGACCTATGAAGGCGCCGGATAGAAGAAAGCTCAGGAAGACCACGCGCTTTGTTTTGATGCCGACCAGGCGGGCAGCGTTCTCATTGGCCCCGATCGCATAGATGGACCGGCCGAAGACTGTGCGTTTCAGAACGATCCCGACGACGATGGCCACCAGCACAAAGACCAGCGCGGAAACCGGGATGTTAAGGAACGGTCGCCAGATTGCCCAGTCGAAATTCGATATCAGCAGGTTCTTGCCGCCACCGATCGATTGCGTCAGCCCTCGGAAGATCGCAAGGGTCCCAAGTGTCGTGATCAGCGCATTGACGCCGATCTTGGTAACGAGGAAGCCGTTGATGACCCCGATGGCCATACCGACGAGCAAGGCGAGCGCGCTCGCCGGTACAACACCAATGCTGTTTGCCGTCAGCGCCATCACTAGCGCGACGAAGGCGACGCCACTGCCAACCGATAGATCGAATTGACCGGCGATAAGCAACATCGTTCCACCGGCAGCGAGAACGCCGGTGATCGAAAGGGCAGTGATGACATTGACCCAATTGCCCCAGGTCAAAAAGTATGGCGAGCTGAGCGAGAAGAAGACAATCTCTGCTAAGAGGAAAGCGAGCAGCGCCGCCGATTCCGGTGCCTTTCTCCAGAGCGGTGTTTTATCGCGGGCTGGATCGATATCTGTCATGGCTGTCATCGCCTTGGAACGCAGATTGTCATGCATGGACACCGCCTCCCGCGGCTTCGGTCAGGGTTTCAGTCGAAATTTTCTCGTGGGGTATTTCCGCGACCATCTGTCCGCGGACCAGGATCAATGCCCGGCTGGCCACTGCATTGATGTCTTCGTAGTCGGAGGTCGCGATAATGATCGCGTGCCCTTTGGCCGCCAATTCAGCGAGAACGCGGTAGATCTCCTGGCGGGCGCCGACATCAACACCACGCGTCGGTTCTGTGAGTACGAGTATTCTGGAGCCTGCCTCAAGCCAACGACCGAGAAGAACTTTCTGCTGATTGCCACCGGACAGTTCGGTAATGGTCTGATTTCCGGAGGGATCCGCTTTCACGCGAAGTTCACGATGCCATCGGGCATAGGCGGAACTCAGCCGCTCGCCGCTCAGTATTCCGTGCCTGGCCAATCTCGACCAACTCGGTGCCGAAAGGTTTTCCGCCAGTGTCATGGTGCGCAGCAGTCCTTCACTGGCGCGGTCAGCCGGCAAATGGCCGATCGAGGCGGCGATCGCCTCGGCGGGGTGCCGGAAATGCTTTGGGCGTCCGTCGACGAAAAGCGTGCCGCTGTCGAATGGTCGCGCACCGACCAGGGACGCGGAGAGCTCCTGAACCCCGGAGCCGACCTTGCCGTACATCCCGAGGACCTCTCCGGGTCTCAGCGTAAACGAGATATCCGAAAAAGCATCCGAGCCGAGATGAGCGACCTCAAGTACCGGGTTGGTCGCCAACGCGGGGGCGGCAAGCATATGACGGGCATGGGCAACCGCCCGTCCCACCATCGCCTCGATCACCTGCTCCTGATTGACCTGAACGGTTTGGCGATCCAGTGAAACACGTCCATCGCGCAGAACGCAGACCCGGTCAGCGAGTGCAAAGACCTCGTCGAGACGGTGGGTAATGTAAAGAACAGCCGCGCCGCGTTCGGCCAGGCGCCGGATCAACTGGAAGAGTTTGCGCGCTTCCGCGTCCGAGAGAGCTGCCGTCGCCTCGTCGAAAATGATGCATTTCGAAGCGCCGATCGTCGCGCGGGCGATCTCGATGATCTGGCGCTCGCCGAGGCGAAGGTTTGCGACCTTGGCCTTCAGCGGCAGTTCGGCGCCGAGAAGGTCGAGTGCCTCTCGTGCCATATGCTGCATCGAGCGTCGATCGAGGAGCCCGCCTTTGGTTGGCCAGGCGCCGAGAACGATGTTTTCGGCAACCGTGAGTGTAGGTGCGTCTGCGATCTCCTGGGCAATCAGCCGTATGCCAGCTTGTCTTGCCTCGCTGACGCTATGGAAAGATGACGCCTTGCCATCCACCGCTATCGTTCCTTCGTCTGGCCGGTGGTCTCCGGCCAGAATGCGCACGAAGGTAGACTTCCCGGCGCCATTTTCCCCAAGAAGTGCTGTAATCGTGCCGCCGGCGAGATCGAGGTCCACGCCATGCAGAACCTCGACCGGGCCGAACGATTTCCGGATGCCGCGGACGGCAAGGAAGTCCTTCGTCATTTGCAGGCGTACTCCGGGTAGACCTTGCTGACATTGTCAGGCGTGATCAGCTCGTGCGGCACCAGGATCTGGCTATTGATCTTCTCGCCCTTGATGGCTTTTACCAGGTTCGGTACGATCAGATCTGCATAACGCTCGGGGAAGTAGGCAGCCGTGGCTATGAAGTGCGGAGCTGTCCAGATCTGGCAATTGTCGGGATCGAAGTTCTGAACACCGAGGTAGAGGTCCTGGTTGCGACCCTGCGTGCGAGCGGCGGCAAGCGCTGCGGTGATCACATCCTCATTGATCCCGACAGTGATGATCTTGCCGGCGCCCGGCAAGGCGGTCAGCGTATCGGTAAACTGTCGCTGTGCGGCGTCTGCCTGACCCCCAGCGCCAGTGTCGATGATGCGTAGGTTCTGGACTGGCCCGCACACCGCTTCAAACGCCTTGCGGATGCCGCCCATGCGCTGGTCGTTGACGACGCCCACCGCAGTGGATTCCAGCGAGATAAACGCATCATATTGGCAATTGGAATTCTTCGCGAAATACATGCCTAGTTCGTGTCCGACGATCTCGCCGGCATAGGAATTAGCCGCACCGACGAAAGCTGTCTCACAAGGCTTCTGCTGGATATCGATCGCGATAACCGGAACCTTAGGACCTTCGGCGCAGATATTGGCGGCGGCAGCCGCATCTGCCTGGAAGGTGATGAGGCCATCGACATTCTGCGTCTTGAATTGGCGCACGCAGGCGAGCGCGGTTGCCGCATCCATCTTGGAATCGCAAGTTACAAGCTTGAAGCCGGCGGTCTCGGACGCCTTTTCCATGCCGCGCTGCAGCGCATCCGTGAAGGGAACGCCGAGGATAAGCTGCGTGAAGCCGAGGGTCAGCCCCTTTGCGCTGCCGGGAGCAATCGGTTCGAACTTGGCGACTTCGGCCGGCGGCGTCGGCGCCGGGGCGTCCAGATGAACTTCCGCCGAGTTTGCCGCGTGGCCGGCGAGTGCCATGGCGGCGGTGACCAGAAGCCATTGGCCTCTTAGCGCAAGCTTCCTTATATTTTTCATCGGCATTTTCGGGTCCTCCTCACCCTGTTGAATTCTATATGGCGGTTGGTACGGTATCGTCGTCTTTCCCCGTCCTCAGCAAATCTGGACCACTTCGAGATCAAGAAGCTTGCCGAGCTTTTCAATTTTGGTAGCGATATGCCCGACGCCAACGGCGCAATGGTGCGCTGGGCCCTGCGCATTCCAGTCTTCGACGAAACGGCGCGCGCCGATATCGAACCGATAGCGGCTGTTGGTGTTGCCGATCTCCAGCACCGGCCCTGACACAGACTGCCCTTCGGCGCAAAGCAGAACGATCCGTCCGTCTCGCTCGATGACGGAAAGAAGCGTCACCGGACCATGCTTGACGGACATCTCGACGCTGACGCCGGATCCGACTTTGCCGTGGTAAACCTTGAGCGGTTTGATCTTGGTCCTTCCTTCCGCAACCTTGATATGACCGGGCCCGTCATGTCCCATCAGTACAACGTCTTCCAGGAAGTCCATGGCGTAGTATTCGGTAAACGATCCGCCAGCACCAAAGCTGTCCATGATCTTCATCGCCTGGACGTTCTTCACCTCATACTCGCCGGCCACCGGGACACCCTGGGCAGTCAGAACTGAGCAGCCGACGATCACCGAGGTGATCACGTCCTCGTACTCATGGCCGGGCGTCGATTCATAGTAATAGGCAAGAGAGCCGAGATCCCTGTTGTCGACAAATTTCTTGAGTGCAACCGCTGTGCGGGCAGCCCGTCTCAATTCGCCAATGTCGCACTCAGGGTCGATGTCGAACGCATCCTTGATTGCTTCCAGCGACGCATCTACCTCGCCTTGCGTTGTCTCCCGCCGCAGGCGTGCCAACTCGTCAATCTCGACAATTTCAATATGCGTGCCGAAAGCAGCGGTGTGTGCCGTCAGGTCAGCGTATATATCAAGCATGCCGTTGTAGTAGCGACCCATGACGCCTAACCTGTTATGTGCCATGACATGAGCGACACGTGCTGCATCGATCCAGTCGGCAATCTCGCGGTCAACGATCGCGTCGCCGTGCAACATCCCAGTGATCTGATGAAAGGCCACGCCCGAGCGGCGGAAGACGTTTGCGATCTCCGGCACCGGGCAAGCGCCACAGTAGGCCAGCCATTCGCCGGTCATCTTCGTCCGGTCGCCGAGAGCATTGAAGCTGCGGTAATCGATCGCGGCTTCGGGCTGCAGGTTGAGGATCACGACAGGAACGCGAGCACGTCGGACGGCAGGCAGGACCGTGGACGACAGTGCATAGGTCGTAACGTGCAGAAAGATGATATCAACATCCGCCTCACGGAAGCGGTGGCCCGCATCCAATGCTTTTTCGGGGGTGTCAATCAGTCCGAGATTGACGACATCAATGTCGGGACGGGCCAGCTTCTCAGCCATCTGGCCGACGTAGCTCGAAAGTCTTTCCTCCAATCCTTCGAATTGCGGCCAGTATGTTGCCAGTCCGATCCCGAACAGTCCGACCTTTAACTTGCGGTGCGTCATGCGCGCTCCGCCGGTACGCGACAAAACACAGCGCTTTGCGGCAGGCTTTCGCCGACCACGTTCGGGAATGATGACACTATCTAATCTCCTCCACGGCCGCTGAAACTTACGGCCTGGCTATCGCCTTGGTCCGCCAGCTTTTGCCGTCGGCTCCATCCTCTTGGTGAACCGTAGCATCAGAGATAGAAGTTGACATCACCATCTTTTCTTCAAAAATGATCTGAAGCATACAAAAAATGATCATCTGGCGAGGCGCATGGCTCAGAACTATTCTCTCTATTTGCCCGATAATCGGCTATGTTCTGCCTGGGGATGCACCGCCATCTCTGTTGGGCATACGAAAATCATGCCTCATTCTGAGTATCCGCCAATCCGTCACCCGGACGATCATCACTTCGACTGGAAGCGAGGCCGCATCTTACAGGCGTATCAGGTCATCCTGATCTCAGAAGGGCAGGGACTGTTTGAATTCTCACACCGTGGTCGCACCCAACTCGTACAATCGGGGTCAATCGTTCTGCTCTTTCCTGGCGTCTGGCATCGCTTTGCGCCGGATCCAGAGCTTGGCTGGACCGAAAACTGGATCGAATGCCGCAGCACTGCCTTTGATTTTGCCCGCACCGCTGGATTGATCGATCCGGCTCAGTCTGTGTTGCCCTCAACCCCAGAATTTGCCGAGGTGTTCGATAAGATCCACGGACTGGCGATGGAAGAAGGTCTCTCCAACCAATCACTGATCTCAACGCTCGGCCTGCAATTGTTGGCGCTGCTTTCCAAGCAGAGCGAACTCGCGTCAGCGGCGCCGGCCGACCGGCTCGTGGAGCGGGCGCGTGTGTTGTTGATGGAGCGGTGTACTCAGCGCGTTTCCGTGGAAGACCTCGCTGAAGAACTAGGGGTAAGCTATTCGCACTTCAGGCGCGTCTTTCGTGAAAAGACGGGCATCTCGCCCAAGCAGCACCTGGTTTCACTGCGAATCCGAAGGGCGCAGGACATCTTCGCCAATACTGATAAATCGGTGAAAGAGGTGGCGGGGCTGCTCGGTTTCAGCTCCGCCTTTCATCTCTCAACACAGTTCCAAGAGACGGTGGGGTGCAGCCCCTCAGCCTACCGGCAATATTCAGCCATCGAATTGCCGTGAGCTTGATTTAATTTGAGAAGTTGGCGCTTTTTTCATACTCGTCGTTCTATCAGGAGGTGTCGATAGTTCGTATCTTTTAGATCGTGACAATGTGTGTTTACCCCTGAATGCCTTGTAATCGTCTCGTCCAATCTTCCACCTTTCCACTTTCCAGTCGTTTAGCAGCGTGAGCACGCCAGACGAAGGCCAGTCGGCTGAGACCTGCGATGGCTGTAAGTTCGGATCGGTCGAACGTCTTGACGTAGGACGTGCTCCAGATACGGGCTAGTGTCCATTCCGGAGAGCGGCGCTCCAAAAGCGAGAGATAGACGCCAGGGACGACGGTCCCGGGCTCGATTACGCGATAATACCAGCCTGTACGCCCGGTTTCCTGGACTTTGCAGACCATGGCCTTTCGCGCGAAGCGTTCGTTCAGCTTCCAGCAGGGTTGCCGTCCCTGGCTGATCTCGATGACGGCACTCCCCAGCCGGAAGACGTCACCGATGGCGGCTTCCTCCTCCGTTAGGCCCAACGTCGCGATGTTTTCGCCGAGTGCTCCTGGTTTTGCGAGGATCGGCTGTTCGCCGAATTCCCCTGTCCAGAAAGCATAATGATCGAAAGGATAGTAATGGACTGCCTTTTCCGGGCCCCCATGCCTGACGGTATCGCCCTGCATGTCGCCGACAGTTGCAGCGGTACTGTGCTTTACCTTCAGCTCAGTACCGCATCAATGACATTCTCGGCCTACAGCTAACGCGCGAGGACGGTAACGACACCGCAGTAACTCATCGCTGTCAGAAGCAGCAGCGAAGCAGATGCCGCAAGAATGACGCGTCCGCCTGCACTGGCGACGGTTCGAATATTTACTGACAGTCCCAGCGCCGCCATTGCAAGAACTGTCAGCACGCTCGACAAGGTCAGCAAGAACGGAACGATTGTCGCTGGAATTAGCCCCATCGAACGAGCGATCACCACAATGATGAAGCCTATTATGAACCACGGAACGAGACCGCGTTGCGCATGCGTACAGTCACTGCGGTCCTTTTGAAGAATTCCAAGGACGAAGATGACTGGACCCAACATCAAGACGCGCAGCAGCTTGATCAACGTTCCTGTCTGAACGGCTATCAGGCCCGCAGGTGCTGCCGCTGCAAGCACCTGCGGTACGGCGTAGACCGTCAGGCCGGCCAATGCGCCATATTGCGTTACCGTCATGCCCGCATAGAAATACACCAGCGGAAGGATAAGAACCGAGGCAACGCCTAGAACCGCGGTAAAGGCAAGCGCAGCCGCAACTTCATCGGAATCCGCTTCGATGACCGGGGCAACAGCGACAATCGCGGAATTGCCGCAGATCGAGTTGCCACAAGCAATCAACATAGCCAACCGGCTCGACAATCCGCAAAAGCGGGCAACCAGGAAGCTGGCGCAGATCGAAATGACAACAATTGCCACGACGCAGACGACCAGCGTCGCACCTGCGCTTCGCAACGTTCCCAAACTCAAGGAAGCGCCCAGAAGGACGATGGCGATCTCGAGCAATGTTTTGGAGCTGAAACTGATACCCGGCTGCCAAGATGTTTTGCCGGGTAAGACCGTTCGCGTGATGATCCCAATCACGATCGCAAAGACAAGTGCTTCGAGAAGCCCAACGCCGAACACGGCATGTTCCAGGCGCTCGAACAGATAGGCAGCGGCAGCGACCGCGGTGCAGACAAGCAAGCCCGGAACGATCTGGCGGCTGTGTTTGTAGTAATTTTGGAGGGTCATCGGGCACCTGGAATTCTAATGATTGCCGTCAGATTTTTCAGCTAATCGCGTCGACTTCCATCGAATATTCTTCTACATTTCGTTCGAGAAAATAGAATGATTTCCCATGACCTTCGAACAGCTTGCAATTTTCGTCGCGGTGGCAGAGCGTGAACATCTGACCAAGGCAGCGGCCTCAGTCAACCTCACACCATCCGCCGTCAGCACGGCGATCAAGAACCTTGAGCACCACTATGGGGTCGAGCTTTTTCACCGCGTCGGCCGCCGCATTGAGCTGACAGAATCGGGGCGAATCTTCCTCGGTGAAGCGAAGTCGTTGCTTTCAAGAGCCCGCGCAGCCGAGCTTGTGCTTAGCGAACTGGGCGGAATGCGGCGCGGAACGTTGAGTGTGTTCGCCAGCCAGACGATTGCCAGTTACTGGCTCCCTTCCCGCCTCATGAGATTCCATGCGTCGCACCCGGGCATTGACCTTACTCTGACAATTGGCAATACGCGTACCGTCGCCGATGCTGTCATTTCCGGCGAGGCTGATGTTGGCTTCGTGGAAGGTGACATCGACGAGCCGGCGCTCGCCGCCTCCGTCGTCGCGCAAGACGAGCTTGTGGTGGTCGTCAGCGCAGCTCATCCCTGGGCGCGCGCTAGCGAACTTGCTAGCGACGAGCTTGTTGCGACACCATGGGTAATGCGCGAAGTCGGCTCGGGCACCCGTTCCGTTTTCGAAGACGCGCTGGTTGAGTTGGGTATAAAGGTCGAGAATTTAGCGGTCGCGATGGTGTTACCATCCAATGAGGCAATCTTGGCCGCCCTTGATGACAGCGTGTGCGCGGCTGCCGTCTCCCGTCTCGCCGCTCAACAGCATATAGAGGCTGGCAAGCTGATCGAGGTCGACTTTTGCCGGCCGGTACGGGAGTTCCGCCTTCTGAAGCACAAGGAACGGCACAGCAGCAAAGCTGCTTCGACACTGATCGAAATGTGCCGGGTCAAGCGAACCTAGCTTCTCTTCAAAGCTCAGCCAGCGTCGCAAAGGTCGCGGCAAATGATGCGTCAGCGCGATAAAAGACCGGCGGCGCACCGACAGGCGCCGCTATGTTGATTTGTTGTCCGCCGGAATACGCTTGGCCACTCCACACATGGATCCAATCCACGCCGCTCGGCAGGTAGAGCGACCGTTCGCGCTGTTCGGCTTGCCACACAGGCGCGACAAGCAATTCTTTTCCATACAGATAGCTATCCTGGATCGCATAGGTGTTGCGGTCATCCTCATGATGCAGGAAGAGCGGTCGCTGAACCGGCACTCCAGTTTCCTCGGCCGCCGCCGATAGGGTGCGGAGGTAGGGTGCCAAATGCACGTAAAGGCGCGTCATGCGCGCAAAATGCGCCAGCACTTCTGGATCCTGATCGATCTGAACGTTGTCGCGAGGCCGGTTTCCTTCATGCGTGCGCATTACCGGGGTGAACACCGACATTTCTGCCCAACGCATCAGCAGTTCGGGCGTGCGGACGTTTCCGAACAAGCTGGTGTAGCCACCGATATCGGAGTGATGATAGGCATTGCCGAGTAGCCCTGACGATAGTGCTGCCGAGATAACGGTGACAAGACCATCGTGACGCGAGAAGTCGACCGATTGGTCACCGCCCCACAGAAGTGGGCAATGCGCTTGGACCCCAGTGAAGCCCGCTCGCATGAAGAACAGTGCCTCGCCCGACATGCCACGTGAGGCCACGGCGTTGGCGTTGACCTCAGCCCAAAGGGTTGGCCACGCATTGTGCATCAGCTTGGCGTCGATACCGTTGTCCAAGTTGACATTGATTGGCAGGTATTCGCCGAAGTCGGCCATCCAGCCGGATAGGCCGAAATCAAGCATTTTCTTTCCGATGACTTCCTCGGCGAACCATTCGGCAGCTTCCGGATTTGTAAAATCGACCACACCGCAATCGAACTCGCCGAAATCAACCAGGGCCGTCGCGCCGTCCGCGGTCCTGGCAAAATAGCCTGCACGTTCAGCCTCCGGGAAGAGCGGGCCATCAACGCATAGATAGGGATTTACATAGCCCAGAAAGCGGATGCCGGCATCATTCAACTCGGCGATCTTCTGCCGCAGGCCCGGATAACGGTCCTCGTTTGCTTGCCAGTCCCAAAACAGTCTTGCCCCAAACGAAGTCTGCCTAAGTCCGACCCAGTCCTCGCACCAGAGACCTGAGACCTGCACGCCCGCGTCGCGCATCGCTTGCAGCCGTGCGAATGAGTTGACGCCATCTTTCAGGCCAATGATTGCACCCTTATACACCCACTCGGGTAACCTCGGTTGGCGACCGAAGCGCTTGGAAAGCTGGCCAACAATCTCGACAAAGCTGGACGCGGCAAAGAGCTCAATCCGCTCGGGAATGGCCCAGACCTCGATCTCGTGAAAGCTCTTGTGGCGGAAGTCGAAGACCGAATAGGCGGTTGTCTCCACATGCAGCGCGTAGCGTGCTGACGACACGTAGGTCGGCTGCGGGTAGTTGGTGTTGAAGTAGTCGCCGCCAGCACGATCCTTGATGTTGGATTTGAAGGTAATCTCGCTGGTTTTGTCGCGGCCGACGCCCGGCTCAGACGTCCAGAGTGGATAGCGCCTGCCGCGCATGTCGAAATAAGACATCTGCTCACCGCCACCCCACACATGTTCGTCATGGTCGGCGGCGATCCGCATCCAGAAGCGGTTGATCAGCGGATCGAGCGCCTGGATCTCGATGGCACCGTCAGTGACGGTTAGGACAAGACGTGGCGGCTGGCCAGTGCGTTCTGACAAGGCGATCCTGCGGCCATCGATCTCGGCATGCGCCAATCTGCTGCGCTCGATCACATAGTCTTCGATCTCGAAGTTGCCGCGATACATGTCCATTCGCTCTTCGCCGATTCCAACGAAAATTGCAGGTGCGCTGCTCGTATGGTTGAGAATGACGCGCCCGCCGAGCGAGATGATGAAACCCGAAGCTGTCGCTTCGAGTGTCACGCGCTCGCTCATCTTGTCCTCGCATCTCAGTTCATTCGTCGCCGGGCGTTCGAGCGTTAGGTCGGAAGACACATTATCTTGCTGCATTGCTGTGGCGGGCCTCATCCCTTGATGCCCCCCGAGGTCAGTCCTGACACGACACGCTCCTGGAAGATGACAATCAGGATCGCTACCGGAACAATGCCAACGACAAGCGCAGACGATATCACAGGCCAGGGAAAGGCGAACTCGCCCTGGTAGAGCTGGATGCCGACGGGGAGGGTGCGTAGCGACGGGTTGGAGTTGAAGGACAATGCTAGCAAGAATTCGTCCCAGGCGTTGACGAAGGCCAGGATACCTGCCGTGAAGACTCCCGGCGCGCAAAGTGGGACGACGACTTTGAAAAGGGCGCCAAGACGCGTGCAGCCATCGATCATTGCAGCATTCTCTAGATCGCGCGGGATACCCTCGAAGAACGAAATCAGCATCAACGTGCAGATCGGCAGAGACAGCACCGTATAGGGCAGGACCAGTGCAACCCATGTGTTAAGGAGATTGAGCGAGCGCATGATCTCGAACAGGGGTACGAGCAGCGTCACCAGCGGAAAAGTGGAGACCGCGACGATCAGCGCCAGGATCAGTCCGCGAAAGCGCAAGTTAAGGCGCGCCAAAGCGTATGCTGCAAGAACCGAGACGAATAAGGTGAGCAGTGTTGAGAGCAGGGCGACCATGAAGCTGTTGAACAGAAAAAGATGCAGCGGCTGATCGGAGAACGCCTGCATATAGTTGGCAAGCGTGGCGTGATGTGGAAGCCAGGTAATTGGCTTCAGCGTCAGTTCGCTTTCCGTCTTCAATGATGTGAACAGGATCCACAGCGCCGGGAACAGACCGTTGACGAGGAGGACGGCGGCGGCGATGAAGCGCAGCGGCTTTCCGGTCAGGAATGACGCGGGGCTGGGAACGACTACGGCGCTCATGACCTATTCCTTTGTCCTGATAATGCGGAGATAAACGGCGGTGACAGCCATCGACAGCGCGAACATGACGACTGCGAGTGCTGATCCGTAACCGAGGTCGAGGAACGATACGGTGTTCTGGTGGATGTACATCGCAAGCGTCGCGGTCGAGGTGCCAGGACCGCCAGCCGTCATCATGAATGGTATGTCGAACGTCTGCAGCGCCGTGATGGTACGGAAAATAAGTGCAACGACGATCGAAGGTTTGAGCAGCGGTAGCGTGATCTCGAAGAACTGCCGGACGCGTCCTGCACCGTCGACATCAGCCGCTTCATAAAGAGACCGCGGGATGGTCTGAAGACCCGCGAGGATCATCAGCGCCATGAAGGAGGACGTCTTCCAAACGATCGTCAGGCAGATGGCGGCAAAAGCCCAATTAGGGGAGTTGAACCAGATAATGCTGCCGAAACCGAGACGGGTGAGAACGTCGTTGACGACGCCATACTCGGAGTGGAAGAACCATGCAAAGATAAGGCCGGCAAAGGAAAGCGGCAGCGCCCAGGGGATGAGCAGCGACAACCGTACCGGCCATTGCATGGCAAAGGGCAGATTGGCGAGGAGGGCAAGGCCGAGGCCGACGAGCAGGGCGCCCGGGACCGTGATGATGGTGATCAGCACCGTATTCCAAAGCGTCTGCCAAAATACCGGGTCGTCGATCATCGCACGGTAATTGTCGATGCCGACGAACTCCGCCGGCAAGCCGGAGGTTAGCGACAGGTTGAAGAAGCTGGTGTAGACCAGACGGCCGACAGGATAGACGATGATCAGCGACAGCAGGATGGCGGCGGGCGCCAACAAAAGAACAGCCAGCGCGCGGTCGCTCAGGTCGAGCCATTTGCTCCACCGCGGCAGCCGCTCTTCTTCTGCGTCAGTGAGCGGCATGATTGATATACTCACGGTGAGCGCTCCTGCTGTGCGTGTCCATGTCATGTCCCTTTCTCTAGGGAGGGCGGTTGGCGCGATCTGCAACGCTCGAACAAGATGCATTGCAGATCTGCGCTATGGTGCGAAATGGCGGCCTATCGCAGGATCCGCTTCAAACGCGCCTCGATTTGAGAGGCCCCTTCTTCCGGTGTACTGACGCCTGCCAGCACCGCATTGATGGTAGTGCGGATTGTCTCGCTGACCTCGTTGTAGCGAGGGGTAACAGGGCGGGCTTTGGCCGTTTCGACCACCGGCAGAGCGCTGGCGAACCACGGCGCTGCCTTGGTTACGTCGGCATCCTTGTAGAGATCAGCATAGGTCGGAAGCAGTGCACCGTTAACCGCCATGAACTTCGAGACGTCCGGGCTCGACAGGAACTCGACAAGCTTCTTTGCTTCCTCCTGGTGCGTTGAGTAGGCAGACACGCCGAACTCCCATCCGCCCAGGCAGCTTGTCTGCTCGCCGCCTGTCACTGACGGAAGCGTTGCTACATCGACCTTGCCGACGACGGCCGAATCCTTGCCCTGGAAGCTGGACCAGCCATAGGACCAGTTGATCGCAAAAACGACGTTGCCAGCCTGGAATTCCTTGCGAGTGTCATCTGTTGCCACCTCGGAAATGTTCTTCTTGGCGACACCGTCGTCAACGAAGCTCTTCCACAGCGCCAGAGACTTAACCGCAGCATCGTGATCGAATGTCAGCTTGCCGTTCTCAACGAGTGTCTTGCCCTGGCTCCAGTAAGGCAACAGGAAGGTGCAGACCGCACCCTCGATCGCCTTGCCCTGGAAAGAGAGCCCCTGGAGGTCCGGGCGCCCTTCACCCTGGGTGATTTTCTTGGCCGCTGCAGTCAACTCGTCCCAGGTCTTGGGTGGCTGGACGCCATACTTGTCGAGAAGATCCTTGCGGTAGTAGAGGAACATCGCATCGGCGAATGCCGGAATTGCGACAACCTTGCTGTCGACGGTATTTGCTTCCGTGTAGGTCGGCAGGAACTTTGACATATCCTTGTCGGAGAAGTCGCTGGTCCAACCTGCCTTGGCATACTGAGCCGGTCTGATGACATCAAGCATCAGGACGTCTAGATTGGTGTCCTTGGCCGACATGACGGTGTTCAGGTACTGAGCCTGAGCTTCCGACGTATTGCCGCCAGCTTCGATCGTGACCTTCACACCCGGTGTCTTCGCCTCGTACTGGTCGAAAACCTTGCGCCATACGTCAGGATGGTGCTGGCTAGACACGAATATTTTCAGTTCCGTATCGGCGAAAGCCGGAACGGTCGAGCCCAGAATGCTGGCGCAAAGCGCCAAGCCGATAAATGGCCTGCTGATCATTTTTTCCTCCCAGTGATCGTTAGCGCGGACCTCAAGCCTCCGCCGCGCAAAGAGCTTCAAGCGATCGCGCGCTGCGTTGCGGTGTCAAACAGATGAACCTTTGAAGGGTCGACGCCGATCCTGATCTCCTCGCCGGCATGCGTGCGCACATCAGGCGGCATGCGTGCGGTCAAAACGTCGCCTCCCAACTGGAAATGTACCAGCGTGTCGGAGCCGAGTGGCTCAACGACCTGAACCTTAACGGCCAACTGCACCTCGGATGCGGCAACCGGCGTGAAATGCTCTGGTCGTATGCCAACGATCACTTCCCGGCCCTCGCTTAGCGCAGCGTGACCTGAACGGATGGCAGCGCATGGCAGCAAATTGCCGTCGGCGAAGGAGAGCTGATCGCCCTTGATCTTGGCGTTTGAGAAATTCATGGCCGGAGAACCGACGAAGCCGCCGACGAATACGCTGTTTGGTCTGTTATACACCTCGTCGGGCGTGCCGACTTGTTCGATATCGCCGCCGCGGAGAATGACGATACGGTCGGCCAGCGTCATCGCCTCGACCTGGTCATGCGTGACATAGATGATCGTCGTACCAATCTGCTGATGCAGGCGCTTGATCTCGGTGCGCACCTGCCCGCGAAGTTTGGCGTCAAGGTTCGAGAGCGGTTCGTCGAATAAGAACACCTGCGGTCGGCGCACGATCGCGCGGCCCATGGCGACACGCTGACGCTGACCGCCGGACAATTGCCCCGGGCGGCGATCAAGTAGATGAGAAATGCCTAGGATCTCTGCGGCGTCGTTGATGCGCCGGTTGGAATCAGCAATGTTCGTGCCGCGGACCTTCAGGCTAAAGCCCATGTTCTCACGCACGGTCTTATGCGGATAAAGCGCATAATCCTGGAAGACCATGGCTATGTCGCGTTCGCGCGGCGGGAGCGTGTTGACGACCCGATCTCCGATACGGATTTCTCCGCCGGAGATCGTTTCCAGCCCGGCCACCATACGCAGTGTCGTAGACTTTCCGCAGCCGGAAGGACCAACGAAGACGACAAACTCACCGTCTGCGATCTCCAGATCGATACCCTTGACGATGCGCAGCGCACCATAACTTTTGTCAAGCTTCTTCAGACTTACCGACGCCATGCGCTCCTCCTCAAACCTTGATCGAAATCAAACCAAGGTCTCCTCTGGGTAGCGATCATACCGACCGCGATAAGGAAATCAATAGTGTATCAATTTTATTTATGTCGATTAAATTATGGTCTAACATATTGAAATATAACGCCACTAACGATTTGGGTGGAAATTGGCTTTCGTCAGTTTCTCACAAGCACCTTGCTGAGATGGTGTTGCTCGACCTCATCGCAGCCGGCTAACGTAACGTGCCAGCGCATGATCATACCACGTATGCGACAGTTCGGCCGTGACACCGTCCTGCGCCTGACTTGAGCGTACGACATGAGGCACCGGACTACCCGGCCTTTGCCCAAACGCCTCAGGTGCCCAATCCGGAACGAGGCTCAACCCGACCTGATCCTCGGCACGCGCGATCCAGAGTCCGAGCCTCGTCCTGTAGTAAAGGTAGAGAGACTCTGACAAATCCTCCGCAGTGACAGATTCCACGTAGGATCCGTCGAGCCATATCTCTTCAACGGCCACGACCTTACCGGACAGCCGGCGCAAGCGTCGGATCCGATGGCCCTCTCCCGAAGCCCCGAAAGTGGGCAGATACCCTGGCTTTTCCAGTCGGCATACGTCCAGAACCTCCGCGGTTGGAAGCCCACCACCATCGACCAGCTCGAGCCGGAACATGGCGTAAACGCTTTTAGGATCGCTGATCGCTCTAATGTAGTTGCCCGAGCCTTGAACGCGCTCGAGAAGGCCGCGGCTTTGCAGTTCCGCAAGAGTTTTGCGCAGCGTTCCGACAGCGATGCCGAGGTTGGCCGCCATCTCGCGCTCGGGCGCAAGCTTCTCGCCATCGATCAATCGTCCTGCCGCGATATCGCGAACTAGGAGCTCGGCGATCTGGAGATACATAGGCAGGCTACCGCGGGCATTCTTCATTTGCAGGCCATCCTTGGGCACGAGACAAAAAATTGATACACCATTGATTTACTAAAAACCTGATGATATTCAAGTGTCATTCGGCAGGTGAGGAGGAATTTTATGACCGTTGTACCGATAACATCAGGCGATCTCGATGCCGCCGAAGTATCATGGTTTTCTGCGTTGTGCTCCGATGACTACGCCTATCTTGGCGTTCCGGACGACAATCTGCGCTCGAGCTGGGCGCACTGCTCGTCAATCGTGCAGAAGACCGAAGCGCTCGGCTTCCGCAACATCTTATGCCCCTCGTCCTACCAGGTTGGTCAAGATACACTCAGCTTCGTCGCCGGCTGCGCACCGATCACGCAGAAGATAAACTTCCTCGCTGCGATCCGCTGTGGCGAAATGCAACCGATCATGCTGGCCAGAACTGTCGCTACGCTGGACCATATGCTCAAGGGTCGTCTGACGCTGAATGTTATCAGCTCCGATTTTCCTGGCGAGGTCGCCGACAGTGCTTACCGCTATCGCCGTAGCCACGAGGTCGTTGAAATCCTGCGCCAGGCGTGGACGCGCGAAACGATCGACCACGATGGAGAGATTTACCAGTTCAAGGGCGTCTCCACCGAACCGGCGAGACCATATCAACAGAACGGCGGTCCGCTGCTTTACTTCGGTGGGTATTCTCCCGACGCCCTGGAACTGTGCGGCGCCCAGTGCGACGTCTATCTGATGTGGCCAGAGGTTAAGGAGCAGCTTGCCGAGCGCATGCGTGCCGTGCATGCCCGCGCAGAAGCTCATGGCCGCACGCTCGATTATGGCCTGCGCATTCACATGATCGTGCGTGATACGGAAGTGGAAGCCCGCGAATATGCCGAGCACCTGGTGTCAAAGCTCGATGACGAGTACGGTCAGTTGATCCGAAACCGCGCCCACGATAGCATCTCGCTCGGTGTCTCGCACCAGGCGAGGGCGCGCGAACTTGCCGACAAGTTCGGCTATGTAGAGCCGAATATCTGGACCGGCGTCGGCCGCGCGCGATCGGGCTGCGGCGCGGCTCTGGTCGGATCCACCGATCAGGTCCTGACCGCACTCGAGAGCTACCAGAAGATGGGTATCCGTGCCTTCATCCTCTCCGGCTACCCGCATCTTGATGAGGCAGAGCACTTCGGCACGAAGGTCCTGCCGCAGATGAAGACCTGCTCTCTGCCGGAAGTACGAGGCAGGGTTCCCGCCGAGACCCCAGCCACTCCCCTTGGAAATGGAAAGCGCCACTAATGGAACGTATCGAACTCAACGCAGGCGTATCGCTGAGCCGGCTCGTCTATGGAATGTGGCGCATCGGCGACGACACGGACATCTCGCCGGCGCATGTACAGGCAAAGATCGAGGCGTGCCTCGAGCAAGGTATAACCACTATTGATCAGGCCGACATTTACGGCGGCTACACCGCTGAAGCCATCCTTGGTCGCGCGCTTCGGGCCGCCAACGGCCTGCGGGACAAGCTGGAGATCGTTACCAAATGCGGCATTGTGGCGCCCGCCGGTCGGCATGCGGCCTCACGCGTCAAGCACTACGATACGAGCGCCGGCCATATCAACGCCTCGGTCGAGGCATCGCTGCGAGACATGGCGACAGACCGGATTGATCTCCTCCTCATCCATCGCCCGGACCCATTCATGGACGCGGGCGAAACCGGCGCGACCCTTGATGCCCTTGTGAAATCGGGCAAGGTGAAAGCGGTCGGCGTCTCCAACTTCCGCCCCTGGGATTTCACGCTGCTGCAATCGGCTATGAGCACGCCGCTTTCGACCAACCAGATCGAACTCAGCCTCTCTGCCACGGATGCTTTCAAAAACGGCGATCTTGCTTTCTTGCAGGAACGCAAGCGGCCGATCATGGCCTGGTCGCCGCTGGGTGGCGGCTCTCTCTTGACCCAGGGTGGAGTGCTCGCCACCGCACTTGCCAAGATCGCGGCCGAACAGGATGTTGACGTTGCTGCTGTTGCGGTCGCTTGGCTGCTGGCGCATCCGGCTGAAATCATACCGGTGTTGGGGACCAACAACCTGCAGCGGATCGCAGCCATCTCCGACGCGAACAAAGTCTCAATCGATCGCCAGACCTGGTTCGAGCTCTATTCACTTGCCATTGGACATGAGGTGCCGTGATGACAATTGCCGGAACTGCAAGATCATTCGAAGAGCATGTGTTCATACCTGATGCAGAGACCACGCGTAGCTATCGCAACGCGCTCGGCGCTTTCCCAACAGGTGTAACCGTGGTCACCGCTCAAACCGATGCCGGTCCAATTGGCATGACGGTGAACAGCTTCGCATCCGTCTCACTCGACCCACCGCTAGTGCTCTGGTCACCAGCCAAGAGTTCATCCCGGCACGCACTCTTTACTTCCGCAGGACATTTTACAATTCACGTGCTGAGCGCAGAGCAGACAGCACTTAGCAGCCGTTTTACCCGGGGTGGCCAGGGCTTTGTTGATCTCGGATGGGAGCACAATGTCGAAGGTGCTCCCATCATCCCAGGTACGCTTGCTCGGTTCGAATGCGAACAGCAATCCGTCTACGATGCTGGCGATCATTCGTTGGTCATTGGCCGGGTATTGCGTGTCGGACTAAGGGACGGCGAGCCCCTTTGCTTTGCACGTGGAGGATTTGGCCGGTTTGAGAGCCACAGTTAGTACCTCCAACGATATTTTATACGTTCTGCAAGGAAGCACGAAACGGACTGCCACTTTCAGCTGGAGTTGCCCTGCGACGGTCCGGATTCTTGTAGCACTCAGCCTAGATTTATTCTGGGCGGCAGAGGAGCAGCGATCAGAGTGAACCCTTTCGGCTTCTTCACGAGAAACGCCTGAACGTGTGGCAAACGCCTGATGTGATCAATACGATCCGAGCCATACAGCCTCCATTTCGGTCTGCCGTACCGGATTTTCTTCGACGCAACTCGTCCAACGCCAAGCGTAGGTGCGATGGAGAAAGCGGATGTCAACCGCAGTGCGGGTGCCCGCGCGATCGAACGGTTGGGCTTGTTCCTCTCCGCTTGTTCCTCGACGTGCGCGGTGATGGGGTCTACCACACGAACTGGATCACTATGCTTACGATAAAAGCGATCAGTACGAGTGAGGCTATCCACATAACAGTCCGGTTGGCCTCGGCGAGCACCCGTGGCTTGGGGCCACGTTTAGGATTGAATTTGCGGCGACGCTTCTGCGGTCCACTCTCCTTCGATGATTTGCTTCCTGCTACCATGGGTTCCGTCTTGTTCGAGATTGTGCATTCCTCAGCATTAATCTACGCTGTTTCAGCGTACGCGCGAAGACTTCTTAAGTGGCAGACGAAGCGGCTACCTGTTCCAGCGAGCAGTCGACATGCTTCATCTGCAGCCTCTACCTGTTAGCGCTTCTTGCTCAAGGTGACACAGATGATTGCGGCCATGCGGAGCGGAATGTGCTGAAACTAATTTCTCACGGCGGCAAGGCGGCGCAGATCGGCACGACTGCCGAGGGTATGCCTGAAAGCGTGATATGGGTCGATCTGCTGAATGCCACAAATGACGAAGTCACCTGGACGGAAGAAAACTGTGGCGTTCGCGTGCCATCGCGAGACGAACTCAGCGAAATCGAATTGTCGAGTAGGTTAGCTAAGGAGGGGAATTCAATCTATCTGAGCTCGCCTGTGATTGGAAAAGCAACAATCGAGCACGCTGATCTGACACCGGCCGGATTCATTGTCGCCCCTCAAGTTCTCGTTACTATTCGCTTCGAGGCCCTGCCAACGTTTGACATCGTCGCCGAGCGCCTCAAGCATGACAAAACACTGAATACAGGAATGGCCGTGTTTATCGCGTTGATGGAAGCGGCAGTGGACCGCGGAGCCGACGTCTTGGAACATCTTGCCGCAGCGGTCGACGAAGTCTCCAGGGCGGTGTTCCGCGGTAATCTGAGGGGGTCGGCATCTTCCCGGACCTCGGATTTCACGCTGAGACACGCCCTATCCAAACTCGGCAGCTTGGCCGATCGGTCCTCGAAAGCACGCGATGTGCTATTGGGCATCGGGAGGATGGCCACTTTCACGTTGGACATGTGCCGGGATCAGCTCCCGGATGGCTTCCACGATCAGCTTCATGCCGTTTCAAAGGACATTTCCTCGCTCAGCGACTATGAAAGCCATCTCTCCGACAAGGCGCAATTCCTTCTCGACGCTGTTCTCGGGTTCATCACGATCGAGCAGAACGACATTTTCAAAGTCCTTACCATCGCCTCGGTGGTTGGTGTGCCGCCAACTCTAATCGCCGGGATCTGGGGAATGAACTTCAAGTTCATGCCGGAGCTGAGTTGGACATTCGGCTACCCGTTGGCTTGGGTGGTGATCATAGCAAGTGGGGTCGTTCCACTGATCTGGTTCTGGAAAAGAGGCTGGTTTTGAGCTCTTAACCCCATTTGATGCAGATGTCCAAATTTCAACGGCTGAAACACGATCCGGTTGGGGGCTTCCATGCTCACAATCCCATTTTCCGTCAAATGGCGAAACACTCTAGAACCAGAGATCGCGCACGCATCGCCCCTTCGACGGCAGATCGGTAAACGTCACCAGTCCGTCGAAATGGTCGATAGCTCGATCTGCTACCGCCTCGGGTGCCGCAAGCCTGACGTTGACCGCCATTCGCCGTCGCCCATCCGGCTCCAGCACCAGGCCACGCCAAGCGAGTACGCAGGCGCAGGTAGGGCAGAACAGGATCTCAAGCGGTGACTTGTCCCTTCCCGAGCGCGTGTAGGAAGCTGTCGGTCCGGTGACCGCAACTCGGCAACCTTTGTAATCATAGGCCCATAGTGTGCCGTACCGGCGACACATTGTGCAATTGCATGCGGTTATGGATCCCGGATCACCCTCCAGCCTCCATTGCGCCTTGGCGCAATGACATGAGCCGATCATCATGAAATGAGCTCCTCTTGTACCGTCGACGCGCTATGTTGCCGGAGTGAGCCCTCCACCGCAATCGCTATGACCTAGCAACATGAGCGAGACGTCAGCGTCTTACCGGCTCGCGGTCGGATTGAGACTGAGAAGTCGTTGCAATTCCTTGGGCAAACGATCAAACGGCACAAACGAGCGGCGCCGGGCTCGCGCGGCAAATACGGGACGTCACACGGTCTTTTTATGTCAGAAAGGCAACAATTGCATTGGCGATTTCTGAGGCGTGCGTTTCCACTGCGAAGTGGCCAGCATCGAGTAGAAGAACCTCGGCATTTGGCAGATCCCGTCGGAACGCCTCGGCACCTACCGCCAGAAAGAATGGATCCTTGTCACCCCAGATCGCCAGGAGCCGCGGCTGATATTCGCGAAAATAGGTCTGGAAGGCCGGGTACAGGGCCACGTTGCTCGCGTAATCGAGCGCAATGTCGAGCTGGATTTCCTCGGCATCAGGGCGCGCCATGTAGAATGCGTCCAGCGAATAGCCGTCCGGTGAGATGAGCGGCAAACGCGAAACGCCGTGTTCATACTGCCAGCGAATGGCCGCCGGTTTCATGATCTCGCGTAGCACTTCTCGGTTGGGCTTCGTCGGCTCGGCCCAGTAACGCCTGATCGGCTCCCAGACTTCTCCCAAAGCGTCTTCATAAGCGTTGCCATTCTGAGAAATGATCGCCGTCACACGCTGTGGGTGCCCCATCGCGATCCGGAACCCGATCGGTGCTCCAATGTCGAAGGCGTAAAGAGCGAACCGTTCAATGCCCAGGATCTCGATGAACCTTGCGATCACATTGGCAAGATTTTCGAATGTATAGGAGAACTTAGCTCGAGACGGTAAATCGGATTGACCAAAGCCGGGTATGTCGGGCGCGATCAAATGAAACCGGTCGGCAAGCATAGGGATCAGATCGCGGAACATGTGGCTCGAAGACGGGAAGCCATGAAGCAGAAGCAGGGTCGGCTTCGTCGGGTCTCCCGCCTTTCGATAGAAGACACTGATGTCGTCGACGTCAAGACGGTGATAGGTCGGATGGTTCATCTCCAGTTCGCCCTAGAAACCAAAATCGCTGAGACCAGGATGGTCGTCCGGACGAGGGCCTTGCGGCCAGTGAAACTTGCGGTCCTCTTGGCGTATCGGAGCGTCATTGATGGAAGCGAAGCGTCTTTGCATCAAACCGTTGGCCTCGAATTCCCAGTTCTCGTTCCCGTATGAGCGGAACCAGTTGCCGCTGTCGTCGTGCCATTCGTAAGCGAAGCGAACCGCGATACGATTTTCGGTGAAGGCCCAAAGCTCCTTGATGAGGCGATACTCAAGCTCGCGCTGCCATTTACGCGTGAGAAAACCGACAATAGCCTCGCGGCCGTTCACGAACTCTGACCGATTGCGCCATTCACTATCGGGAGTGTAGGCGAGTGCCACCTTTTCCGGGATGCGACTATTCCAGCCGTTCTCGGCTAACCGGACTTTTTCCGTTGCAGATGCCAGAGAAAAAGGGGGAAGGGGCGGTCTTGTGGTTTCCATGTCTATTCTCCAATCGCTTCGAGGCGAGTTCGCAACGCCAGATTCTCGGCTTCCAGTTGGGCCAGGCGCTCACGCAGCGGTGTGACGGCGTGCTCGATCTCACGCTCGGTGTATCGCGGGGTTATATGTTGAGGACAGTTCCAATCGAAGGCCTCCAGCCGGAGCTTGAAAATCCGTTCCGCCTTGGCTCGGTATCCGGCGTCGGTAACGAGGCTGGTCAGCGCGGTGTCGACGTCAAGTGTCAGTTTCTCGACATGCATGTAAATCTTAAGACGTGCTCGCCGGGGGTAATCCACCAGGAAGAGGCAGGCTCGGTCGTTCGCCGTGAAGTTTCCGGTGCTGATATACTGGCGGTTGCCCCTATAGTCCGCGAATGCCAGCGTCTTGCTGTCGATCACCTTGAGGAAGCCCGGTGGGCCACCGCGATGCTGCACGTAAGGCCACCCCGTTTCTGAGACGGAGGCCATGTAGAAGCTGTCGCGTGACCCGATGAAGGCAAGCTCACTTTCGGTGAAGCTGTCGGACTGGCGGTGATGATCGCCCAGCCAGATTTGATCAGCCCCCATTTCGGCCTGCGCCTGGCGCACATTTGGAGTGATGGCAACGTCCAGGAAATGATACGGCATGGATGATCTCCGTATTGCGGCTACCCACTTAACTGCGCGACAGTGCGACCTTAGCTCACCGGAGCCTTGGCCGCACCCTCAACCATCATCTCATCGCTCACTTGCTTGCAATGTTGCGATCCAGGAAGTCGTTGATAAGCGGAGCCGCGACGTCCAGCTTCTCCTCGAGTAGGAAATGGCCTGAATTCAGGATATGAACCTCGGCGTCTGGAAGGTCCCTGAGATAGGGATGAGCGCCCGCCTCGGGGAAGATGTAATCGTTCTTGCCCCAGATGATCAGCGTGGGTGGCCTACGCTCGCGAAAGAAGTTCTGAAAGTCGGGATAAAGCGGCAGGTTCGTGCGGTAGTCGTACAGCATATCGAGCTGAATGTCGCGGTTGCCAGGCCGATCCAGCAATGCTTGATCATGAACCCAATTGTCAGGACTTATGCGCGAAACGTCTTCCATGCCGTCGGTGTACTGGAACTTCGTCGTTTCCAGCGTGACGAGGCCATTGAGTGCCTCGCGGCTCTTGGACGAACCATCGGACCAGTAGGTCTTGATCGGATCCCAAAATGCCTTCAACCCTTCGTCATAGGCGTTGCCGTTCTGGATGATTAGCCCGCTGACGCGTTCTGGGTGTTTCAGCGCCAGGCGGTAACCAACCGGCGCACCATAATCCATGACATACATCGCGTAGCTTTTGACCGCCAAATGGTCCATCAGCTTGTCGACGACGTTGGCGGTACCGGCAAACGTGTATGCGAATTTGTCATGATCGGGAGCAGCGCTTTGGCCGTAACCGGGATAGTCCGGCGCGATGACATGGTAGCGATCTGCAAGCAGCGGTATCAAGTTACGGAACATGTGTGAAGACGTCGGAAAGCCGTGTAAAAGCAGCACGACCGGAGCGTTCGCGGGGCCGGCCTCGCGGTAGAAAATCTCAATGCCTTCGATAGTCGCGGTTCTGTAGTGGACCGGAATTGGGGCCTTGCGAACGTCTGCCGAAATTGCTGCGGGAACGGCGTCTGCTGCTGCCGCGGTCGTCATTGTGGCAGTCGCTAGCATCAGACATAAAACCAAGCTACGCATGATAGTCTCCCAGTAATAAGATGGAACGAAATTTTCATTCAAACGAACCGCTTGCCCATGCTAGCGGGACTGCCGCCATTGCGGCAAACGCACTCACGGCGTTGGCAACCGCGGACGCCGAACGTTTGATGCAGATTCGGTGCGGCTCGAACGATGTAGCCCTCAGTCGATCGGGCTTCGTCGAAGCTCCGATACCCAACGATTATGCGGATTTGGGATCACTCTCAATTGCGATCTACGTCCGATGCAACTAGACCATGGCATTGTCGCTATAGACCTTGGTATATCGATTAGTTCTTACGTAACTCACAGAAAACCCGTAAGAATTTCAATTGACGCATTGGCAGTTGGGTGTCGAAAAATCTGCGCGGAGCATGTTGTGGATAGAAAATCGCAAGCCGAACCCATTATCGATCTGATACCCGCGATGGTTTGGTCCGCGACGTCGGACGGGATGCTGGATTTCGCCAACCAGCACTTTCTCGAATTTATCGGTGCGCCGCTCGAGGCAATATCGGGTGTCGGCTTTTATCAGATCTTCCATCCAGACGACACCGCGCGTCTTGCTTCGGAATGGCATGCCATCATGGCGTCTCGCCGCGCACGAGAAGTTGTCGGCAGGATCCGACGTAAGGATGGCCAATATCGCTGGTGCACGCTTCGACAGAAGCCCCGTGTCGATGCGCAAGGCGATGTCGAGAGGTGGTATGGCGTGGTTCTGGATATTGAGGACCGCAAGCAGGCGGAAGATGCCCTGCAAACGACAAAGACAGCACTTGCCGCGAGCGAAGAAAATCTCAGCCGGATCATCAACTCGCTGCCAGTACTCGTCTGGTCAGCGCGCCCTGACGGCAGTGCCGACTTCGTCAATCAGAGTTGGTTGGATTATGCCGGTCTCCCGGCGGAGAAGGTCCTCGGCTGGGGCTTTCTCGATCTGTACCATCCCGACGATGTTCCAGGCATGGTCGACATCTGGAAACGAGATCTCGCTCATTCTGACCACACCGTCCTCAAGGGGCGTATTCGCGGGGCGGACGGAGAATACCGGTGGTTTTACTTTTCGGGCCGCAAGCTGATCGACGCCAATGGAACTGAGCGCTGGTTCGGCGTCAACATCGACATCGACAACCTCCAATCCGCCGAAGACGCACTGCGAGAGGGCGAGGCGGCTCTGCGGGAAAGCGAGCGGAAACTCAATCTCATCGTCAACACGATACCAGCCATGGCCTGGTCTTGCACGCCTGATGGCGCCTTGGAATATTGGAACCAGAATCTTATCGATTTCGTCGGATTGCCCTTCGAAGAGATCGTTGGGTTCGGCTTTTATCGGATGTTCCATCCTGACGACGTCGAGCTGATGCGAACGTCCTGGGAAGAGATCCTCCGATCGAAACGCGGTCGCCCCGTTGATGCGCGGATCAGACGGGCCGACGGCGAGTACCGATGGTTCAACCTGCGGCAGAACCCGCTTCTAGATGCCGATGGCAACGTTATCAGGTGGTATGGCGTGGTGGTTGATATCGAGGATCGCAAGAGGGCGGAAGAATCGTTGCGGCAGAGCCAAAGCGATCTGGCCCATGTCACGCGGCTGACGGCAGCGGGTGAACTTGCCGTGTCGATTGCCCATGAGGTCAACCAGCCACTAATGGCGATCGTTACGAACGCCGGTACCTGCCTGCGCTGGCTTCAGCCCGGCAACACCGATCTGGAGCAGGCTCGATTGGCAGCGGAGAGAATTGTTAAAGACGGCCATCGCGCCGGAGACATCGTCGCCAGTATCAAGGCAATGGCTCAAAAACTCCCTGCAAAGATCGAGCGGACCGAATTGACCTCTGCGGTGCGCGACGTTCTCGATCTCCTGCGGGGAGAGCTCTTCAAACGGGCGATCGAGGTCAATCTGGATATGCCTGATCTCCCTGTCGCAGTCCTCGGGGACCGAACGCAGCTCCAGCAGGTCGTGTTAAATCTGGTCATGAACAGCGCCGAAGCAATGACAGCGTCTTCACGAGACAGACGGATTCACATCCATTGTGCACTCGACGAGCCTCGTCTTGTCACAGTGAGCGTGTCGGATACCGGACGAGGGGTCGCTGTGGGCGAGGCCGATCGTCTTTTTGAAGCATTCTACAGCACAAAAACCGACGGCATCGGGATGGGACTGTCGATTTGCCGTTCAATCGTTGAGGGCCACGGAGGGCGTATCTGGGTTTCGGAAAAAGACCGCGACGTTGGCAGTGAGTTCAGGTTCATCTTGCCAACGGTGGAGGTCAGGCCCAATTATGATCGATGATCGTAAAAGAGGACAGCCAACAGTCATTGTTATCGATGACGATGAAAGTGTCCGCAATGCCCTGAAGGGACTGTTCCAATCGGTGGGACTGATTGCCGAAACCCATGGTTCCGTGAGCGAGTTTCTTGCCGCGGACGATCCCGATCGAGCAGGCTGTATTGTTCTTGATATTCGCCTGCCGGGTCAAAGTGGCCTGGAGTTCCAGGAGGCATTGGCGAAAAGTCGGCATCCGCGATCCGTGGTGTTGATCAGCGCCCATGTCGACGTGGCTATGGCCGTCCGTGCCATGAAAGCAGGAGCCATCGATGTGCTGACCAAGCCGGTGCGCGAGCAAGATCTGCTGGAAGCGGTGAACCGTGCGTTGGCCGATGACCAGGCAAGACGCGATAAGGCAAACGAGGCAACCGCTCTGCGCCTGCGATATTCCAAGCTCACGCACCGCGAGCGGGAAATCATGACCCTGGTCGTTGCAGGCAAGCTCAACAAGCAGATCGCCGCCGAGATCCAACTCGCCGAGGCGACCGTCAAGCTCCACCGCGGTCATATGATGCGCAAGATGCTCGCCACCTCGGTCGCTGATCTGGTAAGGATCGCAGCTGTTCTCGATAACTAGAGATCATTTGCTCTTCGTCGCATTGTGTACCGGCTCATGATCATCTGAATGGCAATTGGTCGCGTTTCCGGATTGCGAGCCCAATGGGCGACGGTGAGCGAGACACCGGAGGTCTCTGCTCCGGCGTCTCAGCTTCATGCTACCAAGCCTTTGGTGAGCTCCAGTGCTTGCCGCTCGAACAGCCGGCGGTAGATGCCGTCGGTCAGGCGCACGAGGGTCAGGTGGTCACCTTCCTCGACGATCTTACCCTTGTCGAAGACCAGCAAGCGGTCCAGTGCCCTGACGGTCGACAAGCGGTGGGCGATCACCAGTGTCGTACGGCCCTCCATCAGGCGTTCCATCGCCTGCTGGATCTGCACTTCGCTCTCACTATCGAGGCTCGACGTTGCTTCGTCGAGTATCAGCACAGGCGCGTCGGCGAGAAACGCACGGGCTATCGCGACACGCTGACGCTCACCGCCCGACAGCTTCACGCCGCGCTCGCCCACCATCGTTTCATAGCCTTTAGGGAGGCTCATGATGAAGTGATGGGCGCTCGCCTGTTTGGCCGCATCCTCGATCTCGCGCCTCGATGCCTGCGGCCGGCCATAGGCGATGTTTTCGGCCAGCGCACGGTGGAACAGGATCGGTTCTTGCTGGACAATGGCTATCTGGCTGCGCAGGCTCGACTGCGTCACCTTTGCGATGTCCTGTCCATCGATCCGGATCGAGCCGGAATTGACGTCATAGAGGCGCTGGATCAGCTTAACGAAGGTCGTCTTGCCCGATCCCGAATGACCGACCAGACCAACGCGTTCGCCCGGCTTGATGGCGACGGAGAAGTCGTCATAGAGCGGCGTTGGATGGGCGCCATATTGGAAGGTGACGCGATCGAAGATGATTTCTCCCCGACCGATGGCGATCGCACTGGCGCCCGGTCTGTCCTCGATACCAAGTGGCGTCTTGTCGAGCAGTACCAGTTCCTCCATGTCGTTGACGGCGCGCTGCAGGTTGCGGATATCCTGTCCGACCGAGCGCAGATACCCTTGCAAGACGAAGAACATCGCCAGCACGAAGGTGATATCGCCTGGCGTTGCAAGGCCCTTCTGCCACATGACGAGACCGGTGCCGAGGATGCCTGCCTGCATCGAAACCATCATGAAGCCCTGGATCGTGCCGTTCAGCGTGCCGCGCTGCCAGGTCCGCCGCGTACGACTATCCCATTTGGCGAGGACGTGGCTAAGGCGGTCTTCCTCGCGGTGTTCGGCGCCGAAAGCCTTAACCACAGAGTTGCAACTGATCGCGTCGGCAAGCGCGCCGCCGAGCTTGGTATCCCAGGCATTCGCGAGCTTGGCCGCAGGCGAAACGTAACCCATTGAAAGCAAGACGGTAACGGAGATGTAAATCAACGACCCCGCCGCGACTATGAGCCCCATGACCGGCCAATAGCTGCCGAGCACGAAGCTGGCGCCGGCGAGCATCACGACCGATGGTAGCAAGGCGACCAACAGCAAGTCGTTCAGCGCATCGAGCGCCCACATGCCGCGTGTAATCTTGCGTACCGTGGAGCCGGCGAAGCTGTTGGCATGCCAGTCAGTGGAGAAGCGCTGAACCTTGTGGAAGCCGCTATTGGCGACATCGGCCATGATGCGAAGCGTCAGCCGAATGATACCGTTGAAGATGAACCAGCGCAGCACGACGCTGGTTATGCCGAGCGCCACGACGATAACAAAGGCGCGGATTGCGCCATCGGCCGCGTTACCGCCGGCTATAGCATCGACGATCCGGCCGGAAAAGACCGGAACCAGAACTTCGGCCAGCGTGCTGGCAATGACCAGCAGGATAATATTGCCGACGAGGGCAGGGCGATGCGTCCATTGACGAAATACAAAGCCGAGCACGTTGCGATAGGCATCTGCACGGAAGTCGAACTTCTTGCGAGTCATACTAACCAGTCCGGCGCCACATCAAGGGCAGCCGGCCCCAAAATCGAGAGTGATGGATACAGCCGGAACGAGAGACGAAATAAACCCGGCAGATCGGTGACGCTGAGAAAGACGTTGAAACCGGTTACCGCGTGCCTTGGGCGGGCCGCGATTGGAATGACCTAGTGTCGGTTCATTCCGCACGGGTGGCTTTCGATGAATGCTAATGTCATGCAACGCCTCCCTTGTGTGATATGCATCGGTCGAATTTTTTTACCGGACAAATCCGGTCTTGCCAACCAGATCTTTTCTACTTTGCAGAGAATGATGCCGCCGCGACACATTATCCCGACGTTCTGCCGGGTTTTTCAGAGAGTTGCTGAGCCGCGTGCAGTATTTGCGTTGATCGCAATTTGGCGAATTGGCGCCGAGTACGGGATGGACGTCATCATGGACTGGGCGGAGCCACGCATCATGGAAAATAAGCGGAACAATGACAGAATACATGATCTCTTTTGGTATTTTTCTCGCCAACTGGATCGAGCAAATCTGAGGTGGTGCGTGCTGTTCCAGACAATGATTGCCAGGCACCATGGCACGGTCGGAGCCGGACGGCATGCTGGAAATCGGGTGATTGTTGAAAGCGAACGGCAAGGAGCGAATATTAACGCAAAAGCAGGTTGCCCAGATGACAGGCATATCCAGTCCTATCGATCGCCAATTGTGCATGCCTGCCGGAGGCGGCCGTACGATGCGGTGATCGACACAGTCGACGGAGAGAAGCCAGATTGATGATCACTCTTGGAATGGAGATTTGGTCCGGCTGACGGCCTTGCGCGTATTGATACTCATGTGCGGCTGATGACACCGATCCTAGGCGCCTGTACGCATTGAAGCGATCCGATCGTGCGGTGACGAAACGACTTCGATCATCTTGAGCGACGGAATCTAGTGTCAGCTAAAAATATAGATCGTCCGCGAGCGTGAGGTGTCACTGATAGGTCCAAAAAGGCTGGGGCCTTTTGACCCCAGCGTTTTGCTTTCATCACTGACGCGAGGTCAGATCGTCGGGCAGTTCTGCATTGTGATAGTTGCGGTAGATGTCGCGCAGTACCTTGTTGTCGAAGTTGGTCTTAACCCACTGGTCGAGCCAACCCTTCAGAGCCGCCTCGCCCTTGGGGATGCCGATGCCGAGATTTGTTTCCTTCTGGGTGAACTTCACCTGCAGGGGATTGGCGGCCATCTTCTTGTTGATGCCATTGATGACGGCCGACTGGCTCGACAGGATATCGACCTGTCCGGATACGACGGAAGTAATCAACGTCGCATCGTCCTCGAAGCGGACGATATCGGCGCTCTTGGCCTTTGCGGTAATGTCCTGGTCGTTGGTGGTGGCGCGGGTCACACCGATGCGTTTGCCGTCAAGATCGGCATAGTCCTTGATCGCAACGTCAGCCGGGCCGGCAACCACGAGAGCAAGTGTCGCGTAGGGGACCGAATAGTCGATCGCCTTCTTGCGCTCCTCAGTAATGCCGAGCGACGAGACGACCATGTCGGCCTTACCCGTCTGAACCGACGGTACGCGAGCAGCGTTGGTGATTTCCACTAGCTCCAGCTCGACGCCAAGATCCTTGGCAATCAACTTGGCGGTTTCTACATCCGAACCCGTAGGCTTCAGGTTTTCGTCGACAAAGGAATATTCAGGAATGCCCATCGCCACGGCGATGCGGACCTTCCCGGCCTTCTTGATGTTGTCAAGCACGTCGGCATTGGCGACCGATGCAAAGGCCAGCAGGCCAGCTCCGGCAACAAGCGCCAGTTTCGAAATAATTCTCGTCGGCATTTGAGTCTCCTCTCTCGTTTATCCGACCCTGCGGTTTCCCGCAGGTCCTCCTCCTCAGCTCATAGCTCTTCAGCCATGAACTCCTTCAGTTCCGGCGTCTGCGGATTGGAGAGGATGTCTGCCCCTCCGGTCTCCCAGACCTTGCCGGTATGCATGTAGATGACGCGATTGGCGGCTCGTTTGGCGAAGCCCATCTCGTGTGTGACGACGATCATCGTCATACCACCACGGGCAAGATCCTCCATGACACGCAGCACTTCACCGGTGAGTTTGGGGTCGAGCGCCGATGTCACTTCGTCGAACAGCATCACCTTCGGCTGCATCGCGAGCGAGCGGGCGATCGCCACACGCTGCTGCTGGCCGCCGGAAAGCTGCTCCGGATAGTTGTCTATCTTCTCTGACAGGCCGACCTTGGCGAGGACCTGCTTGGCGATCTCATAAGCCTGATCCTTGCGCATGTTCTTGACGCGGCGCAGCGCCAGCATGATGTTTTGGGCGACGGTCATGTGCGGGAAGAGATTGTAGCTCTGAAACACCATGCCGATATCGCGGCGCAGCACGCGCAGATCAAGCTTCGGATCCTCGACACGGTGGCCGCAGACTTCAATCGTGCCATCCTGGATCGTCTCGAGCCGGTTGATGCAGCGCAGCGCCGTGCTTTTGCCGGAACCGGACTGGCCGATCAGCGCCACGACCTCGCCGGTATTGATCTCGAAGGACACTCCCTTCAGCACCTCGAGGGCGCCGAAACGCTTGACGACATTGTTAAGTTTAACGGCGGCCGGCATTAAGTTTCCTCTCAAGCGAACGGCTCCAGACCGACAACGGATAGCAAACGCAGAAATAGAAGAGCGCTGCGACGCCGAAGACCAGGAACGGCTGGAACAGGGAGTTGTTGATGACCTGCGCGGCGCGCGTCAGCTCCAGGAAGCCGACTACGGAGGCGAGCGAAGTATTTTTGACGAGCTGGACAAGGAAGCCGACAGTCGGCGGCGTGGCGATCTTCAGTGCCTGCGGAAGGATGACGTCACGCAGCGCCTGCCAGCGGGTGAGGCCCAGGCATTCGGCTGCCTGGAACTGCGTCTTGGCGATCGATTCCACCGCGCCGCGCCAGATCTCTCCGAGATAGGAGCTCGAATAGACCATCATTCCGAGACCGGCAGCAACAAGAGGCGGAACCGCAATGCCAAAGACGCCGAGGCCAAAATAAAGCAGAAACATCTGGATCAGTAGCGGCGTGCCCTGAACGATCTGGATGTAGACGAGCGCCGTGCGCCGCAGCCAGCGAAAGTGCGAGATGCGCGCCAGCATGACGAAGAAGCCTGCAATGCCACCAAGAACGAAAGCGAGCGCCGAGAGCACGACGGTCCAGAGCAGGCCGTCGAGCAGATAGAAGAGATGATTGGTCGAGAACGCGCCGAGCATTGTCACCTCACAGATCCAGCCCGAGCCGACGGCGGCGCGGGAATGCGATGAGGCCGAGCCCGAAGAAGGCGGCGCGCATCAGATAGGTGATCGCGATGTAGAGGAGTGCTACGACAAAATAGGTTTCGAGCGAGCGGAAGGTGTTCGACTGGATATTGTTGGCCACCCCAGTCAGCTCTTCCGCTGAAATCTGCGAGCAGATTGACGTTGACAACATCATCAGGATGAACTGGCTCGAGAGCGAGGGATAGACGCGCTCGATCGCTGGCAGGAGGATGATGTCGCGGTAGATCTGGAATTTCGAGAGGCCAAGCGCCTCCGCCGCCTCGATTTGGCTCGGATGGATCGAGTCCATCCCGGCCCGGACGATCTCGGCGGTATAGGCGCCGACGTTGATGACCATCGCAAAAACCGATGCGGCGATGATCGGCAGGCGGAAGCCAATCGAAGAGAGCCCGAAAAAGATAAAGAAGATCTGTACGATGAAAGGCGTGTTGCGCACCGTTTCGATATAGACGCCGACAATGCCGCGCAGGATGCTCGAGTTAGAGCGGCGGGCAATCGCGCAGGCCACACCGATGCCCATGCCGATGATCACCGAAAAGAGGGTGATCTCGATCGTCGTCAGTGCGCCGGATAGGAAATCCTTCCAGTAGGGCACGAGTGCCCCGAAATCGAACTGATACTGCATAACTCCTCCGTGCGCGGCGGGTCACGCCGGCGCCAATGCCTTATCGTGCGAGCCAGCCCCCATCGACGGGGATGACCGTGCCGTGAACGTAATCGGATGCTGCCGATGCCAGGAACACGGCGGTACCGCCAAGCTCCGATGGCGTGCCCCAGCGCCCGGCCGGGATGCGCGCCAGGATCGCGGCATTGCGGTCCGGGTCTTCACGCAGTGCCGTTGTGTTGTTCGTCGAGAAATATCCGGGCGCGATCGCGTTTACGTTGACGCCTTTGCCGGCCCATTCGCAGGCAAGCAGCCGGGTGATCCCGGCAAGGCCGCTCTTCGACGCCGTATAGGACGGAATCCGGATGCCACCCTGGAACGACAAAAGCGATGCTATGTTGACAATCTTGCCGCTACCCTTTTCCAGCATGTGCCGACCCGCCGCCTGCGACAGGAAGAATGCCGTCTTCAGATTGGTATCGATGACAGCGTCCCAATCGTCCTCGGTAAAGTCGATCGCATCGGCGCGGCGGATGATCCCGGCATTGTTGATCAGGATATCGAGTCCACCGAAAACCGAGATGGTTTCGGCAACGATATTCTTGACCGGGGCGATAGTGCCGAGATCCGCTTTGATCGCGTGAAAGCGGACACCGGTCTTGGTGACCAGGGCTTCGGTTTCCTCCATCGACGAGCGGCCGACAGCAACGATAGAAGCGCCTGCTTCTGCAAGCGCAACGGCGATGCCCTGGCCGATACCGGCGTTGGCGCCGGTAACAATCGCGAACCGGCCCGAAAGATCGAAGGAATTGACCATCGTCCTACCTCAGATCCGCGATGGCGATATGGTCCATATCGGTGAAGCTCTTGTTGTCGCCGGCCATGGCCCAGATGAAGCTGTAGTTCTTGGTGCCGGCGCCCGAGTGGATCGACCAGGGTGGCGAGATGATCGCCTGCTCGCTGGCAACCAGCATATGGCGGGTTTCCTGCGCCTCGCCCATGAAATGAAAGACGCGTTGGTCGGCTTCCAGATCGAAATAGAGATAGGCTTCCATGCGCCGGTCGTGTGTATGAGCTGGCATGGTATTCCAGACGCTACCGTCATCGATCATTGTGAAGCCCATGGTCAGTTGGCAGGACTGGCAGACTTCCGGGTGGATGAACTGGTAGATCGAACGCTTGTTGGCGGTCGCCGCTTCGCCCGGTGTCAGATGACGCGCTTTATCGCGCGTCAGGAGCACAGTCGGGTGGGTTTCATGCGCCGGGGTCGAGACCAGATAGAATTTGGCGGGCCTGGCAGCATCTGCGCTTTCAAAGCGCACATCTTTGGCGCCCTTGCCGACATAGAGGCAATCGTATTTCTGGAGCTCGTAGCTTTTGCCTTCGACGACGACACGGCCGGCGCCACCGACATTCAGCGCGCCGAGCTCGCGCTCGGCAAGGAAGGTCTCTTGACCGATTTCCTTCGGTGCTCCGAGTGAAAGGCCTTCGCCGAGTGGCGTCGCACCGCCGATCACCATACGGTCATAATGGGAATAGGTGAGGCGGATTTCGCCACCTGTAAACACGGTCTCTACCAGGAAATGGCGGCGCAGCGTTTCGGTGTCGTAGCCGCGAACGGCTTCGGGATGGGAAGCGTGACGGACATCGATCTTCATTGATTTTTTCCCTTCTCTTCAATGGACGCCGAGGGAGATTTTGCATCCTCGATGAAATAGTCTGGGTCCCAGATCTCGGCCTTCTCGACTTCGCCGAGCAGCTTGCCGAGATGAAAACCCATGGCGGCGGCAGCCCCGGCTTTGTCGCCGGCCTTCATGCAGTCGATTACCGCGGCGTGTTCCTCGATGACACGAGCAAGACGTCCTTCCTGCGGCAAGGTCAGCAGTCGATAGCGATCGGAATGGATCTTCACTTGCTGGATAATCGCCCAGATGCCCGTGAAACCTGAGATATCACTGATCAGCTTGTGAAAATCGTTGTCCAGGACATGGAAGGCCGCGACATCGTCATCGCGCACGCAGGCACTAAGATCAGCCAGGTTGCGCTCCAGCAAACGAATGCCAGTCGGCGTGATCTTTTCGACGGCGATCGAAACAGTCGTATCTTCCAGCGCCTTGCGTACCAGTATCGCCTCATAAAGAGCCCGACGCGGAATTCGAGAAACAAAGGTCCCCGACTGCGGAAAAACGTCGACGAGGCCATCGTCGGATAGGCGTAGGATCGCTTCGCGGATCGGCGTGCGGCTGACGCCGAACTGCGCCTCCAGTTCCTTCTCGTTGAGGAGATCCATCGGCTTGCGGCGCAGCGAAATGATATCGTCGCGCAGCGCGTTATACACGAGAGTTGCGGCCCGCGGGGCGGCGGCGCGCTGGTGCGAGAGGTGGGTGACGCCGGAAAGCGAGCGCTTTTTGCGTGCTTCGCTCATCGCGCCACACTCCAGATCTCAACGAATGTACGCACTAGGTTTTTGTCCACCCATCGCCACCTCCCGTTGGCTTGAGAGGAAGTAGTATATTAGTATCCAAGTTTGCGCAAGATGAAGAGTGCCCTGGTCCTATAACGCGACCGATAGATATGAGCGAAGGTAAGGTGTTCGCCACTGCCAGTCGGCGGGCTTATAAGCGTGAGCGATAGCCGCGAACACAATAACGCATCAAACTGGATGTTCATGAGCTATAGCGAGTGTTGCTATCGCTCATCTATTGGAGCTGGCAGCCCACCCAGTGGCTGATCTTTCTTATATGACGCTCTCGCCATGCTCGCATCGGGGCAACGGATTCACGCACCTGTGGGAAGGCAATCGGCGCCGTTCGACATCTCGACCACGAAGAGGGCGACAGTTGAGCATCGTTGATGCCATCCGAGCTGATCTGGAGCGACTTGATTGAAAAACCCACGGCGGGATGACGCCTCAAAGCAATTGGAATCACAGGACACGGCTTGCAGGGCGTCAGCATGGGTGGGCTGACCTAGGCTCGGTCACGGCGCGCTGGAAAGCGCTGTTGAAGCTTGGAGCAGTAAAAACCAGCCCTAGATAACAGCTTGGAACGTTCACGCGTTTTAAGCATTTGCCCGCTCCTCGCGATGAGGCGGATTTGAACATGGGGGTATCGTGAGCAATACGCAAACCAATACGCTGACACTGAATGACGTCACTGTCATCGAGGATTCCAAGCTGAAGAAGGCGATCACCGCGGCCGCCCTTGGCAATGCGATGGAATGGTTTGATTTTGGCGTCTATGGCTTTGTCGCAGCCACTGTTGGCAAGGTGTTTTTCCCCGAAGCTTCACCTGCGGTTCAGACAGTTGCTGCACTCGCGACCTTCTCTGTGCCATTTCTCGTGCGGCCATTGGGTGGCGTGTTCTTCGGCTCCATGGGTGACAAGTTTGGCCGACAAAAGGTCCTTTCGCTGACGATCGTCATCATGGCTGTGAGCACTTTCTGCATCGGCCTCATCCCAAGCTATGCTATGATCGGCTTGTGGGCTCCTATCCTGCTCCTCATGTGCAAACTCGTCCAAGGGTTCTCGGTAGGCGGCGAATACACAGGCGCCGCCATATTTGTCGCGGAATACTCACCTGATCGCAGGCGCGGCTTTCTTGGAAGCTGGCTCGATTTTGGATCAATTGCGGGATTTGTGCTAGGCGCCGGATTGGTTGTCGTACTGACAGCAGCGATGAGCGAGGCAAGCTTTCTCTCCTGGGGTTGGCGCCTGCCGTTCTTCCTCGCGGCCCCTTTGGGCCTCATCGGCCTTTATCTGCGACATGCCGCTGAAGAAACGCCGGCCTTCACCGAACGCCTGAAGCGAACCGAAAAGGAAGATAAGCAGGCGTTGTCTGAACGGCCCATGATCCCCATAGCTGAAATCATCCAAAGGCATCCAAGGTCCTTGGCAATATGCATCGGCATGGTGCTTGTCACGAACGTTACCTACTACATGCTCTTGACCTACATGCCGACATATCTGGCAAAGACCCTCGGCTACACGGAGGATCATGGTGCTTTGATCATCATTGCTGTCATGGTCGGGATGTTGTTCGTGCAGCCGCTGGTCGGCTTTCTGAGTGATCGCATCGGTCGCCGGCCGTTTCTCGCCGTTGGCAGCTTGATCATCCTTGCCTTGTCGTTGCCAGCGTTTCATTTGATAGCGAGCGGCAACACTATTGGCATCTTTTTTGGCTTGTTGATCCTCGCGATCGGCCTCAATTGCCTTGTCGGAATTATGGCTGCAACGTTGCCCGCGCTGTTTCCGGCACGAATTCGCTACAGTGCGCTTGCCATATCCTTCAATATCTCGATCATCGTCGCTGGTCTCACTCCCACTGTGGCGGCTTGGTTGGTCGAAGCGACCGACAATATCTACATGCCGGCCTACTATCTCATGATCGCCGCAGCCGCAGGTCTTCTAACAACCTTTTTCCTGAAGGAGACGGCCAACCGGCCTCTTTATGGAGACACGCCGAACGCATCCAGTCGCAAGGAGGCTAGGGCACTTCTCGCGGAGCATTATCTGTACATCGAAGAAAGCGTCGAAAAGATTGATGAAGCAATGGCGGAGTTGACCGAGCAGATGCAAATTCTTCAACAGAAGCGTGACAAGCTCGTGGATCAGCATCCCGAACTGAACTGATCGCGCCAAAACCTGTGGTAAGCAGGAAGATCGTCGCCCACGATTTCTGCACTTGCCGGTAAGTGTTCATTTGTGAGCGTGACCTCTACACGTGTTGCGTTCGCCTGGGCTGCCACCGCACGGATGTCCATTGCATACGTCCTCACCGCGGTGAATTCCGCTGCTGAAAATGTCGACGCTGCCGGTGTGCCAGAGTTAGTCGAGGTCGAAGATTGCTTCGCCGAGCGGTCTGGTCTCCGTGAGGAAAAGCAGGCTGACCTCGCGCCGGACCATGTGGGTCAAAGCTCCTCTTCGTTGCGTCGCGCGGCATTCGAACTTCGTTCGACGCATAAATGTCGAAAGCTCGCAGGTCGTGCTGCTGGACGAAATTTCGATCTGACGCGTCTCCCGTTTGTGGTACTTTCTCGTCGGCGACAAGTGGTTGCGGTCGCCAAGCGTAATCAGTGATCGAGCCGGTCATCGGGTAAAATCTCTTCAAAGGCACATCATTTGTTCAGTGAACCAACGGGCAATTGATCCTTGCACTTGGCGTCATCGCCTCTAGTTCCAAATCGAATGCAATTGTGGAGAGTAGCCGTGCCAAGGATCGCAGTCATCGGAATGGGAGCCATGGGGGGTGCCGTTGCAAAGGCTCTTATGGCTTCCGGCGCGGAAGTCGTCACCTATCTGGAAGGACGATCACCCGGGACAAGCGATCGAGCGCTAGCTGCAGGCGTCCGAGAAGTCGATCTGACAGCATTGGTGGGAGCCGACATCATACTATCAATTGTGCCACCGTCCCAGGCTGTGGCAGTGGCCGATATAGTCGTTATGGCAGTGCGCTCTTCGCAGTCTCACACCATCTTTATCGACTGCAATGCCGTTTCACCTCAGACTATGGGCGAAGTTGCTCAAGCCTTCGAGAACAGTAATGCGAGGGTGCTTGATTGCTGTATCATTGGTGGGCCACCGGAGGCAGGAAAGCCCGGCCCACGCTTCTATCTTAGCGGGGGCGCGAAAGAGATTGTACCGGTCCTCATCGCATATGGCCTGGATGCTCGTTCACTGGATAGCGGCGTCGGCGCAGCCTCAACCCTTAAAATGTGCTATGCCGGCATCAACAAAGGGCTGATAGGTCTGGGCACCTCGATGATGCTTGCCGCTGCCAAGAATGGAGCGGACAAGGCGCTCATGGCCGAGCTTTTTGAAAGCCAGTCGCAGCTCTTGGCAAAGTTTTCCAAGGGCATTCCCGACATGTTTCCCAAAGCATACCGTTGGGTTGCAGAAATGGACGAGATTGCTACGTTTTTAGGGCCGGATAACCCCGCGGCAGATATATTTGCAGCAATGGCTGATGTCTTCCAACAACTGGCAACTGACCGCACCGGAAACGGCGATATTGCTGCGACCTTGTCCGAGATGCTTGCCGCGCAACCTGAGGGGAGCCTCAATCGCTACGATGCTTTGAGCAACGGCAATTTTGATCAAGGCAGTAGGGGCCTCCAACCGGTTCCGAGTGCTCGCGAAAGCCAGGATAGGGACGAGCTGGAAGAGGAGCTGGAGGAAGGTCTCGAAGACAGCTTCCCGGCCAGTGACCCGGTCTCGGCTACCGTAACCAGTATCCCTGGAAGGACAAGGACGTAAACGCTCTCGATGTTCTCAACCGACCCGACACCGATCGCCGTCATCCGCGTCGTTGATCTTGAGACCGGCGGCAATGGCCCTCACGAGGTATGTGAAATCGGTTGGCAGGACGTGCTCCAGACTGATGATGGCCGATGGCAGCTCGATCACGAGCGTGGCTCGTTGATGGTCAATCCTGGTCGACCCATCTCACCGGAAACGATGGCCATACACCATATCCTCGACCGAGACGTAAAAGGAGCACCGTTCTGGAGGGAGATCGCAGCGTCGGTGCTGCAACCGCGTCGACCGTTGCGAGCCTTAGCCGCTCACCGCGCTGCGTTCGAGCAGCGCTATTGCACTCCGCTTCTGTCGGGAGGTGCGCAATGGGTTTGCACATGGAAGTGCGCGCTGAGGCTATGGCCCGACCTGCCGCGCTTTTCAAACCAGATGCTTCGTTACCAACGCATGCCAGAGGGGCTGGTTCACGAGATCGGACTGCCAGCCCACCGGGCATTACCTGATGCCTACGTGACCGCCCACCATCTCCGCGACATGCTCAATGAGGCTTCTCTCGATCAGTTGCTCGCCTGGAGCGCAGAGCCAGGGCTGTTGCCCCGCATTCCATCTGGACCAGAAAGGGGAAAGCCCTGGGACCAGGTTGCCTTGGATGTGGTGCAGCACTTCCTTTCGGATCGAGATCGAGATGCTCGGTTCACGGCCGAGACTGAGATCGTGCGACGAGGCGGGGAGCCTCCACTGAAACGTGGCTCTGCGCAAGGCCGCCTCCTTTAGCGGGATCCCTTGGTGCCGACATCCGCCCGGCTTCGATGTATCCTCTCTGGTCGGTCCGTCTGCTACTGAACTGGATTGCCCTCAGGGCGAGGACGTTTCTCCATCTGCGAAAGGTACATCTCAGATACCTAAAGGTATCGCGGAGTACGGCCAAAAGATTGGGGCGGCATCTCGAAAACCGCCCCGAACTCGTGTTTGACTTAGCGCAGCGTCTTAAACGCAGCTCTTAGTTCCTCTGCAAAAAGCTGCGGCTGTTCCCATGCGGCGAAATGGCCCCCTTTTGCAGCTTGGTTGTAATAGATGAGCGAGGGATATGCCTGCTTGCTCCAGCTTTCCGGCGCCTTGTAGATTTCCTTCGGAAACGCCGTGATGGCAACCGGCACTTTGATGTCTCTGGTCTTTTGGGTATCGGAACTGAAGTTGTTGTTGTTGTTTTCCCAGTAAAAGCGGGAGGACGATGCGCCCACGTTGTTCAGCCAATAGAGCGTAATGTCGTTCAGCATCTCGTCGCGGGAGAGCACGTTCTCCGGGACACCACCGCTGTCGCTCCATTGCGCAAACTTTTCGTAAATGAAGGATGCCAGGCCGGACGGCGAGTCAGAAAGCGAGTAGCCAATCGTCTGCGGACGCGTCACCATCATTGCACCATAGGCCGCGTTTCGGCCAAAGAACGTGGACAGCGACTGGTACGCGTCCTTCTCGTCCTGCGACAGGCTGCTCGGGGCCGGGTCGCCAGCATTGATACCCTTCATGAGTTCGCCTGGAACGGTGGCTGGCATATTGAGATGAATGCCCAGGAGGCCGTTCGGATTTTGGCGTGCCAGAGCGTCAGAAATGACGGAGCCATGGTCGCCACCCTGGGAGACGTAGCTTTTGTAGCCGAGGCGCTTCATCAGCACATCCCAAGCTTTGGCAACCCGATCAGGGCCCCAGCCGAGTTCGGTTGGCTTGCCTGAGAAGCCATGGCCAGGAATGGATGGGATGACAACGTCGAAAGCGTCTTCCGCACGTCCACCAAACGCGGTCGGGTCAGTCAACGGCCCGATGGCCTTGATGAATTCGAACTGCGATCCCGGCCACCCATGGGTGAGGAGGAGGGGAAGGGCATTAGGATGGCGCGAGCGAACGTGAATGAACTGGATGTCGACGCCGTCAATTCTTGTGATGAATTCTGGCAGCGCATTCAGTTCGCTTTCGGCCTTTCGCCAGTCGTAGTCGGTACCCCAATATTTGACCAACTCCTGGACCCGGTCCAGTTGAATGCCCTGTGATATATCATCGACAGTCTCCTTGTCGGGCCAACGTGTCTCAGCGATCCGCTTGCGCAGATCATCGAGTTGTGACTGGGGAACTTCAATTCTGAACGGACGGATGCTTGCGTCCTGCGCCGCCGTTGGAGTGCCAACAAGAGGAGCATCGGCGGCATAAACCTTCTGCATCGTGACGACTGGAATCATCATGAAGGAACCAACCGCAATCGCAAATGCACGATTCGCGATGGGCTTTTGGCGATATGTCATTTTTGCTTTGGTCATAATTCCTCTCCTTGTTTGTGTCGACGTGGCGACAACCGGTGCAGAGAGCATCTACGACCCCTACGTATCTGGTTTGTTTCCTGATCGTGGAGACTTGTATCAAAGCGTATTGATCGACAGTTATCGAGCCAGCCTGACGAGCCCGGTGCCGATTCAAATGGCATGCCATTTTGGTTAAGTTAAAACGGGTGCTTCAAATCACTTTCGAGGTGACCAATGCTGCGGCGCCCCGTGCCCAGGAATTGTCATTCCGGTCCCAAATAAGGGGAGCGCGAACAGGAGATGATCGTTCAGTGATACAGTTGGCGACAATGACCACCGGATCGGTAACGTTGGCGAAATTGGTCGGTGACACTCCAATTTCTCGGCGACCTCCCGCGACCGGACTGACAGCCGGATCACCCGCGGCAACCGCGAGCAGCAGGATCTCGGCTTCGAGCGCCTGACGCCGGCGTTTTCACGTCGGATCCTCCTCAAATCTCTTGGCACTCGGAATAGCGGGCAACCATTTCTCCCGTCGTTTTGTCCAGACCTCCACCTCGGGCACCAGGTCACTTGGCGCTTTGTCCAGTGATCCGAAACGAATTTCCACGTCATCGTCGTTCAGGCAAAACAAACGTCCCCCACAGCGCGGGCAAAAACTCCGGCCCCCATACGTAGAAATCTCGCCTGAGTATGTGAACGTGTCGCGCGGCCAATGGGCGAATGAAGAAAATGAAGATCCGCTCTCTTTTCGGCAATCTGTGCAATGGCAAAGACCTATCCGAAAAGGCTCGCCATCCACCTGATATCGGACAGCTCCACACAGACATCCTCCAACAAGGATCATGCTTTCATCTCCTGGCCTAACCTCTCAAATCTTCGATGCATTTTCTTTTAGCGGCACTTGCAAGCCGCGGGATGTCCCGCGGCTATCTGGTTCGAGGAAAGTTTCCATATCTACCAAGGTTGGCGACCGTACCAGTCGTCGATATCCTTTTTCGTGCGGTCCTTCTCGTAGCCGTACCGCTCCTGGATCTTGCCTTCCAATTGGTCGCGCTTGCCTGCAATGACATCGAGGTCATCATCAGTAAGCTTGCCCCACTGCTCTTTGACTTTCCCCTTCATCTGCTTCCAGTTTCCTTCGACGCGATTCCAATCCATGACTGCCTCCTGTTGATTGCACTGGAACCTAACGACCTAATGTCCGAACTGTTCCGACAACACCCTCAACTCTGATGTCGTCGATCAGGGACTGACCGCTGAAGAAACAAGAGAGCCGCCGCATATTCAATAGTGAGAGCGCTACTCGCCAGCGCTTGAAGCGACCGACAGAATGCTCAGATCGTCGCGCCACCGTCAGACTACAGCTTGGCTACGTATGGCGATCCCGAGAGCCGGGAAATGCCCTCCAGATCTCGACAGATCGAGCCGTCCGACATCAGTTCGTGCTGAGGGAGTTGGTTATTGCGCTCAGTCTACGATAGATCGCGCGATGTTCTGGTCGGTTGTCACCGGGGGTGGAAAGAAACCGGGAGCGCGATCGAGTTCTACAAGTAGATGCTTGCTGTGATTGTTGAGCTTCTCAGGGGACGATGTTGACGACAAGCTCTGCCTACCTTCTTCCGCCCCCAGCTGATGCTCTCTAAAATCAACAAAGAATTCCATTGTCTTTGCGACGTGCAAATATATGTATGCGCGAGTTCATGAGCCTTGAGGAATACCTGTGTCAAACGAGATCGCGAGCCCGCATTCTGAACTGACCGAAAATGCGCTCGCCCAAAGTGAGGGACGGCGCCGCGCCCTCTTCGAAGCAATCGACGACGGGTTCTGTATCATTGAGTTCATTGACGGCCCGGAAGGTCCGATGAGTGACTATATACATATCGAATCTAATTCAGGATATGAGCGGCAGACGGGGATAAAGGGCATCGTCGGAAAGCGGCTTCGCGAAATTGAGCCCGACAATGCTGATGTGTGGCTGAAAGTCTATGGCGGGGTGCTTGAGACCGGCGAGACAGTCCGGTTCGAGCAAGAATTCAAGGCGATCAGCCGCTTTATCGAGGTGTCTGCGACACGGCTTGAACCATCCAGCCTGAAGCAGGTGTCTGTTCTTTTCCGCGACATCACCATGCGAAAGGTCGCCGAGCAAGCGTTGCGGGAAAGCGAGGCACTTGCTCGCGAGAATATTCAGCGCGTTCAGCTCGCTCTCGCCGCTGGAGCAATTATCGGAACGTGGTCCTGGGACGTCCCAAGCGACCGATTTACCGTCGACGAGGCATTCGCAACAGCCTTCGGCTTTGACCCCAATCTCGGGCGAACAGGTCTGAGCCTTTCGCAGGTCATAGAGACCGTCCATCCAGACGATCAGCCGGGGCTTGCCGAGGCGATCAAGGAAGCACTGAGGCGAGGCGGGCCATATGCACATCAGTACCGAACCCGCCGACTTGATGGGCAATATAGGTGGCTGGAAGCCAATGGACGAGTCGATCTAGGATCGAATGGAGAGGCCACGCTCTTTCCCGGTGTGCTCATCGACATTGAGGCGCGACGTGCCGCAGAGCAGGAACGGGACCGAGCTGCGGCAGACCTGCGAACGCTGACAGAAACCCTGGAGCAGCGGGTAGCAGAACGCACGGCAGCCCTGATGCAGGCAGAGGATGCTCTGCGGCAATCACAGAAGATGGAGGCGGTTGGCCAGTTGACCGGTGGCCTTGCGCACGACTTCAACAACATCCTCGCAGGGATTGGCGGCAGCCTGGAGCTCATGAAGTCACGTCTGGCGCAGGGAAGGATCGGCGACACCGATCGCTATCTGGCAGGCGCACAAGGTGCGGTCAAGCGAGCTGCGGGCCTCACCCAGCGGCTACTTGCCTTCTCGCGCCGCCAGACCTTGGATCCAAAGCCTTCGAACATAAACCGTATCATCACCGACATGCATGATTTGGTCACGCGGAGCGTGGGCCCCGGCATTGACGTGGAAGTCGCCGGTGCCGGCGGTCTGTGGACCGCATTTGTGGATGTCGGCCAACTTGAGAATGCGCTTCTTAATCTTTGCATTAATGCAAGGGATGCAATGCCGGATGGCGGAAAGCTGATGATCGAGACCGGTAACCGTTGGCTAGACGAACGGGCCGCAAGGGACCGTGGCGTCGAACCTGGCCAGTATGTTTCAATGTGTGTGAGTGACACTGGCACGGGCATGTCGCAGGATGTAATTGCTCGAGCGTTTGATCCATTTTTCACGACGAAGCCGACGGGCCAAGGAACGGGGCTCGGTCTCTCAATGGTTTATGGTTTCGCCGGACAGTCGGGCGGTGCAGCGCGCATATACTCGGAACTTGGCAAGGGAACGATGATCTGCATCTACCTTCCCCGGCACCACGCCGATGGCATAGAGGAAGAGACTGCAACGCCCGAGGCGCCGGTTCCTCCGGTTTCAGGAAAGACAACCATTCTGATCGTCGACGACGAGCCGTTGGTCCGAATGGTCGCCGTCGACGTGCTCGAAGAACTTGGATACTCCGTTCTTGAGGCCGATGACGCGCCGTCAGCCCTTAGAGTTTTGAGCTCGCGGCCAGACATCGATCTTCTTGTGACAGATGTCGGTCTGCCGAATGGGATGAATGGAAGACAGCTTGCGGATGCCGTTCGCGCTGATCGCCCAGATCTACCTGTTCTGTTCGTCACAGGTTATGCTGAAAACGCCGTCCTGAACCACGGACATCTGGATCGCGGGATGCAGGTGCTGACAAAGCCTTTCGCGGGTGAGGTTCTTGCAAGAAGAGTAGCCGAATTAACGCGCAGCTGAGGCCAATGCTCCTGCTCCTACCCCGATGTGCAAGTGCGGATGCTCTCAGCCTTCGCGAAGTGTGACTGCTGGTGACAATTTCTCGATAAACCTGCGCTGCGTCGGCGGCAGGAATCTCGGCTCCTTGCGAGTTGGGGCACCCAATGCGCCTGCCGCGACAATATCCTCCAACGCACTTGCCCGAAACCTTGCCCGAAGCATTTACAGGGGAGGCGGGGGCTAACCAGATACCATTGACTTTGGAATTAGGGGGCATCCTGATGCCGAGTTCAGATTACCGTCTAGCGGCCCGGCTGCGCGGGAAATTCAAGTTTCCCAACATCATATCCGAGTTCGCTGGCCTTGCGGACCATCAGCTTCAGTCTTGCCTTTGATGGTACGGTGCGCGCGTAGATCCAAAGGTTTTTCATCTTGGGGTCAGCACTTATGAACCACGTCCTGTCGGGAGACTTGTAAAGGACCCTGTAATTGAATGTTATGAAGAAGGGGTAGCGGACCCGCATTTCGGCATTGTTACGACCTAGATCGAGGATCCTGCCATCACCTTCGACGGTCTTCAGTCGTCCATCTGGTCTGCCGACGTAGCAGCCGTCTTCGACTTTGACCTCGCCTGGTGTCTTTCCAAGCTTATAGGTGGAGTAGCCCGCAACGCATCCATCGGTCAGCCACATAGGCCGGCGGCCGATTTCAAGCCATGTTCCTTGATAGTGGTCCATGCCGATCGCAATCAACCTCGGCTCTGTCGAGGCCGATGATGCCGGGCTGCACGAATACATGAACGCGAGTAATACAAAAAAACACCAGTAAGAGATCTTCTGCATCTTTCACTCCCATTTGTTGTGGCTGTGGTTCGATCGGATTGCTCTCAAGTCCGCGATATACCCGCATATCGAAGGGCGATGAACGCCAACAGGCTGGCGACGGCGAAGGCATTTAGATTGAAAAGGGTCTCGAGTTCTGATGCACTCCAGACATTGAGTGGCGCACCGATCAGGTTGCGCGAGACGATGAACACGACAAAGACAAGTATGGCCATTCCACGCTGCTGCCACTTTTCTTCTTCCCGGAAAGACAGCGCGACGAGCATAATGCAGGCGGCAAAATACAATTCCGTGCCTGAAGCCGGGCCGAAAAGTTTCGTCTCGAACAAGGTGTCGAGCGTGCCGATCATCGGTAGCGCGATCCGAGCGGCCAGTGATGACCGTTTTGCCAAAAACGGGATCGCCAGAAAAAGGGGCGCCGAGAGCAATGTCCCGAGCGATGCCACCACGCCATTGCCGACTAGATACCAGACATAGACAGGATAGAATGGCTTGTTCAGGAAGATGACCCAGGCAATCGTTACGGTTGCCTCAGTAACAGGGTCGCGCTGAGTGCGGGTCTGACGCATCATTCGGCCGGCGCCAGCAGGTAGTGGCCGACACCCCAGACTTTGCCGCTATCATGCCCGAACAGGCCTGCTGTCGACAGGAAAAACAGCCGCCACCGGCGCAGCCAGAGGGATGCATCCTTGCCATACACCCGTGCAAGGATCGGCCGGATTCGATCGATATCACGATCAAAATTCGCCAGCCAATCGAGCGCTGTGCGGCGATAATGTGTTCCTGGCCAACGCCATTCGTGCTCCACCTTAAACAGATCGGCGAAGCGGTGCGGCAAGTCGTGGGCGGGCATGATTCCACCGGTAAAGAAATGCTGAGCAATCCAGTCGGAAGGATCGTTGGGATCAAACCTGTAGGAGCGGTCTTTGTGGGTGAAGACATGCAGGAAAAGCCTGCCGTCAGGTTTCACCCAATGGCGCACACGTTCGAGAAGCAAACGCCAGTTGGACATGTGCTCAAACATTTCGACCGACACGATACGATCAAACTTAGCCTCCGTAGTGAAATGGTTCATGTCGGCGGTGATGACGTCAAGGTTAGTCAGGCCATCCCGCCTTGCAGCGCTGAGAATATGGGCGCGCTGCGACGCCGAGTTCGAGACGCTCGTGATGCGTGAATTGGGAAAGTGTCGAGCGAGATAAAGCGAAAGCGAACCCCAGCCACAGCCGAGCTCCAGGATCGTCATCCCATCTTCGATCGCCGCGTTCGAGACCGTGTCGGCGAGCGCTAGTATTTCCGCTTCCGCGAGCGTCGTATCGGGCGTCGGATAAAGGCAGCAGGAGTATTTGCGCTGCGGGCCAAGCGCGATCGCGAAGAAGTCGGCCGGCACCTCATAGTGCTGGCGATTGGCCTCGTCGGTGTGGGTCGCGACCGGAAAGCGGTTCATGATCTGAACGAAATTGCGTTCGGTATCCGCCGTCGTTGTCGAGAGCTTGCGCTTGGTGCGCGCGCAAAGAAAATCGATGCCGGCCAGTGTCATTGCGTCCGTGAGCGGCGCGCGCTCGGCAGTGTTAATGGCGAATGCCAGCATGTTCATTGTTGATCTCCTGGAAGGGTGGATTTGCGAGGACCTGGGAAGAAGGCGTTGACCCGGCGCTGCAAGGCACGGAATTTCTCGCCGCGCGAGCGCAACATGTGATCCTCAAGCGGCGGAACGCCGGAAACATGCACCAGTAGCCAGTACATCATCAGTGGCGCGAGTAGCGACAGCCCGTTCCATACCGATGCTGCCGATGCAAACAGCGGCCAGCAACACCAGAAAAGCCACTCGAAGAAGTAGTTTGGATGCCTTGAATACCGCCAGAACCCGATCTCACACACGTCCGTCCTTGCCTCGGGCGTCTTTCGGAAGTGGGCCAGTTGAGCGTCGGAGAGGGCTTCACCGCCCAGCGCGACGATGGCGAGGAACATGGCGAGACCGTCGATGGCCTGTGGGAATGGGCGGTCATTGGCTGCAGCGAGATAGACGGCGAGGACGAGAACGAAGGCGGCCAATGCCTGTATCTGCAGGAAGAGGAACAGCCGCCAGGCTGCGCGGTCGCCCCAGCCGTCGATGAATTTTGCGTAACGTGGATCTTCGCCGCCGCCTTTGGTGCGCCAGCCGATGTGGCTTGCGAGCCTTAACGACCAAGCGCAGACCACGATCAGAAGGATGGCGCGACGACTAATGTCGCCGCCTGCATATGCGACAGCAAAGATGCCGCCGAGCCCAACGCCGACCGACCACACGGTGTCGATCCACCCGCTTTTTCGGCTTACACGTTGAATTGCCCAGGCGCCCGCCATGGCCAGCGATAAGAACATTGCGATGACGACGAGCGGCAAAATACCCATCAGCCTGTCCGTGAATGTTGACATCGCTCTCTCTACGGATGGGAAACGCATTCGGTTTCCATTTCATCGACAAATTTTCTCCAAATCAGGCCTTTGACGAAACTGTTTCGACGCTCGTTCGTATAAGAAGCATCCGGGAGGAGGATCTGATCGTGAGGAAGGTGATAATTGCAGCGTTTACATTGACGCTATGCAGCTTGAGCGAGGCTCATGCTGCCGACATTGACGGTCTATGGGCACGTGGAGACGGCAATGCCAAGGTGAGGATCGCGCCATGTGGAGCGGATATCTGCGCGACCAACACCTGGATCAAGCCAGGCACGCCGAAGGAAAGAGAGGGGGACCGACTTGTCATGTCCATTAAGGTTGGGCTGGACGGTGTTTACGCCGGTACTGCCTTCGATCCGCAGCGAGACATGACCTACAAACTGTCGGTAACTGTCCAAGGAGACAAAATGACCACGAAAGGCTGCATCGTGGCGGGCCTCTTGTGCAAGGGTATCGATTGGACCCGCATCAACTGAGCTTTGATAATAAATCAACGAAAAAGGACGGCAAAGCTAGGTCAATTGTTGCGAATGACGCCTACATCACCAACCGTATCTCACGTCAAGCGCCCAGATGACCGTCAGCCACACGCGATACGACGTAATCGATAAAATTCCACATATGCCAGATCGCCGGCTCCGTCTTAGGTGATGCTGGCGATTCCGGCGCTATCGAACCCCGTTCTGCAATTGGTATCATTGCCATCGCCGGAGGGAAAGATGTCCTAAGGGTAAGGCTTCCAAGCGGCTTAAACTCCGAGGCGCCGCTCTTTCCACCTGGTCCGCCCTGGATGGCTTGATGGCAATTCTGCAGACCCGCACGGCTCTAGAGTGCGGGCCTGTTGATAATTGATTTCGGCAGACATTCGCGACGAGGCAAGTGACTTAGAGAGGTGGTGCGGCGCCACCGTGCAGTGCACCGAGCAGCCACAAGATGATCAACACGACAACAACGAGTGCCAACACGCCACCGAGGCCTCGGCCCCCGTATCGTCCATGTGCGTAGTAGCCGCCGCCACCACCGAGCAATACTAGAAGTATGACAATTATCAGAAGAGTGCTCATGCTTTAAATCCCTTTAGTTGAAAGGCATACGGCACTTCAACGCAGGCATTGTCTCGGAGTTCCACTTCGATATCGATTGGAGCGAATTAGCAACTGAAACGACTATGCGTTCGTCCACGTCGTCGCGTGCGTCTAGCGTGATTAACATCCGGGAGACTGCACTTCATCGCAACCCGGTGCAACTATCGCGACAAAAGGACTACGAGGAACCGATGTGCCAACAAGAACGTTCTTCGCTAAGTTGGAGAATTTGCGATGAAAAATGCGAAATTTGATTGGTTGGCTAGGGCTGGGTACGGTGCTAGAGGAGTTGTGTTCCTATTGGTCGCTGGGCTCGCCACTTTTTCGAGCTTAGGTGGCGTTGAGGCCGACACAAAATCGGCGTTGGATGTGCTACTTGACCAACCACTTGGATCGTTATGGCTGGCAGTGATTGCCCTGGGCCTTCTTGGCTTCGTGGCATGGCGTCTCGCACAGTCGCTGGCTAATGCAGACGGTCACGATGACAGCTTTAAGAGCTATGTGATCCGCCTCGCTCTCTTCGGCAGCGCCGTGACCTACATCGGGTTGGCAGCCTATGCATTCCAGAATGCGTTGGGCATGGGATCAAGGGGAGGTGGAGGAGAAGATGGTTTGGCCGCGTGGGCGATGGCTCAGCCGTTCGGTCGATACCTAGCGGGCGCAATCGGCGTGGGATTTCTCACTGGAGGCGCCGTAACCGCACTCAAGGGCATCACGCGCCGCTTTGAGCGCTATCTCGACCTGCGGGAGAGCCAGCCCTTGCTCCTGATTTGCGTTTATGGTCTCGTCGCTCGCGGAGCGATTTTCGCTATAGTTGGTATATTCTTCTGCTATGCAGCTTTTACCGTCGATCCGAGCCAAGCAGGCAGCATGAGCGACGCGCTGAGATGGATTGGACAACTGCCTTTTGGCGGCGTGCTTTATCTTGTCGTTGCAATCGGTCTAGCCGCTTTCGGCATCTACAATCTTGTCGAGGCACGGTATCGACGGGTCAAACCGCCATCCATGACCGATCTTCGGGTTGGTATTCCAAAGCTACACCGCTAGGGTTTCGTAACTCCGATGCACAGCAGGGACAATCGACGATGATCACCCTGATTTCTGCGCGCTATCAGCTGTCGGTCTCGCTCGCATTTGTGCAGCTTGCGCGAGTGTCAGCTGCAGGCGCTGTCATTTTGAGTAACAATGCGTCGGCGTTTGTTTAATAGGAGTCGATCTTATGAACGAAAACTTCGCTCGAGATTCGGCTGGAAACGATTTCGACGCGGGCAGGTTTTTTGCCGGGATAGCGCGAGGAGCAGCTGGGGCCCTTTTGTTCGCCTTGCCCATGCTGATGACGATGGAAATGTGGGAGATCGGCTTCTACATGGACCGAACGAGGCTATTGATCCTGCTGGCCCTCAATGTGCCCCTACTCATCGTCCTCTCCGACCGCGTCGGGTTCGAAGAAACAGCGACTTGGCGCCAAGCCATAAGGGACGCAAGCGTTGCCTACTGCCTCGGCATCATCGCAAGCGGCCTTATACTTGTGGCGATGGGCGTCGTGACGTCCGATCAAGCGCCTCATGAAGTCATTGGCATGATCGCGGTGCAATCGGTTCCGGCGAGCATTGGTGCGATGCTGGGGCGTAGCCAATTGGGAGGGCAGTCTCAACATGATGGCGCCGACAGTGACGACCCGTTGCACGACCGGGAAACCAGCTATGCAGGAGAGCTATTCCTCATGGCGGTTGGAGCACTCTTTTTGAGCCTTAATGTTGCACCGACGGAGGAGATGATCCTACTGTCATACAAAATGACGCCATGGCATGCGCTACTGATAATTGCCGCTTCCCTGGCTCTCATGCATGGTTTTGTTTACGCACTTTCCTTCCGGGGAAGCCACGACCTTGCAGAGGGGACGCCGGGCTGGCACGCCTTCATACGCTTCACGGTCCCAGGCTATGCCATTGCTGGATTGATAAGCGCTTTTTGCCTTTGGACCTTTCATCGCACCGACGATGTCGGCACTACGCAGGTCTTGATGATGATCATCATCTTGAGCTTTCCTGGCGCAGTAGGTGCCGCGGCCGCCCGCTTGATCCTTTAGAGGCCAAGATGACGAAAACCACTCCTGACAGAAACATTGAGAGCGACGAGCCCCATTGGATTGAGTGGGTAACAGGAGCTTTATCTGCCGCAGTTGTCTTGATCGTCATCATCTGGATTGCCAAGGATGCTATCACGGATCGCGACATGTCTCCCGACCTTCACGGGGCTGTACTTCGGATTGACGCGCGAAGTGAAGGGTTTCAAGTTTTGTTTGAAATCCGAAATAGCTCGAGCCAGACGGCGTCTCAGGTGACAGTTCGGGCAGAGCTCTCGTATAGTTCGAAACCGGTCGAAGTAGCTGAAACGATAGTCGACTACGTTCCAGGTCATTCCAAGGCAACGGGAGGAATCATCTTCCAGAACAATCCATACGGGAAAGACATCGCGATCAGAGCAACCTCATTTAATAAACCTTAGCTGTCTAACTAAAAACGCGTCAATCGCGACTTCATCGAGGCATCACTTCCGTTCCGTGGCGGAAACTCGATCGCGATGGTCCTCTAGCCTCTCGCCAACCGTTCCTCCGACAACAATCACCGTGAAAATCGCAGCGCATCCGACGAGGAAGATCGTCGTTGCTGCCTTAAACCCGAATTCGCTCGGCTTTCTCATCAGATCACCGGAATTTCGGCAGTCGAGATGGGGCGTTGACCTGAATTTCATGAAGTGGTGCGTGCTTTCCCAGAAGCCGCTTCAGCTTTCGTTCTTCAACCGGATTGATGCCGAACTTCCTGCAATGCTCCGCTACATCCTTGTAGCCAGGGCCGGGGATGCGGACCTGTCGATTGTCTTGTGAGTGGGACATGTTGGTAACCTCCTACTTAACAACGTCGAAGCGACGTCAAGGTTTCCCAATCAGACCGCCGGTGGAGAGGGTAGAGGAGGATTTCAGCTGTCTATCCGGAACGAATGGTCGATACCGTCATTTCTCCGGGGCTGATGTCGGACATATCGGTACCGGCTAGCGAAGGTGGAGCATGGCATGAGATACTTTCTGGAAGTGATAGACGGCTCCGGAGAAGGTCCGGTGAGCATGTCGATCGATTTTGAATCTGAGGAAGAGGCGGTTCGTGAAGCCCATGTCGCGCTCGCTGAGATGGCTCGGGACGGGCTGCCCAAGGAACCTGTCAACGTGATGTCGGTGGAGCTCTTCGACGAACGAAAACGCCCAATTACCGAACTGCGGTTGATGTTTGAAGTCATACCGAAGTCGCGTCGACGGTAGGGCAATCCTGAGGGAAACTGAAGTCAGCCAATCATCTGTTAAAGCTTCTGCGGAACTGTTCGGAAGTTTGGAAGTTAGCCTTTAGAAATCGAGCTGTGCCAACCGCGCGCGACAGGGATGGTGGACGCAGCGGTTTTTCCGGTTTCTCGCTGCGGGTAACGAAGTGCAAGGCGAGCATCTGACCTGTCCAAGCTGCGATTTCGCCACGGGATGCTGCGAGAACAACATCTTCAACACGCGCTCCAGATCGCGACGGAGGCCCATCAAGGGACGGAAAGGTAGGCAATCCATATGTCACTAGTGATCGAAGCGTCGTCCGCTCTGAAATCGGCTCAAAGCGGTGAAACGGGCTGACTTCGAAGACAACTCGGAGTAAGCCGAAGACTGATGGCTAGCCTGCGAAACAATACATGGGTCGACTGTAAATTTTCGCTGATGATAAGGGATGTTAGGGGTCAGCGGAATGTAGGTTGGAGCTTTTTCGAATGCCCCAGTTTGGTGATCGCCGCCCAGCGTGTTCAGGTGACGTCAGTCCACGAATTGCATTGTTCGGTACGAACTCGCCTAATCCTCGTTCAACTCCAGGATGTTTTCCGAACCGGTACTCGAGTTGACGTGACAATTCTGCCGGATCGGTTACCCCCTCGGTGAAAAGCTTGATGAGCATCAATGCGGCGACATTTGTTTCAGCACTTCCTGAGGGTTCACTGACTAGATAGCCAGCATCGCGTAGCACTTGGTTCAAAAGGCGGAGATCGCCAGCGCTTACTTTGGCAGACATTTCGAACCTCAAAATCTGGAAATCTGAGCTCTAACGCTAATCGTGATCATAGTTCCAGGTCTGATCGATATCGTGCCACTTAAATCGCCATGGCTACTACTAGACGGTGCAAGTGATGGGGTATTTGAGGTACAGAGCTTTCACTGAAAACCTGCCTCCCCAGCTAGTTTCGTTTCTTCTTAAACGAGGCTCACGCTCAACCCGCATCATCAAACGATCCTGCCTACTTACATATCGACTTTTTCATTGTCGCCCATGTCAGGCTTCGTGTTACTCACTGCGGCTGCCGCCATCTTAATGTAACTCACGATCGTACCAGGACTGTCCCAGTACTCGGCAAACGAAGGCGTGACCTTCAGCACTCTGATGGACAGATCGTCCGGGCTGTCCCACCATGCCTTGGCGGGTGTTGACCACAGCTCCTTGATCCGTTCTCTGTCATTGCTCACTTCCGCCGATCCCGATACGGACACGTATTTCTGTCCCTTGCTGTCAGCAAACGCCAGGCAAACCTGCGGATTTTGAGCGATCTCTTCGTCTTTGTGTCCGTCCACATCGGTGAGAAAGTAAAACGTGTTCTCCAAACGCTCAGCATGTGCGGCCATGGGACGCGAACGAAGATCTCCCGATGATTGAGTGGTCAGCATGCAGAAGCCGATCTTTTCGGCGAGGTTCCAGACAGTGTCGAGGTTGCTGTCATCTGTCATGATTATCTCCTGATCATCTGAATTAACGGTCGGGTAAGAGTGAGGGGGCTTGGTCGCATTCGTAGCCATTATGGGCTACGACACATCGAGCCTCGCTCGGGGCGAGGCTCGATGGGATCAAGGGTTGCCGCTGCTACTTGCAAGTGTTTACGGAGTCGGTTGCCGTCGCGTTGTTGTTGGTCGACGGATTTGTGGTTCCACCTGCATCGCGGCGAGCGCAGTCGCTGGCGTCCCCGCCAGATGCGCCAGAATTTTGGCCGTTCATATTCGTGCTGTTGTTGTTCGAATTCATATTACTGCTGTCTGAACCGGTGGTGCTGTTGCCCGAGTTCTGACCGTTTTTCCCGGATGCTCCTGCACCTGTATCACTGGATGCTCCGGAACTCCCAGAGGTGCCTGTTCCTCCATTTCCCGAGCTACCGGATGACTGAGCAAGGGCAGACGTGGCCAGGCCAAGCGAAAGTACAGACACAGTCAAGATTTTCGTAAACATGTCGTTTCCTCAGTTGAACTGCTCGACAGGACCAAACCTATGTCGATCGTCGTAGTTCCATGGCGCCATCCAATATTTTTTGACCGAGTGAGAAAAACGGAACGCACGCGCGGAACGGACGTTAAAAGGGCGATTGGCTTATGGAGATGGATTTGATGCCAATATTCAACGGTGGATGCCTATGTGGTCAGGTCCGTATCGCGGTTCGCGGCGAGCCGAAGCGAATTGGTATTTGCCACTGTACAGACTGCCGCCAGGAAAGCGGCTCAGCATTCACCTATTTTGCGGTTTGGCCCGCTGGACAGTTTGAGAGCCGAGGAGAGACTATGGAACATTCCGGGCGTTCTTTTTGCTCTCGATGCGGGTCACGCCTCTTTTCAGCGAATGCTGAGGAAGCCGAAATCAAATTGGGTTGCCTCTATGATGCTCCGACCAGCTTGTCACCCACCTACGAGCTTTGGGTCAAACGTCGAGAGACTTGGCTTTCGCCGATTTCTGACGCAGAGCAGTTCGATGAAGATCGCACTTGAGGGCGAGAGCAATCAAGTGAGGCCGAGTTGCCGATAGAGGCGACAACGCATGTTTAAACGGCGTTGTGTCCGTCCGACGTGTCGCCGTACCTTTGGAGATCTTCCTTCGTATCGATATCTATTGTGGCTCCCTCACCAATCTCTACCTCGATGATGTCGAGATCCGAGCTTTCGATGAGGCCCTTGGCGCCGCGATCGCCTTGCAATAACAGGGCCTGTCGATAAAGCTCACCTGGTAGGACGACCGGATTGCCGGGAGTGCCAGCGTGGCTTGCGCGTATCACCGCTCGCCCATTCGAAGTTTCGAACGCCATGATTAGCTGATCCAGATCGAGCGCGGTAATGGCCGGCATGTCAGCTAATAGTATCAGTATTCCATCATGGTCCATCACTCCGGGGATTTTCAGGCCGGCGACCAGCGAGCTTGCCATGCCGGATGCGAACCCCGGATTGAAGGTGAGCGTGATTTCGAGGCCTGCAAGGCAATCCCCAATTTCTTCATGCCGGAAGCCGGTGACCGCGTAGACTTGCTTGGCCCTGCTTTCGATCGCCTGCAAGGCGACACGCCGCACCAGCGGAACACCGCCAAATGTCGCGAGCAGTTTGTGGCCGATATCAGTCGACATCCGCGTCGATCTGCCAGCGGCGAGAATAACGATGCCAACGGAGATGTCAGATCTGCCCGCCCGACCGGGAAAAACTTGTTCGTTGCTCACGCGGCATGCTCCAATCGAATTTTACCGACTATGCCCGATTGTCAGGCCTTCGGGCGAATGCGTAAACCGTCCATGATCAGGCGAACGATCTTATGCGCCCGTTCGCGCCAGTCGGGGGCGTCTGGGATCGCGTAGATTGCAAAGAGTGTGTAGAGAACGTCACTGGCCTCAAGATCATCCTTCACCGTCCCCGCATTGATTGCGGCACGCAGAAGCTGGTCGAAGGCGGCAGTGATGACCGTCGTTCCATCTGCAAACAGGGCCGAATTCGAGGTGAACAGCAGCTTCAGGCTGCTCGCCATGCCACGCTTAGCCGCCATGTAACTAACGAAACGGTGCATCCATTTGTCGAGCGCGATATCGGGTGCATTGTCGGCCAAGAGTTCGCTTGCGGCGCCGGCGAGCAATTCCAGTTCGCGCCTGTAGACCACCTCGACGAGATGTTCGCGGGTCGGAAAGTGTCGATAAAGCGTACCGATACCGACGCCTGCCCGGCGGGCAATTTCTTCAAGCGAAGCATCAGCACCGCGATCTGCAAAGGCTTGCGAGGCGACCTGGACCAGCTTGGCGCGGTTGCGCTGCGCATCTGCTCGTAACTTCGGCCGGTCCTCGGATTGCGATGAATGCTCTTTTGGTACCAATTTCCAACCCCATGACGGGGCTTGACGAAACTTCGCCAGCCACTACCTTTAAACGGAGGCTCCTCCGCTTGTTCGGGGTGCCATCCAACTTCTATTGAGGATTGGGATGGATGTCATGTCCAAACTGCTGACAGAGGCGTTGACGCCAACCGGTGCTGGGCGAGGTTTCCGGACGGTCTCGTCCTTTTACCTTTCGACCGCTGAGATCGATAGGAGTGATGTGTTATGATTTCGCACCGTCCAGGCATGCACAACTTAAATCAGGGAACGACGTTCCGTTGGCGGCAAAACAATTCCTCGTTGCCACCTCAAGGATCTTCCATCGACGGAGTGTCGCCGCTGCCGGCTAGAGCGTTCTCGACGGATTCTACACTCGAGGTTCTCGATTTCGCGTTGAAGGCCACACTTGCCGGCCGACAAGTCGCATTGTGCACGCTCGTTGAAATTCGCGGCGGCTCGTCACGTTCCCTTGGCGATCATATGGCTGTAACCGATGGTGGCCTTTACTGCGGTTACGTCTCCGGGGGGTGTACCGAAGGCGCTGTCGCTGCCGAAGCTTTGCAAGCGATATCCAAAGGATCTGATCGGTTCGTCATGCTGGGCGAGGGCTCCCGGTTCTTTGATATCGTCTTGCCATGTGGAGGCGGGGTCACTGTTGCCGTTCACATTTTGCGGGACATTCGACCAATTTGGAAAGTGATCGAAGGTCTTAATTGTCGCAGAGCCGCTGGATTGGCTTATCGTCCGAGCAACCAATCGCTTTCCTTCGTTGCTGGAACGTCAGGTTCCGGTTGGGATGATGAGACTTTTTTGACCTGTTATCGTCCGGCCGTTCGGGTCCTCCTTTCCGGACGCACGCTGGAGGTCGACGTTGCTGCCAAGGTCGCGCGGGCAGCAGGTTACGAAGTCCACGTACATGATGCGGTTGTTGGTGAGCTATCTGACGACCGGCTGATCGACGCCGACACTGCCGTTGCGCTTCTACAGCACGATCTTGATCTCGAACTCCCGATTCTCGAAGCCGCTCTACGCGCCCACCCGTTCTATTTGGGCGCTTTGGGAAGCAGTCGAACCCACGAGAAAAGGATGGAACGGCTTCGAGAACAGGGACATTCGCAGGAGGCGATCGACCGGATCAAGGCGCCCATCGGCCTGTTTGGTCGCGCCCGTGACGCCCATTCGCTTGCGCTCTCGGTGGTCGCGGATATTGCCGCTTGTCGCCAAGCCGCACTGATGCCGGCCTGAGAAAATTACATCCGGTGTGCGCGCTTGTTGCCCGAAAGCGGCAGAAATCTCTCTCGCCAGGGATCAAATGGCCGCGAAAATCCGTTTCGTTCCTGCGGCTCAACATCGCCAATGCTTTTCAAGCCCCAATGCTCTTCAGTCAAAGGAGATGTCTCATGCATTTTATCATCAATGGAGAGGAGATCGAGGTCGAGGCGGACACCCGCACCTCGCTGCTCGATCTCATTCGCAATTATCTGGGTTTGATGGGCACTAAGAAGGGTTGCGATCAAGGGGCATGCGGCGCCTGCACCGTGTTGGTGGATGGCGAGCGCATCAACTCCTGCTTGGCGCTGGCCATCCAGTATCAAGGCCGCAGCATCACCACAGTTGAAGGGCTTGCGGTCAATGGCAACCTCGATCCGCTGCAGCAAGCCTTTATCGAACATGACGGCTTTCAATGCGGCTATTGCACACCGGGCCAGCTCTGTTCCGCCATCGGGATGGCGGGCGAGATCGAACGCAACATCCCGAGCGTCGTGACCGGAAATCTCACCGCAGCCAATACCCCAATCGACGAGCGTGAAATCCGCGAGCGCATGAGCGGCAATCTCTGTCGTTGCGGCGCCTACAACGGCATTGTCGAAGCAATCTTAGAAACGCTGGCCCACCAGGCGGCTTCACCGAGCGAGGAAAGGGTACGGGCATGAATATCTTTTCCTATCAGCAGGCGTCGGACGCCGCTTCCGCGATCACCCTGAAAAGAGCCGGCCCCGCCACGAAATATCTTGGCGGTGGGACAAACCTCGTCGATCTGATGCGTGAAACGGTCGAGCAGCCAGAGATGCTCGTCGATGTCACACACCTTTCCAGCGATATCGAAAAGCGTGCCAACGGCAGCCTCCTAATCGGCGCTGCCGCTAAAAACACCGCGCTCGCCGCGCATCCGGCGGTTCGGTCCGATTTCCCGTTGCTGTCGCGCTCGATCCTCGCGGGCGCGAGCGCGCAGATCCGCAACGTCGCGACGGTCGGCGGCAATATTTTGCAACGCACCCGCTGCCGCTATTTTTACGACGACGCGGCGCGCTGCAATAAACGCCAGCCACAGGCAGGATGCGACGCGCTTGAAGGGTTCAATCGCTACCACGCAATTGTCGGTGCATCCGAGAGCTGCGTCGCCACTCATCCGTCGGACATGTGCGTCGCTCTCGCCGCGCTTGATGCGGTGGTTCATCTGCAGGGTGCGGCCGGCAGCCGCAGCATACCGTTGGCCGAACTGCACCGTCTGCCAGGCGATCGTCCAGAGATTGAAACCGAACTGCAGCCTGATGAACTGATCACCGCGATCGAAATCCCGCCACTCGGTTTTGCGCGTCGATCGACCTACAGAAAGGTTCGCGACCGCGCCAGCTACGCTTTCGCGCTTATATCGGTCGCCGCTGCGCTCGACATCGACGAAGCGGGCAAGGTGCGTGACGTACGCCTTGCGCTCGGCGGCGTTGCCCACAAGCCATGGCGAGCCAGGAAGGCGGAACTTGCGCTGAAGGGGCAGGTGGCAGGTACTGAAAGCTTCCGAGATGCCGCCAAAGCCGAACTCGCCGATGCCGTCGCTCTCGGCGACAATGGCTTCAAGATTGAATTGGCGAAACGCACAATTGTCGCCGTGCTTGACGAATTAAAGGGAGACAACGTATGAGCGCCCAACCTGAAGCCGATAAAAACAAACCCGGCCGCTGGCAGCCTGCCGTCACGCCCGATCCGATGTTGCGCAAGCATGGTGCTCTCGGACAGCCCGTCTCGCGCGTCGACGGCCCGCTGAAAGTGCAGGGCAAAGCGCGGTTTGCCGCGGAGTTTGCCTATGAAAACCTCAGCTATGCGGCACTCGCCTTCAGCAGCATCGCGCGCGGAAGAATCACGAAGCTCGACGTGGCGGCTGCGGAAGCGGCGTCGGGCGTGATCCTCGTCATGACCTATCGCAATGCACCGCGCATGAAAGCGCCGTCGTTGATGATGTCCTCTCCGACGGCCGCCGGCGCCAGCGATTTGCCGGTGATGCAGAATGACGAGATCCACTGGAACGGCCAGCCGATCGCGCTCGTTCTGGCCGAAACGCAGGAACAGGCGGATTATGCGGCCTCGCTGATCAAGGCGAGTTATGCAAGCCTGCCTGCCGTGACCTCGTTTAACGAGGCGAAACAGACGCCGCGGCAGTTGGAAACGCTGCTTGGCCAGCCGCCCGTGCTGGAGATCGGCGATGCCGAAACAGCGCTCGCCAATGCCGAGGTGAAGGTCGATCTGACTTACCGAACCCCGCGGCATAACCACAATGCCATCGAACTGCATGCGGCGACGGTGGCCTGGAAGGGCGATGCGCTGCACTTGCATGATGCCAGCCAGTTGATTGATCTGACTGCTGGCCAACTCAGCGACATTTTCGGCCTGGAACCCGGCAAGGTGCGCGTGACCTCACCCTATGTCGGTGGCGGTTTCGGCGGTAAATGTCTGTGGGACCATCAAATCCTTGCCATCGCAGCCTCCAAACTCGCCGAGCGGCCGGTGCGCATCATGCTTTCACGAGAAGGGGTGTTTCGCATCGTGGGCGGTCGCACTGTGACGGAGCAGCGGGTTGCACTCGGTGCTCGGGCCGATGGTACCCTGGATGCACTGATCCATACAGGCACCGCTGCGATGACCCTGCACAACTCCTGTCCGGAGCAGTTTACCTTCCCCGCCCGGCATCTCTACGCGGCCAAGACGTTCAAGCTTGCGCAAGATGTTGCCGACATGGACATGCTCGCCAACACCTTCATGCGCGCGCCGGGCGAATCCGTTGGCACCTTCGCGCTCGAATGTGCAATCGATGAGCTGGCGGAAAAACTGGACCTCGATCCGATCGAACTCCGTCGCCGGATCGAGCCCGAGAAAGACCCGACCACCGGCAAGCCTTTTTCGTCGCGCTACCTTAACGAAGCCTATGAAAAAGGTGCGGAGATTTTTGGATGGCGTGACCGCAGCCGAACGCCGCGGGAAAGACGCGAAGGCGAATGGCTTGTTGGCATGGGTTGCGCAACCGCGACCTATCCCTACCATCGCTTCCCTGGTGGCGCGGTGAAGATCACGCTGACAGCGGATGGTCACGTAACCGTATCGACCGCCGTGCATGACATGGGAATGGGTACTGCGACAGCCCAGGCTCAACATATCGCGGCTCGCCTCGGAGTGTCGATGGCGGACGTCACATTTGAATATGGCGACAGCAGCTTACCGCGTGGCGTAATTGCGGGTGGATCGACGCAAACGGCATCGATCGGCGGCGCGGTGATTGCGGCGACTGAAGTCTTTGTCGAGGAATTGATCAAGCTCGCTGGTAACGACTCGCCATTGGCTGGCTTGTCGCTCGCCGATGTCGAGACACGCGACGGTGGCCTGAGTTATTGCGACGATCACAGCCGGTTTGAGAGCTATCAGTCTATTCTCAACCGTGCCGGACGCTCTGAATTGGTCTGTCAGGCAGAGGCACCGCCACCGGCGGAAATGGAGGCTTTCTCCATGCACTCCTACGGCGCTCAGTTTTGTGAGGTGCGGGTTAGTGCTGTAACTGGCGAAATCCGTGTATCGCGTTTTCTCGGTTCCTTCGATGCCGGGCAGATACTAAACGCCAAGACGGCAACCAGCCAGTTCAAGGGGGGCATTGTGATGGGCATTGGCCTGGCGCTTACGGAAGAGACAAATTTCGATGAGCGGACCGGCCGGATAGTCAATGCCTCGCTGGCCGAATATCACATGCCGGTGCACATGGACGTTCCTAACATCGACATACTCTACACAAACATTCCCGATCCGCAGGCGCCGATGGGTGCTCGCGGGATCGGCGAAATCGGTATTACCGGGGTCGGCGCGGCCGTTGCTAACGCAGTTTACAACGCGACCGGCATCCGGGTGCGCGACCTGCCGATCACCCTGGACAAGGTGTTGCGAACAATGCCTACGGAGGTTTAGGAGATCAGTGAGCGATAGTCGTCGTCAATTGACGTCACGTTGGTGCGCAAGAACACGAGCCAGTCCTGCGCCCTCCTGACGAAATCCAGACTTTTGAGAATGGGAGCCTGAAGGGTTTCTCGTAAGCGCAACTGCGGCCGCTGGAGTAGGGGCAAGGCACGCCGCGGGGTGCAGGCTGTAGAATGGTTGCATTTTCTCCGATTGCAGCGTGACCAAACGGCAACAGCTCGCCAAATCAGGTGAACCCGGGTCGGTCCGCTATTCCAATTGTTGGCAAGCGATGTAGGTACCTAACGGTTTTTCAGCCGAGGTCCTATGCGTATTGCGATCCTTTTTGTTCTATTTGTATTGTCGTCTTGCGCCCGCCCGGGGCCTGAGACCCTGGCACTGGTTTCCAAGCCAGCGGGGCAAAAGACCGTTACCATCCTTGTAGCCTCTGTCCGCGTTCCCGCAGACAGTCCTTCCTATGCGTTCACAACCGGGCGTGCCGACAGACTGCGGTATCGGGAGGTAACAATCGCCATCCCTCCTGGACACAACCCGCCAGAGATCGAATGGCCAAAAGGAAAGCCCGATCCGAGAAAATCATTTGCTGTTGTTGAAAGAAAAGACCTCACTAGGGACCAGTTTGTCGCTGCAGCCCACTCCAACGGCGCCTCGGCTCAGTCGGCAGGCATCTTCATCCATGGTTACAACTACAATTACCAAGAAGCGCTCTTTCGCCTTGCTCAAATGTCGGCCGATTCCGGCGTGCGCGGCTCGCCAATTCTTTTTGACTGGCCGTCAGAGGCCACCATCACCGGATATGTCGCTGACCGAGACTCAGCAGCATTTGCCCGCGACGACCTCGTCTCAGTTCTCACCGATCTCGGAAAATCCAACGTCAGAACCACGTTGCTGGCACACAGTATGGGCGCTTGGTTGGCAGTAGAGTCAATCCGGCAACTTAGCCTAATGGGTCGAGAGGACGTGCTTGGCAAGATTGACCAGGTCGTGCTGGCAGCTCCCGACATTGATGTCGACCTCCTAAGAAAGCAGCTTGCCGCAACCAAACCACTTTCCCATCCGATGGTCATCCTCGCATCGAAAGATGATTTGGCGCTTGCTCTTTCCAAGCGATTGGCAGGGTCAGCGGCTACTGCCGGATCGCTCGATATCGCCGACCCGAGAACCAAGAAACTAGCGAAAGAGGAGAATTTGGAAGTCGTAGACATTTCGTCGCTGCCGTCCGTCGGAGGCACAAACCACGACCGATTTGCGGCGCTGGCGGCTGTTTATCCTCAGCTTCAAAATACGGGTAACGCAAACAGTGTTGCTGGTACGGGTGCTGTAGTGCTCAATGGCGTGGGTGCGGTCGTGTCGGCTCCTTTCCGCATCGGTGGCACTCTCCTCGCGCAGTAACATGCAAATTGCGCGCATGCCGATGCTCCCGAGACAAATCCGATGGATCGGTCATCCCGTTCTCGATGAGTTGAAAGATCAGCACAGTCGCGACAGTGGAACTTGCATTTTTGTTTGTTTAAGCCAAGCAGCGCGACAAACTCTGCCCAATATACATCTGACTAAACGCCCCATCGACGCGAGCTTTCGATGGGGCGGTTTCTGTTCCGAACTTAAACGAGCGGTCCGCGGCTCGTCAGAAGCATATCCTCCTCATCGTCGCGCTGGCGACCGCCGAGGGCGGCAGCGGCACTCGAGATGAAAGCGCCGATAAGGAGCGAGATCGATCCGATGAGAGCCGTTGTGGCGGCAGCCTTGCGAGCCTTGTCGGCGGCAGCTTGTGCGGCAACCTTGGCGTCGTCGATCTGCTTCAACACCGTATCAACGCGGGCACGGGCGTCTGCCTCCGACAATCCGGTGCGAGCGGCAACGATGTTCGCGATGTAGCTCTTGTCACCCTCCGGCACTTCGCCCTTTGCGGCATCGTTCAGTAGAATTCGCGAAACCTCGGCCGAAGCCGCGCCGTCATCCCTTGAAGCATTCGCGCTGACGCGCTCGGGCCGCAAAAGGGCGTCGGTGAAATAGGACGTCGAGAGATCTGGCAATGTCGAGGTCGAAGACGCCGTAGCAGCCGTTCCTGCGGTGCCAGCTGCGGCAACCGCCGCACCCGCGGCACTTGCCCCTGCGCCGGCAAGCGAGGTCAGCGACGATGCAAGAAAACCGACCACGAACACGGTTGCCACAGCCCAACTGATAAAACCATGGGCCGTGTCGCGGAAGAATACTTCTTCCGTATGGATAGCCGCCCATTTCGTGCGGAGCCGTCCGGTCAGGTAGCCGCCAAGAGCCGACGAGAGCCACTGTACAACGACGAGCCATATCGCGGCTGTTACGCCGACCGTTGCTGCCGAACTGCTCTCACCCGACCATGGCGATACCATCGTCAAGCCAACGCCAGACCCAAGGAGTAGAAGGATGAGGGTAACGCCAACTGCCGCAAAGGCGCCACCTAAAATGGGGCCCCATGACATGGCGGATTTGGAGGATTCGACGGGAAGCGCGCCCTGTGTTTGCGAAAGAGACATCGCTTTCTCCTAACGCACGAAGATAGCGAGGAGGATGATGATCGGCAGTGGAACGCCAAGAAGCCAGAGTAGAATGCCGCGACCCATGATAAATTCTCCAATTGATATGTATAGTTTGCGATCGTCTAACGCCGGTTTTGCTTAAGAGTTCCGAAGGCGCGTCTGGGTTGATGAGATGGTATGCAAAGGTGTTGCATGCCCGAACGGGCGTTTGCAGATTTAGATACCGGATCGATTTTCGGGATTTGTAGTGCTTCCAGTAGCAAAGTTCTTGTGTGGAACACGTCTCGCCGACGCATAGATCGAGCCTTGACCACTATCGGCAGGTCTTACGCTCTTACCCGGCCTTGTTGGGCGATCCGTCAGTCCTATTTGTAAGAAATGGCGGGACCTTTTATCGCCGTGGGCGTTGTTCTCTGATGATCGCGTCGCGAGCGGGTTGCCCGGTATTCCAGGCTCGTTCACGAAGAAGCGACAGGAGTGGTCCTGTCGTGAGCGAGCTTCTACAGGAGGCTGACCATGGTTATAAAAAACAATGATGCCGGATCCACGATTGTCACAGAAACCGCCACGGAGGCCCGTCAGGGCAGTTATGGCAAGCCGGTTTTCATCGTTCTCGTTTGTGGCATGCTGTTAGCACTGCTCGCTTGGGGTGGGGTAGAAATCTGGGGCGAGAGCATTGATCGGGACGCTGGTCAGACGGCGTCAACAAGGCCCGATCCGATCAATTCACAGCCATCCGGGCCCGGCACTTTCGACAACAACGCAGCCGACGGCAGCAGTCGTGCCCCGGAGGCCACAGACACGTCGCCTACGCCGAGTGGTAGCGGCAGCGGCCAGACGCAGGTCACCACGCCTAATGGAACCGAGAAAACCAAGTAACCACGAGCCCATTTTTATCGAATGATTGCTACTCTCAACGATCAATGGAGGCCGCCGACACCGAGCAATCGTTCTACAGCCACGTGGTCCTGCGACAGCGCTTGCGGTGTGCCGCTCCAGGCAAGCCGCCCTCGTTCCAGGATAATCACCTGATCGGCGAATTCCAGCGCGCTTTGGATGCGCTGCTCGACGAGCAGGATAGTCATGTCGCCGGTCTTGGCAAGTTGGGAGAAAGCCATCATCAGCTCTTCGCATATGACGGGCGCCAGCCCTTCCAGCGGCTCGTCCAACAACAGTACCGAGGGTCTGCCGAGAATGGAGCGCGCGGTGGAAAGCATCTGCTGCTCGCCGCCGGAAAGCTGGTTGCCGAGATTGCGCCGGCGCTCCTTGAGACGCGGAAACATCTGGTATGCCTCCTCCAGCGCCGTCCTGGGGCGTCCCTTCAGGCCAACGAAGAGGTTCTCCTCGACTGTCAGTGTCGGGAAGATGCAGCGCGCCTGCGGCACATAGCCCAATCCGCTATGCGCTCTCGACGCGCTCGGCATCGCCGTGACATCGGCGGAGCCCAGCCTGATGCGTCCATCGTAGCGTCTCGTCTGGCCGGCAAGCGTCGCAAGCAGCGTGGTTTTGCCCATGCCGTTGCGGCCGAGCACCGCAAGGCGCGCGCCGGCTGGAACCGAGAAGGAAACCTGTTCGAGGACGCGGGTAGGGCCATATCCGGCCGACAGGTTCTCGACCTCAAGCGACGTCGCTGGCATTGGCATAGCTCCCGAGATAGGCTTCGCGCACGCGGGCATCCCGCGTGACATCGGCGGGCGAACCGTCAAAAATGATTGCGCCCGCGGCGAGCACGATGACGCGCTTGGCGAAGCGAAAGACGAGGTCCATGTCGTGCTCGATCATCAGTACAGCAAGATCGGCGGGCAGGTCTGCCAGCGCCTGTTCGATGCGTCCGGTATCGCTTTGCGGCACGCCGGCGGCCGGCTCGTCGAGCAACAGCACTTTCGGCTTCAGCGCCATGGCAACCGCGATCTCCAGCAGGCGCTGCTGGCCGTAGGCAATCTCGTTGACTTTGCGATGCATCAGGCTATGGAGCCCCAGCGTCTGTAGCATGCCGGTAACCTCGTCCATGACACCAGGCATGGACAGGAAATTGCCGAACATACGGCCCGTCAGTCCATCTCGCTGCAGGATGGCGAGCGCGACATGTTCTGCGGGCGTCATGTCCTGGAAAAGCCGAGTGACCTGGAACGAGCGGACCAGCCCCCGCTTGACGCGGCCGGCTGCGTCCACCCGGGTCACGGTCTCGCCCCTCAGGCGGACGTCGCCGGAATCGGGCGCCAGATTGCCGGTGACCAGATTGACGAAGGTGGTCTTGCCCGCGCCGTTCGGGCCGATCAGCGCGACTCGGTCGCCCGGCTGCATCGAGATCGACACGTCGTTGGTGACGGCTAGGCCGCCGAAGGATTTCTTCAGGTTGGCGACTTCGAAGACGGCGCTCATTCCGCAGCCTCCTTGCGTCGCGAAAGCAGGGCGGCGGCCGTACCGTAAATGCCCTTCGGTGCGAAGAGTACGACGACAATCAGCAGCGCGCCGACCATGGTCAGCCAGTGGAAAGGGTTGGCGGCCGACACGTAATCCTCAAAGAGCATGAAGATCACGGTTCCCGAGAGCGCGCCGAACAGTGAGCCCGTGCCGCCGAGCACAAGCATAACGAGGCTTTCGGCCGAGAGGGTGAAGGACAGGCTGTCGAGGCCGACGACCTGGGTCGAGATCGCGGTCAGCGCCCCGCCAGCCCCGGCGACCGCGCCCGATATTACATACATTTTCATCAGCGCGACCTTGGGCGATGCGCCCATCGCCTTGATGCGCAATGGGTCTTCCTTGATGCCGCGGCAGAGCATGCCGAAAGGCGAGCGCACGAGCAGGCGCAGCAGCACAAAGACAACGAGCAGCAGGCCGACGCCGAACACATAGGCGGTGTGTCCATAGAGATCGAATTCGAAATAGCCAAGCAGCGGATCGGTGGAGATGCCGGACAGGCCGTCGCTGCCGCCCGTCCAGGACGAGGCCTTGTTGGCAAGTTCGTGGAAGAGGTTGATCAGCGCGATCGACAGTACCAGCTGCGGCAACCCATGGGCACGCAGGATGATCGCGCCACAGATCAGGCCCGCAATCGCGCCACCGGAGATGCCCGCGAGCGTCATCAACAGCGGATCGGTGATGCCATAATGAGCGGATACGATCCCCGCCGCATAGGCGCCGCTGCCGAAGAGCGCGGCGTGGCCGAGTGTGGCAATGCCGCAATAGCCGGTGACGAGGTCGAGCGACAGCACCAGCAGCGCAATGGCGATGATGCGCGTCAATAGCGCCAGATTGTCGGGAAACAGCAGGTAGCCGATTCCGGCAAGCAGGATGATTACGGCGATGCCCGCGAGATCGCGTCCCGCGGAGCGGTGACGTCGGACAGCAGCAGCGGTCGTGTCGGTACTGGTATTCATGGCGAGCGTCATCCTATTTCGCCCTTCCGGCAAAGCCGCGCGGGAAAATGCAGATGATGGCGATAACGGCGAGATAGAAGAAAAACTCGCCGAACTCGGGCATCAGGTATCGGCCGGTCGTGTCGATGCCGCCAAGCACCAGGCAGGCGATCAACGCACCGGGGATCGAGCCAGCGCCGCCGACCGAGACGACGACCAGGAAAGTCACCATATAGCGCAGCGCGTAATAGGGCTCGACCGGCAGCAGTTCGGCTCCCACGACGCCGCCGAAGGCGGCGAGACCAACGGCGACCGCGAAGCTCAGCGCATAGATGATCTCGGTTCGCACTCCAAGTGCCGCGGCCATGGCGGCATTGTCGACCGAGGCCCGCAGTTTCACCCCGAAGCTCGTCCGCTCGATCGTGAACCACAGTGCCACCGCAACGCCAAGGCCGCAGACGATCGCGAAGAGGCGGTGAACAGGTATGGTGCGGAAGCCCAGGTTCGCTGAGCCCTGCAGGCTCTCGGCCAATGGTATGGTCTTCAGTGTCGGTCCCATCGCATAATTGGCGATGCCGATGATGCAGAAGGTGATGCCGATCGTCATCAGCACCTGCGTCAACTCGGGCGCGCCGTAGATGCGGCGATAAAGGAAACGCTCCATCGGAATGGCAATGATGATCGTGCCGACCACAGCGGCGATGACACCGATGCCGTAGCCGAGGCCAAGGTCCCGCACCGCATAGGAGGCGATGTAGCCGCCGATCATCGCGAACGCGCCGTGCGCCAGGTTGACGACCCGCATCAGGCCCATGGTCACCGAGAGGCCGATCGAGATCACGAACAGCACCATGCCATAGGCGAGCGCATCGACGGCTATGCTGAATACGGTTTGCATGGGTGTGGTGTGATCCTTTTTATTCGCAGGCGGCGACGAGCAGGCGCTTTGCCGCCTGGCCCCCTCATCCGACTTTACGGGCGACCTTCTCCCCTTTGGGGAAAAGAGATGTCAGGCACTGCGTTCATTTCCTCTCTCCCCACCGGGGAGAGAGTAGGGTGAGGGGGCGAGTGGCACAACATTCACGTCGGAACCGCTGACACAACGCCGACTTTAGAAATCCCTACTTCAAAGCCGCAAGGCCCGGATCGCCCTGCTTCTCGAAGGTCTGGATTTCCTTGTTGATGAACTTGCCATCGTCATCCTTCGCGACTTCGCGCAGATAGATGTTCTGCGTGATATGGCGGCTTTCGGGATCAATGGAGACGGGCCCACGTGGGCTTGTCCAGGCAAGGCCTTTGACCGCGTCGACCGCCTTTTGCGCGTCCTGCTTGCCGCCTGTCGCTTCGATCATCTTGTAGATGACATGCATGCCGTCATAGGCGCCGACTGCGGGGAAGGTGAGCTCCGCCGGGTTGCCGATCGCCTTGCCGGCTGCCTCGACGAAAGCCTTGTTCTCAGGGGAGTCGTGCGAGACCGCGTAGTGGAAGGTGGTGAGCATGCCGAGTGCGGCATCGCCGAGCGCCGGCAGATCGGATTCCTGCGTCAGGTCACCGGGGGCGAAAAGCTGGACATTGGCGCCTTTAAGACCGTTTTCATTATAGGCCTTTACGAAACCGAGCGTCGTCGGTCCCGACGGCAGAAAGGCGAAAACCCCTTGAGCGCCGGAGTCCTTGATGCGCTGCATGATCGGGCTGAAATCATTGGTCGCTAGTGGCATGCGGATCGCTTCGACGACTTCGCCGCCTGCCTTCTCGAAGCCAGCCTTGAATGCGTTCTCGGCATCGACGCCCGGTCCATAGTCGCTCACGACGGAGATGACCTTCTTGACACCCTTGTCGAAGGCAACCTGCGCCATCGGCGTCGACGTCTGCCAGGTGGTAAAGGAGGTGCGCACGACCAACGGGCTCTTGGTGACGATCGCCGACGTTGCGGCGTTCATAACGACGAGCGGCGTATTGGCCTGTTTCAGGATCGGGGTGACCGCCATCGCGTCAGGGGTGAAATAGAAGCCGGCCAGATACTGGACTTTTTCCTTGACCACCAGCTCCTGGGCGAGCGACTTCGACTGCGCGGGGTCGGCGGCCGGGAGGTCGCGATAGATGACCTCGACCGTGTTATCGCCGACCTTGCTACCATTGGTCGCCATGTAGGCGTCGATCCCGGCCTTGAAATTCTTGCCCTGTAAGGCGAACGGGCCGGAGAACGGCCCCACCACGCCGACCTTGATCGTGTCGGCATAAGCGCCCGAACCCATAAGCACGGCCGCAGCGGCGGCCAGAAGCAGCTTCCTCATTTCCTCTCTCTCCCCTTTTGGCGACTCCAACGCCTTATTAGCTCGCAGCTAAAATTTCAGGCCAGTTTGTCACGCGAAACGGTAATGTAAAATGAAATAAACGCCATGTTCCATGTTCCGCAAGTTATGTATCGGAAGCGCCAAGGCGGTTTATGTTGCCTGTCAACTCGTGCGCCAGTCGCAACGCTGCACCGGTGGCGATCGCCATTTGCGGCAACACCATCCACTCAAGCGTCCAAGCTGCACCGGAGCGCTCCTGTTCGTGAACCATTGAATGGTGAACCGCGGAAATCTGCGTCGCGTTGAAGCGCGCCAGCGCCACCAGCGTTTCGGCCGCGACAGGGTTCTGTTTGTGCGCCATGGCGGATGAGCCGCCACCGCCCTTCAGTCCGATCTCCTCGCCTGCTTGCGCCATCAAGGCGACGTCCTGGCCGACCTTGCCGAGGCTGCCCGAAATCAGCGCGAGCAGACCTGCAAATTCCGCGATGACGGCCCGTTGGCTCTGCCATTGGTGGATATCGACGAGACCAAGCTCTTGTGCCAGCGAGCTCCGCACCGTTGCTGCCTTTTCGCCGAGTTTATCGAGCGTCCCGGCCGCCCCTCCGAACTGCAGGGGAAAGCGCAGCGTGGTTAGCGTCTCACGGTAGCCGTCCAAGGGCGCATGCCATGCGCGCAGCCGGTCGGCGACAGTGATGGGAATTGCCGCCTGCATGCGTGTCCGTCCCATCAGCGATCTTTCGCCGAAGGCCTGCTGTAGTTCCGATAAGCGCAGGTCAATTGCCGCCAGACGCGCTGCGAAAACAAAGGCGACGGGCTTTAGTCTCAGCATTAGGCTGCTATCGATGACGTCCTGGCTGGTGGCGCCGACATGGACATAAGGGGACGCGTCGCCGACGGTAACGCGCAGCTGGCGAACGAGTTCGGGAACGACGACGCCGTCGCGGGCAGTAGCGGCGCGAAGAGCGGGGAGGTCGGCGCTGAAGGCCGCGCAGGCGGCGGAAATCGCCTGCGCGGCGGGCTCAGGGATGACGTCATGGGTCGCCTCGGCGCGCGCAAGTGCGGCCTCGAATTGCAGCATGGCGCGAATATCGGCCTCGGCGGTGAACCAGGCCGACGTCTCCTCGTCGCCAACAAGGCCGGAGAGAAAGAGGTGGTCGAAGGCAGTCGCGCCCATGTGTCGTCTCATCGTTCATGGTCTTGAGCGGATGTGGAATGAACGGTCCCGCACCGTCGTCAGATGTCGAGAAAGACGGTCTCGTTTTCTCCCTGCAGCCGAATGTCGAACGTATAGGTAGAACCGTCGCGCACGGCAATAAGCGTTGCGACGCGATCCCTGTGTTCGATGCGCTGAAGCAGCGGGTCGGCGCCGTTTGCTTCGCTCTCTTCCGGAAAGTACATGCGTGTCTGCAGGCCGATATTGATGCCGCGGGCGACAATCCAGAAGCTGATATGAGGCGCTTGCCTGCGCCCGTCCTTGAAGGGAACCTTCCCCGGCTTGACGGTGTCGAAGCTATAGACGCCATCCTCGGCGCGGGTTGGGCAGCGGCCCCAGCCAGTGAAATTCGGATCGGCGGCGCCGCGCATTTCCGACGGGCTGTTATAGAGCCCGGCGCTGTCAGCCTGCCAAATCTCGATGACGGCATCGCGCACTAGCGAGCCGGCGCCGTCGAAGATGCGGCCGGTGACAGTAATTCGCTCGCCAAGCGTCTTGTCGTTGACCATCGCGACACCGAGATCGCGTTCATAGATGCCGCCGATGTCGCAGAAATTCGGCGTCAGGCCGATATGGACGTAAGGGCCAGCCGTCTGCGAGGGCGTTTCCTTGAGATAGCGCAATTCCTGGGCCATCAGTTGCCCTCCAGCTTGTTTTCGAACATCGTCGATCGGCGGCCGCGTAGCACGATGTCGAACCGGTAGGCACGGCTGTCCATAGGGATGGTGTTGCCCCAATCCATCGGCGCGATCAGCTGTTCGATGGCGGCCTTGTCTGGGATCGTTCCGACGATCGGACACTTCCAGATCATCGGGTCGCCTTCGAAGTACATCTGGGTGATCAGGCGCTGCGAGAAGCCGTAGCCGAAGATCGAAAAGTGGATGTGCGCAGGGCGCCAGTCGTTCACGCCGTTCGGCCAGGGGTAGGCGCCCGGCCTTACCGTTCGGAAGAAGTAGCGGCCTTCCTCATCAGTAATCGCGCGTCCGCAGCCGCCAAAATTCGGATCGATCGCCGCGAGGTAGCTTTCCTTCTTGTGGCGGTATCGCCCGCCGGCATTCGCTTGCCAGAACTCGACCAGCACACCGGCCTGAGGCCGTCCACGTTCATCGAGCACCTGACCATGGACGATGATGCGTTCGCCGATGGCGCTCTCGCCAGGCGTCGCGAAGTTGTGAAGCAGGTCGTTGTCGAGTTCGCCGATCATCGCGTGGCCGAAGATAGGCCCCGTGATCTCCGAGATCGTGCCATCGAGCGAGAGAAGCGCGCGCTTCGGCGAGCGTAGTACGGACGTCTTGTAGCCGGGCGCATAGGCCGGCGGATGCCAGCTGAGATCTCGGGCGAAGAAGGCGCCCGTCTCGGGCTTGCGGTTCGGTATTTCGGACATGACTTCCTCTCAAGCCGCCTTTTCGGCGTCCATCTGTTCGAAGGCCTGCTTGGCGATCTTGATCGCGTGATTGGCGGCTGGGACGCCGGCATAGATCGCCACATGCAGCAGCGCCTCGCAGATATCGTCTCGGCTGGCCCCGGTATTGGCGGTAGCGCGCACGTGCATGGCCACCTCGTCGTCCTGTCCAAGTGCCGCGAGCAGCGCGATGGTGACGATCGAGCGCTCGCGCTTGGTCAATCCCGGGCGCGACCAGACGTGGCCCCAGGCGGCCTCGGTAATGAGGTCCTGAAACGGTTTGTCGAATGCCGTCGAGGCGGCTTCAGCACGATCGACATGACTGTCGCCCAGGACGGCGCGGCGGGTTGCCATGCCTTGCCTGTGGCGCTCGGAGGCAAGCGGAGTGTCACTCATGAGCCTTTTCCATCTAATGCGAAGTCGATGAATGCGCGGATCACCGCCGTCAGCGCCTCTGGCTGCTCGACGCAGGGAATATGGCCGGCATCGCGGATGATCTCGTAGCGGGCATTGGGGATGAGCTGTGCCAGCGATTTGACGAGATCGGGCGGCGTCGAGCCGTCCTGATCACCGACAATGCAGATCGTCGGAACGGCGATCGCCTTCGCCGCCTCGGTGAAATCGGCATCGCGGACGGCGGCGCAGGTGGCGACGTAGCCGGCAACCGGCTGGCGGACGAGCATGTTGCAATAGCCGTTATAGGCGGTGTTTTCGAGGCGACGGAAAGCCGGTGTGAACCAGCGCTCCATGATGGCATCGCACATGCTGTCGATGCCATTTTGTTCGATGGCCGAGATGCGCTCGTTCCAGCTGTCGGCGGTGCCGATCTTGTGGGCGGTGTCGCAGAGGATCAACGCGCTTACGAGATCCGGCCGCTGCCGGTAGAGCGATTGGGCAATCAGCCCGCCGACCGAGAGGCCGCAGATGATCGCCTTCCTGATCTCAAGTGTTTCGAGTAGGCCGATCAGGTCCGATGCGTGGTCCTCGATCGTGTAGGGCGTCTGGCCGATATCGGAGAGGCCGTGGCCGCGCTTGTCGTAGAGCAGGATAGCGAAATCGCCCGCCAGCCTGACGATAACGTCGCGCCAGATGCGGAAATCGGTGCCAAGCGAGTTCGCAAAGACAAGAACCGGCTTGTCGGCTGGGCCGCCGATAACCTGGTAGTGGATCGCGATGTCGTTGACGCGGGCAAACTGCACTGGAAACTCCTCCTAACAGGAAATTGAATGTTTAATCTGGTTAGGTAAAATGATATTTCGTGGCTATCCTATAACTTCAGAGTTATGTAAGAGATGATCGACAGCCGCGTAAAGTTCCGCCATCTGCAAACCTTTGTCGAGGTCGCGCGCCAGAAAAGCGTGATGAAGGCGGCAGAGCTGCTGCATGTTAGCCAGCCCGCCGTGACCAAGACGATCCGAGAGCTTGAAGGCGTTCTGGGCGTCGAAGTCTTCGAGCGCGACGGCCGCGGCATAAAGATCACCCGCTACGGCGAAGTCTTCTTGAAACACGCCGGAGCGGCGCTGACGGCACTGCGGCAGGGACTTGATTCGGTCACGCAGGAGCGGATCGGCGATGCGCCGCCGATCCGTATTGGCGCCTTGCCGACGGTATCGACGAGGATCATGCCGCGGGCGATGCAGCTGTTTCTCAAGGAAAACACCTGGAGCCGGCTGAAGATCGTCACCGGCGAGAACGCCGTGCTTCTCGAGCAGCTTCGTGTCGGCGATCTCGACCTTGTGGTGGGGCGGCTTGCAGGGCCGGAAAAGATGACCGGATTTTCCTTCGAGCATCTTTATTCGGAGCAGGTGGTCTTTGCGGTTCGCGCCGGCCATCCGCTGCTGAAGGCCAGGCAGTCGCATTTCAATGCGCTCGGTGACTACACGATCCTGATGCCGACCCGGGCGTCGATCATCCGCCCCTTCGTCGAGGGGCTTCTGATCGCCAATGGTGTGCCCATCCTTCCGAACCAGATCGAGACGGTCTCGGACAGCTTCGGCCGCGCCTTCGTTCGGGCAAGCGATGCCATCTGGATCATTTCCGCCGGCGTCGTCGCCAACGATATAGAGGACGGAGCGCTGGCGGTGCTGCCGATCGATACGAGCGAAACCAAGGGTCCCGTGGGCCTGACCATGCGCAACGACGCCATCCCGTCACTGCCGCTTTCGATCCTGATGCAAACCATTCGCGAGGCGGCCATGGAGGTGGCGGCCGGCCTGCCCAGCTCAAAGCTGGACGCTCAGAAGGGCAATCCGACGTAATTTTCGGCGAGCACCGTCGCCGCAGCTTGAGAATGGGTCAGATAGTCGAGCTCCGCCTCCTGGATCTTCTGACCAAAGTCGTCAGTATCGGGAAAGCGATGGAGCATGGTGGTCATCCACCAGGAAAACCGGACCGCCTTCCAGACACGAGACAGCGCCCGCTGCGAATAGGCATCAATTCCGTCACACGAACGCTCCGCGTAATATTCCGAGAGACCTGAGAACAGGTAGTGCACGTCGCTGGCCGCAAGGTTCAGACCCTTCGCACCTGTCGGAGGGACGATATGGGCAGCGTCGCCGGCGAGAAACAGCCTGCCAAAACGCATGGGCTCGGCCACGAAGGAGCGAAGCGGGGCGATCGATTTCTCGAAGGACGGGGCGGTCTGCAGCGCTTCGGCATGATGTGCCGGTAAACGACGGCGAAGCTCGTCCCAGAAGCGCTCGTCGCTCCAGTCCTCTATCTTCTCATCGAGCGGCGCCTGGATGTAATAGCGGCTGCGGGTTTGCGATCGCATCGAACAGAGCGCAAACCCGCGCGGATGGTTGGCATAGACAAGCTCGTGACTGACAGGCGCGACATCGGCCAGAATGCCGAGCCAGCCGAAGGGGTAGACCCTCTCGAAGGTGCGGATCGACCGCTCCGGCACCGCCTTGCGGCTCACGCCATGGAAACCGTCGCATCCGGCAATGAAATCGCAGTCGATGCGATGAGTAAGGCCATCCTTGTCATAGGTTACGTAGGGAGTATCACCGTCGAAATCGTGCGGCGTGACATTGGCCGCCTCGTAGATGGACGGCGCGCCGCTTGCCTCGCGGTGTACCATCAGGTCGCGGGTCAGCTCCGTCTGGCCATAAACCATCACGCGCTTTCCACCGCTCAAGTCAACGAGATCGATGCGATGGTCGCGGCCATCGAAGGCGAGAGAAAAGCCATCATGGAGCAGCCCTTCGGCATGCATGCGGGCGCCCGATTTCGCCCTGTTCATAAGGCCAACGGTGCCTTCTTCCAGCACGCCCGCCCGCACACGGTGCAAAATGTAATCTTTTGCCACACGATCGAGTATGATGTTGTCGATACCGGCTTCGGTCAGTAGCTGGCCGAGCAACAACCCTGCCGGCCCCGAGCCGATGATGGCGACTTTGGTACGCATGTGTCCTCCCAGCGTCCTCTTCCCATAACGCGATGGCGCGTCATGCGCGCTCCAACGCGATGGCAATTCCCTGGCCGACGCCGACGCACATGGTTGCAAGGCCGAAGCGCCCCCCGCCTGCTGCCATCTCCAAGGCCGCCGTGCCTGTGATGCGCGCACCCGACATGCCAAGCGGATGGCCGAGCGCGATGGCGCCGCCGTTGCGGTTGACGCGCGGATCGTCGTCGGCGATGCCAAGTTGGCGCAGCACCGCCAGTCCCTGGCTGGCAAAAGCCTCGTTGAGTTCGATGACGTCGAATTGTTGCTGGGTCATCGAAAGCCGAGCCATCAGCTTTTGCGAAGCCGGCACCGGGCCGATGCCCATGACACGAGGCGGCACACCGGCTGATGCCCCACCGAGAATGCGGGCGATCGGCGTCAGGCCGTACTTCTTGATGGCCGCCTCCGAAGCGATGATCAGCGCTGCGGCGCCGTCGTTAACGCCCGATGCATTGCCCGCAGTGACGGTTCCGCCCTCGCGCTTGAATGGCGTCCCGAGCTTGGCCAGCGCCTCGAGCGTGGTGGCGCGAGGGTGCTCGTCCCGATCGACGACAACGGGGTCACCTTTGCGCTGAGGGATCGAAACCGCGACGATTTCCCTGGCCAGTCTGCCGTTTTGCTGCGCCGCCGCCGCCTTCTCCTGGGACCTCAGCGCGAAGGCATCCTGATCTTGCCGGCTGACATGATAGTCTTCAGCGACGTTCTCGCCGGTTTCGGGCATGGAATCGACGCCGTAGAGCTCTTTCATGAGAGGGTTGACGAAGCGCCAGCCGATGGTCGTGTCGTGAATTTCGGCATGGCGCGAAAAGGCCGTATCTGCTTTGGGCATGACAAAGGGCGCGCGCGACATGCTTTCGACCCCGCCAGCGATCATCAGTTCAGCCTCGCCAGCCCTGATTGACCGCGCAGCCGCAATGATCGCGTCCATCCCCGAGCCGCAAAGCCGGTTGATCGTCGTGCCCGGTACGCTTGCCGGCAAGCCGGCGAGAAGGAGGGACATGCGGGCAACATTGCGATTGTCTTCGCCGGCCTGGTTGGCGCAGCCGAAGATGACATCGTCCACCGCATCCCAATCCACCGAGGCGTTGCGTGTGGTAAGCTCTCGCAAAGGGACCGCGCCGAGATCGTCGGCTCTGACGGAGGCGAGCACGCCGCCGAAGCGGCCGATAGGCGTGCGGATATAGTCGCAGATATAGGCTTCGGTCATGCGTCACCTCCCGAAAGCGGCGGTACGATCAAATCCACGACCGGCCCGTCTATATGAAGCCGTGCGCCAGTCATGGCTTGCAGATCCTCGATCGCCAGATCCGGCAGTTTTTCCCGGAGCACGAAACGGCCGTTCGTGATGTCGATCACCGCGTGACTGGTATAGACGCGGGTGATGCAGCCGACGCCGGTCAGCGGGAAGGTGCATTTTTCGACGAGTTTCGGCTCGCCATTCTTGGTCACGTGTTCGGTGATGACGAAAACCTGTCGGGCGCCATGCACAAGGTCCATCGCGCCGCCCACGGCGGGTACGCCCTTCGAACCCACCCGCCAGTTGGCGAGGTCACCCGTCTCAGCAACCTGATATGCACCGAGGATCGCGACATCAAGATGACCGCCACGCACCATCGCGAAACTGTCGGCGTGGTGAAAGAAAGCGGCGCCAGGCTTCAGGGTTATGGCGCGTTTACCCGCATTGATCAGATCCCAGTCCTCTTCGCCCGCCGGCGGCGCCTCCCCGAAATCGAGAATACCGTTCTCGGTATGAAAAATCGCCTGCCGACCAGGCGGCTGGTAGCGCGCCACCATCTCGGGAAAGCCGATGCCCAGATTGACATAGGCGCCGTCAGCAATGTCCTGTGCGGCACGCCATGCGATCTGCGCGTTCGAGAGCTTGTTGTCGTTGCTCATGGGCGTGTTGCTCCCTCGCGGATCAACTCTTCTTCCTGTCTGGGATCGGCAATCTCGACGACGCGATCGACGAAAATGCCGGGCGTTACGACGTGCTCGGGATCGATGCCGCCGGGGGCCACAAGGCTCGCAACCTGAACGATGGTCCGCGCGGCCGCCATGCACATCAGCGGATTGAAGTTGCGGCCGGCCTTGCGATAGGTGAGGTTGCCGTGCGTGTCGCCGACATGCGCCTTAACGATCGCGAAATCAGCCTTCAGCCAGCGCTCCTGCACATAGGATCGACCGTCGAACTCGGCGATCACCTTGCCTTGCGCGAGTTCAGTGCCATAGCCTGTTGGCGTGTAGAATGCCGGGATGCCGGCGCCGCCGGCGCGGATCCGCTCGGCAAGTGTACCCTGCGGAACAAGCTCCAGCTCGATCTCACCGGCTAGATATCGGTCTGTGAAGGCGCGGGGATCGGAAGAGCGGGGGAAGGAGCAGATCATCTTGCGGACCATGCCCGCATCAATCATCGCCGCGATACCGATCCGTCCATTGCCGGCATTGTTGTTGATAACGGTCAGGTTCCGTGGCCCCTTGTCGATCAGGGCGTGGATCAATTCGATCGGGGCACCGGAGCCACCGAAACCGCCGATCATCACGACCGCTCCATCGCCAATCCCGTTGACGGCATCGGCCGCGCTTCGCACTGTCTTGTCCATTGAGCCTCCATCGCCGCCTGCTACCGGCAGCGCGTCAATTTGTAGGGGAGTGAGATGTGGACGGCAATCGCATTTGTGCGCTATATAATTTTTGTTCGACTATCGCACTTTGGAGCCGATGGATGCAGGTGAAGGAACGTGACATCATGGGTGGCCTCGCCAAGGGGTTGAAGGTGGTCGAGGCGTTCACCGCCGAGCACCCGCGTCTCAGCATCTCAGAAGCCGCCGACATATCGGGGTATGACCGCGCCACGACACGACGGTGCCTCTTAACGTTGGCCGAACTTGGCTACTGCGCGTATGACGGCAAGTATTTCACGGTGACACCGCGCGTGCTGCGGCTTGGAACCGGATGCCTCGCCTCCATGCCTCTGCCGCGCATCGTTCAGCCATGGCTGGACCAACTGTCGGAGGAAATCGGCCAGAGCACGTCGGTGTCGATCCTTGATGATGCCGAGATCGTCTACGTGGCGCGCGCCTCCCAGCGCCGGGTCATGTCGATTGCTCTGATGCCAGGGTCGCGGCTCCCCGCCTATTGCACGTCGATGGGACGTGTTCTCTTGGCAGCACTTCCTTCGGAACGTGCGCTGGAACTGCTGTCGGCCGAACCGCTTGCGCAAAGAACACCAAAAACGCAGACGGATGTGGTGGAACTCCAGCGCATCCTGCAGGACGTGAAGGCGGCCGGCTACGCCCTTATCGACCAGGAGGTCGAGATCGGCCTGAGGTCGATTGCTGTCCCGCTGGTCGGCGCTCGCGGGCAAACGCTGGCGGCGCTTAACGTCGGTTTGGCGGCGACGGAGGAGCCGATGCCCGCCATGGTGTCGCGTTATCTTCCGGCGCTGCTGCGGATAAAGGCCGAGCTGAGCGGAATTCTGGTCTAAGGCTCAGCTATTCTGCTTGAGCAGACCGCGCGCCAACGCATGCTCCACACCGCCTTCGATATGCGCGGCAAGGATTTTCTTGGCCGAACCGGCATCACGTTCGAGCGCGGCATCGAGGAGCGCCTGATGCTCGCGCGACGCCACATCGCCTCGGTAGGACAGAGCGACCATCTGATAGCGCAGATACTTGTCGAAGATGACCGAGTGCGTCTCGATCAGAAGCTTGGAGCCACAGGCCGAAATCAGCGCCTGGTGAAACTCCCAGTCGTATCGTTTCCAGTCTTCGGCTCGGCTGGCATCACCGGTCGCCATCAGCCGCTCCAGGCTGGCGAGCTTGTAATGGGCCGCTACGAGGCGTGCTTCCCACTCCATGTCGCCTTGCGCGAAGGACTGCTCCAGCGCATGCGTCTCCAGAAGCAGCCGCAAGGCGGCGATCTCCCTGAGGTCGGCGACGGAGACCGGGCACACCTGGAATCCTCGCTGGCCCTCCGCCAGCACGAGCCCCTCCGAGGAAAGACGGTTCAGGATTTCGCGCAACGTGCTGATCGAGGTCTCGTAGGATTCCTTCAACGCATCCAGCTTCAATTTATGGCCCGGCGCGAGCCGGCCGAAGATGATGTCGGCACGGATGCGGCGGTAGCTGCTTTCCGCGATTGTCTCGTTTTCTGTCTGCTGCAACATCACGATGCTCTGATATTTCGATGCGAACTGTGGGCCGTACCTTACCTCCCAGCACGTTACCTCATAGTCACAGCGGCCGAAATCCTATTGTCTGCCATATTTAAGAAAGACATAGGAAAGGCGTTCTGCTGTATGATTTTCCAAATCATCGCGACTGGAGCCCAGGCAACGCAATGCTGAAGAAAACGGGAGAGACGGCCGAAACCGTCAGCGAGGTCGTCTTTCGGCAGATCCGCCAGGATATCATTTGCGGCATCTTGCCGCCGGGATCCAAGATCAAGCTGGAACAGGCACGCGAGCGCTATTCGATCAGCGTTTCGCCACTGCGGGAAATCCTCAGTCGCCTGACAACGGAAAATCTTGTCGTCGCCGAGGGGCAGAAGGGTTTCGAGGTCAGTCCGGCGTCGCGTCGCGAACTGCTTGAGCTTGCCGACCTCCGCGTGGTGCTCGAAACCCACGCGCTCGATCTCGCTTTCGCCACAGGCGATCTTGAGTGGGAGGCATCGATCGTCGCTGCGCATCACAAGCTGGCTGCTGCGGAACGGCGGCTTCTCGCCGGTGATGCCTCACGCACCATTGAATGGGTGCGCTATGACTGGGAGTTCCACCAGGCGATCGTCTCGGCGTGCAACTCCGCGACGCTGATGGCGACGCTGTCCTCGGTGTTCGACCGCTTTTTGCGCTATCACATGCTGGCCGAAAGCTTCCGCGGCGAGCCGGTGGTGGAGGATCACCGAGCGCTCTTCGATTTTGCGCTTCGACGCGATGCGGAACAGGCCAAAGCCGTGATCCGCCGGCATGTGCACAGCGGCGTCGAGCACATCCTGAAGAGCGGCATCGTCGCCTGACCGGCTTGCCTAGTCGCTGTCGCGCGGCAGGCCCTCCGGGCGCATCTGCTTCTTCAGTGCCGCGATGCGGAAAATGGCATTGGCCGCGCCATATCCTCGATAGCCCTTTCGCTCGACGATCTCGAAGAAGAAGCCCTCACCATAGGTGCCGCTGTAAAGCTGGAAATATTCGCCGTGCTCATCGCGGTCGTAGAGAATGTTGTGTTCCTTCAGCAGCTCGGTGAGATCGGGATCCAGCCCGAACCGCGCTTCCACGTCCCCATAATAGTTCGGTGAAATGTGCAGCGGCATGAAGCCTGCCTTTCGCAATGCTTCGGCGGTGGCGAAGATATCATCAGTGCTGAAGGCGAGATGCTGGATGCCCGAGCCGAACTTTTCCGCGATGAAATGACCGGCAAGCGTCCGCCTGTTTTCCGCACCGTTGAGCGTGATCCGCAGCGATCCTTCCTCGTTCTCGACCACCTGGCTGCGGACGACGCCGCCAGGATCGATGATGTCGACCATCGGTGTCTTCTCGGTCGCGAAGATCGAGGTGTAGAAAAGCAGCCAGGTCAGCATCTCGTCGTAGGCGACGGTCTGCGCGATGTGGTCGATGCGCAGCAGACCCGCGCTCGAGGCCGATTGCTGTTCGTCGACGGGAATGAAATCGACTTCCGCGAAGCGTCCCAGCGGCGAGGCCTCGTCGATCAGATAGACGATACCGCCCCCGACGCCGCGGATCGCCGGCAACTCGAGTTCGCCTTTGGCGACCGGCTGAAGGAACGGTTCGGCATCAAGGGCGACCGCGCGCCGGTGGGCCTCCCAGGCATCGTCCACCACGAGCGCGAATGCATAGGCGAGCGTCCCGTGGACGGCGTATGCCGCATTGGCGAAGCCCGCCTGATCGATATTGACGAGAATGCGGATGCCGCCCTGTTCGTATAGGCTGACCTCCTTGCTGCGATGTTTGGCCGTCTTGCGAAAGCCCAGCACCTCAAGGATGCCGATCAGCTCGGCCGCATCGCCTTCATCGGCCGTAAACTCGACGAAGCCCACACCATTCACCGCGGCGCGGGGAGGCATGGGTTTTCCGATCGGATTGTCGCCGCCGAGGCTGCGGCGCACCTGATCGCCCAGATAGATCAGCGAACGGTGGCCGTCGGCCGCGATCTCGCGCGTCGAGCCGCCACGGAACTGGTCGTTGAAGATCTCAAGCGAATAGTAGCCGTCATAGCCGGTCGCGGCGATCGCGGATGTAAAAGCGGTCACCGGCAGGTCGCCTTCGCCGGGCATGTTGCGGAAGTGTCGCGACCAGTAGAGCAGATCCATGTCGATCTGCGGCGCATCCGCCAACTGGACGATGAAGATCTTCTCTTTCGGGATGGAGCGAATGGAATTGATGTCGATCTTGCGCGAGAGGCTGTGAAAGCTGTCCAGCACCAAGCCGATATTGTCGTGGTCGGCACGACGCACGATCTCCCAAGCGTCGCGGTGGTCGTTGATGTGCCGACCCCAAGCCAGCGCCTCGTAGCCGACGCGCAATCCGCGTGCTGCTGCGCGTTCACCCAGTTCGCGGAAGTCGGCAGCGGCGCGGTCTATACCGCCGAGTGAGGCGGAAGAGACGTTCGAGCAGACGAGGACAAGGTCTGTGCCGAGCTGTTGCATGATATCGAACTTGCGTTCGGCGCGGTCGAATGTGCGGCTGCGCAGCGGTTCCGGCATGCCTTCGAAATCCCGGAATGGCTGGAACAGCGTGATCTTCAGGCCGAGATCGCGGGCCATCTTGCCGACATCTGATGGGCTGCCGTCGAAGGCCAGGAAGTCGTTTTCGAAAATCTCAACGCCATCGAAGCCCGCTCGCGCGATCGCTTCAAGCTTCTCCGGCAGCTCGCCGCTGATCGAAACCGTCGCTATCGAGGTCTTCATCTCGCTTATCCTCCTTGGCCGATATCGTCGTAATAATCATTATGACGAATGTCGTGAGAAGTTCAATTCAACGTTTGAAAATAGAAGTCTCATACGATTTTAAAAAACTATGTTGATTTATCGGTCGGCGTCAGGCAGTTTTGGTCTCACAGTCGGAGGAGAAGAAAGGCTGTGGGGTCGCAACGACCATTGAGGAGGAGAAAAAGATGTTGAAATCCATGTTGTCACGTCGCAACGCCATGCTTGGCGCGGCCGCTCTGCTCACCGGCATCGCGCTGGCTCAGCCGGCCGCCGCCGTCACCCCGGAAGAAATCAAGGCCCGCGGCAAGCTCATCGTTGGCATCCAGGGCGACAATCCGCCATGGGGCTTCGTCACCAGCGCCGGCAAACAGGACGGCTTCGATGCCGACATGGGCGCGCTCTACGCCAAGGAACTCGGCGTCGAAGTCGAGTTCGTGCCGCTCGAAGTCAACAACCGCATTCCTGCGCTGACCTCAGGTCGCGTCGACGTTCTCTTCGCAACGATGGCCATGCTGCCCGATCGCGCCAAGGCGGTTCAGTTCAGCCAGCCCTACAATGCCAATGCCATCGTGCTGATTGGCCCGAAGAACAAGTCGATCAAGACGAATGACGACATGGCCAACATGACGATTTCCGTGGCGAAGGGCGCCGCACAGGACACGCAGGTCACCAAGAATGCCCCGGCTTCTGCCACCATTCGCCGCTTCGACGGCGATGCGGCGAGCGTCCAGGCTTTGGTTTCCGGGCAGGCCGAGGCACTTGGCGGCAACATCTTCTACATGGATCGCGTCGAAAAGGCCCGTCCCGGCGAGTTCGAGAACAAGCTCGAGTTCCAGAAGCTCTACAACGGCGCCTGCACCCGCTTGGGCGAGAAAGAGATCAACGCCTCGCTGAACACCTTCATCGACAAGATCAAGGCAAATGGCGAGCTGAAGAAGGTCTACGACAAGTGGATGAAGGTCCCCGTGCCCGAGTTCCCCGCAAGCCTTGAAGGCATTCCCTTCGCGGCAAAGTAAGCCCTTCCTAACAGGGCGATGCGACGGCGGCGTCTTGAAGGCGGCCGCCGCCGCTTTGCCGCGGCGATGAATGTCTCGTGCCGAACGCGGGAGCGATGATGAGCAAGACGATTTTTGTACTGAACGGGCCGAACCTCAATCTTCTCGGTCAGCGGGAGCCGCATATCTACGGCTCGACGACGCTCGCCGAGATCGAGCAGCGCTGCACGGGCAAGGCGCGCGACCTCGGCTTCGAAGTGGACTTTCGCCAGACCAATTTCGAGGGTGCGCTTATCGAAAGCATTCATGAGGCGCGCCAGAAGGCTTGCGGAATCATCATCAATCCGGCTGCCTTCACCTTCACGTCGATCGCAGTTCTTGATGCGCTGAAGACCTTCGATCCGCCGAAGATCGAACTGCACATTTCCAATGTCCATGCCCGCGAGAGCATCTACCACAAGTCCCTGATCTCTCCGATCGCGACGGCGATCATGATCGGCTTCGGTGCGGATGGGTACGAGCTGGCGATCCAGGCCATGACGCAGCTGGTTGCTCGCGGCCGATGACCGGACAGGAAAGGCCAGAAACAAGACCATGAATTACACACTGGACTTCACACCTGTCATCGACGGTCTGCCAAGCCTGCTGCTTGCCTGTCTTGGTACGTTCCTGCTGGCGATCTCAGGCATGCTGCTTGCGGTCGTGATCGGCATCGGCGGCGTGATGCTGCGCGATTCCCGCTTCAAACCGGTGCGCTGGCTGGTGATCGGCTTTGTCGAGATCATCCGCAACACGCCGTTCCTGGTGCAGATCTTCTTCATCTATTTCGCCCTGCCGCTCGCCGGCATAAGGCTCGATCCGACGCCGACGGCGATCATCGCGCTTGGCATCAATGGCGGCGCCTACGCGATCGAGATCATTCGCGGCGGGGTGCAGTCGATCCCCGCAGGCCAGAAGGAGGCCGGCCTGGCGCTTGGCCTGCACAAGGCACAGGTCTTCCGTTTCATCGTGCTGAAGCCGGCGCTAAGGGCGATCTATCCGTCGCTTACCAGCCAGTTCGTTCTCTTGACGCTATCGACCAGCATCGCCTCGGCGATCTCGGCCTACGAGCTCACGTCGGTCTCGCAACGCATCGAATCCGAAAGCTTCCGCAGCTTCGAGGTCTACTTCACCGTCACGGTTTTCTACCTCGTGATCTCCTGGGTGATGATGCGGCTCTTCGGGCTCTTTTCGTCCCGCTATTTCAACTATCCGATCAAGTAGGAGGCTCCCATGGGTCGCGATGAATTCATCTTCCTGCTGATTGGCTTGAAATGGACCGTAGTGCTGTCCGTTGTGGGCTTCATCTGCGGCTCGATAGGCGGGCTCATAATCGCTCTGCTTCGGACCTGCGGCCTGCCGCTTCTGGAGCGGGTAACGGCCGGCTATATCGGCGTGTTTCAGGGCACGCCACTCCTTATGCAGCTCTTCGTCGTATACTACGGGTTGGCGCTAGTGGGCCTGAAGCTTGACGCGTGGGTCGCGGTCGCAATCGGTCTTACATTGCATGCAAGTGCTTATCTCGGCGAGATCTGGCGCGGTTCGATCGAGGCCGTGCCGCGTGGCCAGACAGAGGCCGCCAAAGCGCTCAGCATCAAATACGTCTCGCGCATGAAGGACGTGATCCTGCCGCAGGCGATCCGCATCTCGCTGCCGGCGACAATCGGCTTCCTGGTGCAGCTGATCAAGGGGACGTCGCTGGCCGCGATCGTCGGTTTCACCGAGCTCACGCGCGCCGGCAACATCATCTCCAACCAGATCTTCGAGCCGCTGACGGTCTTTGGCATCGTCGGCATCCTCTATTTCATCATGTGCTGCCCGCTGACGATCCTCGGTGCCCGCCTCGAGCGGCGCTTTGCGATGTCGGCGCGCTGAGTGCGCCTGCCTGTCCGGGAGAATTGAATCATGACCACTGTGTCGACGACGACGACCACCACCGAACCGATGATCCGCCTGGCGCAGGTCGAGAAATGGTACGGCGCCTTTCAGGCGTTGCACGATATCAACATGGATGTCCGCCAGGGCGAGCGGATCGTGCTCTGCGGTCCATCGGGCAGCGGCAAGTCGACGCTGATCCGCTGCATCAATCACCTGGAGAGCTATGAGAAGGGGGAGATTCGCGTCGGCGGCACGCTGCTCGCACATCGCTCCAGAGATATTGACGCCATCAGGCGCGATGTCGGCATGGTGTTTCAACAGTTCAATCTCTTTCCGCATCTGACCGTGCTGCAGAACTGCATGCTGGCGCCGATGCGCGCACTGGGCCTTGGCAAGGCAGAAGCGGAGGAACGCGCGCGAAGCCTGCTCGACCGCGTCAAGATCCTCGAACAGGCCGAGAAATATCCGGCGCAGCTTTCCGGTGGTCAGCAGCAACGCGTGGCGATCGCGCGCGCGCTCTGTATGCGGCCGAAGGTGATGCTGTTCGACGAGCCGACATCGGCGCTAGATCCAGAAATGGTCAAGGAAGTTCTCGATACGATGATTGGACTGGCGGAGGAGGGAATGACGATGATCTGCGTCACCCACGAGATGGGATTTGCCCGCCAGGTCGCCGATCGCGTCATCTTCATGGCGAGCGGCGCCATCGTCGAAGAGGCACCACCTGCCACATTTTTCAGCAATCCAAGTCATGAGCGCACCCGCAAGTTCCTGGGTGAAATTTTGCGTCACTGAGAGTTCATCTGCATGATTTCGGGCACCACCAGGATTATCGCCCATCTGGGCTATCCGACGGAGACCTTCAAGTCGCCGTTGATCTACAACCCTTACTTCGAAAAACACAGCATCGACGCCGTCGTCGTGCCTATGGGCTGCCGGGCGGAGGACTTTCCGGAATTCCTGAGGCTCGTGTTTCGTCTTTCGAACATCCACGGTGCGTTGATCACTATGCCACACAAGGTCACCACCATGGACCTTCTTCATGAGCTGTCGACGCGTGCCCAGGTCGCCGGCGCCTGCAATGCCATCCGCCTTGACGAACATCGGCGGTTGATCGGTGACATGTTCGATGGGGAGGGGTTTGTGCGTGGCGTACTTCGCAAGGGCAGGCGGGTTGCTGACACCAATGTACTCGTCGTCGGTTCCGGCGGCGTTGGTTCGGCGATCGCTGCATCACTTGCTGCAGCCGCCGTCCGCAGGATCGCGGTTTTCGACGCGAACACAGAGGCCATGCATGGTCTGATGGCGCGAATTCGCCAGTATTACCCCGGGGTTGAGGTAGCGGCCGGTTCTCGCGATCCACAAGGGTTCGACATTGTGGTGAACGCAACGCCGCTTGGCATGAAAAGCGACGATCCACTGCCGATCGATGTCTCACGTCTTTCGTCTTCCACTTTTGTGGGCGAGGTTGTAATGAAGCAGGAGATCACGCCGTTTCTCGAAGTGGCGCGTGCCCGCGGCTGCGACTTCCAGGTCGGCACCGACATGCTGTTCGAGCAAATTCCAGCCTATCTCGAATTCTTCGGCTTTCCGACTACAACGGCCAGCGAGCTGAGATCCATCGCTTGCATAAGTTGAAGCCCGGACCGAACCTACCATGGCCAGATCTGTTTGCTCTTAGCGAGCGAAGCGATAGCTCTTGCCCTCTGCGCTCAGACCGGTGATTTCATGATTTAGCAGGCTGGTTTTCGCGAGTGCGTGTTTTCAGGACGATAATGCGGCATTCGATACATCGGGATGCTGTCGATTGACGATTGAAATCCCACCGGTTCAAAGTCATTCACGAGCAGGGGTTAGTGACATTATTGCTTTACGGCCTGCGAAGTGGAACCTTCAAAGAAACCAGACATCCCCGAGCCTCGGTGCGCGTCCGCCCGTTGCGAGTTGCCGAGCCAAGCTGACGAACTAATCGGAGTTGTGGTCAAACGTTAGTGCGAAGCCGCTTCATGCGGTGCTTCAACTCGTTGAAAAGGGCAGTTCGACGGAATGGCGTGAGCTTGCGGCAAACTCTGATTTCCTCGACTGTTCGCGCGCATCCGACGCACACTCTGTTGCGTGGTTCGAATTGGCAGATATCTACGCAGGGGGTCTCGATCTTCATTTCGATGTGAGCGCGGGGACCTGGGATCGCCCGCTTCCTCGACCGAGATCAGGCCGGCTGGACGTTCTCGGCCTTGGATTTTCCGGTCTTACGATCCTGACCCACATCGTAGCTGACATTCTGGCCGTCTCGTAGCGAACCACCCTGCACTGCAGAGATGTGGACGAAGACGTCCGGGCCGCCGTTATCCGGTGTGATGAAGCCGAAGCCCTTGTCATGGTTGAAAAATTTTACAGTGCCGTTCGCCACGAACTTCTCCCAATTCTAGCTTTCGAAGGCGAAGTCATAGGCCGAAGGGCGCTCACAAGCAAGCAGCGCTGTCTCCTTCGTCGGCCGACCCTCCTATTGCGTTGCGACAATGAGGAAGGCAGTTGGTGTCCGATCCACGGCGGTCGCCTGCGGATCAACACCGCTTACGTTTGCGCCAAGTGGCCCGTCCCAGAAGAGCTCCAGCATTGCCGACGTTGATGTGGACGTTCCGACAATAAGAGCGGAAACGGATCCATCATTCTCGTTCCTGACCCAGCCCGTCAGTCCCAGCTGGATTGCACGATCGCGCGTCCAGGCACGATAGCTCACACCTTGAACCCTTCCGGATATCCTGACGTGAAATGCGAACAGATCGGGTTTCATGAAGGCTCCTGATTGCGCGCTCGATCTCGTGTAAAATGTAGCTCGGTATCACCTTGGCAAGCGCATGAGGAGACTGCGGTGGCAGGCGAGATCGTCTTAGCTCCCTAGGCATCGCTCCGATCCCGTTCCGTGGTGAAGCAACTGCGCGTTTAGACAACCCTAACGAGGTGTCCGTCAACCAGTCGTACAAGGGGTCCGGGTTAGAACCTCTTTGAACATACCGATCTGCCTGAATACGACCTGCGTGACATGCCGCTGATGATGTTCATGGTCGAAGATTGCAAGGCAGCGTGCGATGAGCGTGATCGGTGTTGCGGTTTCACATTTAATGAGACCCATAACATGTGCTTCCTCAAGGGGATGGCGACGGAGACACTTCAATATAGCGGTGCGGTGTCTGACTACCATCACCGTTCGACCCACTCATTGCTGAAAGTAACGGTAGATGCTGAGATCGGTCTTCCGTCCTCGTCCCGGACGGTCACCGATATCATAATGCGATCCAGAGTGGGCAGGTCGTCTCGGGCGACCAAGCATTGTCTTCGCGACCTCCTGCAAAATGCCATTTCGCGAAGCTTGTTCCACGCCTTGTTCATCCTTAAGCTGGCCGTCACCATTGTGCGGGTCAAAATAGTAGCGGCTCATTACGCACTCCTTGGCATTTGGTGCTAAAGCTTGCAAACAGCGTAAGGTTCCTGCTGCCTCTTGTCGGACTGGCAAACAAAAATTTCTAAGGAAAATTCAATGATCGAAGCGTTGCTGCTTAATCTCAATCGGCGCGATAGCGTTTCGGCCAGCGAGGCTGCTAGACTGCGTGCCATCATAACAACGGGTAGGACTTTTGCTGCTGGCGAGGATATCGTGACCGAAGGTTCTCGTCCCGGTCACAGCACGCTGATGGTCGAAGGTCTCTCGGCTCGATACAAGCAGATGGCAGATGGCTCACGGCAAATTACTGCCTTACAAGTGCCCGGAGACTTCGTCGATCTGCACGCGTTTCTTCTGAAAACGCTCGACCACGGTATCGTCGCTCTCTCGCCTTGTCGCGTGGCGTTCGCGGACCACGGAGAACTGAAGACCGTCACGGAAACCATACCCCATTTGACGAGGATGCTGTGGCTCAACACAATCATTGACGCTGCGATTAACCGCGAATGGATCGCATCGATGGGCCGACGGTCGAAGCAAGCGCACATCGCGCACCTATTATGTGAACTCTACGTTCGCCTTAGGACGGTCGACCGTGTGTCTGCATTGTCTTTTCAATTGCCGCTCACCCAGGCACAGCTTGCTGATGTAATGGGAATCTCATTGGTGCACGTCAACAAGACTTTGCAATTGCTACGGCGCGAAGGGGCGTTTACGTGGGAAAACCGCACCCTGACGATACTTGACTGGGATCGGCTCACCGAGATCGCAGACTTCGATGAAACGTACCTCAGTTTGCGCAACGAGCCGCGATAGCGCGTCTTCAGCGGCGGACAATCCCGCTAAGATCGCGGCGGTCGCATTTCCCTGAGATGTCTAAATGTTGCCTTTGGCTGGCAGGAGGGGCGCTGGGCTGGCCACCACGCTTCCTGCCTCGACCGCTAATCTCTCAGCCCGTAAACGCGCGGTCTTAGCATCACGGGCTGCGCGCTGCATGCCGATGATTTCAGTGGCCGCTTGATGTGTTTGAGCAAATTTCTCACGACGCTCGCTTTGAGTCATGGACGTCCTCATAGTCATAGCGCTCCCGGACCACTTCCCAATGGTGCAAGACGCTTCATCAATTGAGGAACAAGGCTTTCTTCCGACTGCTGGGACTGAACTAAATCAATTGCAACCGTAAGCGCTCTGCGCCCATCGCCGCTATCAATGTCGCAATGATGCGTACGACACCACTCCCGGACACTTTTGGTCACGAGTTCGATTTGAGAATCGGAAAGCGAAATTAGGGACTGCAGCATGATCTGCTCCTCCGTTGATCGGCAAGAGCAAGTAGCAACTCTCAAGCGACTGCTACCATCCAAGTCAGACCGATGGGTCGGACGGTACTCTCAAGAAGCAAGAGCGCAATAAACTAATACATAACCACAAAATTAAACCGCGCTTGAGGCCGGTCGGCGTCGAGGTTTGCTGTCGTCCCAGCCGTGGTCGCGACAGTACTGCTCTCCAGCTTTGATCGCAGCCTTCTGGTCTACGAAGGGACCCAGCATTCTCACTTTATCACGGAAGCTGACAACGACAGTGCCGTCCACCAAATCGAAAACAAGCTGCATTCCCTGTCCATACGCCACTTCGATACTCACTGTTTCACAGGTAAAGTACGGTCATGCCTGAAGATCGCGTGCGGGCACTGGTTGTCGAGCGTAATCGCAAGATGGCGGAGTCCGCGCATGCCTATGTACGGGGGAGCACAAAACGCTTCTATGAGTGGCTGTCTCAATCCGAGCATGCGGAAATTCCAACTGGCCCTGCGATCTGGATTTGCGGCGACTGCCATTCCGGCAACCTTGGGCCTGTTGCGAATGGGGATGGAGCACTCGCGATCCAAATTCGAGACCTTGACCAGACTGTCATCGGCAACCCTGTGCATGACTTGATAAGGCTAGCGCTGTCACTCGCTACGGCGGCGCGATCCTCCGACTTGCCTGGGGTTTACGACGGCGCTGATGCTGGAACGCATGATCGACGGGTACAGCAAAGCGTTCATCACGGACGCAGGCACCACTACGATGCCTTCGACAATGAAGGCGTTGATGCGGGAGGCGGCGAAGCGGTCGTGGAAACATCTGGCCGATGAAAGGATAGAGGGCGAGGTTCGCCAACTTCCCATCGGCCCACGGTTCTGGCCTCTCACGTGGTTTGAGAAAGAAGCCATCGAGGCTATGTTCGCCGAGCAACGTGTCGAAGAGCTTGTTTCCGCCCTCCCAGGCGATGGTACCAGTGGCGAAGTAAAGGTGGTGGACGCGGCATTCTGGCAGAAGGGATGCAGCTCCCTCGGTCGCATTCGCGTGGCCGCGCTTTTAGCTATAGGAAAGGTGAGTGGCAAAGCCTTTCGGCTCATGGATATCAAAGAGGCCGTCGCGTCGAGTGCCCCGCGTGTCCTGAACGCCATCATGCCTGTCGATAACGCTGGTCGAGTTGTAGATGGCGCTCGGCATTTGTCCCCCTATCTGGGAAGCAAGGCCGGCACCGTCAATCCCGCAAGCCGCCGAGCGCATGCATGATTTTACGACAGCGATGTCGGGTCTTACTAAACAGGCGGTCAGAGCAACTCAGCTTTTTCGCGAACACGTGGCGTCGCTGGCGAAAAATGACGCACCGCCACTCGGTGGCGGTCTCACACTCGTCCCTAAGGACTGAGAAAGTCTTCGGCACCTCAGAGCGTCAACTGCAGCTGGCCAGCCTGAATGACACCTGCCTGTTCGAGCGAGGACAGGGTAACGCCTAACAAGCGCACGCCCTTTGTTGGCGGGAAAACAGGCTTGAGTAAAGAGGCGATGGTCTCCTCGATCTCGCCGGCCGATAAGAATGGCCGCTCTGCCGTCCGGGCTCGGGTGATCTGCGTGAAGTCAGCATACTTTACCTTCAAAGTGACGGTTTTCGCCCGTATGGCATTGGCTTCGCAATAGCGCCAGACCTTGGCAATCAGTGGCCGCACGCCTTCGAGCGCCGGATCATAGCTGTGAATGTCCTGCGCGAACGTGTCCTCGGCGCCAACGGATTTGCGGACCCTGTCAGGTTTGACGCGGCGCTCGTCGATACCGCGCGCGATGCCATAAAAATACGGACCCGCTTTCCCAAAATGCTGCGTCAAAAATTGCAGCGACTGGGCCTTCAAATCGGCGCCGGTCTGAATTCCGAGCCGATGCATTTTCTCGGCAGTAGCCGGCCCGACGCCGTGGAATTTCTTCACTGCCAGCGCTTCGACAAAGGCGGGGCCGTTCTTCGGCGTGATGACGGCCTGCCCGTTGGGCTTGTTGAGGTCGGACGCCATTTTGGCGAGGAACTTATTGTATGAGATACCGGCTGATGCATTCAGTCCGGTGACCGCCTTGATCTTGGCGCGGATCTCCAGCGCGATCTCGGTGGCAACAGGCATATCCTTCATGTTCTCTGTGACATCTAGATAGGCCTCGTCGAGCGACAGCGGCTCGATAAGCGGGGTGTATTCCGAAAAGATCTCGCGAATCTGCTGCGAGACTGCGCGATAGACATCAAAGCGTGGCGTCACGAAAATCAGATCTGGGCATTTGCGAGCGGCCGTGACCGAGGGCATTGCCGAATGAACTCCGAATTTTCGGGCCTCGTAACTGGCTGCCGCAACCACACCACGCGCTGCAGCGCCTCCGACTGCCAGCGGCTTGCCACGCAGCTCTGGGTTATCACGCTGTTCCACCGACGCATAGAAGGCGTCCATGTCGACATGGATAATCTTTCTGATGGCCGCAGTGCTTATGACATCCATCGGTGCGATCTCAGGCGTCATGGCCATCAGTCGGCGTGCCCTTTCCGTCCGATCCCATGAGGTCAGCCCAATAGCCCGTGTCGACTTCGTCGAGCTCTTCGTCACCACCTGGATAAGGGCGGGTGTCATCTGGCAGTTTGACCCGGGCATCCCAGGCAAGCGACGATCCGACTTGCAAGTTCACAGCGATACCTTCCGGCCTATCGCATGGCTTGTAGGAATATTCGCCGAACCTCATCAGCAGATCGGGGGTGCCGGGCAAAAAATAGTTGATCGGCTGATCGGCCTGACTCCCGTAGAAGGCGGCGACGTCCCAGTCGAAACTATCGCGGTGGGGCCAAAACAGTTTCGGAAAATGATCTCGGGCCGCCGGACAAAATTTATGTTCCGGCATAGACGATTTTGCGGGGCCGAGTCTGAGCCAGCTCACACCTAAATCCTTTTTGTTTAAAAGAACAAAATACGAACATTTGGTGGGAGAGTCAAACCTCAGATCGGTGTGGGGCCGCAACTCCAGAGTGATCGATCGCCTCGCCGGAAATCTTTAGTGGGTTCTCGAACGGCGAGCGGAGTGCTGCGGCCAAGCAATCAAGAAAGGGTTGGCGGTGCTTAGCTTGAACGAGTTCGACTGCGGTCGTGATCGCATGACGACCCTGTGAGCTATCGATGTCGCAATGGTTCAAATGGCACCACTCGCGTACGGCGGTGGTGACCGTTTCGATCTTGTTGTCGGAAAGGGATAAGGGAAATTAGCATGGACTTGCTCTTCCGTTAGATCGGCAAGAGCAAATAGTAACTCCCAAGTGGCGCCTACCAGTAATTCCCGACGCCGATAATCAGTGGTGTACGCTCATTTCCGGGAATGGACCGCTAGAATCGACTCGGTCCGCTCGAGCGCGATCCACGGTTGTTGTGGTCACAAAAGCATCGCCTGCTGAAGTGGTTCGCCGTCCTTTTCAACGATCGATGAACCGTATGGCTCGCGAGACGATATGATCAGCGCGTCGTCGGCTAGCGGTCGCGCCAGTTGCATGGCCTCATCCCATGGCGCCCGCATCCAGACGTTGGTTTCCTCAGGTGTAAGCAGCAGCACCGGCATGGCCTTGTCGTGGATCGGCTTCACCAATGCGTTCGGATCTGTCGTGAGGAAACCGTAGAGGTCATCCAAGGTCAAGCCGTCCTTCACCTTCCTGACGCTCTTCCAGCTCGGCACGTGAATGCCGGCGAAAAACATCAGCGACTTTTCCTCATCGCGGGCAAACCAGGCGTTTGGCACCTTGCCGCCATCTGCTTGGCTGGCAGGATCCGGCTCCGCGAAGCTGGTGACCGGCACCAGGCATCGATGCTCGACGCCGAACCAGCGCCTCCAATGGGGCAGATTGAGCTTGCGAACATTGGTGACGCCGCGGTCTGGCTCCATGCGAATGAGCTCGTCCATGTCGACGGCCTGACCTTTGGCTTTAAGTTTTGCGGCGCGGGTTTCCGCGGCCTTTTTCTGGACGAAGATCGGCGAGGGCAGCCCCCAGCGTGCATGGACAAGTTGCTTGCGACCATCGGGGGAATTTCGAACGATCGGCCCTGTCTGGTCCGGGTTCATCTGGTAGGCCGGCATTAAATTGATCAGGCTCTCAATGTCCTGTGCCCATCTGCTGAGCCAGTCCTTATCTTCCATGCGATATAGATTGCACATGCGACGCCTCGCTCCCGATTGACCCCGATTTATCTTAGCGCATGTTGGGCGGTTCGCTAGTCTAGGTGTAACTTCGGCATTGTCCTGACGCTCCCACAATCCCTTGTAGGATACATGGCGAAGCCTTCCGTCCGTCGGCCCGACAGGGACTGCAGCTCCGCAATTACGATCGTTTGCGATGATACGACATTCGCGGCGTCAGCCGGGTCCGCAAACGGCTTTTACCCCCAATGAGATGGTCGGGTGTAGCAAGTCTATTCTCCGCAAATATGCGGAGTAAAATCGTGTTATCTCAGCAAAAGAGGTCATATGGCGAAGTGGACAATTTCGAGTTCATGACTGCGAGTGTTTGTTTCCGATTTCTTACCGATTGCGGCGCCGGTGACTGATCGGCGCACCTCTTTCTAATCGAGGCGGAAAATTTTGTATGTTGCATGGTGGAGCCTAACGTCGGCCATGCATGCAGAGGGGAAAGCTTGAGAACAATGTGACGATCTCAGCTTTATCCCGTTATCCCAGCGGATTGTGATTTGGACCGGCACGCGCGGAAAAAATTCTCAATGCGGCTACCTGCCTGATTCCGATAACTATTCGCTGATTTTCCAATCATCAGGATAATATTCCCACCCATTCGGTTGCTTGACTCTTTGCTGCAGAGGGAACAGAAACAGAACATCCGCATTTTGTCCAGCATGATGCTGGTCCAGAATATCCGCCACACGACCTTGAGGGGAGCCGTGAACGATGACAGCTGCCCGAGCCCAAGGGCTATCGGATGTGATCTCCGATTTGCGTGAGCGGATCTCGACGATGGAAGGCGTGTCGGCCAGAAAGGTCGGCTGTCTTGCCTTTGGCGTTCCCGAGATCGATGCGATCCTGCCGGGCGGTGGCCTGGCCTACGGCGCATTGCATGAGTTCGCCGGTGGCGGGGCGGGGACTGTCGATGGAGCCGCCGCAGCCTTGTGTGCCGCCGGCATTGCCGCGCGAACCAAGGGCCCGATCTTTTGGTGCCTAACCCGGCCTGACCTGTTCTTCCCAGCCCTGGCGCAGGTTGGTCTTCATCCCGACCGGGTGATCTTCGTCGAGTCCGACAAGGAAGAGGATGTGCTTGCTAACATGGAGGAGGGCTTGGCCTTCGGTGGCCTGGGCGCTGTGGTCGGCGAGCTCGTCCGATTGCCAATGGTTAGCTCCAGGCGGCTGCAGCTTGCCGCGGAACGCACGGGCACGATGGCGCTTGCGGTGCGGCGATGGAGACGGCAGACGGAGGCTAACGATTTTGGTCAGCCAACCGCATCAACGACGCGGTGGCGTGTCAGTGTCATGCCGTCCGAGGACCTTCCGGTGCCTGGTGTCGGCCGGGCGCAGTGGTTTTTGGAATTGATGCGCGTGAAAGCGGGTGAATGTGCTGAGTTTCTCGTAAGGGCATGTGATGACAAGGGTCGTATCGATCTATCTCCCGGATCTGCCGACCGATCGGATCAGACGCGACGATCCGTCCATTCCGACTGAGCAGGCAATCGCGGTGATCGCCAGGAGCGGCTCGAAACGTTGGGTATCGGCCGTGGATGCGGCTGCGCGAAAAGCCGGCCTGCGTGTTGGCATGCCGGCGGCGAAGGCCCAAGCGCTGTTTCGCGGATTGATGCTTGTCGATGCTGAGCCTGATGTCGATGCGGCGGCCCTTGAACGGATAACGCTATGGGCGCTCACCCAATACTCCCCAATCGTTGCCGTCGACGGCACAGACGGGATCGTGCTCGACACGGAAGGCGCCGATCATCTTAAGGGTGGTGAACTGCCCATGGTCACGAAGATCTCCAACCAGTTCCTGGCGCGCAAGCTGACAGCGCGCGTTGCGATCGCCGACACCTGGGGTGCGGCCCATGCCTGCGCGCGGGCCATCAGCCGCGAGACCGTCATCGTACCTGTTGGCAAGACCGTTGCTGCCGTCGAAAAGCTGCCGATCACGCTCTTGCGGCTACCGGAGAAGATCCTCAGTGATCTCCGCACGCTCGGTTTCCAGACTATTGGCGAATTGGCCAATACCCCACGCGCGCCGCTGACGCTGCGTTTCGGCCCGGAAATCGCCCGACGCCTAGACCAGATGTTCGGCCGCGTCGCAGAGCCGATCGATCCGATACGAACGCCAGAGCTCATCGAGGTCGCAAGAGCCTTCGCAGAACCAATCGGGGCTGCCGAGACAATCGACAAATATGTCGGCCGCTTGGTCGTACAGCTGATTGGCGAACTTCAGAAGCGCGGTCTGGGCGTGCGCCGCGCCGACCTGATCGTCGAGAAGGTCGACGGCAGCAGGCAGGCGATCCGTGCCGGAACGGCCAAGCCCGCCCGTGATGTTGCCTGGCTTACGAAGCTGTTTCGTGACCGGACGGAAAAGATCGAGCCTGGCTTCGGGATCGAGAAATTGACGCTGGTTGCCGTTATGGCTGAACCGCTCGAGGATATGCAAAGGGTCTCGTCCCTGGTCGAAGACGAGGTGAGGGATGTCACCCCGCTGATCGACATTTACGGCAATCGCGGACAACGGGTCTATCGTGTGGCCCCGGTTGCATCAGACGTGCCCGAACGCTCGGTTCAGCGCATTGCCGCCGCGTCAGGTCCGCTCGAAGTCGCATGGGTCGGTCATTGGCGCCGGCCAGTCCGCCTTCTGCCGCGACCAGAGCTGATCACAGCAATCGCCCTCATGCCGGATCACCCGCCGGCCTCGATTGTCTGGCGCGGCCGGCGGCGAAAGGTCAAGCGTGCCGACGGTCCGGAGCGCATCTTCGGCGAGTGGTGGCAGCGCGATGCAGAGATGGAGGCGGTCAGGGACTACTTCGTTATCGAGGATGAAGCCGGCGAACGGCTCTGGGTGTTTCGAGCAGGTGATGGTGTCGATCCTGAGACCGGTGACCATCGCTGGTTCATGCATGGGATATTCGCATGAGCTATGCCGAGCTTCAGGTCACGACGCATTTCTCGTTTCTACGCGGCGCGTCGTCTGCCAACGAGCTCTTCACCCGGGCAAAAGAGCTTGGCATCGAGGCGATCGGGGTCGTCGATCGAAACAGCCTGGCTGGTATCGTCCGCGCACTGGAAGCGTCTCGCGCCACCGGCCTGCGACTGGTCGTCGGCTGCCGGCTGGATCTTGCCGATGGCATGTCGGTGCTGGTCTATCCGACCGATCGCGCCGCCTACTCCCGGCTGACGCGCCTGATCACCCTTGGAAAGAGCCGAGGCGGCAAGAACAATTGTATTCTTCATTGGGGCGACGTCGTCACCTATTGCGATGGGATGATCGGCATTCTGGTGCCTGATCTCGCTGACGAGACTTGCGCGGCGCAGTTGCGCAAGCTGGCCGAAATCTTTGGCGATCGTGCCTATGTGTCGCTCTGTCTGCGCCGGCGACCGAACGACCAGCTGCGCCTGCACGAGATCTCCAACATGGCCGTGCGGTTCAAGGTCAAAGCCGTGGTCACCAATGACGTGCTCTTCCATGAACCGGGTCGACGACAGCTGCAGGATGTCGTCACCTGCATCCGTCATAAGACAACGATCGATGACGTCGGATTCGAGCGTGAGCGCCACGCCGATCGCTATCTGAAACCACCAGAGGAAATGCAACGGCTGTTTCCGCGTTACCAGCAAGCGCTGGCGCGGACGATGGAGATCGTGCGGCGTTGCACGTTTTCGCTCGAGGAGCTGACCTATCAGTATCCCGAGGAAGCGATTGTGCCAGGCAAGGATGCCCAGTCTTCGCTCGAGCATTATGTCTGGGAATGCGTGCCCGATCGCTATCCGGAAGGCCTGCCACCTGAAGTACTGAAGATCGTGCGCCATGAGCTCGACCTCATCCGCACCATGAAATATGCGCCCTACTTCCTGACCGTCTTCTCGATCGTCCGTTACGCCCGCAGTCAGGGGATCTTGTGCCAGGGCCGCGGTTCGGCCGCCAACAGTGCGGTCTGCTATATTCTAGGCATCACCTCGATCGACCCTTCGACCAACGACCTGCTGTTCGAACGCTTCGTAAGCCAGGAGCGCGACGAGCCGCCGGACATCGACGTGGATTTCGAACACGAGCGCCGTGAAGAGGTCATTCAATGGATCTATCGGACCTATGGCCGGGAGAAAGCAGCGCTTTGTGCCACCGTCACGCGCTACCGAGCCCGCGGCGCTATCCGCGATGTCGGCAAGGCGCTTGGACTGCCTGAAGACGTCATCAAGGCGCTCTCCTCAGGCATGTGGTCCTGGTCGGAAGAGGTCTGCGATCGCAATGTCCGTGAACTCAATCTCAATCCCGACGATCGGCGTCTCGCCCTGACCCTGAAACTGGCTCAGCAACTGATGGGGGCGCCGCGCCACCTTGGCCAGCATCCGGGTGGCTTTGTCCTGACCCATGATCGGCTCGATGATCTGGTTCCGATCGAGCCGGCGACCATGAAGGATCGACAGATCATCGAGTGGGACAAGGATGATGTCGAGGCGCTGAAGTTCATGAAGGTCGATGTGTTGGCCCTCGGCATGCTCACCTGCATGGCCAAGGCCTTCGAGCTCATTCGCGAGCACAAGGATCAGGACATTGATCTCGCTTCAATCCCGCAGGAAGATCCGGCAACCTATGCGATGATCCGCAAGGCAGACACGCTCGGGACCTTCCAGATCGAAAGCCGCGCTCAGATGGCCATGCTGCCGCGACTGAAGCCGCGAACCTTCTATGATCTCGTCGTGCAGGTGGCGATCGTTCGCCCCGGGCCTATCCAGGGTGACATGGTCCATCCCTATCTGCGTCGACGCGAAGGCAAGGAGGCAGTCGAGTACCCGACGCCTGAGCTTGAAGCGGTTCTTGGCAAGACGCTTGGTGTGCCGCTGTTTCAAGAATCTGCGATGCGGGTCGCCATGGTCTGCGCTGGCTTCACCGGCGGCGAGGCGGACCAGCTGCGCAAATCCATGGCGACCTTCAAGTTCACCGGTGGTGTGTCACGCTTCAAGGACAAGCTGGTGTCCGGCATGGTGAAGAACGGCTACACGCCAGAGTTCGCCGAGAAGACATTCAGCCAGCTTGAGGGGTTTGGATCCTACGGCTTTCCGGAAAGCCATGCGGCGTCGTTCGCGCTGATCGCCTATGCCTCGAACTACATCAAGCGCCATCATCCCGAGGCATTCTGCGCGGCGCTGATCAACAGTCAGCCAATGGGGTTTTACGCGCCAGCCCAGATCGTCGGCGACGCTCAAGCACATGGCGTCGAGGTTCGTCCCGTCTGCATCAACCGATCCCGCTGGGATTGCACCTTGGAGCGGATCGGCAATAGCGACCGGCATGCCGTCCGGTTGGGCTTCCGGCGGGTCAAAGGCCTGGCGGTCGCTGATGCGGCCCGCATTGTCGCGGGCCGCATGAACTGCGACTTCCAGTCGGTCGATGATACGTGGCGTCGGTCCGGTGTACCCGCTGAAGCCCTCGTTCAGCTCGCCCAGGCCGATGCCTTCCTGCCGTCGTTAAAGCTCGAGCGCCGTGATGCGCTCTGGGCGGTCAAAGCATTGCGCGACGAACCCCTGCCGCTGTTTGCCGCGGCCGCCGAGCGCGAGATGCAGACCATCGCCGAACAGCAGGAGCCAGACGTGGAGCTTCGGCAGATGACCGATGGCCACAACGTTATCCAGGACTACAGCCATACCGGTCTGACATTGCGCCAGCATCCAATTGCCTTCCTGCGCAAGGATCTGCAGGAGCGCAACATCATCACCTGCAGCGACGCGATGAATGCGCGCGATGGACGATGGGTCTATACAGCTGGCCTCGTCCTCGTGCGCCAGAGACCAGGGTCGGCCAAGGGCGTGATGTTCATCACCATCGAGGACGAGACCGGGCCGGCCAACATCGTTGTCTGGCCAACGCTGTTTGAGAAACGTCGCCGCGTCGTGCTTGGATCCTCGATGATGGCGATCAATGGACGGATTCAGCGGGAAGGGGAGGTGGTGCACCTGGTGGCGCAACAGCTGTTCGATCTATCGGGCGATCTTTCAGGGTTGGCCGGTCGCGATACCGAGTTCAGGCTACCGACGGGTAGGGGTGACGAGTTTGCCCATGGGGGTGGTCCTGATCCGCGCGATACGCCGAAGCCGGTCGTTCAGGCGCGGGATATGTTTGTGCGCGATTTGCATATCGATACGCTGAAGGTGAAGGCACGGAATTTTCATTGAGTGAACTCGGCTAAAGCAAGATGGCTCCCAACCAAGAAGGAAATTTTTCCCTCCGATCGGCCTTTAGGCATGAGCGCGCCCATCCAGCCCACATCCATCGCAGCACCCATGGTGGAACATCCGGGTTTAGCAGACCTCTTGTTCGGCACTGCGTCTGCCAATGCCGAACACTGGAAAAAACTTAGACAGGCAAACGGCCAACTGGGGATGTGTGCGGCGCCTGACGATGGCTATCAGGTGCTCCCGGGGTTGAAAACGATGGGCGTGCGACTGGAGCGTCATCAAAAAAGCGCGCTCGAGATTGCACAGTGACTCGAGGGACGTGCGGACGTATCGTGGGTTCTTCATCCTGTCTTGTAAAGCTTCCATGGACACGACCTTTGGAAACGCGATTTCCGGGGATCGAGTGGCGTGTTTTCGTTCGTCCTGTCAGCCAACGACAACGAGCCGCATGATACGAAGGCAGCGAAGTTCCCCGATAGCCTGTCATTGTCCGGTATTGGCTACTCTTGGGGCGGTTTCCAGAGCCTCCCACTCCAGGTACACCTTGGGGATCGAAAAGTTCTCAAGCCGCGGGAAGGCGGACCCTTGATCCGGTTACAGATCGGTCTGAAGGATGTGACCGATCTTGTCAAAGAGCAAGAGCGAGCTTTTGCTGCCTGCCGCATCTGACGGATATGGCAGGAAGACAAGAGACAGAAAAAAATGTCATCATCCGGAAAATATGCATTGCGGATTGTAGCTGCGGCGTCTGCAGCGGTTTGGGGCGTCCCTCTTCGGAACGAACCCGCCAACGTCAAGCGCCTTTCGAACCTATCGTGGCTGACATGCTCTTGTGCGCAGCCGAAAGAACGGATGCGGCTTCAAGCAGGCGCCGGAATTCACGCCATGGTGCTTATATATATATCGGCCGCGAGCCCCTTCGCAAGGAGCTGACGGTCGTTCCTCGCTCGGAGTAGAACACGCTGGCAATGAACATCCGTCCGGCAAAGTAAGACTTTAGGCGGGGCGGTCAAATGCCGCTCGCCCCGCAAGCCGCATATCACTGGAGCAGATAAACCGCGACGTGAAGCGTGACCCGAAACATTTCATTCAACTGAAGCTGTTGTCGGGGTGGGGCGCCCACCAGGCCACGCTGTGAGCGCAATATCGACCAACCGCTTCAAACGCACATTACAGGCGCCATCGCAGGCTTGGGCGGACATCCCCTGGATGATTGCGCCATAGAAGCGGGCAAGCGTGTCAGTGTCCGTCTCTACTGGCAACTCGCCCAGTTCGACGGCGCGGTCGAAGCGGGTCTTCAAGGTCTGCATGGATGCTTCCCGTAGCGCTGCCGTCATTCGCGCGACGGCTGCATTTTCTTCCGCGTGTTGCAGGACGGCCGTCGAGACCATGCAACCTCGTGGTTTATCAGGCTGTGTATCCCCGTCAGCGATATCGTAGAGGAAAAGACGCAAGGCATCTAAGATCGCGAGATCAGACTGAAGGATCTCCGACCGGCGGCTGTTTTCACGGGCAATACTGAACTCGAGCGCCTGACGATACAATTCCTCCTTTGAACCAAACGTCGAATAAAGCGTCGGCGGATTAATTCCCATGGCCCTCGTCAAGTCAGCGGTCGAGGTCCCTTCGTAGCCGCGCTCCCAGAACAGCCGCGCCGCAATGTCCAGGCCTATGTCGCGATCCAATACGCGCGGCCTGCCTCTTTTCCGAATTGGCTCGCCCATTAAAATAGCGATCCCTATTTAAATGTTGACAGTCGATTGCTCGGCCTTATTATAGCGATCACTATTTAATTTGGCAACGGAGTGTTCCTATGTCCCTGAGGCTAGCAGAAAAGACAGCTCTTATCACCGGCAGCTCACGCGGTATCGGACGCGCGGTCGCCCTCGCATTTGCGAAAGAGGGGGCCGCATTCATTGGCGTGCACTATACCGCGAATGCTGATGCGGCCAATGCCACCGTCCGTGAAATCAACGCGCTCGGCGTGAAGGCTGTCGCGGTGCAAGCTGACCTCAGGTATGGCAAAGATGCGGCCGACAGCCTTTGGGCGCAATTCAGCGAAGCTTCGCAAAGAGAAAGGGGATCTCCGACGCTCGATATTCTTGTCAATAATGCTGGCATTGCGCCTGCATTGGCATTGAAACAGACGAGTGAAGCCGTGTTCGACGAGGTGATGGCGATCAACTACAAGGCCCCGTTTTTCCTCATTCAAGCAGTTGCCGACCACATCCGCAACAACGGCCGCATCATCAACGTCTCTACGGGCTTTACACGAATAGCAGCGCCCACGCACCCCGCTTACGCAGCCTCGAAGGGGGCTCTTGAGACTTTGACGTTAGCGCTGGCGCCGGAGTTTGCGGCCCGTGGAATTACAGTCAATGCCGTGATGCCGGGAGTAACTGCAACAGATATGAACGCCGAGTGGCTGGCGTCACCGGAGGCCCGCGCTGGCGCTGAAGCACTGTCGGTCTTCTCCCGTGTCGGTGAGGTGGAGGACGTCGCCGACGTCATCGCATTCCTCGCATCAAACGACGCCCGCTGGACGACCGGCCAGATAATTGATGCGACAGGTGGTGCACGGATCTGAACAAATCCGAGCCTCCGCGATGCCCACGACACCTCAAACCGAGCAGTATGGCGCGCCCTCGTTATTGGTCTGTTTTTGCCTGCCGGCGCTACCGTGCTCACAAAGATGCATGGCGGCAGCAGAGGGTTCAACATTCCTGCCGGGATCGAATGCTGATGGAGTAGGCACATTGCCAATCGCATCGACCTCGACTGCGTGCATGGTCCGGGATGAGCAAACCTCGCGGACCTTGCCTTTCAGCTCAGCGACGAGCGAGCTCTTTGCCCCAAATAGGAGGTAACGCCAGCACTGCACGGCCAAATCCTTTCGCCCGGCAAGAGTTTCACGGATATGCGATGATGTTCCTCACGCACCGTTTGGAGAGGTCACTGCATTCAACCGTGCCTGCGAGGCGCTGTGCACCACTACTCCGGCATATCCAGGCTGTTGCAATTGACCACAGCACTGTAACCTATGAGGGGCGGTCTGCGTCCGTTAACAGGAAGCCTGCTTGGCCAAACACTGTTCCTCCAATTACAAAAGTTTCTCATACGCCACCTAAATAGAATACTATTTCTATAGATATTGTTTTTTTGAGCTAACCTTGGCCCTCTTCTCGAACGGAGCTTGGGATGGCCAATAAACCCAAATTGAAGCTTGGTGCATTTCTCTATCCGACCGGGCATCATATAGCTGCGTGGCGTCACCCGGACGCGCAGGCGGATGCCGGTTCCAATTTTGCTCACTACGTGGAACTGGCGCAGCTTGCCGAGGCCGGCAAGTTCGATCTGATCTTCATGGCCGACGGCGTGGGCACGAGGGGAACCGATGTCGACGCGCTAAGCCGCACTGCTACGCGATACGTTGCGCAGTTCGAACCAATCACACTTCTTTCGGCTTTGGCGGCAGTGACCCGCAATGTCGGCTTCGTCGCGACCGCCTCGACATCTTATAACGAACCCTATCACATCGCCCGCAAGTTTGCCTCGCTCGACCATATCAGCGGTGGCCGGGCAGGATGGAACCTCGTCACCTCGTCCAGCGAGCACGAAGCACATAATTTCGGACGCGACGAGCATTACGCCCATGGTGAGCGTTACGAGCGCGCTGAGGAATTTGCCGACGTCGTGACCGGTCTGTGGGATACCTGGGAAGAGGGCGCCTTCCCCCGCGACAAGCAAAGCGGCCTCTATTTCGATCCTGAAAAGCAGCACGTCCTCAATCATAAAGGCAAGTTCTTCAAGGTTCGCGGGCCTTTAAACGTCGCGCGTTCGCCGCAGGGGCATCCGGTTCTCGTTCAGGCAGGCTCTTCGGATCCCGGCAAGGAGCTCGCCGCGCGCACCGCCGAAGTCGTCTTCACCGCACACCAGACATTTGAGGATGCCAGGAGCTTCTACACTGATCTGAAGGGACGCCTCGGTAAATACGACCGCCACCCGGATGATCTGAAGGTCATGCCCGGCATTTTCCCTGTCGTTGGTCGTACAATCTCCGAAGCGGAAGAGAAGTTCGAACAAATCCAGCAGCTGATCCATCCGGTCGTCGGCCTGGCATTGCTGAGCGGCATGACCGGTGGCGTTGATCTATCCACCTATCCGCTTGATGGGCCGGTGCCGGCACTGCCGGAGACCAATGCAAGCAAGAGCCGCCAGCGCCTGCTGCTCGACCTCGCCCACCGCGAGAAGCTGACGATCCGCCAGCTCTACCTTCGGATCGCCGGTGCTCGAGGTCACCGGCAAATCGTCGGTACGCCGGCGCAGATCGCCGACGAGATGCAGCACTGGTTCACGGGTGGTGCCGCCGATGGCTTCAATGTCATGCCCCCCCATCTTCCTGTCGGCCTTCGCGACTTCGTTGATCTCGTCCTGCCGGAACTGCGCCGCCGCGACCTGTTCCGCAACGAATATGAAGGCAAGACGCTGCGCCAAAACCTGGGGCTGCGCACACCGCAGCATCCGGCATCCGCCCCTCTTGCAGCCGAGTAGGACTACCATGAGTATCAGTCATCTCCAGGCCGAACACATTACCCGCCGCTTCAAGATCGGCAATGATACGCTGACTGCACTCGACAATGTAAGTGTAGATGTCGCCAAAGGCGAGTTCGTCACCATCGTCGGCGCCAGCGGCTGCGGGAAGTCGACGCTGCTGCGGCTGCTCGCAGGTCTCGACATTACGACTGCCGGGCGCATTCGCCATGGCGGCGCCGAAGTTCACGAGCCGAGCCTCGATCGCGGCATCGTCTTCCAGGAACCGCGGTTGTTCCCTTGGTTGACGGTCGAGCAAAATGTCGCTCTCGGCCTTCTGAACACCAAGCTTGCGAAGGCCCGTAAGGCCGAATTGGTGCGAGACCATCTCGAACTTGTCGGGCTTGGCGGCTTCGCCAAAGTTTATCCGCACCAGCTGTCAGGCGGCATGGCGCAGCGCGCCGGCATCGCCCGTGGGCTGGTCAACCGTCCGAATGTGCTCCTGCTGGACGAGCCTTTCGGTGCGCTCGACGCGATCACCAAGGCACGGCTGCAGGACGAGCTTCAGGAGATCTGGTCCAAGGAAGGTATCACGATGGTGCTCGTCACCCACGATGTCGAAGAAGCCGTCTATCTCGGCGATAGGGTAGTGGTGATGTCGCCGCGGCCCGGGCGGGTACGTGAAATCATACCGGTCGCCATTGAGCGACCGCGCCGGCGCACTTCGGTGGAAATCGCGGCGGTTCGCGACCACGTCCTCAAAAGTCTGCATGCCACCGGCGAAGTCGCCTCTTCGCAAGCCCCGCGCCCCGTGCGCGCAACCGAACAGGATCGCTCGCGGCCGACGATCGCCATTGCACGATAAACACCAACGGAGAAAATCATGAAACGCATCAAGTTAGCCCGTCTGGCCGCTGGCCTCGCGATTGTGCTGGCGGTAACGGCGACGTCTGCGCGGGCTGAAGATCCACTCATCATCCATGTCGGCTACGCCGCTATCGGCGTCGACAATAGACCCTATGCAGAAGGCACATCTGCAGCAACCGCTCGCGCTGGCGAATTTCTGGAGAAGGAATTTGCCGATGACCCCAACATCAAGATCGAGTGGACCTTCTTTAAGGGCGCCGGCCCAGCCGTCAACGAGGGCTTCGCCAACGATCAGCTCGACTTCGCCTATCAGGGCGACCTGCCGGCGCTGATCGGGCGTGCCACGGGCTTGAAGACCAAGTACCTGCTGGCAAGCGGCGCGCGCAAACCGCTCTATCTTGCCGTCGCCAAGGATTCGGGTATCAAATCGATCGAGGATCTGAAGGGCCGCAAGATCGCCCTACAGCGCGGCACCAACGGCCACCTTGCGGCCATCAAGGTCTTGGAGGCGCACGGGCTGACAGAGCGCGATGTCCAGGTGGTCAATCTCGACAGTGCCGGAACAGTTGCTGCCCTGACCAGTAAGGATATCGACGCGGCCTTCGGCGACACGCAGTTGATCAACCTCGCTGCCAAGGGTGCCGCTGACGTCATCTACACCACCAAGGGTGACGACCCACGCTTCGGCCGCAACGCCGGCATTATCGGCCGGCAAGCCTTCATCGATGCCCACCCCGATATTACACAGCGCGTCGTCGACGCCTTCGTAAAGGCGGCGAAATGGTCTTCCGACGAGCCCAATCGTGCGGCACTTTTTGAACTCTGGCATAAGTCCGGAACGGCAATCCCGATCCTCGAGGAGTACTTCAAGGGCGACACGCTTTCTTACCGCAACTCGCCGCTGCTCGACGATCTGCTGGTATCCCAGTACACGGAGCAGGCTGCAAAGAGCAAGGAATTCGGGCTCATCCGCCGCGATGTCGATCTCAAGGGCTGGTTCGAACCGAAATATCTTGAAAGTGCAATCGACCGACTTGGTCTGAAGAGCTTCTGGCAGGCGTACGGCGCCGACGGCAAACCCGTCGCGTCTTGACGTTGTTCGACCGAAGGCCCGACTGAAAGACCTGGCATGGCAATTGATATCGAGTTCGAAGGAAAGGCACGACGGCGCAATGGTTGGCTGGATGCGACCGTTCGTTGGATCATGCGGGGAGAGGCGTTCCTCTTCCCGGTCGGCCTCATAGCCCTCTGGTGGGTCGCATCTGCTAACGGCTGGCTGCCGGAACAGATCCTTCCGGCACCCGCCTACGTCGTCGAGACAGGGCGCGACATGATCTCCTCCGGAGAACTGTTTTATCACGCCGGCGTTAGCCTGCGGCGTGTCGTGCTTGGGTTTGCGATCGGCGCCTCTCTCGGCATGGCGCTGGGAATTTCGATGGGCCTGTCTCGACGTTTCGAGGATTACGTCAAACCGACATTCCTGGCCTTCGCGCAAATCCCGACACTCGGATGGATCCCGCTCTTGATGCTGCTCGTCGGCATCGAGGAAACACTGAAGATCATCATCATTGCCAAGGGTGCAATGGTGCCCGTTGCCCTTAACACCTTCTCGGGTATCCGCAGCGTGCCCGCCAAGTATCTTGAGGTCGGACGAGCGTTACGCTTCGGCCGCTGGCAGACGCTGCGGCTGATCATCCTGCCGAGCGCGGTGCCATCGATTTTTACCGGCATCCGCTACGGCCTGACACATGCCTGGACATCGCTTGTCGGGGTCGAGCTCCTGGCATCGTCGGAAGGGCTTGGATATCTGCTCGTCTGGGGTCGTCAAATGTTCTGGCTCGATACCGTTATCATCGCCATGGTCGTTATCGGCATCATCGGATTTACCATGGATCGTGGACTGGAGGCGTGCGAGGTGCTGATCGGCCGCTGGAAGCGACAGTCGGAGAACGGATAGATGGAAGAGACATCAAGCTTCGTCCGCATCCGCAGGGGCCTGACGTTGCCGCTTCTGCTGCTTCTGGCATGGGAAGCCGCAAGTCGCTCCGGCTTGGTCGATATCCGTTTCCTGCCGCCGATCGAAGACGTCATCATGACCGCGAAGCAGGAGATCCTCGATAACGGCCTGCTCGGCCAGCTCGCATCGAGCCTGCTGCGCAATATTGCGGGGTTCCTGATTGGCGCTTTGCTCGGCATAAGCTTTGGTACACTGCTCGCCGTCGTCACCATTGCCGACCGATTGATCATGCCGACCTTCAACGGCATCAAACAGATCTCGCTGCTCGCCTGGATTCCACTGATCTCGGTCTGGTTCGGCTTCGGCGAGCAGGCCAAGGTCGTCTTCGTGGCGCTTGCCGCCTTCATTCCAGTTGCACTGAACACGCACGACGGAATCAAGGATGCACCGCGCGATCTGATCGAGGTCGGCCGTGCGCTGCGCTTCAACTATTGGCAGCAAATCAGCAGGATCTATCTACCGGTGGCTTTGCCGTCGATCGCGACGGGCATTCATCTCGGACTGATCTATTCCTGGCTCGCAACCGTGGGCGCGGAGTATTTCCTCGCCGTCGGCCCAGGCATCGGTGGCCTTGTCATCGCGGGTCGCGAACGTTTCGACATGGCTCTCGTGATGGTCGGCGTCATCATCCTTGGTGTCGTTGGCTTTACATTCAATCGGCTTGCTGGAGCGGCGGAGCGGCGTTTGCTGCGATGGCGAGAGTAAAGGCTAAACCTGGTTTCAAAGCCGCAGTTGCGATCGGTTCCTGTTCTGTTGCAAAAACTTGCCGGTGACGGGCGGGACACATTCTCGATCTGGTGACACGTCAGGTAACACAGAGCAGCGGCTGACGCTTCCTGCGCAACCTTGTTACGTGTTGTCCGCTCAACTGCCACCGGACTAACTGGATCCAAGGTCCCTCCATGTGAAGGACACGCCGGCATGTGCCGGCGCTCCACTGCAGCTAGTGCACTGCCCCCGATCCTCCGACCGCGACAATCGTGAAAGGCTGCCCTTCGACATCAATGGTGCGGTCTTGCTTAAATGTCTCGACGTCAACCATGCGAACCATACCACGGCGCGGGTCGGTTACCGCGATGTGGTCGCCGGCAACGGCAAGGCGTGGCCGCGGGTCGCGCCAATGGCCATCCTTGCTATAGGGTTCGGTAACCGATAACGATCTCTTGATGCTGCCGTCCACAACGTCGAGCAGATGAAGCTTACCGTCCTCCGTCAGGATATAGGCATTGTGGGGTCTGGCGGGGTCCAGCGCGAAATCGATACGGCGGAGCGGCAGGTCGATGAGGCGATAGGGCTTCTTGTCATCAGGGTCGATCAGCACCACCTTGTCCTCACCATAGTTGCCGAGAAAGAACTGCATGGCGGTTCCGCCAAGAAGCGTCGAGACCTTGCCCTTGGGCAATGCGTCGCCGTAGCTCAGCATCTCGAACTTCGGCCGATCGATGCCGCCAGGCCGCGCGACAAGGACACCTTCCTCGCAACCGAAGGCAACAAGACGCGCGGAGGTCGCTTCACCGTGGAGGCCCGTGCATTGTTCCACGTCACCGATTTGCTTGCCCGCCCTGTCGAGCACGCGAAGACCAAGGCGTGGCGGCAATTCCCCCTCTCTGACCGGTGCTTCCATGTTTGGCACGGAGACGAGGAGATGTTTGCCCATAGGAACAGCAACCCCGTGATGAGGAGCCGTGGTGTTGTATGGCTTGGGATCGACCTTGCCCTCCTGCAGCGCGCTTTCCTTGAGAAGGTCGAAGCTGCCGCCGCGATCGAAAAAGACGGCGAGGTCGTCTCCATGCGCGACGAGGTGGCCCGGCTTCTCGCCTCTAATCGTCGCCAGCAGCTCCGGGTCCTTGATCTCGATGTCGCGATGTTCGCCATGGTCGGACAGGTGAATGCCCGTGTCGATCGCGTGGACGACATCGTGGTCGCCCTGGATTGCGAACACGGTACGGCCGGTATCGCTGACCGACATTGCCGCATAACCCTCCAATTCCAAGCGACCGATTTCCTTGTCGCTACCAAGATCGATGGCGCGCACGATAGGTTGCGTGTGGTCGGCGATAAAAAGGCGCCAGGTCGCGCGGCTCTCCTCCTCGGCACGCAACGTCAGGGGCGCAACGGTCCCGGCGATAATGGTTGTGGCTAGAAGTAAAGGGATATTGGATCGGAACATGAATGTCTCCCAACTGTGAAAACTTGGCTGTCGAAGCGGTCCTCGTGACCTCCAATTCAGTCGACGGCCACGATTGAACATCGAATCGTAACGTTATACAGTTACTGTAAATCGTGACTGGTTTGTTTAGTCAAGACGCGATTGGCGTTTTCAGGAAGCAGGACGAAGAGGACCGAGCGCGCCCGCGGACCTTGACTTTCCTGACGAGGCACCGAGCTTTCGCAGATCTTGCCGTCCATTCTGCTATGTTACGCGATCGCAGAGGCAGCAAGACCATAGGAAAGGGAAAGGGAAAGGGAACGAGATGAAACGCATTCCAGCTCTTCTACTCCTCGCTGCATCCGGTTTGGCCGGATGTAGTCCAACGCAACAGGGTGCCGGTATCGGCGCAGCGACAGGTGCTGTCGTGGGCGGCGTTGCGACCGGTAACGTCCGCGGTGCGGCAGTTGGCGCAGCGGTTGGTGGCGTCGCCGGTGCGGTGATTGGCAACGTGGCCGGTCAACCTGGCAAATGCTATTATCGTGATCGGAACGGTCAACAATATGTGGCGGCTTGCCCTCAGTAAAATATCTCAGCCCCTTATCGTCGATTTTTGTCCAAGGTAGGGGGCTGATGCTTTCTGGAGATTGTCTCCACGTCTGATGACCCACGGCCAGCTCGTATTGTCCGCCCGTTCGGCACATCTCGCAGCCAGGATATCACGCACCGGACACGACGAGCGGGAGCAAGATCCAGGACCTGTCATCTTGGCACCACGGCCCATCACTTCGCGCGTAGTCAAGCTCTTCGTGAGCTAGCGCGACCCTTCGACACGGATCTGACCTTCACACGCCAAGCCGCATGCCATTTGAGTAACACACTCGGCTATCTCTGTTCGGCCTTCTGGCGGAAGACCAGGAGAATGAAGTAAGGGCATCCGATAAAAGCCGCCAGAACACCCGCCGGGATTTCATAGGGAAAATCGACGCTTCGGCCAATCCAGTCCGCGAGCATCATAAGCAATCCGCCAATGGAGCTCGACATGACCATGAAGGATCCCGGGCCCTTTGGACGCGCCATGCGCGCCATGTGGGGCGCCATGAGGCCGACAAAGCTCAATGGGCCAACAATCAGCGTAGCGGCCGCAGTCAATGTCGAACAAAACAACAAGAGCCCTGCGCGCACGCGCGCAGGGCGCATCCCGATTGATCGCGCCAATGCATCGCCCATCGGCAGAATCTCGATCCAGCGACGAAAAAGCGGCGAAAGCAATAGTGAAAGAACGGCGATGAGTGCGGCGACGATCGCAACCACTCCCGTGGCGCGAAACGTTGGCCCCATTGTCCATGCAAGGACATAGGTTGCGCGCGGATCACCACTGGCGACGATGACGGAAATGATCGAGGTGACCAATGCCCCCACTGCGACGCCTGCCAGCATGACCGGGCCAGGGGCGAAGTTGTGCCGCTGGGCGACGACGAAGATGATGGCGAGTGCAAGCAGAGCGCCGATCATTCCGCCCGCCAATGGCAGGATCGCCGAGCTCATGCCGCCCAAAAACAGGGCCGCAATTATGCCCAAGCCAGCACCGCCGCTCACCCCCAACCCCTCGGGACTTGCCAAGGGGTTTCGCGCAACCGCCTGCAGGACGGCTCCTGCCAACGCCAGCATGGCGCCGGCGGACAACGATGTGAGAACCCTCGGCCAGCGGCCTTGCACAAGAACCGAAACCTCAATGTTCGCAGAAGAAACATGCTCGCTCAGCGAAAGGACTGCGACCACGATCATCAGCGCGACCGATAGCGGCAGCGCAAGGTTTCTGGTGATGGGGGCCGCGGCTTGGTGAACACTCTCAATAGTTGCATGAAATGGGGCCGCAGGTACCTCGCGCAGCATGAACAGCATCATGAGTGCGCCTCCAAGAGCGGTGATGGTTCCAGTCGGCAGTTCTCCCATGTAAGGCGTCAAGACGAGCACCGCGCCATCGGCCAATAGCAATAAGCCACCGCCGATCAACGCACCCCATACAAGCCTTTGCGTGAACCTCCGCGCGCCACTAAGGCGCGCGATGTGGGGGGCAGCAAGGCCAATGAATGCGATGACCCCTATGCGGGCGACGACCATTGCCGACAGCGTCGTGGCCAGGATGAGCACGGCAAGGCGCAGCTTCGAGAGAGATACCCCAAGACTTCGTGCGCCCGCATCGTCAATCCCGGCAATCGCGAGCGGTCGGACAAAAAGCAGGAGCATTGGGATAAGTACGAGCATTCGCAAAGAAAGCGCGCCGGCGTTGGAAAAGTCGTTTTGAATAAGCGACCCACTCCCCCAGATGAACACACTGCGCAGATACTCATGATGGAATAGGGCCATCACCACTGACGCGGAGCCGGCCGCAAAGCTAACGATCATTCCCGACAAAAGCAGCGTAACCGGCGCAAAGCCACTCCTGGCTGCAAGTCCGCAGACAAGTGCGACCGCGGCCAATGCGCCGACAACGCCTGCAAGTTCGCGGCCCTGTGCCGACATGCTGGCAAAGGTGAGGGAGGCGACCGTAATTGCCAGTTGAGCGCCCGAAAGCACGCCGAGCGTAGATGGTTCCGCAAGCGGATTTTTCAGGAGTTGCTGGAAGATCGTACCCGTAAAGCCCAGGGCCATCCCTGCAAGAATGGCAACTGCTAGGCGCGGCAACAAGGAAAAGTGAACATAGACTTCTCCCCACGCGGCGCTGTCGGGATTGACAAAAGCTTCGAGCAGTCGATCGGCTGGAACGTACCTCATTTGTCCAGTGAGACTAAGAGCTAACCCAACGATCATGGCGACCCAGTAAAAACGAGCTGGCGTCACGTATTGGTTTTTAAGCAAAGGCAAGCGCCTTTCGAAGAACTTCAGCAAAGCGCATTGCTGATGGAAACGCTCCAAACACCCAGGTCGGTGGAATGGTCGAGACATCGCCCCGCTGGACTGCGGGCAGGGACTGCCACAGTGCGCTTTTTAAGAAAGCATCGGGCGGACCGGGTTCGATAATGAGCAGCCGCGCCTCGGGGTGTCGTGCGATGGCGTCGAGGCCCGCTGTAGCAAAGCCCCAATTGTTGGTCGGTTCGTTCCAAGCATTCGTGATGCCGATCTTAGCGAGCACATCGTCGAACAGGCTGCCGGTTCCATAGATGTCGATAACGCGGTCATCTGTAAACTTGACGATCATCAGCGGCCGGCCGTCATAGCTACTCATCTCAGCCTTGATGGCAGCCAGCCTGGCATGAGCGCCTTCCAGATAAGCATCGGCTGCCGCCATGCGTCCAATACGGTGGCCGATCGCAACCAGTGCCTCATGGGATCGCCGCAAGGGCTGCTGTTCGACTGTGTAAAGCGGTAGCGCCATGGTTGGCGCTATGTCTTGCAAACGCGCTTCAGACACGCCGTAATTGGCCTGAGACAGGATAAGGTCAGGTTGCAACGACCTTAGGAGTTCCATGTTGGGCCACGAACGCAGACCAAGGTCGATCGTGTCCTTCGGAAGCGCCGGGACAACAACACGGTCGCCATAAAGTGGCGTTTCCGCGACAGCCTGCGGAGCGACGCCGATCGCCAGTAGGCTTTCTGCCCAGCCCCAATCCAGAACCGCGATCTTGGAATGAGCAAGTTCAGCTGACGCCGCATTCGGCATCATGAACGCAGCCAACGCGGCAGCAAATTGCCGCCGCGTCAGTTGACCGGGATGAGGTTTTCGAGGTCTTGCCACCGTTACCAGCTATACTTCAATGTGGCATAGACGGTGCGTCCTTCGCCCCAGTAGCATCCGGTCGCGGCTATGCAGGTCGACACGTATTTGCGGTCGAACAGATTGCTCACATTGAGCGCTGCCTTTAGCCCCTCCAGCTTCGGATTGGCTTTGCCAAAATCGTAGCGGATGGCCGCGTCGAAGACGGTATAGCTCGGGATGTCGAACTTGTTGGCGTTGTCACCGAATGTCTGGCCCGTGTATCGGGCTCCAGCTCCAAGGCTCAACCCATCCCAATTCGTTGAGCTCTGCAAGGCGTAGTCCAGCCAGATGGACGCCTGATTTCGTGGCACGAAGGCAAAGCGCTTGCCTGTATTGCTGACGCCCGCAGCATTCGGATTGTCCTTGGTAATCTCGCTGTCGGTGTATGCATAGGAGGCAATTACCGAGAAGGCGTCGCTCAGCTCGGCCTTTCCTTCAATTTCGAGGCCCTTCATCGTAACCTGGCCCGTCTGCACCCGGAAATTTGTGTTGACGGGATCGGGCGAAAGCACGTTGTCTTGTGTCAGGTGATAGGCCGACAGCGTAACGAAGCTGTTCATCCCTTCCGGCTGGTACTTCACACCGACTTCGAACTGCTCGCCCGTCGTTGGACTGAACGCATTTCCGAACCGATCCGTCCCGCTTGCAGGATTGAAGGACGTCGAGTAGCCCGCGTATGGCGAAATTCCATTGTCGAAGTTGTAGACGATGCCCGTCTTCCAGGTGAAGCGTCCATCATTCTGATCGACTAAGGTGTTGGACGAACTTGTTCGTGTCCGGGTATCGGTATTAGCCCAATCATAGCGACCGCAGACGGAAAACGCGAAACGATCCCATTCGATCTGATCCTGAGCATAGATTCCGAGCTGGCTACGGTGTTGATCGATCCTCGTCGCAATTGGTGGCCTTGTGACTGTGCTGGCGCCGTAGTTGGGATCATAGGCGTTGAACGGCGTGAGAATGCCGGCAAGCGTAGACTCCTCGTAGCGACTGCTTTCATAGGAATAATCGAGCCCGAACAAGGCCGTGTGATCAAACTCACCCGTAGAAAACTTTGCAACGGCCTGATTGTCGACCGTTACAGCCCGCGCACTCTCAGGGAACGCCCAGGCATAGCGATAGAAGCCGGCCGGATTGCACACCGCGGTCGGGCAATATGGCTGTACGCGCTGGGTGTCTGTTCCGATGTAGGAGTACCGCAGGTTCTGGCGAACGGTCCACGTATCATCGAACTCGTGCTCGAATTCGTAGCCGACCGATGCCTGGTCACTCTTGTAATAGTCGTAGCCGGGTTCGCCGGGAAAGGCTCCACGGGACAGCTCGGGATAGATGCTAGTGTAAAGCGTACCATTTGCCGGTAACGCCGGCGCACCACCACCACCGGGCGAATAGATCTTCTGGTAGTCAGCGTGAATGGTAAGCGATGTTGCTTCGTCCGGCTTGAACGTGAACGACGGTGCGATGTAGGCCTTCCGTTCCTTGACGAAATCGTACTGGGTATCCGTTATGCGGCCAACGCCCACGATACGGTACAGGAAGGCATCGTCGCCATTAACCGGGCCACCAAGATCGAAAGCCGTCTGGACACGGTTGTCGGTCCCTAGTTGCAGCTCGACCTCGTTCTTGGCCGTTGCGCTCGGTCGCTTCGACACCATGTTGATCAGGCCACCAGGCTCGCCTTGGCCATACAAGACGGATGAGGGGCCTTTGAGGACTTCTGCCCGCTCCAAACTGTAGGGTTCGACGCGCGGCTGCGCATAGCCGCGTGAGCCGAACGGCAAGCGCAGACCATCGAGATAGCGCCCCGGGCGAAAGCCGCGGATGGTAAACCAGTCATAGCGGGAATCGTCGCCGTACTGGCTGATAACGCCGGGCGTATAGCGAAGCGCCTGTGTTAGTGTCGCAGATCCTTGTGCCGCCATCTGGTCCTTGGTGACGACATTGATGGCCTGAGGCGTCTCCTTCAGCGACGTATCGGTCTTCGTTCCGGTTGCGCTCTGTCTGGCAACGATGCCGTCGACGGGGCCGAGGGCCTGTTCGCCGGTCACGCTGATTGGCTGAAGCACCGTCGATCCATCCGAAGGTGCGGAACTGACCCCGCCCGCCGGGTTCATCAAGACAACGCTGTTTGCCGATGAAAACCGGTAAGTCAGGCCCGTCCCCGCCAGGAGCCGCGATAGTCCGGCTTCCGCTGGCATGTCACCGGAGAGGCCCGACGTGCGCAGATTGCCGGGTAGTGCACCGTCAAAGACGACATCGACGCCTGTGATCGACGAATAACGGACGAGCGCGGCCGATAGCGACTGGCCTGGTATCGAAAACTGATAGCTCTTGGCGGTCTGGGCGTGAAGCGTCGGTAGTGCAGCAAATGGGCAGAAGACGACGCAGGTCGCCAACAGGGCCCCACGCGCCAACCCCAGTACGCTTCGACGATCGCTTGCGAAATAGTTCAACACAGACACTCAACGCCCCCTTAGAAACATGGTCGGACCCCGGCGATACGAGGCTTCAAAGAGAGGGACGATCGAAGATGGGAAAAACCTGAGTGGTTTTGAAATATTTTTTATCGCGGGTAGATAAGTGTCAGCCAGGGAGAGTAGGTAGCCACGCGGATTGGCAGCCCATTCTCCAATGTCTGGAGAATGCTGCCCGCGCGCCTGACATCGACGATCACCGTTACCGGCCGCCGGGCTAGCGCGGTGTCCATGACGATCATCTTGCCACGGCGCCACTTCGACAATGCTCGAACGGCGTCCTCCAGGGGCGTCGAAATGAAGACGAGCTTGCCGTCGCGCCACGAAAGCCGCGATCCAACATCGGTTTCGGACGGTGTCGAGATCCTGTCGTTAGCGAAGACGACGGACTGTCCCTCCTGCACGTCGATAGCCTCGAAGGGCGAAGAAACACGCACTGAATGTTCGGCGACCGCGACAACGATGCGATCGTCTTCCGCAGAGACCGAGAATTGCGTTCCAAGTGCGACGGTTTTAAGCGGCCCTGCATTGACGACAAAGGGACGGGAGCTGTCTTTTGCGACGGTAAAGAATACCTCTCCTTCGACCAGAGTGACGACGCGCTGCGTCATCGTATAGGCAAGGGAGATCGCCGATGCGGTAGACAGCTCGGCGGTCGAGCCATCCGGCAATGTGACGGTTCGGGTCTCGCCTGTCCCCGTCCTGAAGTCTGCCGGGAGAGGGCGCAGATAGGCGGATGTTGCCAGGGCGGATGACGCGACGACCACGAATGCACTTCCCGTCTTCAGCAGCTTTCGACGCGACAGTCGCGTTGGTTCCGATTTATCCGGTACCATGCCTGCACCCACCCAAAGTCGTTCAATGTCAGCATAGGCTGCTGCGTGCGAGGGATCGGCCTGCAGCCATGCCCTGAAATCGGCCAAGTCATTCGGTGTCGCACTGTCGTCCAGCATATGCGCAAACCATTCGGCAGCGCTTCGTGATGCGTCGCGCGGTGTTTGCGGCTGGAGTTCTTGGCTTGTGTCCTGCATGGATCTCACGGCTCCCGACACACTACCGCGCGATACGGCATCGGCTTCCAGTCATCTGTCAATCATCTACCCGCATAGCGCTTCTCAGGCGTTCAAGCGCAACGACCATATGGCTGAAAACGGTCTTGGGGGAAATACCGAGATGGTTTCCGATCTCCTGGTAGGTTAGGCCGTCGATACGAGACATCAGGAAGACCTGCCTTGCACGAGGCGGCATGTCATCGATGACCGCCGAGATACGCCGCAGTTCATTGAGGCCGATCGCCACCTGTTCGGCCGATGGTGAAGGATCAGATACCGCTTCCAGCCCATCGATCCCATCGACGAAGGGCGCGATCTTCTTGCGCCGCTGGTGGTCGAGTGCGAGATTGCGCCCTGTCGTCATGAAATAGCCAGCCAGGTCCGCGACCTCTCGCAATAACGAGCGTCGCTCCCAAAAGCGAAGGAAGGTGTCCTGCAACAAATCCGCTGTCGTCGCGCTGCATCGAACTCGCTGGTAGATGACAGCCGAAAGACGCGTGCGTACGTGCAGAAAAGTATCTAGGATTTCGGGTCGATGAGCGCTAGTCATAGGATGCTGCTAGCATCCGGTAACGGATAGACGCAATATTTAAGTTGATTATTAAAATCATATTTTGTAGGCGCGGCCCTTTTGTCACAAGGCTGACGCGCTGTAACGATGACCGTTACCGCATGAAGATCCCGGTTGCGCGAGCCAGTGTTCAAACCGAAAGGCATGAAACGAGCCAGACGCCCGCTGGTCGACAGGTGCTGCCCAAACGCCCTCGAAAGACGTTGATCGGACCAAATGACGAGCCTCGGGAGCGTCTGGCGGCGATTTTCCAACTATTTCCTGGACAGGAGTTCAGCCCTTTGAGCAGGCGTAAGCGGGCGAATTGCGTGCGGACGCAACAGCAGATGCAGCTTGGCAGTTTCTTCAAGCTCTTCGGTTGCGTACTGCGCTTCGCGCAACGTCTTGCCCGCGACGACCGGGCCATGGTTGGCCAAAAGCACCGCGTGGCTGTCCTTTGCCTTGTCCGCGACTGCCGCTGCAAGAGCGGGATCGCCAGGCGGAAAGTATTCGACAAGCGGAAGCGTTCCCACCCGCATCACGTAATAGGCCGTCAAAGGTGGCAAAACATCAGCCGGATCGACATCGTCGAGAACGCTGACCGCCACCGCGTAGGTGGAGTGAAGATGGACGACGGCGCCACTCATCTTCTGCTGGCAATACATGCATTGATGCAGAAAGGCTTCTTTCGTGGGTTTGTCGCCATCCACGTGGACGCCTTCGGCCGTGAAGCGCGACAGGCGGGCCGGATCCAAATCGCCAAGCGACGCATTGGTCGGCGTCATGAGAACGTCACCATTGGCAAGCCGTGCGCTGATATTGCCCGTCGATCCAAACGTCAGCGATCGATCGAACAGGGATCGACCGACAGTGGCGATGTCGTCCCTCAACTTCGTCTCTTCCGAAATAATCGCCACCATCACACCAGATCCCATGCCCGCAAAAAGAAGTCGTCGCCGCCAAAGTTGCCTGATTTGAGGGCAAGTGCCAGCGGCTCCTTGCGGCCGATGCTAACCGTCCACGGAACCCCCGGATCGATCTCGGGACCGATCAAGAGCGCCTGGACGCCAAGCTGAGTGACCACCGCACCCGACGTCTCGCCACCAGCTACGAGGAAGCGGCAGTAGCCGAGCCTCGTCAGGCGGGCGGCCACTTGTGCCAACAGCTGCTCTATCAATTCACCCGCACGATCGCGTCCAAGCGCCTCCTGAGCGCGCCTGACATCGTCTGGTTCTGAACTCGAATAGACAAGTGGGATCGCGTCAGTGGCGGACATGACCCAGTCGACGACCGCATCAACGGTGGTGCGGCCGGCCGCAATGTCGAGCGGGTCCAGTTTTAGTGCCGGTGTTGCGGCCTCAATCGCGACCGAGACCTGGCGGCGGGTGGCCGCCGAGCAGGAGCCAGCGAGGATCACGGCCTTGCCCTGCGGCGCCGCGATGCCCGCTGCAGTGCTTTGCGAGGGCAGCTTGCCAGCGCGCCGGAAGTTTTCGGGCAGGCCGATCGCGATGCCAGAACCGCCCGTGATCAGGCGCATACCGGCTGCCGCGCGTCCGATCGCACGAAGATCGTCGTCGGTGATGGCGTCGACAATGACGATCTCCTCGCCTCGGGCAGCCGCCTGTCTGAACGCCGCGCCGATCTCGTCGCTGCCCGTGCTCACCCGATCGCGGGTAATCAACCCGACCTTAAGCGTCGTCTGCTGCTGGAGCACGCGAACTAGATTGGACTCCGTCATCGGCGTCAACGGATGGTTCTTCATCGGGCTGTCGGACAAAAGCATGTCGCCGACAAACAGATGGCCGCGATAGACCGTTCGGCCGTTTGCGGGAAAGGCGGGGCATGCCAGCGTGAGAGCCCCGCCCAGATGCCCGTGCAAGGCTTCGGCGACCGGGCCGATATTGCCCTCAGGCGTCGAATCGAATGTCGAACAATATTTGAAGATGATCTGTTCGGCGCCAGCCGCGATCAGGCGGCGGCAGGCCTCGAGAGACAAAGCGACCGCTTCGTCTGCCGCGATGGTTCGCGATTTCAGCGCGACGACCACTGCCTCCGCGTCGCCATAGTCGAAATCGATCGGTGGAACCCCGACCACCTGCACCGTCCGCATTCCCTCTCGAGACAACGTCAGAGCGAGGTCCGTCGCTCCCGTCAAATCATCAGCCACCGCGCCCAACAGCATCTTCATTCACTCCCAAAAGACAGAAATTCTCAGGCCGTTGCGCCTTCGATGATATCGAAACCGGTATCGACCACCACGCGCGCCTCCGGCCGAGTAGGGCTCTCCAGAAGCTTCTCGACCGCCGTCTTGCCGATCAGGAACCGGTTAGAGCGTATCGTCGAAAGGGGCATTGGAAGCACCTGGCCGATGTCCAGGCCGTTGAAGCCGAAGAGGGCAAGCCGTTCGCGCACGGCAATGCCGGCCGCAAGGCAATGGAAAAACCCGCCAACAGCCATGTCGTCGTTGGAAAAGACGACAGCATCGATATCGGGTGCGCGCGAGCACAAGCTCGCAAGCGTGTCACGACCCGCCATCGTCGAGCTCGGACCGTCGAAGCGCTGCTCGGCCCGTAGCGTCAATCCCGCTTCCGACAGGGCCTGGCACAGGCCCTCATATCGCAGCCGGGCACGCCGGTCGGCGACCCAGTCGTGACCGACATAGCCGAAGCGTCGGTAGCCGCGCTTGATCAGGTGGCGCGCGGTCGCGTATCCGGCCTGGCGGTGAGAGAGGCCAACGGCAACGTCGATCGGCTCGGCATCGATATCCATCAATTCAGCGACGCGCACCCGGCTGTTGTCCAGCATGCGCCGCGTTGCGTCCGTATGGTCGAACCCGGTGGTGACGATGGCGGCCGGCTGCCATGCAAGTAGCGAAGACAGGATATCCTGTTCCTTATTCGCATCATAATTCGTTACACCCACCATCGGCTGGTAGGCCGTGGTGGCAAGCGCTGCATGGATCCCCTGCAGCACTTCGGGAAAGACGATGTTGGAAAGCGACGGCAAGAGAACGCCGATCAACAACGAACCGGAAGAGGCAAGCGATCCCGCAGCGCGGTTCGGTACATAGCCCAGGGTTTCGATTGCCTTGACGACGCGGCTGCGCGTGTCATCGGCGATCGGTCCTTTGTTGCGGATGACGCGTGACACTGTGTTTTCGCTGACACCGGCAAGCTTGGCCACGTGTGCAAGGGTCGGTACTTCATACTGCGTCACAAGGCCCTCCTTTCCGCGGCGATGGATTGAAGCCGAATTCGGTATCTCAGCGCTAACATATTTCGCTTGAAGATTGCTAGAGGATGTGCTTATTATTTTTATGTTAGCGCTGAGATAGCGCTTTTGGGAGCATTTTTAAGGTTTTCGGGAGGAAAACACCGTGAAGGATAATCGGAGAGCCGTCATCGCGATGGCGGCGTCACTGTGCGCATTTACGGCCCTGTCAGGGGCTTGGTCCGCAGCACATGCAGAAGACACGTTTCGGCCGGAGTGCTTCTCGCCGGCACCTGACAACAAGAAGGTCATCCGCTACGAGAAGCGCGAGGGACCATACAAGATCGCCTTCGTAAACGGCTTTGCAGGCAATGACTGGCGCGTGACCGCCATTCAGGGTGCCAAAGCTTGGGCCGCGCGCCCGGAAAACAAGGCAAAGCTCGCCGAGTTCACGGTGGTATCAGTTGGTAACGACAGCGCCGCGCAGATCGCCGCCATCGATAATTTCATCGCCGCCGGCTATGACGGCATCAGCTTCATCGCCGTCAACCCGACGGCATTCAAGGCAGTCATCAAGCGTGCCGCGCAAGCCGGCACTGTTCTCGTTCCCTTCGACAACGTGCTTGATACCGACGAGATCGTCCAGGTCAACGAGAACCAGTTCGAACTCGGAAAGATGAAGGCCCAGGCGGTGGTGGATGCCATCAAGAAAGCCAAGGGCAAGGTTGAAGGCAGCGTGCTCGAAGTCTCGGGCCTTCCGGGCAACGCGACGGACCGCGACAACCACGATGGTATGCGCTCGGTGCTCGACAAGGAAGTTGGTCTCAAGGTGGTGCAGGTCGTCGGAAACTGGGATGCCGGCACGGTGCAGAAGGTGACCGCGGACGCGATCGCGACCAATGGTCAGTTTGATGGCGTGATGGTGCAGGAAGGCTCGATCGGCGCCCTCAACGCCATGAAGAACGCCAGCCACCCGGTCGTCCCCTTCGGCGGCGATGCCGGCAATGGCACGCGGCGGCTGCTCGCCGAAGGCAAGTATCCTGGTGTGACAGCGGCGCAGGCTCCGGTCATGTCGTCGGTTTCGCTGGAGGCGATCGTCTCGCTGCTTGAGGGCAATGCCCTGCCGCAGAAGATCTTCCTGCCGATCCCAAGCAAGGACAATGCCGAGCTGAAGGAAGGGACGGACTTCTTCCCAAAGCTGCCGGACACCTTCTACACGACAACGGGCTACCCGAATTGCTTCCCGGTGTTCACGCCGGAAGAGCTTCTCGGCCAGAAGCCTGACAATACCTGATCGAGGAAGGCCGGGGCAGGGCGCTGCCCATGCTCCGGCCGGATCACGGATAGATCGATGACAGATAATTCCCCCCTGATTGCACTTGCGGGCATATCAAAGACCTACGGCGCTGTGACGGCGCTCAGAGATGTCGATTTCACCTGCGAGGCCGGGACGATCCATGCGATCCTCGGCGAAAACGGCGCCGGGAAGTCGACCCTGATGAAGCTTCTCTCTGGCGTTATCGCGCCGACTTCAGGAACGATCCGGCTCGACGGCGTGCCCGTCAGCTTCTTCGGCACACGCGATGCAGCAAACCATGGCATCGTGTGCATGTTCCAAGAGCTCTCGCTGATGCCAAGCCTCACCGTTGGCGACAATATCGTCCTGGCGCGTCCACGGACCATGTTCGGTTTCGTCCGGCGCGCAGCCTACCGTGATGCGGCGGCTTGCCTGGCAATGATCGGTGCAGAGCGCATTCGGCTCGACAGCCTGATCAGCGAACTCACGCTTGCCGAACGCCAACTCGTCGAGATCGCCAAGGCGCTCTATCAGAAGCCGCGACTGCTGATCCTGGACGAGGCGACATCGGCCCTGGGCGCCGATGCGGTCGAGCGCGTATTCTCCGTCATCCGCCGGCTGCGCGATCAGGGAACGTGCGTGCTGTTCATCTCGCATCGCTTCCATGAAGTTCACGCGCTCGCGGACCGCATCTCGGTGTTCCGCAACGGCGCGCATGTGAAGACATTCCCGGCTGGAACCATCGATCACGAGGGGATTGTCTCGTTGATGATCGGTCAGTCGATGGAGCAACTGTTTCCGGCACAGCGCGCGGCGGTTGCTGTCGATGTCCAGCCTCTCCTGTCCGTGCGGAACATGTCATGGGCGGGAGAGCTCGATGATATCTCGTTCGACGTCCGTCCCGGCGAGATATATGGCCTTGGCGGCCTGGAAGGGCAGGGGCAGCAGCGGGTGCTCGGGGCCATCTTCGGCATTCTCAGCGGAGTGTCGGGGGCAATCGAGATCGGCGGCAAGCCGTTCAGCCGGCGCTCGCCGTTCCACGCGAAAGCCGAGGATGTCGGCATCGCCTTCATCCCCGAGGACCGCAAGACGGAGGGGATGATCCCAAGCCTGTCGATCGAGGACAACATGCGTCTGGCTGGCCTCGGCCGGGACGGTATTCTGGTCCGCGACAATGCTGCACGCGAGGCGCATTATGCGGCGCTCCTCCACCGGCTCGAGCTTGTATACGGGCAAATGTCGGATCCCGTCGCCTCCCTCTCCGGCGGCAACCAGCAGAAGGTGCTGCTGGCAAAGTGGCTGGCACTGAAGCCGCGTTGTCTGCTGCTTCTCGACCCGACCCGCGGCATCGACGTCAAGACCAAGGCGCAGATCTATCAATTGCTTAGCGATCTCGCCGATGCCGGCGTGGCAATCGTGCTGCAATCGACCGATTACGAAGAGCTCGTCCATCTCTGTGGACGGGTTGCGGTCTTCTATCACGGGCGCATCGCGCGGGAACTGGCCGGCGACACGCTGACTCCCGAAAACCTGATTTCGGCGGCGATGGGTCTCTCCAATGAACATGCCGGTCAAGGAGAAGCCGCATGACGCGCATTGCACTTCAGCGCAACATCCGCTTTCTCATTCCGGCCGCTGCCTTCATCGTGCTGTTCGCGATATATGTCGGCACTCATCCGCGAGGATTTTCCACCTATGTGGTGACGATCTGGGCAAACCAGGGAGCGCTGCTGGTCTTTGCCGCCTTCGCGCAGTTCTTCGTGGTTCTGGTGCGGGGTATCGATTTGTCCGTCGGCGCCATGGTGGCGCTTAGCAATGTCGTTGCATCCCATGTTCTCGCGGGCGAGGGCGCCATACTGTGGCTCGGTATTGTCGCCGTCATCGGCACCGGTCTTGCCTGCGGGTTCATCAACGGGTTGGTCGTCACCTTCGGGCGCATTCCGCCAATCATCGCGACGCTTGCGACCGGTGCCGTCTATTCCGGCATCGCACTGTTTCTGCGCCCGACGCCCGGCGGTGATGTCAACAGCGACCTCTCCGACGCGCTGACATATTCAATCGCCGGCGTGCCGACGTCGTTGATACTGATCGTCGTCGTGTTGGTCGCCTTCGCGCTGATCCTGCGCTTCACCGCTTTCGGCCTATCTCTGTACGGTCTCGGTTCGTCCGAGCATTCCGCGCAACTGACTGGCATCTCATTGATGCGGATGCGCATCGCCGCGCACGCGCTTGGTGGTCTGTGCGCTGGCATGGCCGGATTTTATGTGAGCATGGTGACCCTGACCGGAGACGCCGGGATTGGCCCGACCTACACCCTCAACTCGATCGCCGCGATCGTCCTCGGTGGCGTCTCACTTTCCGGCGGCATCGGCGGCCCATTTGGCGTGGTGGTCGGCGCGCTGCTACTCAAGACGGTTGCCGCTTTGATGTTCTTCTCTGGCCTGCCGCCGCTTGCCCAACCGTTCTTCGAGGGCCTGATACTGGCGCTTGCCATTGCGCTCGGTTCGCTCAGCATTCTCAAGGTTCGCAATCGTTTGAAGTTGTTTGCACAATGACCGTGATCACCCCAGAACTTCCCCGACGCCTCCTTGGCCGGTTCACCGCTGATCCCGCCATTCCTGTCGTTACAGCGGGCTGTATCCTGTTGCTGGCGATTGGCGGCATTATTTTCCCGGCTTTTCTAAGTCCGGGCTATCTCCTCCAGCAATTGCAGATCGCCTCATTTCTCGGCGTGATAGCCGCCGGAGCGACGCTCGTCATCCTGCTCGGACATATCGACCTCTCAGTGCCCGCTGGCATCACGGCAGTCGCGGTGTTGACCACCACGGTCGCGGGTTCGTCCACGCCTTCGGTTGCGGCAGTAGCCATTCCGATCGGCCTTCTCGGCGGAGCGCTGATCGGGTTGATCAACGGCATCGGCGTTGCCTTCTTCCGCCTACCATCCATGGTCTGGACCTTGGCCATGAATTCGATGCTCGTCGGCGCGTTGGTGTTCTTCACAGGCGGCTTCAAGCCGCGCGGCGTGGCGCCGCCGCTTTCGATATCGCTGGCGCTCGATCGCACGCTTGGCATTCCCAATGCCTTCCTGTTCTGGATCGCGGTGATGATCGTTATCGGCCTTCTCTTCAAACGCACGGTCTTTGGCCGCTACATCCTTGCCACCGGCAGTTCCGAAAAGGCGGTCTATCTCTCCGGCATCAGGGTACGGCTGGTGACGACGATGACCTTCGTGGCCGCCGGCGTCTTCACCGCCATCGGTGCGATCCTCCTGGCCGGCTACGCCAACCAGGCCTATCAGGGTATGGGCGATGCCTACATGATGCCTGTGCTCACCGCCGTTGTCATCGGCGGAACGTCCATCCTCGGTGGCAAGGGCAGTTACGCCGGAACCGTTGTCGGCGCACTGTTCATCACGCTCCTGTCTTCCATTCTTTCGGTGTTGCAGATGCCGGAAGCTTTCCGTCAGATCGTTTTCGGTCTGATCATACTCTCCATGTTGCTGATACGCAGATTTGAAAGGAACAATCGATAATGGCCGGATCCACCCACGTAGCAATCGTCGGATTGGGCTCGATGGGCCTTGGCATGGCACGCTCGCTTCTGCGAGCCGGCCACACGGTTTCTGGCTGCGACATCAGCGATGCGGCTTTGAACAGCCTGGAAGCCGCCGGTGGCAAGCCGTTCTCAACACCGGCGGCAGCCGCGAGGAATGCGACGATCGCCGTTATCGTCGTCGTCAACGCGGCGCAGACAGAGTCCGTACTGTTCGGTCCCGACGGCGCAGTCGCGGCGTTGGCGCCCGGCTCCGTCGTGATATCGTCGGCAACTATCTCACCGGCCGAGGCCAAGGACTTCGCCCAAAGGGCCGGCAAGCATGGGATCCTTTATCTCGATGCCCCGATCAGTGGCGGTTCGGCCAAGGCCGATCAAGGCGCGCTGACGGTCATGGCGTCGGGTTCGCCCGAGAGCTTCGCCGCGGCCCGGCCGGCGCTCGATGCGATGGCAGCAACCGTTTACGAACTCGGCGACGATGTCGGCGTTGGCTCATCCTTCAAGATCGTCAACCAGCTGCTGGCGGGCGTCCATATCGCCGTTGCCTGCGAAGCGATCACCTTCGCCAAGAGCCTCGGGCTCGATATCTCCAGAGTCTTCGACGTGATCACAAAATCGGCTGGCAACAGCTGGATGTTCGAAAACCGCATTCCGCATGTCGTCGCCGGCGATTACACGCCCCACAGCGCCGTATCGATCTTCACCAAGGATCTCGGCATCGTCTCCGACATCGGCCGGCAGCAGAAATTCCCCCTTCCGATCGCCAGCGCCGCTTTGCAGCTTTTCCTCATGACCGAGGCGGCTGGCATGGGGCAAGACGACGATTCTTCCGTCGCCCGCCTTCTGGCGTCGATCGCCGGGCTGCAACTGCCCGGCATGGACAAGGAGGTCTGAGATGCCACGTTTTGCCGCCAACCTCACCATGATGTTCAACGAACACGCGTTTCTCGATCGATTTCAGGCAGCAGCCGACGCTGGTTTCGAAGCCGTCGAATATCTCTTCCCATACGACTATCCAGCCGACGTCATTGCCGAAAGGCTCCATGCGACCGGATTGAAGCAGGCACTCTTCAATATTCCACCCGGCGATTGGGCCGCCGGCGCTCGTGGCCTGGCCGCCTTGCCGGAGCGTCGCGACGAATTCCGCCAGGCGGTGGGCAAGGCGGTGGAGTATGCCAAGGTCATCGGATCGCCGCTCCTGCACATGATGGCGGGGATCGCGGATGCAAACGATCCAGCGGCAATTGCCTCCTACCGCGACGCGCTCGACTATGCTGCCGACGCCACGGCGCGCGATGGTATTGGCCTTGTGATCGAGCCGATCAACGGCCGCGACATGCCCGGTTACTTCCTCAACGATTTCAACCGCGCCATCAGCTTCATCTCCGATCTGAACCACGCCAATGTGAAGCTGCAGTTCGATATCTATCACCGGCAAATCATCCACGGCGACGTGCTTGTCGGCCTGGAAAGGGCAATGGCTGTGATCGGGCATGTGCAGACCGCGTCGGTGCCCAGACGCAACGAGCCGGGAACAGGAGAGCTCGACGACTTCAGGATTTTCGCAGCGCTCGATGAACTCGGTTACCGTGGCTATGTAGGTTGTGAATACCGGCCAGCTGGCGAAACGGTTGCCGGCCTTGGCTGGATGAAGCGGCTCTGAGGCGAGTTGCGAGACGGGAGGCGCTAAATGTTGACGAAATGGTTCGAGGTGCATGACGAGCGTTTCGAGAGCCTCGTGCTGCCAAATGTTCACGTGGACACGCTGTTCTCCGAAGGTCGTTGGCTAGAGGGACCGGTCTATGTACCGGCTGGCCGCTATCTGCTTTTTTCGGATATCCCGAACAACCGTGTGCTGCGCTTCGACGAGGTCACAGGCCTTGTCACTCCGTTCCAGCACACCGCCAGCTTCACCAACGGTCACACGCTCGATGCACAGGGGCGCGTGTTATCGTGCGAGCATCTGTCGCGCTCGGTGACACGTGTGGAGCATGATGGCAGCGTCACGGTGATCGCAGACACATTCGAAGGCCGGCGGCTGAACTCGCCCAACGACGTGGTTGCAGCATCCGACGAGGCGGTGTGGTTTACCGATCCGACCTATGGAATCTCCACCGAATATGAAGGCGGGCGGATCAAGAGCGAGATCGGCAGTCGCAACGTCTATCGCGTTGCGACGGACGGATCGATCAAGGCGGTGTTGACGGATTTCGTCCAGCCGAACGGGATCGCTTTTTCACCGGATGGCCGGACACTCTATGTCGTCGACAGCGGCCGTAAGCCATCAGCGCTTTATGCCTTTGATGTGGGACATGACAACGTTCCGGAAAACAAACGATTGCTGCGTGAATGCGATATCGGCATTTATGATGGCGTTCGCCTCGACCGACACGGCAACATCTGGGCCGGGGTTGGCAATGGCGTTCAATGCCTGGCGCCAGACGGCGCGTTGCTCGGCCGGATAATCCTGCCCGAAGCGGTTGCCAATCTGAGCTTCGGGGGACCAGCCAGGAACAGATTGTATATCTGTGCGACGCGTAGCCTTTTTGCTGTCTACCTGAACACGACCGCCGCGCATCCGCTACAGGCATGTCGCACGGATGCGACCGGAGTATGATCCGTCACGGTGGAGGACATCTTCAAGCTGCCTGGCAGGCCAGCCGAGTTTGCACGGCCGTCGATGGCAAACAGCCTGTGCCACCGATAAGAGATCGCACAGTTCTGTTTCCCACTTTGACAACCGGACCTCGGTCGTAGCCGAGCTCAGACGAAGGTCCAGGCTCGGGAACAGTCGCTTTCCAACCTCGTTGAATTGGCAGCAGGCACGAAGCAAGGACTAGGAGTTCTCGTCATGATCGACAACCGGCAAACATCGTCGATACCCGTTACTGTCAACATATCGGTCATCGCTCTCCTGGTATTCTTGTGCGGCGTACTTTACGCATTCGGCGACGCGATGTCCGGCGACACCACATAAATAAGCGCGAGCGCCGCAGGCGCTCAGATCATCGATACCCGGGATGTTGCCAACTCAGGTTGCCTTAACCGGCTTACAGGATGTCGGTACTGTCCCGTCCTCGTCAAAAGTCGGCTCGCGTAGTGAATGGCCGAAACCGACGTCGATAATGCGGAGCAAGTCGTCAAAGACGCTCCCATCCGGCAACCCGCAAATACGCCATCTTTAGCCGCTTGTTGCGTGGCTGCCGTGCAAGCGTTGCCTCCAATCCTGCCTTCTTCCATTTTACAGACGTTGCGTGGCATGCTCGTGCCAGCTGGATGCCAGAGGGCTTGATGGCAGCGATGGCGGCAAGTTAAATCGCTCGAGGCTATTGACGCATACGTCTTCCAGCTTCAACCGATTGTCTTTCGTGCGAACACCGGCGCTCCATTTGCATCCGGCGATCGCCAGGGCACCCGGCTCCAGGGTCGAGCACCTGACGATACCAGCCAGTCTAGCTGCTCTACTGAACCCCTTCCGGCTGGCATTAGAGGCGAAATGCCGTGATGCCCAGCAAGAAATTTGCAGACCGCATTGAACCCTGTCACCTTACTGTTACGACCGCTGGGGGCCATCCGCATGATGAGCGATCAGAAGCCAACGAGACACTATCCTGCGCTCGACGGAGTTAGGGGCGTGGCCGCGCTGTCGGTCGTGCTTTTCCACCTCGAGCGATGGCTTGGTGAGCCGGGGATCGCAACAAACGGAAATCTGTCTGTCGACATGTTTTTTACGCTGAGCGGGTTTGTTCTAGCGGTAGCATATTCCCGGAGGATCCATTCCATGAGCCTGTGGGAATTTCTGCTTAAGCGCGCTATCAGGTTCATGCCGATAATCGTTCTGGCAACCGTGATAAGCACCTCGTACCTTTTGTCGAAGGCCATATGGCGGACCGACGAGATCTTGTATTCGACATTGTTTCTCGCGTTTTTGACTGGCGCTTTGAACCTGCCTTTTTTCGGTGCCCCGTCCAACATAGGTGGCCCGCAGCTCTTTCCACTCAATGGACCTCAGTTTTCACTGTTTTTTGAAGTGGTTGCAAACGGCGTCTGGTGGGCTGTCCGGTTTGGGCCTCAAGTCTCCATTGCGGTTGCAACCTTCCTTCTATCGGCATCTTGCGTCATTGTTTATGGCATTGGCGGCGATACGACAGCCACGTTCTGGCTCGGTTTCGCACATGTCGGTTCATCGTTCTCATTAGGTGTGCTGATTTATCACCTGAACGAAGCTCTAGCGCCAAAAAAGCGCCATGCGCTCAGCGCTCTATTTTGGTGCTTGGCACTGCTGATGCTGGGGCTGTTTTGCATTCAGGTTGAGGCCCCATTTTCCATCAAGCTGCTGTGGAAGTTTGCGTTTGCCCCCGCTCTCGTCTGGACTGGCTCGAGTGTGGACCTCAGCGCAACGCAGGCCAGGCTCTGTCGCTATCTGGGAGACCTATCCTATCCAATATATGCATTGCATTATCCCATCTTTTGCTGGGTAAATGGGATAATTCAGGCGTTTACAGGTGGAAAAAATCCCGCACTGGAGACGCTGGTCGTGGTGTTAGCCGTGCTGGCAGCCAGCCATCTGTTCCTTGAACTATACGACAAGCCTGTTCGATCATATCTCGATAGACGCGTCGGGTGGAGGCGCTCAACCAACTCCGCGACGCCGTCCGGGTCCTGAAAAGATCCAGCCTGTCAGGCCTTCCTCGATGTCGATCGCCACGGCTCGGTCGCTGCTAGCCATTGCCGCGTTCTTGCCCCGGGATCAGCGTTGCGGGTGATGTCGGTCACGACAGCGGCGCTATCTGCGCCATAAACAAATACGCCCTCGATGCGTTCGACGTTCAGGCCGCCGATCGCCACCAAAGGCAGATCGCCAATCCGTTCTTTCCATCCACGCAAACGCTCGAGCCCCTGTGGCGCCCATTTCATCTCTTTCAGGATCGTCGCGTAGACTGGACCGAGCGCGACATAATCGGGCCGCGCGGCGAGGGCGGTCTGAAGTTCGACCGCATCGTGTGTGGACAGGCCGAGCTTGACGCCGGCGGCGCGGATGGCGGCGAGGTCAGCGGTTTCCAGATCCTCCTGGCCGAGATGGACAAAATCGCAGCCCTCCTCGATCGCCAGCTGCCAGTAATCGTTGACGATCAGCTGGCAGCGATGCTGCGCGCAGATCGCCCGAGCGCTGCGGATCTCTTGGCGCAGAGCGGCCACTGACTGATCCTTGATGCGCAGTTGCACCAACTTGACGCCAACAGGCACCAGCCGCTCGATCCAGTCGGCACTGTCGACGATGAGGTAGAAGGGATCGAGCTTCATGAAAATACCGCCTTGCCGATAACAGGAGTTGATGGGACGGCGATGTCGCGCGGTTCCAGCACCCCCGCCTCGAAGGCCTTGCGGCCCGCTTCGATGGCGGCGCAAAAGGCGCCGGCCATCAAGACAGGATCGCCAGCACCCGCGATCGCTGTGTTGAGCAGAACGGCGTCGAAGCCGAGCTCCATCACAGCAGTTGCGTGCGAGGGTCGGCCGATGCCGGCGTCGACAATAAGAGGCACGTCAGGGAAATGCGCGCGAATGGAGCGCAGCGCCATTGGGTTTAGCGGGCCGGCGGCGCTACCGATCGGTGCGCACCATGGCATCAGCACCTGGCAACCGGCCTCCAGCAGCCTCTCGGCGACGACCAGGTCGTCAGTCGTATAGGGGAAGACCTGAAAGCCCTCACTGACCAGAATGCGGGCGGCCTCGACGAGGCCGAAGACATCCGGTTGCAGCGTGTCGTGGTTGCCGATCACTTCGAGCTTAATCCAGTCGGTGGCAAACAGCTCGCGCGCCATCTTCGCCGTCAGCACCGCCTCGGACACGCCATGGCAGCCGGCAGTGTTGGGAAGCACCTTGACGCCGAGCGAGCGGACCGTGTCGAAGAAGGCGCCACCGTTGCGGCCGCCCGCCGTCTCACGCCGGAGCGAGACGGTGACAATTTCGGTGCCGGAGCGGCTGACCGCATCGGCCATGATTGACGGAGAGGGGTAGCGCGCCGTGCCCAGAAGAAGGCGTGAGCTCAGCTTCGTTCCGTAGAGTTCAAGCATCGGTCAACCTCCCTGCATCGGCGACAGGATCTCGATCCGGTCGTCAGTGTTCAGCGAGTGCACGGACCGGTCCTCCCTATGAACGAGCTCACCGTTCACGGCGGTCGCCAGCCAGTCGCCTTCGTAATCCATCAGCACCAGCAATTCCTCGAGCGTGGCGGCGGCAATCTCCTTGGGTTCGCCATTGACGATCAGGTTCATGATGCGTGTCCTCCTGCAGTATTGGGGTTAAAGACAAGGTCGGTCGCTTTCGCGGCCATGGCGGGCGCCAAGAGAAAGCCGTGGCGGTAAAGGCCGTTCAGCGAGATCAGCTTTCCGCGTCGCTCGACGCGGGGGAAGTTGTCGGGAAAGGCGGGGCGGACGCCGGCGCCAGTTTCCACCACGATCGCATCGGCGAATGCCGGGTGCAGCGCGTAGGCGGCGTTCAACAGCTCCATCAGCGAGCGGGCGGTGATCGGGCCTGCGAATTCCGTCTCGATCATCGTCGCGCCAACCATGAAGAGGCCGTCGCCGCGCGGGACGACATAGACGGGGATGCGCGGATGCAAAAGCCGCACCGGGCGGTTCAGAGCTATCTCGTCCGTCCTCAGATAAAGCATCTCGCCGCGCACGCCGCGCAGCGAAGCTGTCTGGCCAATGCGCGCGGAGCCAGTGCAATCGACGACACTTTCGAAGTCCTGCCCGTCGGGGGAAGTTTCGACGAAGACAACGCCGCACGCGATCAGCTTCGCGCGCACTGCTGTCAGCACCCGGCGCGGATCGAGATGGGCTTCGCGCGGGAAAAACAGCGCGTGCCGGAAGCGCCCGGCCAGGGAAGGCTCGAGCGTCGCGATCTGCTGTTCGTCCAACCACTCATATCCCGTCGTGCGACCGGCGAAGCGATTGAGCTCCCCCTGGTCGCGTGCGGGTGCCAACACCAGCGTGCCGTTTCGTTTGACGTCGCCCGGCACCATCGCCTCCCAACGGTCGGGCGCATCCTGCCCCTCGCGCAACACGGCCTCATTGGCACTCTCGCGCTCGCACCACGGCGCCAGCATGCCGCCGGCGAGCCAGGAGGCGGCACCCGAAAATCCGCAGCTGGGATCTGAAACCGTGACCTCGGCGCCGCGCGCGGCGAGCGCATGGGCGACCGTGAGGCCGGCGACGCCGGCCCCCTTGACGAGAACGCGCATCTCAGCCGGCCACCTGGCCCTTGGCATCAACAGCCATGTAGAGATCGCCGCCGTCGCGATACTTTGCAGCCATGGCGTCGAGCCCCTCCTTCTGTGCTTCGGCGCGGATATCGTGGGAGATTCGCATGGAGCAGAATTTCGGGCCGCACATCGAGCAGAAATGCGCCACCTTATGCGCCTCCTTCGGCAGCGTCTCGTCGTGGAAGCTGCGGGCGGTTTCCGGATCGAGCGAGAGGTTGAACTGGTCCTCCCAGCGAAATTCGAAGCGGGCACGCGACAGCGCATCGTCGCGCAGCTGCGCGGCCGGATGTCCCTTGGCGAGATCGGCGGCGTGGGCAGCGATCTTATAGGTGATGACGCCGGTCTTTACATCGTTTCGATCCGGCAGGCCGAGATGCTCCTTCGGCGTAACGTAGCAGAGCATCGCCGTGCCGAACCAGCCGATCATCGCAGCACCGATACCGGACGTGATGTGGTCGTAGCCCGGTGCGATGTCGGTAGTGAGCGGCCCGAGCGTATAAAACGGCGCCTCGCCGCAGACGGCGAGTTGCTTGTCCATGTTTTCCTTGATCTTGTGCATCGGCACGTGGCCTGGGCCCTCGATCATGACTTGGCAATCCTTCGCCCAGGCGATCTTCGTCAATTCGCCCAGCGTTTCCAGCTCGGCGAATTGCGCGGCGTCGTTGGCATCGGCGATCGAGCCGGGGCGCAGGCCGTCACCAAGCGAAAAGGATACGTCATAGGCGCGGCAGATTTCGCAGATCTCCTCAAAGTGCTCGTAGAGGAAGCTCTCGCGATGGTGATGAAGACACCACTTGGCCATGATCGAGCCGCCGCGCGAAACGATGCCGGTGACACGGTTGACGGTCAAAGGGATGTAATGAAGTCGTACGCCGGCATGGATGGTGAAATAATCGACGCCCTGTTCGGCCTGCTCGATCAGCGTGTCGCGATAGACCTCCCAGGTCAGGTTCTCGGCAATGCCCTCCACTTTTTCCAGCGCCTGGTAGAGCGGCACGGTACCGATCGGCAGCGGCGAGTTGCGGATGATCCATTCGCGGATGTTGTGGATGTTGCGGCCGGTGGACAGATCCATGACCGTATCGGCGCCCCAGCGCGCGGCCCAGACCATCTTCTCGACCTCTTCGGCCATCGAGGAGGTGACGGCGGAGTTGCCGATATTGGCGTTGATCTTCACCAGGAAGTTTCGGCCGATGATCATCGGCTCGGCTTCCGGGTGGTTGATGTTGGCGGGAATGATGGCGCGTCCGGCTGCCACTTCCTGGCGGACGAATTCAGGGGTGACGTGATCGGGGATATGGGCTCCGAAGCTCTCGCCGTCACGGATCATGGCTTCAGCTTTGATCTTGCGGCCGAGGTTTTCGCGGATGGCGATGAATTCCATCTCCGGCGTGATGATGCCGGCGCGGGCATAGGCGAGTTGGGTCACCGCCTTGCCCTCAGTGGCGCGCAGCGGCTGGCGCTTGCCCGGGAATTCGGGTGTCAGGCGCTCGCCGCTGGCAAAGCCGTTGTCTTCGGGGCGCACCAGTCTTCCGTCATAGGCCGCGACGTCGCCGCGAGCGACAACCCAGTCGCGGCGCAGCGCAGGCAGGCCGCGTTCGATGCTGATGTCGGCGCCTTCAACGGTGTAGATGCCGGAGGAATCGTAGACCGTGACCGGCGGCTCTCCTGAGGTGGGGTGTACGCTGATCTCGCGCATGGGAACGCGGATATCGGGGTGGATCTCGCCTGGAATGTAAATCTTGCGAGAGGCCGGAAGCGGGCCGATGGTGACTGTGGGTGTGATGGTCTTTGCGGCGATCGTCATGGTTTGAGGCTCCAAGTTTTTGTTTGGAGACCCAGTCCTCAGCCGGAATGATGAAAAGACGCGGGCACGGATTCCACGCGGAAATCCAGAGCCTGGAGCGCTTGCACCGTCCCTACGCCAGTATGAACTGGATCAGGTTCAACGGGTCACTGCGCGCGATAGCAGAATCTCAGCCCCTTGCCGGGACACCCCTGGTGAATGGGGGAAGGGTATTGCGGCCCAAGCGGTTTCGTCAAGCGCAAAACATTTGATGAACGTTTGTGAAGAGAGCAGGCGACATAATACTCCCTACCGCTTCCAGCTTTAGAGGCGAACATCGCACCAGGCAGGAAGAGCGGGGCAGGTGAGTTTTTTTACCTTACTCGCCACAGGCACCGCTGACGCTCAAGTCATAAGGCGTCACCGAAGCCCTCAGAATTCATTTGGTTGCGGCATCGCTAACCCTGTTGGTGACGGGTCACAACCAAACCGCACATCGCTGTAATTTTTTGACCGCTGCAATCAAGGATCGTCGACTGTCGCCGGTCACGTTTCGTCATTAATCTTGGCTCTAGTCGCAGGTTGTTCTATCTCGGATGAGCGATAGCACCGATTGCAATAACTCATAAAAGTCGGGATTTATGAGCTATAGAAAAGGTGCCTATAACTCATGCCGTAGAACTGGCAGCACGCCGACTGGCCGAATTTTAAGTATGATGATTCCGCTATGCTTGCGTTGGAGCAAAGATTTTTGCAAGCGTCTGGCGAGCTGATAGAGGCCGTTCAGCAACTCGTGGAGATCGGCGCCTTCACACGCACCGGAGAGCGCCGGCACACGCGCTATGCGCTATACCTTCAGGGCTAACAGCTGATAAGCGGGATTCGGCTTTCCGCTTTACTGAAGGCGATGTGCCGACCTATCTGCTAAAAAACCTCGGCTATACGGAGCACAGTGTCCCGATCTTCATTGCAGCCATGTCGGGATGTCTTCGCTGCGGCGCTCGAAGTCGGAAGCCAAGCCCGCTACTGGGATGGTCCTGGTGAATGCCGAGAATTTATCCTGCCGGACAGCGTGCATTAGCCGCATTGGACTACGTAAACCTTCCTCATTCACGCAAACAGCGCGTCGCCCTAGTCATCTCGGCTAAGGCGTTCCTTTGCGCGATGGCCGTTTTCCGTCCGCCAGCCATCATTAATCCGCGCACGAAGAAAGCAAAGGCCACAGGCAATTCGTGAACCGGCAATTTACATGATTGACATTTGTCGACCAGTGATTGACACTTGTAAAAATCGCTTCAATGGAGATGGAGCGGTGACCCATCGTCCACCCCAGGGATGGCCGGTGCATGGAGGAGCTGAGGTGGAATATCTTCTTGAAGTCGAGGGGCTGAAAAAGTCCTTCAATGGTGTCGCAGCGCTGCGTGACGGACGTTTCCAGCTCAAAGCTGGATCCGTGCATGCACTGTGTGGAGGCAATGGCGCAGGGAAATCGACCTTCCTCAAGATCCTGATGGGCATTCACAAGCGCGACGCCGGATCGATCCGCCGCCGCGGCGCAGACGTCGAGTTTTCCGGTCCGGCGGCCGCCTTGGCATCAGGCATCGCCATCATCGAGCAGGAGCTCAGCCCCGTGCCGCACATGACGGTTGCGGAAAACATCTATCTCGGTCGGGAGCCCAAAGGCCGCTTTGGCGGCATCGACTTCAAGACGATGAACCAAAATGCGCAGCGGCTGCTCGAGCAACTCGAGTTCAACATCCGTCCGACGCAATTCATGATGAACCTTTCTGTTGCGCAGATCCAGCTGGTCGAAATCGCCAAGGCACTGAGCCACGATGCAGAAGTGATCTTCATGGACGAGCCGACGTCTGCGATCGGCGAGAAGGAAGCGCAGCAGCTTTTCAAGACCATCGAGCGATTGAAAGCTGCCGGAAAGGGTGTCGTTTACGTCTCCCACCGACTATCCGAGATTTTCCAGATCGCCGATGCCTACACGGTGTTTCGAGATGGCTTGTATATCGGTGCGGGCGAACTTGCGGATATCGATCGTCCTGAATTGATCCGCATGATCGTCGGCCGTGAACTCGGCGAAGAATATGTCAAGACGAACACGCCGACCGACGTCACCGGGCTTGAGGTCACGGGTTTGAGCGCGACAGGCAAGGTCGATGACGTGTCATTCTGCGTCAAGAAAGGCGAAATCTTCGGCATCTACGGGCTGATGGGCTCCGGCCGTTCTGAGATCTTCAATTGCCTGTTCGGTCTCGACCGGATGGACAGGGGCGAGATCAAGCTTGATGGCAAGGCGATCACCGTCGGCAAGCCGGCCGACGCGATGGAGCACGGGCTTGCGTTTGTTACCGAGGATCGCAAGCTGACGGGCCTCAATCTCGTCGACAGCGTCAGGGGCAACATCGCGCTCGCCAGCCTGCCAGAATTCAGCCCGGGCTTCGTCATGCGTCGCGGCCAGGAGCAGGCTGCCAGCAAAAAGATGATCGAACGCTTTGCCATCAAGACCGCGCGCGACACCATGGCAGTGTCGGGGTTGTCCGGCGGCAACCAGCAGAAGGTTGTTCTAGGCAAGTGGTTCCTGCGCAATCCGAAGGTGCTGCTTTTGGACGAACCGACGCGCGGCGTCGATGTCGGTGCAAAACGCGAGATCTATCGCATCATCTGCGAGTTCGCGGCCGCGGGAGGCACGGTGGTGATGATTTCATCGGAGATAGACGAGGTGCTCGGCATGTCCGACCGCATCCTCGTCATGCGCAACGGTCGCTCTGCGGGGGTCTACCCGCGCTCGGAGACCGACGCGCAGGCGCTGGTGCATCTGTCGACGTGATCGGCACACCGCGAATTTCTCAATACGGATCGGCATGGGAAGAGGTCAGAAACAGTGTCCCTTACAGATAACAAACCAACGACGGGCTGGTTCAACTCGGATCGCCGCAGGCTGCTCATCCAGGAATACGGCATCTTTCTGGCCTTCCTGCTTCTGTCTATGATCTTGTCGTTGTCCAACGAGTACTTCCTCACGGCCGGCAACATCTCGAACGTGCTGTTGCAGACGTCGATCAACGGTGTTCTCGCGATTGGCATGACTTTCGTGATCCTGACGCGCGGCATCGATCTGTCTGTCGGGTCGGTCGTGGCGCTTGCAGGCATCGTCAGCGCCAGTTTCGTCACGACCTCGGCAACAGCCGGTATTGCGGGTGCGCCTTATCCTGCAGCCGTCGCTTTGTTGGTCGGTATCGGCGTGGGCCTGGCCTGTGGCGCCATCGTAGGCTTCATCGTTTCCCGCTTCGCCGTCCCCGCCTTCGTTGCCACGCTCGGCATGCTGTCGGCAGCACGCGGCATGACCCTGATCTACGGCGGTGGAAAGCCTGTGCCGGCGCTGATCCCGGAGTTCCGCTGGATTGGCACCGGAAACATTCTCGGTGTGCCGATGCCGGTGGTCATCCTTGCCGTCGTCTTCATTGTGTCCTGGTGGGTCCTGACGCGCACGCGCTTTGGCCGTTACATCTATGCCGTCGGCGGTAACCCGCATGCAGCCATCACCTCGGGCATCAACGTTACCCGTATCCGTTTCGCTGTCTACGGCATCTCGGGCTCGCTTGCAGGTCTCGCCGGCATGATACTCTCCGCCCGCACGGGATCGGCACTGCCGCAGGCTGGCATTGCCTACGAACTCGACGCAATTGCGGCAGTCGTCATCGGTGGTACCAGCCTCTCGGGCGGTGTCGGCAGGGTGACTGGAACACTGATCGGCGCACTCATCATCGGCGTCATGAACAACGGCCTCGATCTGATGGGCATCCAATCCTACTACCAGCAAGTGCTCAAGGGCGCACTCATCGTCGGCGCCGTCATGCTGGACCAGAAACGAAATCAAGGTCTCTGACCTGATAATTCGGATCGTATCCGCGATCCGTTGACAAACCGCGCGTCATACCGGCGACCGGACATCTCTATGGAGGAGAAACAGATGAAGAAGTTGATGCTCGCACTTATCGCCAGTGCGGCGATCCTGACTGCGCCAGCGATGGCGCAGGAAAAGAAGCTGAAGATCGGCGCCACGACCTACGGCCTGAATGCCGAGTTCATGCAGATCTGGTCGGCCGCGCTGAAGCAGCATCCGGCAGTGAAGAGCGGTCAGGTGGAACTGACGGTGTTCGACGGTCGCTATGACGCGCTGGTCCAGCAGGAACAGTTCAACACCATGATCACCCAGAAGTTCGACGCGATCATCTTCGTGCCGATGGATATCGAAGCCGGTGCTGCCGCCGTTCAGGCCGCCCATGATGCCGGTATCCCTGTTGTCGGCTCCAACGCTCGCGTCAACTCCGATCTCCTGACCTCCTATGTCGGCTCGAACGACGTGGAAGCAGGCGAACTCGAAGCCAAGGCTGTTCTCGACAAGATGGGTTGCAAGGGCAACTTGGTCATCCTCGAAGGCCCAATCGGACAATCCGGCCAGATCCAGCGCCTCGAAGGCAACGAAAAGGCGCTCAAGGCGTGCCCTGACGTCAAGGTTCTCGAAAAGCAGACCGCCAACTGGTCGCGCGCCGAAGCCCAGACGTTGATGGAAAACTGGCTCACATCGCATCCGGGCCAGATCAATGGTGTCATCGGCCAGAACGACGAAATGGCGCTCGGCGCGATCGAGGCGATCAAGGCTGCAAACCTGAAGGTTGAAGACTTCGCAATCGCCGGCGTCGACGGCGTCACCGATGCCATCAATGCCGTCAAGCGTGGCGAAATGGCATCGATCCTGCAGGATGCCAACGCACAGGCACAGGGCGCGCTCGACGTCGCCATCAAGGCCGCGAACAAGGATGCCAAGCCGGAATCGGCGATCTGGACCCAGTATCCGGAAATGAAGTGGGAAGACGGCGCCTCCAAGGACTACCTCGTTCCGTGGACGCCGGTCACCAAGGAAAATGCCGACAAACTGCTCGAATCCCGCAAGTAACGAACGCAAAGCCAGGGCGGGCAACATGCCGCCCTGGCCTCCACATCGCAAGGGCTTGAAGAGATGACAGACACTGCACCCCAAATTGACCTCAACTTCCCCCTGACAGGCAAGATCGCCGTCGTGACTGGCGCGGCATCCGGGATCGGCTCGGCGATCTCCGACGCGCTGACGGCAAAAGGCGCCACGGTGGCCGTACTCGATATCAATGCCGATATCGCCTCTGCCAAGGCGGCCGCGCTCGGTGGCGGTGCCAAGTCTTTCGTCTGTGACGTCTCCCAGCCAGACTCGGTCAATCGCGCCATATCGGATGTTGTCGCAGCATTCGGCCGCATCGACATTGCCGTCAACAGCGCCGGCGTCGTCTTCCTGGCGCCAGCCGAAGATCTGTCGCTCGACTATTGGGACAAGACGATCAACATTAATCTCAAAGGCAGTTTTCTCGTCACCCAAGCCGTCGGCCGCGCCATGATCGCTGCAGGACAAGGCGGCAAGATTATCAATCTTGCGTCGCAGGCGGGCACCGTCGCCATCGAGGAGCATGTCGCCTACTGCGCCTCGAAGTTCGGCGTCATCGGCATGTCGAAGACCTTCGCCGCCGAATGGGGCAAATACGGCATTACAGTCAACACGATCTCGCCGACCGTGGTCCTGACCGAGCTCGGCAAGAAGGCCTGGGCTGGCGAAAAGGGAGAGGCCGCCAAGAAGCGTATTCCCACCGGTCGTTTCGCCTATCCCGAAGAGATCGCTGCCGCTGCCGTCTTCCTGGTTTCGGATGGCGCCAACATGATCAACGGCGCCGATCTCCTGATCGATGGCGGCTACACAATTCTCTGAGCCGAAGCGCCAGGACATTTCAAGGAGACTTCATGCAACGCTTCGTCAATAATCCCGACCTCGTCGTCGAGGATACAGTCAAGGGCTTCATCAAAGCCCATTCCGATATCGTGCGACTTGCCGAGAACCCGCGTGTGGTTGTCGCCAAGGATGCACCGGTGAGCGGCAAGGTCGGCGTTATCACCGGAGGCGGCTCCGGCCACGAGCCTGGCTTCATGGGCTACACCGGCAAGAACATGCTGGATGCCGTTGCCGTTGGCGAACTGTTTTCTTCCCCGACTGCCAAGAGCTTTCATGACGCCATCCGTGCGGCTGACGGCGGGGCGGGCGTGGTCTGCCTCTACGGCAATTATGCCGGCGACAACATGAACGTGAAGATGGCGACAAAGCTCGCCACCAAGGACGGTATTGAGGTCGCAACCGTCGTTGCCAATGACGACGTCTGCTCCGCACCGCTGTCGGAGCGCGAAAAGCGTCGCGGTGTTGCCGGCGAGATCTTCATGTGGAAGATCGGAAGCGCCAAAGCCACGCAGGGCGGCAGTCTCGAAGAAGTTCGAGCGGCCGCGCAAAAAGCGATCGACAACTGCCGGTCGATCGGCGTCGGCCTCGGGCCGTGCACCCTGCCGGCTGTCGGCCATCCTAACTTCCAGATCGAGCCGGGTACGATGGAAGTTGGCATCGGCCATCACGGCGAGCCCGGTGTGCGCGTCGAGCCGCTCAAGCAAGCGGCAGATGTCGCTAGGGACATGTGCAAGATCGTTCTGGATGATCACAATCTTCCTGCTGGAACCGAGGTTGCCGTTCTGGTCTCGGGACTGGGTGCGACACCGCTCAACGAACTTTACATTCTCAACGACACAATCGAGAGCGAGATCACTGGTCGCGGCCTCATCGTCTACAAGACCTATGTCGGAAACTACTTCACATCGCTTGAAATGGTCGGCGCGACATTGACGGTCTTTGCGCTCGATGCCGAGACCAAGCCGCTTCTCGACCTCGAAACGTCCTGCACAATCTTGCTTTGAGGAACGCTGACATGCAAACTTTCAGGAACGCCTCGGCGGGTGCCATCGTCCTTTCGCTGGCAGAGCGCATCATCGAAAATCGGGCCTATCTCAGCGAGATCGACGGCAAGATCGGTGATGGTGACCACGGGGTCAACATGGCCAAGGGGTTTGGAATGGCAGCCGAACGCCTGAAGGGGCAGGATGCCTCGCTCAGTGTAGCGTTCGAGACCCTCGGAACGCTGCTGATGACAGAGATCGGCGGTTCGATGGGCCCGCTTTATGGTGTCATGTTCACCGAATTCGGTGAGACGCTCGAAGGCAAGGACGCTGTGGACGCCAGGCTGTTCAGCCACATGCTCCACGCAGGGCTGGATGGTATCCAGTCGATCGGGTCGGCCAAAGTCGGCGACAAGACGCTGATTGACGCCTTCGTCCCCGCGGTGGATGCTTTCGACGAGGCCACGGCATCCGGGGGCTCCTTCGCCCAGGCACTGATCGCGCTGACTGAAGCCGCCGAAAAGGGGCGCGATTCGACGATCGACCTGGTCGCGAAAATTGGCCGCGCCAGCCGTCTCGGAGAACGCTCGCTCGGCATTTTGGACGCCGGCGCCACTTCCTGTGCACTCATTTTGAGCGAAATCTCGATCGGCGTCTCCACCCGGCTGGAAGGCGTTTGATCTTCCCTGTTGTCTCCCAAGACGGCGCGGCCTGTCCGATCGCGGCAGGCCGCGCGCCACGCGGTTGCAAACAGGTCGCATTGGCGGCATCTTCCCGGCACATGTAAGCGGGAGTTCATTCCACGGTGGCAACGGTTAAGACACAGCAAGCGCGAAAGGCCGGTCCAGGCAAAGGCGAACTCGCTCAGGCACCTGATGCGATGCCTTTGCGCTACGGCGACGACCCGTATGTTTGGGCGTGCTGGCTCTATTACGAAGACGGCCTGACCCAGGGCGATATCGCCGACGTCATGGGCATATCCCGTGCGACCGTGAACAGCTATCTAGCCGAGGCGCGAGATCGCGGCATCGTCAACATCACCATTGAGCCGGCCCGGCTTGCATCACTGACGGTAGCTCAGGCACTCAAGAGACACTTCGGCCTTGCCGATTGTCTCGTCGTTCCAAGCGAAGACACCGCCAGGCCGTTGATCGACAGGATAGGTGTCGCAGGTGGGCAGGCGCTTCACAGATTGATCAAGTCGGGTGATACGATCGCGGTCTCGTGGGGACGCACGGTCCTGGCGATCAGCGAGCGCGCCGAGGTTCCGGGTTTGCAGGACGTCACCGTCGTGCAAGCAACCGGCGGGACGCGCGCGAGTTTCGCCTATACGCCGGAGCTCTGCGCATCGGCGTTAGCCGATGCCGTCAATGGAAAGCTGATCAATATTTCAGCCCCTGCCATTGTTTCGTCAACCGCAGTGAGAGAGGCCTTTTTGCAGGAGCCGCTCATCGAAAGCCAGTTCGACGTGCTCGCGCGCGCAAACAAGGCGCTGTTTGGCATTTCGTCGCTGCGTCCCAATTCCACCATCCACACCAGTGGCTTTTTTGAATCCGTGCCACTGCAGGAGTATCTTGCCAAAGGTGCCGTCGGCGTCGTGGCTGGTCGCTTCATCGACGGACATGGTCGCGCAATCGCAGGTCCGCTCGATGATCGGACAATCGGCATTTCCCTCGATATGCTGAAGAGTATTAATCTGCGGATCGCTGCTGCGGGCGGCTTCGACAAGGTCCCGGCCATTCTCGCTGCGTTGCGCGGCGGCTATGTGAACGTACTGATTACAGATGCTGCGACCGGCCGCGGCATATTGAACGCTGATGGCGTAACCGATATCGACCAGCGATCGTCGCAACGCCTGCGGCCCGATAATCAGGCACCGCTGCCATCATCTACACGCACGCGCGTGAAGAAGTTCCTGAATGATCCCGACAAGATCGTCGAAGAGATGCTCGATGGCGTGGTACGCGCACATCGCAAATATCTGTCGCCGATCGACAAGTCGCACCGGGCCCTTGTCGCGCGCGACGGGCCAAGACCGGGAAAGGTCGGTCTGGTCATTGGCGGCGGCTCCGGACACGAGCCTGGATTCCTCGGCTATGTCGGCAAGGGGCTCGCCGATGCCGTATCGATCGGAAACATCTTCTCCTCACCCCCTCCCTTGCCCATCCTCCATTGCGCGCAGGCAGCATCTGGAGGGGCCGGCGTTCTTTTCGTCTACGGCAACTATGCAGGCGACGTGATGAATTTCGAGATGGCTGCGGAGATGGCAGAAAGTGCCGGAATTCCAATTCGAACGGTTCTGACCACCGACGACATCACCTCTTCACCCCTTGAGGATCGAGATGGTCGTCGCGGCGTGGCAGGCAACTTCTTCATCTTCAAGATCGCCGGAGCCGCCTGCGATCGCGGTCTTCCACTCGACCTTTGCGAAGCAGTGACCCGCAAGGCCAATATGCAGACGTACACGGTGGGCGTGGCGCTCGAGGCGTGTTCGATGCCGCAGACCCAGCGCCCCAATTTCGAGATCGGGGCAGACGACATCGAGTTCGGCATGGGTATCCATGGTGAGCCGGGCGTTATTCGCGAAAAGATGATCAGCGCCGACGAGATCGTCGACAGAGTGATGGACAGGATCCTTGCCGAGATGAACCCGGTCGAAGGCAGTCGAGTTGCCGTCCTCGTAAATTCGTTCGGGGCGACCCCTATGATGGAGCTCTACGTCCTCTTCAGACGCGTCGAGCAGCGTTTGAGCGCAAGGGGCGTTGCCATCGAGGCTAACTGGATCGGGCACTACTGTACGTCACTCGACATGGCCGGGGCATCGATTTCCATCATGGAACTCGATCAGGAACTGGCGGAACTCCTGCACCATCCATGCGACACCGCAGTCCTAACGATAAAATAAGACAACGAGATGCGTTCGGCGCCTAGACGAGCGTGTCTTGATAGTGGGAGGGCAATCAATGCAAGAGAATGATGCGCGCAAACTCAGCCAGATGTTCAACCGGATATCGAACCTGATTGCCGCCGAAAAGGACTATCTGACCGAACTGGACGGCGCGATCGGTGATGCCGACCATGGTATCACCATGATGCTCGGGTTTGGCGCCGTGGCCAGTGAGCTGGCACGATCCGATTTCGAAGACATGCTTCCGTCAGCCGTGATGACCACAGCCGCGTCGGTGTTCCTGAACGCCGTCGGGGCGTCGACCGGGCCGTTATATGCGACGGCCTTCCTGCGTGCGGCAAAGACGCTTGAAGCGCGTCAGTCTCTTGATGCCGCTGGCCAGGTCGCTATGTTGCAAGCGATAACCGTTGGAATACAGGAGCGCGGGAAGGGACAGCGCGGCGACAAGACAATGCTCGACACCTGGATCCCCGCAGCAGAGGCCGGCGCCGCAGCTCTGGAACGCGAATGCGCACCTAGCGAGCTCTGGCGCGAGATCACAGCCGCGGGCGAAAGCGGCGCTGCAGCCACACGTTCGATGGTCGCGGTACGCGGCCGGGCCGCTCGTCTGGGGGAGCGCTCACTTGGCCATGTCGATCCCGGAGCAGCGTCTGCGGTTCTGATCTTGAAGGCAATGGCAGAGGTCTTCGCTGTTTAAGAGTTTCCTCTGAGGTCACCCAATCTTCCTTGATCGAAGATTAATCGAAAATTGTATGCGGTCATGAAGCCCCATCACTCCTAGCCACACGGGATATATGCCTATGACCGGGATTGAGGTGCCGCTGAAGAACGCTCCATATACGCTACGATCCATATCATCTTATTCGCCGATGGTGCCAGTGCGAGCTTGTCGATCGGGCGTTGTTCACTCCCGTCGCTGGTCGGTCAGCACCACTCCCCTATATGTCCTCAGTGCCTTCGCGCCGACTGCAAGACCGAATGGCGCGAGCGCCTCGATGCCAATATGTTTCGCCAGATCACGGCTCAATGCGCTGGACCATTACCGGCCCCGGTTGATCCGCTCACTAAGCCAAACGCGCCAGCGGCATTGGCAGGACGCCTGAACATCCGTTGACTTGGTGGGCCTTAAAGCGGGGAAGGGCGGATTGGTGCACGACTGCAAGCTTCTCGAAGCTTTGACAGGCAGGCTGCATTTCTTGGCCGGGCGGAAAGCGTCCGGTACTCAACCATCGCGCAGGGACGCTGCACCGGCCGCGATCATGAGAATGATCGCGTCGAGTTCTTCTCCCAATCGTTCAGGCGGCAGACCGACAAAACGAGCCTCCAGGGTTATGCTGATGATGCCGTGAACTGCGCCGAACAGGGTTCTTGCTCGCACCGCGCGATCTTCAATGCTCATCTCGGGCTGGAGCTGAGACAAGGGCTCGGCAATCAGGCTCAACAGGAAGAGATGTTCATCGAGATGCCATTGCGGGGATGGCGTGTCTTCGGGCGGATAGTGCTCGAATAGAGCTTTCCACAGATTGCGGTTGGACATGGCAAACCTCAGATAGCCCTGCGCCAGCCCACGCAGCCGGTCGGTAGGTGACCCTGTCCTCACTTGCGCCGACTCCAGGGACTGCTCAAGCGCCTTCAGCGTCGTTGAATTCACATGGATGATAAGGTCGCTGAGATCAGTGAAGGCACTATACAGGCCGCCCAGCGCGCAGCCGGCATCCTGGGTCACATCGCGGGCACGCAAGTTCGCCAGACCGTCGCGTTCGATGCGGTCGCGCGCTGCCTCAAGCAGCCTTGCTTTTAGATCTTCCCGCTTTTCTTCCCGCCTTCCCATCACTGTCCTCCAAAATAACTGAACGCCGTTCAAAATATTTCTTGAACATCGTTCACGATTGTGCGACACATCCATTCGTGAACAACGTTCATAAACGGGAGAGGCCAGATGTTCAACCTAATTGCAACGCTCCTGCGCTCAAGAGCGCACGACGCCGAGCAGATGCTTGCCGACACGCATGCAGCGCCGCTGCTTGCCCAGCAGATACGCGATAGCGCCCGAGCCATTCAGTCGGCCCGGCTTGCACTGGCAGTCGCTATCGCCCAGAACGAAAAGGAACACAGCCAGCACGCGGTCATCGTGTCACGGATTGCCGATCTGGAGGAGCGTACGCTGGCAGCCCTTTCCAAGGGCAATGACAGCCTCGCCCGGGAAGCCGCCGAGACAATCGCCTTTTTCGAAGCGGAGCGCGCAGCCTGCGAACAGGCGCAAGCACAATTCACCAGCGCCATTACCAAGCTCAGGCAAACAGTCCGCTCCTGTGAAGGGCGTCTGACGGACTTGCAACGCGGCGAACGGCTGGCGCGCGCAACACATGCTGCCCAGAAGATCAATCACGCATCGGCCGGCACCAGCCTCGCCACGCTTGATGATGCCGAACGGACGCTCGAACGTCTTCGCGATCGTCAAAAACAGACAGACATGGTTTCTACTGCGCTCAAGCAGATGGAGGCTCCGGCGCGATGCGCCGATCTGACCGAACGACTGGCTGAAGCTGGATGTGGAGCGCCGTTGCGATCCTGCGCCGACGACGTACTGGCACGCCTACGCACGCGGCTGGAAGCCAACGCCTGAACTTTCCTCCTCAATTCTCACAAGGGATCAGAACCATGAACGACAGTTTTCAAAAACATTCGCAAAGCTGGGTCAGCTTCTCCTACATTTCTTTTGGTGCCGCAGCATTCATGCTCGCGCTCGGGCTGTGGATGATGCCCCTCGACTTGTGGGGCAAGGGATACCTCGCCATGGGCATCGTGATGCTGGTCCAGACCACGGTCAACATCACCAAGACTTTGCGTGACAATTCGGAATCGGAAAAGCTGATCCGCAAGATCGAAGATGCCAAGACCGAAAAGTTGCTGGTTAAGTTCAATCGTGACAGCGACAGTTAAACTTCGTTAACGACGTCACGGAGTTATTCGGGTTCTCAACGATTGCCTAATAGCTCCGTGGTTTTCCTACCATGATCCAAAAGGAAAGCTTCATGCACGACAGCCTGATGAAATCGAGGAATTTCGCGCCGTTGTTCTGGACGCAATTCCTCTCCGCCTTCAACGACAACTTCCTCAAACAGACGCTGATCTTCCTGATCCTGGCGACGATGGCAGCCGATGGTGCAGCCCTTGTGACCCTGGCCGGCGGTATTTTCATCGTGCCCTTCCTTGCCCTGTCAGCACTTGGCGGCGAACTTGCCGACAAGCACGACAAGGCGCAGATGGCCTCGCGACTGAAATTTGCCGAAATCGGCGTTGCCGCCCTCTCCGTTGTCGGCATCGCCTTCTCGTCGATCTCCGTTCTCATGGTTGCGCTGTTCGGCTTCGGTGTCATCTCCGCGCTGTTCGGGCCGATCAAATACGGCATCCTGCCGGATCTTCTCGAAACCAAGGAACTTCCCAAGGCTAACGCCTGGATTGAAGGCGGAACTTTTATCGCCATCCTGACAGGTACGATCGTTGCCGCACTAGCCTTTGCCAAGGGCGACAACGTGTGGGTGTTCGGCCCGATGATGATGGCGCTTTCGATCATATGCTGGCTTTCGGCGCGCATGATCCCGCGCATCGGCCCACAGGCTCCGTCACTCGTTGTTGACAAGAACCTGTTGCGATCCAGCATGACACTCGTCAAGGAACTGGGCGAGGACCCCCGGGTCTTGCGATCGGCCCTGATGAATTGCTGGTTCTGGTTTGTCGGTGCCTTCATTATGTCCATGCTGCCGATCATGGTCACCGAAATCCTCGGCGGCTCGGAACTCGTTGTTCCTGCCTATCTGGCGATCTTCGCGATCTCAATTGCCGTTGGCTCGGCCGTTGCCGGCTGGATGTCGGCGGGACGCATCGTGCTTTTGCCAGCGCCTGTCGGCACGGCCATCGTCGCTCTGTTCGGGGTTGATCTTGCTTGGAACCTGTGGGGCCTGCAGTCGACCGCGCACGCTGAAACGATCCTGGAGTTCTTCGCCGGTCAGAACACGATCCGGGTGGCGGCCGATCTTGCCGGCATGGCGATTGGCGGTGCGTTCCTCGCCGTTCCGACCTTTGCCGCCATGCAGACTTGGGCGGATGAAAAGCGCCGAGCCCGCGTCATCGGTGGTGCCAACGTGCTGTCAGCCCTGTTCATCACCCTGGGGCTGGCGCTGGTCGCGATCCTGCAAGCGATCGGTGTTTCCGTTCCAATCATCGTCCTTGGTCTTTCCATCATCAATGTCGGTGTCGCCTGGTTGATGCTGCGATCGCTGCCGACCAACCCATTCCGCGACTTCATCTCGATCCTTTTTCGCGCCTTCATGCGTCTGGAAGTCGAGGGCCTTGAAAACATCCGTAAGGCCGGCCGCGCGCCGATCATCGCGCTTAACCATGTGAGCTTCCTGGACGGCGCGCTGGCGCTTGCCATCACCGAAGATGAACCGGTCTTTGCCGTCGACTACAAGATCGCCCAGGCATGGTGGGTTCGGCCGTTCCTGAAAATGTGCAGGTTTCTACCACTCGATCCAACCAAGCCGATGGCGACCCGCTCGCTCATCAAGGTCGTCCAAGACGGCAGTGCCATCGGCATTTTCCCGGAAGGCCGTTTGACGGTTACCGGTACGCTGATGAAAGTTTACGACGGCGCTGCCATGGTTGCCGACAAAACAGGCTCGATGATCGTGCCCGTGCGCATAGACGGTCTGGAGAGAAGCTATTTCTCAAGGCTTTCGGCCGGCCAGGTGCGTCGCCGGCTCTTCCCCAAGGTCAAGGTGACAATCCTTGAGCCGGTGCGTCTTGAAATTCCGGACGATCTCAAGGGGCGCAAGCGCCGTGTTGCCGCCGGTGCAAGCCTTTACAAGATCATGTCGACGCTTCTGTTCAAGACGACCAACACCAACCTGACCGTGCTGGAGCGCATCATCGAGACAGCCCAGGAACGCGGAGGCAGCAAGCTTGCCGTAGAGGACCCGATCAGTGGTCCGCTTTCTTACAGCAAGTTGCTGACAGGTGCCGCCGTTCTCGGTGCGAAGTTCAAAAAGATGTTTCCCGGCGAAAAGACACTTGGTGTGATGCTGCCGAATGCCAATGGCACCGCAGCAACCGTCCTCGGCGTCATGTCTGCAGGCAAAGTTCCCGCCATGCTGAATTTCACCGCCGGTGCAGCCAACATTCTTTCTGCCTGCAAGGCGGCTGAGGTGAAACATGTGCTTTGCTCGCGCGCATTCGTCACGCAAGGCAAGCTTGGTCCGATCATTGCCGAGCTGGAAAAAGAGGTAACCCTTATCTGGCTGGACGATCTGCGCCAAACGATTACCACCGTCGAGAAGATCGTCGGACTTCTACGGCGTTACAAGCCGCTGGCGAGACAGTCGCCACAAGACATCGCCGTCATCCTTTTCACATCCGGCTCGGAAGGTGCACCCAAGGGCGTTGTGCTGACCCATCGCAACATCCTGTCGAACGCTGCCCAGGCGGCCGCGCGCATCGATTTCCACTCTGGCGACAAGGTCTTCAACATCCTGCCGGTCTTCCACTCCTTCGGCCTCACCGCCGGAACAGTTCTCCCGCTGGTCGCCGGAGTGCCTGTCTACTTCTATCCGTCACCGCTCCACTACCGCATTGTGCCGGAACTCATCTACACGTCGAATGCAACGATTATTTTCGGCACTGATACGTTCCTGAACGGCTACGCGCGCACGGCGCATCCATATGATTTCCGGTCGATCCGCTACATTTTCTCGGGGGCCGAACCGGTCAAGGCATCAACGCGCGAAACCTATATGGAGAAATTTGGACTGCGTATCCTTGAAGGTTACGGAGTAACCGAAACCGCGCCGGTCATTTCGCTCAACACCCCGATGTTCAACCGCTCGGGTACTGTCGGCAAGATCATGCCGGGTATGGAATGGAGACTTGATCCGGTTCCCGGCATCGATGAAGGCGGTCGCCTGTTCATCCGCGGCGCAAATGTCATGGCCGGGTACCTCAAGGCTGAAAATCCCGGCGTGATCGAACCGCTCGAAGACGGCTGGCATGACACCGGCGATATTGTGACCATCGATGAGGATGGCTTTGTCACTATCCGGGGCCGAGCCAAACGTTTTGCCAAGATCGGCGGTGAGATGGTGTCGCTGGCGGCGGTGGAGGCCCTCGCTGGTCAGCTTTGGCCCGGCAATCTTTCGGTTGTCTCATGCATTCCTGACGCCAAGAAGGGCGAGCGTCTCATCCTTCTGACCGATGCACCGAATGCCACTCGCGCTGAGTTCGCAAGCTTTGCCAAGGCCAAAGGCGCGATGGACATGATGGTTCCGGCCGAAGTGAATGTCGGCGCGGTGCCGGTCCTGGGTTCGGGTAAGATCGACTTCGTTGCCGCAAGAAAACTCGCACTGTCCGGGCAGTCATCTCTGGATGCCGCGTAGAAAGGTGCGGGCACGTGAACGGCGATCGACAACTGCCGTTCACGTGCTGAAAGGTGGTGGCGCTCGCGGACCTTCATGCTCCGCTTTCAAAGGTGTTCTTCCGCCGGCGCGCTAGCGCATGGAATAACCGCCGTCATTGTAGAGCACAGAACCGGTCATGTTGCCGTTGTCGAGGAGGAAAAGTGCGGCGTCGACTGCTTGATCGGTCGTTCCAACCTGTCCGGTCAGGGTGAGAGCACCCCATTGATCGAATACGGCGTCCCGCAGGGCCGCATCTCGGTTGCGCCACAGGTCACTGTCGATGGTGCCCGGCGACAGGCAGTTGACCCTTTTGGGGCGAAGCTCCATTGCAAGTGCCCTGGTCAGGCCCTCGATCGCGGCATTACACGCCGCATAGGCCGGGTTGCCAATCGGCCGCACCGAGGCTGCACCCGACACTAGTACGATAGACGCGTCGTCTGCCAAATGTTGAAGTGCGGCATGCACGGCCCAGTACTGTCCCCAGAATTTGGTTCGAAATGGACTTTCCGCGGTCGCTTCGTCGGCTTCTCGAAAGCTGGCGGTTAGGTACGACGCTCCCGGCGTAAACAATCCAGCGAGATCCTGCATGCCTGCGAAAAACGATACCAATGTGTCGCGCTGTTCAATATCAACTTGGCGGGTGATCACATCGGCACCAAGCGCTTTTGCCGCGTGTTGAAGTCTCTCGGTCGAGCGAGCACCGATCAGTACACGGTCGCCTCTGTCAGACAGCTTCTTGGCAAGTCCAAATCCCATGCCTGAGCTGCCGCCAATAATTGCGTAAGTTCGATGTTTTTTCATGACAGCCGATATATTGCCGACTTCACGTTGATAACAGCGATGAGATTTCTTGACATTCACGAAGAAAATTCGCCAATCAGTGGCATGCCAGGTATCGAACGCACATCACCTATCCGGATCTTTCTCGCCACCTGCCGTACCGGGTCCTTTGCCGCCGCCGCCCTCGAGCTGCATTTGTCATCGTCCGCCGTTGCAAAAGCCATTGCGCGCCTGGAATCGCGCCTTGCCATCAGACTATTCGAGCGGACAACCCGTAGCCTGACAATGACTCAAGAGGCGGTACGCTACCGTAGCGCCTGCCAGCGACTGCTGGATGATCTCGATGCAACGGAAGCCGAACTTGCGGCCGCCAACACGACGCCAAGTGGATTGCTGCGGGTTACGCTACCGCCCGTTCTAGGCACCGAAGTCATTGCGCCAGCCCTGTTTGCGCTTGCCGACCGCTTTCCCTTGCTTTCGGTGGACATTGACCTCGGCATTGAGACAGTCGATCTGGTGGCCAGCCCTTTCGAGTTGGCCGTCCGGGTTGGGCAATTGCCCGACACCAACGGCCTCACGATCAGATCCCTCGGCATTCAACGGGTCGTTCTGTGTGCATCGGCACATTACCTGGATCAGCACGGTGTGCCGCACACAGCCGATGATCTACGCCATCACTCGCTGATCGCGACAAGCCATCACGGCAGAACCATCCCATGGCTACTTGGACAAACCTTCGGCGATAGCCGGCGCTGGGCACCGCCTGCGCGACTTCATCTCGACGGGAGCGTCCTCACGCTCCAGGCAATCCGCTCAGGTCGAGGGATCGGATGCGTTCCCGAATGGATGGCAGCAAGCGACCTTGTATCCGGGCGCTTGCGAACGGTCCTCGGAGAGGTCGTGGACGAGCAACTGCCCATTCACGCTGTGTGGCCGTCGTCGCCCGTCATGATGCCCCGATTGCGTGTCGCAATCGACGCGATCGTCGGCGCCGTAAGAGACGCAGGCCTTCCGCTTCGGTAGCGCAAGTCGTGGTCTCCCTAAATCAGCACTCAAGGACACGACGACGCTACCAGGAGACCAGCCAGGCATTGTTATGATTGGGCGAAGAGTGCCGGCCGTCGGTTTGGGTATCTTGCTGGTTTTCCGCGCTGGCACGAGGGCCCTTTCGAACCGAGCCTTCGCGTCAGAACGAGATACCGGAGTGAGGTTTCAAGCCACACCCGCCGAAAGCTTTATCGAGCCGATCGACAATGCTGCGATTGCCCTTGATCCGTCCTGAAGCGGCCAGTGAACTGGCAGACTGGGCACCGAAGGCGAGTTCCGTCAACGCCTGCAGTGACAGCTCCAGTTCAGGTGTTTCATGGCTGCGCGTCGCTCCGTCGCCGGAAACGATCCATGTCCCCGTATTTGTCGCGATAATGGGATCGGCAACCTTGAACACGACACGGGCGTCACGCCCGAATGTCCGGCCATTTAGAAACGCCTCGAGATCCAGCGGCCTTATCCAGCTTTCATCACGTAAGTCCGTCACCTGGATGGCCCGTGGATTGTCAACGACAAGCGGCAGCACATCATCGACAGGCCGCGAGGGGAGAACGACCCTGTGCACAATATCCTGAGCCAGGAGGTATCCCATTAGACCTCGCCATGAATCGTCGTCATGTGCGACCACATCATCGACAACAACGGTTCTCTGACTGGACGTGAACCAGTTTTCGCTTGGTTGCACATGATAGCGGAGATAACCCCTTTCGGAGCCTTCGGCGCCGATGACAACGGCATGGTGTGGGGTTGCTGCCTGGCTCGTGCGGAACGTCTGAATTGCCCACCATGCATCCCAGCGCTCGAGCGTGGCTGCGCGTGGCGTCGGCGCCTTCTCAGCGATCCATCGGAAGAGCGGAAAGCTTTCCAGGGCGTCGACCTGCCTTATGTCAGGTCGACGTTCGAAAGGAAATCTACCGCCGTTGACGAGGTCGACATCCTGACGAACGGACCAGGACGCAATGCCGTAGCCATACCGCCCGTAAATGCGGGCGTCCGATGCGCGTAACCCCGCAACCACAAACCCCTGTGCCTGCGCCTGGCGCAGTTGCTCGCTCAGAAGCTTTCGTGCAATTCCACGTCTGGCATGCGTCGGCGACACGCCGACATGGGTGACCGCCAGATGACTGACGCGACCACCCCCCGGTAATGAAATCGAGGACGGATAGCCGTTCACGACACCCTGCAGTTCGCCATCGACGAACCCCCCGATCGGTGACCCTCCTTCGAGATAGGAAGCCTCGGCGTCCGCGTTCACGCGTCCGATGTCACCGATCCCAAGCATGGACTGTCGGAACTTTGCAAACGCCTGCCGGCGCCCCGTGGTGTCACCAAGTGCTTTCACTTCGAAATTGTACAGTCGGTCAGTCATCTCTTGCCTTCAAAATCTGCGAAAACACTTCGAACGATGAAATGTCGCAATTGCCATGCTGGGCGTTCGAACGGTGTATGCGGCAACACAGGCGAACTGCTCCTGGGCTAGACAGGCGCAAGGCGGCCACGTGACTTCAACAGCGCAGCAGCGCCCTCACCAAAATGCCAGGCTTCTTCGAGATGAGGTTGTCCAGACAAGATAAAGTGGTCGAAGCCAGCATTGTGATAGGCCTCGATGAGGTCTGCAACCTGTTCATGGCTTCCCACCAATGCAGTTCCGGCACCTCCGCGCACAAGACCGTAGCCAGACCAGACACCCGGGTGGATCTGAAGTTCCCGCGCCGACTTCGGCACGCCATCGCGCTCGGCGTGTAGTGCCGACATGTTGCCTTGTCCGACCGATTCCGACTTGGCAGCGAGGTCTCGCGCCTTGGCGACCTGATCGGGAGAAATCCATGAAAGAAGCTTGTCGGCAACCGCCCAGGCTTCGCTTTCAGTATCCCGCGAGATCACGTGCAGGCGCACACCGAACTTCAAGTCACGGCCTTTAGCAGCAGCCTGAGCCTTGAGCCTGATAATGTTTTCAGCTTCCAGTGACGGCTGACGTCCCCATACAAGATAGACATCGGCGTGGGACGTGGCGACTTCGGTTGCGGCGCTGCTGGCGCCGCCAAAGAAGATGTCAGGCAGTCCGAACGGGGTGGCGTTGATCCGGGCCTGCCTGATGTCGTAATGCCTGCCCTTGAACGAGAAGGGCTCGGCCTGACCCTCGGCTGTCACACCGCGGAGTACCTCGATAAACTCCGCCGTCCGTTCGTATCGCGCGTCATGGTCGAGATGATCACCAAACCGTGCCTGCTCGAAGCGATCGCCACCAGTGACCACGTTCAGCAGCAATCGGCCATCTGTCAGCCGTTGGAACGTCGCCGCCTGATGCGCGACGAGCGTCGGCGAAATCAAACCGGGTCGGAACGCCACAAGGAATTTCAGTCGAGTGGTTTCCCGCGACAAGGCCGCCGTTGCAATCCATGCATCCTCGCACCATGTCCCGGTTGGCGTCAGGACCGCATGAAACGGCTGCGCTTCTGCAGCGCGAGCGACTTCGCCGAGATAAGACAGTGTCGGCGGACGGAAGCCTCCGGCGATCTCAATAACATGGCTATCTGCGCCTGAGCCGGTCAGTCCACGACTATCACCGTTCGTGGGAAGGTACCAGTGGAGTTGGATGCGCCCGCTCACAGCTTTGCCTCTCCGCGGCTGCAGGCGTAATGGATAGGCAGTGACAGGTGAGTTTCGTTCGTTTTCATGCAAAGTCTCGTTGTGTAAAGGGTTGTGGCTGGATCTCAGCCGTGTGTCTTCCGGGAATGGAGGCGATCAGCGCGCGGGCGTAATCGGACGCCGGCTGACCGATAATCTGGCTTGTCGGCGCCACCTCGACGATCCTGCCACCCTGCATCACCGCGATCCGATGGGCGACCGAAACCGCGACCCTTAGATCGTGTGTGATAAACAGCATGGAAAGGCCCAGATCGCGCTGCAGCTCCGTCAAGAGCACCAGAATTTGGGCTTGAACCGAGACGTCGAGGGCAGAAACGGGTTCATCAGCGACCAGCAGTCTCGGTCGCAGCATAAGTGCGCGCGCCAGGGCAATGCGTTGGCGCTGCCCGCCCGAAAAGGCGTGCGGCTTGCGATCGGCCGCAGCCGGATCGATGCCGACCCTGCCAAGCAGTTCGACCATGCGCGCCTCTGCCTCAGCCCTGGTGGCACCCAGGTTGATTGCTGGCTCCGTGAGCACTCGTCGTATGCTATGCCGCGGATTTAGAGATGATTGCGGATCCTGGAACACCATCTGGACGAGAGGTCGCCGCTTGCGCGTAAACAGATCCTCGGCACAGGTGATCTCCTCGCCCAGGAAATGGAACTTCCCCTCATCACGCTCCAGGAGGCCCGTTATGATTTGGCCAAGCGTCGACTTGCCCGAACCGCTTTCGCCCACAAGCGCCAGTGTTTCACCCTGCCGCAGCACAAGATCGACGCCGCCAAGCGCCGGAGCGACGGTTCTCGTCTGTCCGAACACTCGGCGCCTTTTCTTATGCCGCTTGCTGACCTGTCCAAGGTCAAGGATGATCGGGCCTTTGACCTCGTGTTGCGGTGGCGCGCTGTCGATGTCTGGCACAGCAGCGAGAAGTCGACGTGTATAAGGTTGTTGCGGCGAGGCGAGGAGTGAAGCAGCAGCACCCGTCTCGACTATCTGGCCATTCTGCATGACAACGATGCGGTCAGCGATATCGCGGACAACTCCAAAATCGTGTGTGATAAACAGGACGGCAAGACCGCGCTCGGCCCGTAATTCGAGGATGAGCTTCAGAATTTCGGACTGCGTCGTGACATCGAGCGCAGTTGTCGGTTCGTCGGCGATTAACAATTCAGGCTCGCAAGCGATTGCCATGGCAATCGCCACCCGCTGACGCTGTCCTCCGGACAGTTCGTGTGGATACCTAGCGCCGATTTCTTCGGGATCGGGCAGACGCATCGATCGAAAGAGCGACGCAATCCTGTCGGCCGATCCGTCGCGTCCATGTGCCCGCAGTGTCTCGCGAACCTGCCTTGCGATGGTCAACAGTGGGTTGAGAGCCGTCATCGGCTCCTGGAAAACATAGCCAATACGCGCGCCCCGAAGCCGGCGCAGTTGAGGCTCGTTCATCGTCAAGACATCGTGACCATCGAATGTCAGCGAACCGTTGGTTGCCCGCAGCGCATCGCTTGGCAGCAGGCCCGATATCGCCGAAGCAAGTACAGACTTGCCGGACCCGCTCTCGCCGACGATGCAGACCACTTCGCCGCGACCGATCGAGAGCGATGCATTGGCGACGGCAAGAGATCTGTCCGACCCCACAGGCAACGAGATGTCCAGGCCCTCGATTGAAAGGAGTGGTTTCGGCTGATGTGTCATGGTCACCTCCTTCCCGGACGCTTCGGATCAAGCAGGCGTTCCAGCCCATCACCGACAAGGTTGAAGGCGAGTACGGTCGCGAATATCGCCAGGCCGGGCAAGGTGGACAGCCACCAGTTTACGCTGAACGACGATCGCCCGGATCCGAGAAGGAAGCCCCACGAGACGGCGTCGCGATTTCCCAGCCCAAGGAAGCTGATGCCAGATTCGATCATCACGGCCGAGGCAACAAGCAGCGATGCCTGGACCACGAGTTGGGGAAGTATGTGTGGCACGACGTGAAGCAGGACTATCCTGCCATGCGATAGTCCGCTCACTCTTGCCGCTCGGACCCAGTCGAGACGGCGGATTAACAGGACCTCGGCGCGCACGATGCGCACGATCGGCGGCCAGGAGATCAACGCAATTGCGAACACGACCGTCCAACGCGTCGGAGACAGGATCGCGACAACCATGATTGTCAGCAAAAACCCGGGAATCGTTTGGAAGAATTCGGTGAGCCGAACAATCAACTCGTCAATGAGGTTGCCGAAATATCCGGCAACCAACCCCAAGGCAGCGCCAAGTGTGACAGCAAAGACCACGACGCTCAATGCGACTGCAAGTGTCGCGCGGCTGCCATGCACAAGTCCGGCAGCAAGATCCCGGCCCAACATATCTGTTCCAGCCGGAAATCCGGGAGAGAGAGGTGGCAGATTTGGCCGTGCAACCATTCGCCACGGGTCGCCCGGATAAAGGACATCTGCGAAAATCACGAGCGCTAAAAGCGCGGCAAGGATCACGAGACCGACGAGGACGGACGGTTTCAACAAGGGGTGCCCTGGTCGCCTAATCACGATGTTGCCTCCCTGTCGAGCCGCGGATCGATCATCCGGTAGGCGGCGTCGGCGACAAGATTTGCAAGAATGACGCCGCACGACGAGACGATGAAGACGGCTAGCAGAACATTGTAGTCCCGACTGGCCAAAGCATCGAAAGCGAGCCTTCCAATGCCGGGCCAGGCGAACACTGTTTCAACGAGTATGGAACCGCCAATAAGCTGGCCTGCCTGAAGGGAGGCAAGGGTAATGGTCGGGAGCAGGGCATTTCGAAGCAGGTGGTCTCGCCAGATGCACCAGGGTGAAAGGCCCTTTGCCCGAGCCGTGCGGACAAAATCCATGCCGGAAACCTGCAAAAGAGCGGTACGTGCCACTCTGGCGTGGATTGCCATGTAAAAAAGACCGAGCGTCAGGACCGGCAGAACCATGTGGGATGCGCGGTCGCATAACGCCGCCCATCCACCTTTCGCGGCAATTGCCGCTGTCTCTAAACCGTAAGAGGGGAACCAGCCGAGCTTGACTGCGAAGATGATGATGAAGACGAGGCCAACCCAGAACATCGGCATCGCGAAGAATGCAACCGATATCGTGGTGATCAAGCCGTCGAGCGCCGATCCTGGCCTGCGAGAGGCCAGAGCACCGAGGGTCACGCCAAGTACCACCGAAAAGATAAACCCGCTCACCGTCAACAGCAACGTTGCCGGAACCTTCTCAAGAACGATGTCGATGACAGGTCGCTGATCGCGATACGACAGGCCGAAGTCCAGCGTCACGACACTCTGGAGATAGTGCCACAGCTGCAGGTATACCGGCCCGTCCAATCCGAGGTGTCGACGCAGTTCATCGACGAAGGCCGGGTCGCTGCCACCTTGATCACCCGCCAAGATCAGCGCCGGATCACCCGGTGCAAGCCGAAGGATCAGGAAGCTAAAAATGACGACGCAAGTGAGTGTTACGAAGGCCTTGAAAAGCCGCAGCGCCGCGCTCGACGCTGTCAGCCTTGCCTGAGCTTTAAAGGACCTGAACAGCGCCATCACCACTACTTTTTCAGCCAAACAGAAGCAAAGTTGTCGTCGGTACCGAGCGCGGTCGTGACGAGGTCCTGAACCTTCTCACGGTAAAGCGTGGGAAACACGATATCGTGGGTCCACACCATCGGCACGTCGCGCGACAGTATCTTCTGGACGGTAGAATAGATTTCCTTGCGCTTGGCGACGTCGGGTTCGTGCGCCCCCTTGTCTAGAAGCGCATCGATCTCGGGGTTGGAGTAGCCGTTGACATTGCCACCAGTGCTGCCCGCATTGTCGCCCTTGACGGTCTTGTACGCGTAGGAAATCCCGATGCCTGGATCCGCCGTCGTATAGACGAAATTCTGGGCGAGGTCGTAATCGAAGGTGGTAAGGCGCTTGAACCATCCAGCCACATCCACGGACTGGATTTCCACCTTGACACCGACTGCAGCCAGCGCCTCGCGTAAGTATTCGGCCTGGCGCGACCAGATCTCTCCATAGGGCAGTGGTACAAGCTTCAGGGCAAATCTGGTCCCATCGGCGCCAATCTTATATCCGGCTTCGTCCAGCAGGGCCGCGGCCTTTTGTGGATCATAGGGATAGACCGTCTCGACGCTCGTATCCTTGTAGGCAGACACTCTTGAAAAAGGTCCATTAATCGGCTTGCCGTATCCGGCAAAGATCGTGTTGATGATAAAGTCGCGATCAATTGCCTGGGTGATCGCCTGGCGAACCTTCTGATTTGCAAGGATAGGGTTTCGGTTATTGAGATGGACGTAGCCGATCGGCTGTAGGAACTCCCAGCCATCCTCGCTCGACTTCACGCCATCGAGTGCCCCCAGACGGGGAATGTCGAAATTCTCCACGTCGCCGGACCGAAGGACATCCACCTGACCTGTCTCGAAGGCGATCGATCGGGAATTCGCATCCGGCACGATCTGAAAGTCGATCTCGTCGAGATATGGTTTGCCTTCATCCCAGTACCTGTCGTTTCGCACGAGACGAATGATGCTGCCCTTTTTCCACTCGGCGAACTTGAATGGGCCCGTCCCGATGAACTCCTTGTTTGCCGGCGCATTGCGATAGTCTGTCGTACCGACGTATTTGTGAGCCGGCACGATCGCGACGTTGAGCGACCACAGGAATGCCGGGTAGGGCGCTTTCAGGACGAACACAACCGTCAGATCGTCCGGCGTCTCGATCCGCTCGATCTCCGCTCTCAAATCCCTTGAACGTGCATGCTGCACGGGTAGAAAGTCGCCAAGGCTGAAGGCGACGTCCTTGGATGTGAAAGGCTCGCCATCGTGCCAGGTGACACCGGGACGAAGCTTGAATGTGTAGGTCTTTCCATCTGTTGAGATCGCCCAGCTGACTGCAAGCCGGGCAGTGGGCTGAACATCCTTTGCCGAGTACCCGAGCAGGGAATCATAGATCTTGTCGCCGACGAACGTCGCGGGACCGAGCCGGTTGATGCCAGGGTTGAGCGATATCGGCTCAGGCTGGACGATCAGATTGAGTGTTCCACCGCGCTCGGCTGAAAATGCGGAAGATGCAAGTATCGATATTAAGAACGCTCCGGCGACGCGAAGTGCAAATGATTTCCGAACAGCCCTGGTCACCACGGATCCCTCATTGTCTACAATTTTTGTAGATATGCTATATATCGATGCCGAGGGCGCGGTGGTTCTGTTCTAATTTAAGCCCGTCTTGTGAAAATCCTCACTCCGAAAGCGGGTTTTCGATGCGCGTTCCAGAGATCCATTTTCGATCTGCTTAATCCGACACGGCTCTTTCGACGTTTCGATCGCGCAGTGAAACAACGCAATCACATTTCGCGAAACGCCGAATATCGGAACAGATATTCTGCCTTGCCTACGCAAGTTTGGAAGTTTGGGACATTCTCCGCAGCCAATAAATCTATAAACATTATAGACATTATCAATTAAGGCTCCCAAAAAATGAAACTTCGCTCTCGCCGCTTGGCAAGCAAACTGATCGTGTCAGGCATTGCGATCACCGCCGTGCTCGGTTCACCGGCCCTTGCAAGCGAACCGCAGTTTGGCGGCACATTGCGTATCGCCTCGCTTCAGGACCTCGATGCGTTCGATCCCGTAACAGGCTACAGCACCGATTCCTGGGAAATCCTACGTGCGGTCACGCGCCAGCTCGTCACCTATCCGGGCTCGTCCAAGGACATAAAGGACGACACCAAGCTGGTCCCGGATCTTGCAAAATCCTGGGATGTTACTGATGACGGCAAGACCTACACCTTCCATCTCAAGGACGACGTTTTCTTTTCCGGCCCGATTGATCGCAAGATTGTTGCCAGCGACTTCGTCTATGACATCAAACGCTTCTGCGATCCCAACAAGCAGGTGGCTGCAATCAATTACTTCAACCTCGCAATCTCGGGGTTCAAGGACTATTGCCAACAGTTTGCGAAAGTACCGACGGGAGACCTGGCGGCGTCCAAGGCTTTCATCGACAGCCATGAGATTTCCGGTGTAAGCGCTCCCGACGACAGGACCCTGGTGATCAAGTCAGACGCCAAGACCTACGATTTTCTGAACATCCTTTCGATGAACTTCGTCTCGCCGCTGCCGCCTGAAGTGGCTTCCAAGTACTTCCCGGACTCCGCCGAGTTCCGGAAGAACTTTCCCTCGAGCGGCCCTTACTACGTCGACAGCTATCAGGATGGGCAGAAACTTGTCCTGAAGAAGGCCAAGAATTTCAGGCCGGAGAGCGACGAGGCACGCAAGGCCTATGTCGACGAGATCGTGGTAGATTTCACGGCCAACAGCGAAGACAGCATTGTCCAGAAAATCGAGGCCGGCGAGGCAGACCTCTCACTTTATCTCGACGTCCCCCCGCGCAGCACCATCAAGCGTTTTCAGACGCAAAAAGAAGCGCAGTTGCATTCGTCAAACAGCGGAGCAGCGAACTTCATCACCTTTAACGCTCGACCGGAAGCCCAAAGCGAGGGAGCCAACGCTCTTCGCAAGCCCGAGGTCCGCCAGGCTCTGACCTATGCTATCAACCGCGCGCATCTCGTACAGGTTCAAGGGGGTCCGATCGCCGCCGTGCCACTGTCGCAGATCATCACGTCGACGATCCTCGGCCACGAACCTTTTGACCCCTATCCGACCGAAGGCAACAAGGGCGACAAGGCAAAGGCGAAGGAACTGCTTGCCAAGGCGGGCTACCCGAATGGTGTGAAGCTCGATGCCATCTACCGCACAACCGCGCAGTTCGAAGCAATCGCCGTCGCCGTCAAGGAAGATGTCGCGTCCGCCGGTATCGAACTCAATCTCATCCCGGTCCCGCCGACGCAGTGGTACTCCTTCATTCAGGACGTCAAAAGCCGCTGGGACATCTCGCTCGGCAGCCAGTTCGCGCCCGACTGGCAGGGACCAAGCACCCGTATGCTTCTCGGTGGCTGGTTGAACTCGGATGCGTCTCCGTGCGGAACAGGCAATGTAAGCTCGATTTGCTACAGTAATACCGAACTCAACAAGCTTGCCGCTCAGGCATTCCCGTCAGATGATCCGGGGCCCATCTGGGCAAAGGCGGATAAGATCGTCTCGGCCGATCTTCCGTGGATTCCATTGTTTGAAAAGCGCAAGATCGCGATTACCTCCGACCGGATCACCCACTGGGCATGGTCATCGCTCGCCGTTCAGGCAGATATCACGAACATCGCAGTAAAGAACTGATCCGATGAGCGTCTTTTCAGTCCGTGATCTGAGGGTTCGCTTCGGGACCGTAGAGGCGGTGCGTGGCGTATCGTTCGACGTGGGGCCGGGAAAGACGCTCGCGATCGTGGGTGAATCCGGCTCGGGCAAGAGCGCCAGCCTGCTGGCTGCGGTTGGTCTCCTGCCACCTGCCGCATCAGTCGAGGGCAGTGTGCTTCATCGCGGTCAGGAAATCCTTGGAGCGCGCGCTTCGGCCCTTCGCCAGATCCGAGGGGCCGAGATCGGCTTCATCTTCCAGGATCCCTTGAGCAACCTACATCCCCTGAAGACAGTAGGAGATCAGATAGGCGAAGCCTTGTGCGCACATCGTCGCTTTGGACGTCGGCAAAGACGAGAGCGCATCCTAGAGCTCCTCAACGATGTCGAGATCTCCAATCCGGTCAAGAGATTGGGTGACTATCCGCGCCACCTATCAGGCGGCATGCGCCAACGCGTCATGATCGCCATGGCGATTGCGGCGAACCCAGGTCTCATCATTGCCGACGAACCGACGACCGCACTCGATGTCACCGTGCAGGCTTCGATCCTGGATCTATTGCGGCGGTTGCAGGAGCGGCACCGAACGGCCCTCGTCTTCGTCAGCCACGACCTTGCCGTGGTCTCTGACATTGCAGACGAGGTCGCAGTGATGCGCGACGGTGTCGTCGTCGAGCATGCCGGAGCCGATCTCATATATTCGGCTCCCAAGCATAGCTATACGCGCACACTCCTGGGCGCCGCAAGGCTCGGAGGGCCGAGACACTATCCGCAGTCGAGGCCGACGGGCTCCGGCGAGCCGCTCGTTGAAGTTGTTTCGCTGGGTCGTTCGTTCACCTCCCGTCAGCCGGTCCTTGAAGACGTATCCTTTTCGATAGGCAAGGCCGAGATACTTGGCCTGGTCGGCGAATCTGGTTCGGGAAAGTCGACGATTGGTCGCCTGATCGCAGGGCTGGATCGTCCAGATCAAGGGACGATCAATCTTTCTGGTGAAACCTACGCAAAGGCGGGAACCCCGACAGAGCTGGGCGGCGATCTGCGCAGGCAGATTCAGGTGGTTTTCCAGGATCCCTATGCAAGCCTCAACCCACGCCGATCTGTCGAAGCCATTTTATCCGATCCCTACGTGGTCTCGGGAGCACGCGACCGCGCGCACGTGAAGACACAGGTGCGGCAACTGCTTGCAGACGTCGGGCTTCCCGAGACGGTTCTGTCCCGCCTGCCTTCTCAGATTTCCGGCGGGCAGAGACAGCGCGTCGCGATTGCCAGAGCGATTGCACTGCGCCCAAAGCTCGTCGTTGCCGACGAACCCGTCTCAGCACTTGATATCACGACACAGGCAAAGATCGTCGAACTTCTGCGCAGCCTGCGCGATCGGCTCGGCGTCTCACTCCTGTTCATTTCTCACGACCTCGGCGTGATCGGCGAATTGTGCGATCGCGTCATCGTGCTCGAGAAGGGACGGATAGTGGAAACCGGTCCCGCCAGGCGGATTTTCGAGCACGCCGAGCACGAATACACCAAGCGTCTTTTGTCTTCGATGCCAGGTGGCAAGCGGCAGGCCGTGACAACAAGCTCGAAGGCCGCATCCTATGTCAATTGATCTTCTCGGCGAGCCGGCTGAACGCCACCCGCTCCCTCAATTCGCCAAGTGGCTGTGGCAAGAGCGCAGCGTTCGCGTTGGCCTGATAATTGTCGGCATCGTCGTCGCAGGAGCACTGCTTGCACCACTCGCGTCCGCACTGTTGGGACATGGGCCAACCGAGCAGTTCCCCGACGTGGCGATGGACGAAATGGGCATCCCGATCGGACCTTCTTTGTCATTCCCGCTGGGGGCTGACGGAAATGGCCGCGACGTCTTCGTTCGCACCTTATATGGCGCTCAAATCTCACTCCTCGTCGGGATCCCGGCGACGACTGCAGCGATGATAATCGGCACATTGATCGGCATGGTCAGCGGGTTCATCGCGGGCCGCGTCGATCGCGTTATCAGTCAGGCAATCGACGTCGCAATGTCGTTTCCCTTTATCGTGACTGCGCTGAGCCTGCTCTCGCTCAACAGAGGCGATCAGGGCACGCCGTTGATCTCCCCAGTCGTCGTCGTCATTGTCGTTATTGCTCTGTTTTCCTGGACTTACTTCGCTCGGCTGACACGCGCGATGGTGCTGGACATGCGGTCCGGACCCATGGTCGAGGCGTCATTGGTAATAGGTGCGTCGAAAACACGTATCATCTTCGTCGACATCCTGCCGAACATCCTTCCGACGCTGCTCGTGTACTGGGCGGTGCAACTCCCGGCCAATATCGTGGCAGAGGCAACGCTGTCGTTCCTGGGTGTTGGCATCCAGGCTCCCGTACCGAGTTGGGGCAGCATGATCGCAGAGGCACAGCGGACCGCCCTCTATCAGGATCAACCTTGGTTCCTCGCCGGACCGGGACTTGCGCTGTTTCTTACCGTAGTCGGCTTCAATACCTTGAGTTCAGGGTTGCGGAGCGTACTCGACCCTCATCAAAGGCGATCATGAACCATGACAAAGAACTTTGTCTCAACCGCCTTTCGGTCGGCGTCGACCCTCGTGATCGTGCTCGTGCTGTCGTTCTTCATCACGAGGATTGCATACCGCAATCCGGCCGCGATGCTCGCGCCTCGAAATGCGACCCAAGAAACGATCGACGGCGTAGCGCGCGCGCTGCGGCTTAACGAGCCCTGGTATCATCAGCTTTGGTACTACTTTTTCCGCGGGCCAGACATCCAAGGTGCCCCCATGGGCCTTTTTCATTGGCCACCAGCCCTCGGCTACTCCTTCCGCAAGCAGGCACCCGTCACAGACCTGATCCTTTCCAAGGCTCCCGTGACGATCTCGCTGGCCTTGGGAGCGCTGGTCATATGGATGGCGATATCGATCGTCTCGGGCGTCATAGCTGCCCGCTGGCAAGGCCGGCTGGTAGACCATGTACTGGCTTTCCTGGCCTATGTTGGCTTATCGGTCCCGACATTCCTCAGCGGCATCCTGATTTCGTACTTTTTCTTCTTCCAGCTGACAAGCCAAGGGCTCGCGTGGTTTCCGAGCAGCGGATACGTTCCCCTTTTTGACGATCCGTTCGAATGGGCACGGCATCTGATCTTGCCTTGGGCGACGCTGGCGATCGCCGAGATCGGCATCTTCCAGCGGATCGTAAGGGCAGGGATGCTCGACGTCCTCGGTCAGGACTATATTCGCACGGCACGCGCGAAGGGCGTTTCCGAAAGAAGGATCTATCTGTCGCACGCCCTGAAGTCCGCGCTTAATCCGATCATTACGCTTGGCGGGCTGGAATTGGCCGTCATTATGGGCGGAGCAATCGTAACCGAAACGATCTTCGGGCTCGATGGCGTCGGACGCATGGCGATAAGTGCCGCGTTGGATGGGGATTTTCCGCTTGTTATCGGCACCACGATCTTTGCGGCGTCGGTCTTCGTTGTCTGCACCCTGATCGTGGATCTCGTCACCCAATGGCGAGATCCCAGCCAATCATCATCTCACTGAGAATATTACGCATTATACCAGAATGGAGAAGAACATGACCGCAGTGGACACACCACTTTCGCTGACCTATCTGCGCCCGGCCACGGCAAAGGAGGAAGTGCTGGTCGAAAGCTTCAAGCCGACCTTCGATCGCATCGCTGCAGGAAGTGTTGAGCGCGAGCGCAACCGGACCTTTCCGTTCGAGCAGGTACAGTGGCTGAAAGATGCCGACTTTGCTCTCGTGCGCGTTCCCGAGGAGCTCGGAGGGTTTGGCGCTTCGCTCGAGCAGACCTTCTACCTGCTTGCTCTCCTGGCAGAAGCGGATGCAAACGTCGCTCACGTGTGGCGCAACCATCTGGCCTTTGTGGAAGACCGCCTGAACGCCAGGCCATCGCCGACCAATGAGAGATGGTTCCAACGCTTCCGCGACCGCCAATTCGTAGGAGGAGGCTGGACAGAGGCAAACAACGGAACCTACGCGACAATCAAAACCGTCGTGACGAAGGTAGACGATCACTACACGATCTCCGGCGCAAAATTCTATGCGACTGGCAGCCTTTATGCCGACTGGCTTGATGTGATCGGCAAAGGCGAAGACGGGTCGCTGATCACGACGTTGGTGAACCGCCATCAGCCAGGTGTCGAACTGACGGACGATTGGCCGGGTTTCGGACAGCGCACGACGGCGAGCGGAAGCGCCATCTACAAGGACGCCATCGCACATGAAGGCGACGTCTTCCCAGCCAGCGAGCGCGTCGTCTATCAGGGGCATTTCTACCAGACAGCACTGTTGGCGGTTTTGACGGGGATCACCCGCGCCGTGCAGCGCGATGGTATTGCCGCACTCAAGTCACGTGGTCGCAACTACCCCCAGGGCCTCGACCCTGTGCCTGCGCTCGATGCACAATTGCTGCAAGTGATCGGTGAAGTCTCGGCCAAGGTATTCGTGACTGAAGCAGCCCTGCGTCGTGCCGCCAGCTCGCTCGACCTTATCGCCGCAGCCCACGCAGCCGGCGACGTCGAGCTGCGCGACAGGCGCGCGATACAGGGTGAGGTGGCCGTCGCGCAGGCACAGCTTTCGATCATCGACGGGGTTCTGCACGCCGCCACTCATGTTTTTAATGCGTTGGGTGCCTCCGCGACCTCCGAGGAGACGGCGCTTGACCGTCATTGGCGAAATGCGCGCACACTCGCATCTCATAACCCCGTTGCCTATAAGGCTCGCATTCTCGGCGACTACTTCGTCAACGACAAATCTCCGGTCTCCAGCGTCGCAAGGCTCGGTCGCGGCGGCCAGGGCAATTGAGGACGCGGTGCATGACAAAACCATATCTCGCCCTTGGCTTGTCAGGTCCGCATCTTGTTGAACTCACGTCCAGCGCCGAGCTGCTTGAGCGATGGGACCTCTTGGAAGTTGCCTTCACCGTCCTGGGCATCGATCGCATCGACGGCAGCCCGCCTGCCCGTGTGACCTTGAACAGTTCCGCAGTGGGCGCAACACTTGCAAGCGCAACGAGGAGCGGGCGGTTCTTGATTACAGTGTCTCCGCAGCGCGACCATCCCTACAATATTGCCCGCCGCGTGGCGTCTTTGGCGCACCTGTCGCGCGGACGAAGTGGGGTTCTTGTCGGTGTTCGCGATGGCTATGCACCACCCGGCCCGGCCGACGCTCCAGCCTGGGGTGGGGCAGGGCTTGGTGGCGGTGCTTTACTCAACGTCCGGACTGCCTACGACACCGCACGCGCTGTGCGAGCGCTCGAACAGAGCTGGCCATACGACACAATCATCGGCGATCGGGAAAGTGGCATTCTGGTACAGTCCGATCGCATCGTCCATGTCGACATCGACGGCAGCTTCTCGATTGCTGGTCCTCTCAATGCGCCCGAGCCAGCGACAGGGGCATCGGTGATCGCCTGGTACGACGGAGCCGGGGACGAACTTCCAAACAGGGGCGATGACGACCCGATCGACCTCATGCTTGGAAAATCGGGCGGCGTCGCCATAGTTCCCCTGGGACACAATCCACCCGTTGATGGCGTTTCAGGCGTGTTGCTACGCGCAAGTGCCGAAGAACCTCTCGGCGAACTATTCGATGCCGCCCAACGCTTTCTTGAGCAAGGGTTCACTCCCATTCCGTTGGGTGGCTCGTTGCGTTCTGCCCTTCACCTTGCTCGCCCAACGCTGCGTACGGCCGAAGCCCGACCAGCCTTCCCGTCGCCGAAGCCACATGTGGCGCTGTAGAACTGACGAAGAGACAACTGATGACAAACAAACGATCCGGCCACGTGCTCCTCGGGATCAATGTTCTCGTCCTCGGCTATCTGCCAGCCGCCTGGAAGACGCCGCTCTTGAACAAGGATGCCTTCATCGATCCCGCTTACTGGGAGAATATCGGCCGTACGGCAGAACGTGGCACCCTCGACGCTCTGTTTCTCGCCGATGGACCATTGCTCGGCGACCCGGCCTATGATGCCAATCCGATCAGACTTGAGCCCTCGGTCAACTGGGGACATGTGGCAGCGGTAACGTCGCATGTCGGACTGGTCGCAACGGCATCGTCTACCTTCAACGACCCGTTCGAACTCGCTGAACGTTTTTTGTCGTGGGACCATCAAACCGGCGGGCGGGCGGCGTGGAACGTCGTCACGACCCGCAATGTGCCCGCAGCTCGCAATTTTGGGCTTCCTGATGTGCCCGACCGCGACGACCGCTACGGCAGGGCCAGCGAATTCGTGGACGTCGTGCGCGCACTTTGGGGATCGGCGACAAGTGGCAAGGACATAAACCACCATGGTGAGTTCTTCGATATCGAAGGCCGCCTGCGCGTCCCGCCATCCAGGCAGGGCCAGCCGATCATTTTCCAGGCCGGAGGATCACCGCAAGGTCGTGTGCTTGCGGGTCGCGTCGCCGAGGGTGTGTTTGCAGCCGAACTCACCAAGGCACAGGCCATCGAGCACTACCGGCTGGTCAAAGACCTCGCTCGAAACAACGGTCGTTCCCCCGACAACGTCAAGATTCTCCCAGGCCTGCTCTTGAGCCTCGGAAGCACTGAGGAGGAAGCGCGCCGGCGCAGCGACGAGATCCACGACGCAGGCCCCGCATCCTACTCGATCGGATGGCTGTCGCAGGCGATTGGCTACGACGCGTCGAAATTGGTACTCGACGAACCGTTCCCCGAAGATGTTCTCGCACCTATTGGAGACGCCCAGAGATTTAACGGGAGTATCGGGTTCCGGGAATCTATCGTCACGCAGATCCGCAAAACCAACCCCACGGTGCGCGAGTATCTGAAGCAGACACGCTACACGGGATCCGGTCACGCCGGTTTCGTTGGAACACCGGAGCAACTTGCCGACCATATCGAGGACTGGTTTCATGCAGGCGCGATCGACGGCTTCAACCTCCAGCCAGACCGACTGATTGACGGCTTGCCAGTGATCGTCGACGAATTGATACCGATCTTGCGCAGACGAGGCCTTTACCGTCATGAATATGTGACGGAGACATTGCGGGAGCACTTCCAAGCCGCCTCGCCAACGCCATCTTACTGAGCGCAGCGAACTCTATCGTATTGTCTGCAGCAAACCCCGGGCAAGCGCTTCTTCATCTGGCACCGTTCTCGATGAAGAAGCGTCCACGCATCTGTCGCAGCGGTTTGCGCCGGAGAAACTGTCCACATCTACCTTGGCGCCTCTTCGGGTGGACCAAGCAGGTGCCCGTGCTCAAGGTTCCAGTGACACAACGATCTCCGATGTACTCAAACTATGGTCCAGGAGAATTCGTTGAAAAGGAGACGCGGCTCTACGACCTGAATGTCGACGCCGGTCACGAGCCGCTAGACAACGCAGTTGTTGAAAATCGAATGATAGAACTGCTTACGGGTTTAATGGAAGCAAACGAAGCTCCCGCAGAAGCGGTTACTCGCCTTGGACTGGCGTTTCGCAAAAGGTAATCGATCATCAACGGAGCTAGCGATCAGGATCGATTATAACGTTTCTACGCAGATTAGACGCCACGCCAAGCCCATCGTTTGGCGCCGCGGGCGGGCGATGTTGAATGGTCTGAGCAAGGACCTTGAGACGCTGCTTCGTGCCAGGCAGGGGCAGGGCGAAAGCGGTTGGATTTTCCCCTCTGGCAGCCAAAAGAGAACAGTATTTTCTGTAATCTACCATTTTTGTCGACAAAATAGGGGTGCGTTGGAAACGCACTTTGAAGACGAGAGGCTGACATGACACAGAACTTCATCCATCGCTTGAAAGGTAACCATCCGGGCTAGGCC
>UBVW01000075.1:0-13333 GCA_900469085.1 Hyphomicrobiales bacterium | reverse complement strand
ATCAATGCCGATGGCAGCTATAGTTTCGCCCCTGCCGCCGACTATACGGGTGCCATTCCGGTAATCACCTACACCGTCTCGGATGGCCATGGTGGCACGGACACCTCAACGCTGACGTTGACGATCACCCCGGTCAACGATCCGCCGGTGGCCGCCGACGATTTCGGAACAACGCCGGAAGACACAACGCTTACGGTTTCCGTCGCCTCGGGGCTCCTATCGAACGATACCGATGTGGAAGGCGACGCTCTCACGATCACGCGGTTCACCGTCGATGGCGTGCCTGGCTTCTTCCTGGCCGGTGGCACGGCCAGCATCGCCGGTGTCGGTCAACTCACAATCAATGCGGACGGTAGCTACACTTTCATTCCCTTCGCGAACTTCAACGGTCCGGTTCCGCTTGCCACCTATACCGTTTCCGATGGCAACGGCCGCACCGATACCGCGACGGTAAGAGTGATCGTCACACCTGTGAACGACCCACCCGAGGCCGACAACGAGATTGGAATCACCCCCGAGGACACACCGCTCGTGGTCACTGCCGCGAACGGGTTGCTGGTCGGCGACACGGACGTCGACGGCGACACGCTCTCAGTGATTCAGTTTGAGGTCGGCGGCACCACCTACACTGCCGGCCAGACTGCGACGATCGCAGGCATCGGCCGGCTCACCGTCAACGCGAATGGCAGCTACATTTTTGTCCCTGCCCCGGACTATAATGGTCCAGTTCCCGTCGCTACCTACACGGTCTCGGATGGGAATGGCGGGACTGATACCGCGACGTTGACACTCTTTGTCACGCCGGTGAACGATCCACCGGTCGCCGCCGATGATTCTGCCACGACGCCCGAAGAGATTCCGGTCAGCGGTAATGTTTTGACCAATGACACGGATATCGATGGCGGTTCGCTGACGGTGGCCCATTTCGAGATCGGCGGCACCACTTATGTGGCGGGCGATACGGCGACGATCGCAGGTGTCGGCCAACTGACAATAAACGCCGACGGCAGCTACAGTTTCGTGCCGGCACTCAACTTCAACGGCCCGGTTCCGCCTCTGACCTATTCCGTCTCTGACGGCAGAGGCGGGACTGATAGAGCCGTGTTGGCCATAACCGTCACCCCCGTGAACGATCCACCAAGTGCCCTCGACGACACCGGCACGACGCCGGAAGACACCACGCTCAACGGCAACGTGCTGACCAACGACACGGATGTCGACGGCGATCCATTGACGGTGACCCAGTTCGAGATCGCCGGCGCCACCTATGCGGCCGGTCAGACGGCAACGATCGCGGGCATTGGTTCGCTCACGATCAATGCCGATGGCAACTACGTTTTCGTCCCCGCACCGAACTACAACGGCCCGGTTCCGGTCGCTATTTATACCATCTCGGATGGAGCCGGCGGCAGTGATGCGGCTACGCTAACGCTCACCGTAACTCCTGTCGACGATTTTGTACCAACGCCGGACGACGACGAGCCGGATTTGCCCGTTGGCCCGGACTTTGACTTTAATCCGGAAAACGTCGACGGCGCGGTCGTCGAGACGGTCCGCGGCATAGAAGCACTGAACGATCTCGCCGACCTTTCGGGTGACGCAATCGATGCGGTCGGCGTCAATTACTCCGGGCCTCAGTTAAGGTTCGCGCTGACAACCTTCCTGGGAGGCTCTTCTACCGTTGTCCTCGAGCGGCCGGGGGCGAGTGACGAGAGGATCCGGATCGACACGGTGAAGCATTCCGGCGTCATCTATCTTCAAGTTCTCGAAGAATCCGAGAGGGGAGGCCAAAGTGACATATTAGGCTACCGTCTTACGGGAGCGAACGATACCTCGCTGCCTTCATGGCTCAGACAACTCGGGCCGCGGTCCTTCGCCGGTAATCCCCACGCAGCATCGGGTACTGTCGATCTCATCCTGTCGGTCATCCAGCGTGATGGACAGGTAATCGACTTCGAAATCCGACTGGACAGCTTCAGCGGGCACCTTTCCCAGTCGCAAAGGCCGGAAGATCATGGTTTCGAACCGAGGCTGGCGCCAATGTTTTCCGAGCAGATGCAGGCCTCCGCGCGAGGAAGAGATATCGATGATCTGGAGCGTGCACTGGGGTTGCGCTAACTTTTGAACCTCCTAACGGTCCTGACAGCACCAATCGATGCCCACAACTCTCTGCATTTGTCATTGTCACTGGGTATTTGACGGCAGTTCAGGCGTGGAGGCAGCGCTGCCGCGTAGTGCTGAAAATTGAAACGTCCTAGGCCTCAGGAGGACGGTTATCTTCCGAGCCAGCGTCCAAGTGTATCGTGCCTCTGTGTTTGAGCGGCCTCCGGGTTACCGGAGCGCCAATTTAAGATTTGCGCCCTGCCCAACGCCAGTTTAAAATCTCAGGCATATCTTCACCATACGTGCGGACATAGTCTTGGTGCTCGATGAGCTTCCCCCGCAGGGTGTCGATGACGGATGGCACTTTTTCCGTCAGACCCGAAACCCGGGCAATCGCTTCCATCGCGAGGTGATATCTGTCCAGTTCATTCAGAACCGTCATATCGAACGGTGTCGTGGTCGTGCCCTCTTCAACGAAGCCGCGAACATGGATATTCCCGTGATTTGTCCGCTTGTAGGTCAGTCGGTGGATCAGGTAGGGGTAGCCGTGATAGGCAAAGATCACAGGCTTGTCCTTCGTGAATATGCGGTCGAACTCGTCGTTCCTGATCCCGTGGGGATGTTGATCGGGATCCTGAAGTGACAGGAGATCGATAACGTTGACCGTTCTGATCTTCAGTTCGGGTATTGCCTCGTGCAGGAGCATGACGGCGGCCAGTGTCTCCATTGTCGGCACGTCACCTGCGCACGCCATCACGACGTCCGGCGCGATGGTGTTGTCCTCATAGCTCGCCCAGTCCCACACGCTTGCGCCAGCCTTGCAATGCGCTTCTGCTTCCTCGATTGACAGCCACTGCGGCTCTGGCTGCTTGCCTGCGACGATCACGTTGATCCGGTCGTAGGTCTTGAGGCAATGGTCCCCGACCCACAGAAGCGTGTTTGCATCCGGCGGCAAGTAGATGCGAACGATATCCGCCTTTTTGTTTGCGACAAGGTCTATGAAGCCCGGATCCTGATGCGAGAACCCATTGTGATCCTGCCGCCACACGTGCGAGGTGAGCAGGTAGTTCAGCGAGGAGATCGGCTTCCGCCACTCGAGTTCGCGCGTCACCTTCAACCATTTTGCATGCTGGTTGAACATCGAGTCTATGATGTGGATGAAGGCCTCGTAGCAGGAAAAGAGACCATGACGTCCGGTGAGCAGATATCCCTCCAGCCATCCTTGGCAGAGATGCTCGGAAAGCACCTCCATCACCCGACCGTCGCGGGCAAGATGGACGTCGTAGTCTTCGATGGCCTGCATCCAGACGCGCTGCGTCTCCTCAAACACGCTACCAAGACGGTTACTTTCGGTCTCGTCGGGGCCGAAAACCCTAAAGTTCTTCGTCTCGGCATTCAGTTTCACGACTTCCCTCAGGTAGTGACCGAAGATCTCGGTCGATTGGACTTGCTGCGACCCGCGTTCGCCAATGTCGACGGCAAAATCGGCTATCGGTTTGGAAACAAGTTCCTGACGGAGAAGGCCACCGTTGGCGAATGGCGTGGCACCCATCCTCTTCGACCCTTCCGGCGCAAGGGCTCGCAGCTCCGCCCTGAGACGCCCGTCGCCATCGAAGAGAGTTTCCGGCTCATAGCCCCGCATCCAGTCCTCGAGGATTTTCCGGTGGCCGTCATCGCCCCGGCAGTTGGCCACCGGAACCTGATGCGCGCGCCAGAATCCTTCGACCTTCTTCCCATCCACTTCCTTCGGACCCGTCCAACCTTTCGGGCTTCTGAAAACGATCATTGGCCAGCGGGGCACGCCGGGCGAGCCGACATTTCCTCGCGCTTCGGCCTGAAGCTCGCTGACGCGGTCGAACGCAGAGTCGAAAGCCTCCGCCATCTTCCAATGCATCGACTTTGGTTCGTGCCCTTCCACGAAGACGGGTTCGTATCCGTAGCCGCGAAACAGGCTTGTAAGATCTTCGTCGCTGCTGCGTGCGAGGATCGTCGGGTTGGCAATCTTGTAGCCATTGAGGTGAAGGATCGGGAGCACTGCGCCGTCGCGGGAGGGGTTCAGGAACTTCGATGAGTGCCATGCGGCAGCCAGCGGGCCAGTCTCGGCTTCACCGTCGCCCACGACACAGGCCGCAATCAGATCAGGGTTGTCAAACACCGCGCCAAAGGCGTGAACCAGTGCATAGCCGAGCTCGCCACCTTCATGGATCGATCCCGGCGTCTCCGGAGCGGCGTGACTGGGAATGCCACCAGGAAACGAGAACTGCTTGAAGAGTTTGCGCAATCCATCCGTGCTGGAGGGAATATCGGGGTAAATTTCGCTGTAGGTGCCTTCGAGGTATGTGTTCGCCACCATGCCGGGACCGCCGTGACCAGGACCGCAGATGTAGAGCACGTCGACATCGCGTGCCTTGATGATGCGGTTTAGATGGGCATAGATGAAATTCAGCCCCGGTGTCGTACCCCAGTGTCCGAGCAGCCGCGGCTTGATGTGCTCCGGCTTTAGCGGCTCGCGCAGAAGCGGGTTGTCCATGAGGTAGATCTGCCCAACCGAAAGATAGTTTGCTGCTCGCCAGTAGCGGTCGATCAGATCGAGTTCGGTGTCGTCGAGGTTTCTTGTCGCAACTTCGGTCAAGACATTCTCCTTCAAAGGTTGTGACGCTTGATCACCGACAGTGCCTCGTCGGCGATGATCTGTTCCTCGTCTGTGGCAATGACGTATACGGTAACCCGGCTCTCGGCCGTGCTGATGACCGTCTCGTTTGTTTCGTTCGCTTCACCGTCCAGCTCAACCCCAAGCCACCCAAGGCGCCCGGCAATCCGGTGGCGAATATCCGGTTGGTTTTCGCCGACACCAGCTGTGAACACGATGGCATCAAGACCGCCCAGTGTTGCCGCCTGTCTTGAGATTTCGCCTGCTGCGCGCAGACAAAACAGGTCGATGGCCTCAGCCGCCTCGCGGCTTGGATCCTTCAGCAGCACTCTGGTATCGCCACTGATGCCCGAGACGCCAAGCAACCCGCATTCGTGATAGAGGAACTCCTCCAGCCGTTCCGGTTGCCGCATGCCTTTCCGCATCAGGTATAGGAGGGCACCGGGATCGATCCATCCGGGTCTCGTGGCCATGGGGATCCCATCGAGAGCCGAAAACCCCATGCTGGTATCCCGGCTTCGGCCACCAAACATCCCGCATATGCTCGCGCCGCTGCCAAGGTGTGCCGCTACGACGCGCTTGCTATCCGACGCCGGATCGATCTGCCGGAGCCTGTTGGCGATATAGTTGTATGACAAGCCGTGGAATCCGTAGCGACGGAGACCATCGACGTGCATTGCCCTCGGGACTGCCAGACGCCGGACGATGTCATCCTGCGAGGAATGAAACGCGGTGTCGAAGGAAGCGGTCTGCGAGATATGCGGCTGGCTTTGTTGTACCGCCCGGATGACCCTTAGAGCCGAAGGCTGATGCAGGGGTGCAAGCGGAGTGAGATTCTCGATCTCGTCAACGGCTTTGTCATCCAGGCGGATAGGGCCTGTGAATCTCAAGCCGCCGTGCACCACCCTGTGTCCGGCCACCATCAGGCCACCATGGGTGGCCTCATCAATATGACCGACAACCTGATCAACGAGCTGGCCGAATTCGGTCTCCGGGTCGCCGACGAGATCCTTCTCGATCGGCAGTTCGCCAACTCGGCCAGAGAGCGTCAGAGGCCGGGCTTCGAAGTCGATCTTTACCCGTCCGGCCGACATTGCGCGCCCGTGTGCCAACTCGAAGACGCCAATCTTCAGAGACGACGAGCCAGAGTTGAAGGTCAGTATCACGTCCGGGTTCATGCGATCTCCATCAGTCGCCGCCAATCGCGGTTTCCATGTAGGTGGCGCCGGGCACGCCCTCGACCACGCATTTCACCGCCCGTCGCTGCAGATCGCTAAGACCGCTTGCCGAGATACTCACAACGTTCTGGCGAACCTTCGCTTCGAGATCCTGGGATGAGAGGCCAAGCTCACACTGCAGGCGCGCGCGGACGGCAGTCGCGATTGCTTCGTCGCCCACGAGATCCCGCTTTGGTGAGATGAATGTCGTCGCATTGAGCAAATCGCGTCGGCTGACAATGCCAAGCAGCCTCCCATCCTGTACGACTGGTACCCGCTTCACACCCGCAGAAAGAAAGATGTCGGCGATCTGGCCGACCGAGGCTTGCGGCGAAACCGACAGGACGCCTTGGGTCATCACGTCGCCAACGCGCCAACTGTGCGACTTCAAGAACCGGTTGAGCGCGACCGGGTCCGTGACAGGTCCGTCTGATTTGGGCATCAGCACCTCGCCAAGCGAAAAGCGTGTCATCAGATCCCCTTCGGTAACGATGCCGACCAGCTCTCCGTCACCATCGACGACGGGCAACCCACTGACGCCCCGGTCAATCATCATTTGGATTGCGTGCCGCACGCTGGCGTCGACGTTCACCGAGGCTACTCCGGCTGTCATAATGTCCATGGCAATCATGTCGTTCTCCCTATGCTTCGCGAGGCCGCGGAACTGCCTTAGGTTGGTCTCCCGTGCGAGCACCGGGTAACGCGTACGCCGGCAGCAATTTCGCGGGAAGGCGGTAGGGTTTTATTGACCACATGTGCTCGCCTCCCTCCGCCTGCGGATACAGATGGAGATAGGCTAGGGAAGAAACTGTCTCGTGTGGAGTACGCAACGGTTACAACAAGCGTAAATTTGCGCGCGCGTGGCTCTATTCGTCCGCCGGGCGACAATTATGTCGGGACGCAGAACACGCAAAAGGTAGTGGAAAGGAAAACGTCCATTCTCAGGAATCCATAAGCCGCGCCGCACGATTATCCGGGTATCCGCTGAACGCTAACTTATTGCGAAATGCTGCCCACCGATTGAAAATCGGCCTTCGCTTTGCTCAAGCCTTGCTCGAGCATAGAAACGAGATCCGGTTGCAGACCGACAGCCTCGACGGTCTTTTTGAGTCCTGAAGGACTGACGTCCAAATTTTCCAAGCTATCTTTTGCGTGCACCGAACCCAGTTCCCCGAATGCAGCAGAACGTATTACTCTTGTCAGCGAGCTACTTCCGTTCACCCGCTCAGTCCACATTATGGCTTCGGTGTAACGGCCGTGACGAAATGCTTCCAGCGCCTGGACGATGAGTGCGCATCTGGGGATGACGTCAACATTCTTGCTTGCGTCTACTGCCATCGACAATCCGGCCGCTCTATAGCCTGCCGAATAGAGTATGCCGCCAAGTGCCGCTGCGGCGTCGGAGCTATATGGGTTGAGAGCCAGGGCTTTATTCCCAGCATCAATCGCGGATTCCATGCTGCCCTTCGCGGCTCTTGCGGCCATCAGTGCGAGCTGCGCTCGCCCGGAGAGCGGAGCTTTCACGACGGCGTCGCGCGCGAGGTCGAGGGCATGATCGGCAACGTCCGGCGGTGTCGCCCGGCCTTCGGGGACGAGAAGCGCGCGTGCGAGAAGTGCTTTTGCATCTGAATTGTCCGGCGTGAGCCGAACAGTGCGCTGAAGGCAGTCGATCGCCATATTAAGATTTGTCCGGGTTTCGATCGCAAGCTCCGCTCGAATGACGCAGCCATTTCCGAGAGAATCGGGGTCGGCATCTAGCTCGATAGAGTTGATTACGCCGTGATTGGATGCGATGCGCTTGGCGAGGGCCGTGACAACCTCCTCGCGAACGACCGCAGCGTTCTTGCCGCCCGTATCCGCGTTCACTAATCCAGCCGCTTGCAGCTTTCCGGAAGAGCTTTCTGTAACCTGCCACCAAACGCTTCGATCGTCGTTGCCCCCATAGTATTTAAAGTGGATCGAGTATTTCGGATCTGCTGCTCGGCCCCGCACTGCCGCGTATCCGGGCTGGGCCACGATCATCGTCTGAAACTGCGTCAGAGCTGTCAGCAAGGCATCGCGCATTTGGCTTGCCTCACCTGACTGGCGTGGATCGGCCGCCTCGCCGTACACATATACGATTGGCTTCTCCGAGATCACTGTTCGGGTTGCATAGGCGTAGAGGCTAGCGAAAGCAATCGCTCCGCACGCAATCGCAGAAAGCACCGTGATGGTCACCTTGTGCCGATGATTATCGGGATGCGCTCCTGTTTGAGGCTGGTTTTCGTCCACCTCCTCGCGGTCGATGTCCATTCGCGAAAGGCAGGGTTTTCGTGTAAAGCAGGCAATGTATTTGCCCTTTGTGATGCTGATCCAAACGTCGTGGTCATCCCCGAACGCGGCGTAGAAGGATTCTAGCGTAGACCTGAGACGGCTCATCTCGATCCGAACAATCGGGTCGATCGCAGCGTTGAAATTGGTCGGCCGCCCCAGCACGTCGACGGCAATAACATATGCTTTAACATCTTCGTGCTCGAAGCGGCGAGATACCAGATAAGAGAGGATAGCTCTCTGGCGACCTCCCGCATTGAACCTCGTGTCGGCGAGGAGACGCTCGAGAGCCTCGCTAGCTTGCGCGCAGCTGATGTCTTTTTGAAACCCGTCGTCGATCTCGGCACTCATAGCTTTCCTCGTAAGGTGATCGAAGCTGAGGTATGCTTAGGTGATAACGGCAAATTTAATGAGTTGTGTTTTTGGTCTTCAATTAAACCTGAAATATGTAGCCGTGTCTGTCAACAGGTTTTGTCTTCGAGAACGACTGAAAGAACGTCGCTTTCAATGTCAGAGCAAAGCATTTCATATTCTGCAATTAGCGGACAGTCGGTATTATCTCGCTCTTTCTGAAATTTTTGAAGAGCGAGATAGGCCTCCTCGTAAGCTTCGAACATTCCGTTGAGATGTGTTGAGTGAGCTGCTATCAGCTGCAGCCGCCCACGGATCGCCGGCAATTTCAGCATCAGCCGCCACAGCCCTCGCTGTGCGGCCTTTGAGCCATTCTTTGCCATTCCCCTGGTATCGCTCATCGGATTCTCCTCGGCCCGATCCAACGCTCCCAGCCACCATGGGCTCGTACTCGGTTCGGGTGAAGTACGTTACAGTTACAAAGAAAGCCCGGCAAAGTTTGTTTGGTCGGATGGCGCCGTCCGCTCTTGACCGTCTCGCCTGAGAGGCTGGTTGTAACAAGCTGCAACAACGGGTGTTACCGTTACGTACTTTCAAAGTTGAGTTTGTCCCGTACTGTCGCCGTTCAGAAATGGAAAAATGCCGAGAACGCATGAACCTGCCGCGTCTACGCCTCATGACAAGCCAACGACAGGTTCCGGTTCGTTTGCTTGGAGAAATGCACTGGTTGACCATTAAACCCTGTGGGAGATAGAATTGAGAACACCAACACTTCTTACCGGCTTTGTTCTTGTCGCGCTTTTTGCCGCAGCGCCCGCAAACGCGCAAACCCTGAGCTATGCAGACGCGGTCACCAAGCTCGCGCAGGATTGCGGCGCCGATATCAAAAAGCTTTGCAGCGGCCTCAATCTTGGCGGCGGGCGAATTGCCGACTGCCTGGAGAAGAATGACCCAAAAGTCTCCGCCACCTGCAAGGGAACGCTTTCAAGCGTCGTAGCGTCCATCAGCCAGCGCGAACGCGCTCAAACGTCCTATGAAAAGGTCTGCAGACACGACATGTCACAGAGGTGTTCGGGGGTGAAGGGCGACGGATATGTGTTGGCGTGCCTGATCAAGACGCAAAAGCACGTCGGCAAGGAATGCAATCAGGCGATCACTGACGCGGGTTGGAGGTAAGCCGATGATCAAACTTCATTCGCTAACGTTTGCAATGCTCATCACCTTGGCGATCGCACCAACTGCGGGGCACTGCCAACAGGTGTCCGAGCAGCGCATCGTCTCCAGCCTCGGTAAGTTGACTGCCGCCGCACCGATCGTGGACGTCGCAATCCTGCGGCAAGAGGCGATGAGTGGAAAAGCGATCGAAGCACTCCCGAACTGGGGCAAGGTCGCGAAGCTTCCGCAAATGGTCGTTGAGATCAATTTTCGAAACGACTCCGTGATGATCGAACCCGAATCCTATCGAACGATTGGGATGATCGCAGACGCGCTGCATCACCCCAATCTTTGGGACTACAAGTTTCTGATCGTCGGGCACACGAGTTCTACTGGAAGCGATGAACATAATATGGACCTCAGCGAAAGGCGCGCCGCTGCAATCAGGGAAATGCTTTCGACCACCTTCGCGGTGGCCCCTGAAAGGCTCTACGGCGTCGGTGTCGGCGAGTATTTCCCAATAGAAGGTTCCAACGCCGATGCTGCGAACAACAGACGCGTTCAGCTTTTCAATCTTGGGGTTTTCAAGAAGCAATAACACGCATGGCCATGGTGGGAGGTCGAGACATCTCCCATTATCTCGGAGCTTTAGATGTTGTCTTGGCGAGTAGAGAGATTGTTGCGTGTCGGTTGCCCGACGGCGCTCGCGCTGGCTATCACATTTGCGTCGGCTCAAGCTTTCGACTTTCGTGACCGTTTTCTGGACGCCGAGGATGGGGCGTTGGACGTGTCCGGAACGCTAAGTCAGGGCGGCTTCATTCCCGTTCCGATTGTCATCACCGAACCGGCCGTCGACAAGGGGCTCGGGTTCGCCGGACAATTCATTCATCCGCCCTCATCGAATGGCGCGCCCGCAGGACGTACCGTCATCGGTGGAGCGGTGACGGGTAACGGTTCCTGGGGCGGAGGCTTCCTGCAACAAGGGTCTTTCGCCGACGGAAATTTCCTATATCGTCTAGGAGGCGGATTAGCTGACGTTACCCTGCCGATCTTTCCATTCGGCGGGTCCAGCGGTTTCGACTACGGAGACCGGGTCAAATTCGGCTTCGCAAACCTCCGATATCGGGTGCCTGATACCAGCTTTTCGTTCGGACCTCGGTTCATCTATCGGACATCTGACGTGGCGCTTGACGGAGAGGGACCGGTCGCTGAACGCGTCACGGACTTGGTCGACCGCATTATCGATGAGCATCAATATGTCGCCGTTGGTATTTCCGCACATATTGATAGCCGCAACAACCAGTTTACACCCACCGACGGGATCAACGCCATCTTGCGTTACGACGACTACTCGTCTGCTTGGGGCAGCGATCAAGATTTCGGCGTAAGCGCGCTTCTCTTCCACGGTTTTCATAAGTTCGGTGAAAGCTGGTCCGCAGGCGCGAAGGTTAGACTGGAGGGTGTCACATCGAATGCTCCATTCTTTATGGCTCCCGCGGTCGATCTTCGTGGTGTGCAGTATGGTCGATACCAGGGGGACACCGCGCTCAGTTTGGAAGCGGAGCTTCGTCGCCAACTGACCGACCGTTGGGCCGTGGTCGCGTTCGGCGGCTACGGTGAAACCTTCGTGAATTCCTCGAAGCTTTACCAGGCCGAGAGCGGTATCTGGACGTTTGGAGCAGGCGTCCGTTATCGCCTGGCGCGCAAGTTCGGCATCGATGTCGGACTTGATGTCGCTCGCGGGCCGGACAGTACGATCTTCTATATTCAGTTTGGCCACGCGTGGGCTCAAAGCATGGACTAGCGGCGCAAGTCACAAAAGTTTCAAGGCATATGGAGCCGGTGGCCAATAACGCTATGGTGGTGCATATGCGTTAAGATATGATGACATTGCTCTCGGACGAGTAGCCGCTGTTTTCGCTTTACAACAAATCTAACCAACTGAATCAAAGACGTTCTTATGGGTGTTGCACCTTTGCAACATATCGCGATACAAGTTGATTATCGCACATCACTAATCAATTGACAGCGCAAGGTACTCAACCCAACCTTGCGTAGGGGATGACTGCCAGGGGGTAATCAATGATTAATCCAGGTTATGCACACCAAGCCCGCGACCTCTCGCGGATCCGACGATCGGCGATTGACGACTGCCGAGGTCACTCTATAGGTATGCCGTACGGCCGATGCAGAACAGTGGTCACCAGACCGCTTATGAACCTGTTGCGCACTCGTCTGTGGCGTATCTTGCACTTCTGGCTATCGAGGAACCGCGTGCTGAAGCAGCCTGTGTCGAGACCACGCCAGGTGTCATCGACTGCACCGGATCTGGCCCTGGACCCACCTACACGGGCCGTTCGGTCACGATCAATGCCGACTCAAGCGCGAGCTTCACGAGCGACGTGGTGGTGACAGGGCCAGGTACGAGCTCACTCGATAACGACGGAACACTGACGAACGGCCTCGTCGCAACGGACAACGATCGCTTCACTCTGAACAATCAAGGCGTCATTAGCGGCAACATCCTGCTTCAGGGGACAGGCACCAACATCATTCTTAACCTGGGCGCTGGAACCGTTCAAAACGGGGTGACAAGCACGGGAACGTCGAACGACACCGTGATCAACAACGGCTACTTCGCAGGATCGATTAGCCTCGGGGCCGGCGATGACGTCCTGGGACTGATCTCTGGTACGGTGCAGACGTCAGTCGATATGGGAGACGGCAATGACACGTTCACCTGGCTCGTCGGAAATGTTGCGGCAACCGTCCAGATGGGCAATGGCGATGACATCGCGAATCTTGGCTTCCTGTCGCAGTCGAATCTTACCGCCGGCAAGATTATCGATGGCGGGCTTGGCAATGACACGTTGAACTGGGAACGCACCACCAATGATGACGGCACTCAGAGCGGCGACGCGCCATCCAATCTGATCAATTGGGAAACGATCAACATCATAAACCAGTCTCAGCTGACGTTCATCTACACGACAAGCGTTCTCACGCTTGGGGATGCGCTGACCGGAACTGGGACTGTCTCGATCGATCCTACCAGCCGGATCGAGGCTGGAAACTCCTATGGTTACGCCATTGTGCCATATGACACCTCTCTGCTCGCGACAGTCAACAATGCCGGTATAATCGACATGACCAACGATGCACCGGGCGCCGGAACCTCGTTGCATGACACATTCAGGATACTGGGCAACTATGTGGGCCAGAACGGACAGCTCTGGATCCACACCTATCTCGCCACCGACAACTCCCCTTCGGACAAGCTGATAATCGACACGGGGCAGGCGAGTGGTTCGACGAACATTTTTGTGACCAATGTCGACGGATCGGGAGCCCTTACAAATGGAGACGGGATCCTCGTCGTTGATGCCATAAACGGTGCGACGACAACAACAAGCGCCTTTTCGCTCGGCGGCCCCGTCGCTGCCGGACCGTTCGAATACTTTCTCTATAGAGGCGGCGTCAACCAATCCACCGGCACCGACAACGACTGGTTTCTGCGGAATACGATTTCGCCGCCACCACCTCCGCC
>UBVW01000025.1:0-146238 GCA_900469085.1 Hyphomicrobiales bacterium | reverse complement strand
GACATTGGGGTTTACGGGGTGGGCGATCAGCGAGATGCCCGAAGCCCAGAAGCGCGGATCGTCCTTGGCACCGGGCATCTGGGCGCGCAGGTCGGCGCTGAACTCGCCGTAGACGGTGGAGGTGTGGACGCCGACTTTCTCGAAGACACGGCCTTCCATCATCGACATGCGACCGCCGCCGCCGGCGCCGTTTTCACGCTTCCAATCCTTGGCGACGAAGCGGCCGGGCTCACGCTCCGAAAGCGGTCCTGCGAGTTCATCCTCGATCGCTTCGAAAGAGGCGCAAATCTGGTCGCGCAGCCCCTCGAACCAGGTGCGGGCCATCTCCTTCTTGTCCTCGATATCCGCGGGCAGGCCGATCGGAAGTTCGGGTCGTTCCATAGTCGTCGTCTCCGGTCGCCCCGCGTCCACGGGGTGCGACTCTTGTTATTGCTGTCGCCGCCCTGATAGCAGGTCGTCCGGCCTTGCGCCAACCGCTGGAAAGCAGGGGCTTTCTCGACCGCAGATTCGACTCGCAAAAAACGACGTTCGATACTACCTTTTTCTTCAGAGGTAGATGTTTATGGCGAAGATCCCAGGACCTCCGTCCTTTGACGGTCTGAAGCGAAGAATTGCCCAGCACCGGGCCGAAGGCACGCCGCGCAAGAACGATCGGTTCGTGCGGCAGACGTACTGTCTGGCGCTGCTCGATGCGCGCGCCAAGGCCCGCGAGTGGTTCGACGAATATCCGAAGGCCGCCTACTGGACCGAGGTCGAGAGCTGGCGGCAACTCGATGGCGACCAGATCGAGTTCACCATGCGGCGTCTGCCATCGGCCGATTGAGCCTCATTCGGCGGCGTTGCGCAGGCGGCTTTCGATCAAGAGGCCGCTTTCATCCAGGATCGGGTGTGCGACAGAGACGATGTGCGCGTTGATGCGCTTCAGGTCGCGCAGCATGTCGAGATGCAGCGAGCTTGTCTGCAGGCTGTCGGCGCGGCCGTCACGCAGGCGTTCGAGATGGCGCTCGGAGGATTGCTTCTCCATGCGGCGCACCTCCACCTTCACTTCCATCAGTTGACGGGCGAGATTGAAATCGCGGGTGACGAAGATCGTCTGGGCGATGCGCAGGTTTTCCAGCGTCAGATGGAAGAGCTTGCTGAGCTCCTCGTAGCCGTCCTCGGAGAACTTCAGGCCGAGGGAGACCTTCTTGGCGACCTGCGGCAACAGGCCCTTCTCGATGATGTCGCCGATATGCTCGAGATTAATGGCGTAGTCGATGATGACGATGGAGCGGCGTCCGTCCTCCTCGCTGAGGCCGCCGCGGCCGAGCTTGGAGAGATAAATCTTCACCTCCTGCTGCAGGCTGTCGACGCGTTGCTCGAGCGAGGCGATTTCCGTCAGCTTCGACATGTTGTTGCGCTCGAAGGCGTCGGCTGCGCGTTGCAGCATGCGTTCGATCAGATCGCCGACGCCAAGCACTTCGCGGGTGGCGCTGGCGAGCGCCACGACTGGCGTCGAGAGTTCCTGCGGATCGAGATAGCGCGGGGCGTTGTCGGCCTGCTCGTCCTCGGGAACGATCTTCAGCATCAGGCGCGACAGCAGCCGAGAGAAAGGCCAGGCAAGTGCTGCGAGCATGAGGTTGAAGCCGAGATGGGCGTCGACAGGGAGCTTGGCTGGAGACAGCGGCAGGGTTTCCAGGAGATCGGCGCCGAAGCCGGCGAGCGGCAGCGCGATCAGGCAGCCGATGGCGCGGACGATCAGGTTACCCAGCGTGACGCGCTTGACCGAGGCCGGACCGGAAAGCGAGGCGATGACGGGCGGAATGGCGCCACCGAGATTGGCGCCGAGCACCAGCACGATCACAAGGCCCGCCGACAGGATGCCCGTCGAGGCGAGCGACAGGATGAGGACGACGGCTGCGAGGCTGGAGGAGGAAATGAAGGCGATGCAGGCCGAAAAGGCGAGCGCAACCGGCCAGGCATTGTCGAGCAGGCCGATGAAGGCCGAAAGCGCCGGCGACTGGCGCATCGGTTCGGTAGCGCTGCTGAGCAGATGCAGCGACAGCAGCATGAGGCCGATGCCGATCAGCGCTTGACCGCCGCCCTGGCGGGAGGTCGAGCCGCCGCGATAGAGCACGATGCCCGCGAGGATGACCAGCGGCGACAGCCACTCGATGCCGGTCGCGACGATCCAGGCGGTGACGGCGGTGCCGACATTGGCGCCCAGAAGCACGATCTGCGCCATGCGCGGCTTGACCAGCTCGCGCTCGACGAAGGAGGCGACCATCAGGGCGGTCGCGGTCGAGCTCTGCAGGGCGATGGTCGCAAGGAAGCCGGAAACGAAGGAGCGCAGGCCACTTTTCGTGCCGGATGCGAGCCCGGTCCGCAGCCGCGCGCCGAAAGCGCGCGACACGCCATCCTTCACCTGCGACAGGCCGAACAGCAGCAGGGCTACGGCGCCGAACAGGTTGATCATGACGATTGTGGATTCCATGCGGGCTTGTCTTTTTCTATCTCTTGGCGCCCGTTGCGGCGCGTTTTTCGACTCTTTCTTGGCGGCAAATCATTGAAATATCGGCACATCATCCGATTTTTTGTTTGCCCGGCTAAAAATTATACGCCTGATCGGCGATTTCACAACGCCGTTCGCGACATTATGCGCCGCTTGCCGGGCATTTCCGTGGCAGGGATCAGGACCAGACGGTCTGGCGCATGGCTTCGCCGGTGATCATCGCCGCCGATACGGCGACGTTGATCGAACGCTGTCCCTCGACCATGGGCACGAGGATGCGGGCATCGGCGGTGTCGTGCACATGGTCGGGCACACCGGCGCTCTCGCGGCCGAAGAGCAGGATATCGTTGGCGTGGAAGCGGAAATCGGTATAGCGGCCGGCTGCCTTGGTGGAGGCAAGGACGAGGCGGCGGCCGGTGGTTTTGCGCCAGTCCTCGAACTGCTCGAAATTGACATGGCGGGTGAGGGCGGCGGCGGCGATGTAGTCCATGCCGGCGCGCTTGAGGTTGCGATCGGAGATGTCGAAACCGGCGGGCTCGATGATATCGACGGCAAAGCCGAGACAGGCGGCAAGGCGCAGGATGGTGCCGGTGTTGCCAGGAATATCGGGCTGGTAGAGTGCTATTCTGAGGTCCGCCATGATCGCCCCGTTTGATCGCTTCTGTCCGCCTTGACCTAGTGCAAGTGCGGTTTTGGTGCAACAGCCTGCTTTTTGGGCGCGAATATTCGGCTTTCGGCAAGTTTGGGCTGGAAAACCCGTCAATTTCGCGTTATCGGTGCATATCTTCAATCGCCAACAAGGGAGCGCCAAGATGAATGCATTGCCGTATGTCAGCCTCCCGTCCGCCAATGTGCGGATCATGGCGACCCGACGCTCCTAGGGCGTCCTTTTCTTTCTGATTTCCCTTTCGTAATCCATTGCGCGGCCATGTTGGCCTCGTCCCTTGAACGTCCACTGCCCATATAAGCCGTAGCGCGTCCGCGCCGGCGAGGGCAGGAACGCTGAAGTTCGGAGCATTTTCATGTTTGGCTGGTTTGAACAGCGTCTCAATCCTTTCCCCACCGAGGAGCCCGGCGTTCCTCCCAAAGGGCTGTTTGCCTTCTGCTGGCACTATACGAAGCCCGCGGCCCCCTGGCTTGCGGCCATGGCCGTGCTGACGATGCTGATCGCGGTCGGCGAAGTCGCGCTGTTCCAGTTCCTCGGGAACATTGTCGATTGGCTGACACATGCCGATCCCAAGACCTTCCTCGAGACCGAGGGCTACAAGCTCTACTGGATGGGCGCGCTGATCCTGATCGGTCTGCCTTTGGCGGCAGTGGCGGACTCCGTCATCATGCACCAGGTGCTGATCGGCAACTATCCGATGATCGCCCGCTGGCAGATGCATCGCTTCCTGATGCGGCACAGCATGACCTTCTTCGCCAACGAGTTCGCCGGACGCGTGGCGACCAAGGTGATGCAGACATCGCTTGCGGTGCGCGAGACGGTGATGAAGATCCTCGACGTCTTCGTCTATGTCGTGAGCTACTTCATCTCGATGATCGTCGTCATCGCGGCGGCCGACTGGCGGCTGATGATCCCGATCCTGGCATGGCTCGGCCTCTATATCGCCATCGTCGCCTACTTCGTACCGCGGCTGCGCAGAATAGCGGCGATGCAGGCGGATGCGCGTTCGCTGATGACCGGCCGCGTCGTCGACAGCTACACCAACATTGCGACGGTGAAGCTGTTCTCGCATGCCGGCCGCGAGGAGACCTATGCCAAGGAAGGCATGGACGGGTTCCTGCAGACCGTGCACCAGCAGATGCGCAAGGTCACGATGTTCCACGCATCGGTGTATATCAACAACTGCGTGGCGCTGTTCGTGATCTCGGGCCTGTCGATCTGGTTCTGGCTGAACGGCGGCATCTCGGTCGGCGCGATCGCGATTGCCATCGGCCTTGCCATGCGCGTCAACGGCATGTCGCAGTGGATCATGTGGGAAGTCTCGGCGCTGTTCGAGAATATCGGCACGGTCTATGACGGCATGGAGATGATGACGAAAGAGCACGACATCACCGACAAGCCGGGCGCCTCGTCGCTGACCGCCAAGAAGGGCGCGATCCATTACGACCGGATCGGCTTCCACTACGGGAAGGGCAAGGGCATCATCGACAACCTGTCGCTCGACATCAAGGCGGGCGAAAAGGTGGGGCTGGTCGGCCGCTCCGGCGCCGGCAAGACGACGCTGATGAACCTGTTGCTGCGCTTCTACGATCTGGAAGGCGGCCGCATCACCATCGACGGTCAGGACATCTCGCATGTCTCGCAGGAGAGCCTGCGCGAGCTGATCGGCGTCGTCACGCAGGACACGTCGCTGCTGCACCGCTCGATCCGCGACAACATCGCCTACGGCCGTCCGGATGCGACGGATGCGGAGATCATCGAGGCGGCCAAGCGGGCCAACGCCTGGGACTTCGTCGAGGGGCTGGTCGACATGCAGGGGCGCAAGGCGCTCGATGCGCAGGTCGGCGAGCGTGGGGTGAAGCTGTCTGGCGGCCAGCGCCAGCGGATCGCGATCGCCCGCGTCTTCCTCAAGGACGCGCCGATCCTGGTTCTCGACGAGGCGACCTCGGCGCTCGATTCCGAAGTCGAGGCCGCGATCCAGGAGAACCTGTTCGCGCTGATGGAGGGCAAGACGGTCATCGCCATCGCCCATCGTCTGTCGACATTGACGGAGATGGACCGGCTGGTCGTGCTCGACAAGGGCAAGATCATCGAGGCCGGCTCGCATGTCGAACTGGTGGAACAGGGCGGCGTCTATGCCGATCTCTGGAACCGCCAGTCGGGTGGCTTCCTTGCCGATCACTCGGACGAGGATGACGTCCAAAAAGAGGCTGCGGCGGAATAACGCAGGCTTCCCTCGCTCCGCCCTTAGCGCGGGGCGAGGGAATTTGACAGACGTCAATTATGGCGCGGCTTTTCCGCAGGGTCTCGTTGCGGCATGCATAAAAGCACGCGCTGGTGGTAAGTTTTTGTTTAGCGGAGGCTGGCACAAGGGTTTCATAGACTTAAGCATTCTTTGAAACTTTTCAGGTGCCAGCCATGAGCTTTCTCAAGATCAAGATTCTTCTGCCCGCTCTCTTTGCCTTCATCGTTGTTATCCTGATCGCCCAGGGCGCCGCCGGCATGCGGTCGGTGTGGCAGCTCAACAGCCAGGCGGAAAGCATCAGCCTGCGGATGGACAAGTCGCTGATGATTGCGGAGATGGAGCGTCGCATGTCCGACGTCCGCCGTCTCTATCTCGCGGTGTTTGCAGCCATCAGCGATGAAGAGCAGAAGGCTCTCCTCGCCCAGATCAAGACTGCCACGGCAGCGCGTGAGGCCGCAGTTGCCACGTTCGAAGCTGCGCAATCGGCCGGCCCGCGGCCGCGGTTCGAGCAGCTCAAGACCATCATGGCGGATTACGACAAGCTCGGAGACCAGTTCTCCAGCCTGCTCGTCAGTGCACGAAACAGCGATGCGAAGGCTGTCATCGAGAAGATGACGCCAATGGGCAACCGGGCCGGTGATATCCTGCAGGGCATGATTTCAGACAATCGCGCCGCTGCCGGCAGCGACAAGAAGGCTGCGGCCGATACGACCCAGGTCGTGACAATCGCAACGGTCGCTGGCGTGCTGATCGCTGTGCTTCTCGCGATTGGCGCTGCGGTGCTTAGCCTCGTTCGCGTCACCCGGCCGATCGGGGCGATCACGCAGTCGATGAACGCGCTGGCTGCCGGTGATAACCAGGCTGTCATTCCCTATGCCGGCCGTCTTGACGAGATCGGCGAGATGGCCGCAGCCGTTGTCGTCTTCCGCGAGAACGCGCTTGATCGCGAACGCCTCGAGCGGGAGACGGAAGCCAATCGATCGATGAGCGAAAGCGAGCGGATCGCACGCGAAGAGCAGAAGGCCCGCGAGGCGGCCGAGGTGTCCTTTGCCGTCGACAATCTGGCGCATGGACTGAAGAGCCTTTCCGACGGCGACCTGACCTTCCGTATCGAGCAGAGCTTCGCCGGCCAGCTGGACCAGTTGCGCACCAACTTCAACGAATCCGTTCACGGGCTGGAACGCGTGTTGCGCGTCGTCGGCGAAAACGCCCGCAAGATCGACGCTGGCGCAAACGAGATCCGCGCGGCGGCCGAAGATCTGTCGAAACGCACCGAGCAGCAGGCTGCCTCGGTTGAGGAGACGGCGTCGTCGCTCGAGCAGGTGACGACGGCGGTCCGGGACACGGCCGCGCGCGCCGGGCAGGCGGGGGAACTGGTCGAGACGACTCGTAGCGGCGCTGAGCGCTCCGGCGCGATCGTCGAGAAGGCGGTGGCTGCCATGGAAGCCATCGAAACCTCGTCGAACGGGATTTCCAACATCATCGGCGTCATCGACGACATCGCCTTCCAGACGAATCTCCTGGCGCTGAACGCCGGTGTCGAGGCGGCACGCGCCGGTGAGGCGGGCAAGGGCTTTGCGGTCGTGGCGCAGGAAGTGCGTGAGTTGGCGCAGCGTTCGGCCAATGCCGCCAAGGAGATCAAGGCGCTCATCACCAAATCGGGCGATCAGGTGCGTCAGGGTGTGGAGCTCGTCGGCGAAACCGGACGGCAGCTCGCCGTGATCGTGTCCGAGGTCCAGGAGATCAATGGCAACGTGTCGGCCATCGTGGGCACCTCGCGGGAACAGTCGACCGGTCTCAGCGAGATCAATGTCGCCGTGAACCATATGGATCAAGGCATCCAGAAGAATGCCGCGATGGTCGAGCAGACCACCGCCGCCACGTACAGCCTGACGCGCGACGCCGCGGCGCTGATCGAGCTTCTCTCGCAGTTCAGGTTGAGCGAAAGCCAGGCTGCCGCGATGCGCGTCGCTTCGGAGGCGAGCCACCAGCCTGTCAATTCGCCGGCCCGTGCGCTTGGTGCCCGCGTTGCCCGCGCCTACGGCTGACGACCCGACATAATGCACAATTGACAACGCCCTCCCTGGGATATCGGGAGGGCGTTTTTACTTCTCAATCAGTCTCTTGGCTGCGTTTGCTCAGTGCCGGTCGGCACTCAGGCTGTCGGCCCAATCTATGATGCGATGGCCTTCGACCGCCATGCTGCTGGCAAAGGCGAGCGTGCGTAACGCCATCAACCGACGCTGCTCTTCACTATCGATCCAAGCGGCAACGGCTTCCGCCACGACCTGATCGTGCGTTACTCCGAGCTGCTCTATGACCGCATCGAGTCTTTCCGCCAAAGGCAACGGTATGCTCGACACGAGTGTCCTCTTTTGCATTGTGGCCGTCTCCCGTGAAATCTCATGCTATTCCCACATTGTGGCGGGACATGTCTCATTCAACGACGATGCCGTCGATGTTACCAATCATTACGAAAATATAAGGTTGGTCCGGTGAAGGGATTGCTTTCCCCATCCGGGGGATAAGCCTATATCGCAGATATGCTCCTAAATCGACTCTTTCGTGCCTTTGAAACCTGGATTGATCCCTTCGAGCCGCGCGACAGCATTCAGCCGCCGCGGTCGACGACGGGCTTCATCTGGTTCTATATCGGCCAAGCCAAACTGCCCTTCATCGCGATGCTGGTTCTCGGCGGCTTGTCGGCCGCGATCGAGGCGGCGCTTTTCTGGTTCGTCGGGCGGGTCGTCGATATCCTCGCCAGCATCAAGCCGGATGTCGGCTGGCACGGCCTGCTTGCCGCGCATGGCTTCGAGTTGTTCGGCATGCTGTTTCTCATCGGGCTCGTGCGCTTCATTGTGCAACTGGTGATCGCTCTTGTCGATCAGCAGGTGATCACGCCAGGATTTTACAATCTGGCGCGTTGGCAATCCTATCTGCATGTATCGCGGCAATCGCTGTCGTTCTTCCAGAGCGATTTCTCCGGACGGATCGTCACCAAGGTGTGGTCGGCGGGGCAGGCGACGGGCGATCTCGTGACGTCGCTGATGGAGAGCGTCTGGTTCGTCGGCATTTATGCCGCGACGACGCTGGTGCTCGTCGCGCGGCTTGATATGTCGCTGGCGGTGGTCGTGCTCTGCTGGCTGATGGCCTTCGGGGTTCTCGCGCGCTATTTCGTGCCGCGTATCCGGCGTCACTCGCGCGATACGGCCGAATCCGCCTCGATGCTCAACGGGCGCATGGTGGATGCCTATAGCAACATCCAGACGCTGAAGCTGTTTGCCCGCGACGAGGAGACCGATCGCTACATGCGGCAGGGCTTCGATGCGTTCCAGGCGACCGTGCTGCTTTTTACCCGCTTCATCACCGGCGTGCGTGCCTCCATGGCGCTCCTGTCCGGCATCATGATCGTCACCATGGCCGGGCTCAGCGTGCACCTGTGGCTGCAGGGGTTGATCAGCTCGGGCGCCGTCGCCTTCTCGCTGGCGCTGGTGCTCCGGCTGAACTTCCTGCTCGGACGGCTGATGACGCAGTTCAACGGCATCATGCGCAATCTCGGCACGATCCAGAACTCGGCGGAACTCATCTCCAAGCCGCTCGGCCTCGTCGACAAGCCGGATGCGATGGATCTTGTCATTGCGGAGCCCGGTATCCGTTTCGATGACGTGTCCTTCCACTATGGCAAGGGTAGCGGCGTGATCGACCACTTCTCGCTGACCATCGCTCCCGGTGAGAAGGTCGGCATCGTCGGTCGCTCAGGCGCCGGCAAGTCGACGCTCGTAAACCTTCTCCTCCGGCTCTACGATCTCGAAGGCGGGCGCATCCTGATCGACGGGCAGGATATTGCGGACGTCAGGCAGGAGTCGCTCAGGATGCAGATCGGCGTCGTCAGCCAAGATACGTCGCTGCTGCACCGCTCGGTGCGCGACAACATCCTCTTCGGCCGACCGGATGCCGGCGAGGCCGGATTGATCGAGGCGGCGCGGCGCGCCGAGGCGATGGGCTTCATCCAGCGGCTGGAGGATCAGCAGGGGCGCAAGGGATTCGACGCGCATGTCGGCGAACGCGGCGTCAAGCTGTCGGGCGGGCAGCGGCAGCGGATCGCGATCGCCCGGGTGATGCTCAAGGATGCGCCGATCCTGGTTCTCGACGAGGCAACGTCGGCGCTCGATTCCGAAGTGGAAGAGGCGATCCAGACAAATCTCAACCGCATCATGGATGGCAAGACAGTTCTGGCGATCGCGCACCGGCTGTCGACGATCGCGGCGCTTGACCGGCTGATCGTCGTCGATAAGGGACGCATCATTCAGGAGGGGACGCACGAGGCGCTGTTGCGCGATGGCGGGCTCTACGCGGAACTCTGGGCGCGGCAATCGGGCGGATTCCTGGCGGCGGATCTGGAAGAGGCGTAGGCGCTCAGGCGCAACGTTATTGGTGATCGATGGCGATCTCCGCCATCAGCCCATAGTGGTTGGAGCCGGCATTGTCCTCGATCTGCTTGACCGAGACCAGACGCAGCGGCGGGCGGACCAGCACATGGTCGATGGCGATGCCGAGCTTGCCGGCTCGGGTCGGCCATGTGGCGGGCTCGGGAAACACCGTGTGCAGGCCGGTGGCGCGGACGAAATCCTGGATATGCGGATCGATGATGGCCGAGTTGAAATCTCCTGCCACGACGAGCGGTCCATCCAATTTCTTGACAATGCCTCTGAGATCCCAGAGTTCATCGACCTGGAAATCGTCGAAATAGGGCTTGGCGAGGTGAACGGAGGCGAGGTGAACGGGCGTTCCATCGACATCGATCGTCACCTGAACGAGGCGGTCGGACCATAGGTCGCCGAGGGTGCTGACCCCCTGCTCAATGAAAGGACGCCTGGAGAGCACCAGCGTATCGCATCCCGGCGTGCCGACGCCGCAGCCGATGCGATAGGGATATGTCGCCGACAATAGCGGGAGTTCCTGTAACAGCGGTCCGGCTTCCAGGATGTTGACGATGTCGGCGCCGGAGGCGATTACGGCTTCGGCTATGCGACGGCTGTTTTCGAAATTGTCGTTCTCGATGTTGAAGGACATCAGGCGCAGGAGCGGGCGCGTTGCAGTCGGCGCGGCCTCGAATTCCTTCAGCATCAGCACGCCGTGGCCGGCAAGCACCACAGAAACGGTGACCAGGAGATAGGCGTACCAATGGCGCCTGATGGTCATTAGCACAAGGCTTGCGGCGAGGGCGGAGAGCGCGAAGTGGACCTGAAAGCTGTAGACGAAGGCGAGCAGCCAAGTGTGCGTGAGATAACGCAAAGAAATGGCTGCAAGCAACAGCGACACGAGAACACTGCCCACGCAGAATAAAGTGTGTCTCATAGGATGGCACCGTGCGTGAGCGAGTAATAGTTGGGCCACGTAACACGCGGCAGGATATGTTGCAACGCAACACTGTTGCAGCCGCGCGATTGTCCTAAAGAATCAACTCTCAAGGGCCGCGACATTGTGCCCACTTGCCCTGCCGAGGCTGGACATAATTGCTGATCGATAATAGAACGCGGCTTAGTGGGTGGGGAATCTAAGTTCGAATATCTGTATGACAGATTCGTCGCCTTGGAGGGATGGCGCGGAAAAATTCCGCGAAGTTTGGGCAGAGGATGTTAAGCCGTGAGCGAACACGAAACGACAGGCGGGGTCTCTAGCGAGCCCACACGCCGTGATTTCCTTTATTTAACCACGGGTATGGCCGGCGCTGTCGGCGCCGTCGCTGTCGCATGGCCGTTTATCGACCAGATGCGGCCTGACGCCTCGACGCTTGCTCTCGCCTCGATCGAAGTCGACGTTTCCAGCCTGGAACCGGGCATGTCGCTGACCGCCAAGTGGCGCGGCAAGCCGATCTTCATCCGCAACCGCACCCCGGAGGAGGTGAAGGAAGCTGATGACGTTCCGCTGGCGGAACTCAAGGATCCGATCGCGCGCAACGCCAACCTCGCCGCCGACGCGCAGGCAACAGGTGTCGACCGCTCGGCCGGCAAGGACAAGGAAAACTGGATCGTCATGATCGGGTCCTGCACCCATCTCGGCTGCGTTCCGCTCGGCCAGGCCGGCGAATACAACGGGTGGTTCTGTCCCTGTCATGGCTCGGTCTACGATACGGCCGGCCGCATACGGAAAGGCCCGGCACCGCAGAATCTCGCGATTCCGACCTATTCGTTCGTTTCCGATAAAGTAATCAAAATCGGTTGAGGGGGACTGATTTATGAGTGGCCATTCCAGCTACGAGCCATCAACCGGCCTTGAGAAGTGGATCGATGCACGCTTGCCGCTGCCTCGTCTCGTCTATGACAGCTTCGTCGCCTATCCGGTTCCGCGCAACCTGAACTATGCCTACACCTTCGGCGCCATGCTGTCGGTGATGCTGATCGTGCAGATGCTGACAGGCATCGTGCTCGCCATGCATTATGCGGCGGAAACATCCGTTGCCTTCAATTCCGTCGAAAAGATCATGCGCGACGTCAACCACGGCTGGCTGCTGCGCTACATGCACGCCAACGGTGCTTCGTTCTTCTTCGTCGCTGTCTATCTGCACATTGCCCGCGGCCTCTATTACGGCTCGTACAAAGCACCGCGCGAAATCCTCTGGATCCTCGGCGTTCTCATCTATCTCTTGATGATGGCGACCGGCTTCATGGGTTACGTTCTGCCCTGGGGCCAGATGTCCTTCTGGGGTGCAACGGTTATCACCGGCTTCTTCTCGGCATTCCCGCTGGTCGGCGAATGGGTTCAGCAGTTCCTGCTCGGCGGCTTCGCGGTCGACAATCCGACGCTGAACCGCTTCTTTTCGCTGCACTATCTGCTGCCGTTCGTCATTGCCGGCGTCGTCGTCCTGCACATCTGGGCGCTGCACGTCACGGGCCAGACCAACCCGACCGGCGTCGAGGTCAAGACCAAGACGGATACCGTGCGCTTCACGCCCTACGCAACGCTCAAGGATGCGCTCGGGGTTTCGGTATTCCTGCTCGTCTACGCCTACTTCGTCTTCTACCTGCCGAACTTCCTCGGTCACGCCGACAACTACATCCCGGCCGACCCGTTGAAGACCCCTGCGCACATCGTTCCGGAATGGTACTTCCTGCCGTTCTACGCGATGCTGCGCTCGATCACCTTCAACATCGGACCGATCGATTCCAAACTGGCCGGCGTTCTCGTGATGTTCGGCGCCATCATCGTTCTGTTTTTCCTGCCGTGGCTCGACACGTCCAAGGTTCGTTCCGCGGTCTATCGCCCGTGGTACAAGATGGCCTACTGGCTGTTCGTGATCAACGCGATCATCCTCGGCTGGCTCGGTTCGCAACCGGCGGAAGGCCTCTACACCACGATCTCGCAGATCTGTACGCTGCTCTACTTCGCCTTCTTCCTGGTTGTCATGCCGGTACTGGGTCTCGTCGAGACGCCGCGCCGGGTGCCGAACTCGATCACCGAGGCGGTGCTGGAGAAGCGCAACAAGTCGGTCGCTGCCGAAGCGGCCAAGGCATGAGCGGGCGGCGAGAGGGAACACACACCATGAAAAAGCTTGTTTCAAGCATCCTGTCACTCGCAGTCGTCGGCTGTCTCGGGAGCGCGGCCGTCGCGCAGGAGGCAAAGCCCGCCGAACATCACGAGGCGGCCACGCCACACTATCCGCTAAAGGAGCCCAAGGAGGTCGACTGGACCTTCGCCGGCCCCTTCGGCCACTACGACAAGGGCCAGCTGCAACGCGGCCTGAAGGTCTACACAGAAGTCTGCGCCGCCTGTCACTCGATGAAGCTGGTGCCGTTCCGCATGCTGGGCGATCTCGGCTACTCGGAAGCGCAGGTCAAGGCGTTTGCCGCCAACTACGAAGTGCAGGATGGCCCGAACGCCGCCGGCGACATGTACAGCCGCAAGGCCGTGCCGTCGGACTACTTCCCGTCGCCTTTCGCCAACGCCGAAGCGGCCGCGGCCTCCAACAACGGCGCTGCACCGCCGGACTTCTCGCTGATTGCCAAGGCCCGCGAAGTCGAGCGCGGCTTCCCGCGCTTCGTCTTCGATATCTTCACGCAGTACCAGGAAGGCGGGCCGGATTACATCTACTCGCTGCTGACGGGCTACGAGAACCCGCCGGCCGGAACGACGGTGTCGCAGGGCCAGCACTACAACCCGTACTTCCACGCCGCCTCCGTGCTCGCCATGCCGCCGCCGCTGTCGGATGGCCAGGTGACCTATGACGACGGCACCGCCGGTACGGTCGACCAGTACGCCAAGGACGTCGCCTCGTTCCTGATGTGGGCTGCAGAGCCGCATCTGGTCGAGCGCAAGCACACCGGCTTCATGGTGATGATCTTCCTTTTGATCTTCACCGTGCTGATCTACCTCACCAAGCGGTCGGTCTACGCCCGCAAGGACCATTGAGGGCATCAAAGGCTTGATCGGAAAGGCGCTCTTCGGGGCGCCTTTTTTGTTGCAGCATCATCGCGACAAGTTCGCGAATTCGCGTTCGCAGGCGCGACGGTCCGTTGGTCCGAATGAACCCAGCCGGCGCAAGATGAGATCATTCGGCACGGTGGTCAGGCGCCATCTGACGAGGCAGGGAGCCGACAGGTTTGCCGCTTGGAGATCGTCGAGCGTTACATCGCTCGGCCAGCTGCTTGCCTTCGCCGTGGTGATCATTGCCACGATGGTTGCGTTGTTGGCGCTGTTGAAGTGTTCGCCCGAGAGGACGACGACCGGCCTGCGTTTCAGGATCGGAATATCGGCGAAAGGAAAGGGGACGACGACGGTGTCGTAGCGCCTACAGATCACGGAAGGCCGCTTCGTCTTCGGGACTTTCCCATTCCGGAAAAAGGCTGGTCGCGGAAGCGAGGTAATCGTCGGCCACCACGACCTCCCGCACGCTCAGAAGATCGCCGCGGCGCTCCTTGAACCAGCCGTTCCAGACGTCCTTCATGCTACCGTGCGGGCGAATGCCATCGGTGGGGCTCCCGTCGACGCCTGTTTTCATGCGCCGCCACCGGCCGACGACGCCGCCGACCTCAAGGCTGACCTCTTCGTCGTCCTTCAGCGCCTGCAACCGACCGCGCAGGCGGGGGCTTTCGATATGCTTAAACCAGATCGCGACGTCGGTTATCTTCACGCGTGGCTGCATGGCTACACCCTAGGCCTGTCGTATGGTCGATACGCCATGATATCCCAGCCTGAAATTGAATCAATCAGCTGCCGGCTATCCGCATTTGTCGAGGATGGGGCGAGACGGCTATGGACAATCGGCGCTCGGCGGATCAGTTTGCGCGCAGACTCTTCCAGGAATAAGGCATTCATCCGCCCATGGCTCACGCAGTAGACAACGAACTCGTCAAGGCGATCCGCTCCATCCGGGATTACCCAAAGCCCGGCATCATCTTCCGCGACATCACCACGCTGCTCGGCAACGCCAGGGCGTTTCGGCGGGCGGTGGATGAGCTGGTGCAGCCTTATGCGGGGATGAAGATCGACAAGATCGCCGGTATGGAGGCGCGTGGCTTCATTCTTGGAGGGGCTGTGGCGCATCAGCTTTCGGCGGGCTTCGTGCCGATCCGCAAGAAGGGCAAGCTGCCGCATGACACCGTGCGCATCGCCTACAGCCTGGAATACGGCGTCGACGAGATGGAGATGCATATCGATGCGGTGAAGCCGGGCGAGAAGGTGATCCTTGTCGACGACCTGATCGCGACGGGCGGAACGGCCGTGGGCGCGACCCAGCTTCTGCGCCAGATGGGCGCCGAGGTGGTGTCGGCCTGCTTCGTCATCGACCTGCCGGATCTCGGCGGGCGCGCGAAGCTGGAAGCGCTTGGCGTCGACGTGCGCACGCTGGTCGAATTTTCGGGCCATTGAGGCGGCTGCTACTCGAATTCGAGGACGCTGCTTTCGAAGCGAACAACCGGATCGCCCGCGACATAACCTTCGCAGAGAATGGTGTTGAGGATGCGGCCCGGGCGTGAGGCCATCGGGCGGCTCGACAGCAGCGTGACGGCGTAATCGACGGTTTCGCCCGCAAAGACGGGGCGGATCCACTGCAAGTCCTTGAAACCGGCGGCGGGGCCAAGCTTGGGTGGCGTGTGGCCCTCGCGGGCGAGTTTCTTGCTCTCGGCGATCCAGTAGGCGACGAATGTCGTCATCCAGCCGGCGCAAGTGTGCCAGCCCGAGGCGCAGAGGTCGCCGAACAGGCTTTCGCGAGCTGCGTCCCTGTCCACATGGAAGCGTTGCGGGTCGTAGCGGGTGGCGAAGTGGATGATGTTGTCCTCGGTGAAGGCGTAGCTTCCCGTCTCGGTCTTTTCGCCGATCTTGTAGCGATCCAGCATCCTCATGCGCTTGCTCCCGACTGTGTTTCCGTCGGGGCTTGCGGGGGCGCGGCCATGCGGAACATGATCGGGTTTTCCGACACGCAGACCAGTTCGCCGCGCTGGTTTTCAAGTTCGTGGCGGAACTTGACGATGCCAATGCCCGGGCGGGAGCGCAGGGCGCGCGCCTCGAGCACGGTCGAGTGGCCGGAGAGCGTGTCACCGGCAAGGACGGGCCTGCGCCATTCCATGATGTCGATGCCGGGGGCGCCCTCGGAGAGCGAATTCAGCAGGTAGCTGTCGATCATCATCCGCATCAGCATTGCCGATGTGTGCCAGCCCGATGCGGCCAGCCCGCCCAGAATGCTCGCGCGTCCGGCCGCCTCATCGATGTGCATCGGCTGCGGGTCGAACTCTCGGGCGAATTCGATGATTTCCTCGGCCGAAACCGTGACGGGGCCGAGCGCGAAGCGGCGACTGGGGTGAAAGTCCTCGTAGGCCAGTGTCTGATCGGACAAATTCGTCTCCACGTCATAGGCGTTTCACCACGATTACAATAGCATGCGGCGTCACTCAACGATTCCAGCGAGAATTCCGCATGTCCGAACTGAAGTCGATCCTTGACGAGGCCGAACGAGAGGGGATCATTCCATCGCAGGCTTCCGAGCGCCTGCTGTCGTTTCTCGTCGCGCGCGGCGTCAGGGCGGATGCCGCGGCGTCTGCAATGCGGGGCGAGGCAGAGGATGGGGCTGCGTTTTCGGACACGGAGACGCCGAGCTTCGTGCGCGGCTTTCACGACGTGCTGATCACCATCGGTATCGTTGTCGCGCTTGCCGGGCTCTGGGGCATCGGTTCCATCTACGCAGTGTTTCCCGCCATCATCGTGCTTGCGGAAATCCTCGTGCGCCGCCAGCGGCTGGCACTGCCGGCGGTGGCATTGACGATTGCGCTGGCGCTCTGGACCGGGGCCGTGTCGGCAATGTTGCTGCAAGGCTCGCCTCAGATCATCGGGATCGGCGACAACAATGAAGGGCTGCAGTACACGCTGGCCTTTCCCGTGGTGCTCGGCCTTTTCTATCTGCTCTACCGGATACCGCTGGCCTTTGCGTTGGCGATCATGGGGGCGGTGGTCGTGGTGCTGCAGCTCGTGCTGCGCCTGCTCGGCTGGCTGAGCGGCGATCCGCTTTATGCGGTCACGCATGGCGGCGTGCTGTCGATGCTGGCAGTTGTCTGCGCGATCGGGCTGTTTGCGCTCGCCATGCGCTTCGATCTCAAGGATCCGCTGCGCCGGACCGTCAATTCCGACATTGCCTTCTGGCTGCATCTCGGCGCAGCACCGGCGCTGCTTTACAGCATCCTGTGGCTCTCCGGTGGCGGGCAGGGGGCGCTCAGTGGGCTCGATACGGTTTCGATGCGTACGCCAGTCGTGGTGATCACCGTCATGGCGCTGATGCTGGTGGGGCTGATCATAGACCGGCGCGCCTTTGTGACGTCGGGCCTGGTCTCGCTGGGGGCTGCGCTTTACGGCATCTTCCGCCAGGGCAATGCGCAGGTGGATACCTACGTCTTCATCACGCTGCTTGCGGTGGGCGTGATCGTGCTCATCATCGGCACCGGATGGATGCCGCTTCGGCGCGCTGTCGTGCGCCGTCTGCCTGCGGGCATGCAAAACAGACTGCCGCCGGCTTAAAGCGTGTCGCGATCCTGCGGATTCGCCCGCCACGCTTTAAGTTTTTGTTCTGTCGCATGTCGGTGCCGCAAAACCGCTGAACACTTTTGCGCGACATGCTCCAGGCGGCAGTCCTGTCATTCGAAATCAGGTGTTGAAGCGGAAGTGGATGACGTCGCCGTCCTGGACGACGTATTCCTTGCCTTCGTCGCGGCCCTTGCCGGCTTCCTTGGCGCCGACTTCACCCTTGAAGTTGATGTAGTCGTCGTAGCCGATAGTGAAGGCGCGGATGAAGCCGCGTTCGAAATCGGTGTGGATGACGCCAGCGGCGGCCGGAGCCTTGGTGCCGCGGCGGATGGTCCAGGCGCGGGTTTCCTTGGGGCCGACGGTGAAATAGGTGATCAGGTCGAGCAGGTGGTAGCCGGCGCGGATCAGACGGTCGAGACCGGCTTCCGAAAGGCCAAGCGCCGAGAGGAACTCGGTGGCTTCTTCTTCGGGCAGCTGCGCCACTTCGGCTTCGATCGCAGCCGAGATGATCACGCATTCCGCACCCTGCTTCTCGGCCATCTCCGCAACCGCCTTGGTGTGCTCGTTGCCGTCGACGGCATCGCCTTCGGCGACGTTGCAGACGTAAAGGACCGGATGCGAGGTGAGGAGGTTGAGGCCCTTCAGAATCTCGATCTCCTCGGCCGCCAGCGTCTTCAGGAGAAGACGGGCCGGCTTGCCTTCGTTGAGGAGCTTGATGACGGCTTCCATCACCGGAAGCTGCGACAGCGATTCCTTGTCCTTGGATGCGGCGCGCTTGCGGGTCTGTTCGACGCGGCGCTCCAGGCTTTCGAGGTCGGCGAGCATCAGCTCGGTCTCGATCGTATCGGCGTCGCCGACCGGATTGATGCGGCCTTCGACGTGGGTGATGTCGTCGTCCTCGAAGCAGCGCAGCACGTGGACCACGGCATCGACTTCGCGGATGTTGGCAAGGAATTTGTTGCCGAGGCCTTCACCCTTCGACGCGCCGCGCACGAGGCCGGCGATGTCGACGAAGGAGATGCGCGTCGGAATGATTTCCTTGGAGCCGGCAATGCCCGCCAGCTTCTGCATGCGCGGATCGGGAACGGCGACTTCGCCGGTGTTCGGTTCGATCGTGCAGAACGGATAGTTCGCAGCCTGCGCCGCCGCCGTCTTGGTGAGTGCGTTGAAGAGGGTCGACTTGCCGACATTCGGCAGACCGACGATACCGCATTTGAAGCCCATGGCCTGAAACCTGCTGTTTTTGAATTCCTTGGCCGTGCGTATGGGGTAAAAGTCGCCTTCGGGTCAAGCTTTTCGAGCACATCTTGCGTGATCAAAGCGGCTTTGGCTTGAAAGCGTCGCTTGCAGTGCAATATAATATGTGGGCTGAGCATGGCCTCGCCCTTTTCCTGTCATCAACGGATGGACTGCCCGATGAGTGACAACGATGTCGCCCTGAAACCGAAAGTGAAGTCCAAGCCGAAGCTCGATCGGCCGAAGCTCTACAAGGTCATCCTCGTCAATGACGACTTCACGCCGCGCGAGTTCGTGACGGCGGTGCTGAAGATCGTGTTTCGTATGAGCGAGGAAGCCGGATATCGGGTGATGATGACCGCGCACAAGCTCGGCACCGCCGTGGTGGTCGTCTGCGCCAAGGATATCGCCGAGACCAAGGCCAAGGAGGCGATGGATTTCGGCAAGGAGGCGGGTTTCCCGCTGATGTTCACAACCGAGCCCGAGGAATAGGCCCCGCAAATCCTTAGAGGCTTCGCCTGATCTGGAAGCCCGTCTTGTTCTGCACGAAGCCGCAGCTTTCGTAGAAGCGATGGATGGCGGGATCGGTGCGGCCGGTGAGCAGCATGACCTTGTAGCAGCCGTCCTCCCATGCCGTCTCGATCGCATGCGCGATCAACGCGCTGGCATAGCCGCGCCTGCGATAGGGTGTTGATGTGGCGACATTTTCGATCAGCGCGTAGGGCGCGCCGCCGCGGGTGAGGTTGGGCATGACAACCAGTGTCACGGAAGCGGCCAGCGCATCGTCGGCCACGCCTACCAGAACGCGCATGCCGGGATGGGCCAGCATCGACGCGAAGCGCTCTTGGGCAAGCGCCGGATCGATGGCGGGGTCTCCAGGATTCATGTCGCGGTAGAGCGCGAGAAGCGCTGTGAGGTCTTGGGTTTCGGCGGTGCGGATCGCGAGAGGCGGGGGCGCCATTCTCAGTCCTCCTTTTTGCCGAACATCTTCTTCAGCATATCGGCCATCGGTCCCGTTGTCGGCAGCTTCTTCGGCTGGGCATTGTTTCGCGCCTGATGGATATGCGACTTGCCGGCTGGTTTGGGTGCCGTGGCGCCAGTGGGTCTCGTCGGCTTCGGCTTGTCCTCGTCGGCCTTGCCGCCGACGGCGAGCGCCAGCTTGTTCATCAGCTGCGAATCCTCGCGCTTGACCAGCATGTCGAGATTGTCGGCGAGCGCGTCGAGCATGGGTTCCAGCCACTGCTGGTCGACCTTGGCGAAATCGCCGAGCACGTAGTTGTGCACCAGATCCTTGTTGCCGGGATGGCCGATCCCGAGGCGCAAGCGCCGATAGTCCTTGCCGCAATGGGCATCGAGCGACTTCACGCCGTTATGGCCGCCATGGCCGCCGCCGACCTTGATGCGGGCCTTGGCAGGCGCGAGGTCGAGTTCGTCGTAGATGGCGACGATGTCGGACGGCTGCAGCTTGTAGAAGCGCATGGCTTCGCCGACGGATTCGCCCGACAGGTTCATATAGGTCTGCGGCTTGATCAGCAGCACCTTCTCACCCGCGATCTCGCCTTCGGCGATTTCGGCCTTGAATTTCTTCGACCAGGGCGAAAAGCTGTGGCGGCGGTGGATGGCGTCCACGGCCATGAAGCCGATGTTGTGGCGGTTGCCGGCATATTGTCTGCCGGGATTGCCGAGGCCGGCGATAACAAGCATGGCGCGTTCATTCCTGGACGTTTCAAGTTCTCGAGCACGTTCACCACCGCGAAACGGCGTCGAAGTCAAGCGCAAGCATATCGATGGGGCCAGAATCGATGAGGCGGGATCGGAGAGGCGCGATCACTGACGCGAGTGCAGCCCGTATTTGGCGAAGATCGCGCGCTGTGTGCCGTCGGCGATCAATGCGTCGAGCGCCTGCTGCATCCTGGCCCTCAGATCCTCGGGGAAGCTCTTTTCGCAAGCGATGCCCAGCCACTGGGAAGAGAGCGTGGCGACGCGCACGAGAGGTTGATCGACCTTGAGCTTTTCGAAGTAAATCTCCGAGATGGGCATGAGGTCGATGCGGCCGTTCAGCAGCTTGCGCAGCGTCGCCGGGAAATCGCTGGCGACATCGACCCTGGGGAAGCCCTTTTCCTTCAAAAGCTTCTCGGTGTAATCACCCCGATGCGTGCCGACGACATAACGCCTGGCATCCTCCAGATCGCCCTCGGAAATGCCCGAGGAAGCGGTGGCGACGAGAATGTTGTCGTCGACAAGGAGCGGTTCGACCCATTTGAACAGCTTGTCGCGCTCGGGGCTGTGGGCCGTGGTGAACAGGCAGGCCATCGGGGTCGCCTGGGCGGCGGCATAGGCGCGGGTCCAGGGCATCAGCTCGATATGCATATCGATGCCGGCCTTCTGCATCAGCAACTCCACCTGCTCGACCGATGCGCCTTTCAGCGTGTCGCCTTCGTGATAGCTGAAAGGCGGGTATTCCTCGGTCATGAACTTGACGGTGGCCGCATGCGCCGGACCGGTGGGGGGCAGGCTCAGGAGGGCGAGAAGCAGTAGTTGTCTGATCATCTCGACTTCTCTCTTGCGTTTACGAGGCTCGGGCGAGCGTGTGTGCGTCCGCCAGTCGGATCATGAGCTGCTCGACCGTCTGCGGGCGGTGGAAGAGATATCCCTGGCCATAATCAAGACCCATCTCGTACAGCGTATGGCATTCGTGCTCGGTCTCGATGCCCTCTGCGATGACAGTGCAGCCCATCTTGTGCGACAGCGTGGTGATGCTTTCCACGAGCGTACGGCTCTTTTGCCTTATATCCTCGTTGGCATCGTTGATCGAGCGGGTGAAGGATTGGTCGATCTTGATGATATCGACCGGGAAGCGATTGAGGTAGCTGAGCGAGGAATAGCCGGTGCCGAAGTCATCCAGCGCGATACGGCAGCCGAACTGCCTTATATCGCTGACGATCTTGCGGATCTCCGGGTTGTTGTGCATCAGCACCGCCTCGGTGATCTCGACGACGATCCGCTCGGGGCTAATGCTATGGCGCATCAGAAATGAGGCCAGCCGTGCCGGCAGTGACGGCTCGAACTGCAGCGGCGAGAAGTTGATCGCGAGGTAGCTGTTCTCCAGGCCCGGGAGCGTTGACAGCACGGCCAGATGCTCGATCGCCTTTTCCATGATGACGTTGCCGACGCGGATGATCTTTCCGGTCTCTTCGGCGACGTTGATCACCTCGGCCGGCGCCATCAGGCCCTTCACAGGGTGATTGAGGCGCATCAGGGCTTCGAAGCCCGCCACGCCGCGTCCGTTGAGATTGACGATCGGTTGGAGGTAGGCGGCGAACCAGTCCTCGATCAGACCGATCTCGATGCAGCTTTCGATCTCGGCGCGGGCGCGGGCGTGATCGACCATGCCGGCGTCGAAATGCTGAGCGCCGTTCTTGCCGTCGCGCTTCTTGGCATACATCGCCATGTCGGATTTCTGCAGCAGCTCGGCGGCATTGTCGGCGTGGCGCGGATAGATGGCGATGCCGACACTGGCGCTCAGATGCATGTCGGTGCCGAAGGGCTCGTTGAAGATGGAGGCGAGCATGTCGGCCATGAGGTCGGCGCGCTCGGCGGCGTCTCCCGCAGGCAGCAGGATCGCGAACTCGTCACCGCCGAGGCGGGCGGCCACATCGGTGAGCGCAAGCTTGCTCTTCAGGCGGCCGACGAATTCGCGCAGCGCCTTGTCGCCCTCGGCATGGCCGAGGTTGTCGTTGATCCACTTGAAGCGGTCGAGGTCGACGAACAGGCAGGCCAGTTCCTGGTTGGCGGCGTCTGCCTCGCGGATCTTGCCGTCAAGCACGGTCTCGAAGCCCTGGCGATTGAGGAGGCCGGTGAGATGGTCGGTGATTGCCTGCTTGTGGTTCCGGGCTTCCGAGGCCTTCAGCGCCGTGACGTCGGTCATGACCGATAGCGACAGGAAGTCCTGGCCACCGGCGGCGGCCTTTGATTCCAGGATCAGCACGTCCATGACGCGACCGTCGGCGCAGAGGAACTTGACTGTGACGTCAACCGTCACGCCGCCGTTGAGCTCATCCTTGCGGCTGAGGAAAGCGCCACGTGTCTCCGCGGTGACGAGATCGGTGAAGCGATTGCCGATGATGGTTTCGCGCTCGTAGCCGGTGGCGGCGAGCCAATAGTCGCTGACGGCGGTGATGTAGTCGTCCTCGTCAAGTGAGAACAGCATCGCTGGGGTCAGGTTGTAGATGTCGATGGCACGGCGATGCGCGAGCTTCAGCTCCTGCTCCTCGCTCTCCAGCTTGGACTGCATGGTGTTGAAGCTGCGGGCGAGGCGTCCCATCTCGTCGTTGGAGCGCCAGTCGACATGATGGCGCGAGCCGAGCTGGCCGGTGGCCTCGATGGCCGCGATCAGCCGCATCAATGGGCGAACGAGGACGATGCGGTTGCCGATCAGGGCGGCGCAGAAGACGATGAGGACGGCGAAGACGAAGATCGACAGGAAAATGATCTCTTCATTCTTCAAGCCGGAGAACAGGTCCGGCGCGGGGTAAAAGACCGAGATCGTCCCCAGCTTCTTCGGGCCGTCGAGCGTGGTGTAGGTAATGGCGTGCGACACTTCGATAAGTCCGCCGTCGTAGGAGGCGGGGATCGTCGACTGGGTGACTGCGAGCTGCCCCGACTCGTCACGGACCTGAACCTTGACGATGGCACCCTGCGAGACCACGGCGGCGCTGATCTGCGCGACGCTGTCCTCGTCCAGATCCCAGAGCGGCTTTGCCAGCGCCTGCGAGTTGGCGACGAGAAGAACGGAGATGTGGTCGCGGATTTCCTTTTCCGCGCGTTCGGACGACAGGAAGAGGAACAGAACAAAAAGCGGGGCGACCAGCAGAAGCAGTGCGGCGAACACAATTCCTAGAAATCTGTTCTGAACGGAATTATGCATCTTTCTGCGTCTGCCCCTTGCCGTACAATTTCTTCGTTCAGAACGAAACGTGCTCTGAAACGATGGGGCATGCTTCCACGAAATGTCTTAATCGAAGTTGAAGTGCGTCTCTTCGCAGAAATGAAAAGGCCCACTTTCGGGAGAAAGCGGGCCTTATACTTTACAAAGCGTTCAAGCGATCAGAGGATCAAGCTTCTGCTTCGCCAGCGTCTTCTTCTTCCGATACGCCAGCTGCCGGGGCAACGATCGTAGCGATGGTGAAGTCGCGGTCGATAACCGTGGTCACGCCCTTCGGCAGGGTGACTTCGGAGATGTGGATGCTGTCGCCGATCTTCTTGCCGCTGAGGTCAACGTTGAAGAATTCCGGGATCGCATCAGCCGGGCAATGAACTTCGACGTCGTGACGAACGATGTTCAGAACGCCGCCGACCTTGAGGCCCTGGGACTTTTCTTCGTTGATGAAGTGAACCGGGATCGCAACGGTAACGGCGGTGTTGCCGGATACGCGCAGGAAGTCCACGTGCATGGTGAAGTCGCGGACCGGATCGAGCTGGTAGTCCTTCGGCAGAACCTTGTACTTCTTGCCGTCGACGTCGATCGTTGCGATGGTGGTCATGAAACCGCCAGCGTGGATGCGCTTCGTCACCTCATTGGTGTTGAGGGTGATCGAAATTGGGGCCTGCTTGTCACCATAGATGACAGCCGGGATGAGACCATTGCGGCGAAGTTCACGGGCGGACCCCTTACCAACCCGTTCGCGCGCCTCGGCCTTGAGCTCGTAGCTTTCGTGGCTCATGACTTTTCCTTCCGAGGTTATTTGGAGAGCTCGGCGCAGGCATTGCCTGTCGCTGAACTGGAGGCGGGTTTCCCCATCCTCATCCGCATTGCCTCCAAGGGTGTCTGTGCGGACGCGTGCGCTATAGTCTAGTTGCGCCGGAATGGCAAGGGTGGCGGCGTCAGACGGGAGCGCGGATGCAGGTCAGGCTGCTTGCTGGTGCTTTAGCAGGCGCTGATGCAACTTAGGCAGTGGCGACGAAGCCAATCAAAACCCAAGATCAGTCGCCGTTGACGGAGCATTAATGACAGTTGCGATTAGCAATCGTCAAGAATTCGCCGGCTGCCGGAAATTACAGCTTTCTTAAGCGGGCCCGTATGAAAGCGGAACGGTAAATTGGTTCGGATGTGTCATGTTTACCGTTTTTAACTGCATTGCCTACATGCACGACCTCAGGCTGGTCGTTTTGGCCGGGTGCCTGTGCCTCCTTTCAAGCCTTGCCGCGCTGACGCTGCTGCAACGGGCGCGCAGCACCGTCAAGGTCGCGCGCCTGATCTGGCTCTTGACGGGCGGCGCCGCCGGGGGCTTCGGCATCTGGGCAACGCATTTCGTGGCGATGCTTGCCTATGACGGCGGTGTGGTCGTCGGTTACGACACGTCCGAGACATTGACGTCGCTGGCGCTGGTGCTGGTCGCGACGCTTGCGGCCGTGGCGTTCGCCGCTGGCGCGCAGGGCAGGGTGCGGCGGGCGTTCGCGGGCATGCTCTTCGGGGTCGGCGTCACGTCGATGCATTTCCTCGGCATGACGGCGGTGCAGTTTCCCGGCAGCATGATGTGGGACCAGTCGCTGGTGCTTGCCTCGATGGCTTGCGCGGTGGTCATTTCGGCCATCGGCTTCTACCTGCTTCCCGATATCAAAGCCGATGCGCGCAAGCTGCTGGTCCCTGCCGCGACAGTCTGCGCCGCGATCGTGGCGATGCACTTCACCGCCATGGCGGCACTGACGATCGTGCCGAGTCCGGGGCCGGTGATCGATCCAAGAGAAACCATGTCCACCGGCTTCATGGTCGTCACCATCTTGTCGGTCTCGCTGTCGATGATCGCTTCCGGCTTCGCCGCGGCCCTGTTCGCCATGCGGGCGGAGAGCTCGACCAAGGAAAGCGAGGCGCGTTTCGAGATGCTCGTGCAAGGCGTTACCGATTACGCGATCTACATGCTGGACAGGGATGGTCGGGTTGCCAACTGGAATGCCGGGGCTCAGCGCGCCAAGGGATATACGGCCGATGAAATCATCGGCGAGGACTTCGGGCGTTTCTACTCCGAGGAGGAGCGTGCGGCGGGCCTGCCGCAGCGTGCGCTGTTGACGGCGCGCACCGAGGGGAAACTCGAGCAAGAGGGTTGGCGCTTCCGCAAGGATGGTACGTCGTTCTGGGCACACGTGGTGATCGACCCGATCTGGGGCGCGGACGGCGAGATCGCCGGCTATGCGAAGATCACCAAGGACGTGACCGAGCAGAAGGCCGATCGCGACCGCATCAAGGAAGTCTCGCGCAATCTCGATCTCGCGCTCGAGAACGTCTCGCAGGGCATCTGCCTGTTCGATGCCGAGGAACGCCTCGTGCTTGCAAACCGCCGCTATGGTGAGATCTTCGAATTCGCACCGGGCACGATCCGCCCCGGCATGAGCTACAAGCAGATCATCACGATCGGATATGAGGTGCACTTCTCGGATCCCGAGACCATAGCCACACGCGCGGCCGAGCATCACGACAAGCTGATGCGCGCGCTGAGAGCGGGCCAGCGGTCGATCGTCCACAAGGGCGCGCATGGTCGGTCGATCCAGCTCAACCTCAACATGCTTCCCGATGGCGGCTGGGTGGCGACCTATGAAGACATTACGGACCGGCTGATTTCGGAAGAGAAGATCGCGTTCATGGCGCGCCATGACGCGTTGACGGGATTGCCCAACCGCTCCGCGTTTTCCGAACGCCTGTCGCAGGATCTGGCACTCGCCAAGCGTGCCGGGACGAAGGTTGCCGTCATCGGCATCGATCTCGACAAGTTCAAGGAGATCAACGACCAGCGCGGCCACAGCACCGGCGACCAGGTGCTTGTCACTCTCTCGGAACGCATGAGCCAGCTTCTCGGGGAAGACGAATTCGTAGCTCGTTTCGGCGGTGACGAGTTCGCGGCAGTCAAGCAGTTCTCCGATATCGCCGACCTGCATGATTTCGTGGCGCGGCTGGAAGCGAGCCTGACCGGTGACTTGCAGATCGATGGCTTCGACATAAACCCTGATGCCAGCATCGGCGTTGCCATCTATCCGCAGGACGGATCGACCGGCGAGATGCTCCTCGCCAATGCCGATCTTGCCATGTACCGCGCCAAGGCGACCCTTTCCGAGCGCATCTGCTTCTACGAAGTGGCGATGGACGAGGCGGCGCGCGATCGCCGCAAGATGGCAAGCGATCTGTGGCTGGCCATCGAAAAGAACGAACTGCATCTGCACTACCAGGTTCAGAAATCGGTCTCGACCGGCGACATCACCGGTTACGAGGTGCTGCTGCGCTGGGACCATCCGACGCGCGGGAACGTGCCGCCGGGCGAATTCATCTCGGTCGCCGAGGAATGCGGCGCGATCGTGCCGATCGGGGAGTGGGTGCTGCGCGAGGCCTGCAAGGAGGCCGCGGGCTGGGCAGAGAAGCACAAGATCGCCGTCAATCTGTCGCCCGTCCAGATCGGCCACCAGGATATCGCCCATCTCGTCCACTCGGTGCTGTTCGAGACCGGCCTCGAGCCATGGCGTCTCGAACTCGAGATCACCGAGTCGTCGATCATCGTCGACAAGGACCGGGCGCTGCTGACGCTGCGCCAGGTCAAGAATCTCGGCGTGTCCATCGCCATCGACGATTTCGGCACAGGCTATTCGTCGCTGGAAACGCTGCGCGCCTTCCCGTTCGACAAGATCAAGCTCGACCGCAGCTTCATGAACGAGGTCGAGACCAGCGAACAGGCCAAGGCGATCATCCGCGCTATCCTGGCACTTGGGCAAAGCCTCAGCATTCCGGTGCTCGCGGAAGGCGTCGAGACGGATGTGCAGCTCGGGATACTGCTCAGCGAAGGCTGCGACGAGGCGCAGGGCTATCTCCTGGGCCGGCCGATGCCGATGCGTTCGCGCAAGATCGCTGCCTGAGAACGCGCATGCAACTGCCGGGTTGACAGCGCGGGGGCCTAGCCTTCACATGCGACCTCAAATGGTACGGGAGAAATTCAGCATGCAACTCAAGACGCTAACGGCGACCGCTGTCGTTCTTCTCGGCTTGGTTTCGACGTCTCAGGCGGTCGAGATCAACCAGAAGGGCGCCAAGGACATCGAGGCGAACCTGTCGCGGCTCCTGCCAAAGGACGCAGCCAAGGGCTTCGTGACCGTCAAACCCGCCGGTACGCGCTACGAGATCGTCTACGACTTCGCGGCGCTGTTGAAGAAGGTCGATCCCAAGAGCTTCTCCATCAAGGGACTGAACCCGTGGTCGATCTTCGCGACGCCTGAAGAGAGCGGCCTGTGGACGATCGAGGGCAACAATTCGCTCGACGTCACCGGCACGTTCAAGGCGCCCGGCCAGCCGAATACCGAATTCACCTATGTCATCGATTCCCTGATTTCGAACGGCGTCTTCGACCCGGCGATCAGCTACCTCAAGTCGGGTGACTTCTCCAGCAAGGCGCTGCGCTTCTCGTCAAAGACCGAGCAGGAAGAGGTGAGCGTCGAGACCGGCTCGTCGACCTACAAGCTGACCTCCTCGGATGCCGAACTGAAGGGGCGCACCAATTTCGCCGGCAGCGGCACGATGAACGGCTTTGTCGAGACGATCAGCGGCAAGGACGTGCCGCCGGTCGAAATCCGCGCCGACTCGGTGGATTTCGCGGCTGCCGTTAACGGCGTTTCCATCAACGATTTCCGCGAGATCCTCGCCTTCATTCTCGCGCACGCCGATGAGAAGAAACTCAAGCGCGCCGAGAGCGAGGAACTCAAGGCGCTGCTGCGCAAGTCGTTCCCACTGATGACGAGCCTGAACGAGACGGTGACCATGAACAAGGTCAACGTGTCGAGCGTGGCCGGTAGCGGTGGCGCCGACAGCATCGACTATACCGTTGGCATGAGCGGTCCGAGCGACGCGATGCGGTTCGATGTCGGCATGGCGGCGAAGCAGATCAGCTTCAACAGCGCGCTGCTTCCCGAGATGTATGCGCCCTTCGTCCCCGAAGAGCTGGACATGCAGTTCGCCTTTCCCGAACTCAACATCGCGGCGGTCGGCGAGGAGCTGATGAAGGTTGATTTCGCCGACGAGAAGGCGAGCAAGGAAGAAAGCGACAAGGCCTTCGAGAAGCTCTTGACCAATGGCGAGTTCGTCGTCGCCTTCCCGAAGATTTCGGCGCGCTCCAGCGTCTATGACGCCGAGATTTCGGGTGAGGTTCGCGGTATTCCGGAGTCGACCACCGCCTATTCGATGAATGCTTCGATCGTGGCACGTGACTTCGACAAGACGATCACCGCCATCCAGGAACTGGCCAAGACCAACCCCGACCTCAATCAGGTTTCCTTCGGCCTGATGATGGTGAAGGGCTTCGGCAAGACCGATCCGGATGGTCGTCAGCGCTGGGATGTCAGCGTCGCGCGCGACGGTGCGATCACGGTCAACGGCCAGGTCATCAAGGGCGCCAACTGATCGCCTGCCGTTTCCGGCCCCGTTCGCGGGCCGGAAACCTGCTGCTCTCTAGCTAGACTAGGGCGTCGTCAGCGACGGCATTCGCCCTGACCGACGATGCGGAAGCCCGCATTGCCTGCCTCGCACGAATTCGAAAATGTCCTCATCTCTCTGCCGCGCTCGCCGCAAACCGGGCGGTATTCGCGCGTGCAGATGCCACCGGGCCGCTGCGGCGGCATCGGCTCCTCATGTGGGGGACGCGGACGCGGCGGACGAGGGCCCGGCCCAGGGCCTGGCGTCATCGGCGGGCCGGCACGGCACTCGCCCCGGCCAACAATCTGGAAGCCGCTGTTGCGCGCCTGGCAGGCATTGCCGAATGTCTGCGTGCGTCCACCGCGCTCACCACAGACGGGCGCGTATTCCATGGTGCACATCTGCGGCTGCGGTGGGCGAGGGCGCGGCGGTGGCGCCGGACGGACCGGCACCGGCCTGGTTCCGTACTCTGGGCCTGGCCCGTAGCCGGGGCCCATGTCCGCCGTGCAGGCGGAGAGTGCCGGAAGGATGACCAGCATCGCCAGTCTGATCGGAGATTTCAGGATTGCCGCCATGCCTCTTCCCCCCGTCGGCTGGATATCATTGATAATCCTAACCGAATTGGTGCGGGGGAGGAAGGGCGGAGAAGAAGGCTGGTCCGGCTCAGTCGAAGAGGCTGGAGACGGATTCTTCCTGGCTGGTGCGGTTGATGGCTTCGCCGATCAGGGGGCCGGTGCTGAGAACGCGGATATTGTGCGCGGATTGGATCGCCGTGGTCGGCTGGATCGAGTCCGTGATCACGAGTTCGCGCAGCTTAGACGAGGTAATGCGGGTGACCGCGCCGCCCGACAGGACACCATGGGTGATGTAGGCGGTGACGCTCGCGGCGCCCTTGGCCAGCAGCGCATCGGCCGCGTTGCAGAGCGTGCCGCCGGAATCGACGATATCGTCGATCAGCAGGCAGTCCTTGCCCTGGACCTCGCCGATGATGTTCATGACTTCGGATTCACCCGGGCGGTCGCGGCGCTTGTCCACGATCGCCAGCAGACAGTCGAGGCGCTTGGCGAGCGCGCGGGCGCGCACGACGCCGCCGACGTCGGGCGACACCACCATGACGTTGCTGATGTCGTAGTTGGCCTTGATGTCGCGCGTCAGGATCGGCACGGCATACAGGTTGTCTGTGGGTATATCGAAGAAGCCCTGGATCTGGCCGGCATGGAGATCGAGCGTCAAGACGCGATCGGCGCCGGCTTCGGTGATCAGGTTGGCGACGAGCTTGGCCGAGATCGGCGTACGGCCCGAAGCGCGGCGGTCCTGGCGTGCGTAACCGAAGTAGGGCAGGACCGCGGTGATGCGGCGGGCCGACGAGCGGCGCATCGCATCGATCATGATGAGCAATTCCATCAGGTGGTCGTTCGTCGGGAACGACGTCGACTGGACGAGGAAGACGTCCTCGCCGCGTACGTTTTCCTGGACTTCCACGAAGATTTCCTGGTCGGCAAATCTTCGGACCGTTGCTCTGCCCAAGGGCACATTAAGATAGTTGCAGATCTCTTCGGCGAGGTGCCGGTTCGAATTGCCTGCGAAAACCTTCATCTTGGTCCGCCTGTTGCCTGCTGATAGCCGCGCTTTTTAGCCAGCTTGTTCCCGAATGCAAGGGTAAAGGCGACTTGCGCCTTTATATTTCCAAAAAGCTTGTGGCTTAACCGCCACGGGCGTCCCGCCACGAGGAGAACTCGGTGATCGTCTTGGACGCTATCTGCTGCATGACGGAGGCCGGCACCACGGCCCAGGGATCCTGCGCTTCCGAGGGAACGCTCTCCTGTCCCTGGATACGGTGCAGACGGGCGCCGCTGTTATCCAGCACATCCCAGACATAGACCACGGTGACCTTGCCGCTGTCGGAAAAGGCCGAGAGGTAGCCCTTGAGGATGAAAGCGGTGCTGTTGTCGTTGGAGCTCTTGATCGAGAGGCCGTGCGAGCGGGCCTCGGCACCGAGTTGCCGCGACAGGGGCGTCACGGCCTGCACCGGCGCGCCGATGATCGGCAGGAAGCGTACGGTCGATGCGCCCGATGGCGTCAACATCGCCGTGCGCTTCGGCTCGGCTGCCTTCTCCTTCGCCTCGGCGTCGGCGATGTCCTGCTCTTCGGCCTGCGCGTTCGATACCGGTTCCGAAACGGTGTCGGAGACCGGCTCGGAGAGAGGCTGACTGCGGATGGCGGCGGAGGCTCTTGGCGATTGTTCGGTCTGGCCATCGAGCGCATAGGCCTGGGCCTCCATCGTGGTCGGTGGAGCGCCTCGACCGGATATGGGGCCTGATGTGGTGTCCTGCTCGACATAGGCGGGGTGATAGCCGCCTTCGCGCGGCGAAGACGCAAACGTCTGGCTGCGGCGCGGCGTGCCGGCCATGCGCTCGACCTCGCCCTGGGTGACAGGCGTCGAACGGATGCTGCCCGAGGTATCGCCGATGTCGACGAGGGGCGTAAGGGCATCCGTGGTGTTGCAGGCGGAAAGCAGGGCAAGGCAGGCGATGAGCGTGGGCGCTGTCGCAAGTCGCGTCATCCCTCGTGTCATCCTTCTTTCCGTGCGCGTGTCGCCACGCGGCATATGCCCCGGCCAACTTTATGAAGGCCGGGGTACCGCGATGTCAATTGTCGATTCTAATCGATTGTCGATCAGAGGTTGATGAAGTCGAGCGGGTGGCGCGACAGAGCCTTCGGCTCGTCGGCGGTCGTGAGATAGGTTTGACCGAGGCTCATGGCCGTTCCGCTGTCGGAATCCATGATGATCATGTGGAGGAAAAGCGACATGCCCGGTTCGATCGGCTGCGGATTGCCGACGTGGAACATCTGATGCTCCATCCATGAGGGCGAGAAGCGGGCGCCGAGCGAGTAGCCGCAGGCGTTCAGGCGGTGACGCGAGAGACCGCGCTCCTCCATGATCTTCGAGTGGACGTCGAAGACATCGCCGAATGTGTGTCCAGGCTTCAGCACCGTTTCGATGGCCTGGATGTTTTCGAGGCAGGCATTGTAGAGTTCGCGGTGGCGATAGCTCGGTTCGCCGATGACGATCGTGCGCATCATCGCGGCGTGGTAGTGCGCGTAGGCGCCGGCCCATTCCAGCGTCAGCTGGTCGTTGGCGTCGAGCCTGCGGCGGCCAGCCTTGTAGCGGCATAGCAGGGCATCGGCACCGGAGCCGATGATGAACTCGTTGGCGGGATAATCGCCGCCGCCGGCAAAGACCGCGCCCTGCATGGCGGCGAGGATCGCGGCCTCGTCGGCGCCGGCCTTCGTCAGTGCGAGTGCTGCGTCCAGCGCGTCGTCTGCAAGGGCTGCAGCGCGCTCGACATAGGCGATCTCCGTCGGGCTCTTGATCAGGCGCAGACGGCTGACGAGGTAGGATGCGTCGGAGATCTGGCCGAAGGCCATCAACTGCGTGTCGAGAAGACGCGCGATGCGGCCGGTCATGCCATGGGTGTCGTATTCGACGCCGATGCGCGCGCCGAGCAGGTCCATCTCGACCAGAAGGTTCTTGAGATCGACCGTCGGGTCGGCGTTGACGCGATCCACCCAGATATGAATGTTTTCGATGATCGATGTCTGCCGCGCCTGGCGCAGGTCGGCCGAGCGGGTGAGAAGCGCCATGGTGCCGTCGGCCTTGACGACCAGCGTCTGGAAGAAGCAGTAGCCGAAGGTGTCGTAGCCCGTCAGCCAGTACATGCTTTCCTGGGCGAAGAGCAGGATCGCGTCAAGCTTCTCCTCCTGCATCTGCTGCGTCAGGCGCGAAAGCCGATCGGCGAATTCGGAGGTTTCGAAGTGTAGGCCCATACCGGTCACATCTCCCTTATGGCAATTGCCGAAATCTGTCGGCCGTAGTCCGGTTCCTGGCTGTGTGTCGTGCGTCGGTAGGAAAAGAAGCGTTCGCTGTCCGGGTAGGTGCAGACGCCGAGGCTTTCGGCCGTGACGCCGGCGGCGCGGAGCCGATCGATGGTGAAGGCCGGGAGATCGAACATCGAATGCCCCGGCTTCTTAGACGCGGTGAAATAGCGCTGGTAGTCGCTGTTTTCGCTGACGAAGCGTTCGACGAATTCGGGGCCGACCTCGTAGCTTGCCTTGCTGATCGATGGCCCCAGGCAGGCGACGATCGCCTCGCGCTTGGCGCCTAGCTTGATCATGGCGTCGATGGTGTTTTCGAGGACACCGGTAAAGGCGCCCTTCCAGCCGGCATGGGCGGCACCGACGACCCTGTTTTGCGGATCGGCAAACAGGATCGGGCCGCAATCGGCGGCGAGCACGCCAAGCGCGATGCCGGGCGTTGCGGTCACTAGCGCGTCGGCTGGCTGGCGGGTGCCGTCATAGGAGGCGTCGACCACCACGACGTCGGGCGAATGCACCTGATGAACGGTTGCCAGCCGCTCGACCGGCAGGTCGAACCAGTCGGCGACGCGCCTGCGGTTTTCCTCGACCTTGGCGCGCTCATCATTGGAGCCGAGACCAACATTGAGGCCGCGATACATGCCGTCGGAGACGCCGCCCTGCCGGGTGAAATAGCCGTGCCTTATGGCGTTGCCCGTCGCTTCGTTCAGCAGCGCGCTTTGGATCGGTTCCGGGGAGGGCGCATGTGTCATCAGTCATTCCAAGATCTGTTTTGGCGACACCCGCGCAGTGTGCCGGGCGAAGCGCTGTCGATTGCGGCGATGTTGACCCGGCCGCGCGCGCCCTGTCAATCCACGGAACGGAACGGCATCAGATCGATGGCGGGATGGGAAACGGCCATCACCTTGAAGAGTTCCCCCATCTTTCCCTCGCCTTCTCCGGCCAAGCGGTCGACGGCGACCTGGATGATCTGCTGGGTGCGGGGTTCGCGATCGCGGCCGAGTGCTGCGGCCCGTTCGAGAATACCGAGGCCCACCAGAAAATCGCCCTGATGCAGCTGGCCATTGACGTGGAGCCCGGCGGCAACGGCGGTCTCGCCGAGCGCCTGGAAATCGACGTGGCTGGTGAGATCGGCTTCGCCGGGGTGGGCGAGCGGTGGATCGAATTCGTGCATGCGTACCGCCTGCAGCGTATCGCCGAAGCCGGTGATCAGGTGGCCGTAGTCGAGCGCCAGCGCCGTGCCGCCAAAGGCCTTCAGCCGGTCGGCGATGGCGACCATGACGGATTCGCGGGCAGGGGCGATCTCGAAGAGCGTACCCAGCGGCATGCTCGCTGCCTGCTCGGGAAGAAGCTGCGGGTCGATGCCGGCGACGCCGGTCCCGAAGGACAGTTCGTCATCGACGTCGAGGCCGACCATGCGTTCGCGAAAGCCGGTCGCTGTCTTCACGAACTGGCGGATGGGGATGGCGTCGAAGAGTTCGTTGGCGGCAATCAGGGTGAGGCCACCGGGGATCTCGTCGAAGCCGTCGTGCCAGCTGATCCTGCCCTGATGCACGGCGAGCGTCTCCTGCTGCACTTCGCGCAGGCGCGGGCTGGTTTCGACGAGGTGGACGCTCATCGTTTCGAAGAGTGGCGGCGCGAGGCGCTCGATGACGCGCAGCATGTCCGACATCATCGTGCCCCGTCCGGGGCCGATCTCGACCAGTTTCACATCCGAAGGCGTGCCGTGACGCTGCCAGGCGTGGACGATGAAGACGCCGATCATCTCGCCGAAGAGCTGGCTGACCTCGGGCGCGGTGACGAAATCGCCGGAACTGCCGAACGGTTCGCGGGTCTTGTAATAGCCGTGTTCGGGATCGGCGAGGCACAGCGAAAAGTAATCGGTGACGCTGATCGGACCGTTCGCCTGAATGATCGCCTTGATCTTCTCACCGAGTGCGGTGGTCATGGTCTCCTCCTCCGGTGCCGCGATCAGGACTGCAGGACAGCCTGACGGCGGGCACGGATCATGGCCCACAGGCCGAGCAGGATCATCGGCGACGACAGCACCATGCCCATCGTCAGCCAGTTGGTGCCGAGAAGGTAGCCGAGTTGTGCGTCAGGTTCACGGAAGAACTCCACGAAGATGCGCGACAGCGCGTAGCCGCAGACGAAGACGCCGGTGACGAAACCGGGGGTCTTCAGCGCCCGCATGGCGTAAATCAGGACGGCCAGAACGAGAACCAGAACGATGCCCTCGAGGCCGGCTTCGTAAAGCTGGCTCGGATGGCGCGCGAAAGGGCCGCCGGTCGGGAAGACCACGGCCCATGGCACGTCCGTCAACCGGCCCCAGAGCTCGCCATTGATGAAATTGGCGATGCGGCCGAAGAATAGGCCGACGGGAACGACGGCGGCGACGATATCGAAGAGGTTCCAGAGCGGAATCTTGTTGCGCTTTGCGAAGATGATCATGGCGATCGTGGTGCCGGTCAGGCCGCCATGGAAGGACATGCCGCCGTTCCAGATCTGGATGGCGCGGATCGGGCTCTCGATGATCGCGGGCATGTCGTAGAAGAGAATATAGCCGATGCGGCCACCGAGAACGACGCCGAGTGCCACCCAGACGACGAAGTCGTCGAGCTGCGCGCGGGTGATCGGCGAGAGATTGCCGGGCCACAGGCTGTCGTTTGCGGCGATGAGGCGCGCATAGTACCAGCCGATCATGATGCCGGCGACATAGGCCAGGCCGTACCAGTGAATGGCCACGGGCCCGATTGCAAAGGCGATCGGGTCGATATTCGGGAACGGCATGATGGCCATGAGGTCGGCGGCTGTCGGCAAGGTAATCCCATCCGTTGATGTGGGCGGAAGATGGCCCTGCCATATCAGCGGGTCAAGTTGATTGTTAGTGATGTCATATAGGTGCGATGGCTTATCCAGTGCAAAGCGCTTGCATCCTTAACGGCGAAGCCCTACCTCATTCTCGAGGGCCGAGAGCGGCCGGAAGCCATTATTTCAAAGGGAGTAAACCGCCATGACGACAGGCGCAAACCGTATCATGGATGAGTTCGCCAAGCTGATGACCGATGCCGCGGGTGCCGCCCAGGGCGTGCGCAAGGAAGTCGAGACGATGTTCAACGCGCAGGCCGAACGCTGGCTGAACAGCATGGACGTGGTCAAGCGGGAAGAGTTCGAGGTCGTGCGCGAGATGGCGATCAAGGCGCGCGACGAAAACGATGCTCTCCTGGCGCGTATCGCTGCACTCGAGGCGAAGCTCGAATCCAAGCCGGCCGCCAAGGGCAAGTAATTCCCGTTTAGGGACAGGGCGCGGTGTGGCCTTTGAGAGACACACCGCTGCTTCGGCTAAAAAAGCGGGTGTGTTTATCCACCTGTGGACACTGCCAAAAAAGCCAATGGGCAGAGTCGTTTATACCCTCCTTCTGAATCCAATTCCCAACACCTTTCCACAGTGGCGTTCCCTAAAACGGCCCTCGGGGGGCTGGCACGCCACCGGGTGCGTTATACACTGATTTTAAATGATGATTCGAAGCAGTTGGTAAGCTCCGGGCAGGTTCACTGCGTAAGTCTGGTAGCGGTTCAACGATCATCTGGGTTGGTGGTTTCCGGGTTCTGTGTGTGTTCGCTTGTGTCTCGTTGGACGAAGTCGTTACGCATTCACTCCGGTCAAGAAGGTGCTGCATGAGCCTCATGGAATTGGAAGTCGAGCGTCAGTCGAACCCGGTCGATATGATCGAGTACGTCGCCGCCCACAACGACTGGGCTTTCGAGCGGTCGGGTGACGACGAAATCGCGATGACGGTCGAGGGCAAGTGGACGGATTACCACGTCTCCTTTTCCTGGATGGAAGAATTCGAGGCGCTGCATCTTGGCTGCGCCTTCGACATCAAGATACCCGAACAGCGCATGAATGAAGTGACGAAGCTTCTGGCCGGTATCAACGGTCAGGTGCTGATGGGGCACTTCGACGTCTGGCGTCAGGAGGATGTGATCATCTTCCGGCAGTCGCTGCTGCTTGCCGGCGGCGCAGAGCCGACGAACCGCCAAGTGGAAGTGCTGCTCGCCAGCGCGCTCGACACCTGCGAGACTTATTATCAGGCGTTCCAGTTTGTGATCTGGTCCGGCATGGACGCCAATCGCGCCATGGAAGCCGTGCTGTTCGAAACCGTGGGTGAAGCGTAACATGTCCGGTCTGTCGTCTTCGGGTCCAATCGTTCTTGTCGGCGCCGGCAATATGGGGGGCGCGATGCTCTCCGGCTGGCTGAAGAACGGCGTGCCCGGTGCCTCTGTCGTCGTCGTCGATCCCGGCCCTTCGGCCCAGATGATGGCGACCATCAATGAGGCAGGCGCCAAGCATGTGACGACGCTTCCCGCCGAACTGAAGGCCGGAGTGCTGTTTCTGGCAGTGAAGCCGCAGGTCATGGACGCGGTCCTTCCCTCCGTGAAAAGCGCCGTCGGCGCCGAGACGGTCGTGGTTTCGGTCGCGGCGGGCAAGACGCTTGGCTTCCTCGAAGCCCACCTCGGTGAAGCGGCGATGGTTCGCGCCATGCCGAACACGCCAGCCATGGTCGGCCGCGGCGTCACCGGCGCTTTCGCCAATCAGCGCGTTGGCCAGAACCAGCGTGATCAGGTGCATGCGCTGCTCAGGGTCTCCGGACCCGTGGAGTGGGTGCCTTCAGAATCCGATATCGATGCCGTTACAGCCCTTTCGGGCAGTGGTCCTGCGTATGTGTTCTATCTCGTGGAGTGCATGGCAGAAGCAGGCCGCAAACTTGGCCTGCAGGCGGACCTTGCCATGCGGCTGGCACGGGAAACTGTCGCGGGGGCTGGTGAACTCTTGCACCAGTCCCCCGACGACGCATCGAAGCTTCGCCAGAACGTGACGTCGCCTGGCGGCACGACGGCGGCGGCGCTCTCTGTGCTGATGGCTGACGATGCGATGCAGCCGCTGTTCGACAAGGCGCTTTCGGCGGCTCGCAAGCGCGCCGAGGAGCTGGCAGGCTAGTCTAGGGCTGATTTTCATGACTGAAGAAATTACCTACGGCGATTTCGAGCGTGTCGATATTCGTGTCGGCACGGTCATCGAGGCAAATCCTTTTCCGGAAGCCCGCAAGCCGGCCTTCAAGCTTCTGATCGACTTCGGACCAGAGATCGGCGTCAAGAAGTCCTCGGCGCAGATCACCGTGCACTACACGCTCGACACTCTCGTCGGCCGACAGGTGCTGTGCGTGGTCAATTTTCCGCCACGGCAGATCGGCCCTTTCCGGTCAGAGGTTCTGACGCTCGGTTTCGAGGACGAGGCCGGCGCCATCGTGCTGGCGGCGCCCGAGAGGGCGGTGCCGAACGGCAAGAAGATCATGTAATTGGTGAATGCCGTTGGCCTCGCGCCCGGCATTTCAATGCGGCGTCTTAATGAATGTCGCGCGAGAGCGGGTCCGAAAGGCTGAAGTCGTGAAACGTGGCTTCGAAGCCGGCGCGTTGCGGTGAGCAGAAGACCGGGCCGACCATCAATTCCGCAAAATCAGGGTCGAACCAGGCGAGGCGTGCCATGCGCCAATCCGCCATCATGTCCGTCCTGTATTGGATGAACAGCGCATCGCCATTGCGGGTGACCCGCACCGACAGCCTTGCGAAATCGTGGTCGATGCGAAATGCCGACCAATCGGAATTGGCGTTGGTGACGACGACGCTGAAGTGGCGGGCGCCGTCGGTATACTCGATCCCGCATTTCATCCAGTGCGTCGCGTCGGCGCGCAGCATGATGCCCGCCTGATCGTAAAGCGCCTGGTAATCGGCTGAAAAAGTCAGCTCTGCGGTAAAGTCGCCGCGGCGTGGCTGATGGAGAAAGTGGCCATCGTCGCGGTGAAAGCCGTAATAGGTTCCTTGCCAGAAATCGGTCTTGTCGCCCGAGCGCACGTGCAGGCCGTTCCCGTGCTGCTCGGCAGACGGCGGCGGGTTGAGCCAGGTCATATTGGTGATATCGATCGCCATCGTGTCTCAGGCCGGGATGCGGATGACGGCGCGCAGGCCGCCGAGCGGGCTGTCGCCAAGCGTGACGTTGCCGCCGTGGCTGCGAGCAATGTCGCGGGCGATCGCAAGGCCGAGACCGGTTCCCGACGCATCGAGATTGCGCGCCTCATCGAGGCGGAAGAACGGCTTGAAGACATCCTCGCGGTTCTGTTCGGGAATGCCGGGGCCATCGTCGTCAAACACGATGGTCAGCCACTTGGCGCCGTGCTTGGCCTCGATGTTGAGGGTCTTGGCGTAGCGGCGTGCGTTGGAGGCAAGGTTGGTGACAAGACGGGTGAAGGCGTTTGGCCTGACCTGGATGTCGTCGTCGCCGTCGATCGAGTAGGTCAGCGTCTTGCCGTGCAGGGCGAAGTCTGGCTCAAGCTTCAGCAGCAACTCGCTAAGCTTCAGCTCGCCGACATCTTCCTCGACCTCGCTGCGGGCAAACGCCATGTAGGCCTCGAGCATCGATTGCATGTCGTTGACGTCGTCGCTCATGCCTTGCAGATCGGGATTGTCGCCGGCCAGCGCCAGCTGCAGCTTGAAGCGCGTGAGGATGGTGCGCAGGTCGTGGCTGACGCCTGTCAGCATCGCCGTTCGCTGTTCCATCTGGCGCTCGATGCGCTCTCGCATGAGGATGAAGGCGAGGCCTGCGCGGCGAACTTCGTCGGCGCCGCGCGGATAGAAGTTGTCGGCCTTCTGGCCCTTGCCGAAGCTTTCGGCGGCGGCCGCGAGTTTCTGGATCGGGCGGATCTGGCCTCTCAGAAACAGGATGGAAATGGTGATCAGCACCAGCGACGCGCCGACCATCCAGACGATGAAGATATGGGTGTTGGAGGCATAGGTCTGGTTGCGCTTGGCGAGCACGCGCAGGATCTTGCCGTCGAGCTTCACGCGGATTTCGACGAGATTGGAATCACCGACCGTGTCGATCCAGAAGGGGCGCTTGATCTGGTCGCGGATCTCGTCGCTCAGGATGCCGTCGAGGATCGAGAAGAACGGCTTGATGCGCGGAGGCGGAAGCTCGCCATCGGGCTCGATCGAGATCTGTAGTCCAAGCTGGTCGCGGGCGATGCGGGTGGCCTCGCTGTAATCGGTATCCTGCGGGTAGGTCTCGATCATCTGGATGATCGCGGCGATATCCGCGGTCACGGCCATCGACAGGCGTTGCGTCACCATCTGCCAATGCCGCTCCATGAAGACGGCAGCGACGACGGACTGCAACAGAACCATCGGCATGATGATGATGATCAGCGAACGGACGTAGAGGCCCTTGGGCAGCTGGCGGCGCAGCAGGCGGGTGAACCAACGCCAGCCGGAAACCGGCGAGCGGTCCTCACGTCGCAGGGAATCGAATGTCACCATCTAGAGCCTTTCCGGGTCCCGGATCATCAATCGATGCTCAGGCGGTATCCTATACCACGAACCGTCTGGAGCCAGACCGGATTTGAAGGGTCGTCCTCGATTTTGCGGCGCAGGCGGTTGATCTGCACGTCGATCGTGCGTTCGCCGACCTCGACGTCGTTGCCGATCAGCTCGTGGCGGGGGATGGTGTCGCCGGCGCGCTTGGCGAAGAGCAGCATGATTTCCTGCTCGCGATCCGTCAGGCGCACGATTTCGGCAGCCTTCTTGAGCTCGCGACGCGTCAGTGAGAACGTGTAGGGGCCGAACATCACCTGTTCGATCTTTGGCGCGTCGCCTGAGGCGTTTCGGCGCAGGATGTTGTTGATCCGCAGCACGAGTTCGCGTGGGTCGAAGGGCTTGGGCAGATAGTCGTCGGCGCCGGCCTCGAGACCGGCGATGCGGCTGTCGGATTCGGCAAGCGCCGTCAGCATGATGATCGGCACGTTCTTGATGACACGCAGATCCTTGGTCACGTCGATGCCGGATTCGCCGGGCATCATCACATCCATGATGATCAGATCGAAGTCGAGGCCGCCAAGCTTGCGGCGCGCTTCGGCGCCGTCGGCCGCGACCGTCACTCGGAAGCCGTTCTCGCTCAGATAGCGGTTGAGCAGCGCGCGAATACGCGTGTCGTCATCCACAACGAGCAAGTGTGCCGCATCGTCCGAAATCACTATCTTCGCCGCCATTCAGTCCGCTCTCGAGTTTTGTCTGTTCTTCATGCCACTCAGGAAGGCCTTTACGCCCGCCCTGACCTCCGGGGAGGCTCCGTCGAATGCTCTCTCAATACGGCGCGATTGCGGCTCGGCGAGTGCAAGCGCCAGATCCCGCCCGGTGGAGGTGGGATAGAGCTTGCGCTGACGTCGGTCCTCAGGCCCCGCCTTTTGTTGAATATACCCCGAATCGATAAGCTGTTTGAGTACCCTTGCGAGACTCTGCTTGGTTATCTTCAACGTATCCAGGAGATCGGCAACGGTCATGCCCGGGTTTCGGTTAACGAAATGCACCACGCGGTGATGCGCACGACCAAAACCGCTCTTCGCCAGGATGGCATCGGGGTCGGAGACGAAGTCCCGATAGGAGAAAAACAGGAGCTCGATGATATCGAAGTCGATGGTTTCGGTGTTTTCCAACGGCTTGGTCAAAGGCTCCGGCTTGGGCTCCTGCCTGCCGGCTTTCGGGCTGCTCTGTCGTGCCAATTTGGCATTTCCTTTCCCAGTCTGCGCCGCTCGCCGCGACGCTGGAACATACGTCTGCAATCATGACATATACGCCAGTGTCTCGGTTTTCCGGCTTTCACGCGTGTAAAGAAGATCGGTGCTGTCTCTGGAACCGAGTTGCCGCGCGCAAAACTCCCCATGCGATACGCAATTCCCCTGCGTGATTGGATTAAGAGGCATATTTGCGGCAACAATCAACAGGGATGACGCGAGTGCGGCGGTGAGTTCACAGCCGTCTGGCAAGCACGCATGAAAAAGGCGGCCCGATGGCCGCCTTGGTTGTCGATGATTTCAGGTCTTAGTTGTACACATAGACGATACGACGCGTGCCCGGATCGACCAACACCGGACGGTCGTTGATGCGAGCGTAGCGGTACTGGTAGTCTGGGATTTTCTGGAAGGTCACGGTGCCGGGCACCTGCGCGCCGACAACGACGTCACCGCCGATGTCCACCGTGCGGCCTGGGTTGCTCTCGATATAGGTGGTGACCGTCTGTGGCGGTTCGATCGTCTCGACCGAGCCGACCGGGCCGAGCAGTTCGTCGCCCGGAGCGGGTTCGGCCGGGCCGGTCGCTGCCGTGGTTTCATAGGTCACAATGGGGATATCGAGATCGGACTGGTGCTGCTGGACGATCACTTGGTTGCCGTCCTGATCCATCTGCAGATACTGGGCATAAACCCAGCCGCGCATGCCGTTGACATCGACACGGCACCACTGGCTGCCGGCGACGCAGCCGTCGAGGATGGTTTCGGAGCCGCGCGTCGCAACGCCGACAGCGGGATACTGCTCGCCGGGGCCGGCGTGAATGGTCAGATCGTTGATGGCCGTTGCGGCCATTTCCGCGCGGGCGAGGCCGGCGGACGCCAGAACCATTGCGCCTGCCAGGAAAAGATTTCGCTTCATGGTCATCGTGGGTCTCCTTTTATAGACGGGTTGGTAACGCCCGGAACTGTGGGAGGTTCCGCCAACGGCGATCACAGGAGATTACACTTGTCGTTGCGGCGTGACGGAGGCCGCGGCAAAATCGAGGCTGCAAGTGCTCGCGTTTGCGACTATATCGAACATTGAAGCGGACGAACTGCGCAAGAGATGAAGCGAGGCACCCCATGAGCATGCTCCAGGCCGGGATCATTCCGGTCACTGCGTTCCAGCAGAACTGCACGATCTTTTTCGACGAGGCGACGAAGGAAGGCGTGGTGATCGATCCGGGCGGGGATGTCGCCAACATCCTGCAGGGGATCGAGCAGAATGGGCTTAAGATCAAGGCGATCTGGCTCACCCACGGTCATCTGGACCATGCCGGCGGGGCCAAGGAACTCAAGGAAGCGCTTAACGTCGATATCATCGGCCCGCACGAGGACGACCTGCCGTTGCTGCAGCGGATCGAGACGCAGGCGGAGAAATACGGGCTGCCTTCGGGGCAGATGCACAATGTCGAGCCGGACCGCTGGCTGAAGGATGGGGATACCGTGTCCTTCGGCGAGCATGTCTTCGAAGTGTACCACACGCCGGGCCACGCGCCGGGGCATGTCATCTATTTCAACCGGGCGCAGAAGTTCGCGCATCTGGGCGATGTGCTGTTCAACGGCTCGATCGGCCGCACCGATCTTCCCGGTGGAAACCACCAGCAGTTGCTCGATTCCATCCGCGACAAGGTGCTGCCGCTGGGGGACGAGGTCGGCTTCATCTGCGGTCACGGCCCTGGCAGCCGGATCGGCGACGAGCGACGTGGCAATCCCTATCTGCAGGGGCTGTGATCGGGGAGGGCGAAGGCCCGTACAAAACAAAAACGCCGCTGAAAAGCGGCGCTTGGGTCTTTAACGATCGAGGTTCGATCAGTTGGCAACGCAGAAATGGCTGCGGCCGTCATTGCCGATGAAGGTGCCGCTACGCGGATCGAACGAGCGGTAGCGGTAAGAGCAATAGCGTTCCCACTGCGGGGTCCACGGCTCGACGCCGACGCGAACCGGAGCCGGCTGATAGTAGCGCACGGGCGCCGGACGGTAATAGCGCGGAGGCGCACGATAGACCGGCGCGTCGTCATAGGCGTAGGGCGGGTCGATGTAGCGCGGTTCGTCGTAGCGTGGTGCATTGGCAATTGCCGAGCCGACGATCAAGCCTGTTGCGAGACCGACCGCACCGCCAACCCATGCATCGTTGTTATGGTGGTGGCGATAGCGCCAGTCGTCAGCCGATGCGACACCGATCGACGAGAAAGTGATGGCAGCCGCGGTTGCCGTCAGAAAAAGGGTCTTGGCAAGGCTATTCATGGGTTCTGTCCTGTTCAAACTCTTGGCCGGTTTTGCACCTTGATGATGGCAAGTTAACGGCTGTCGTCTGAATGCAGGCTGAACAATAAAACCCGGCTGCCCGCCGGGCTTCAACTCGATTGGAAAGGTCGGCTCTATCAGCCGTCGATCTGCAGGTTCACGGCCTTCGGGCCCTTGCCGCGACGATCCGGCTCGGTGTCGAAGCTTACCTTCTGGTTTTCCGTCAGCCCGGCCAATCCCGAGGCCTGCACGGCGGAAATGTGAACGAAGATGTCCGCGCCGCCCTTGTCAGGCTTGATAAAGCCGAAGCCCTTGTCGGTGTTGAAGAATTTTACAGTCCCAGTCTCGGCCATGCGTCAGGTCCTTTGATCTCTGCCCGCCATCCACACGGGCAGCATACTGATATTGCCTCCTCACGGAGACGCTAGCAGGCAATTATTGAATTGTGAGAAAAAGGTCCCCTCTAAATCAGTCCGGTTCTCCGCAGAACTGTCGCCTGCTTTTTGGAACCGACCGACCGGAGTATTAGCGTCTCCGGCGCGCACAATCTTAAGGACTTCCCATGCTCGCAAAATGCCCGAACGCCACGAGATTGCTGCGATTATTCACTTTTGGCAAGCAAAAGTTTTCCGACGCAACGCGCCCTCGCGCGCCAATTCCGGGTGGGTTTTGGGCTTCGACGAAAAAAAACGCTCATCAGTCGCCGCTGATTAACGTTTTGTATCGCGAGCAATATAATTTAGGAGCAGATTTTGCCAAAATTACAACGTGCGCGCGACCTGCTAAACGTTAAACTTTTTTTCATATTTTCCGTTTCACCCCGGATTTTGGCTGATAAGAAGGCCGTTTTGGCGACGTCGGCGCGCTATTTCGGGGACGATTTCAACTAGAAGCATTGCTGCGAACATCAGGGCGCAGCCGACATAGCCGAGAGCGGAAATCTTCTCGCCCAGCACAAGAGCGCCAAGTGCCGCGCCGAACAGCGCTTCCGAAGACAGGAAGATGGCTGCTTGCGAGGAGGTGGTGTAGCGCTGGCCGATAATCTGCAGCGAGAAGGCGATGCCTGATGAGAAGATGCCGACATAGAGGATCTCCGGCGCCGCATCTCGAACCGCCGCCAGGCTGATGGGTTCGACAATGAAAGCCGCTGCCAGCGCCAGCACGGCAGTGACGGCGAATTGTGCCGCTGATAGCGTCAAGGCTCGACCGGTCTCGGAGACGATGAAGCCGGCAAGCGTGATCTGCGCGGCGGAGAAGACGGCGCAGAAGATCGTCAGGATATCGCCGCGCGACAGGGCAGACAGGTCGCCGCCCGACAGCAGATAGATGCCGGTGACCGCCATGATGGCCCCTGGCCAGACGATCCAGTGCGGCGCCCGCCGCAGAAAAACCACGGCGATGATCGGCACGATGACGACGTAGAGCCCGGTCAGGAAGCTTGAATTGGTGACTGTGGTCGTCTGGAGGCCGATCTGCTGTGTCAGCATGGTGCCGAGAAGGGTGAGGCCAATCAGCAGGTAGAGCATTCCATGCCGCCTGGTTGTCTTCACCTCGCTCTTGCGCGCCTCCATCAGCGCGAAAGGGAGCACGGCGACGGTGGCGATCGCGAAGCGGAGGCCGACGAACCAGAGCGGACCGATCGTTTCCATCGCCGTCGACTGCGCGACGAAGCCGCCGCCCCAAATGGCGCCAGCCAGCAATAGAACAAGGTTCGCCTGTATGCGCGTCATGTCAGCCTCTATCGGGAGGTCGGCCAGACGGGGAGAACGTTTTGCGGCCGAAAAGGAAGTGGTCGAGAAGGGCGACCGTTAGCAGTTTCGTTCGACCGCAGCAAGGCGACGCCTGTTGGCGACATCAGCCGTTGTTGGCAGGCGCCCTGGAGACGCGCAGTAGCGCACCGTCGTCCTCGTCGGTGACGATCAGCAGCGCGCCATCGGGTGCCACCACGACATCGCGCATGCGTCCATAGGCGCCGTCGAACATGCGCTCCTCGGCCACGAACGCGCCGCTGTCATCGCGCTGCATGCGCGACAGGAGTTGGAACTTGAGGGCGGCGACCAGGAAGTCGCCATTCCATTCCGGAAACATCTTGCCGCGATAGATGGCGACAGCGCCGGGGGCGATCGAGGGGTCCCAATAATAGAGCGGCTGCTCCAGACCCTTCTTGGCGGTGCCTTCGCCGATCTCGGCGCCGGAATAGTCGCGGCCGTAGGTGATGACAGGCCAGCCGTAGTTCTTGCCCGGCTCGATGCCGTTGATCTCGTCGCCGCCGCGCGCGCCGTGCTCGACGGTGTAGAGCTTGCCGTCGGCGGCGTCGAAGGTGATGCCCTGCGGGTTCCTGTGGCCCTTCGACCAGATTTCCGGCAGCGCCTTTACGCCATCCTTGAAGGGGTTGTCGGCGGGTATGCTGCCGTCGCCATTGATGTGGACGATCGAGCCGGCATCGTCCTGCCAGTCCTGAGAGCGGTCGCGATCGCCGCGGTCGCCGATGCTGATGAAGAGCGAGCCGTCCTTGGCGACGGCGATGCGCGAGCCATACTGGATGCCGCCGCTGGTGAACTTTCGCATCTTGAAGATCGATTTGACGTTCTCAAGCGCAGTTCCGTCTGCCGAGAGCGTGGCGCTGAAGGCTTCAGTGCCGGAGCCGCCGTCACCCGGGGTGGCCGCCGTGAGATAGATGGTTCTTGAGGTGGCGAAATCTTGCGCCAGTTCCACGTCCATCAGGCCGCCCTGGCTTCTGGCGTAGACCTTGGGCACGCCTGATATCGGCGCCAAGAGCTTGCCTTCCCGGATGATCCGCAACCGGCCCGGGCGTTCGGTCACCAGATAGCTGCCATCGGGAAGAATGGCCACCGCCCAGGGATGCTCCAACCCCGAGGCGATCGTTTCGACTTGAACCTGCACCTTCTTGGTCTCGACTGTGTCGGCCGCCATCACCGGAGCGAACTGTGCGGCGACGGCCAGCACCACGCCGATCCCCATCGACGCACCGATCCGAAATGTCGAAACTGCTCTCATCATCCATCCCCCGATGCCAAGCCAAAAATACCAATCCACAATGGCTGCCTGAGACTTGGAGGAGCAAGCGCATTGGTTCAACCCTCAAAGGGTGGGGGATAACGGCATTGTGTTTTGGCCTTGAACGGAACCGGTCGTTCTCGTGTCGACGAGTTCGGCCTCGACGATATAGCGGAGCGACCCGCGTGCAGTGGCGCCGAAGGGCCAGCAGGTTGCCAGTACGAGGTTATGGCCATGCGCTGCCGGATCGATACCATTATTGTCCCAGGAGACGACGCGGCCTTCGCCTGCCCTGAACACCAGTCGTTCGCCGTCGCGGCGCGTGACCTCGATCTCATCGCCGGGCTTGACGTCCTTCAACCAGCGAAAATGCGTGTCGCGGTGCGCGGCGATGACGGATGTGCCCTCGTCGCCCGGCTGCGGCGTGTTGGTAAGCCAGGCCGGGCCGAAGGCGAGCGCTTCGCCTGATGCACCGGCGAGGACAATGGCCTGCTTGCCCAGGCGAGGGGCGCTCACTTTCGCCTCGGTGGTGAAGTCGGCCCAGGGCCAGGGCTTTGCATACTCGCCGCGCAGCTCGGCCGCAAAGGCGCGCGCCAGCAGGAACTGCGATAGCTGCGCCTTCGCCTTGATATAGATGCCATCGCCGATCAGGACCATACCGTAGAGCGCGAGAATGGCGATGCCGACGGCGATCACCTTCTCGACCGTTGAGAGACGTGGCAGGCGGGGTAGGGCCTTCGGCGCTCCGGCGTTTTCGTGGGCCGTGGCGGCGGCGGTAGCCATGGCGAGTTCCAGGTAGGTGGGTAGAGCTCCGAATTCGTCAGGGCCAGCGTATCCGCCCGGGCTGTGCGTCCTAGTTGCCATCGCGGGATACTCCTGCCGTGGCGCTGCGGCGCCTCCACGCCATCAGACCACTTGCGGCCACCAGCGCCAGGACCATCATCGTCACGCCACGGGCGATCTGCTCGTCGGCGCGTGTGGCGGTTTGCGGCAGCTGGATCGACGCCGATCGTTGAGCGATGAGGCTGGCGGCCTTGGGCGTCGGGGCCGCCGCCATGCGGGTTTCCGCAAGCTCGGCTACCTGCTGCAGCGGGGCGGCCATGGCGTGGTCGGGTCCGTTCCCTGAAGGTGCCTGCGGGGCAGGGGCGGTGTCGCCGAAGACTTTTTCGAAGTCCCAGCCGTCGGGGAGGTTGAGCGGCAGCTTGGTCTGATCCAAGGACTTGTCGGATGGGCGCGACGCGGTAACGTCGACGGCGACGAGGCTGGTCATGCGCGAGACGAGGTGGTGGGCAAGCGCCACGGTCTCGACGTCCTTGTCGAGCGCCGTCGGGTCCTGCCGCTCATAGGCGCGGGCCTCGAGATCGTCGATCTTGCGGCGCGCCCAGAGCTTGGAAATGCCCTGGCCATCGGCGGCATTGGCGATTTCCATCTCGACACGCCAGGGCTGGGCGCCCGTCTTGCCTGTGATCTGCAGCTTGCCTGTCGGCTTGGTGTCCGGCAGTTCGGCGGTCAACACCACGGGTTCGCCGGTGTAGAGGTCGGGCATCGGGTTGGGGGTGATGTCCTCGGCCCTGGCGTCTTCGAAGGTCGCCGCGATATCGGTCATCGCGGGGTTCTGCAACTTCTGGAACAGCTCGGCCATGCGCGTGGCGATCTGGTCGGTGGAGCCGATCTGGGTGAAGGTGCCTCGGCCCATCTCGGCGGCCTTGGTCATGAAGTAGGAGTTGGGCGCCGAGCCGATGCCGACGGTGAAGACGCGGGCGTCGCCGCGGTTCTGGGTGATCTCGGTGAAGAGCTGCTGCTCGTTGCCGATTGCGCCATCCGTCAGGAATACCACCTGGCGCAGTGCGCCTGATGCGACCGAGCCCTGGTTGCGCAGGGCGGCTTGCAGGGCAGGCAGCATCTCGGTGCCGCCGTCGGCCGTCAGTCCTCGAACGTAGGCGATTGCCTTTTCGCGATTGTCGGGGGAGGCGGCGACGAGGCCGTTGAAGTAATCGGTCATCGTGTCGTCGAAGCGGATGACGTTGAAGCGATCATCCGGATTGAGGCGGGAGATGGCGAGCGCCAGGCTCTGCTTGGCCTGCTCGATCGAGGGGCCGGACATCGAGCCGGAATTGTCGATGACGAAGACGACCTCGCGCTTGGCGGACGCGGCGGATGTGTCGGGCGTCGCCGGCGGAGTGACGAAGGCGAGGAGATAGGTCTTTCCGTCGCGCACTTCGCGAAACAGGCCGGCGCTCGGCGTCTTGCCGGGAGCTGCCTTCCAGGTGAGCTCGAAGTCCTTGTCGGCGGGAACGGTGTCACCCTTCAGCGCGATCACGCGGTTCTGGTCGCCATCCTGCTTGATATCGACATCGTGAAACGAGGATTTGACCTCGCCGAGCGGGAAGCCGGCCTTGAGCTTCACGGTCAGCGCGACGGGATTGATCTTGGCGTTTTCGCGCGGATCGAGCACCGGCGCCTCGATCTTCTCGCGGTTTTCGACCGGATCGCTTGGGACGGCGAAGCCGGCGCCGTTGTTGAACTCGACGGTCTGGACGATCGGCGCCGGATTGTAACGGGGCGCTACGACCATCGGGAAGCGCAGCGAGAATTCGCCGCCGGATTGGTGCACCGTCTGCTGATATTCGATCTGCACGACGATGGTTTCGCCGGGGCCGATGTTGGCGACCTGATTGGTGAAGATGTTGGGACGCTGCTGCTCGAGCAGCGCCGTTTTCTTGCCCTCGGCCTTGGCCTGCTCGTAGATCTCGCGGGCTTCCTGGCGCGGCTTGATCTGGCCCTCGATGAAGCGGTCGCCGATCTGCATCTTGAGCACATCGACGGCGGAATTTTCGGGCAGCGGGAAGACATAGGTGCCTTCGACCCAGCCCTTGCTCGGGTTCTGGAAGCGTTGCGTGACCTTGACGCGGGCGATGGGGCCGGTGACATCCATCTCGACATCGGTCTTGAGGCGCGGCGCCTCGACGAAGAAGCCGGGCTCCTTGGCGGGAAAGAGCAGGGAGCCGCTGTTGACGTCGTTCGGTCTGACGAGGCCGGCGAGCTGTTGCGGCTTTTGCGCGGGCTCTTCGGCCGCGTAGGCGGCGGTAACGAGCCCCGAGGTGACAAGGATGGAGGCGGCAAAGGCCACGAATGCGATCAGCAATGATATGGAAACGCGGCCGGCGCGCAGCCGCCTGATGGTGACTTCATCTTCCAGAAACATGGCATGCCCTCAGTAACCAATTTCGGAGATACAAGAATGCGGCTTTGATCTCGGCGGGCTCGCGACGGAATTGCGGCATGGCGCGGCATTTGTTGCGGCCAATTCGTGGCGAAGGGCCGATTTGGCGAAGTTTTTGATTTCAAGGCGTAAATCGGGGTGCCGCCAGGTGGGCGGCGTTGGATTATACGAATCACGGTCTTGATGGCGTGAATGATCACGAAGAATCATTGTTTCCATCACGCCTTTGGCCTTGAAAAGCCTGCCCACATTGGACATAGACCGTAGCGCGGAATTCCGCCCCTCGGCCTTCCGCTAAAATCAACCGTATAGGACCGATATCATGGCCTTTCTTGCCGATGCTCTTTCCCGTGTGAAGCCTTCCGCCACCATCGCCGTTTCCCAGAAAGCGCGCGAGCTGAAAGCAAAAGGCCGTGACGTGATCGGCCTCGGCGCTGGCGAGCCTGATTTCGACACCCCCGACAACATCAAGCAGGCGGCGATCGATGCGATCAACCGCGGCGAGACGAAGTACACGCCGGTTTCCGGTATCCCCGAGCTGCGCAAGGCGATCGCCGCGAAGTTCAAGCGCGAGAACGGCCTGGACTACTCCTGGGAGCAGACGATCGTCGGTACCGGCGGAAAGCAGATTCTTTTCAACGCCTTCATGGCAACGCTGAATGCCGGCGATGAAGTCGTCATCCCGGCTCCCTACTGGGTGTCCTACCCGGAGATGGTGGCACTGTGCGGCGGTACGCCCGTCACCGTCATGACGACGCAGGAAAACAACTTCAAGCTCCAGCCAGCCGATCTCGACAAGGCGATCACCCCGAAGACGAAGTGGTTCATCTTCAACTCGCCGTCCAACCCGTCGGGTGCGGCCTATACGCATGACGAACTCAAGGCGCTCACCGACGTGCTGCTAAAGCATCCGCATGTCTGGATCCTGACCGACGACATGTACGAGCACCTGACCTATGGCGACTTCAAGTTCGTGACGCCCGTCGAAGTCGAGCCGAAGCTTTACGACCGCACGCTCACCATGAACGGCGTCTCCAAGGCCTATGCGATGACCGGCTGGCGTATCGGCTACGCGGCCGGCCCGCTCCAGCTGATCAAGGCGATGGACATGATCCAGGGCCAGCAGACCTCGGGTGCGTCCTCGATCGCCCAGTGGGCTGCTGTCGAGGCGCTCAACGGCACGCAGGCATTCATTCCCGAAAACAAGAAGATCTTCGAAGGTCGTCGCGACCTCGTGGTCTCGATGCTGAACCAGGCCAAGGGCATCTCGTGCCCGAACCCGGAAGGCGCCTTCTACGTCTATCCGTCCTGCGCCGGCCTGATCGGCAAGACGGCCCCGACGGGCAAGGTCATCGAGACGGACGAGGATTTCGTTTCGGAACTGCTGGAATCGGAAGGCGTTGCCGTGGTTCACGGTTCGGCCTTCGGTCTCGGCCCCAACTTCCGCATCTCCTATGCGACGTCGGAGGCGCTGCTCGAGGAAGCCTGCAAGCGCATCCAGCGCTTCTGCGGCGCCTGCAAGTAAGCTTTAACAACGATTATCAAACCCGCCGGCGACGGCGGGTTTTTTGTTAGGGGTACGTTTCGAGGCCTGCCATTTAAAAAGCGCTAATTACTGTCACCTATGTCTCTGCCTGCTTTTTCAGAATTTCATTTTCCCGGTATCATGACCATTCAACTCGATCTCGCCACGGTGCTGCTGCTGCACCAATGCTCCTTCCTTGTCGGCGCTCTGTGCTTTCTCTATGCACGCTGGCAATCCCGGCGTGGCGAAGGGCTTGGGATACCGGCGACCGCGTTCCTGTCGCTTGCACTTTCATCGACCATGGCGGGACTGGGTGACCGCGCAATTCTGCCGCATGAGATCTGGACGCTCGGGACGTTCGGGTTCGGCCTCATTGGCTATGCCTTTTTCTGGATCGGCATGCGCAGGCTCAGCAGTGGCCGGCAGCGCCTTGCCGACTGGCTTGCTCTGGCCGTTCCTGCTGTTTTGGTGGTGGTCGCGGCGATCACGAAGTTCTATCTCGGTGACGAGCTTCGCGGCGGAATCTCCAATTCCTTGTCGTTCCTGTCGCTTGCCGCATCGGCTGCCGGCGTCATCGCCGATCGCAGGCCGGAGCGGCTGCCCGTGCGGCTGCTGCTTTCCGTGGTCATCGCAATCGGTTCGCTGCTGGCGCTTCTCGTGGTCTTCGCCATGATCGCGCCCACGCTGACGCCGCTGACACCGCGTTGGGCTTTCTTCCTCAGGATCATCTGCCATTTTGCCATCGCCCTGTTTGTGATCATTCTCGTCAAGGAGCGGGCCGAGGCGGAGTTGCGGCATGCGGCTGATACCGACATCCTCACCGGCGTCGGCAATCGCCGTTGGTTCACCTCGCGGATGCCGCGGGTGATGAAACCGGATGACGCGCTGCTGCTGATGGACCTTGATCTGTTCAAGCAGGTCAACGATCGTTTTGGTCATGACACGGGCGATCAGGTGCTCATCAGCTTCGCGAAAACGATCCAGAGCAACCTGCGTAACGGCGGCAGTTTTGCCCGTTTAGGCGGCGAGGAGTTCGCGGCGTATCTGCCGAAGACCAATGCCGCAGAAGCGATGGCGGCGGCCGAGCGGCTGGTCGATAGCGTGCGCGAGTTGGTGGTTGATAGTAACGGCCAGCGCGTGCCGCTGACGGTCAGTATCGGCGTTGCGACCAGCAAGGACACCGCGCATTCGTGGAGCGACCTGCTGAAGATGGCCGATGCTGCGCTTTACATCGCCAAGGATACCGGGCGAAATCGGGCCGTGCTGTTCGGTACGCCCGGAAAGGCTGCCGCCTGATCTGTCAGGGCGACAACACGTGGTGCGCGCCGCTCGCAGGTTGATTCAATTCACTGCCGTAAGCGGATGATTTTGGAGTCCTATCGCCGTCTGCAGCCGTGGCTGCCATCACAGTCCCAGCCCCGTCAGCATCAGGAATGTCGCGAAGAGGATGAAGTGGGTCATGCCCTCGATGGCGTTGGTCTCGCCGTCGTTGAGGTTGATCGCTGCAGCAATCAGGGTGATCGCTACCATCACCGTCTGCACCGGCGTCATCGCCATGATGAAGGGCTGGCCAGTGTAGAGCGCGATGCCCTCCATGACGGGAACAGTCAAGATCACGGTGGACAGCGACGCTCCCATGGCGATGTTGACGGTAGCCTGCATGCGGTTTTTCAAGGCTGCGCGCAGAGCGGTGAGGATTTCCGGGGCGGCGGAAATGGTGGCGACGACGAGGGCTGCCAGACCGATTGGCGCACCAGTGCCCTTCAGGCCGTCGTTCATGAAGGCGGACATGAATTCGGCGAGCACGCCGATGATCACGACACCGACGACGATCGTGGCGATCGACTCGATGGTCGATCCTTCGGCACCATGGTCCTCCGATCCTTCGGCCTTTCGGTCGTCGCGGGAATAGCTGTAGCTGAAGAAATAGCTGTGCTGGCCAACCTGCATGCGCAGGAACAGGCCGTAGAGCGCGATCATCGCGACGATGGTGAACATCGAGTAGTAGTGCCATTTATCGTCGGGCACGAATTCCGGGACGATCATCGATATGCCGATGGCGGTCAGGATCATGACGCCGTAGGTCTTGCCGGAGTTGTCGTTATAGGGCTGCTCGCCGTGCTTCAGCCCGCCGAGCAGGGCGGCGAGGCCAAGGATGCCGTTGATGTCGAGCATTAGCGCGGAATAAATCGTGTCGCGCACCAGCGTCGGCGAGCTTTCGCCTGACATCATGATGGCAAGAATGATGACCTCGACGGCGACCGCCGAGAGCGTCAGGATCATCGTTCCATAGGGATCACCGACCTTGATGGCGAGGATCTCGGCGTGATGGGCGACGCGCATGGAGGCGAGCACGATGGTGCCGACGAGCGCGGCGGCCGCGATTAGTGCCGCACTCTGACCCATCTCCATGATCGCGTGTTCCGACAGGAAGGCTGCCACGCCGACGGCGATCGCTATCAGCAGGTACCGTTCGGTTTTAAGGCGTGACACAATTCCCAACGTCGAGCTCCGATCTTGATTCACATATCAAGTCTAAGGCGATGATTTCACATATCAAGTCGGCGATTGCGCGTGGCAGGTTTGCAGTCTTGGGCATTTAATGGAATACTGCCTCATCGGTCAGCCGGAAGCATGTCGCGGCGCCTCTCGTCTTTTTGCCAAACGGCACCGCGCGGAACGGGCTTCAATCCCGTTGGCTCCTGATGTTGAACAGGCAAAAGAGGAGTGAAGTGCATGGTCAAGGTGGTCTATGAAGTCGTCCAGCACGATGGCGGCTGGGCCTACCGGCTGGGAAACGTGTATTCCGAGGCCTTCCCGACACATTCCGAAGCACTGGAGGCGGCCCGTATCGTGGCGGCCGAGCAGCAGGTCGGTGGCGATTCCGCCGAGATCAGCTGGCAGGACGACAAGGGCAAGTGGCACGAGGAATATGCCGAGGGCGGCGACCGTCCGGAGACCGAGGTGGTCGACGGCAACTGGAAGACCCACCAGCCCGCCACGTCGCCGCGTGCATGACTGATCGCGCTCTCTATGACGCCTTGGGTCAATCCCGATGGCCGAGCGCTCCTTCCCTGATATAATCGAGCAGGCCCGTGACCAGCGCATCGAAGGTAACCCGGTAGCGCGGGGAGGTCCTGATGGCCTCATGCATCACCACCCAGGTCGCAAGCGGGATTTGAAACGCCCGCGGCAGCACGTGCACAAGATCCGGGCTCGAGGCCGCCAGGCCCGTCTGGCACATCCCAATCCCCAATCCCGACCGGATCGCCGCCAGCTGCGCCAGCGTGCTCTCGGCCTTGAAGCCGAAGGTGAGGCCGGCGAAGGTCGGGTAGCGTTTCAGCATCGTCCTGACATAGCCGGTGCGCCGGTCGAAGCCGATCAGGCGGTGGCCTTCGAGATCGGCCAGCGTTTGCGGCGTGCCATGGTGGTCGAGATAGCGGCGATGGGCGTGGAAGCCGAGCGGGATGTCGCCGATGCGGCGCACGACCAGCGCGTCCTGCGTCGGCTCACTCATGCGCACGGCGATATCGGCTTCGCGGCTCAACAGATCCTCGACGGCGTCGGAGGCGGACAGTTCGATCTCGAGCGCCGGGTATTGCTCCAGCAGCGGCGCCAGGATCGAGGGCAGCACCTCGACGCCAATCACTTCGCTGGCGCTGATGCGGACCGGCCCGGCGACGCGGTCGCGATGGCCGGAGGCGGTGCGAAGGAGCGCGGCGGAGGTCGAGGCCAATGTTTCTGCATAGGGTCTGAGTTCGAGCGCCGCTTCGGTCGGCATCAGGCCGCTCTGAGAGCGGACGAAGAGCTGCGTGCCGACGATCTCTTCCAGGGCATTAATATGGCGGCCAATGGTCGGCTGCGTCAGGCCGAGTTCTCGGGCGGCGGCCGAAAGCGAGCCATGGTCAAGCACGGCGAGAAGTGTGCGGTAGAAATCCCAGCTTGGCTCTGCAGTCATTCAAATACGTATAGATGAGATACGGATTTCGTCAATTTTGTTTATCTCTTCTGAGATGCATCATCACTTCATCGAATGGATGGAGACAATGATGACACAGCAGATCGCACTTATTCTCGGAGCAACCGGTGGTATTGGCGGCGCGGTTGCCCGCAAGCTTGGCTCTCGCCGCTGGCATGTCCGCGCGCTCAACCGGAATGTGGAGAAGGCGCGCGCCGCCGAGCCGGGGCTGGACTGGGTGCAGGGAGACGCGATGAGCGCGGCCGATGTGATGGCCGCAGCGCAAGGGGCAAGCCTGATCGTGCACGCCGTCAATCCGCCCGGCTATCGCGACTGGGAAAAGCTGGTGCTGCCGATGCTCGACAATACGATCGAGGCCGCCAAGGCCGTCGGGGCGACGATCGTGCTGCCGGGCACTGTCTATAATTTCGGACCCGATGCGTTTCCCATTCTGCGCGAGGATAGCCCGCAGCATCCGCTGACTAGGAAGGGTGGTATTCGCGTCGAGATGGAGAAGCGGCTCGAGATGGCATCGCGCGCCGGAGCTTCCGCCATCATCGTGCGGGCCGGCGACTTCTTCGGCCCCGGGGCGGCAAACAGTTGGTTCTCGCAGGGCATGATCACCCCGGGAAAGCCCGTCTCCGCTGTGACCAACCCGGCGCGTAAGGGCGTGGGGCATCAGTGGGCCTATCTGCCCGACGTGGCGGAAACGATGGTCCAGTTGATCGAGCGCCGCGACCGGCTGCCTGATTTCGCGGTCTATCACATGGACGGTTTCTGGGATCGTGATGGGCAGCAGATGGTCGAGGCGATCAGGCGCGCCGTAGGCAAGCGGGTGAAGGTGCGCGGATTTCCATGGTTCGTCGTGCCGCTGGCGGCCCCCTTCGTGACCTTCATGCGCGAATTGAAGGAGATGCGCTATCTCTGGCGCGAGCCGATCCGGATGAACAATGAGCGGCTGGTGGCCGAACTCGGCTACGAGCCAAGCACGCCGATTGATGATGCCGTCAGGACAACTCTGCTGTCGCTCGGCTGCCTTGAAGGGCGGATGGACGGTGACGTGACGGGAGCGCTTGCGCCGCGCGGCTAGCCTTGGCCTAGTTCCGCCAGCGCGATGCGGGCGACCGCAAGTGGGCTCTGCGCTTCCGCCGTGGAGCCATCGTCGAGAAACCAGGCGGCGGAGAGGCCGCAATAGGCGGCGATCCACCGCAGCAGGCGCTTGGGCTCGATGTCGGCGGCGGTGGATATAGTCGGCAATTGGCGCCGCAGTCGATCGGGTTCGGTCACCGTCGAGAGTTCCGGGTTGGCGAAGATATTGGCATAGTCGAAGGCGCGCTCTCCAACCAAGCCCTTCGGGTCGATCGCCAGCCAGCCGTGCTCTTCGAAATCGAGGACGTTGCCGTGGTGGATATCGCCATGCAGGACCGTCTCGTTACGCGGTTCGGCGAGCAGGGCGGTGGCGATGTCGCGGCAATCGATGAGCACGCCGCCGTATTTGGCGGCGGCTGGTGCGAGATCGCGGAACCATCGGGCAAGGGGAATGAGAGGCGGCTTCGGCGCGCGGCGTGGCGCATGCAGTCTGGCGACGGTGTCGCAAAGGATGCGGCTTGCCTCGTCATCCTGACCTTTCGAGGCCATGGCGAGCAGCGAGCGGCCGCCCTGGGCGCGTTCGAGCACGATCGCGTCGGCGTCGTGGCAATAGACCTTTGCCGCACCGTGACCATCCCACCAGTGCATCAAGGCGGCGCCCGATCGCTCGGCGTCGTCGGCGCTCAGCTTCAGCATGGCCGGCTTGTGGCGCCATAGCACGGGCAGGAGGCGGCTGGAGTGGGTGACAACAGGCGCACCGTCAGGGGTGAGGTGCCAGCGGTCGAGATACGGCTTGAACATGGGCGGGATGCTAGCCGGTCACGGCTGAAAAGGGAAATACAGCTGCGCTGAAAGAGAAATCCCGCCGGGTGGCGGGATTTCCGAAGAGTTGGCTATTTTCAGGCGACCTTTTCGAGGGCCGGGTAGTCGATGTAGCCCTTCGGGCCGCCGCCGTAGAGCGTGGCCTGGTCGATTTCGTTGAGCGGGGCGTTGGCCTTGAGGCGCTCGACGAGGTCGGGGTTGGCGATGAAGGGCTTGCCGAAGGCGATCAGGTCGGCCTTGCCGCTCTCGACGGTGTCGATCGCCAGCTGGCGGTCGTAGCCGTTGTTGACCATCCAGCTTGCCTTGCCGCCTGCCTTTTCATAGGCGGCGCGCAGCGCGGCGTAGTCGAAGGGCTTGTCGCCCTGCTGGAAGTTGCGGTCGCCGCCGGTCGCACCCTCGATAACGTGGATGAAGGCGAGGTCGTACTTTGCCAGACCCTCGACGACGTAATCAAAGAGCGGCTGCGGGGCAGCGTCGGATGCGTCGTTGGCGGGAGTGACCGGCGAAATGCGGATGCCGGTTACGCGCGGGCCGATTTCCTTGGTGATCGCGTCGACAACTTCGAACAGGAAGCGGGCGCGGTTTTCGATCGAGCCGCCATACTGGTCGGTGCGGTCGTTGATGTCTGATCGCAGGAACTGGTCGATCAGGTAGCCGTTGGCGGCGTGGATCTCGACGCCATCGAAACCGGCGTCGATCGCGGCGCGAGCGGCCTTGCGGTAATCCTCGACGATGCCAGCGATCTCTGCGGTTTCAAGCGCGCGCGGCTCGGAGGTCTCGGCGAAGGTGCCGGTCCCATCGGAATTGACGAGGTAGGTCTTCGACTTGGCGGTCTTGTTGCTCGAGGAGACCGGCTTGCCGCCGTTTGGCTGCAGCGTCGTGTGCGAGATACGGCCGACATGCCACATCTGCACGACGATCTTGCCGCCATGGGCGTGCACCGCATCGGTCACCCGCTTCCAGCCGTCGAGGGCTTCCTTGCTGTAGAGGCCGGGAACGTCGGCGTAGCCCTGGCCCTGGTGGGTGATCGCGGTCGCTTCGGTGACGATCAGGCCGGCTGAAGCGCGCTGGGTGTAATATTCGACGTTGAGGTCGTTCGGCACGGCGCCCGGCGAGCGGTTGCGGGTGAGCGGGGCCATGACGATGCGGTTCTTGACGGCGATGTCGCCGACCTGTGTCGGTTCGAAGAGCTTGCTCATGTGAAGTCCTTTCGGTGCTGGTTTGGGGGCAGAAAGAAGATCATTCAGCCGGGGAGGGCATGGCTGCCTTGCCCTTGGCGGAGAGATAGGTGAGGGCGGTCACGCCAAGGCCGATCAGAGCCATGAAAGCGGCGACGAGGGGCACGCGGGTCATGTCGAAGCCAAGCTCGATCGCCATGCCGCCGGCCCAGGCACCGAGCGCGTTGCCGGTGTTGAAGGCGCCGATATTGATCGTCGAGACCAGATTGGGCGCATCCTTGCCGAAGTGCACGACGCCGACCTGCAGGGCGGGGACGGCGGCGAAGGTCGCCACGGCCCAGACGAAGAGGGTGATTTCGGCAGCGATGAAATACGGGCTGGTGAAACCGAACGCGACCGAGGTGATGGCGATCATCGCAAAGACGCCGGCCAGCGTCGGGCCAAGCTTCCAGTCGGCCAGCTTGCCGCCGAGCAGGTTGCCGACGGTGAGGCCAAGGCCGATCAGGAACAGCGTCCAGGTCACACCCTGCGGCGACAGGCCGGTAACATCGCGCAGCAAAGGAGCTATGTAGGTGAAGAGGGCGAACATCGAGGCGGCGAAGAAGACGGTGGTCGACAGCGCCAGCCACAGGTGGCCGTTCCTCAGGGCGGCAATCTCGCGGAAGATGTTGCCCTGTTCCTCCTGCTTGTCCTTGGGAAGGACGGCGATCAGGCCGGCGATGGTGATGATGCCGAGGACGGTGACCACGGCGAAGGTCGAGCGCCAGCCGAAGGCCTGGCCGATCGCGGTGCCAAGCGGCACGCCCAGGACGTTGGCGAGCGTCAGGCCGGTGAACATCAGCGCGACGGCGCGGGCGCGGCGGTCCGGGGCCACCAAGTTGGCGGCGACGACCGAGCCGATGCCGAAGAACGCGCCGTGGCAAAGTGCGGTGACGACGCGAGCGATCATCAGCACCCAATAGCTCGGCGCCAGCGCGCAGAGCAGATTGCCGGCGATAAAGAAGGCCATGAGCGCGATCAGCGCGGTGCGCCGCTTCAGATGCGCGGTCGACACCGCCATGACGGGTGCGCCGACTGCAACCGCCAGCGCGTAGCCGGTGACGAGCCAGCCGGCTTGCGGGATCGTCACCGCAAGGTCGGTGGCGACCTCAGGCAGCAGACCCATGATGACGAACTCGGTCGTGCCGATCGCGAACGCGCTGAGCGCCAGGACGAGGAGGGCTAAGGGCATGTTACAAATCCTGTGCCAGCTGCTTCAGGAAGGCAGCGATGGTTTCTTCGTTGCGCTTGTAGAAAATCCACTGGCCGACCTTCTTCGTCGTGACAAGGTTGGCGCGGCTCAGTGTTGCAAGGTGGGCTGACACAGTGGATTGCGACAGGCCGCAGCGTTCAAACTGGCTGGCGCAGACACCCATCTCGAGCGGGTGTTCCTGCGAGGCGAAATGCGCCTCGGGGTTCTTCAGCCAGTTGAGAATCTCCATCCGCTTTGGATGGGAGAGCGCCTTGAGAATTTCGTCGTTGTCCATCGTCTTCAGCCGAACCGTAAATCGTTTCTGGACGATATATGGATTGGCAATTTTCGATATTCAAGGCGTGCGCAAAAAAAGCTTTTGCGGTTTGTTTGGGGGTTAAATTTTAAGCAAAAAAAGAGGGCCACCGAATGAACGGGGCCCTTTAAGGTGTGAAGGTTATTCAACCTCCAGAGGGGAACAGCTAATGCAGCGGCACTGGGAGAGAACCGCCATGTGCATCAACTAAGTGCGATATGATGCTTTGGCGGGCAGATTTCAATGCCCGTTTGCGCATGCCTGCTATGCAATGCAGCATTTTTTGCTGCATTGCGAAAAATTAGGGCAAAAAAAGAGGGCCACCGAAAGCTCGGGGCCCTTTATAGGTATGAAGGTCTAAACCTCCAGAGGGGAACAGCTAATGCGGTGGAACTGGGAGGAAAAGCCACCGTGTGCATCAGCTGAGCTTGATATGGTGTTTTAATGTGCAGCCGGCAACCAATTTTTGTGCATGTCAGGCATGCGCGTTCTGCACGGCTTGCAAATTTCGTCGCAAAAACAGTTAGAAGCTCCAGTTTCTGGCTTTGCTGACGATGAAGTCGCGGAAGGCCTTGAGCTTGGCGGCGTTCTTCATTTCATCGGGATAGCAGAAATAGGTGTCGAAGGACGGCACGTCGGCATTGATCGGCAGCTGAATCAGTCCCGGGTCGCGTCCGACGATGTAGTCCGGCAGGCACGCAACGCCCATGCCGAGCAGGCAGGCGCGCTTGATCGACGTCTGGCTGTTGATCTGAAGATGCGGAATGCGCTTGTTGTCGGAGGAGCGGCCGGCGATTTCGAGCCAGTTCACGTCGAGCAGATAGTTTGGAGCCGGCTCGCCGAAGGTGATGATTCGGTGGTTATCGAGATCCTCGACCGCCTGCGGCTCGCCATATCGGTTGATGTAGGAGGGGGCCGCATAGACGTGCATGTGCACGGTGAACAGCTTGCGCTGGATGAGATCGGATTGCTGCGGCTGGCGCAGGCGGATCGCGCAATCCGCATAACGCATGTTCACATCCACTTCCTCGTTGTCGAGGATGAGCTGGATCTGGACGTCGGGATAAAGCTGCATGAACTCCTGGATCTTGTCCGTCAGCCAACCCTGGCCGAGGCCGACGGTGGTGGTGACGCGCAACTTGCCCTGCGGCGTCTCCGTCGTCTCGGTGAGTTGCATTTTCACCGTTTCGAGCTTCAGCAGCACGTCATGGGCGGTGCGGTAGAGCAACTCGCCCTGTTCGGTCAGAATAAGGCCGCGGGCGTGGCGGTGGAACAGCTTGGTGCCGACATCCTGCTCCAGCGCGCTGACCTGGCGGCTGATCGCCGATTGCGACAGATGCAGCTTGTCAGCCGCGTGCGTGAACGAACCGGCTTCGGCAGCTGCGTGAAAAATGCGCAGCTTGTCCCAGTCCAACGGCATTCCACCACCCCTCATGCCGATCTTACTCCGCAGCTACGGCGACGGGCAGCTGGCCCGTGAGATAACGTTCGGCCTCAAGTGCGGCCATGCAGCCCATGCCGGCGGCGGTAATCGCCTGACGGAAGGTGTCGTCGGTAACGTCGCCGGCCGCGTAAATGCCCTCGACGGAGGTCGCGGTCGAATCCGGCGCCGTCCAGAGATAGCCGTTGTCCTTGAGCTTCAGCTTGCCCTTGAAGAGTTCGGTTGCCGGCGCGTGGCCGATCGCCACGAAGACGCCGTCGATCGTCTGATCCGAAACGACGCCGGTGCGCGTATCGCGCAAGCGAACGCCGGATACCGACGGCGGCATCGGCGGCTTGGCCGGCGCGCCGGTGATTTCGGCGATCTCGGTGTTCCAGAGGATCTTGACGTTGTCCTTGGCGAAGATGCGTTCCTGCAGGATCTTTTCAGAGCGGAAACTGTCGCGGCGGTGAACGACCGTCACGGTCTTGGCGATGTTCGAGAGATACAGCGCTTCCTCGACGGCAGAGTTGCCGCCGCCGACCACGATCACATCCTTGTTGCGATAGAAGAAGCCGTCGCAGGTGGCGCAGGCGGAGACGCCGAAGCCCTGGAAGGTCTGCTCGCTCTCAATGCCGAGCCACTTGGCCTTGGCGCCGGTGGCGATGATCAGCGTGTCGGCGGTCCAGACCTGGCCGCTATCAGTGCGGGCGACGAAGGGACGCTGGTTCATCTCGACTTCGGTAACGATGTCGTTGACGATCTCGGCGCCGACATGCTTGGCCTGCTGCAGCATCTGCTCCATCAGCCAGGGGCCCTGGATCGGATCGGCGAAGCCCGGATAGTTCTCGACGTCGGTCGTGATCATCAGCTGTCCGCCTTGCTCCATTCCTGCGATCAGGACCGGCTTCAGCATCGCGCGCGCCGCATAGACGGCAGCGGTATAGCCGGCGGGGCCGGATCCGATGATGAGCACCTTGGTGTGGCGGGCGGACATGAGACTTCCTTTCAACTGGCTGGACGCGCTGGATATAAAGCGAATGCGGCCATCACGCGTCCATGCGTTATTTATGAACGACCAATGCTTTTATTCAAGGGCAGCCTTGCGTTACCAACAAGGCATTCGGCGTGGATGTGCAAGATTCCGTCATCACAGGGAAAGATTCTTGCGTATTGTGTCGCTTTATATAGAAGCTGGATTCGAGAATTTAAAGAAAGGCACTCGCTTGGTTCGCGCTGAACTGGACGCCATCGATATCAAGATCTTGCGTGAGCTGCAGGCGGATGGCCGCATGACCAACGTCGAGCTCGCCGACCGTGTCGGCATCTCGGCGCCGCCCTGTCTTCGGCGTGTGCGCAAGCTGGAAGAGTCCGGCGTGATCGAGGGTTATCACGCGATGCTGAACAGCCCCAAGCTGGGCTTTGATCTCGTCGCCTTCTGCATGGTTGGGCTCAAGCATCAGTCGGAAGCCAACCTCAAGGCGTTCGCGACCGCCACGGCGCAGTGGCCGCTGGTGCGGCAGGCCTGGATGGTCTCGGGCGACAGCGATTTCCTGCTGCATTGCGTGGCTGAAAACCTGACGCGCTTCCAGGACTTCGTGATCGAGGTGCTGACGGCCAACGAGCATGTCGATACCGTGCGCACCATGCTGACGATTCGCCAGATCAAGAAGCTCGGATTGACCGAGGTCTGATTTGTCTCAGCCGAGGCTGTCGTAGACGGCCTTCAGCTTCGTGGCTTCGCCTTCGATCCGGAAGTTTTCCATGACATGCGCCTGGGCATTGGCTGCGAGCCGCGCCAGGCGGCTTTCATCATCCATGAGTTCCGAAACGGCCTTTGCCATCGCGTCGAGATCGTCGCGGGCAATCAGCAGGCCCGCGCCGGTTTCGCCCGTCGTGACGATCTCAGGGAAGGCGCCGACATCGGTTGCGACGACTGGCACGCCCGAGGCCATGGCTTCCAGCGGTGTCAGGCCGAAGCCTTCCCAACGTTGCGGCGCGACGAACAGGTCAAGCGCGCGGTACCAGTCGTTGATATCGGTGTGCTCGCCGACGAAGAGGATGCGGTCGGAAAGGCCGGCCGCGGCGACCTTGGCCTTCAGGCCGTTCTCGAACTCGACATGCTGAGCCGTGGCACGGCCGGCGATGATGGCGCTCCACTCCGGATGATCTGGGAGAAGCCGCAGCATGGTGTCGACGAAGAGGTCGGTGCCCTTCTGGTGGCGGACGCGGCCGAAGCAGCCGGTGATCTTCTTGTCCGGATCGAGGCCGCGTTCGCGTTTGGCCTGCGCCTTATCTGTTGGGGGTGAGAAGCGGGCGGTGTCTATGCCGTGCAGGATGACGGTGGTGGGCACTTCCAGATAGTTCGCCGTCTTGCCAGATGTCGCGATCACCGCATCCATCTTCGAGACAAGGAACGTCGTCCAGCCGCTGTGCTTGCGCTGCGAGGCTGAGGTGAAGACAATTCTCAGCTTCATGCGCAGGATGTCGCGCATGATGAGGGCCGGGAGCATCTCGATGTTGCGGCGCGCGTGCCAGACGCGGAATGGTCGGGTCGAAGGCGCGCGCCACAGTTTCGTGAGATCGCGGAAGCGGATATGCGGGATCGACGCCGGCAGGCCCGGCCCGAGCGCCGCGATCTTCTGACCGAGCGCCCGTTGGACCGGGATCAGCTGGATGATCGTCGAGGTGACACCGGAGAGCCGCTTCTTGAAGTTCGGCGCTATGATTTCGACGTCAGCGATATCGACGAGGTGCGATCTGCCGCGATCCGCCAAGATCCTCAGCCCCAGGTAATGGCCAGAACTTCGTAAGCCTTGGAACCGCCGGGCGCGTTGACTTCGATGGAATCGCCGACTTCCTTGCCGATCAGCGCGCGGGCGATCGGGGAGGAGATGGAGATGCGGCCCTGCTTCACGTCGGCTTCCTGATCGCCGACGATCTGGTAGGTCTTTTCTTCCTCGGTGTCCTCATCAATGAGCTTTACCTTGGCGCCGAACTTGATCGTGCTGCCGGACATCTTGGAAAGGTCGATAACTTCGGCGCGCGCCGTCAGATCCTCGAGTTCACCGATGCGGCCTTCGTTGTGGCTCTGTGCTTCCTTGGCGGCATGGTACTCGGCGTTTTCCGAGAGGTCGCCGTGGGCACGGGCCTCGGCAATCGCCTCGATGATTCGCGGGCGTTCTTCCTGCTGACGCCAGCGCAGCTCTTCCTGCAGCTTGACGAAACCACCCTGCGTCATCGGTACCTTATCAACCATTTTCTTGTCCTTCAGTCTTTGTGTCGGCTAGGCAGAGACACAAAAGAAAACAGGTCCCGAAGGGGAACTTCGGAACCATGCAAAAACTCTATCTGCTTCGTTTATAGCAGATTGCCTCCGCCGATTTCCAGAAAATTCGATGGAGCGACTTGCAACCCCGCATGGCTTTTCGCGTCAAACTTGAAAAACATCAATCAGAGGCGGCTTTTCTTGACTGTTAGCGATGGAACATATAGTGAACATAAGCATGAAGAAGTCTCTCGAAGAGCGGTTGGCCATCCTCTCGGACGCGGCCAAGTACGACGCCTCCTGCGCCTCCAGCGGAACCACCAAGCGCGATTCCGCCAAGAGCGGCGGGCTCGGTTCGACGGAGGGTGCCGGGATCTGCCACGCCTATGCGCCGGATGGGCGATGCATTTCGCTGTTGAAGATCCTGCTCACCAATTTCTGCATCTACGACTGTGCCTATTGCATCAACCGGTCGTCCAGCAATGTGGAGCGGGCGCGGTTCACGCCTGACGAAGTGGTGTGGCTGACGCTGGAATTTTACCGGCGCAATTATATCGAGGGGCTGTTCCTGTCATCCGGGATCATCCGCTCCTCCGATCACACGATGGAAGAGATGGTGCGGATCGTGCGCGAGCTGCGTACAACGCACAATTTCCGGGGTTACATCCATCTCAAATCCATTCCCGAGGCCTCGCCGCATCTGATCGAGGAGGCGGGGCTCTATGCCGACCGTCTGTCGCTCAATATCGAGCTGCCGACCGATCGCGGTATCGCGCAGCTGGCGCCGGAAAAGAAGCCCGCCAGTATTCGCCGCTCGATGGGCGATCTGAGATTGAAGATCGAGGCGGCATCCGAGCCGACGCTGCAGACCAAGCGGCGCAAGCGTTTCGTGCCGGGCGGGCAGAGCACGCAGATGATCGTGGGGGCCGATGGCGCCAATGACGCGACCATTCTCGGCACCAGCGCGCAGCTTTATGGTAGCTACGGGCTGAAACGGGTCTACTATTCGGCTTTCAGCCCCATTCCGGATTCGTCGAAGAATCTGCCGCTGATCAAGCCGCCATTGATGCGCGAGCATCGGCTTTACCAAGCCGACTGGCTCTATCGTTTCTATGGCTTCGGGATAGACGAGATCACGTCCTCGCAGGAGGGCGGGATGCTCGATCTCAATCTCGACCCGAAGCTTGCCTGGGCGCTGGGCAACCGTAGCGATTTCCCCGTCGACATCAACAGGGCGCCGCGCGAAACGCTGCTCCGTGTGCCGGGGCTGGGGACGAAAACGGTGAAATCAATTCTGTCGGCGCGACGTTTCAGGAGGCTCCGTATCGAGGATCTGTCGCGGCTTGGCGTGTCGATCAAGAAGGTGCAGGCGTTCATCTCGGCCGAGGGCTGGTCGCCGCGCCGGCTGATCGACCGGCCGGATCTCCGGGCGATGTTCGAGCCTAAGCCGGAACAATTGTGTTGCTGTGATGATCACGGTGTTGCTGGAGGGCCGGGGGGAATTGGCCGAGTGGCGAGACGCTGCCCGCAGGCTGGCCTCATCGGGCGTGCCGCCGGAGAATATCGATTGGCGGGAGAGACATGGCGACACCGATCTCTTCGTAGCGCCTGATACCCAGCCGAAGCTGCCGCCGCTGGACGCGGTCAAGCCGTTGACGGTGCCGCCTGCCTTTATCGGACTTGCGGAAGCGGTGATCTGCCATAGCGATCCGATGCGGTTCTACCTGCTTTACCGGCTTCTCTGGCGGCTGCAGGACGATCGCGCGCTGCTTGACGTCGCCTCTGACGAGGACGTGGCGCGGGCGCGGGCGATGGACAAGAGCGTGCGCCGCGACGCCCACAAGATGACGGCCTTCGTGCGCTTCAAGGAGGTGGGATCGGGGATTTCGCTCAACGGGCGGCGGAAGTTTCCCGCATGGTTCGAGCCTGATCATCACATCGTCGCCCGCAAGGCGCCGTTCTTCCAGAAGCGGTTCAACGACATGGATTGGGTGATTGCAACGCCCAGGGGATCGGCAGCCTGGGACGGGGAGAAGCTGACCGTCAGCCACGATCCGTGTGAGAAGCCTGATCTCACCGATCCGGCCGATCAGCTATGGCGGACCTATTATGCCAATATCTTCAATCCGGCGCGCCTGAAGGTGAAGGCGATGCAGGCGGAGATGCCGAAGAAATACTGGAAGAACCTGCCTGAGGCCGATCTCATTCCCGGCATGATCGCCGATGCGGAAAGCAAGGTCTTGGCGATGGCGAAACGCCAGGCGAGCGAGCCGCTGCCCTTTCACGACCGGCTGCAGGAGGCCGCGCGCCGGGTGCCAGCCGCGCCTCGAGCGCCCGCTGGCACGCTGGCGGGGCTGCGTGAGGAGGCGGCTGGCTGCACGCGCTGTCCGCTGCACGAAAAGGCGACGCAGACGGTGTTCGGCGAGGGGCCTGACAATGCCGACGTGATGTTCGTCGGCGAGCAGCCGGGCGACCAGGAGGATCTTGCCGGACGGCCGTTCGTCGGGCCTGCGGGCAAGGTGTTCGACCAGGTGGTCGGCGAGGCGGGGATCGACCGGCAGTCAGTTTATGTGACCAATGCGGTCAAGCACTTCAAATACGAGCCGCGCGGCAAGCGGCGTATCCACCAGCGGCCGAACATGGGCGAGGTCACGCATTGCCGCTGGTGGCTCAATCTGGAGATCGAACTCGTCAAGCCGAAGCTGATCGTCGCCATGGGCGCGACCGCGCTGGCGGCGCTGACGGATACCAAGCACAAGGTCTCCGATATCAGGGGACAGCCAATCAAGATGGGCAAAGAGCGGACGTTGTTCGTCACCGTTCACCCGTCCTATCTGCTGCGCATTCCCGATGAGTGGTTGAAGGCGGAGGAGATGGCGCTGTTTCGGGGAGATATGATGCGGGTGCGCGCGCTGATGGTCGGGATGGCTGCCTGACGACTGCTGACTGCTGCTTTGCGAATTGCCATGGCGCTTCGGCGCGAATGTTGTAGCGTTGCCGGCAAAACAATCTGGAGACCGTTTATGTTCGATCATGTGTCGATTGGTGTGAAGAGCCTCGAAAAGTCGCAGGCGTTCTACGACGCCGCGCTGGCGCCGCTCGGCTATGAGCGGCTGACGAATTTCGGCAATGTCAGCGGCTATGGCGCCGATCGGGTGGGGCTCTGGGTCGGCGAGGTGGCGCGGCCTGTGGTGCCCGATATGGATTCAGGGCTGCATTTCTGCTTCGTGGCGCCCAGCGAAGAGTCCGTCGATGCGTTTTACGCGGCCGGGCTTGCCAATGGCGGAACCGATAATGGTGCTCCGGGCGTGCGACCGGATTACAGCCAGTTCTATTATGCCGCCTTCGTCATCGATCCTGACGGTTATCGGCTCGAGGCCTATTTCAAGCGGCCGGAGTGACCTCAACGATTGTCGGATCGGCTGATAGAGTACGGGCCGTCATTGCTCCATGGCTCCGTCTCGAAGCGTAGCGGCAGGTTCGGTGGGGCGTAGGGCGGTGCTATCGTCGAAGACACTCGGTCGATGACGGACTGGTGCAGCGAGGCGCCGTCTGGGATGAAGCGGCGGTCGGCCAGCGGCAGGTAGACGCGCGTCGTGTCGCCGCGTTTGCGCCAGGAGGTGATCGGCACGCGCCGCGGCACATATTCGAGCGATTTCCATGCCCAGTTCATGGAGTCGTGCAGCGGTGCCGTCGGGGCCGGCCGGACATAGCTCTTCGTCGGGTTGTCGCCATGGACGAGTTCGTTGACCGCATCTTCGTTGTAGGTGAGGCCGGTGCTTCTGGTCTCGGCGATCATCCAGGCGAGAGGTATCTTGATCGCCGCACTCTCGGCTTCCGGATAGCCGCCGCCGATATCGCCGTGGACACCTGAGAACCAGACTTCCTTGAAATTCTGCGGTGGCGGGGCCGGTGGCTTGAAGGGGCCGCCCCAATAGTCCTGTCCCTGCCGCCATGGCAGCGGATTGAACATGCTTCGCCGCTCGTCGATGGCGAGCGCGTGGCGCACCACTTCAACGCTCGGATTGCGATCGGTGAAGGGAAGCGTCAAGAGTTGCGGGCGCCATTTGCCCCAGACGATCACCGAGGACACGGTGTCGAAAAGGCCGAGCAGCTTGATCGGCGGGCGGTCGGTCTTCAGCGTGCGCTCGTAGAGGCGCATGGTCCTGAAGGCTGATGGTGCGTCCCAATCGACATTAGCGGCATCCGTTCCGCCTTGCTGCTGTTCGCTTTCGGAGATGCCCTTGTAGGTGTTGTAGGCGTAGTCGATCAGGTTGACGTGGTATTTGCTCATCAGCCCGAGTGAGTGGACGAAGCCTGCCAGAACGCGTGCGGTATAGGCGCCGCGGCTGAAGCCAAAGATGTAGATGTTGTCGCGATCCCTGTATTCCTGGTCGTCCCCCGGTTCGCCGGGTTCGTAATTGTCGACCAGGAAGCGGTAGGCCTCTTTGACGTTCTGGTCGAGGCCCCAGCCGGTCGCCAAGCCCCAAAGCTCGACCGTCTTGCGATAGGCGTTGAACCATGCATTGGCGGCGCCGAAGGTACCTACGCCGGGATCGTAATAGACGATCTGCCTGTCGCTGCGGTCGAGAACGCCGAATAGGCGGAGAATATTGGTGCGGTCGGCGGAGATTTCGTTCGACGTGCCATCGAACAGAATGACGATGTTCTTGCCCATCGATGCCCCTCACGTGTGGGGATATCGTAACATGATCGCGAAGGGTTTGAAAACTCAGGTGGATTGTCGCGTTTTTGCGACACTTCGGCGTGTCGTCGCGTTGGCCGGCGTGCGGCGAAAAGCCGGCCGTGAAGGATCACGGCCGGCTTTGATGTCTCAGGCGAAGTAGCTCTGCAGCGGCCGGACCTCAAGGTTGCCGGCCTTCAGTGCCTTGATCGCCTGGGCGGCGGCTTCTGCGCCGGCCATGGTGGTGTAGTACGGCACCTTCTGCATCAGCGTTGCACGGCGCAGCGACTTCGAGTCGGAGATCGCCTTGTTCGAGTCCGTCGTGTTGATGACCAGCTGGACCTGACGGTTGCGGATGGCGTCCTCGATATGCGGGCGTCCTTCCAGGACCTTGTTGATCTTCGTCGCCTCGATACCGTTTTCGGCGAGGAAGCGGGCGGTGCCGCCGGTGGCGAGAACCTTGAAGCCGATCTCGACCAGCATGCGGATCGCCGGCAGGACGCGCGGCTTGTCGTCGTCGCGAACCGAGACGAAGACCGTGCCGTCACGCGGCAGTTCGACGCTGGCGCCGAGCTGCGACTTGGCAAAAGCCAGCGCGAAATCGGTGTCGAGGCCGATGACTTCGCCCGTCGAGCGCATTTCCGGGCCGAGCAGCGTGTCGACGCCGGGGAAGCGGGCGAACGGGAAGACGGCTTCCTTGACGGCGATGTGCTTCAGGTTGCGCGGGTCTGGCTTCTCGCCGTAGGCGGCAAACAGCGGATCGAGCTTCTCGCCGGCCATGGCGCGGGCGGCGATCTTGGCGATCGGGGCGCCGATGGTCTTGGCGACGAAAGGAACGGTACGCGAAGCGCGCGGGTTCACTTCCAGCACGTAGACGGTGCCGTCCTTGATGGCGTACTGCACGTTCATCAGGCCGACGACGTTGAGCGCCTTGGCCATGGCTTTCGTCTGACGCTCGAGTTCGTCGATCATCTCCGCGGACAATGTGCGTGGCGGCAGCGAGCAGGCCGAGTCGCCCGAGTGGATGCCGGCTTCCTCGATGTGTTCCATGATGCCGGCGATGAAGGCGTCCTTGCCGTCGGAGAGGCAATCGACGTCGACTTCGATGGCGTTCGAGAGGTAGCTGTCGAACAGCAGCGGGTTCTTGCCGAGCAGGGTATTGATCTGGCCGGTCTTGTCGTTCGGGTAGCGCTGCTTGATGTCTTCAGGCACCAGTTCCGGAACGGTGTCGAGCAGATAGGTCTGCAGCTGGCCTTCCGAGTGCAGGATCTGCATGGCGCGGCCGCCGAGAACGTAGGACGGGCGCACGACGAGCGGGAAGCCGATCTCGGTGGCGACGAGGCGGGCCTGTTCGACCGAGTAGGCGATGCCGTTGTTCGGCTGCGTGAGGTCGAGCTTGATCAGCAGCTTCTGGAAGCGGTCACGGTCTTCGGCAAGGTCGATCATGTCGGGGGCAGTGCCGAGGATCGGGATGCCGTTCTTCTCGAGCGCTTCGGCGAGCTTCAGCGGGGTCTGGCCGCCGAACTGCACGATGACGCCGACGACTTCGCCCTTTTCCTGCTCCGCGCGCAGGATCTCGATCACGTCTTCGGCCGTCAGCGGCTCGAAGTAGAGGCGATCGGAGGTGTCGTAGTCGGTCGAGACGGTTTCGGGGTTGCAGTTGATCATGATCGCTTCATAGCCGGCGTCGCGCAGCGCGAAGGCGGCATGGCAGCAGCAGTAATCGAACTCGATGCCCTGGCCGATGCGGTTCGGACCGCCACCGAGAATGACGACCTTCTTGCGGTCGGAGATCTCGGCTTCGGAGCGCAGCTGGCCGACGAAGGGGGTTTCGTAGCTCGAATACATGTAGGCGGTTGGCGAGGCGAATTCGGCGGCGCAGGTGTCGATGCGCTTGAAGACCGGGCGAACGTTCAAGGAGTTGCGCAGTTCGGCCACTTCCTTCGGGCGCTTGCCCGAGAGGGTGGCGAGGCGGGCGTCGGAGAAGCCCATAGCCTTCAGCGTGCGCAGGTTGGCCGCGTCGGTGGGCAGGCCGTGTTCGCGAACGCGGGCCTCCATGTCGATGATCGCCTTGAACTGGGCGATGAACCACGGGTCGATCTTGCAGCCTTCGTGCACTTCCTCGGGGCTCATGCCCATGCGCAGCGCCTGGGCGACCATGCGCAGGCGGTCAGGCGTCGGCGTGCCGATGGCGGCGCGGATGGCGTTCTGGCTGCCTTCGCCTTCTTCCAGGCCGGGGATCTCGATCTCGTCGAGGCCGGTCAGGCCGGTTTCGAGACCGCGCAGCGCCTTCTGCAGCGATTCGGCGAAGGTGCGGCCGATCGCCATGACTTCACCGACCGACTTCATGGCCGTGGTGAGAACCGGCGAGGCGCCCGGGAACTTCTCGAAGGCGAAGCGCGGGATCTTGGTGACGACGTAGTCGATCGACGGTTCGAACGAGGCTGGCGTCGCGCCGCCGGTGATGTCGTTGTCGAGCTCGTCCAGCGTGTAGCCGACGGCGAGCTTGGCGGCGACCTTGGCGATCGGGAAACCTGTGGCCTTGGAGGCCAGAGCCGACGAGCGCGAGACGCGCGGGTTCATCTCGATGACGACGAGGCGGCCATCCTTCGGGTTGACGGCGAACTGCACGTTCGAGCCGCCCGTCTCGACGCCGATCTCGCGCAGAACCGCGATCGAGGCGTTGCGCATCATCTGGTATTCCTTGTCCGTGAGGGTCAAGGCAGGGGCAACGGTGATGGAATCGCCCGTGTGGACGCCCATCGGGTCGATGTTTTCGATCGAGCAGATGATGATGCAGTTGTCCGCCTTGTCGCGGACGACTTCCATTTCATATTCCTTCCAGCCGAGAACCGATTCCTCGATCAGCACTTCGGTGGTCGGCGAGGCATCGAGGCCGCCGCCGATGATCTCGAAGAACTCCGAGCGGTTATAGGCAATGCCGCCGCCGGTGCCGCCCATGGTGAAGGACGGGCGGATGATGGCGGGGAGACCGACGACGTCGATCGCCTGCGCGGCGATCGCCATGGCATGGCTGATGTAGCGCTGCTTGCGGTCGGTCTCGCCGAGGTTCCACTGGTTCTCGAGCGCGTCGAGCGCCTTGTCGAGGTCGGCGCCGGAAAGGCTTTCCTTGAGCTTGTTGCGCTCGGCCTCATGGGTCTTGCGGTCGGCATCCTTGATGTCGGTGGCGTTGGCCAGCATCGAGCGCGGGGTTTCGAGGCCGATGCGCTCCATGGCTTCGCGGAACAGCGCGCGGTCTTCGGCCATGTCGATGGCGGCGGGCTTGGCACCGATCATCTCGACATTGTAGCGATCGAGCACGCCCATGCGCTTGAGAGAAAGCGCAGTGTTCAGCGCGGTCTGGCCGCCCATGGTCGGCAGCAGCGCGTCGGGGCGCTCCTTGGCGATGATCTTGGCGACGACTTCAGGCGTGATCGGCTCGACGTAGGTGGCGTCGGCCAGACCCGGGTCGGTCATGATCGTTGCCGGGTTGGAGTTGACGAGGATGACGCGGTAGCCTTCCTCCTTCAGCGCCTTGCAGGCCTGTGTGCCGGAGTAGTCAAATTCGCAAGCCTGGCCAATGACGATCGGTCCTGCGCCGATGATGAGGATCGATTTGATGTCTTGGCGCTTCGGCATGGGCTTTTTTCCGTTTCCTAGCTGCGCAGAAAGCCGGCCAGGGTGGGAGGCACCGGCCGGGTCGCGCATATGATGGTCTTTTCAGGCTAGAAGCGGCTTATAGGCAAATGTATTTGTAAACGGAACCCCATAATTTTCGGAATCGACAGGAATCGGAAAGGGTTCGTCTCGAGCTAACCGAGACTCGGAAGAACGAGGGCTCGAATCTCGCCCGGACGGGCCGGATTGCTGATTGCCTCCACTGCCTCGCCAAGCCCGATGCGGCGCGATATCAGCGGCTCGACCTTGATCGCGCCGGATGAGATCAGGTCCGCGGCGCGCCTGTGCGTGAAGGGATTGATGAACGAGCTGATCAGGCTGATCTCGCGAAACAAGAGGTCGAACGGCTCCATCGACACTTTGGCGCCCTGCGGCATGACGCCGAGGATAACGACTGCGCCGCCGCTGCGGGCAAGGGACGGCGCCTGCTCCACGGTCTCCCTGACGCCGGCGCATTCGATGACGACATCCGCACCACCGGGCAGAAGGCCGTCTCTGGAGATCAGGCTCTGCGGGAAGCCGCTGCCGCCGGGATCGATCGATGCCGTTGCGCCGAGCGTTTCCCCGAGCCGGCGTTTGTCGGCGCTGCGGGTGACGAGGACGACGTCGGTGGCGCCGGCGAGACGGGCGAGTTGCACGACCAGCAGTCCGATGACGCCGCCGCCGAGAACAATAACCGACGAGCCGGTCTCAATCTTGGCGAGGTCGATGCCGTGCAGGCAGCAGGCCAGCGGCTCGCAGAAGGCGCCGTGGATGGGATCAAGGTCATCGGGCAGCGCGAAAGCCTGCTTTTCGGGCACGGCCACATGCTCCGCGAAGCCACCATCCTTTTGGATTCCGATGGCTCGCAGATTCTCGCACAGGTTGATTTTTCCGCGCTGGCATTGCGGGCAGCGGCCGCAGGCGATGTTTGGGTCCACGGTGATGCGCATTCCCTCGCGAAAGTCGCTAACGCCCGTGCCGACCTTCTCGACGATGCCGGTGAATTCGTGGCCGAGCGTCACGGGCGGTCTGGCTGGAAATTCGCCGTGAAACAGGTGACGATCGGTGCCACATATGCCGCAGGCTTCTATGCGTACCAGGAGTTCTCCCGCTCCCGGCGAAGGTCTTTCGACCTCGCGCAGATGAAGTTCTCCCGTCGCTTCAAGTCTTACGGCTCTCATCAGGGCTCTCCTCCAGCACTCTCTCCCTCGCGCAGGAAAGTTGAAAGCCGGGACCGCGTCAAGGGGCGCATTATTTGCGGTCGGCGATCGGTTGCGCCAACCGTGCGGAGCGGCAGCCCGTGTACAACTTCTAAATACATAGCGTTTAGCAAATATTAATAGTTAGGGGGCTTTCTATTGGTGGTGAAACGATGAGGGCAGCGTTTCATTTTTGATGGGCGGGTCTGTAATGAATACAGGGGCGAAGACGGCTATTACGGCCAGACGGTGGCATGCGCGGCTCGTTTCAGCGGTCGGAGCACGCCTGATCGAGGATCTTTGGCTTTACATGGCCATCGGCGCTTATTGCCTCGTCGGCCTGACACTCCTTGTCGTCAGCGGCCAAATCGGACAGATGGCGTATCGTCTCTATCTCGGGCAATGGACCTACCTGTTCTTGCTGTTCATGCCATCGATTACACTTCTCGCAGGTTGGTGCTGGTCGGTCATTCGCCTGCACGAGCCACGTACGAGCGCGATGCACGCGATGCTGTCACCAGAACGGATTGCTCACCTTCTGTCGGGAATGGCGCTGATGATGGCGTTGATGTTTTTTCAGGGCACGTTCACATCGATCAAGAACATCCTGCCGCTTTTGCGCGGTGGCTTCTTCTACGATCGCACTTTGGCTGATGTCGACCGATGGCTGTCGTTTGGTACCGATCCGTGGCTGTTGCTGTCAGGGTTCTCGAAGAGTAGCGTATTGCGATCGTTTATCGACTGGAATTATAGCGCGCTCTGGTTTGTCATCTGTTTCGGCGGCTTGTTCTATGTCGTGACGTCGCCAAGGGCCGCGGCCGTTCGCGTGCGCTATGTCAGCGTGTTCATGGTCATCTGGATCGTTTGCGGAAACATTTTCGCGGGATTTTTCACCGCGGTGGGGCCGGTCTTCTATCACGCAGTGACCGGCGATACGGTCCGTTTCGCTGGGCTGCGCCAGATGCTGGCCTCCGGTGATTGGGCGAGCACCGCGGCGGCGTTTCAACATTATCTCTGGTCGCTTCACGAGAGTGGAACGGCCGGGCTCGGCTCCGGCATTTCCGCTTTTCCGAGCGTGCATGTCGCGCTGATCAGTCTCAACGCTTTCTTCGTTGCCGAGATTTCACCCAAGGCGGGCTTTGCAGCCTTCGCCTATGTCGCCTTCATCATGATGAGCTCGGTCTTTCTCGGCTGGCACTATGCCGTGGACGGATATGCGTCGATCCTGGTGGTGGCGCTGCTGTATTACGGCTTGCGCTGGCTGATGTGCCCGGCGCCGGAGCTGCCTATGGGTACCCCATCCGGTGGCGTGACGCTCGGCGCCTGATTGGCGCGTGCGTGCGGTTGAAATCGGCTGGAATTTCCCGGCTCCCCGGATATATAAGATAGGAGAGAGCAAATAGCCTCTGCGGGGAGATCATCATGGAATGGAAAGGCCGGCGTCAGTCCGACAACATCGAGGATCGCCGCGGAGATCCTTCCATGGGTGGATTGGGACGAGGGGGCGGATTCAGTTTTCCGTCCGGCGGCGGCATGGGCCGGCGCGGTGGCGGGCTCAGCATCGGCACGATCATCTTCCTCGTCGTGCTCTATGTGATCTTCAAGGCCATGGGCATCGACCTCTTGCAGGTGATGGATGGCGGCATGTCCGGTGGACCGGGCTATGAACAGAGCCAGTCCAGCGGCAGCCAGACGCCCGCCAACGACGAGATGACCGCCTTTGTACGCACGGTGCTCGCCGAGACGGAGGATACGTGGCAGGGCATCTTCCAGTCGATGGGGCGCACTTACGAGGATCCCAAGCTGGTGCTCTTCTCAGGGCAGACGCAATCCGGTTGCGGCTTCGCATCGGCCGCGACTGGGCCATTTTACTGCCCTCAGGACCGCAAGGTCTACCTCGACACGGCCTTCTTCAACGAGCTCAGCCGCAAGTTCGGCGCTTCGGGCGATTTCGCCGAGGCCTATGTCGTCTCGCACGAGGTCGGCCATCACGTGCAGAACCTGCTTGGCATCCTGCCCAAGTTCAACGAGGCGCGCCAGCGCATGAGCGAGGCCGATGCCAACAAGATGTCGGTGCGGGTCGAGCTGCAGGCCGATTGCTTCGCCGGTATCTGGGGCAAGTTCACCCAGCAGAAAGGTATCCTGGAAGCGGGCGACCTCGAGGAAGCGCTGAATGCCGCGCAGCAGATCGGCGACGATACGCTGCAGAAGCGCAGCCAGGGCTATGTCGTGCCGGAGAGCTTCAATCACGGCACTTCGGCGCAGCGTATGAAATGGTTCAAGCGCGGCTTCGACAGCGGCCAGCTTCAGGCCTGCGACACATTTTCCGGTCCTGTCTGACAGATAGCGGTTTCGACCCCGGGACCGCGTCCACCGGCTTTCGCCTCGTGCGCCGCTGTGCGATAGTTCGGCTCAATTTGAGCCGATCGTGCGGGAAAATGCACAATGGATGATCTTCCACTCAGCGACCTCGATGCCTTCACGGCAATCGCGAAGGAGAGGAGCTTTCGCGCGGCGGCGCGCAAGCGGGGCGTTTCGGCGTCGTCTCTCAGCGATTCCCTCAGGCGATTGGAGGAGCGGCTCGGTGTGAGGCTTCTCAACCGGACGACGCGCAGCGTGACACCGACGGAGGCCGGGCAGCGGCTTCTCGAAAGGCTGGCGCCCGCGTTGGGGGAGGTGGCGTCCGCACTCGGGCAGCTCGAAAGCTTTCGCGAGGGGCCGTCGGGCACGCTGAGGCTCAACGTGCCAACCATCGTGGCGCGCTCCTTTCTGTCCGATATCATCAACCGCTTTCTGACTGCCTATCCGAAGGTGCGGATCGAGGTGATCGGCGAGGACAGCTTCATCGACGTGCTCGGTGCCGGATACGATGCGGGCATTCGTTATGACGAGCGGCTGGAGCGCGACATGATCGCGGTGCCGATCGGTCCGCGCCGGCAGCGCTACGTCACGGCCGCGTCGCCCGATTATCTCAAGCGGCGCGGCGTCCTGAGGCATCCGCGCGATCTCATCGACCACGATTGCATCATCCACCGGTTCCTGAGCGGCACGAGCGCGACGCCATGGGAGTTCGACCGGGATGGCGAGACGCTGATGATCACGCCTACGGGACAGCTGTCGGCCAATGCACTGGAGATCGAGGTGGGCGCCGCCGTTGCCGGGCTTGGCGTTATCCGCACCTTCGAAGAGGTGGTGATGCCCGAGGTCGATGCCGGGCGGCTGGAGCTCATTCTGGAGGACTGGGTGACCGAATTCTCCGGGCCCTTCCTCTATTACGCCAGCCGTCGTCATATGCCGGCAGCCCTTCGCGCCTTCGTCGATTTCATCAAGGCGGAGCCGCAAAAACAGCGTTAGGTGCGCGCTTTGTTCCCGTTCGCCATCAACGGAAGTCGTGAGCCTATCAAAACAATTGAAATGTTCACGTATTGTTTCGCTCTTTTGCCTGCGGTATGTAGAACGCGCGGCGATGAGATCGTCTTTCCAGAAAACAGAAAGCTGTAGAGACCTCGCATGCTCGATCCGAAATTCGTTCGCCGCGGCCTTTTTCTCGTTTTCATGATCCTGTTTCTCGACGTGATCGGGATCGCGATCATAATGCCGGTGTTGCCCGCCTATCTGGAGCAGCTTACCGGCGGCTCTGTCAGCGATGCGGCGCTCGATGGCGGGTGGCTGCTCGTCGTCTATGCCGGCATGCAGTTCCTGTTCGCGCCGTTGCTAGGCAATCTCAGCGATCGCTTCGGACGGCGGCCGATCCTATTGCTATCGGTTCTGACCTTCGCCATCGACAATCTCATCTGCGCGGTCGCGACAAGCTTCTGGATGTTGTTCATCGGGCGCATGCTGTCGGGACTGAGCGGCGGCAGCTTCGCAACCTGTTCCGCCTATATCGCCGACATCAGCAACGAGGAAAACCGCGCCAAGAATTTCGGCCTTATCGGCATCGCCTTCGGCGTCGGCTTTACCGTCGGCCCCGTCATTGGCGGGTTTCTCGGCGAATTCGGGCCGCGTGTGCCGTTCTATGGCGCCGCTGCGGTGTCGTTCCTGAATTTCGTCGCTGCCTGTTTCCTGCTGCCGGAGACGCTCGATGCCAAGAACCGGCGTCGTTTCGAATGGAAACGCGCCAATCCGCTCGGCGCGCTGAAGCAGATGCGTAGCTATCCCGGTATCGGCTGGATTGCCGCCGTCATGTTCCTGTTCTGGCTGGCGCACGCGGTCTATCCGGCCGTCTGGCCGTTCGTCACCAGCTATCGCTACAATTGGAGCGAGGGCGAGATCGGACTTTCACTCGGCATTTATGGGATCGGTGCAGCTGTCGTCATGGCGCTGGTGTTGCCGAGGATCGTGCCTGTTCTCGGTGAATGGAAAACGGCCGTGGTCGGGCTCTGTTTCTCGGTGGTTGGCCTCACTGGTTATGCCTTTGCCTGGGATGGATGGGTGGTCTATGCGGTCATCGTGCTGACGGTGATGGAAAACATCGCCGATCCGCCGCTTCGCAGCATCGCCGCCGGCAAGGTGCCACCCTCGGCACAGGGCGAGCTGCAGGGGGCGCTGACGAGCCTTTCCAGCATCACGACGATCATCGGCCCGCTGATCTTCACGCAGATGTTCGGTTATTTCACCAGACCGGATGCGCCGGTCACCTTCGCGGGCGCGCCGTTCCTGATGGCGGCGGTCTTCATCCTCATCGCCACGCTGGTGTTTCTCCTCGGAGTGCGGGTCTCCAAGACCGGCAAGGCGCTCGGTCAGGCAGCCGAGTGATTGATCAGAATTGATGATGTGATGATGAATATTTCATCATCTGCCTATTTTTGGGTGTTCCTTCCTCGGTATTTCCGTTAGAGCCTTGGTGATATTGCCGCGTTTTGCGGCCATTCGCATCAACTCACAGGACACCGTCATGGACACGCCGATCGACGCGCGAAAGCTGGCGCCGGTAACCGATAACCGTTGGAGCGCGCATATCCGCGCGACACTGGCGCTCGGCGTGCCTTTGATCGGTGCGCAGCTCGCCCAGCTTGGTATCAACACCACCGACGTGATGATCGTCGGGCGCCTGGGCGCCGAGCATCTGGCGGCCATGGTGCTGGCCGGCCAGTTCCTGTTCACGATCCTCGTCTTCGGTTCAGGCTTTTCGATCGCCGTCATTCCGATGGTGGCGCAAGCCTATGGCCGTGGCGACGTCGTCAGCGTGCGCCGGTCGCTGCGCATGGGCCTGTGGGTGGTTCTCGCCTTCTGGGTGCTGATGCTGCCGGCATTCTTCAATTCAGAGCATATATTGCTTGCGGCCGGGCAGAAGCCTGAAGTGGCGGCGCTGGCGCACAGCTATATCGTCATCGGCCAGTTCGCGGTGCTGCCGGGGCTGCTTTACAACGTGTTGCGCGCGCTGGTCAGTGCCATCGGCAAGGCGGCGGTGATCCTCAACGTCACGATCGCCATGCTGGTTCTCAATGCTGTCTTCGCCTATGCGCTGGTGCTTGGCCATTTCGGCCTGCCGGCCATGGGGCTGCGCGGGGCGGCGATCGTGTCGGTGCTGGTGCAGACGGCGGGCTTCTTCTTCATTCTGGCGTATGTCCAGAGCCGGCCCGAGACCCGCCGCTACGAGATCCTGGTTCGCTTCTGGCGGCCGGACTGGAAGGCCTTTTTCGAGGTCGTGCGCCTCGGGCTGCCGATCAGCGTGACCATCCTTGCGGAAGTCAGCCTGTTCACGATGGCCTCGCTCCTGATGGGGCGGATCGGCACGATCGAGCTTGCAGCGCATGGCATCGCGCTGCAGTGGGCGTCTATCGCCTTCATGATCCCGCTCGGCCTGTCGCAGGCGGCGACCGTCAGGGTCGGCGTCGCGCACGGGCAGGGCGACCGCGTTGCGCTGGTGCGCGCTTCGGTGGCCGTTTTCGTGCTTGCCTGCGCCATTTCGGCGGTCGGCGGATTGTTGTTTGCGATCATGCCCGGCTTCTTCGCCAGCTGGTTCCTCGATACGCATTCGGCCGAGGCGCCGCAGGTGCTTGCCTATGCCGGGCCGCTGATCATCATCGCCGGATTGTTCCAGCTGGTGGACGGCCTGCAGGCAATCGCCAACGGCCTGCTGCGCGGGCTGAAGGATGCGCGCGTGCCGATGATCCTGGCGTTGATCGCCTACTGGCCGATCGGCTTCTTCCTCGCCTGGGCGCTGGCGTTTCCGCTCGGGCTCGGCGGTATCGGCATCTGGCTCGGCTTCCTGATCGGATTGTTCACGGCCGCGCTGATGCTCTGCGCGCGCTTCTACATCCTGATGCGGCGCGAAGGCTGACGCCCACTCCGGCGTCAGTCCTCGTGGGGCAAACCCCTTGGATGTTGCGGCAGATTGTCGGCGATGACCTCCCAGCTCAGCTTTTCGCAAACCCAGACATGGTCTTGCGGTGGGTAGGCTCCGGGGTCGTCCAGGCTCACGGTCATGACGTCGATGGTTTGCGGATCCGTCTTGGTGGCATAGGTCAGCGGCGAGCCGCAGGTACCGCAGAACGTTCGCATGACATGTTCGGAAGAGGCGAAGCTCTCAGGGGTATCGCCTTCGAAGGCAAAGCTCGCCGCGGGGAAGACGACGAACGGAAGCGTGGGCGCGGAGGCGATCTTGCGGCATGTCCGGCAATGGCAGAGGCTGCTGCGTAGCGGCGCATCCGTGATGCGGTACCGGATTTTTCCGCAGAGGCATCCGCCCCGGTGTATTTGCGCGGATGTTTGCATCGGCATCCTCCGATCCTGTCGGCCTGCGAAGCGGTGGCCCCTACGCGCCGAGCTGCTTTTCCGCCATTTCCGCCGTCTCGATCGTGCGTCGGCGGCGCCAGAGCGAGACGAGCGCCCGGCGTGCCGGGGTCTCGATGCATTCGTAGCTGATCCACGCGATCAACAGCGCGGCGCAAAGCGCGACGAGGACGACCGCGTAGAGCGGCAACATGCCCGACAACGCGTTGGCCATCAGGAACATGACCGGCACGTGGAAGAGATAGAGCGAGAAGCTGATCTTTCCAAGAAACCGCATCGGCGGAGCGGCGAACAGCGCCGCCGAGATCGGATGCTCGCGCGCGACCAGCAGCACCGCGAGTGCGGCGGCAAAGGCCGGTGCGAGGCCCCACGCACTTTCGATCGTCGGAAACAGCTGCCTGGAGACGAGCACGAACAAAGGCAGGGCCAATGCGAGCAAGCCGATCAGAGTGCCTACCGGTCGGCGGAGCTGTTGTCCGACCAGCGTCGAATGCAGCCTGCCGGCGGCTGCACCGAAAAGAAAGAAGGCCAGCTTCGACAAGAGCAGGATGCCGGGACCGGGGAAGCCGAGCAGGGCGTCGACGGCAAGGAAGCCGGCAATCAGCAGGCCGAGCGCCTGGTAACGCTTGCGGTCGGTGAGGAACAGCCAGATCACCGGGAAGAGGAGGTAGAACTGGATTTCCGGAGGAACAGACCAGAGCACGCCGCTGGAGCCGAACAGGAGCACGTGTCGGACGATCTCTTTCGGCCCCTGGATCGGGTTGATGAAGTCGAAGCCCGGAATGCTGGAAAGTGCGATGACGGCGACAACGGCGACCAGGTAGACGGGATAGATGCGAGAAAAACGGCTGACCAGGAAGTCCGCGACCGCTGTGCGGCTAATTGGCCGGTCGCCATAGAGATAGGCCATCAGGAAGCCGCTGAGGGCGAAAAAGATCGCCACCGACCGGTCACCGATACCGGTGACTTCCAGGCCTTCAAGCGCGGGAAAGATCAGGTGCAGATGCGCGAAGACGACAGCGGCAGCAGCGATGCCGCGCAGACCGTCAAGGCTTGCAATGTGCTGCTTCTCCCGCATGAAACGCCCCCGCTACCGACAATTGTCGTCCTCGGCGCTGATCTTGGGTGGCGGGCGTTAAATTGCCATTAACTTTTTCGGCGAGATGCCGCTATCGGCATCACTCGTGCTGGTCGTGGCGCAGGTGTTGTCGACCGCGCCACGGCTCCACATCTAGCGTTCGGCCAGCGCCGCTTCGCCCTTCTTCTCGCGCACCATGTTGATGAAGCGGCGGAAGAGGTAGTGGCTGTCCTGAGGGCCGGGGGAGGCTTCCGGGTGGTGCTGGACGGAGAAGATCTGCTTGCCCGAAACACGCAGGCCGCAGTTCGTGCCGTCGAAGAGCGAAACGTGAGTCTCCTCAACACCTTCGGGCAGCGACTTCGTGTCGACCGCGAAGCCGTGGTTCATCGAGACGATCTCGACCTTGCCTGTCGTGTGGTCCTTGACCGGATGGTTGGCGCCGTGGTGGCCCTGGTGCATCTTCTCGGTCTTGGCGCCGAGCGCCAGACCCAGCATCTGGTGGCCGAGGCAGATGCCGAACACCGGAATGTCGGTCTTGATCAGCGACTGGATGACCGGAACGGCATATGCGCCTGTGGCGGCCGGGTCGCCCGGGCCGTTCGAAAGGAAGATACCGTCCGGCTGCATGGCAAGCACTTCGTCGGCGCTCGTCGTTGCCGGCATGACGGTGACCTTGCAGTCGAGGCCGGCAAAGAGGCGCAGAATGTTGCGCTTGACGCCGTAGTCGAGGCAGACGACGTGGTACTTGGCGTCCTCGGCCTTCAGGTCTCCGTAGCCTTCGTTCCAGACCCACGGGGTCTGCGACCACTGCGAGGACTGGCCGGAAGAGGCGATCTTGGCGAGGTCGAGGCCTTCGAGCCCGCTCCAGGCCTTGGCTTCGGCCTTCAGCGTGTCGACGTCGAAGACGCCGTTCGGATCGTGGGCGATGACGGCGTTCGGGGCGCCATTCTCGCGGATCCATGCCGTCAGCGCGCGGGTGTCGACGCCGCAGAGGCCAATGACACCGCGGGCCTTCAGCCAGGCATCGAGATGCTTGGCGGCGCGGTAGTTGGAGGGCTCGGTCATGTCGGCCTTGAAGATGACGCCGACCGCGCCGTGGCGTGCCGCCGGCGTCAGGTCTTCGATGTCTTCTTCGTTGGTGCCGATGTTGCCGATATGCGGGAAGGTGAAGGTGACGATCTGGCCGAGGTAGGACGGGTCGGTCATGATCTCTTCGTAGCCGGTCAGCGCGGTGTTGAAGACCACTTCGGCCTGGACCTTGCCGGTCGCGCCGATGCCCTTTCCTTCGATCACTGTGCCGTCTGCAAGAACGAGCAGGGCGGTCGGCTTTTCGGTTGTCCAGGGTGCTGTCGCGGTCATCTTCATCCCGTTTCCGGCTGCCATCCGTCCTTGGGCAACGGTGGCCGGCCATGTTGGTTCGCAAGCGTGTACGCGCGGCAAGGCGCGCGCTCTCAGGCCTGATCACGAATTTTGGTGCAGGTGGCGGTAAATAGCCACGCTATTTCGCGAGGTCAATCTTCATACCGCAGATTCCAAGGGTTTTCTGCCGCTTTCTGTCGCGCATATCGCAATTTGTTTGATCCGACGCATTCGCCCGGTTTATGAAGCGGCATTCAAACAGGAGTATTTGTAATGTTGCGCGATCAACTCTCCGCCGCCCTCAAGGATGCGATGAAATCCAAGAATGCCGAGCGTCTCTCGACCGTTCGCCTCATCCAGGCCGCGATCAAGGACCGGGATATCGCCAATCGCGGCGCCGGCAAGGAAGAGGCCAGCGACGATGAGATTCTGCAGATCCTCGCCAAGATGGTGAAGCAGCGCGACGAATCGGCAAAGATCTACGAAGAGAATGCCCGCCCGGAGCTTGCCGCCAAGGAGCGCTCGGAAATCAAGGTCGTGCAGGACTTCATGCCGAAGCAGCTCTCCGATTCGGATGTGCGCGCCAATATCGCGGCGATCATCGCCGAGACGGGTGCGGCGGGTCCGAAGGACATGGGTAAGGTGATGGCGGTGCTTAAAGAGCGCTATGCCGGTCAGATGGATTTTTCCAAGGCGTCGAGCGCCGTCAAGGAACTCCTGAACTAATCAGTCAAGCCAGGCGCGCGGTCCTTGGGACCGCGGGCCCGAGCACGCTTGCTGCGGCGGCGTCAATGACGGCGAATTTCGCGGCCTGATAGCCCCAATATTCCCTAACGAACTTTTTAGACAGCCAGGTCTCGCCCTTGAACGATGCTTCGGACCAGCCGATGCTGCCCATCTCGGCCGCCTGCGACAGCAGTCGCTTCAGATGCGTGTTGGAAATCATGAACTGATCGCGGATTTCCTTCAGCGACAACCTTCCGATCGCGACGTGCTCCATGGACATGTCGAATGAGGTTATCCGCGTCATGAGGAGATCCATGACGAGACCTCCGGAGTTCGCCCAGTTGAAGAGATTGTAGGTGGTGCCGGGATCGCGCACCGCGTCGCTGTCGATGATGCCCTTGGCGATCAGCGGCTGCATGCGCGCAAAGACCATCGGATCCTTCATCGCCGCGTCGAGGCGATGGTCGCCATCGAGATTGTCTAGGATCATCAGGTGGGCGGCGAGCCACTTGTGGAAATGCTCAAGTGCCGTTTCAGTCGGCTCCAGCAATCGCGTGCGCTTGTCGGACGGGCTTTCGACAGGGCGCAGGAAACGATAGGCCAGCATTTCCTGCATGAAGGCGGCGGCCGTGTTGCGGCTGGCGATCTTTTTTTCAATGGCGAATGAGATGAAGCGGCCGGAATAGAGGCCACCCTTCGGATCATCAGGATAGCCGAAATAGAGCGCGAATCCGAGTTGCGCCATCAACCAGCGCTGCTGGGCGGCGAATATCGATGCAATGCGCGGGCTTTCGCGGTAGATCGCGAGCATTTCGCGCGCAAATTCCAGAACCAACGCAAAAAATGCGTCACTCTCTAAAAATTCTTCAACCTTATGTGGCATGCTTGGCAACCATCCGAGTTGCCGCCTTCATTGGACTCGAGACCAACGACTGTCAATCAATTGCTGGTGGTATCTGCCTGAGATAGGCAGCCTAGATCCATAATATGAAACGTCAGGTAGAAATTAAAGAAGGCAGGAACTGGGGGCGTTCCTGCCTTCTTGCTCTTTGCTCCGGCTGACGACGCAGGACCTGGGTCCTCATCAGCGGGTATTTGCAAAGGCACCCTTGCAAGGCGGCGCCGGGGGTAGGGATGGTGCCTTGCGAGGGGATCGCTTTGTTGAGATGGACGATATTGCGATGCGGCATCAGATTCAAATTACAAAAAAATAATAATTCGCGGGAATTGTCGCCTTAAAGCGGACACCTGTTGCGGTGTCCCGCTCGCAATCAGATTCGAGTCTTCGGCGTAAGGTATTGTTTTGTTTGCACAGCGCGAGGGTGCGTCATCGCGATTGGTGTCGCTTGTCCTGCAGAACGGGCTCCTGCCGGATATTGCATGCCTTCGACAGTCACGCTTTGTTGAACGTATGAGGTGACCCCGTCGTCGGGTATGGGGGCATCCAAGCAACCTGTGTATAGCGCGGCTATCGGCCAAAGTTCGTGGCATGCGCCCGGGAACCTGCTTATATGGAGGATAGCCAAGAGGTAGAAATGCGCTTTTCAAACTCCTTTCTCGACGAGATACGCGACCGCGTCCTGATTTCGGACGTGATCGGCCGCCGTGTGAGCTGGGACAAGCGCAAGACCAACGTGTCGCGCGCCGATTACTGGGCCTGCTGCCCGTTCCACGGTGAGAAGTCGCCAAGCTTTCACTGCGAAGACCGCAAGGGCCGTTATCATTGCTTCGGCTGCGGCGTCACCGGCGACCATTTCCGGTTCCTGACCGAGCTCGAGGGCTTGAGCTTTCCCGAGGCGGTGCAGACGATCGCCGACATGGCCGGCGTCGCGATGCCCGTCGCCGATCCCGCCATGGAGAAGCGCGAGAAGGAGCGAACCACGCTTCAAGACGTGATGGAGTTGGCGACACAGTTCTTCCAGGATCAGCTGCAGACGGCGAACGGTGCGCGGGCGCGGGCCTATTTGCGAGATCGTGGGTTGACCGGCCGGACGATTGAAACCTTCCGTCTCGGTTTCGCGCCCGATAGCCGCAACGCGCTTAAGGAGTATTTGGCCAGCAAGGATGTTCCCAAGGAGCAGATCGAGGCCTGCGGGCTTGTCGTGCACGGTCCGGAGATCCCGGTTTCCTACGATCGCTTCCGCGACCGCATCATGTTTCCGATCCTGTCGTCGCGCGAGAAGGTGATCGCCTTTGGCGGTCGCGCCATGTCGCCGGACGCGCCGGCCAAATATCTCAATTCCAACGAGACCGAGCTCTTCCACAAGGGCAACGTGCTCTATAATTTCGCCCGCGCCCGACGATCGACGCAGGGCGCCAATGGCGAAGGCACGATCATTGCCGTCGAAGGCTATATGGACGTGATCGCACTCTATCAGGCAGGTGTCGAGAACGCGGTGGCGCCGCTCGGCACGGCGCTCACCGAAAACCAGCTGGAACTGCTCTGGAAGATGACGGCACAGCCCGTGCTCTGCTTCGACGGCGATGGCGCCGGCATCCGCGCCGCCAACCGCGCTGCCGATCTGGCGCTGCCGCATATCAAGCCGGGGCGTACCGTGCGTTTCGCGCTGTTGCCTGACGGCAAGGACCCCGACGATCTCGTGCGCAACGAGGGGCGGGCGCCGTTCGACAAGGTGATGAGCCAGGCCAAGCCGCTTGCCGAGATGATCTGGAGCCGCGAGTTGCAGACCGGCTCGTTCGAGACGCCGGAGGCGAAGGCGGAGCTGGAGGCACGGCTGAGGCAGCTGGTGGCGGTCATCGCTGACGAGGACGTGCGCCGGCACTACCAGCAGGACATGCGCGACAGGCTGAACGGCTTTTTCCGGCCGCAGTTCCAGCATCGCGGCGGCGGCGGCGAGCGGCGGAGTTTCGATCGCGGCGGCTTCGAGCGAGGCGGTGGCCAGGGCAGGGGACAGAACGCCGGTAGGGGCAATGATGGCACGCGCGGGGCGCGGCTATCGGGCGGCGGCATTTCGGATCGGCTGGCCCGCTCCGGGTTGGTGCGCGGCCACCAGGAAACACCGGCGCTGCGCGAGAGCGTGCTGGCGCTGACAGTCATCAACCATCCGGCGCTGATGCAGGACGAATATGACGAGATCGCCTCGATCGACTATGACAGCCGCGAGCTGCAGCGGCTCTGGTCGGGCATGCTCGGGGCGGCGGCGGCCGTCGCCGGACCGTATCTCACCCGCGAGTATCTGATCGAGCGGCTGGAGGAGCAGGGCTTCGGCGGCCTGATCCAGGCGCTGGAGCAGCAGATCCGCAACGCGCGTCTCTGGATCGCCACGGAGCAGGCGGCGATGGAGGATGCGCGCGAGGGCTATCGCCAGGCGCTCGCCTTTCACAAGCGCGCCAAGGCGCTGCGCTGGCAGAAGATCGAACTGGAAAAAGAGATCGCCGAGGCAACCGAAAGCGGCAATGAAGAGGTGATCGACCAGCTGATGCGCGCGCTGCAGGAGGTTCACTTCGAGGGGCTCAGGCTTGAGAACCAGGAAGCGATCATTGACGGCTTCGGCGTGCTCTCCGGTCGCGTCAAGGGGGCGGCGAGCCACTGATGGACGGGACTGATACGCGATTTTCGGCGGGCGAGGCGCTGTTTGGCGCGGAGCGTACACCGCTTGGCATCCTCAACCACGTCTATGGCTATCCAGCCTTTCGCGGCAAGCAGCAGCAGGTCGTGGAGCATGTGGTGGCGGGAGGCGATGCCCTTGTGCTGTTTCCGACGGGCGCCGGCAAGTCGCTGTGCTTCCAGATACCGGCGCTCTGCCGTGATGGCGTCGGCATCGTCGTCTCGCCGTTGATCGCGCTGATGCGCGATCAGGTGGAGGCGATGAAGCAGCTTGGAATTCGGGCGGCGGCGCTCAATTCGTCGTTGACGCGCGAAGAATATGTCGAGGTGCGCCGGGCGATCTCGTCCGGCACTCTCGACCTGCTCTACGTGACGCCGGAGCGCATCCTGATGGACGGGTTCCGCGATATCATCGGCAATGCCAGGATCGCGCTCTTCGCCATTGATGAAGCGCACTGTGTGTCCCAGTGGGGCCACGACTTCCGGCCGGAATATCGCGAACTCGGCAAACTTGGCGAGCTTTATCCCGGCGTTCCCCGTGTCGCGCTGACGGCGACGGCCGATCCGCATACGCGCGACGACATCGCTGCACGCCTGGGGCTCAATGGCGCAAAGATCTTCACGACCAGCTTCGACCGGCCGAATATCGCCTACGAAATCGTCGAGCGCGACCAGCCGCGCCAGCAGTTGCTGCGGTTTCTATCAGGCCACAAAGGCAATAGCGGCATCGTCTACTGCCTGTCGCGCGCCAAGGTCGAGGACACGGCGGCGTGGTTGAACGACCAGGGTATCCGGGCGCTTGCCTATCATGCCGGCATGGACCGCGCGGTGCGCGACGCCAATCAGGACGCGTTTCTCAAGGAAGAGGATCTCTGCCTGGTCGCCACCGTCGCCTTCGGCATGGGCATCGACAAGCCGAACGTGCGCTATGTCGCGCATCTCGATCTGCCGGGCTCGGTCGAGGCCTACTACCAGGAGACCGGCCGCGCCGGCCGCGACGGGCTGCCGTCGGAGGTGTGGATGGCCTATGGCATGGCCGACGTTATCCAGCGCGGACGGATGATCGACGAGGGCGGGGCTGCCGACGAGATCAAGCGGGTCGAGCGTTCCAAGCTCAATGCGCTGCTCGCCATCTGCGAGACGGCATCGTGCCGGCGGCAGGCGATCCTGGCGCATTTCGGCGAGCGGCATGACGGCAATTGCGGCGGCTGCGACACCTGCCTGAAGCCGGTCGAGACCTGGGACGGAACGGAGGCTGCGATCAAGGCGCTGGCGGCGATCTACCGCACCGGCGAGCGCTTCGGAACCGGGCACCTGATCGACGTGCTTGTTGGCAACGTCAACGAGAAGACTGAGCGCTTCGGCCATACCGAAATGCCTGTCTTCGGCGCGGGCAAGGATATCGCGTCACGCACATGGCAATCGGTGTTTCGGCAGCTTCTCGCCATGGGGCTGGTGCGCGTCGACCACGGCGCCTTCGGGGCGCTGAAGCTGGACGAGGGGGCGCGCGCCGTCTTCAAGAAAGAGCGAGAGGTGTTCTTCCGCAAGGATCGCCCGGCGTCGGAGCGGCGGCCGAAGAAGGCCGCGCAGGCCGAACGGCGCTCGGTTCTGTCAGGCCCGGACGATGCGCTGTTTCAGGCGTTGCGCGCCGAACGCACGGCGATCGCCAAGTCGCTCGGCGTGCCGCCTTATGTGGTGTTCCCGGATACGACGCTGATTGCCTTTGCCACGGAGCGACCGCGCACGGCCAAGGAGTTGCTCGGCATTTCGGGCGTCGGACAGTCGAAGCTGGAGCGCTATGGGGATGCGTTTCTCGGGGTGATCCTTGGGTTTGAGGGGTGATGCGGCGGGCTTTGGGCTGCCTCATTTTCGGCATGCTGGCTTTATAGGAGCAGGCGCGGAGGAGACGCAGCCATGGCCCAGAATATCTACGACAAACCGGAATTTTTCGAGGGCTATAGCCAGCTCTCGCGCTCTGTCCATGGGCTTGACGGCGCTGCGGAGTGGGGCTCCATTCGCGCCGTGCTGCCGGAGCTCAGAGGCCGCCGTGTCGTCGACCTCGGCTGTGGGTTCGGCTGGTTCGCACGCTTTGCCGCCAGCCAAGGTGCGGCAAGCGTGCTGGGGCTCGATCTTTCCGAGAACATGATCGCCCGGGCACGACGCGAGACCGCAGATGAGATGGTCCAATACCGCATCGCCGATCTCGACCGCCTCGAGCTGCCCGAGGCAGGCTTCGATTTTGCCTACAGTTCGCTGGCATTTCACTATGTCGAAGACTTCACGCGTCTGGTCGCGACGATCCATGCGGCGCTGGTGCCCGGCGGCGATTTCGTCTTCTCCATCGAGCATCCGATCTACATGGCGCCGGCGACCCCGATGTGGTCGACGGATGGTGATCGTCGGCGGATATGGCCGCTCGACGGCTATTCGCGGGAAGGCGAGCGGACGACGGACTGGCTGGCCAAGGGCGTGGTCAAGTACCACCGGACGATCGGCACGACCTTGAACACGCTGATCGGCGCCGGTTTTGCGATCCGGCATGTGGAAGAGTGGCGGCCGAGCGCCGAGCAGCTGCAGGATCACCCCGAATGGACCGAGGAGATGGATCGGCCGATGTTTCTGCTGATTGCGGCGCAGCGCTGAGCGCCGGCAAGACAAACATTCGGCAATATGCTAGTCCGGCGAGACCGGGACATACGATAGAAGGGCCATCCAATGACCTCGCAATTTCTCTCCCACCTGCGCACCGAACTCGCCAGCCTCAAGGATGCTGGGCTCTACAAGGCCGAGCGCGTCATCACCTCGAAACAGGCAGGCGAGATCGCCATTGCATCTGGCGAGCGGGTGCTCAACTTCTGCGCCAACAACTATCTCGGCCTTGCCGACAATGCGGAACTCGCCGAGGCCGGCAAGCAGGCGTTGGATCGATATGGTTATGGCATGGCGTCGGTGCGCTTCATCTGCGGCACGCAGGAGGAACACAAGCAGCTAGAGGCGCGAATCTCGTCGTTTCTCGGAATGGAGGACACGATCCTCTATTCCTCCTGCTTCGACGCCAATGGCGGGCTGTTCGAGACGCTGCTTGGCGAAGAGGATGCGATCATCTCCGATGCGCTGAACCATGCCTCGATCATCGACGGCGTGCGTCTCTCCAAGGCCAAGCGCTTCCGCTACGCCAATAACGACATGGCGGCGCTCGAGGAGGAGTTGAAGAAGGCCGAGGGCAGTCGGTTCAAGCTGATCGCCACCGACGGCGTGTTCTCCATGGACGGGATCATCGCCAATCTCAAGGGCGTTTGCGATCTCGCCGAGAAGTATGGCGCGATGGTCATGGTGGACGATAGCCATGCCGTGGGCTTCGTCGGCAAGCATGGGCGCGGATCGGCCGAGCATTGCGGTGTCGAGGGGCGGGTAGATATCATCACTGGCACGCTCGGCAAGGCGCTCGGCGGTGCCTCGGGCGGCTATACGTCGGCGAAGGCCGAGGTGGTCGACTGGCTGCGGCAGCGGTCTCGCCCCTACCTGTTCTCCAACACGCTGGCGCCCGTGATTGCCGCCGCGTCTCTCAAGGTCTTCGACCTGATCGACAATGGCGATGCGTTGCGCGCGCGACTGTCTTCGAATGCCGCGTTGTTTCGCGCGGAGATGACGAAGCTCGGCTTCACGCTGGCGGGCGAGGGGCATCCGATCATTCCCGTCATGCTTGGCGATGCGAAGCTGGCGCAGGATATGGCGGCACTGATGCTAAAGGAGGGCGTCTACGTCATCGGGTTTTCTTTCCCCGTGGTGCCGAAGGGACAGGCGCGCATCCGCACGCAGATGTCGGCGGCACATTCGCGTGAGGACGTGGAACGGGCGATTGCGGCGTTTGCCGAGGCCGGGCGGGAACTCGGAGTCATTTGAACGCTTTGGGAGAGCAGGACAATGTCGAACATGATGAAGGCGCTGGTGAAGTCGAAGCCCGAGGTCGGGCTGTGGATGGAGCAGGTGCCGGTGCCCGAGGTCGGGCCGAACGATGTGCTGATCAAGGTCAGGAAGTCGGCGATCTGCGGCACCGACGTGCATATCTGGAACTGGGACCAGTGGGCGCAGAAGACCATTCCTGTGCCGATGGTGGTAGGGCATGAGTTCTGCGGCGTGATCGCCGAGGTCGGCTCGGCAGTCACCAAATATCACGTCGGCGAGCGTGTCTCGGGCGAGGGGCACATCGTCTGCGGCAAGTGCCGCAACTGCCGGGCCGGGCGCGGGCATCTATGTCGCAACACGCTCGGCGTCGGCGTCAACCGGCCGGGCTCCTTCGGCGAATTCGTCTGCATTCCCGAAGCCAATGTCGTGCCGATCCCTGACGATATTCCCGATGAGATCGCGGCGATCTTCGATCCGTTCGGCAATGCCGTCCACACCGCGCTGTCGTTTGATCTCGTCGGCGAGGACGTGCTGGTCACCGGGGCCGGGCCGATCGGCATCATGGGAGCGTTGGTCGCCAAGCGGTCGGGCGCGCGAAAGGTTGTCATCACCGATATCAATCCGCATCGGCTCGATCTCGCGCGCAAGCTCGGGATCGATCATGTCGTCGATGCGTCGAAGGAAAGCCTTTCCGATGTGATGACCTCGATCGGCATGACCGAGGGCTTCGATGTCGGGCTCGAGATGTCGGGGGCAGCGCCTGCCTTTCGCGACATGATCGACAAGATGAACAATGGCGGAAAGATCGCCATTCTCGGCATCGCGCCTGCCGGATTCGAGATCGACTGGAACAAGGTGATCTTCAAGATGCTCAATCTCAAGGGTATCTATGGGCGTGAGATGTTCGAGACCTGGTACAAGATGATCGCCTTCGTGCAGGGTGGATTGGATCTTGCTCCGGTCATTACCCACCGCATCGGCATCGACGATTTCCGCGAGGGCTTCGAGGCGATGCGGTCGGGTAACTCAGGCAAGGTGGTGATGGACTGGTAATGGGAGGAAAATGAGATGATGTATGAGGGAAGCTGCCACTGCGGTCAGATCGCTTTCGATGTCGAGGGCGATTTTACGTCCGCCATCGACTGCAATTGCTCGCTCTGCCGTCGTCGTGGCGGGTTGCTCGCTTTCGTGCCACGCGACAAGTTCAGCTTGAAGACGCCCCGTGAGGCCTTGTCGACCTACACATTCAACACCCACGTGATCCAGCATCACTTCTGCAGCAATTGCGGCGTCGGCCCGTTCAGCGAGGGCAAGATGCCCGATGGCACAGAGATGGCCTGCATCAATCTGCGTTGCGTGCCCGCCGTCGATCTTGCGACGATCGAAATCCAGCCATGGGACGGCAAGTCGCATTAACCCGACGGCCCGGAGCCTCAGTGTGGGCGCAGATCGCAGCGGGGTAGGTGTGTGCGATGTGTGCGACAACTGGTCGTTTCATAAGAATGCCGCACGCTCTTGTCTTCCCGTGGTGACATCCTATCTATGCTTGGCAACCGCTTCTGCGGCTTGTGGCCTGTGGATAAGGCCTTTTCCAAGTTTTCTCGCGCTTTTTTGCTGGAAAAGCTTGACGAGAACTAAAATTGTGGGAATCACCGTTCGACTTGAATAGCGGTGAACTGGGTCAAGGGCAGATCGCACAACCATGGCCGGACATTTGGTGACATATGAGCTCTGTCGTCCGGCGCCGGCAATCGTGGTTAATCAGGCATTAAATGTCATCCCGTTATTTGGGATCAGGTGATTCGAGACGGCCGTTTGCGGCGCGCCGGCTTTGATAGGGCCGTTTTACCGCAGCGAGTTTGAATAGCGTCAGGAAGGCGACGATATACATGGCAACGAAGGTCAAAGAGAACGAAGAAGCGGAAGTCGAACGCGACGGCGGCACCGACGGCCCTCTTCTCGATCTTTCCGATGACGCGGTCAAGAAAATGATCAAGGCCGCCAAGAAGCGCGGCTATGTGACGATGGACGAGCTCAATGCCGTTCTTCCGTCCGAGGAAGTGACATCCGAACAGATCGAAGACACGATGTCGATGCTGTCGGACATGGGCATCAACGTCATCGAGGATGAGGAAGCGGAAGAGGCCAGCGGCAACGACGGCGGCGACGACGATTCCAGCTCCGACGACGAAAGCGAAGGCGGCGAGCTCGCTCCCTCCAGCGGCACCGCACTTGCGACCGCCAAGAAGAAAGAGCCGACCGATCGTACCGACGACCCCGTGCGCATGTATCTGCGCGAAATGGGTTCGGTGGAGCTTCTGTCGCGCGAGGGCGAAATCGCCATCGCGAAGCGCATCGAGGCTGGCCGCGAAACGATGATCGGTGGTCTCTGCGAGAGCCCGCTGACCTTCCAAGCGATCATCATCTGGCGCGACGAACTCAACGAAGGCACGACCTTGCTGCGCGAGATCATCGATCTCGAAACGACCTATTCCGGTCCCGAGGCCAAGGCTGCGCCGCAGTTCCAGAGCCCCGAGAAGATCGAGGCCGACCGCAAGGCCGCCGAAGAGAAGGAAAAGACCCGCCGCACGCGTTCGGGCGACGACGACATCACCAATGTCGGCGGCGAGGGCCTGCCTCCGGAAGAGGAAGAAGAGGACGAGGACGAATCCAACCTGTCGCTGGCCGCCATGGAAGCGGAACTGCGCCCACAGGTCATGGAAACGCTCGACATCATCGCCGAGACCTACAAGAAGCTGCGCAAGCTGCAGGATCAGCAGGTCGAGCAGCGTCTCGCTGCGACCGGCACGCTGTCATCCGCCCAGGAGCGCCGCTACAAGGAACTCAAGGATGAGCTCATCAAGGCCGTCAAGTCTCTGTCGCTGAACCAGAACCGCGTCGACGCCCTCGTCGAGCAGCTCTACGACATCTCCAAGCGACTGATGCAGAACGAAGGCCGCCTGCTGCGTCTCGCCGAATCTTACGGCGTCAAGCGTGACTCGTTCCTCGAACAGTACCAGGGCGCCGAGCTCGATCCGAACTGGATGAAGTCGATTGCCAATCTGGCTGCGCGCGGCTGGAAGGAATTCGCCAAGGGCGAAAACACCACGATCCGCGACATCCGCCAGGAGATCCAGAACCTTGCAACGGAAACCGGCATCTCGATCGCCGAATTCCGCCGCATCGTGTCGATGGTGCAGAAGGGCGAGCGCGAAGCGCGTATCGCCAAGAAGGAAATGGTCGAAGCGAACCTTCGCCTCGTCATCTCCATCGCCAAGAAGTACACGAACCGCGGCCTGCAGTTCCTCGATCTCATTCAGGAAGGCAATATCGGCCTGATGAAGGCGGTCGACAAGTTCGAATACCGCCGTGGTTACAAGTTCTCGACCTATGCGACCTGGTGGATCCGTCAGGCGATCACCCGTTCGATCGCCGACCAGGCCCGCACGATCCGTATTCCTGTGCACATGATCGAAACGATCAACAAGATCGTTCGTACCTCGCGCCAGATGCTGCACGAGATCGGCCGCGAACCGACCCCGGAAGAGCTGGCCGAGAAGCTGGCAATGCCGCTCGAAAAGGTCCGCAAGGTCCTGAAGATCGCCAAGGAGCCGATCTCGCTCGAAACCCCTGTGGGTGACGAAGAGGATAGCCACCTGGGTGACTTCATCGAGGACAAGAATGCGCTTCTGCCGATCGACGCCGCCATCCAGGCGAACCTGCGCGAAACGACGACCCGCGTTCTCGCATCGCTGACGCCGCGCGAGGAGCGAGTGCTGCGCATGCGCTTCGGCATCGGTATGAACACCGACCATACGCTGGAAGAAGTCGGCCAGCAGTTCTCGGTTACCCGCGAACGCATCCGTCAGATCGAGGCCAAGGCGCTGCGCAAGCTGAAGCACCCGAGCCGCTCGCGTAAGCTGCGGTCGTTCCTCGACAGCTAAGTCGCGGACATATGTGATTCGAAAAGCCGGGCCCTGGGTCCGGCTTTTCTCGTTTCTGATGGGGTGTGACTGGGGATTGTGTGTCCTGACGTTCACGCCCTTGTCAGGTGACCCGTGTTTTTTGCCTTTAAGGCTTGATGATGCCTTCTTAAAAGGCCACATCGACAACTTGTCGTTCAGCATCGCGTGGGTATGGCCAAGGTAGCGGAAAAGCAATTGGGAGTGTTCGGCTGGGGCGTCATCGCCTCGGTGCTGCTTCATATTGTCGTCGTTGCCGGCTTTCTGATCAAGCTGCCGCAGCCGACGCCGCCGCCTCAGGAGGAGACGGTGAATGTCGAGATGGTGCCACCGCCGGAAGAGAAGAAGCCTGAAGAGAAGAAGCCTGAGGAGCAGGCTGCGCTAAAGGTGCCGGAAGAGCCGAAGCCCGAGGAGAAGAAACCCGAGCCGCCGGCGGCGGCCGAAAAGCCCGCCGACGAAAAGAAGCCGGAAGAACAGAAGTCCGAGCAGAAGCCACCGGAGCCAAAGAAGGAGGAGGCCAAGGCCGAGCCGCCACCGCCGCCGCCAAAGCCGCCCGAGGAGAAGCCGCCCGAAGCGCCCAAGCCGCGTGAAGAGAAGCCGGCGCCACCACCGCCTGAAAAGCCTCCGGAAGAAAAGCCACCCGAGGAGAAGAAGGCCGAGGAGCCGCCGAAGCCCGATCCGGCAGAACAGGCAAAGGCGGATCAGCAGCCGAAGGGCCCCGACGGCAAGCCGCAGCCAATCCAGCCGCTGCGCCCCGTCTTCGAGTTCGGCGACAAGGCGAGTGGCCCGAGGAAGGCCGAGGATGGCAACGCCTCGACCGAGGCGGGCAAGCCTGCAGGTGCGCCCGATGCGGAAAAGCCTACGGATGATCCCGCATCGGCTGGAAAGCCCAATGCCGATGACAAGCCGCCGGCCAAGCCCATGCCTGCAGACATCAACCTGCCGCAGGTCGATGTCGCCGACGCGCATCAGGAAAACAACGGACCGCCTGCCGAGGCAACCGGCGTGGTGACCACCGAAATCACGCAGGCCAAGCCGACGGAGATCGCCAAGGCGGATCCCGCCGCCACGGCCGCGCCGACGGCCGATCCACTCACCAAGGTGAAGAAGCTCTATTCGCAGAACGACACGGGCGGTGCCGTGGCGCGGACGGCGATCGACGGCATGCCGCGCGGCATGCGTGTCGCCGAGCTCTGCACGACGGAACTGCGCGAGCAGCTCAGGCACTCGCCACAGGGGTTCCGGCCGGAGCTCCTGCCATCCTATCGCCTGCAGCAGGGCAATGTTCTGGAGATCAAGCGCGGTGCGTTCCGCGCGAGTGCGCGCTGGTACGATATGAGCTTCCGCTGCGAGGTCGATACCGAAGGCACCAAGGTCCTGTCGTTCGCCTATGACGTCGGCGCCGCGATCCCGAAGTCGCAGTGGCGCAGCCGTGGGTTCCCGGAGTTCTGACTGGGGATGCGGGCGCCTGTTGGCGCCCGGCGAACCGTCATTGGGGCCTATTTTCCGGTATTCTCGAGCAGAGACGGCAATTCGGTGAAGAGGGCGTCGCGGGCGCGAACGCCTGCCGTGCCTTCGGTCTTCCTGTCGTCCTGGATCAGGCGGGCGAAGACCACGGTCCGATCGCCCTTCGTCGCCCAGCCGACGAACCAGCCCCAAGGGTGCTCTTCATCGAATGAGTAATCGGGCAGTCTCGGATAGGCCATGCCGGTCTTGCCCTGCACCGACCAGCCATCCGGCAGCTCGGTCTTCTCGGCGACCTTCATGGTCACCTCCATCGCATGGGCACTGACGGGAAGCTGCCGGTTCACCAGCTTGCTGAGGAACGCCACCTGTTCCAGCGGCGATATCTTCAGCGACGAGGCGATCCATGCACGGTCCAGGCCATTGTTCTTGCCCTTGTCGCCGGAGAAATCGGCATTGCCGTAGTCCAGCTTCGTCGCGTAGTCGTGCAGCGTCTTTTCGCCGAGCGCGTGGGTGATGCGCTGGGAGAACCACACGACCGAGTATTTCAGCCAGCGCACGGCATCCGTCGGCTTCTTCCAGTTCTCGCCGCCCCAATCGGGGTCTCCCTTGCGAAAGTTAAGGGTCGGGCTGTGCTCGTCCTTCAGGAAGCCGCTGTCATAGCCGATAACGCTGAGCGCCAGCTTGAAGGTCGAGGCCGGCGTGACGCGGCCTTCGCAATCGCCCTGCTTGGTAATCGTGTCGCCGGTCTTCGCGTCGGCGATCACAGTACAAATTGTCTTGGCTTGCGCGGTCGTGGCCATTGCAGCGATCGCTGCGGCGGCAAGCAGGGTGGAGCGAAGATGCATGGAATTGCCCTTTCATGGTGGCTTTCGCAGGATAGCTACCAGCCGTTTGACCGCGGGACAAAGGACCAATACTAGATGAAGCCATTAGAAAAATTGGGGCTCCATCATGGTTCGGCCATATCTCCCGCTGAACGCCTTCAGGGCTTTCGAGGCGTCGGCGCGGCATTTGAGCTTCACCAAGGCGGCGATCGAGCTGAACGTTACGCAGGCGGCCGTCAGCCACCAGGTTATCGCTCTTGAGGCCCAACTTGGGGTGACGCTGTTTCGGCGGCTGCCGCGTGGACTGATGATCACCGCGGAAGGCGACAGTCTGTTGCCGGTGCTGCGCGACAGCTTCGATCGCATGGCGGGCGCGGTCGAGCGGTTGCGCGACGGGCATGTGCGCGAGGTGCTGACGGTCGGCGCGGTGGGAACCTTCGCCGTCGGCTGGTTGCTGCCGCGCTTGCCGTCATTCCAGGAGCGCTATCCCTATATCGATCTGAGGCTCTCCACCAACAACAACCGGGTGGACCTTGCCGCGGAGGGGCTCGATCTCGCCATCCGCTTCGGCGGCGGGGCATGGCATGCGACCGAGGCGACGCGGCTCTTCGAGGCGCCGTTGTCTGCGCTCTGCAGGCCCGATCTCGCCGAGGAACTCAAGCGGCCGGAAGATCTCATGGGCAAGGTGCTCTTGCGCTCCTACAGGCCGGACGAGTGGATGCGGTGGTTCGAGGCCGCCGGCGTATCGCATCCGGGGCCGATGCAGAAGAGCATCGTCTTCGACACGTCGCTGGCGATGATGGAAGCGATCCAGCAGGGAATCGGTGTCGGGCTCGCACCGCCGAAGATGTTCGACCGCTATCTGGCGTCGGGCCTGGTGTCGCAGCCGTTCGCGATCACGGTATCGATGGGCAGCTACTGGCTGACGCGGCTGCACTCGCGCCCCGTGACGCCCGCGATGGCGGTGTTTTCCACGTGGATAACCTCGATGATTGCACCTAGTGATGAGGCAGGATGTTAGGGAAATAACAGAAGTTTTGCTTAACGGTCTGGAAGCGTTTTCGAAATGCGCTAAGTTGGTTGTGTCGAAGTGAAACGGAATCGTTCATCGTCTTCCGCTCCAGTCCGACACAAGCATGACCGCCTAGCTTTGTCCCATCGCCGGATGTTAGCGGCACAAGAGGGGACAATGACATGTCGAACGAAATCGAGCGCTTCTTCGAACAGCAGGACGAAGCCACCAAGGTGGCGATCATCGAAAGCCGTGGCGACGAGTTGACCGACATTCTGGTATCTGCGCTCGAGGATGCGCTTTCCATCCTCCACGGCGAAATGCAGCCCGAAACATTGCACTGACCGTCACAGCCTCGATCGAGGCGGGCTCAATTGCGTGAGGCCTTGCTTGGCTCATCCCGTTGCATTGGACAGCGTCATCGCGGGCTATTCCTGGGACCGCGATCCCGTGGGGCGGTCGCCGTCCGAGGTTTTCCGGCTTGAGCGAGAAGGCGCGCCCGCTCTCTATCTCAAGCGCGAGGCGCAGAGCTCTTATGGTGAGTTGGCAGATGAGGCGGCGCGCTTGCGGTGGCTGTCCATCCAGGGCCTTCCGTGCCCCGACATCATCGCTTCCACCACCGACGATGGCTACGATTGGCTGCTCATGAGTGCCCTGCCGGGTCGCGATCTTGCTTCGGACCCAGCGCTTGATGTCGAGGCGCGAGTGTTCATGCTGGCCTCGGCGTTGCGCGCGTTGCATTCCCTCGACATTGGCTCATGCCCGTTCAATCACCAATGGTCGCGCCGACTCGCCGCCGCCGAGCGGCGTATGCGGTCCGGATTGGTGGACGAGGGGGATTTCGATGAGGCGCGGCTTGGACGGAGCGCCGCCGATCTCTATTCGGAGCTTTGCGAGATGCCTGACGGTGGGGAGGATCTGGTCGTCACCCATGGCGATGCCTGCCTGCCGAACTTCGTGGCGTCCGGCGAGATCTTCAGCGGCTATATCGATTGTGGTCGGCTTGGCGTCGCTGATCGATACCAAGATATTGCGCTTGCCTGCCGCAGCATCGCCGCGAATTTCGGCGAGGCGTTCGTCGAGCTCTTTTGCCGGAACTACGGTATCACGCCGTTGGATGCTGGTGAAATGCTGCGATATCAGATGCTTGACGAGTTCTTCTAAATGGTTGATTCAGTTTGACCCCGACGCCAGCGCGGTTCGATCACCGGATCGTTATACCGTCTTGGCTGCAAACGAGCGCCGCGCTCCCCAGATTGATATCATCAGCATCAAAGGAGCCGCAAATGTCCGCCCAGCCGATGAAGATTCCCGGTCCTGATCATCCGATCGCTATCGCGCCCAATCCCAAGCATGTGGTGGTCATGTGGAACGGGCGCGTGATCGCCGATAGCCGCAAGGCGCTGACGTTAAACGAGGCGAGCTATCCCCCCGTCGCCTATATCCCCCGCGATGACGTGGATATGGCGTTACTCACGCGCACCCTGCACAAGAGCTTTTGCCCGTACAAAGGCGAGGCGTCGTATTACAGCGTCGCGTTTGATGGGAAGCGTTCGGAGAACGCGATCTGGAGCTATGAAGATCCCTCGGATGCCGTCGGCGAGATCAAGGGCTATGTCGCCTTTTATCCCGATCGTGTCGATTCCATCGAGGAGTTGACGATCTAGGGAAGGCGGGGCGCCGACGGCTTGAGAGATGCGGGTTCGGCGATCGATCGCGGCAAACCTGTCTCGAAATTTCAAGGATCGGTCCGGCAGGGAAACCGGACCAATCCCCGTAACTGATCGGAGGTCAATCGGATCAGAAAAGGCAAACTTGTGAAAGGTGCCCCGGCCTAGACCGGGGCGCCGATAGTCAGATTAGAAAGCGCGCTGCAGGCGGAAGAAGCCCTTGGTTACGCTGTCTTCGTGGTCAACGTCGGTGTAGTCGACGGTTGCCTTGGCGTAGAGGTTGTCTACGATCTGGTAGTCAACGGTTACGCCGACCTTCCAAGCGTCGCCGAGACCGTCGAAGGACGACGGAATAGCGCCGTTGTCCATGTCGGAAACGTAGTTGCCGAAGTACTGAGCCATCGGGGTGATGGTCCACTTGTCGGTGATCTTTGCTGCGTATTCAGCGGCAACGGTCCACTCCGACTGCGAGTAGTAGGAGTTCGGGCCGGTTGCGTAGACTGCAGCGAGGCCGAGGGTACCAGGACCGATGTCAGCGAAGAGCATGCCGCGGATAGCGCCTTCTTCGTTGTCGGTGTCGTAGCCGCCGATAACCTGGTAGCTGAAGCCGCCGACCTTGCCGCCAACAGCAGCTGCAACGCCGAAGTTGTTCGAGCCTTCACCGGTCTTGTAGTAGCCGTCTTCCAGCTCGTCGATGCTGACGCCAGCGTAGAAGTCGCCGGATTCATACTGGTAACGAACGGAGTTGTGCAGGGTTTCGAAGCTGGACAGAACGTCCGGCTCGCCGCTCAAATCGTCATCCCACCAGCTGTAGAACAGACCAGCGCGCAGGCCAGCGATGTCGATGTAAGCGGAGTCCAGCGTGGAGGTCGTGGAAGCGTTGTCGCCGTTGTTACGGAGAACGATAACGCCGGTCAGAGGACCGTACTCGGTGTCGCTCTTTGCGGTGAACGAAACCTGGGCGCGCGTACGAGCGTTCCAGTCAGAAGAACCCTTCTGGTTCGGGCCGCCGTATACTTCAAAACGCAGGTAACCGCCGACCTTGAGGCAGGTTTCGGTGCCTGGGATGTAGAAGTAGCCGGTGCCGTAAGCGTCGCAAACGCGAACGTATTCTACTGCTTCAGGCTCAGCTGCGACGATTGCGTCGGCAGCGAAGACGGGAGACGTGGCAGCAGCGAGAGCTGCAGCAGACGTCAGCATAACCATCCGAATGTTCATTTGAAATCCATTTCCTTTTAGAAGAGACCGTCGCCACACACTGGGAGGTGATAGGCAACCGTTCCGGTAAACAGCCTTTCGGCACGCGGATCAGCGAACCGCTGATGCTCTTCTCTCATCCCTTATTAAATCTATCAATTCGGATCGTGGCGAAATCGTTGTTTGTGAAACTTGTTATGTCTGAATTGTGATGAATTTGCCACAATATCAGATACTTAGACGCATAGACGCAACATCCCCGCGGCTGCGGAGCAACATAATATCAAAGCCATTTCGGGTGCCCGGCAGAGCACAGTAATGCCGCCAAGCAAACACATTGGCGCCAATGTCGGCGAGATAATGTGGCGCTGCAGCAAATTGAAGAGGGTTCGCTGGAACGCTATGTTCCAAATTTGGAACGAATGTTTTCACGCCGGTGGTTGGCATATTCACATAAGCGGCGTATCCGACTCGCTGAGGGTGTACTTTAGCACTTCTTTGTAAAGGGAATACGTAATGTCGGCGACCGACACCATCTTTCCGGATATGAACGGTTTTGCTTATTTTGCAGCGGTTGTACGCTATGGGGGCTTCTCCGCGGCGGGGCGCGTACTGGGTTTGCCGAAGTCGAAACTCAGCCGCCACATCAACGCGCTTGAAGATCGCCTGGGTGTCCGATTGATCGAAAGAACGGTGCACCGGTTCCGTGTGACCGAAATTGGTCAATCACTATATGTTTACTGCGAGAACATGGTCCGTGAGGCGGAACGCGCCACCAAGGCTATTGAAGATGTCAACGGCGAAGCGCAGGGGACTATCAGGCTCAGTGTTCCAACAGGGCTGCTCGAGGGTTCGCTTGGCGCGATCTTTCCGGAATTCCTGCTTCTTCATCCCAAGATTCAGCTGCAGATTCTCGCCACCGACCAGCGAGTCGACATCATCAACGACCGACTCGATCTCGCCATCCGGGCGCAATTGACCGAAGAGACCGATGCCGAACTGACGATGCGTGTCTTGAGCAAGGTCGATCTCATCCTCGTCGCCAACAAGGATATGGCGGCGCGGCTTCCGAAGGGGGAGGGTATCGAATCGCTTGATGGCGTGCCGACCGTTTCGTTCACCAGCGGCATGGCCGAGTGGCGAGAGATCGACGTTTGGGACTTCACCGGTCCTGACGGCGCGCTTCACAGGCACGAGCATCGACCGCGCATGAGCTGTCGCAGCGTGCCTGCCGTTCTGGAGGCTATTCATGCTGGCGTGGGCGTCGGGCTGCTTCCCGATATCGTCTGCGCCGAAGGGCTGCGCCAAGGAACGCTGGTGCGCTTGCTGCCTGACTATCAGATGTCCCAGGCAACGATCTATCTGGTGTTCACGGCATCGCGCGGTTTGCCGATGGCGGTACGCACGCTCGTCGACTTTCTTGTTGAACGCTTCCGGACCTTCAACGTCGCCAGCGAGGGCGATCGCGCCGGCGTGGCGTAAGGCATCATTGCTTCTGCGCATCGACATCTTGTCCAACGGGCATGGCGCCTATTTTGAAAAGGGTGTCGGTTCGGATGCGCCTCGTTCGTCCTTGAAGCGATGCCAACGTTCAAGGGAGAAGAGACATGTCTTATGTCGACGGTTTTATCGTTGCCGTGCCGAAGAAGAATATCGACGCCTACAAGACGTTTTCTGCCAAGGCTGGAGAGGTCTGGAAATCGCACGGCGCCAAGGAATATGTCGAGTGCGTCGCAGACGACGTGCCCTATGGCGAGCTGACATCGTTTCCGCGCGCGGTCCAGGCGACCGATGACGAGGTCGTGGTGTTCTCGTGGATCACTTACGATTCGCGCGAACAGCGCGACGCGATCAATGAGAAGGTCATGTCCGACCCTGTCCTGCAGGGCGTCGAGTGGAAAGACATCTTCGATGGCAAGCGGATGATCTACGGCGGCTTCGTTCCCCTGCTGCGGCTTTGATACTTAGCCGATCATCGGCATTGACATGTCAGCGGGTGCGCGCGACCTCTGAGCGGAGTTTCATTGTCTGGAGTGCGGCCATGCCACAGAAGATTCTAAGCCTGCAGACGCGCGGGCAGGGCCTTTACGAGTTCACCGATCAGGCAACGGCCTTTGTGCGCTCAGCCGATGTCGAAGCGGGGCTGCTTACCGTTTTCGTGCGGCACACCTCCTGCTCGCTGCTCATTCAGGAGAATGCGGATCCGGATGTCCGCACAGACCTCAACGGATTCTTTCGCCGCCTGGTGCCGCCATCGTCCGATCCGTCGATGCGCTGGATCGTCCACACGATGGAAGGACCGGATGATATGCCTGCGCATATCAAGGCGGCGCTGACGCAGGTTTCCATCGGGATTCCAGTCATGGACGGGCGGCTTGTGCTGGGCACCTGGCAGGGGATTTATCTGTTCGAACATCGCGAAAGTCCGCATCGGCGCGAGGTCGTGCTGCATCTCGGCAACTGAACCAAATGTGAACGGGCGGTTCGAACATCGTTCATTTTCAGGCGTTTATCGTTTGCACAATCCCGCAAGGGAGACCATCGATAACCAATGAAAGCATGAACATGACCCATTTTATCGCCAAAGCTTCGTTCGCCGCCATCCTTGCAATTGCGTCCATTCCAGCGACGTTCTCGGTTGCATCAGCAGCCAGCGCCGAGCGCGCATCGGTCATCGACATTCAGTACCACCGGCCGGCCCCTCCGCGCGCCTGCTCGCCGATCCGGGCTGTGGAGAAAGCGCGGTATGCCGGCCTGCGCAACGCGCGCGTTACGGATATCACGCCACGCCGCATCGTCGTTTCCGGACGTGGCTATCGCGGTCATTGGGACCGTATGTTCTTCGCGAACGTTCGCGGTTGCCCCGAGATTCGCCGTTGATCGGATCTAGCCGACCATAGGGGCTGCATCGCCTTGGCCGCGCCATTTTCAGCCTGCTTTGTGCGAATCGCATAACAATGCGTTTATCCGGGAGGGCCGTTCTTCAGACCGGCCGAGAGAATCGAAAAAGGAGCGCGGTCGCAACCGCGCGATATGGAGATTTCGATGATGCAGTTTCTGACCAAGGCGGGGATTGCCCTGGTACTGGGCGTCGGCACGCTTGCCGGCGCTACGGTTCCGGCCTCCGCTCAGGTAGACATCTATATAGACGACGGTCGTCCGCCACCGCCTCCGGGCTACGGACGCCCACCACCGCCCCCAGGCTACGGCCGGCCACCGCCGCCGCCGGTTTACGGTCGCCCACCGCCGCCACCCCCGTATTATGGCGGCCGGCCGCGTGGTTGCGATCCGCGCCTGGCTGAAGACAAGGCGATGGACTACGGCTTCCGCCGCGCCCGCGTCGTCGATATCACGCCGCGCCGGGTGATCGTGCAGGGCTTTACGCGTCGTGGGCCCGACGAGATCACCTTCGGCAATGTTCGCGGTTGCCCGGTCCTGCGCTGACAGACCGCCTTCCGATCGTCTGAAACTAAATCACCCCTGCCTGCGTGGAGACGCGGACAGGGGTGTTTTCGTTTTGGGGTGATGTTTGGGCTGCGACAGCCGTTGGTCAGGCCTTGGGCGCGCTCGGACCTTCGCCGGCAGCAGAGGTCGCCAGCGGCGCCTGGCTGTCGGAGGAGACGACGGATGTCGGCAGCGGCGTGCCGCGCTTGCGTTCGCGGGCAAGTGTCAGCAGGCCGGAGCAAATGATCAGCAAGATGCCGCCCGCCATCGGCAGGTCGATCGCGTCGTCGAAGATCAGGTAGCCGAAGGCGATTGCCCACAGCATCTGGCTGTATTGTGGCGGCGCGACGAGGTTGGCGGGCGCAATGCGCGCGGCGGTCATCAACAGCACGTTGCCGGCGGCTCCGAGCAGGCCGTAGCTTGCTATGAACAGCCACTGCCGTGGTGTGGGCATGACGAATTGCGAGGCCATGAGCACGCCGCTCACGATGATGGTGCCGAGCAGTGCGGCGCCGTAGAGCGACAGGCGTTTTTCGGCCGGACCCATCTTTCTAAGGACGACGATCGAAATCGCTGCCGTCAGGCCGCCAATCGCTGCGGCGAGATGGCCGACCGAGAGTTCGCGGAAGCCGGGACGCAGCACCACTAGGACGCCTAGGAAGCCGACGATAACGGCGGCCCAGCGCTGCCAGCGGACATCTTCCTTGAGGAAGATGACCGAGAGGATGGTGACGAAGGAGGGCAGCAGGAACAGAAGGCAGAAGGCCTCCGCCATAGGAAGCAGCGTGAAGGTGATGATCGAGGCAATCGCGCCGATCGCGCCGCAGACGAAGCGCAGCAGCCACAGCTTGCGGTTCGTGGTGCGGACGACATCGAGCCAGGAGTCTTCCTTGGCCTTGATGAAGGGCAGAGCAGCGGTGCCGAACAGGGCGCCGATGAAGGCAATCTCGTAGGAGGGGATACTGCCGTGGAGGATCTTGATCGAAGCGTCGCTGAAGGCGAACACGGCATAGGCAGCAAAGGCGATGAGAACGCCGCGCGCAGGCGAATGGGGAGCAGTCATGGGAGCAGTTTCAATTTGAAGAGAGCTTCGGGCGCCGGAAGCATGGTTGCCGACAACAGGCGGTATAGGCCAGAATGCTGCTCTGCACAATTGAGGAGACGGCCACTCCCATCTTAAAGCGAAGGGTGTGATGGCCGCGCCACGTTGCCTCGCCTCGCGGCGATCCGCCGCCAGGCGTTATCGGCTGAATATGTTCAGTTGGAACCGCGTTTCAGCGCTGGCCCATAGTCGCGGTAGATGCTGAGGCAATCGGTGTAGCTCAGCGATTCGTTGGCGCCGTAGATCACATGCGCGCTCGATGCATTGGTGGACGCTTCCTCGGATACAAAGAGGATTGCTTCGCCGAGAGACTTGCCGGTAATCGGCGCATCCGTGCCGTCATCAAGCGTTATTCCCTTTATGACTGCGGCAATCTCGCGGTGGCTGAAAACTGCCTGTCTGTCTTCCGGTGTCATTGCCTTTACCTCGTACTGAAAATGGATGGTTCTATCGTTGCCGGCCAATCACTGCGCCGGCGTCCCGGCGATGCCATTTGCCTTGCACTCGCCGCGGCGGGAGTTCGGGCGTGAACGCCGACTTCTGACGACTGCATTCGTCGCCCGGATGCTGCTGGTGCCCGGATGCTGCTAGTGGCGGCCAACGTCGGATTATCCAATCGACATCTTATGGACATATGGCCCGATCGCCGCCGGACAAGATCGCATTCTTCAATCCGCCGTGAATTCGCGCGGTTATTTCCTCCGGAAGGCAGCGCGCCAGCGAATTGGCAAGAGTGGCTTGGATCGCTATATCAGCCTCAGCAAGCGCCAAGCCCTGCTGGAAGGTGAACCGAGATGTTTCAAACGGCGAAAATTGATAAGGCTGACAAGACGGAATTTTACCGCGAGCTCACACAGCAGCTGACGGGGCTGTTGGACGGCGAGCGCGACGTCATCGCCAATGCGGCCAACACCTCGGCCTTGATGTTCGAGATGATGCCTGATCTCAACTGGGCCGGCTTCTATTTCTTGAAGTCGACGGACGAGTTGGTGCTCGGGCCGTTCCAGGGGCGCACGGCCTGCGTGCGGATTGCGGTTGGGCGTGGGGTCTGCGGAACCGCGGTCGAAAAGGGCCAGTCGATCCTCGTCGAGGACGTCCATGCCTTTCCCGGCCATATCGCTTGCGACGCGGCCTCGCGCTCGGAGCTTGTCGTGCCGCTCAGCCACAAGGGCGAGATCCTCGGTGTCATCGATCTCGACAGCCCGATCCCGTCGCGTTTCGATGCGGACGACCAGGCGGGGATCGAGGCGCTGGCCGATATCTTCGTTGCGGCCAGTTACTGACGGCGATTTCATCGCGTGAACGAAAGGAGGCTGCGCCCGGATGGAGCGCAGCCTCTTTTCTTTGTCTGGTCAGTCAGGATTTCTTCTTCTTGGCCTCATCGTCGATCAACTCGTACCACATGGCGTTGAGGACGGCGAAGGCGGCCGCAAGCGGCAGGCCAAGGATCCATGCGAAATACCACATCCTATTTCTCCTTCAGTATGCGTGACCGCTCTTGTCGGTGACCTGCTTCTCATCGACCTTGCCCCAGAGCACTTTGTAGACCCACGCGGTGTAGGCGAGGATGATCGGCAGGAAGATCGCCGTAACAAAAAGCATGATGAACAGCGTCAGGTGGCTCGACGACGCATCCCAAACCGTCAGGCTCGATTTCGGATCGAGCGAGGAGGGCAGGATGAAGGGGAACATCGAGACGCCGACCGTCGAGATGATGCCGAAGATCGACAGCTTGCTGAAGAGCAACGTGCCGACCTCCAGCCTGGCGCGGATGGCGATCAGAGTGGCCACGGCACCGGCAAAGCCTAATATCGGGGCAATCATCATCCAGGGATAGGTGCCGTAATTGGTCAGCCACGAGCCCTCATGCGCCGCCGTCTTCAGGAGCGGGTTCGAGGGGCCGTCGGGGATGACGGCGCTCGAGATCGTGTAGCCGTTGACGCCAAGCGCCAGGACGATTCCGCCGAGCGCGAAGAGCACGATCACGAGGATGGCAGCGATGCTTCCATAGCGCCGGGCACGCTCCGCCACCGGACCGCTCGACTTCAGCATCAACCAGGCGGCGCCGTGCATGGTAAGCATGACGACCGATAGCAGACCACAGAGCAGGGCGTAGGGGTTGAGCAGGCCGAAGAACGAGCCTTCATAGAAGATGCGCATGTCGGCCGGATCGAAGCGAAAGGGCACGCCCTGCAGCACGTTGCCGACGGCCACGCCGAAGATCAGCGAAGGCACGAAGCCGCCGATGAAGAGCGCGAGATCCCAGTTGCCGCGCCAGCGGGCGCTCTCCCGCTTCGAGCGGTACTTGAAGGCGACCGGTCGCAGGATGAGCGCCAGCAGGACGGCGAACATCGCGAGATAGAAGCCCGAGAAAGACACCGCGTAAAGCGGCGGCCATGCGGCGAAGACAGCACCGCCGCCAAGGATCAGCCACACCTGGTTGCCTTCCCAGACGGGGCCGATGGTGTTGATGGCGATGCGCCGCTCGGTATCCGTCTTGCCGACGAAGGGGAGCAGCATGCCAACGCCGAGGTCGAAGCCATCTGTGACGGCAAAGCCGATCAGGAGGACGCCGAGCAGCAGCCACCAGATCATGCGCAGGGTTTCATAGTCGATGAGTTCGTGCAGGATCATGATCGATCACTCCGCAGCGGTGGGGACAAGCGTTTCGGAAATCAGCTCGGCTTCCGGCTCGTTGTCCGGTTCCGGGCCCTTCTTGATAGCCTTCACCATCAGTGTCATCTCGATGATGATCAGCACAGTGTAGAGCGCCGCGAAGCCGAGAATGGTTAAAAGCACGGTGCTGGCGCCAAGGCTGGAGACGGCGGCCGCCGTCGGCAGCACGCCTTCGATGATCCAAGGCTGTCGTCCGACCTCGGCGACGATCCAGCCGAACTCGATCGCGATGAACGGTAGCGGGATCGCCAGCACCGCGACCTTCAACAGCCAGGGATGGGCGTCGAGGCGGCGGCGGGCCGAGAGCCAGAAGAAGGTTGCCGTCAAGAGGATGAAGAACATGCCGAGTCCGACCATGATGCGGAACGACCAGAAGAGGGTCGGCACATGCGGGATGGTGTCACGAGCCGCCTGGTCGATCTGCTGATCGGTGGCTGCGCGCGGATCGTCGACGTAGCGCTTCAGGAGAAGGGCATAGCCAAGTTCGTGGCCGAGGTCCTCGAAGGCGCTCCTGGTTTCCGCCGTGATCTTGTCGGGCGAGCCGGCGGCGCGGATCTGCATCAGCGCGTCATAGGCCTTGATGCCGTCGCGGATACGGGTCTTTGCGCGTTCCTCAAGCTCGTTGATCCCGGGGATGACCGTATCCAGCGAGCGGGTACCGATCAGGCCCATGACCCAGGGGATGTGGACGGCGAAGTGCGTTTCGCGGGCTGCCTGATCAGGGAATCCGATCGCGGTGAAGGGCGCCGGTGCCGGCTCCGTTTCCCACATGGCTTCGATGGCGGCGAGCTTCATCTTCTGGTTTTCGGTGGCGAGATAGCCGCTTTCGTCACCGAGAACGACCACCGACAGCGAAGCCGCGAGGCCGAAGGAGGCGGCGACCGTCATCGAGCGCTTGGCGATCTCGATGTGCCGACCCTTCAGAAGATACCAGGCCGAGACGCCGAGCACAAAGATGGAGGCACAGACGTAGCCGGCCGAGACCGTGTGAACGAACTTTGCCTGGGCGACCGGATTGAAGACCACATCGAAGAAGCTCGTTACTTCCATGCGCATGGTCTGCGGGTTGAGCGCCGATCCAACCGGGTTCTGCATCCAGCCGTTGGCGACGAGGATCCAGAGCGCGGAGAAGTTCGAACCCAGTGCCACACACCATGTCGCCACGAGGTGACCAACCTTGGAGAGCCTGTCCCAGCCGAAGAAGAACAGGCCGACGAAAGTCGCTTCGAGGAAGAAGGCCATCAGCCCTTCGATCGCCAGCGGGGCGCCGAAGATGTCGCCGACATAGTAGCTGTAGTAGCTCCAGTTCATGCCGAACTGGAATTCCATGACGATGCCGGTGGCGACGCCGATGGCGAAGTTGATGCCGAAAAGCACGCCCCAGAATTTCGTCATTTGCCGCCATATCGGGCGGCCGGTCATGACGTAGACGGTTTCCATGATCGCGAGCAGCACGGCGAGGCCGAGCGTCAGCGGCACGAATAAGAAGTGGTAAAGTGCTGTCAGCGCAAACTGAAAACGCGATAAGTCGACAATATCTAGTTCCATAGTCTTTCTCCTACGCCCCATGGGGGTACGAAGATCTTCCGCCGGGCCGGATTGCCTGGCGGTCATGCACGCGCTCAGTCCGGTCTCAGCCGATTCAGAGCTTCTTCGAACGCCGTCTCTCCGCGGCGCGAAATGCTGGCGATGTGGCCGCTGTCGAGCGTGGCAATCACATCAACGATCTCCGCCTCGCGGCGGATATGGGTGGCGATGACAAGCGAGCGGCCGTTCGCCCTGTCAGACAGGCGGGCCATGACATCCAGCGCGGTGGCACGGTCGAGGCCTTCCGTTGGTTCGTCGAGGAGCCATAGCGGTGCGTCGCGCAGGAAGAGGCGGGCGAGCGCCAGACGGCGCGATTGACCGCCCGACAGGCCCATGCCGCCTTCGCCAAGACAGGTATCGAGCCCACCGGGAAGCGCTGCGATATCGGCGAGCAGACCGGCGGCGGCGAGCGCTGCCTTGAGCTCGTTCGTCGTCGCAGTCGGACAGGCCAGGCGCAGATTGCCGACGACCGTGTCCTGGAAGAGTTCGGTGCGCTGGGTCAAAAGGGTCGCTGCATCGTTCGCGATCGCGCCGCGAAGCGGTTCGATTTCGCCGGCAAGCAGGGCCAGCAGCGTCGATTTGCCAGCACCGCTGGCGCCGACAAGTGCAAGCTTCTCGCCCGGTTTCAGGGCGAGGTTGATGTGGGCGAGCACGGGGGGGGCGGCTAAGTCATAGGCGGCGCTGACGCCGGTGAGTTGGATTGCCAGTCCGGCCGCGGGGGCCGGGTGGTGACGTGCGGATGTCTCTTCGGCCAGGCGAGGGCCGATGCGCTTTGCCGCCAGCAGCGTGCGTCCAAGTTCCAGCGCGCCTCGACGCAGCGCGCCGAAGGGCTCGACGGCCGCGAAGCCGATCAGGATGCCGAGGGCGGCGACCGGTGCGGTGATCGTTCCGGCGCCGGCGAGGGCCGCCACGGCCAGCAGTGCGCCGGTGAGCAGGAGCGTCGAGGCGATGCCGAAGCCGAAGGTTACGGTGCTCTCGATGCGGTTCAGCCGGTTGTCAGCACTCGCCGAATAAATGTCGGCGGCAGCAATGGCGTCCGCCTGCGCCTCGATCCGGCCGGCCATGAGCAGGTCTGATTGGCCGGCGACGAGGTCGACGGTGCGGACTCGTAGCGCCTCGATGCCGTAAGCGCGACGCCGGGCATGGGCGGCGGCAAGGCGGCCGGCGCCAAGGGGGATGCCGAGGCCGGCGACGATGAGGAGCAGTGCCGCAAAGAGGCCGAAGAGGGGGTGCATCAGGCCGAGTGCGATGCCGGTGGCCAGCGCTGCGACAAGCGCTACACCGACAGGGACCAGCATGCGCAGATAAAGAGAATCGAGCGCATCGACATCGCCGGTCAGGCGAAACAGCAGGCGGGCCGGGCGTCTTGCGAGATTGCGGGCCGCACCCGCCTGCGCCCAGCCGCGGAACAGGCGCTCGCGCAGCGCTGCCAGCACGCTCAGCGTCGCATCATGCGTCGTCAGCCGCTCGCCATAGCGCGAGGCGGTGCGGCCGATCGCCAGCAGCCGGATGCCGGCCGAAGGGGCGAAGACGTCGAAGGTGATGGCGGCTGCTGCCGATGCGCCGGCGATCGCCGTTGCCGTGATGAACCAGCCGGAGAGGCCGAGCAGCGCGATGCCAGCGCCTGCCGTCGCAGCTGACATGACGGCGCCGAGAAGCAGGCCTCGCTTCTTTTCCTTGGCGAAGAGCTTAAGGATCGGCTTCAGGTCGGTCAGCGACGCGCTCATTCGGCGGCCTCCCGTGCGGGTTCCGGATTGAGATGGATCGTCCTGCCTATGCGGGCGGCAAGGCGGGGGTCGTGCGTGGCGACGAGCAAGGTCTTGCCCTTTGCGAGTTCAAGCAGTCTCTCGGTGATGTCGTCGGCGGTTTCGCGGTCGAGATGGGCGGTCGGTTCGTCGGCGAGGATGATCAACGTATCGGGCCCTACGGCGGCGCGGGCCATTGCAAGCCGCAAGGCCTCGCCACCCGACAAGCCGGCCCCGCCATCGCCGAGAGTACGCTTGCGGTATGCGCTCTTGAGTCGTCCGAGTTGAGCAGCGTCGAGCGCGGCTTCGGCCTGTTGCGTGGAGACCTGCGGTCGGCCAAGCGAGACGTTGCGCGTGATGGCGCCGGCGAAGATGTGCGGCTTCTGGCCGATCCAGGCAATGCGCATCCGCGAGGCTCGACCGGCGGGTTGGCCGCCAATCTCGACCCGGCCGCTTTGACAGGGCGCTAGGCCGGCGGCGAGTGCCAGCAGGGTTGATTTTCCCGAGCCGCTTGGGCCTAGCAGCGCGACATGTTCACCGGCGCGGATATGGAGATCGTAACGCTCAACGGCCGATGCATCGCTGCCAGGGTAGCGGAATGTAACGGCACGGAAGCGGATATCGGTGCTCAAGGTGCCTAGAGCGGGTTCGCCTTGCGGCAGCAGCATGCCGTCTTGGCTCAGCGCATCGAGCGCCTTCATCGCCGCTTCGCCCGAGGCGCGGTCGTGCCAGACGGCCGAGAGTTCGCGCAGTGGCTCGAAGAAGGCGGGTGCGAGCAGCAAGACGAAGAGGCCGGAGGTCAGTTCGAGTCCACCAGTCCAGGCGCCGAAGCCAATCTCACCGAGCAGCGAGAAGCCGATATAGACGGCAACCATGGCGACGCCGAGAGCGGCGAAAAGCTCGAGAACCGCCGACGACAGGACGGCGATGCGCAGCACGGCCATGGTGCGCGTCTTCAGGTCCTCGGCATCGGCGCGAAGCCGCGTGGCCGTGGCATCGACGGCTCCGAGGGCGCGGATGGTGGCGAGGCCGCGCAGCCGATCGAGCAGGAAGCCGTTGAGGCCGCCGGTCGCGGCCAGCTGCTTTTCGCTGGCCGCCTGCGCGCGCCAGCCGATCAGCGCCATGAAGAGGGGGATGAGAGGCATCGCGAAGAGCAGCACGAGTGCCGCGATCCACGAGATCGGGAAGACGCAGGCGAGGATGACCAGAGGCACGGCGCTAGCCTTGAAGCGGGCTGGCTGGAAGCGTGCGAGGTAGGGGACGATGAGTTCGGCCTGTTCACCAACGATGCTGGCGGCCTCGCCCGAGGTTTGGCGGGTGTTGTCGACGGGCGAACGGCGCGCTAGTGCCTCGACAACGCGGGCGCGCCTCAGGGTGAGTTCGGCGCGGGCGGCGCGAAACGCGAGGCGGCCCCCAGCCGCGTCGAGACAGCTTTTTAAGACGCCGAGCAAGGCGATGACGATCGCCGGCCATATGACGGCATCGATCCCGCCGCCATCGGCGATGCGACCGACCGCGACCGAGAGAAGGGCTGCCTGCGGGATCCAGAGGAGGGCGGCGAGCGTCTGGACCAGCGCTGCGTTGCGCAGGCCCGAGGGCTGGCGGGCGCCCCGGCGCTGATGGTTACGGGCCTTACCTTGCGTGGCATTGTCGAGATAGGCACGGGGCATGGCGCTAACTCTTGTTCGCAGGATTGGGACGGCGACCACGGCCGAGCGATATGACCCGGTCCTTCGCCTCAAGCAGCTTCGTCACTTTCGCGCCTAGCGAGAGTAGCGTCGCAAGCCTTTCTGTTTCAAGTTGTTTCACATCGTCATACCAATGTGTCAGCTGTTCAATCAGTGCATGCATTTCGCTCATCCGCTCCTGGGCATGGCGCTCGGCTTCGCTTGCCGGTCGCTGCATCAGGATTTCGCGCAGTACCGACAGGGTCGGATCGACCTCGCGCTTCTTGCGCTCTTCAGCGAGCGTGCGCAGGATCAGCCAGATATCGTCAGGCGTCGTGAAGAAGTCGCGGCGGTCGTCCGGCCGGTGCCTGAGCAGCACGAGGTTCCACGTCTGCAGCTCGCGCAGGCTCATCGAGACGTTCGAGCGCGAGATGCCGAGCGCGTCGGTGATCTCCTCGGCGCAGAGTGGTTGCGGCGAGACGTAGAGCAGCGCGTAGATCTGGCTCACCGTCCTGTTGATGCCCCAGCGCGAGCCCATCTCGCCGAAGTGGAGGACGAAGGATTGAACGAGCGGCGCAAGGTTCATCATCTGGTTTCCGTTATGACTGTGATTTCAGAAATTTCTGAAATCACTATAACTGGCAGTGCATGGCTGACAATCGGCAAGTCGGACCTGCGTCAATTGGTGCCGGATTTGACAGTAGTCAGCTTTTCGCCCGGGTTTATTGATTCAGATCAAATGGCGGAGGAATGTTTGGCCTTGCCTTGATCGAGGTAGCGATCGAACTTGGCGGCGATGGTGCGCACGAAGGGGCGGCCTTCATCGGTAATCGCGAACCTGTCGCCATCGAAGTTGACGAAGCCATCCTCGTTGAAGCTCGCATGCAGGGCGTCGTTGCAGGCATCGTCGGCGGCCTTGCCGAAGCGGGCGCGCAGCTCGGCGACCGAGAAGGCGTATTGGCACATCAGTTCCTCGATCGCCTGCGCGCTGGCGCGGTCGGCATCCGAGAGCGTGAAGCCCCGGGCAACGGGGAGGCGCCCTTCCGAGATCGCCCGGTAATACTGTCCCGTCGCGACGATGTTCTGGACATAGCCCTGCGGCAGCTTGCCGATCGAGGAGGCGCCAAGGCCGATCAGCGTATCGGCACCATCGGTCGTGTAGCCCTGGAAGTTGCGCCTGAGCGCTCCGTCGCGCAGCTTGCTGGCCATGCTGTCATCGGGTCTAGCGAAGTGGTCGATGCCGACAGCATCATAGCCGGCGGCCAAGATGGCGCTGGCGCCGGCCGCGGCCATGGCGAAGCGATCGGCGGGGCCGGCAAGCGTTGCGGTGTCGATCACCGACTGGTGCTTTTTGACCCAGGGGACATGGGCGTAGCCGAACATGGCGATGCGATCGGGCTGCATCGACAGCGACAGCTCGACCGTGCGCAGCAGCATGTCGCGGTCCTGATGCGGCAGGCCGTAGACGATGTCGAGATTGATCGACCCGATGCCGAGATCGCGCAAGGTGCTCACCACCATCGCCGTCTGCTCGAAACTCTGCGGCCGGTTGATTGCGGTCTGGACGATCGGCTCGAAATCCTGCACGCCGACGCTTGCCCGCGTCATGCCGAAATCGCGCCATGCGCGAAGCTTCTCCGCATTCACATGCGTCGGGTCGATCTCGACGCTGATCTCACAATGCGGGCCGATATCGAAGTTCTCATCAAGAGTCACGCGCAGGCGGCGGAGGTCGTCAGGGCTGACAATCGTTGGCGAACCGCCACCGAAGTGAATGGCTGCGACCTTTCGTCGTAGCGGGAGATGTTTAGCAACGAGCGCGATCTCGCTATTCAAGGCTTCCAGGTAGCTCGCGATGGGGTCGTAGCGGCGCACCTGCTTGGTATGGCAACCGCAGTAGAAACAGAGCCGGTCGCAGAACGGAATATGCACGTAAAGCGATAATTCGCCTTGTGAATTTGCATCGAGCCACTGCCGGTAATCCTGCTCGCCGACGCCCTCGTGGAAGTGTGGCGCGGTCGGATAGCTGGTGTAGCGGGGTACGGGGGCGGAGTATCGGGCGATGAGATCGGCATTCATGAGCGTGTCCTTTCAAGGACCGAAATAATGGGGGTTTTCGATGACTGCCTTGATCTCGATCAAGAAAACGCTGTTCTCCGCCGATGGCCTTGGCTATGCTTCCGGCGGAGCTGGTTGCATGAGAAAAGATATACATAACTCTAATATTCCAATACGTTGCGTGAGCTGCGAAGTCCGCCACAAGGGGATGTGCGGGGCGCTGACGTCTGCGGAGCTCCTGTCTCTTTCGGCCCATACGCGGCTGGTCACGCATGAAGCCGGCGAGGAGCTGGCCGGCGAAAAGACGCCTGTCGAATCCTACGCCACGGTCATCAGCGGCGTGGTGAAGCTCACGAAGACGCTCGAAGACGGCCGCCAGCAGATCGTGGGCCTGCAGTTCGCGCCCGATTTCCTCGGCCGGTTGCATGCCAACGAAAACGGCGTCTCGGCGGAGGCCGCGTCCGACGTCCATCTCTGCCGGGTTCCGAAGGCCGCCATGGAGCGGCTGGTCAAGAGCACGCCAGCGCTCGCTGAAAGGTTGATGGACCAGACGATGCGCGAGCTCGACGAAGCGCGCGACTGGATGGTGACGCTGGGACGCAAGACGGCGGCGGAAAAGGTCGCGAGCTTCCTGTTTCTGATCGCAACGCATCTTGATCCCGAGGCGACCGGCGACAGCCGCCGCTTCGATCTGCCGCTGTCGCGCGCCGATATTGCCGATTTCCTCGGGCTCACGATCGAGACCGTGTCGCGGCAGATGTCGAAGCTCAAGGCCGATGGCGTCATTTCCATCGTCGCCAACCGGCATATCGAGGTGCCGAAGCTCTCCAAGCTCAAGGCCTGCTGCGGCGCCTGATGGCGCGGCTCCGCGCGTCGAGCGAATGCGTGTTGCCGAGGCGGGGTGTTTTGTGCAGGAGTGATGGTTTGCATCATTGATTTGAGAGCCCATGCCCGCCGCCGAAACCAATCTTCTCGTCTCTCGTCTGGCTCCGCCACCCATTCCCTCGGTGCTTGCCTGGGCACGCGAGTACAAGGGGGGCATGGGTCCGTTGGTCGATCTGTCGCAGGCGGTACCGGGCTATCCCGCGCATCCCGAGATGCTGCGGCTGCTGGGCGAGGCGGCGTCATCGCCAGCGACGACCGGCTATGGGCCGATAGAGGGCGAGGGCGTGTTGCGCGAGGCCTATGCCCGTCAGATGTCCGAGGTTTACGGCGCGTCGATCGCTGCCCATAACATCCACATCACCGCCGGGTGCAACCAAGCCTTCATGGCGACGGCCATCGCGCTTGCCCGGGCGGGGGACAGCGTGGCGCTGACCAATCCCTTCTATTTCAATCAGGAAACGACCCTGTCGATGCTTGGTATCAACAGGGTGCTGGTCGAATGCGATGCCAAGAATGGCTTCCTGCCCGATATCGCCTCGGCCGAGAAGGCGCTGGCCTCGGGCGCCAAGGTGCTGGCGATCGTCACGCCGAACAATCCGACGGGTGCGATCTATCCGCCGGATCTGTTGCGCGCGATGTTCGACCTCTGCCGCAGCCATGGGGCGTGGCTGATCGTCGACGAGACTTATCGCGACTTCCTGCCGGAGGATTACGGCGCCCCGCATCCGCTGCTTGCGATTCCCGGCTGGGAGGAGACGCTGATCCTGCTCTACAGCTTCTCCAAGTCTTTTTGCATTCCGGGCCACCGGCTGGGCGCGATCACCGCCGGAGATGGTGTCATCGCCGAGATCACCAAGGTGATGGACAACATGCAGATCTGCGCGCCGCGGGCGGCCCAGGTGGCCGTTGCAGAGGCGATGCCCATTCTCGCCGACTGGCGGGCCGCGAACCGTCTCGAGATCGCCCGCCGGGCGGATGCGCTACGGGCGGTGATGGCTGAGCTGCCCGGCTGGGAGATCGGTGCGCTTGGTGCGTACTTCGCGTTTATTCGGCATCCGTTCGAGGGTTTGAGCTCGGCTGAGACCGCTGAGCGGCTGGCGAAGGAGGCCGGCGTGGTTTGTCTGCCTGGAAGTTACTTCGGGGTGGGGCAGGAGCGATATTTGCGGTTGGCGTTTGCCAATGCGGATGCGGTGTCGATTGGGCGGTTGGCAGAGCGGTTGTCGGCGGTATGAGGTGTCGGTTGGTTTGGGCGTAGCACACGGCAAAGCCTCGCTTTAGGCACCTCACGGCCGTATGCTATGATCGGGCACACGACGTGTCATCACAGAGGTACCCCATGCCCCGATTTCTTGCCGTCTACACCATGAAGCACGAGGACTTCGACGCTTTCCGGCGTCTTCCCAAAGCCGAGCAGGACGCCATCGATGCCAAAGGTGTCCCACAGTGGATGACCTGGGAGGAGCGGAACGCGGCCGCTATCCTCGATCGCGGCGGCATGGTGGGAAAGACGACGCGCGTCAACAAGGACGGTATCGCTGACGTCTCCAATGCAATCTGCGGCTATCTGGTTGTCGAGGCGGAGACTGCCGAGGCTGCAGCTCGGCTTTTCGTCGATCATCCCCATATCACCGTCTTCCCCGGAGATGGCGTGGATATCATGCCGTTTGTGACGTGATACCTTGGGGGGCTGCCAACTAGGCGATCATTGTCCGATCGTCCGGGAAGTCTCGCAGCGCTGGCCTATTGTTGATCGCGCCGCGGGTTCTGTTTCGCCCCGCGCTCTTGGCTTCATAAAGCAGCTTGTCGGCCCGTTCATAAATGGTCGCGAAATCCTTGCCGCCGACGATATCCGTCACACCCATGCTGGCGGTCACCGGCCGTTTGAGGCCCGGCACCGTGCTGGCGACGATGGCGGGAATGGCCTGGCGCCGGAGTTCGGCCTGTGTGTCGGCGTCGCCGCCGCGCAGGAGAAGCACGAACTCCTCGCCGCCGAGGCGGTAGGCGCGGGCGCTCGGGCCGGGCTGGAGCGCATTGGCCACGGCCTTCAGCACCTCGTCGCCGACACTGTGGCCGTTGACATCGTTGATCGCCTTGAAATGATCGATGTCGATGTCGATGTCGATGACGGCAAGGGCTGCGAAGCCTTCGCCTCGAAGCTGCTCGAAGTGCAGCTCGATCGCACGGCGGTTGAGCAATCCCGTCAGCGGGTCGGTTTCCGACAGGCGTTCGAGCAGTTCGGCTTCGTTGCGTGCGCCGTCGCGCTCGCGTTTCATGGTGACGAAGCGCTCCGCCACGCCAAGCGTCGTGAACACGACCTCGCACACGCAGCCGATATAGAAGAGAAGCGTTGCGTCGGTGCTGTGCAGCCAGGGAACGGTACCCGTCACCAGACGGATCAATCCAACCACGACCATCGGCGCGTAACCGACCGCCTGGAACCGCGCGGCGCGGCTACCGCGGCGCAGGGCATCGATCATCGACAGGACGAAGATGGCAAGCACCGGCGCGAAGGCTGCCGTATATGCGCTCGACTGGAGGGGGCGGGCGATGAAGGGGAAGGCGGCATGAAGAACGCTCAGAGCGATCGCCCATGCCGCGCAATAGGGGAGCACGCGGCGCAGGAGCGGATGCATCAAGCCTGGTTCGACGAAGCTATAGGTGAACATCGCTCCCGACGCGATGGTCATTCCGAAGATCACGGTCGTCATCCAGCTCAAGGTCATCGCCGGTGGATCGAACAGCACGACCGAGAGGCCGGATGTTACCAGGATGGTCATCAGCAGCGAGAATGTGAGCGCCGAATGCCAGAGAACGAAGGGTTCGCGCAGTGCCCGGTAGAATGCCGCATTGAAGATCAAGGGCATGACGAGCATACCCGCAAGCCCGGCCAGAACGAGCAGGAAGCGCATGTCGCCGATGCCGCCGGCAGCGTCCATTGCCGCAAGATAGGCGCGCTCCAGCGTCATCCGATGGCTTGGAAGGTCGATCGCGGCGATCACCTGCCGGGTTTCGCTGGTCACATCCGGCAGCGGCGCCTTGAAATAGCCGCCGGCCATCGAACTTGCGAGCGCGGTGGCGGGAATGGTGTCCTGGCGGACCGCGCCATCCCGATCGATCGCAATCAGCTGCACCGCCTGAAGCGCTGCGCGCCTGGAGAGGAGATATCGGGGAAGGGGTTGGTCGGCGTCGATGTCGAAGCGAAGCAGCACGCGCTCGGCATCGATGGAGCGGGCTTGGTCGCCGCACGACCATCGATCTTCGTTCCTGGCGATCGCGACCACGTCTTCCGACCGGCTGGCGGATGCCCAGCAGGAACTGCGCGTCTCGAAGGAATCCACTGACGTAGCCGATGCTGCAGTGAATTGCACCAGCATCACCAGGAAGAGAAAGGCCGCCGGAAGGCTTTTTCGAAATCCACTCGAAGTCATGGCTTTAGGCTAGGGCGGAAAGCTTTTGATGCCGTTAATCGGGGCAGGTGGAAATTTGCCACGAAGGCTGGGGGCGATAAGATTGTCGCGGCAGGAGCGCAATCGGTTATTCACCCGCGTCAACAAACGGCCTCGCCCGGACCGCCGAGCAATGTCACAATCCTGTTCGATTTGATGTTTAGAGCGCAGGAATCGGCACAGAGGATCGTCGGATGGCAGAAGAAAAGTCGCTTGAGTTCGCGGGTGGGATCGTGGATTTCGATGCCGGGCACGGCGAGGCCGCCACCGTCGAGATGAAGGACTATAGCGATAGTCTGGAGCGCGCCAAGGCGAAGTCCGTGCGTCTCGTCGATGCGATCACCGGCGCTGCGCTCAAGAAGAAGGACGCCATCCACTTCGACGACCTGCGGCCTGCGCTGGCAGAGTTCATGCGGCAGAAGCATCCGGGTCTACACTCGGACGATTATATCAATCGCAAGGTGGTGGACGATTATCGCGGCCAGTACATCGCCGAGTTGCTGCGTGATGAACGCGGCGAGCTTTCCAACCTCGAGGATGAGGTCGTCGAAAGCCTTCGGAGCCACGACACGCTGGCCGAAAACATCGAAGAGGATTACGAGGAGCACCGCTCGATCGGCGACCGCGTGGCCGATGTCGTCGCCACCTTCGGCGGCAGCTGGACCTTCATCATCTCCTTCTGTCTGTTCTTGGCCGTGTGGATGGGCATTAACCTTTTGATGGGCGAGCGTCAGGCCTTCGACGCCTATCCCTTCATCCTTCTGAACCTGATCCTCTCGACCATCGCTGCCCTGCAGGCGCCGATCATCATGATGAGCCAGCGCCGCCAGGAATCGAAGGATCGCCTGCGCGCGCTCAACGACTACAAGGTCAACCTGAAGGCCGAGCTGGAAATCCGCCACCTGCACGAAAAGGTGGATCACCTGCTGAACCGGCAGTGGGAGCGGCTGACCGAAATCCAGCAGATTCAGATCGAGATGATGCTGGAGCAAGCCAAGGCCGCCAACCGCGCCCTAAAGCTGAGCAAGGCGCAGAAGACCAAGACCAGCGCCTTGAAAAACCTCTTCAGCGCCGGGTCGAAGGCGGACGAGGCCGAGGGCTAGTACGAAAAGCGTTTGGTCGGATGCAAGGCCCGCTTTCGCGGGCCCCGCATCTTCAATCAAACGTTATACTACCACCGTCAGCGGCGGGATGCGCTTGTCGGGGGCAGTGTCCTGCGCTTGGGCCGCCAGCAGGTTGAGCTCGCGGCGTTCGCGCTCGGAGACGATCGCGAGGTCGATGACCTTCTGCAGGTTGGCGGCGTGGCGGAAGGTGGGGTCGTCCTGTTTGCCGGTACGAACGGCTTCCGCGAAGCGCTGGTAATTGGTCAGCACTGGTGGCACCTCGATGTCGCGCCAAGTGGCGCTTTCGATGTCGTCGCCGAAGCAGCCGCGCAGGTCGGATCCATCAGGGCGATGGGTGACCTCGAGGCTGCCCTTCTCGCCGTAGATGCGCAGCTTCAGCTCGTTGAGGTGGCCGGTCGCCCAGCGCGTGGCGTGGATGACGCCGAGCGCACCGTTGGTGAAATCCACCGACATGGTGAAGCTGTCGTTGGCATCCAGCAGATACTCGCCGATCTGGCCGCCCGGCGCCTTGTTGAAGGTCTTCAGGCGGGCGAAGACATGGTCGATGTCGGTCGCCGCGCCATAGGCCGCGAAGTCGAGGATGTGGATGCCGACGTCGCCGAGCACGCCGTTGGAGCCGTGGCCGGTCGACAGGCGCCAAAGCCAACGCGATTCCGTGCGCCAGTCGCCCCAGGCGCGAGAGACCAGCCAGCTCTGGAGATAGGAGGCCTCGACGTGCCTGATGGTACCGAGTTCGCCTGCCAGAACCATCTCGCGGGCGCGCTGCAATGGCGCGACGTTGCGGTAGGTGAGGTTGACCATGTTGATGACGCCGGCGGCTTCTGCCGCTTCCGTCATCTCCAGCGCGTGGTCGTAATGCTCGGCCAGAGGCTTTTCGCAGAAGACGTGCTTGCCGGCCGCGATCAGCGCCAGGCTGGTCGCATGGTGGATACGATCCGGCGTGACGTTGGTGGCGCTGTCGAAGTCGCCCCAGGCGATCGCCTCATCAAGCGTGCGGAAGCGCTTTTCGATGTGGAAATGATCGGCGAATTCATCCAGGCGGGCCTGGTCGGTATCGACGGCGCCGACAACCTCGACGCCATCGATGGCAAGAAAGTTGGCGACCTGGTTTTTGGCCATGACGCCCGTGCCAAGAACGAGTAGACGCATTGCTCTTCTCCTCAGCGGTAACCGGCTTCGCCGGCCTGGTGCAGTCTCGGGCCGCGTTCCGTTATCGGCTCCAGCGCCTTTTCTACGGGGACATTCGGGGCATCGGTGATGCTCTTCAGGTCGCCTTCAGGATTATAAGCCCATTTGACGCCGTTGATCAGCACCTTCTGGACGTTGGCGTCGTGGTAGGTCGGATAGGTTTCGTGGCCTGGGCGGAAGTAGAAGATGTTGCCGGCGCCGCGGCGCCAGGTGAGGCCGGAGCGGAAGACTTCGCCGCCCTGGAACCAGGAGATGAAGACGGTTTCGAGTGGTTCCGGCACGGAGAACTGCTCGCCGTACATCTCTTCATTCTCGAGCACGAAGTTCTCGCCGATGCCGGCTGCGATCGGGTGGCGCTGGTTGATCGTCCACAGGCGCTCGCGCTCGCCGGCCTCGCGCCACTTGAGCGCGCAGGGCGTGCCCATCAGGCGCTTGAAGATCTTCGAGAAGTGGCCGGAGTGCAGGACGAGCAGGCCCATGCCTTCCCAGACGCGCTTGGCGACGCGCTCGACGACGACGTCGGAGACGGCGCCGTGGTCCTTGTGACCCCACCAGGTGAGCACGTCTGTTTCGGCAAGCCGGGCTTCGGTCAGGCCGTGTTCCGGCTCCTGCAGCGTGGCGGTGGTGGCGCTGATCGCAGGGTCGGTGTTCAGCGCGTTGGCGATCGTCGTGTGCATGCCATCTGGATAGATGCCGCGGACGATCTCGTTGGTGTTTTCATGGATGTTTTCACCCCATACGATGGTGCGAATAGCCAAGGTCATGCTCCTTCATGCGCGTGGTGGATCGAAACCGTTGGGAAGCGGCCGGGATCCGGTTGTTTGGGTTGGTTTCAGGCGGCGCCCTTCAAGGGGTTTCTTTCGAGCGCGCGTCCGGATGGATCGAAACGGTGGATGGCACCGGCAACAGGCGAGACGCCGAGACTGTCGCCGGGCTGGTGGCGCGAAACGCCGGTTTCGCGAACGACCAGCGGTTCCGGCGTGCCTATGTCGAGATAGACGAAGCTGTCGGAACCGAGGATCTCGGAGTGGATCACCGTGCCCTTCCAGGCGGGGTCCCGGGTGGTGATCTCTATGTGTTCGGCGCGTACCCCGATGGTGTGGGCATTATAGGGCGCGGAGAACTCACCGGTGAGGAAGTTCATCTTCGGCGAGCCGATGAAGCCGGCGACGAAGACGGAATTCGGGGTCTCGTAGAGCTCGAGCGGTGTGCCGATCTGTTCGACGACGCCATCGCGCAGCACGCAGATGCGGTCGGCGAGCGTCATCGCCTCGACCTGGTCGTGGGTGACGTAGATCATCGTCGTGTCGTGCATGCTGCGGTGAAGCTTGGCGATCTCAAGTCGTGTGGCGACACGAAGTGCAGCGTCGAGGTTCGACAGCGGCTCGTCGAACAGGAAGACCTTGGGATCGCGGACGATGGCGCGGCCGATCGCGACGCGCTGGCGCTGGCCGCCGGAAAGCTGGCGGGGCAGGCGTTCCAGATAGGGGGAAAGCTGCAGCATGGAGGCTGCCTGCTCGACGCGGGCCTTGCATTCTTCCTTCGTGCGGCCTGAGAGTTTCATGCCGAAGGCCATGTTGTCGAAGACGGTCATGTGCGGATAGAGCGCGTAGGACTGGAAGACCATGGCGATCCCGCGCTTGGAGGGCGAGAGCTGGTTTACCGCCTGGCCGTCGAAGGAGAGCGTGCCCTCGGAGATGTCCTCCAGGCCGGAGATCAATCGCAGAAGCGTGGACTTGCCGCAGCCGGATGGGCCGACGAAGACCATGAATTCACCCTTGCGGATATCCATGGTGACGCCCTTGATGACCTCGAGCGCGCCGAAGCTCTTCCTGATATTGTCGAGTCTAATCTGTGCCATATCGTGCTTTCTTCAACCTTTGACGCCGCCGGCGGTGAGGCCGGAAATGATCCGGCGCTGGAAAATCAGCACCAGGACAACGACGGGGACCGTGACGATGACGGATGCCGCCATGATGTTGCCCCACGGAATTTCGAACTGGCTGCCGCCCGACAGAAGGGCGATGGCAACCGGCACGGTTCTTTGCGCGTCCGAAGACGTAAAGGTTAGGGCGAAAAGGAATTCGTTCCAGGCCGTAATGAAGGCGAGCAGTCCTGTCGTCACCAATGCCGGCCACATCAGCGGCATGAAAACCTGGGTGATGATCACCCACGGAGAGGCGCCGTCGACGATCGCCGCTTCCTCGATTTCGATGGGCAGATCGCGCATGAAGGTGGTCAGGACCCAGACCGTGAAGGGCAGGGTGAAGATCATGTAGGAGAAGATCAGCGCAAACGGCGTGTTGAAGATGCCGATCCAGCGGATCAGTTCGAACAGGCCGGCAAGCACGGCGATCTGCGGGAACATCGAGACCGAGAGGATCGTCAGCATCAGCAGCGCGCGGCCGCGGAAATGAACGCGGGCCAGCGCATAGGATGCAGTGACGGCCAGGAGCAGCGAGGCGGCGACGACGCAGACGGCGACCAGCAGCGAATTGCCGAGGCTGTGGATGAAGTTGCCCGTGGTGAGCACGTTGGCGTAATTGGCAAAGGAGATCGAGGTCGGCCAGTAATTGATTTCGAACAGCGCCGTGCCGGCTTTGAAGCTGGTCAGGATCGCGTAGTAGAAGGGGAAGACCGCGATGATGACGATAACGCCGACGAGCAGGTAGAAGAGCGTGTTTTTCGTGGCTGTGAGAAGCATCAGCGTTCACTCCCGCCGAGGTTGACGCGGCCGAGCCACATGTAGAGCACGGTGACGGTAGCGATGAGCAGGAAGAGGACGGTCGAGGCGGTCGCGCCATAGGCGAACTTGTCGAAGTCGAAGAGATTCTCCCGCGCCATGACCGACATGGTCTTGGTCTGCGCGTTGTTCGGTGTCAGCACGTAGATCAGGTCGAAGATGCGCATGGCGTCGAGCATGCGGAAGATGACGGCGACCATGATCGCGGGGCGGATAAGGGGCAGCGTCAGGCGCCAGAAGACCTTGATCGGATTGATGCCGTCGATCTTGGCGGCCTCGTAGATATCGCCGGGCACCATCTGCAGGCCGGCAAGGATGAGGAGCGCCATGAAGGGCGTAGTCTTCCAGACATCGACGATCAGCACGGCAATCATCGCGGTGTCGGGATTGGCGGTCCAGGCGATCTTCTGGCTGATCAGGCCGAGCGCCATGAAGAGATCGTTCAGGATGCCGAACTGGTCGTTCAGCATCCAGGCCCACATCTTGGCCGAGACGATGGTCGGGATCGCCCAGGGGATGAGGATCGCAGCGCGCACGATGCCGCGGCCGGCGAATTGGGCGTTCAGCACGAGGGCAACGACGAGGCCGAGCGCGGTCTCGATGATGACCGAGAGCACGGTGAATTTCATGGTATTCCAAACCGCGCCCCACCAGGCGGGGTCGGCGAGCAGGCCCTTGTAGACAGTGCGGCCGCTCTTCAGGGTGATCCAGGAGAGGTAATTGCTGAAGCCGACGAACTTGGCGTCGCCAAGTCTGGTCAACGATGCGTCGGTGAAGCTGAAATAGATGGTGCGAAACAGCGGCCAGCCGGCGACGACGGCAAGGATGAACAGCGTCGGCGCCAGGAACATCCAGGCGGAACGGACGCGGTCGGCCTTCAGATCCGACGCGGCGGCCTTGGCGCGCGCCGGCGCCTTCAGGCCTTCAGAAACTGCAACTTCACTCATGAGATACCCGCTTCCTGAGACGATTGACGGTGGCGTCCTTCGGAGCGCCGGCAGCGGATAGCCCGCCGCCGGCGCATCGATGGATTACCAGTTGTCGCCCTTGAGCGACGTCAGGTCGGCTTCGAGAAGCTCGAGGTTTTCAGCGGCCGTACCATTGCCCGACAGCGTGTTGTGGACGGCGGTCCAGAACTTGGCGGAGACCTCGTTGTACTTGACCTTGGCCGAGGCCGAGGGGCGCGGTACGGCGTTTTCGAAGATCGGCTTCCAGTTCGGCATGAAGGGTGCCGCGGCAGCGATGTCCTTGTCGTCATAGAGCGCCGACAGCGTCGGCAGGTTGGAGAGCTCGATGGCGCGCTGCTTCTGGCTCTCCTTCGAGGTCAGGAACTTGACGAGTTCGATCGCCACCTCGGGGTTCTGCGAATATTTGGAGACGGCGAGGTTCCAGCCGCCGAGCGTCGAGGAGGGCTTCTCGCCATCGGCAGCTGCCGGGAGCGTGGTGACGTCGAACTTGCCCTTCACGGCGCTATCCGGGCCGTTGCCGAGCGCATAGGCGTAAGGCCAGTTGCGCATGAAGACGGCGTTGCCGGTCTGCCAGACGCCACGCGACTCTTCTTCCTGGTAGGCGAGCACGCCGCCCGGCGAGATCGTGCCGACCCAGCCCTTGGCGCGCTCGATGGCGGCCGCAGCCTTCTCGTTGTTGATCGAGATGGTGCCGTCGGTTTCGATGATCTGGCCGCCGCCGGAGGATTTGATCCATTCCAGCGCGTTGCAGGTCAGGCCTTCATAGGCGTTGCCCTGGAAGACATAGCCCCAGAGGTCCTTCTGGCCGGCCTCGCGCTCCTTGTCCTGGATTTCCTTGGCGGTCGCCGCCATCTCGTCCCAGGTCTTCGGCGGCTGCTTGCCGTATTTGTCGAGCAGGTCCTTGCGGTAGAAGAGGGCGGGTGCGTCGGTATAGAGCGGCATGGCGACGAGGCGGCCGTTAACGGTCTGCGACTGGATGATCGAGGGGAAGAAATCACCGACGAAGTCCTTGGCGGCATCCTTCAGATCGAGGAACTGGTCGGCCAGCTGCGGCGCCCAGATCACGTCGGTCTGGTAGACGTCCACGTCCTTGTTGCCGGCGGCGAGCCACAGGCGGTACTGCGAGAACTGCTCGGTCGATGAGGACGGCATGGTGACGATGCTGACCTTGTTGCCGGTCGCCTTCTCGAACGCGTCGAGCTGCTTGCGGAACAGGTCGAGGTTTTTGCCGGTGGAGCTTGCCGAGATGCTGATGTTGGCGGCGTAGGATGGCATGGCCACGCCGATGAGCGCGGCCGCGATGGCGGCCGCCGTGAAACTAAACTTCATGATCTTCCTCCCAAAAAGAACCATTGCGCCTTCAAATTTGAAAACGATTTGGTTGGAAAAAATTGTCAGAAGCGGGATATCAAGTCAAGCGTGTAGTTTGGCGGCGGTGATGAGTGAGCAAAAATAGCGATTTACCATTGAAAAACAATGGAATGTGGCATTCGGTTGGTGTGGAGAACGTTGGGCATTCGACATCGGTGTTGGGCGAATATTGAAATCGGTTTGGCTGAGGTACGGTTTTTGTGCCAAATATCGACGGATTGGCTTATAGGGTGTGTGAACGGTCGAATAGCGGGCGATGAAAGACGTGTCGGTGCATGAAGCTTAGAGAGTTCGCAAAACAGCTCGGATTGTCGCCGACGACGGTCAGTCGCGCGCTGAGCGGCTATCCCGAGGTGAGCGAAGTGACCCGGGCGCGCGTGGCGGAGGAGGCCGTCAGGCTCGGCTACCGGCCGAACGTCAATGCCGTGAGGTTGAAGACAGGACGGGCAGGCGCGATCGGCGTGGTGATGGGGCGGGCAGGCGAATTTCACTTCGCCGAGTTCATGGCGGGCATGGCCGAGAGGCTGGTTGCCGAGGACACCGACATTCTCGTCATTCCGATGGCCGATCCCGATCACAACGACGAGATGCAGCTCTATCGGCGTCTCGTGGAAAGCCAGCGGGTCGATGCGATCATCGTGCACTCTCCGCGTCCCAACGACGAGCGTATCGCGCTGCTGCACAAGCTCGGCATGCCGTTTCTGGTTCACGGTCGATCGGATATCGATGTGCCGCATGCCTGGCTCGACATCGACAACGAAGGCGCCGTGCGCCGCGCGACCTCGCATCTCATCGATCTCGGCCATACCAGGATCGCCATGATCAACGGCCGCCCGGGCGCGACCTACGCGCTGCATCGCGACAAGGGCTATCGCGAGGCGCTGCAGAGCCGTGGGATCGAACTCGATCCCCAGTTGATCGCCAGCGGAAATTTCACCGATGAGCTCGGCTTCCGCTTCGCCCGGTCGCTCCTCGAACAGGCCAATCCGCCGACCGCGATCGTTGCCGGCTCGATGATGACGGCGCTTGGTGTCTATCGCGCAGTTCGCTCGCTCGGGTTGCAGGTCGGTCGCGAGGTTTCGGTCGTTGCTCATGACGACGTGTTTCCCTATCTCACGGCCGACAACATGGCGCCGTCCCTGTCGGCGACGCGCTCGTCGATGCGCGCGGCAGGCACGCGGTGCGCGGATCTGGTGCTGCAACTGGTGTCCGGCCGCTCGCCGCTCGAGATCCACGAGCTCTGGCCGGTCGAACTTATCCTGCGCGAATCGACGGCCCCCGTGCAGCGCTGATTTTACGTGAGACGTATCCCTCTCAGCGCTCGTTTGGTTGATTGCAACCTGAAAGTGGTAAATTATCCCTCGTTTCCGGGCGGATCTGGAAATTTGATTTACGTTCCTCGATAAATTCAGCCGCCAATTGATTGAATTTTTACGATAGGGGACTAATATTACCTATAGTTGCTTATGCCGTCGGCCAGCTCGCTGATCGATGACGCAACTGTTCCCCTCTGGAGGTTTTGAAGACCTTCATGACTACGGCCACCGTCACGAGCGGTGGCTTTTTTTTGCCCGCGCTTCAGCGCCGCTCGGTTGCGGAACTTTGTCGCATGGGCGCCGTTTTCTCCTCAGATATGCAAAGGAGACATTTCATGCAGGTCATCGGCACGCAGGTCATTCCGGAGCAGGGCGGAAGACGAGGATTTACGGTCGAGTTCGTCGGCAAGGGCGGCGAGGTCGTGTCCGTGCAGCTGCGAAAGGACATGGATCGGACGCTGACGTCGAGCAACGCGATCGACCGCGCCAAAGCCGTCATGGGTGAACTTGCATCCTTCGATGAGACAGCTGCGCTTTCGAGCGTCGAAACCGGAGCAGCACTTCCAAGCGCACGGGCAGCCGGCGATGTGGAAGAGATGGAGGATCAGCTGGCGCAGGGGCTGGAGGACAGTTTCCCGGCAAGCGATCCGGTTTCGGTCACCTCGTCGGCCATTCCGACCGGAAAAGTGCGCAAGCACTGATTAGGTCAGACTGCTTTCTCAACGCCCGGTATCGCGCAAGCCTCGCCACCGCCGAACATGCGCGAGCGAGTGAGGAAGCGCTTTTCCCGGCCGTTATCCAGCGAAAACATACCACCGCGACCCGCGACCACGTCGATGATCAGTTGCGTGTGCTTCCAGGCCTCGAACTGGCTGGCGCTGATGTAAACAGGGACGCCCGATATTTCGCCGAGCTTCACGTCATGATCGCCGATGATGAAATCGTCGGCCGGGTAGCACATGGGCGAAGATCCATCGCAGCAGCCGCCCGACTGATGGAAGAGGATGTCTGGATAATCACGCCTGATCTCGTCGATCAGGGCGACGGCGGCGTCGGTTGCGAGAACGCGGGGTTCTCCGTTGACTGTGGTGTCCATTGCGTTCTCCTCCGTATGCGGTGTGCTTCTCTCCTCCAGAGGCGTTCCTGGCCCCCTCATCCGGTTGCCGCCACCTTCTCCCCGAGGGGAGAAGGGGAATGCCGCGCCGGCCACGAGTCTCTTCTCCCCAGCGGGGAGAAGGTGCCGGCAGGTCAGGTGCAACGCGTTGCACCGGAGATGAGGGGGCCACACGCACGACTTCAAATAGAGCCCATTTTCGCTCGTGGAAGACTCGTGGAGAAAGAGGCAAGGAGGGGTGTTGCGGATGCCCTCCCTGCTGTAGAAAAGGCTCAGAAGAAACCGAGCTTCTTTTCGCTGTAGCTGACCAGCATGTTCTTGGTCTGCTGGTAGTGGTCGAGCATCATCTTGTGGGTCTCGCGGCCGATGCCGGATTGCTTGTAGCCGCCAAAGGCTGCGTGGGCCGGGTAGGCGTGGTAGCAATTGGTCCAGACGCGGCCGGCCTGGATTTCGCGGCCAAAGCGATAGGCGCGGTTGCCGTTGCGGGTCCAGACACCGGCGCCGAGGCCGTAGAGCGTATCGTTGGCGATCGATAGCGCTTCGGCTTCGTCCTTGAACTTCGCGACCGATACGACGGGTCCGAAGATCTCTTCCTGGAACACCCGCATCTTGTTGTGGCCGGCAAAGATGGTCGGCTTGATGTAATAGCCGCTGGCCAGTTCGCCGCCGAGATCGTTGCGCGAGCCGCCTGTCAGGACTTCCGCTCCTTCCTGTTTGCCGATGTCGAGATAGGCGAGGATCTTTTCCATCTGCTCGTTGGAGGCCTGAGCGCCAATCATGGTCGCCGAATCGAGCGGGTTGCCTTGGACGATGGCTTCGACGCGCTTGACGGCGCGTTCCATGAACCGGTCGTAGATCGATTCATGGACCAGCGCGCGGCTCGGGCAGGTGCAGACTTCGCCCTGATTGAGCGCGAACATGGCGAAGCCTTCGAGCGCCTTGTCGAAGAAGTCGTCGTCCTCATCGGCCACGTCGGCGAAGAAGATGTTGGGCGACTTGCCGCCGAGCTCGAGCGTGACCGGGATGAGGTTCTGGCTGGCATACTGCATGATCAGCCGGCCCGTCGTGGTTTCGCCGGTGAAGGCGATCTTGGCGATGCGGGGGCTCGATGCCAGCGGCTTGCCGGCTTCGAGGCCGAAACCGTTGACGATGTTCAGCACGCCCGGCGGCAGGAGATCGCCGATGATCTCGGCCCAGACGAGCAGCGAGGCAGGCGTCTGCTCGGCCGGCTTGATGACGACGCAGTTGCCGGCGGCAAGAGCAGGCGCCAGCTTCCAGGCGGCCATCAGGATCGGGAAGTTCCAGGGAATGATCTGGCCGACCACGCCGAGCGGCTCATGGAAATGATAGGCGACGGTGTCGTTGTCGATCTCGCCGATCGAGCCTTCCTGGGCGCGGATGCAGGAGGCGAAATAGCGGAAATGGTCGATGGCCAGCGGAATGTCGGCGGCCATGGTTTCGCGGATCGGCTTACCGTTGTCCCAGGTTTCGGCCTGGGCCAGAACTTCCAGCTTGTCCTCCATCCGCTGGGCGATCTTCATCAGGATGTTGGAGCGTTCGGCAACCGAGGTGCGGCCCCACTTGTCCTTGGCGGCATGGGCGGCGTCGAGCGCGGCGTTGATGTCCTTTTCGGTGGAGCGCGGGATTTCGCACAGCTTGCCGCCGGTCACGGGCGTGATGTTGTCGAAATACTTGCCTTCGATCGGCTCGCGCCATTCGCCGCCGATGAAGTTGCCATATTTCAGCTTGAACGGCGACTCGACGATTTTCTGATGCAGCATGTCATCCTCCCTTGAGATGAGCCAGGTTCGGATCTGAACCCGTGGGAGGAAATCTGCGCGCCTTTTGTGTCGAGATACAGCGGCACCGAGCGATACCGCAGCGCACAGTGTCGCACTGCTGCTACATCAGTGCCGACTACAACAGGGTCAATGCAGATTAAGCTTCTTCATCTTGCGATGCAGCGTGGCGCGGCTCATGCCGAGCGCGATCGCCGCCTGCGAGACGTTGCCGCTCGAGCGGGTCAGAGCCCTCAGCAATGCCGCGCGTTCGGCCTCGATGAGGTCCTCGTCGTCGGACATGCGGGTCTCATGGAGGGCATCGGCTGCCGGAATGCCGGCGGCGATGCTGCGATCGTCGAGCTTCAACGCCAGGCGCGCGGCGCGGGTAGCGCCGAGGACGAGGTCGTGGCGATCGACGGCCAGCAGCGCGGATGCCGGATTGTTGCCTGATGGCACCATCAGGAAGCGGGCGCCGGCATAGGCGCTGCGGAACAGGTTGATCTCGATGCGCATGGCGGCGTCGCGCACCATCTGGGCGAGAATGCCGAGCGTCATCTCGTTGACGTCGTCACGGCAGGTGGAGATGTCGAGCGCTGCCGCGAGTTGGCCGCGATGATCGCGGATGGGGGAGGTGGTGCAGCTGAGCTTGATGTTGGAACAGAAGAAGTGCTGATCGCGGAAGATCGATACGGCCCGCTCGTCGGCCAGCGCCGTGCCGATGCCGTTGGTACCGATGCTTGCTTCGGTCCAGACCGAGCCAGTCCACAGGCCGAGGTCGTGGAATTCCTTGTCGTCGCCGATGGCGCCGCGCCGCTCAAGCGCGATGCCGTTGCGGTCGGTCAGTAGCAGGCAGCAGCCGGCTTTTCCGGCTGTGGTGAATAGCCGGTCGAGCTCGTCGGTGGCATTGGCAATCAGCTGTTCGGATTGTTCGCGAGCCTGCCTGAACTCTGCGTCCATGAGGCGAAGGGGCGTGCGCCGCTCCTCCGGCGCCAGCTGGTGCATGGCGATGCATCGGCGCCAGGAGGCGACAACCGAGGAACTGGCCGCGGCTGAATCGCGCTGGGTGCACGTGTAGACATGCTCCGCATGGGCAGAGTGTTCGTGCATCGGGGTTCCTCCCATCAAAGAGCTGCAGCTCCTACCACTACAGATCATCGACAGGAGTGTGACGAAAATACATGTTCTTGGCAACTCGCGGCAATGTGAGCGTTGTTTTGGGCGCAACGGCGCCGACCGGACCTGTCTCAGATTTGCGACAGTTGAGCATATGAGGGATGCGCGGAACTTTCCGGCCGCTGGCTGGTTTCTGTCCCAATCCGCAAGGGAGGCAGGTTTCGATGACGCATGTCCGCAAAACCGAGCAGAAGCGCGGCCACTTCGACGCGCGCGACAGGTTGATCGTAGCACTCTACGCGCAGCTGAAGGCCGAGCGTGAGACCCGCGAAACGCTGGAGTGGGTGATCCGCCAAGGTGCGCTGGGGAGCGAGGTGCTGGAGGCCATCGCCGGCGATCCGGTTCCTGTCGTCACAAGCGACGATATCGCTTCGGTGGAGAAGATCGTGGCGCTGGATCAGCGGCGGCGCAACAGGCGGCGGGAGGGATAGAGATGGCAGCGCGGGCAAGCTGGAAGGGGCATCTAAAGGTAGGTGATCTCGTCTGCGCGGTGGGGCTTTACACCGCGGTATCGGTCGCCGACCGCATCTCCTTCAACATCATCAACCGCAAGACGGGCCATCGCGTCGAGCGCCAGTTCGTTGACAGCGAGACCGGAAAGCCGGTGGAGCGCGACGACCAGGTGAAGGGCTATCGGCTGGATAGTGGCGACTACGTCATGATCGAGGGCGAGGAACTGGCCGCCTTCGCGCCGGAGAGCGACAAGCTTCTGACCGTGCAGGGTTTCGTCCCCCATGACGAGATCAACAAGCTCTATTTCGACAAGCCCTACTATCTGGCGCCCGTCAGCGAGAACGATGAGGAGGCGCTGGCGCTGATCGCGCGGGCGATGCGCGATCAAAAGGTCGCGGCGCTCGGGGAGGCCGTCCTCTTCCGCAAGACGCGGACGGTGCTGATCAGGCCGCAGGACGATTGCATCGTCGCGACCACGCTCAACTACGATTACGAGGTGCGCAACGCCGAGACGGTGTTCAAGGATATTCCCGATATCAAGTTCGACACGGAAATGATCGAACTCGCCGGCCATATCATCGGCACCAAGAAGGGCAGCTTCGATCCGAGGGAATACGAAGATCGCTACGAGGCAGCGCTCGCGGAACTGGTGCAGGCGAAGATTGAGGGCAGGGCCTTGCCCAAGCGGAAGGCCGAGCCGAAAGGCAAGGTGATCGACCTCATGGAGGCGCTGCGTGAAAGCGCGAAGATGAGCGGCAAGGAGAGCGGGAAGGCGGCAGGCAGGGCTCCCGCCACGAGCGCCGCACGCGGCAACGGCGGCTCGAAGAAGGCGAGCTGACGATGGCGCTCGAGACCTATCATTCCAAACGCGATTTCAAGCGGACGCCCGAGCCGCACGGCGGCAAACGCGCCATTGCGGCGCGCGACAGCAATGCGCTGAGCTTCGTGATCCAGAAACACGATGCGACGCGGCTGCATTACGACTTTCGACTTGAAATGGATGGTGTGCTGAAGAGCTGGGCGGTGACGCGGGGGCCGAGCCTCAATCCCGACGACAAGCGGCTGGCGGTGCATGTGGAAGACCACCCGCTCGACTATGGTGACTTCGAGGGCATCATTCCGAAGGGCGAGTATGGCGGCGGCACCGTCATCGTCTGGGATCGCGGCACTTGGGCGCCGCATGGCGATGCGCACAAGGCCTACAAGAAGGGGCATATGGAATTCGACCTCGATGGCGAAAAGCTGAAAGGTCGATGGCATCTGGTGCGGATGCACGGCAAGCCCGGCGAAACCAGGGAGAACTGGCTGCTGATCAAGGCCGAGGACGAGGAGGCGCGTGCGAAGGGCGATATCCTGAAGCTGCGGCCTGAATCGGCAAAGACCGGGCGAAATATAGAAGAGGTGGCCAAGAACCCGGATGCGGCATGGCACTCGCGGCCGAAGGGGACGGGTAGCGCAAATGGCACCAAGGCATCCGCTCCCGCCCCACGAGCAGCGAAAGGCAAGGCGGCTGCGCGGCAATGGCCGGATGGCGCGGTCAAGGCTGATCTGCCTGACTTCGTCGAGCCTGCACTCGCCAAGCTGAAGCCAAAGCCGCCGGCCGGCGAAGAATGGGTGCATGAGATCAAGTTCGATGGCTACAGGCTGCAGATCAGGATCGACCACGGCAAGGTGACGATGCTGACCCGCACGGGGCTCGACTGGACGGAGCGGTTTGGCGAGGCGCTTGCGAAAGCATTCTCGGATCTGCCGGTGCAAACGGCGGTGATCGACGGCGAAGTCGTGGTCGAGCGTGACAATGGCGCTTCGGATTTCTCGGCGCTGCAGAGCGATCTCAGCGAAGGGCGCAAGGACCGCTTCGTGTTCTATGCCTTCGACCTCCTCCATCTCGATGGGCATGACATGCGCGAGGTATCGCTGCTCTCGCGCAAGGCCTTGCTGGAAACGCTTCTTCTCCCAGACGATGCGATGCTGCGCTACAGCAGCCATTTCACCGAGAAGGGCTCTCTGGTGCTCGACCACGCCTGCGGGCTCGGGCTGGAGGGCGTGATTTCCAAGCGCGGCGACGGCACCTATCGCTCGGGGCGCACGGGTGAGTGGGTCAAGTCAAAATGCTCGAAGCGGCAGGAGTTCGTCATCGGCGGCTTCGTGCCGTCGACCGCGACGAAGAACGCGATCGGTTCGCTTGCCATGGGATATTATCAGGGCGGCAAGCTTCGCTATGTCGGGCGTGTCGGAACCGGATTCTCTGTCGCCACCGCCACGATGCTGCACGATCGTCTCTCCGAGGACACCCAGACTAAAACCGCTTTCGACGATACCCTTTCGGCCGAGGCGCGGCGCGGGCTTGTGCACGTCAAGCCGAAGCTTGTGGCGGATGTGGAATTTCAGGCATGGTCGGCGGACGGCAATCTGCGGCATGCGGCGTTTCGCGGGCTGCGCGAGGACAAGGCGGTGGGAGATGTGATGCGTGAGATCGAGAAAAGCAAAGCCGATCCGGCGCCGCAATCCAGCGTCACGCTCACCCATCCTGACCGTATCTACTGGCCGGATGAGGGCGTCACCAAGCAGGGACTTTCCGATTATTATGCGCAGGTCTGGCGTTTCATGGAGCCCTTCGTGGTCAACCGGCCGCTGGCGCTGCTGCGCTGCCCCGATGGTATTGCCGGGCGTCAGCGCTTCTTTCAGAAGCATGCCTGGAAGGGGATGAACGCCCATATCGAGGAGATCGCCGATCCGAAGGACAGAGGTGGCGAAAAGCTGCTGCGTATCGCTGATTTCGACGGGCTTATCGCGCTGGTGCAATCGGCCGTTCTGGAGATCCACCCCTGGGGTGCGACCACTGCGAGCTGGGAGAAGCCGGACATGATCACCATGGACCTTGATCCGGCCGACGATGTGGCCTGGGCCGAGGTGATCACAGCCGCCCAGGAACTCAAGCAGCGGCTGGAGGCGGCTGGACTTGCGGCCTTCGTCAAGACCTCCGGAGGCAAAGGTCTCCATGTGGTGACGCCGCTGAAGCCGAAGGCGGGGTGGGCGCAGGTCAAGGCTTTCGCGAAGGGTCTGGCGGACGGGATGACCAGGGATCAGCCGGAAAAATACCTGGCGACGGCCACGAAGGCGAAGCGCAACGGGAAGATCTTCATCGATTATCTGCGCAACGGCCGCGGCAACACCGCCGTCGCCGCCTATTCGACCCGCGCCCGGCCGGGGGCCGCCGTATCGATGCCGCTCGATTGGAACGAACTGACGGAGGAGATCGGCCCGGCCTATTTCACGGTCGACAACACGCCGTCGCGAATGAATTCGCTGGCAAGCGATCCGTGGGCGGATTTCTTCAAGGCCGCCGCGCCGCTGGAAAGGCGCAAGTGACGATTGCCCGACATGTGTACGAAACTAGTGTTTCGGCCGGTCGCCATCCTTGGCGATGCTTTTCTTCAGCGCGTCCATAATGTTGACGACGTTGCCGGTGGATTTGACCGAGGGGCGCTTCGATGCCGCCACGGGTTTCGGAAGGCTCTTCTGCTTGGCGCGGATCATCGCCCTTATGCGCTTCTGCACGGGATCAGTGACCATCGAGGGCTTCCATTCCTCCGTGCGGTCCTTCACCAGCTTGCTCATGAGCGCCAGTACCTTCTGATCGGCCTTGGCGGCAAGATCGACCGTTCCAGCCGGCTCGCGGACCTCGTCGCCGAAATGCAGCGTCCAGAGCACGATGCCCTTTCCCTGCGGCTCCAGCAGCACGGCGCGTTCGCGGCGGTAAAGCACGAGGCGCGCAATGCCGACGACATCGTTTGCCTCCATCGCCTCGCGGATGACGCAGAAGGCCTCGACACCGACCTTGTCGTCCGGCGCCAGGAAATGCGGCTTGTCGTACCAGATCCAATCGATCGAGCCGCGCGGCACGAAGCTCGATATGTCGATCGTGCGCGTGCTCTCCAGCCCGACCTCGCTGATCTCGTCATCCTCAAGGATGACGTAGTCGTCCTCGCCGCGCGGATAACCCTTGACCTGGTCCTTGTCCGATATCGGCTTGTGGGTGACGCTGTCGACGTAGCGGCTTTCGACGCGATTTTTTGTCTTGCGGTTCAGCACATGAAACCGCAGCTGGTTGCTGTCCGTGGTCGCCGGCGTCAGCGATACCGACGCGGTCACGAGCGACAGCTTGAGATAACCCTTCCAATAGGTCTGACGCGCCATCCGATGCCGACGCCTGAGCGCCCCTCCAAACCGCAGTGCGGCGATGCCGCTTCAACGGTCGGAATGCGGATTTTGTTCCCTCCACGGTGTCAGGCGCCGCATCTCCCCGAGACGTCGAACATCATATGGAGGTCAGCGGATCGGTCCAGAACGCGTGGTAATCTCTAGATCCAGCGAAAGGTTGCGTTGCCGCGTCGATCCACCTTGCTGAGCTCGATGGAGACCCATCGTCCGTTCGACGTATCGGCCAGGCGCACACTCGGCTTGCCGAAAATCATTCCGAGAAAGCGTGGACAGCCGCGGATTTTTCCCCCGCCGTCATCGGCTGTGAAGATGCACTGACGGGACATGGATGTCCCGGATACTGCGATTATTCCAGTCTTAGGCATGTGTGGTTCCCGTCACTATCATGCTCCCGGCAAGGATAGTTGCGCGGCTTTTCCCTGATGGCAAGCCTAAAATTCACCATCCTGTCACATTCAGAACCTTCGTATGAAAGCAAACGTTAACCTTCGGCCGCGTTCAACGACATAGCGGGGACATGGCCGGCGACGGCTGACAACACATCCGATTGCATGATGCAGTGCAGCATCAGTGTCTGAAAATGCTATGCGCGCGGGTTGAGGTGATGTGCGCCAACGGCTATCTGGTGCCAGATGTGCGGGTGATCCGCAGACAAGAGGGCGCCGCCGCATGAATCCTGAATTTCTCGTCACGCATTCCGGTGGTTTCCACGCCGACGAATTGCTTTCCACCGTTGTCCTGACCCGGCTTTTCCCCGACGCGCGCATCATGCGCAGCCGTGCGCCGGAATGGATCACAGCCGGGCCCAACCGGATCATCTACGACGTCGGCGGTGCCTATGACGCGGACGCACGCATCTTCGACCACCACCAGCGCGGCGCGCCGCTGCGCGACGACGGGCAGCCCTACAGCTCGTTCGGCCTGATCTGGAAGCACTACGGGCGCGACTATCTCGCGGCATTGGGTGTTCCCGAGGCCGATCTGGACGATATCCACGCTTCTTTCGACGGCAGCTTCGTGCTGCCGATCGACCTCACCGACAATGGCGCCCTCAGCCCGTCCGGCCCGCTTGCCGGGCTGACGCTGCCAGCGCTTCTCGAAACGCTAAAGCCCGTCTTCGACGAAACCGATCCCGGCGCTGACGACCGCGCCTTTCATGCCGCACTCGCCATTGCCCGCAGCTTCGTCGAGGCACGGATCGGCAAGAGTGCTGCGAAGCGCAGGGCCGAAGCGCTGGTACACAAGGCGATCGTGGCCGCTGGCGACAACCGCGTGCTGGAATTGCCGATGGGCATGCCGTTCCGTCCGGCGATCGTGAAGGCCGGCGCCGACCACCTGCTCTTCGTCGTCCATCCGCGCGACAAGGACTGGTGCGTGACCGGCATTCGCCGCGAGGAGGAGGGCTTTGCGCTGCGCGCCGACCTGCCGGCCGCCTGGTCGGGGCTGACCAATGGCGACCTCGAGGCCGCTTCCGGCGTCAAGGGCGCCAGCTTCTGCCACAACGGCCGCTTCATCGCCGCCGCCAAGAGCCGCGAAGCGGCGCTCGAGATGGCGGCGATCGCTGTGGCTGAAGCGGTGGCGAACGCGTAGCGTCGGCAGCCGGGCCACGTTGTGTGCGGCGCGATCGTTACCCGGTCGCGTCTGCCACGCGGGAAAGTAGAAAACGCCGGATCGCGACTTGGCGAGGCCGGCGATATTGGGTACTCTGTGGCCGCTCTCCCGTTGCGGATGCAGCAATCTGCAGCGATAAAACTTCGATTGAAGTCCAAGGCGTGGCCGCGACCATCGTGGCCCTTTAATCGTCAGAGGACTGTGCAGGGCCAGGAGGCCTCGCGACCATATTGAGCATAGCGTGGCGATCTCATCCGTTCTTACCGCATTGTGGGAGAAGCTTTGAATGTTCACACGTCGAACCGTCTTTATCGTTGGTGCGGGTGCAAGCCGGGAAGTGAACTTTCCTGTCGGTACGGACTTGATGGTCAACATCGCCAGGAAACTCGACATCCGGTTTGACGACGGATGGACGATGTCCAAAGGCGACAAGCGCATTTCGGGGGCGGTGAAAACGATTGTCGGGCAGGGGGCGGATTCCAACCCGCACTATGCAGCCGGCAGAGCCATTTCGGGAGCGATGTCGCAGGCGATCTCGATCGACAACTATCTGCACACGCACTCAAGCGATCCTCTTGTCGTTCAGATGGGCAAACTTGGCATCGCCGCCAGTATTCTGGAGGCGGAAGCGAGCTGTCTTCTGAAGGTCGACGGATCGAAGAACGAGGCGTTCAGCTTCGAGCCCATCAAGCACACATGGTTCAGCGTCTTTTTCCAGATGCTGCACGAAGGCGTTCAAAGAGAGAGGCTCGGCGGCATTTTCAAGAACGTGTCCTTCATCACCTTCAACTACGACCGGTGCATCGAGCATTATCTCGCCCATTCAATCAGCAATTACTATCGCATTCCCCTGTCCGAGGCGGAGGGGATCATCGCGCAATCTCTTCAGATCGAGCATCCCTACGGACAGGTCGGCAGACTTCCCTGGCAACCGGCTTCCACATCCTCGATGATGGATTTCGGCCACGATTTCAGGGGAGCGGACCTGCCGCATCTGGCCGAGCAGATCCGGACCTTTACAGAGCGCGTCGATGATGACGACATGATGGAGCGTCTGCATCGGCAGATCGCCGAGGCCGAAGTCGTCGTGTACCTCGGATTTTCCTACGGCGAAATGAACATGCAGCTCATGACCGTCAAGGAGGCTGGACCGAGGAGCGTTTTCGGAACAACCTTGGGGATTTCCGCGCCCAACAAGAAGATCATCGAGACGGATGTACGCGCGTCGATGGGGAGCCTTGATGTCGTCGCCGTGAACCGGGCGTATTATGATGATCTGACATGCGGGGAATTCTTGAGGAGCTACGGCAAGCCGATCATGCGGGGGTAGGAGGGAAGTCGAGTATCGAAAGCTGCGGATTTTCGTGTCCGGGTCGGACGGATTGAAAGATGGTGGGCCCGGAGGGACTCGAACCCCCAACCAAGCGGTTATGAGCCGCCGGCTCTAACCATTGAGCTACAGGCCCTGGCGGCCGTTACGGCGCCTGGCAGCGGCGCAATGGTTCGCCGGTGCTCGTTGCGTCTAACGCAATTTAAGAGCCGTCACAAGCCATTGCCGCAATAGCTTCACAATCAAACGGCAAGAGGGATCGGTAAGTCACAATCGGGGAGTGAAACAATGCCATTGCCGAAAACCAAAAGCTTTGCCGCCGGTCTCTTTCTCAGCCTGCCGGTGCTTGCCGCCGCAGGCCTGCCGGCGTTCGCGGCCGATGCGCCGCGCCAGGCGGTCATAACCGTGATCGGCGAGGGGCGGGCGACGATGGCGCCCGACATGGCCGTCCTGACCTTCTCCGTCGTGAAGCAGGAGAAAACCGCGCGCGAGGCACTCGACAACAACAACAAGGCGATGAGCGATGTGCTCGCGGCGCTGAAGAAGGCCGGTATCGCCGAGCGCGACCTGCAGACATCGGGCTTTTCCGTGCAGCCGCAATATCGCTTTCCGCAGGGGGCGGATGGGCAGCAGCTGCCGCCCGAGCTCATCGGCTACCAGGTGTCCAACGCGCTGACGGTCAGGGTGCGGGATCTCTCTAAGCTCGGCGGGATCATCGACCAGTCGGTGACGCTCGGCGTCAATCAGGGCGGCGATATCCAGTTCACCAATGACAAGCCCGACAGCGCCGTCGAAGAGGCGCGCAAGAATGCGGTGGCGGACGCCATAGCACGGGCAAAGACGCTTGCTTCTGCCGCCGGCGTCAAGCTCGGCAACGTTATCGAGATCAACGAAAACGGTCCGCGGCCGCAGCCGATGCCCGTCATGCGGGCGGCGATGATGAAATCGGAGGCCGATTCAGCCGTGCCGATCCAGGGCGGCGAAAGCAGCTACAACATACAGGTGAACGTAACATTCGCGATCGCCCAGTAGCGCGATCCGGCCCTTCGTTCATTTAAGTTACCAAAAGATTGCCGTTGATATTCGCTTGAATATCAACGGCTTATCTTTTTGCGGCCGCAGCTGTGGCAAAGCTGCGGCAGAAAAGCGCTTTATCACGCGTATATTACACTATAACATTGATCGTGTTATTCGGTCCGGCCGGGAACTTGAGTTCTGCTTCCGGCGTTAGTGCGGACCGATGAGGAGGAATTGGCTTTATCCCTGCAAAGAGGAGACAGACATGTCGAATGCCTTGCCGCCACTTCACAATGGGCACGCCCCGTTCACCCTTCAAGAGCTCTTTCGCGACGCTCTTTATGCGTTTGAAGAGTGGGATGCGGAACTGACCGAACCGATCGTCACGTTCGAAGGCCGGGTCGTTCCAATCAGCAGCGTCTTCGAGGCGATGCGCCAATGCGACGACATCGTGCCGATGAACATCGTCGGCGCCGTCACCGAGCGACTGACGAAACCCTGGGAGGGCGAAGGCCCGCTGGACCAGATGACGTTTTCGACCGCCGCCCGCGTCATGGGCGTGCTGGTGCGCAAGCGCCTGCATGCGACGGGAACGCCCGATATCGTGGCCGTTGCCGCCGTTCCCGACGAACGCCGCTCGCGCGGTTGATTTTCGATGCCGCGGTCGCTTCGGCGGCCGCGTCTCGCGCTCAAGCTCTGACTTGGGGTTCTTTCTCGCGCTCGATTGATGCGCCACGCGTGACCTAGAGGTCGAACGCTTCCTTCAGTCCCTGTCCCTTGCGCTCCCGCAGATCGAGATCGGCTTCGATGTGTGCGATGTGATGCACCATGAGGTCGCAGGCATGGTCGAGCTTCTTGGCTTCGATTGCCGAGACGATGTCGCCATGCTCGTTGTGGCCGCAGCTCGATATGGTCGACTGGCCGTAGAGTGCGATCACCAGAGAGGAACGGGCCACGAGTTCTTCCATGAAGCGCTGCATGATCGCATTGCCGGAAATCTCGGCAAGCGCCAGATGGAAGTCGCCGGATGCCTTGATTTCGGCGCGCCGGGCGGTCTGTCCGCGCTCGCCGATCAGGCGGCTCTCCTCCAGCAGCAGCTGTCGCAGGTGCTGGATTTCCGATGCCGTGATCCTCGCCGCCGCCTCGCGCAGTATGCCGGGCTCGATCAGCCGGCGGGCGGCGAAGATCTGCCGCGCCTCATCGGGCGAGGGGTAGGCCACGAAGGCGCCGCGGTTTTTCTCGACACTGACAAGCCCTTCGTAGGAGAGTGCCTGCAGGGCTGCGCGCGCCAGCGTGCGGCTGACGTTGAAAAGGTTGCCGACATCGCTTTCCGATAGCTTGGTTCCCGGCGACAGTCGACGTTCGACGATCGCATCGCGAATTGCGTCGCGGATCTGCTGCGCGCCGGTCTCTGAGGGCTCGTCGGTTGTCTGAAGCGCGGTGGCTGCGGAGTTCATGAAGCGGATGTCCTGTGATCGGGCGATGATAGCCAAATTCAGCCGAAAAGTTAAACGGAATTTGCGATCAATTATGCGGTCAAATTGTATACGATTATTTGCGCAAATTGCAGACGAAAGCCTATTTCATGTGCAAACATATCCGAGGATCGAATTCTAGTCATTTGAGTTTTCTCAAGAAAATTCAATATTCGTAACGACTTGATGCGCCGCGGTGGAAACTGGCACGGCGAATGCATCGTATTCCTCGAACAGGGGAAGACACGATGTCGAAAGCGGCAGAGATCGATATAGCATCCGTTTCGAAGGTGTATGGCGCAACCACCGCCGTGCACGCCATCAGCCTGAAGATACCGGCTGGTTCCTATTGCTGCTTTCTCGGCCCATCGGGCTGCGGCAAGACCTCGACGCTCAGGATGATCGCCGGGCACGAGAGCATTTCATCGGGGGATATAAGGCTCGGCAACACCGTGGTGACCGATTTTCCGCCTGCCAAACGCGGCACGGCGATGATGTTCCAGTCCTACGCGCTCTTCCCGCATCTCGACCTGATCGACAATGTCGCGTTCAGCCTGAAGATGAAGGGCGTCGAGAAGGAGGAGCGGCGGTCCAAGGCGCTCGAGATGTTGAAGCTGATGCAGATGGAGGCCTATGCAACACGGCGTCCGGCACAGCTTTCCGGTGGTCAGCAGCAGCGTGTCGCGCTGGCGCGCGCGCTGATCACCGATCCCGAGGCGCTTTTGCTCGACGAGCCGTTGTCGGCGCTCGATCCATTCCTGAAGATCCGCATGCGCGCCGAGCTCAAGAAGCTGCAGAAGACGCTCGGCATCACCTTCGTCCACGTCACCCACAGCCAGGAAGAGGCGATGGCGCTGGCCGACATCATCGTCATCATGAACGACGGCAAGATCGAGCAGGCGGCGACGCCGCGCAAGGTGTTCGAGGAGCCGGCCACCGCCTTCGTGGCACGTTTCATGGGCGACCACAATGTGCTGACCGGCCGCGTGACATCCGCGAAGGATGGCGTGATCACGCTTGAGGTGCCGGAGGGGCAGAGTTTCACGGTGCGCGGCGCGGGCAGGGAGGTCGGCGAGGTGGTCGATATCGGCATCCGCACCGACCGCGTGCGTCTGGCTGCAGCCAGCGACAAGACGCTCGGCTTCAATGGCATCGTCTCCAACATCGAATATCGCGGCGCCTCGGTGAAGATCACCGTGGTCGGCGCTGGCAGCGATGACTTCACCGTCATTGCGACCGACGGCGATTATTTCGCCAACCCCGCATCGGTCGGCGATGCGGTGTCACTGAGTTGGGCCCTGGAGGACGCCGTCCTCCTCGGTCGCGTTTCGGCATGAATCTCCAACACTACAAAAACCAGAGGGAACTGACATGACTGATGCAACGAAGACAAAGAAGACGGGCCTGATGCAGAAGGGCGTATCGCGCCGCAGCCTGCTGAAGACCGGTGCCGCCGCTGCCGGCGCCATCGCCGGCTCGGGCCTGATTACCGGCTTCCCGACCATCTGGGCACAGTCCAACATCACGCTTCGCCAGTTCGGCACCGGCGTTTCCAACATCAACGCCATCGCCGAGCAGTGCAAGAAGGACCTCGGTATCACGCTGGAGATGACGGCAACGGATTCCGACGCCGCAGCCCAGCGCGCCGTGACGCAGCCTGACAGCTACGACATCGCCGACATCGAATACTGGATCCTGAAGAAGGTCTATCCGACCGGCGTCATCCAGCCGATGGATGTGAAGAAGCTGAAATATTACGACAAGGTCGTCCCGCTGTTCAAGAACGGCAAGCTGAAGCCCGACAGCGTGATTGCGCAGGGCACCGCGCCGCACACGGTCGGCTACGTCGAGAGCGCCGACGCCAAGACGTTTGCCAAGGGCGAGACCGAACTCTTCACCATGATGCCGACGATCTACAATGCCGACACGCTCGGCATCCGCCCCGACCTCGTCGGCCGCGAGATCACCACCTGGGCCGACATCATGGACCCGAAGTTCAAGGGCAAGACCTCGATCCTCAACATCCCGTCGATCGGCATCATGGACGCGGCGATGATCATGGAAGCCATGGGCAACATCAAGTATGCCGACAAGGGCAACATGACCAAGGAAGAGATCGACAAGACGATCGACTTCCTGATCAAGGCCAAGCAGGACGGCCAGTTCCGAGCCTTCTGGAAGTCGTTCGACGAATCCGTCAACCTGATGTCCTCAGGCGAAGTCATCATCCAGTCGATGTGGTCGCCGGCCGTTGCCGCCGTCCGCTCCAAGGGTATCGCCTGCAAGTACCAGCCGCTCAAGGAAGGCTATCGCTCGTGGGGTGGCGGTCTGGGCCTTGCGTCGCACCTCAAGGGCGCGCAGCTCGACGCCGCCTACGAGTACATCAACTGGTACACATCCGGCTGGGTCGGCGGCTACCTCAACCGCCAGGGCTATTACTCGGCCTGCATGGACACGGCGAAGAACTTCATGACGGCCGACGAGTGGGGTTACTGGATCGAAGGCAAGGCCGCTGCCGGCGATATCATGTCGCCTGAGGGCAAGGTCATGGAAAAGGCCGGTGCGGTTCGCGACGGAGGCTCGTTCGAAGAACGCATGGGCCATGTCGCGTGCTGGAACTCCGTCATGGACGAGGACCGCTACATGGTTCGCCGCTGGAACGAGTTCATCGCGGCTTAAGGCGACAAGGATTTCCCCTCCCTTTGTGGGAGGGGAGGTTTTGCCGTGGGATACCCCCCTCTGCCCTGCCGGGCATCTCCCCCTCAAGGGGGGAGAT